>JBGUGL010000022.1:0-491906 GCA_045111455.1 Christensenellales bacterium | reverse complement strand
GGTCGCCATATACGCCTTGGTAGCTCAGTCGGTAGAGCATGTGACTGAAAATCACAGTGTCGGTGGTTCGATTCCGCCCCAAGGCACATTTATGCGGTAGTAGCTCAGTTGGTAGAGTGCCACCTTGCCAAGGTGGATGTCGCGGGTCCGAGTCCCGTCTACCGCTCCATTTTTTTACGGTGCCATAGCCAAGCGGTAAGGCGAAGGTCTGCAAAACCTTTATTCTCCGGTTCGAATCCGGATGGCACCTCCATAAGCCGCTGCAATACGCAGCGGCTTTTTCGTGTCCCCGGATATCCCTGAAAAAAGGAAACGCAATCGTTAAAAAAAAACCTGTACAAACGAAAAACATCATGTTATACTTGCACAGTAAACCCAACCCCTGGTCGTAACTACGGTTCATTTCCTCTATGGTTGTTACTCATAACCATTGTCCGGAATGGAGCACGATTCATCACCAATGGCGCGGGTAAACAACATAATTAGGAGGGTTTGATCCATGTACGAAGACAAGACTCTGACTTGCTGTGACTGCGGTAACGAATTCATTTTCTCCGCCAGCGAACAGGAATTCTACGCCGAGAAGGGCTTCCAGAATGAGCCCCGCCGCTGCAAGGCCTGCCGTGACGCCCGCAAGGCCCAGAACGGCAACGGCAATGCTCCCCGGCCCATGTACACCGTCATCTGCGACGGCTGCGGCTGCGAGACCCAGGTGCCTTTCCAGCCCCGCGGAGATCGTCCTGTGTACTGCCGTGAGTGCTTCGAAGCTCAGCGTCAGAACCGGTTCTGATTCATTGAAAGAAAACGGACTGCCATTCAGGCAGTCCGTTTTTGTTATGCAATCTGCGATATTATCTGCAAAGCTGATCCACAAGTGCCTGGAGCGTGTCAAGGTTTTTCTCCGCTTCTGCTTCAGAATCCGCCCGTGTAAAGAGGTATGCTTTCAGTTTGGGTTCCGTACCGGAAGGACGGACGATAAACTGTTCAGCACCTGGAAGCCGGAAGGACAGGACATCACTCTTCGGAAGGCCAGTATCGTCATTCCGGTAATCAGTCCTGGCAGCCTGCCGGAGACGGGCGTCTTCAAAGGAATCAAGGGGAGAACGAAGACGCTCCATAATGCGTTTCATCTGATTGGCGCCGTTCTCGCCCTCATACTGGTAGGTCAGGAGACGCTGGACATAAAGGCCGAATTCCTCACGGAGCTCCTGGAGACGGTCCAGGAGGGACAGCCCGCGGGATTTCAGGTCTGCAGCCATATCACAGAGCAGGAGGACGGCGTTGACAGCGTCCTTGTCCCGGACATCCGTGCCTGAAAGATAACCGTAACTTTCCTCAAAACCGAAGAGGAACCGGTCCGCCTGGCCGGCTGCTTCCAGCAGGCCGATCTGTTCACCGATATACTTGAAGCCGGTCAGCACGTTGCGCAGTTCCAGACCGTATTTCCGGCAGAGGGCTGAGGCCATTTCCGTAGAAACAATGGTTTTGACCACCACGGGAGGCAGGGGCCTGCTGATATCCGAAGTCCTGCAGAGATAATCCAGCATCAGGATTCCCATATCATTGCCGCTGATCAGCTTTACATCGTTTCCCACGCGGACGCCCGCGCCCATACGGTCACAGTCGGGATCCGTGGCAAAGCAGAGATCCGCTCCGGTGGCAACGGTTTTCGCGATGGCCAGATTCATGGCTTCCCGGATTTCCGGATTCGGATAGGGACAGGTGGGGAAATCGCCGTCCGGATATTCCTGTTCTGAAACAATGTCCACCCGGATGTTTCCCAGCCGGTGCAGGATTTCACGCACAGGCAGGTTACCGGTTCCGTTCAGCGGTGAATAAACCACATGAAGCGGACAGGAGGAAGGACTGGTCCTGAGGCGCAATACAGCCTCATAGTAGGCCTCCACGGTATCCTTTTCGATATAACGGATCATTCCTGAAGACATAAAAGCGTCAAAGGAGGGGAGAGTGTCCTGCAGATCCGGCTGGAGGGCGATCTTTTCCTGGATCAGGGCGGCAGCCTCCAGCGTGATCTGGCATCCGTCGGCACCGTAAACCTTATAGCCGTTGAATTTGGCCGGATTATGGGAGGCGGTGATCATCACGCCTGCAGAGGCGGAAAGATGACGGACGGCAAAACTGAGCATGGGGGTGGGCATGAGCATGGGATAAATCCAGACCCGGATTCCCATATCCGCCAGGACCGCAGCGGCCAGTTTGGCAAAATCCATGGAATGAATGCGGCTGTCATAGCTGACTGCGCAGGAGGGATCCGTAAAATGACCGAGCAGATAGGAACCGAGGCCGCGGGTGGCCTTCATAACGGTAAAAAGGTTCATGCGGTTAGTGCCGGCACCCAGTACACCCCGCAGGCCGCCGGTACCGAAGGCAAGATCCCGGTAAAAGCTGTCATTCAGCGTATCCGCGTCCATGGAACGGAGCTGGGAACTCAATTCTTCCGGCATGGCAGGACAAAGAAGCCAGGCATTCTGTTTTTCCTGAAGTGTCATGATCATTTTCCTTTCAAATTAAAAATGCACTGTGAAGTGCATTTAAGATGTCAGATAACTCCCTGCCGGCCGGAGTAGTACATCTGGTTTTTCCGGAAGGGGTGGATCCTGGATGTATCCCAGGTGAAACCGTCCAGGGTCAGCCTGACGCCGTTTTCGGCGAAGAGGTTGGCCACATCTTCAAACAGGACGTACAGGTGGCGGGCGAAGAAGCCTTCCTGGGACCCTGAGGGCTGGCAGAGCAGGTCATTGATGCCCCAGACCCGGATGGGATCATAACCGTCAAAGGCGAAGGAAGAGGCATAAGGCGTCCTGCTGGCGCCGCGAAGGTCACAGGGCGTATCCCCGAGCCAGCTGGAGGCGTTGCGAAGCAGGCCGTAAAAACACTGAATTACACGAAGGGGAAGGGCAAAACAGAGTTCATCGATAAAAACGCCGTCTGCGTTATAGGTGCTGAAGGAAAGGATCCGGTTTTCATAGAGGATTACACAAAATCCGCCGTCCATGACGCGCTGATCCTGCATCAGGGGGCGGAATTTATACTGAAAGACCGGTTTGCTGCCGTTTCCGGTAATCACGGTACATTCCCCCCATCCTGAATCATTCTTCCATAATAATAACTAAATATATGATTCAGGTCAACAGTATAACGCTACATGTTGTAGTCAAAAATGTTAATTTTTTGTAATAAATTCAGGGAAAGTGCAACGGAGACAACGGGTTTACTTCCATTCAAGGGGATATTCACTGACACCGTAGTCTTTTCCGTTATCCTTCATGGTGGAAATGATTCCCTCGATTCTCATTTCATCCTCCAGCGGAGTGGGCGTGTAGTTGTTCCTGTCCTTCAGGGAGGTGATCCTGATCGGAATGATCCTGAAACCGGTGTTGCTGATTTCACCGGTTTTGCTGACGCGGAAACGGGTCTGGAAGATAATGGAATTCATATCCTTGGGCTTGTCATTGCCGGAGAAGCAGAAATTGCCGAGGGAATAACAGATAAAAACGCCGTTATACTGCTCGATGGGGTTGATCCTGTGGGAATGATGGCCGATCACCAGGTCAGCGCCGCTATCAACGGCCAGGCGTCCCATCCGTTTCTGCCTGTCATTGGGCTTGTAATCCAGTTCGTTGCCCCAGTGGAAAGAAACAATGACAATGGGGTATTTTTCCTTGGTTGCGGCAATATCCGCGGCTACCTTATCATAGAGATTGTCGTAGCCGCCCACGGGTTTGTCATACCGGTCGATGCACAGATAGCTGAGCATGGCGATGGTGACGCCGTTCACTGTATAGAGCCCTATATCCTCCGATGTTGAATAGACAACATTGGCATTGTAAAGGGCTTCCTTGGTATCCTCATAACCTTCTGTGCCGTGGTCCATGACATGGTTGTTTGCCAGGCTGACAGCTTCAATGTAATTCTCCGGAAGCACACTGACATATTTGGGATCAATGTTGAAAAGGAAATCATTGCCCTTTTTGCTGTCGGGCACTTTTTTGGTGTTGGTGAGGGTTCCTTCGAAATTGACCAGCGTAAGGTCGTCCCGGCGGAAAATATCCCGGACATTCGCCATGGTGAAATTGATATCATTATTGTGCTTGGCCAGTTCCGTGTAGAATTTCTTTCCCTTGTTGTGGAAGTTGTCCCCGCCGATGGTGAAGTCTCCGGTACAGGTAACGGTAATCTCAAAAGAGCCGTCTGTATCCGGTACGACAGCAGGTTCCTCCTCTTCGGGGGATTCTATGATTTCCTCAATAAGCAGTTCATCCTCTTCCAGTTCGGAAAAGGCAGGAAAAGGAATCGCCAGCAGGAAGGCAGAAAGGAGACAGATAAAACGTTTAAGCATTGATACAAACCTCCGGAAGGTCAGGAATTCTCTGAGACGAACTCAGCCATTCTTTCCAGTGCAATGTTGATTTTATCAACGGCTGTGGCATAACAGCAACGAATATGCCCTTCCCCGGACGGACCGAAGGCGTTACCGGGAACCGCCGCAATGTTTTTCTCCTGAAGCAGGCGGGAACAGAATTCTTCACTGCTCATACCGGTGCAGCGGATGGAAGGGAAAGCATAGAAGGCGCCGTAGGGTTCAAAGCATTCAAGTCCCATATCGCGGAAAGCGGTAACCATCAGCCTGCGCCGGCGGTTATAGCTTTCCCGCATGGACAGAATGCTTTCATAACCATTTTCGCGTCCGAGGCGAAGGGCGGCAGCCGCGGCGATCTGCCCCTGGCGGGGTGCGCACATAATGGCATACTGGTGGATCTTATTCATGACATTGATGATTTCTTCCGCACCGCAGGCATAGCCCACCCGCCAGCCGGTCATGGCGAATGCTTTGCTGAAACCGTTGATGGTAATGGTCCGGGGATACATGCCTTCAACGGAGGCGAAAGAAACATGGGTATGGCCGTCATAAACAAGTTCGGAATAGATTTCATCGGAAATTACCAGCAGATCGTGTTTCCGGATCACTGCAGCAATGGCTTCCAGATCGGGGCCGGTCATGATGGCGCCGGTAGGATTGTTGGGATAGGGAAGAATCAGCAGTTTGGTCCGGGGAGTGATTGCCTGCTCCAGCAATTCGGGTTTCAGGCGGAAATCATCCTCCTGGCGGGTGGTGACAGGAACGGGAACCCCTCCGGCAAAGATGACGCCGGGCGCATAGGAAACATAGCTGGGATCCGGCACCAGTACCTCATCACCGGCGGAAACCAGGGCGCGAAGGGCCAGGTCAATGGCTTCGGAAGCTCCGATGGTCACAAGGATTTCCTTCTGGGGATCATAGGAAATGTGATACCTTTCGGAAAGATAAAGGGAGATTTCAGTGCGAAGCTCCAGCAGGCCGCGGTTGGCCGTATACTGTGTATCCCCGTCCACCAGGGAATTGATGGCCGCGTCACGGATCTGGTAAGGGGTTTTAAAATCCGGTTCGCCGACACCCAGGGAGATGGTATCTTTCCTGGAGGCTGCCAGGTCAAAGAAACGACGGATGCCGCTGGGCGGAACGGAAACAATGCGGCTGTTCAGATACCGGTCATAGTTCACGGCGAAATCACCAGCCTGCGGTCCGTGTCATCACTGTCGAAAATGACACCCTCTTCTTTATAACGCTTCAGGACGAAGCTGGTGGCGGTTCCGGTTACCGTTTCCAGGGGAGAAAGCTTGCCGGAAACGAAGGCGGCCAGTTCCTTCAGGGTGCGGGCTTCCACCAGCACAAGCAGGTCATAGGAACCGGACATGAGATAAACGCTTTTCACTTCATCGAAGCGATAGATCCGGCGGGCGATGGCATCAAAGCCCATATCCCGCTGGGGCGTGACGCGGACTTCAATCATGGCCTCGACACGTTCCCGGTCTGTACGGTCCCAGTTGATCATGGGGCTGTAACGCAGGATGATCTTTCTCTCCTCAAGGCTTTCTATGGCAGCGGCTACTTCCTCCAGGGAAGATCCTGTCATTACCGCGATTTTTTCCAGCGGGGTACGGCAGTCTTCACGAAGGATTTCAAGCAGCGAGATTTCAAGCTTTGTCATTCGTCGTCTCTTCCTTTCCAAAGTATAAACAAACTTTATTTTACATCATAACAAATCAAATAACAAGATTCCGGACAGGGAGAAGACATCGGAAAAGCCAGCAGGCAAAGAAAAAAGCCTTCCGAAAATCGGAAGGCTGATGTCTGGGTGAGAGGATTCGAACCTCCGGCCTCTTGAACCCCATTCAAGCACGCTACCAAACTGCGCCACACCCAGATATCTGACTGCCGGCCACCCGGACGATGGCCTGACAACAGTCAGTACTATACCACGGTGAAAGGATCATGTCAAGGGTTTTCCTGATGATCCCGGAAAGAAACAATCCGCAAAGCAGAGCCGGTCAATCTCCTTTTCCTTTGAGCTCTTCAATTTCCTGCTGAAGGGTTTCTATATCTTTTTTCAGGTCCTCTGATTTCTGGTTCAGTTCATTGAGAGAGATATCTGCCTCCCGCAGTTCAGATGTTTTTGCTTCCAGTGTTTCCAGCAGGATCAGCTTTTCATCATTAATGCTTTTCCAGCTGGCCTGGCTGTTTTCAAGGCCCGTCTGGACATCACTGAGCTGTTTTCCAAGGCTGCGGTAATGAAGTCCGCAGATCAGGATCAGCGCAAGAGCGGCAACCATGGCAGCACACAGAAAAACTTTTACGGATTTATTCATTGCCGCTTCCTCCTTTTTCTTCCGATTCGGGCGTTTTCTCCTCCGTCAGCGATTTTTTCTCCTCTTTCAGCCTTTTCTTTTCTTCCTTCAGCGCCTGAACCTCTTCCCGGACCGTATCGCAAAGGGGCGTAAGACGGGCCAGTTCCGTTTCTGTTTCCAGGATGGAAGCGGCGGCTTCGTCATATTCATTCTGCTGTTTCCGCTCCCGGCCCTGGCTCATTTCCAGGCTGATCCTGACATCATTGATCCGGAATGTCAGAGCATGAACAGCGGGAATATACCAGACCAGGAACAGGACACAAAAGAACATGATGAGGGAGAACAAAACCTTGAAAGCGGATTCTGATTTCTTCATTGCAAAAACTCCTTCAAAGCTGTGATGGGGATGCAATACCTGAAAAGAATACGATAACCCGGTGCCACCAGGGGAAAAGTACTTCATTGACAGAGCGGAATATCTCATGTTTTGCTTCCGGGACAATCACGCGGCTGCCGTCAGAGACCCGGCGGATGAACAGTTCCTGCGGGTCCTGAAGTACGCTGTAATCAATACCGGCGGAAAACAGCAGTACCGGGCAGGCGATTTTTTCCGGCTGTCCAGGCGCCAGAATTTTACCGGTTACATGAACCGCTTCAAGGGACCATCGATAGGAAGGAACACTGTTCCTGAATTCGGGATTTTCAGCTTTTACCGCATCGTACCAGGCAAACCGGTCCGGATCTGTGGCACAGGAGGTCTGAAAATCCTCCGGTCCGGCATAGGGCTTCATGAAGAACGGATTTCTTTTCCCTCTGCCGAAAAAACAGGCCAGGGAGGCCATGGCGGAAGCCAGCGGAACAGGGATCCCGCCGACATTGGGGGCAATCATGGGAGAAGAAAACACTGCGCCGGAGAAAAAGGAAGGATCCTGTTCCAGGAAAAGGGCCGCCACAGCGCCGCCCATGGAATGGGCAAAAAGCAGCCGGGGACCCGGCATACGGGAAGCGTATGTTTTACAGATGATCCGGAGATCTTCCACATAATCGGAAAAATGATCCACATGCGTGACGGAGATATCCGGGATGCCTTCGGCCCGCCAGGACCGTCCGTGACCCCGCTGATCGTAGGCGACAACGGAAAAATGCAGATGCAGCAGGGACCAGATGAGTTCCGCGTATTTGAAAGCGTTTTCCGTAAAACCGTGAACGATGAAAACCGTGCCTGCCGGATTCTCCGCATCATAGGAGACACAGTAAAGGGGCCGGCCGCCGAAACCTGGAATTGTTTCGGCGTGTTCCCTGGATTTCAGCCAGGGAAGAACGACCGTGTTCATGATCTCCGGATAATTGCGGCCGGATACCAGGTAATCTTCATTGAAAGTATTATTCATCGGATCAACTCCCGCAAAGCAGATGGCAATCAGTATCCTTTTGTCTTGAAACGTTTATGGACACGGTAGGGGTTATAGAAGGTCTGGGGAGTGCTGACGGAGGCGTTCAGGGAGCGGTTGCGGGTGGCGTTCAGCACCAGGCCGATACCGCCCATATTGGTCATCATATTTGATCCGCCGTAGGAAAGGAAGGGAAGCGGAATACCCGTGATGGGCATCAGCCCAAGGGTCATGGCAATATTCTCCAGCACATGGAACAGGAGCATACCCATCACGCCGATGATAACGAGACGGCCGAATTTGTCCCGGGTAAACCAGGCAAGATACAGCATCCGCAGCAGAATGAGAACATAGCCGATGAGTACGGCAACGCAGCCGATAAAGCCCCAGGTTTCCCCGATGGTGGAATAAATAAAATCTGTCCAGTCCGCCGGAACATAGTTCAGCTGGGAAATGGCGCCGCTGATAAACATACCGTTTCCGCGCAGGCCGCCGGAGCCGATGGTCATCTTGGACATGGTCTGCTGGTAGGCGTCCGAGGAGGAATACATTTCAGGATTGAGCCAGCCGAGAATACGGCCGAGACGGTAGTCGTTCGAATTGGTGGCTGTCATGAAAAGATACAGCAGCAATATACCTACAATGGCTATGGAAGCCAGAATAACGAGGGTCTTCATGGAAACGTTGGAGAAATACATCATCACGGCAAACATGAAGATGATTACCAGCAGGGAACCGGTTTCACCCTGCAGGAGAATGACCACGCTCGGAATTCCGACCAGCATAAAGATGCGTACAAAGGAATTCAGATCCGACATGGGCCGGTCCTGGCGGGCCAGGTTTTTTGCAAGAACAAGGATCAGGGCCAGCTTTGCGAATTCGGAAGGCTGAATGGTATATCCCCACAGGGTATCCAGCCAGGCTTTCACGCCGGTGGCGCGGTTAAAGATGGTCGTAACGGAAAGCAGGAAAAATGCTGCCCAGTAAAATACTTCCGCCCGGCGCCGGAGCACATCATAGGGAAAGGCCATAATGACGCCGACCACCAGGGGCGCAATGAGGACAAACAGGCACTGGCGGGTTGCATAGGAGGATTCAAAAATATGATTCAGGAAGGAGGAATCCGCATTGGACTGGGGAGAATAGGTGGCTACGCAGACGGCCACAATTCCGAAAAGGGACATGGCAAACACCAGGGCGATCAGAATGCCGTCCACATGGGCGCGGGCATGCCGGTTCTCAGTGATCGTCAATGGGAACCACCTCCTTCAGCGATCCGGAAAAGAGGTTCCGGAAAAGGTGCTTTTTCCTGCGTCCGGCAGGCGGGAAGGGCATATTCCGCCCCTGAATCCGGGCGGCAATCCGCAGAATGGCATTCCGGGCTTCACAATCATAGCTGATGAAAAGATCATGCTTCAGCTGTGCACGGAATACAACCGGGTCCTCCGGAACAACGCCCAGCAGCGGAAGATCCAGAACCTGGGAGACGGTCTGTTCAGACATCATTTCACCGGCAATCACAAGGTCCCGGTCAATCCGGTTGACAATGAGCCGGGGACGGGGGGCATCCTTATCGGAGATGATCTGGGCTGTCCTTTCAGCGCTGCGGACGGAAATATCATCAGGCGTGACAACCAGGACCGTTTCATCCACCCCGGCTTTCAGCACTGTGCGTAGGCCCCGTTCAATACCGGCGGGACAGTCAATAAAGATGTAATCATACCGGTCGCGCAGGGAAGACAGCAGTTTCCTGAACTTATCGGCAGAAAGGGCTTTCACCCGTTCAAACTGCGCGGCGGGCAGCAGATAAAGGGAGGAATATTTCTCACTGGGAAGGATGGCCTCTTCCGGCAGGCATTCTCCCCTGGAAAGATCCACCAGATCATAGACTACACGGTTTTCCAGGGAAAGGAGAGCATCCTGGGACCGAAGTCCGATATCCGCGTCAACAACCAGGACGCGCTTTCCGGACATGGCAATGCCGGCTGCGGTATTCGCAGTGATTACAGATTTTCCGACGCCGCCTTTTCCGGAGGCGACAGCAATGATTACAGACATAGTATTCCTCCAGAATCAGGGCGCCAGGGAATTGCCCAGGGGCAGCACGGAATCCACGCTGCGCAGTTCCCGCTGTTTCATAAAATAATCAATGAATTCCCGGGGTGCGTGGGAGGATTCTGCGCCGGAGTATCCGTTGGGAATGAAGCAGGCAATGGCGATTTCCGGGTTTTCATAAGGCGCGAAACAGACAAACCATGCATTGTTTTCCAGGTCAATGGAGGTAACCTGAGCGGTTCCTGTTTTTGCAGCGATCTGGTCCTTGTACTCCCATTTCCTGAAGTATTTTGTGGCGGTACCGGATTCGTCCACAACGCCTTTCATTCCTTTATGAATCAGGGGAAGGTATCTGTCCGCCTGGGGCACCACACTCAGCAGATTCGGGGTGCGCTCGGACAGAAGTTTTCCCTCCGGGGAAGTGATGGAATCAATCAGGGAAACAGTGTACAGTTTTCCGCCGTTGGCCACGGTACAGACATAGCGCGCGACAGCGATGGGTGTCAGCACCGTAACGGACTGGCCGATACCCGTCAGGATGGTCTGGCCGCCGCCCCACTTGATATCGTTCATATAGTTGTAGGTATCGCCGATGACACGCTGCAGGTAAACCATTTCCTTGGACATGTTCAGCTCTTCCATGAGGATGGCGCGCATATTGTCCAGCCAGTCGCTTTCAGCATTGTCCACAGCCATGTCCATCAGGCGCTTCGCGCAGACGGAAAGACGCTCGTCCTCATACTCGATGCCCCGGGAGTCACCGCAGTTCCTGAGATGCTTTTTGATGGAGTTGAAAACAATGATGGGCAGGGATGTATCCTGGTTGGCTTCATTGACAGGTTTCTTCTTGTCGTACAGGGAATTCTGGCAGCCCACCACCGAACGCACCTCGCCGGGAAGGTCAATTTCCGTGCGGGAGGTCAGGCCGAAGTAATTGGAGTATTTATAGAGTCTTTCCGATCCGAGGCGGGAGGAAATTTCATAGAAGAAATAATTGCAGGAATGGGAAAGCCCGTCAACAATATCCTGGTTGGCATGCTGCCATCTGGCATTTTTGTTGATCCAGCATTTGGGGGCTGTGCTTTCATCGGAGTTGTATTTCTTGAAATAGCCGAGGTCGGATATCATTTCGTGTTCGCCCAGCTCTCCCTCTGCAAGGGCGCCCATGCCGGTAACCATCTTGAAAATGGAACCGGGGGTTCCGCGGGCATGGATACCGTAGTTGAGCAGGAGGTTTCTTTCATCCCCGAGAATCTGCTTGGCTTCTTTCCCGCCGCTGACCAGGGCATTCAGGTCGTAGGTGGGATAATTGGCCAGCGCCAGGACGCGGCATTCCATATCCAGCACAATGAGGCATCCGTGTTCCGCCAGGGCCAGGGGATATTTGTTCCAGTCTCGTTTGATCAGGTCTTTTTTGTTGGCTTCCTGCCAGGATTCCGTATTCAGCAGTTTTTCCTGCTTGTCCCGGACAAGGTTCACATTGGATTTGATACATCTTTCAGCTTCAGCCTGGTAGGCGGCATTGAGGGTCAGCTTGACGTTGTTGCCGTCCTTGGGATCTTCGGACTCCAGTTCACGGACCACCCGGGACATCTGGTCCCTTTCCACCAGGCGGTATCCTTTACGCACGGAAGAATTCTGGGTCAGCCATTCCTCCATGGAGGATTCAATACCGTCACGGCCGATGGTATCGTTGTAGGAATAACCGAGGGCCTGCAGGCTGAGCCACATGGAACGGGAAGGAATCGCGCCGGTATAACCGATAATCTGGGAGGCCAGGTTGGCTTTGGGATAGAAACGTTTTGTGCCGTTTTCAACAGCCATACCGGGAAGCATCATGGACCGGGTTTCGATTTCGATGACGGTCTCATAGCTGACGTCCTTCGCAATGACGATGGGCTGGGAGTTGAAAATATTCATCTGCATTTCCGAATAGATTGCCATGACTTTCAGCATATCTTCTTCAGAAACCAGGATTTTTTTACTGAATGCTTTGATCTGGTCCTCTGTAACATCTTTCCTGGCGGCATACAGTTCCAGGTCGCCTTCGGTCCGGAGCTGATAGCGGTCCTTCAGCCTCTCAATGCATTCGTCCGCGGTTTTGTAACGGTACTGATCGTCTTTATTCTTCTGGGCGAGATAGTTGTTGGAACGCCATTGGGTTTCACGGGTCTCCAGGACAGACTGGGAAACACCTTCACCGAAATTGAAAACCCAGTCCTGGTTAGGGAAGGGATCCCTGGTCGGCACGGGAGCAGTGGGAACCGGCGTGGAAATAACGCCGGCAGCGGTTGCCTGGGCAGCTTTCCTGCGCTCCAGTTCCGCCTGCCTTTCCAGCCATTTTGTTTTCCTTTCAATGACAAAAGACAGGCTGAGGGAACCGCCGTGCTTTTCAATAATATCGATGGTATCGAGAATGGATTTTGTATATTGCTCATAGATTGCTTTTGTGTTGAGGGAAGCATCCTTCTGGAAGGTGATATTGTAAATCAGGCGATCCTCCGCCATCAGCACAGAGTCAGAAGTGGTAATGTTGCCGCGCTTCCCCCGGAGGGCGATGACTTTGGTACGGGTATCGTCGGCTTTTTCCACCAGTTCATCTGACTGATCAAGCTGGAGGCTGACAAGTCCGGAGGTAAGCCAGACAAAAATACCGAAAAGTATGACAAGAAAACCCGCATAGCGCCAGAAATCGGCGGATTTCTTCTTTTTTTCCAAAGGATTCACTCCTTTCCCGGCATAAAATGGATGAGAAATTACGGGAATCAGCTTCTGCGGAAGACCACAGGAGCACTTTTCAGGACAAGTGTTTCCGTATTCCGGCCCAGGATCAGCCTGCGCAGGGGAAACAGCAGGAGCAGGCAGAGCAGGGAGGTAAGCACCACATCGCCGAAGGCCCTGAGGAAATGATTGAAAGTCATTTCCGCGCCGCCCAGGTATACATAAGTAACATTCACTACCTCGTATACGAAGGTGTTCAGGGCGGTGCAAAGCACAGTCCGGAGCCAGGGAGCAAGTTCCCGGCGGGTTTTGCTGGTGGCCCTTTCATATTCTATGGTCTTCAGCGGTTTATCGGCAAAGGCAAAGGAACAGAAAAGGGTGGAGATGGGATAGAGGGCCAGATTCAGGATGGAAACAGAGGGAAACATGATCTGCATCAGCAGGCCGAAGGACAGTCCGGCCCACAAGGCCCGGAGTTTTCCGTAAGCAACGGTAATAATGCCGATGAGAACAAACAGCAGATTCGGCCTGATCCCGAAAATACTGACATAAGGAATAATACAGGCCTGGCACAGATAACCGAGGACGATCATCAGGAAAAGGCAGATGTATTTCCGTAAAAATCCGGTCTGATATTTCCGGCTCGATTGATTCTGCATCCCTAATCCTCCTCATAGTTCATCTCATCCGGATCGGGGGTGATATAAGGAGTGGATGTGGGCTGCGGACTTGGCGTCGGCGTGGGAGTGGGATCGCTGTGACCGAAACTGACAACCTGGTAAACCAGGGAAGTCTGATCCGGTGTCGGCGTAGGAGGCGGTGTGGGACTGGGCGTGGGAGTGGGGGTATCCGTAGGAATAGGGGAAGGGGTTTCCGTAATATTCGGATCCTGGGTTGCGGTACCGTCCGTCAGCGTATTGGCAATGAGGGGAATTACGGGAGAGGGACGGGCGGTTTCCAGGGGAACAAAATCGATGTTCATACCGTTGTCACGGCCTTCGATCGGTTCGGCATACTTGGGCTTATAGCGCAGGACGATGACGTCTTCCAGATGCTCAAAGTCCACCAGCGGCTTCAGGACGATATATTTTTTATTTGCGTCCATGCCGCGGGTGCTTTCTTCAATGTCCCCGATGGGAATACCCTGGGGGAAAGGCACACCCACGCCTGAAGTGACAACCCTGTCACCGGGACGGGGCAGCGTATCATTGGGCAGGTAATACATCCGGCATTTGGAGGTGCCGTCAATCCCCAGTGTACCGCGGACCATGCCCTGGTCACGTTTGGAGGACTGGATCACCCCGGCAATGGAGGCCTCGGAATCGATGATGGTCCGTACCACGGACGTTTTCTTTTCAACGCTTTCCGTATAGCCGACCAGGGCTCCGGAGAAGGTCACAGCCATCAGGGTTTCGATTCCGTCTTCCGATCCCTTATTGATGGTCAGGGTGGAAAAATAATTGGAATCGGATCTTCCGATGATTTTACAGGGGATTCCGCGCATTTCGGCATTGGCCTTGATTTCATCGGACAGATCGGCATACCGGGACAGTTCCTTCTCCAGTTCTGTGGCCCGCATGGCCTGGTATACCAGTCTTTCATTTTCCGCCCGGAGTTCATTGTAGGCAGTTTCCAGGTTGGACCTGAGTTTCATGGAACGGAAATAGCCGAACAGCGTTTCCGTCATGCCGGAAAAGAAATTCTGAACCGGGGATACTGCGGAACTGATGACGCTTTCGGGAATGCTGAGAAAAGAAACATTCACTCCCGGGAGCCTGCGGACAATATATGCTGAAACGGACAGAATCAGCACCAGGGTAACAACTACGAGGATAAAACCGCGGATAAACGGATGGATCCTGCGCACCTTTTTGCCGGTACTGACAGGCATCAGGTTTTCATCCAGGGAAATACCGTGGGAAGTATGCACCACGGAAGCGGCAGGGGTGTTTTCCTGATCATCGGAGGAAACGCTTTCGGCCTCTTTCTCCTCCCGTGCTTCAGAAGGAGATTCTTCAGCCCTTCTTCTTTTCAGCTTGCGGATTGCTTCCTCCGGCGTGTCGGAAGCGGATTCCGTGACGGAACCGGCGGACTGATCAGGATCATCGTAAATATAGTCATCCGCAACAACGGGGCGGCGGTCATCTTTTTTCTGTTCAAGGCGTCTTCTGGGTGACAAGGCTGAGATTCACCTCCATCCTTTCATATGAATTATTTCAGTGCGGGACGGGACCGCTTGTCCTGGGGGGTAACAAGCTGGATATTCTCTGTAAGGTATCCGATTCCCAGGATGCAGCAGTCTCCGGGATCACGGGCCAGAAGGACGGGCATTCCAAGGCTTTCGGAAATGTAACGGTCAAGGGCAAAAAGCCTTGCGCCGTCACCGGTCAGGTGGATACCGCTTTTCATGATATCAGCGGCAAGCTCCGGCGGTGTACGTTCCAGCACCCAGCGGATGGCTTTCACAATGGCCTTGCAGGGATTCCTGACAGCTTCATATGCCTGTTCAGAAGAAAACTGAACCGTACCGGCGGATGTATTCAGCTGATTGACCCCGCGGACGAGGATTGTCCGGGGATCATCCAGGGGCAGGGCGGATGCCAGGTCTTTTTTGATATTGTCCGCAGTCTGGCTGCCGATCAGGATACTGCATTCCTTGCGCAGGTATTCAGCAATTGCTTCATTAAACTTATTGCCGCCCACCTGGACGCTCTGGGAAACCACCAGGCCGCCCAGGGAAATGACAGCCACATCGGTGGTTCCTGCACCGATATCCACCACAAGGCTTCCAACGGGATCATAAACCGGCAGACCGGTGCCGATAGCCGAAGCAAACGGTTTTTCGATCAGGAAAACATGTTTGGATCCGGCCATGCGGACGGCTTCTGTCAGCGCCTTGCGGTTGACGTCATCCATGCCGCAGGGGACGGAAACAATAATCCTGGGTTTTCCGATATAGGAAACACCCACGGCTTTCCGGATGAAATACTTGAACATCAGTTCCGCAATATCAAAATCTGCCACCTGGCCGTTGCGGATGGGAGATACGGCGATCAGCCTGTCAGGGGTACGCCCGAAAAGGAAACGGGCTTCATCCCCGACGGCACGGACCGTATGGCTGTTCTCCCGGTCCAGAACAACCAGGGAAGGTTCAGAGATGACAATTCCCCGGCCGCGGACATAAACATTTACATTTTCGGTACCAAGGTCAATACCGATATCAGGTGCCAGAAAAGGCATAATGCAATCATCCTTCGGAATTAAAGATTTCGGTCAGTTTCCTGCAGGAACGGATATCCCGCAGCCATAAGCAGACGACGGACAAGATAGAGCGGAAGACCGATGACTGAAGTGTCAGAGCCGTCCAGGCGGCTGACCCACATGCCGGCCCTGCCCTGCAGCGCATAGGCGCCGGCTTTGTCCATGGGTTCGCCGGAACGGACATAGGCGATGAGTTCCTCTTCCGGTACAGGGTCAAAGGTCACATCTGTACTGTCAACGCCGGAAAAGATATCCCCGGAGGGGGAAATCACCGTGACCCCGGTGCAGACCTGATGTGTCCGGCCGGAAAGAGAACGAAGCATGCGGCAGGCATCCAGCCCGTCACGGGGCTTTCCAAGAGCGTGACCCTCACAGGAAACCAGGGTATCGGCAGCCAGGATCCAGCAGCCCGGATGGGCAGACGCTGAGGCGGATGCTTTACGGGCGGAAAGGACCTTTACGGCTTCCGCGGCAGGAAGGCTGCAGGATTCATCCACATCCGGATCATCCGTTTCAAAGGAAAGACCCAGACGATGGAGCAGTTCACTCCTGCGGGGAGAACGTGATGCCAGAATCAGCCTGTTCAACCGCATCCTCCTTCCTGACGTTGATAACCATACAATAATATCATATGTATCCGCGAAATAAAAGTAAAATTGACAAACAAAGTACTGGATCGATATAATGATATGATTCATATTTCAGAGGTGATGTTCTTTATGACGAAAGCACTGGTTTCCGTAACAGGTCTTGATTCCACCGGCATTATTGCCCGGGTGGCAACAAAGCTCAGCGAAATGAATATCAATATCCTTGATATTACCCAGACCATCCTGGGCGGGTATTTTACCATGATGATGGTGGTTGACCTTGACGGGGCAAGCCTTCCGTTTGACGTTATCGATAAAGAGCTGCAGCCGGTACGGGATGAACTGAAGATGGCCATTCACCTGCAGCGCATGGATATTTTTGACGCAATGCACCGCATCTGAGGGAGGAAAGACCATGATAGAAACAGGTGAAATCCTTCAGACAATGCGGATGATCCAGGAGGAAAACTTCGATATCCGTACCATTACCCTCGGAATCAACCTCCTGGACTGTTCCGACCCGGACGCAAACCGCTGCGCAGAACGGGTTTATGAAAAAATCTGCCGCTGCGCCAGGAACCTTGTCCGTACCGGGGAATCCATTGAGGAGGAATTCGGGATCCCCATTGTCAATAAACGGATCAGCGTTACCCCGGTCAGCATGATCACCCAGGGAGATCCGCTGCCGATCGCCAGGGCCCTGGACCGCGCCGCGGCTGAAGTGGGCGTCAATTTCCTGGGCGGTTATTCCGCGCTGATGCACAAGGGAGCCACCAAAGCCGATGAAAGGCTAATTGCATCCATTCCCGAAGCCCTGAGCGAAACAAACCTGCTTTGCTCCAGTGTAAACGTTGCCTCCACCCGTGCAGGCATCAATATGAACGCTGTCAGTGAAATGGGCCGGATTATAAAGAAAACAGCGGAACTGACCGCCGATTCTGACGGACTCGGATGCGCAAAGCTTGTGGTGTTTGCCAACGCTGTGGAGGACAATCCTTTTATGGCAGGCGCCTTCTGCGGCGCAGGCGAACCGGAATGCGCCATCAATGTGGGCGTTTCCGGTCCCGGAGTTGTCAAAGTCGCCCTGGAAAGCGTCCGGGGAGAACCTTTTGACATTGTGGCTGAAACCATCAAACGGACCGCATTCAAAATCACCAGGGTCGGACAGCTTGTGGCCCGGGAAGCCAGCAAACGGATGGATATTCCGTTCGGTATCGTGGACCTGAGCCTGGCGCCCACGCCTGCCAGGGGCGACTCCGTGGCCCATATCCTGGCGGAAATGGGACTGGAATACGCCGGCGCGCCCGGGACCACCGCGGCGCTTGCCCTGCTGAACGACGCCGTCAAGAAAGGCGGCATCATGGCCAGCAACCACGTGGGAGGACTCAGCGGCGCCTTCATACCCGTCAGCGAGGATATCGGAATGATTGAAGCCGCCTCCGCCGGCGCGCTGACCCTGGAAAAACTCGAAGCGATGACATGCGTCTGTTCCGTCGGGCTCGATATGATCGCGATTCCGGGAGACACTTCCGCGGAAACCATCAGCGGAATCATTGCGGACGAAGCGGCCATCGGTATGATCAACAACAAGACGACCGCTGTAAGACTGATTCCCGCACCGGGAAAGAAGGCGGGCGATGTGGTTGAATTCGGCGGACTGCTGGGACATGCCCCGGTCATGCCGGTTAACAGGTTCGGCAATGCGGACTTTATCGCCAGGGGCGGCAGAATCCCGGCACCGCTCCATTCCATGAGAAACTAAGACAGCTGAGGTGCTTTATGGGTAATTATGTGGATCGGGTCAAAATTACCGCCAAAGCCGGAAACGGCGGAAACGGTTCAGCCTCCTTTCACAGGGAAAAGTTTGTCATTAACGGCGGCCCTGACGGCGGTGACGGCGGAAACGGCGGAGATATCCTGATCTACGCCGATCCCAATATGCATACGCTGCTGGACTTCAGGTACAAAAGCAAATACACCGCTGAAAACGGGGAAGACGGAAAGGCCAACCGGTGCACAGGCAGGAACGGCAGCGACCTGCTGATCAAGGTTCCCGTGGGCACTGTAATCCTGGACGATGAAACCGACCGGATTATGGCGGATATGTACCAGGCCGGTGAAACCAGGCGGCTGCTGAAGGGCGGCAAAGGGGGATGGGGAAACCAGCACTTTGCCACGCCTACCCGCCAGGCGCCCAATTTCGCCAAACCCGGCATAAAAACAGAGATCAGGACCCTGCGGCTGGAACTGAAAACCATCGCCGATGTGGGACTGATCGGGTATCCCAATGTGGGGAAAAGCTCCATACTGAGCGTTATCACCAGCGCCCGGCCGAAAGTGGGCAACTATCATTTCACAACGCTGACCCCCAATCTGGGGATTGTACGCAGATTCGGCAAGGATATCGTGCTGGCGGATATTCCCGGCCTGATTGAAGGCGCTGCAGAAGGCGCAGGGCTCGGACATGATTTCCTGCGGCATGTGGAAAGAACCAGGCTGCTTCTCCACGTGGTCGATGCCTCCGGCAGCGAAGGACGCGACCCGCTGCAGGATCTGGATACCATCAATTCCGAGCTGAACCGCTACGGGAACCTGGGGGATAAACCCCAGATCATTGTCTGCAATAAAATGGATATTCCCGGTGCAGAGGAAAACCTGGAAAGAATCCGGACTTATGCTGCAGAAGCCGGCTGCGCTGTTTTTGCCGTCAGCGCGGCGACCCATCAGGGCTTTGACGAACTGCTGGATGAGACCGCAAGGCAGCTGGAGGATCTCCCGCCCATCCTGCATTTCCAGGAAGAAGAAATACCGGAAGAGGAAGATATTCCGGACACCTTTGAGGTAAATCTGGAGGACGGCGTATATGTGGTGACCGGCCGGGCGGTGGACAGGCTGATTGAGAGCGTCAATTTTGACGACCAGGAAAGCCTGAACTGGTTCCACCGTACACTCCGCAGGATCGGCGTCATCGACGCGCTGAGGGAAGCGGGAGCACAGGACGGATCAACGGTAAGAATCGACGACATTGAATTCGATTTTGTAGACTAAGCATCATTGCGCTCAGGGAGGGAAGAATATGACCGGAAAGCAGAGAGCGGCGCTGAGAAAAATGGCGAACCCGCTTGAGACGATTATCTATATCGGCAAGGAAGGCGTTACAGACCATGTGATCAAGGAAGTCTATGACGCACTTGAGGCCAGGGAACTGATCAAAGGCTGTGTTCAGCAGGGCGCGCCGATGGACGCAAAGACCGCACTGACCATTCTTTGTGAAAAAACCGGCGCTGAACCGATCCAGTTTATCGGACGCAGATTTGTAATGTACCGTCCCAGCCGGGAAAATCCCAGGATCACGATCGAATAAAAAGAGGAGAGAGGCTGACGATGGGTACAGTTCATATCCGCGATTACCGGGGCGGCAGGATTCATATGATCGGTATCGGCGGGAGCAGCATGAGCGGACTGGCGGAGATGCTGATTGACCAGGGATATACCGTCAGCGGCAGCGACAGGGATGAAACCTATCTGGTCCATTTTGTCAGGGAAAAGAACGCACAGGTTTTCATCGGCCATCGGGCTGAAAATGTCCGGGGCGCTGACCTGGTTGTATATTCCGCTGCCATATCCGCAGAAAATCCGGAGCGTCAGGAAGCTGAAAGACTCGGCATTCCCTCCATGGAACGGGCGACCCTGCTGGGCCAGCTGATGGAAGGATATCCCTGCGCCATCGGCATCTGCGGCGCACACGGAAAAACCACCGTTACTTCCATGCTCAGCCAGATCCTGCTGGAGAACGGTATGGATCCCACCGTACATATCGGCGGCCGTCTGGACGCCATCGGCGGAAGCACCAGAATCGGACATAACGGGATATTTGTGGCGGAAGCCTGTGAATACAACCGGAGCTTTCTGCAGCTCTCTCCCACGGTGGCTGTGGTGCTGAATATCGACGCGGACCACCTGGACTGTTACCGGGATATTGATGAAATTGAAATGACCTTCGGACAGTATCTGTCCAAACTGCCGGAAAACGGAACAGCCATCGGAAACGGCGATGACCCGAGGATCCGGAGGCTTTTCGGGCAGCTGAAATGCAGGCGTATCCTGTTCGGCCTGGATCCCTCGAATGAATGGCATCCGGAAAAGATGTCCGAAGATGAGCGGGGATATGCCTCCTTTGACCTGTACAGGGGGAAAGAGCGCCTGTGCCGGATTCGGATGGGAGTTCCCGGGAAATTCAATGTGCTGAACGCCCTGGCTGCCCTGACGGCTTCCATTGTGCTGGGAGCCGATCCTGAAGGCGCCCGGGCATCCATCGAAAAGTTCACCGGAGCGCACCGGCGGTTTGAACTGACGGATACCATCGACGGCGTTGAAATTTTCCATGATTACGGACATAATCCGGCTGAAATGAAAAACGCTGTTTCCATTGCAAGGAAAAGATGCCGGGGAAAGCTGTGGGCTGTTATGCAGCCTCACACATTCAGCCGTGTCAGGACCCTGTTTGATCAGTACCTGACCTGCACAGCAGAAGCGGATATCACCCTGGTTACTGATATCTGCGCGGCACGGGAAAAGGATCCCGGCGACCTGAACAGCGGTATGATTGTGGACGGAATGAACAAAAACGGCGTAAACGCTGTCTGGACCCCCACTTTTGACGATACGGAAAAATACCTGAAGGATCACTGGCACAGCGGCGACCTGGTGATTACCATGGGATGCGGGGACATCAATCTGCTGAACGACCAGATACACAGGCACTATCTCGCATCACAGGGAAAGGATCTGTAAAAAACATGGCGCCTCGCAACAGAAGGATCATTGATCTTACAGCACTGGAAAACAATATGAAAGCGATCCGGGCCTCCGTTCCGGACGGTGTTAAGGTTCTGGCAGTGGTAAAAGCGGACGGCTACGGACACGGCGCTTATGAAACGGCACAGGCATCTGTACGGGGCGGCGCTGAAATGCTGGCTGTGGCCGCGGTAAGCGAGGGAGTACAGCTGCGTGAGCGCGGAATCCGGATTCCGATTCTGGTGCTGGGAGCGGTAACAGAGGAAGACGTCCGGACGGGTGTTGACTATGATCTGGTCCAGACAGTCTGTTCCGATCAGATGGTCAGGCTGTGTGAAAATGCAGCCGCTAAGGCCGGAAAACAGACCGAAGTCCATATTAAGATTGACTCCGGAATGGGGCGGATCGGCGTCAGGAATGAACAGGAGGAGGAAACTGTTCTGGCAGCCCTGGCGGAATGCAGCCACGTACGGCTGACAGGAGCGTTTACCCATTTTGCAGACGCAGACGGCGATGAAGAAGGCGCTGCCTATACACGGGGACAGTTTGAACGTTTCATCAGGATGACTGAAAAACTGCCTGCGGGAATCACAAGGCACTGCTGCAATTCCGCCGCCATACACCGTTTTCCCGAAATGGCGCTGGATATGGTCAGAGCGGGCATCAGCCTTTACGGTTACCCGCCGGTACCGACACAGACACCGCTGAAACCCTGCATGGAATGGAAAGCCGTGATCAGTTATATCAAGCAGCTTGAACCCGGTTCCTTTGTAAGCTACGGACGGACTTACCGCAGCAAAGAACCTGTACGGGCGGCAACCGTTACCTGCGGATACGGGGACGGGTATCACCGCTGTGCAGGGAAGGACGGGTATGTCCTTATCCGCGGGAAAAGGGCAAAGATTCTCGGCAGGGTATGTATGGACCAGATGGTGGTTGACATCACAGGCATTGATCAGGCGAAAACCGGAGACGAGGTTACGCTGATGGGTTCAGACGGCAATGAAGAAATTACAGCCGAGGATATCGCTTCCTGGGCCGGAACAATCAGCTATGAAATCCTGCTGAGCAGCAACGGCCGCGTTGAAAGAGACTTCCGGTAAAGAATAGAAACATGAGGTGGATCATGATGAAAAGCAACAGTCAGTCCCGCAAAGAACAAACCAGTGAACCGGTCCGGAAACCGTACCTGACGGGAAGCATCACCGATGAAAACACCCTGAAGGCAAGTCTGGGCTTTTTCGGGATTATGCTGATTACGGTCTTCGTTGCCTTTATTGTCTGTGCCGCAGCCACATTCGACAGTTTTATCCTCCGGCTGCTGATGAATACAGCGGTGATTCTTGTGCTCCTCATGATCTTCTACAATAAGGGCGCAGGCCGCGGAGCGGAAGCTGTGGCGCGGGGTGAAATCCTGTATCAGCGCCGGGAAAAAGGGCTTGAATTCAGTGAGGGTGAAAAGAAGATCTGCTATCATCCGCTGAAAGGCTACCTAACGGGGCTGATCGGAACCGTACCGTTCCTGATTGCCGCCGTTATCCTGGCCCTGTTTACCACAGTGCAGATGACAGAAGCCGGAGTCCTTCCGTCCTGGATGCAGGCTTATGTGGGCCGGAGCGATATCGGAGATGCCCTGGTTCACTATACACAGCCTGAAGGAATGGGGTTCCTGGATTATGTGCGGACCGTAGTCAGGATCTGTATCCTTCCTTTTGTAAACATAGTGAATTTCAACAACAGAAACGGTATGGTTCTGCTGGAAAGGCTCAGTCCGCTGCTCCTGCTGCTCCCCGCTGCCGCATACGGAACAGGTTACCTGAGAGGGAAGAAAGTCAGGACACAGATTCACACCATGATCAAAACGAACGAACAGAAGAGAATCCGCAGGGAAGAAAAACGCAGAAAGAAAAACGCACGGAACAATACATCCCGAAGCAGGGAACCCGAACAGCTGAACTGAAGGATTGCAGGAGTCAGAACGCATGCGTATCATCGGCGGAGAAGCAAAGGGCAGGAGCATTGACGCGCCGCCCGGACGCAACACAAGACCTACGCTGGACCGGATCCGGGAGAATATGTTCAATATCCTTCAGGCGGATGTTCCGGGCAGCAGGGTGCTTGACCTGTTTGCGGGAAGCGGCGCCCTCAGCCTGGAAGCACTGAGCCGGGGCGCGGAAAACGCCGTCCTGACCGACCATGACCGGAAAGCTGCGGAAACAGAGAAAAAGAATATTGAAAAGCTCCGGTATGATGACAGGACCAGGGTGCTGCAGTGTGACTGGAAGAAGGCGGCGGACACCCTGAAAAATGAAAACGCAAAGTTTGATCTGGTTTTCCTGGATCCGCCCTATGCCATGACAGACCTCCGGAATGTATTCAGTTCACTGATTCCGCTGGTTCATGATGATACCCTTGTTGTTCTTGAACATGAAGCCGGCAGGCAGTATGAAACGGGCGACAGCTTTGAGATCATCAAAAACAGGGCATGGGGATTCTGCGCCATGGCAGTTTACCGGATAAAGCCGACAGGAGGAGAGTAAATATGGTTTCCTGTGTTTTCCCCGGATCCTTCGATCCGGTCACCAAAGGGCATCTGGACCTGATTGCCAGGGCCGCCGGTCTCTTTGACCGCGTTACTGTGACCATCATGGTGAATATTCATAAGTCAGGCGCCATTCCCGCTGAAAAACGGGCAGAGCTGCTGCGCAGGGCATGCGAACCGTATCCGAATGTCCGGATTGACAGATGGGACGGACTGCTGGCAGATTACATGAAAGAAAAAAAGGAAAAAATCCTGATCCGGGGCATCCGCGGCGGGGCTGAACTTGACAGTGAACTGCAGTCAGCGGCCGCAAGCCGGCTCCTGAACGATCAGTATGAGGTTCTGTTCATTCCTTCCGCTCCGGAATACACAGGTGTTTCTTCCAGTGCGGTGAGGGAAATTGCCGCTTTCGGCGGTGATATACAGGCATTTGTTCCCGAGGCAGTGACAGAGGAGATCCTTGAACTGCTGTCGAACAAAAAACAATAAGAATGTTCAAAGGAGAAATCAAAGATGTCCAACGATATTAAAAGCGCGGAAGAGTGCCTGAAAGCCGTACGGATTCTTACCGATGAACTGAACACTGCCAAAAGAAGCTTTATCAACAGCGAAAGCTGCGTTGTGAACCGGGGACTGATGCAGGCCCAGCTCGATTATCTGCGCCAGAATCTGCCGGATACCGTTCAGAAAGCGGCCGAAATCGTAAAGGAAGAGGAAACGATCCGGAGCGAAACGGAAATGAAAAGGCAGGAAATCATGGAAAACGCGTCCATGCAGGCGCAGAATATGGTGAATGAGGCTTCCAGAAACGCCCAGCAGATGATGGAACAGGCGAAAAACGAAGCCGGCGCCATGATGGACAGCGCTTCCAAGGAAGCCAATGCACGGGTTGAGGCTGCTTCCGCCGAAGCGGCGCGGATTCTGGAAGACGCCGAAAAGAAAGCCAGGCAGCTGGTGGAAGAGGAAAGTATCGTGAGAAGGGCCCGGGTGGAATGCGATGAACTGCGTGAAAGCGCCCGGCAGGAAGCGGCTGAACTGCACAAGAATACACTGGATTACATGGACTCACTGCTGGCGGATACGGACAGAAAGCTCAGCGAGCTGATTAACAATATCCGCCTGGAACGCAATGAAATCAGGAATCACCGCTGAAATCAACCCGGTTTGTCCGATCTGCACAAAAGAAAATCAAAAGTTTGTTCAAAAAGCCAATTCCGCGGAGACCCTCCGCGGAATATAATATGTATAACCTGAAACCCATATTGAACTTCAAAGGAGGACAATACAAAATGGCAAGCGTATCCCTTCAGCACATTTACAAGGTTTACACCGGCAATGTCACCGCTGTCAGCGATTTCTGCCTGGACATCGAAGACAAGGAGTTTATCGTTCTGGTCGGACCTTCCGGCTGCGGTAAGTCCACCACTCTGCGCATGGTCGCCGGCCTGGAAGAAATTTCCGACGGTGAACTGTACATCGGCGACAAACTGGTGAATGACGTTGCTCCCAAGGATCGTGATATCGCCATGGTTTTCCAGAACTATGCGCTGTATCCCCATATGACCGTTTTCGACAACATGGCTTTCGGCCTGAAGCTGCGCAAGACCCCCAAGGATGAAATCAAGCGCCGCGTGGAAGAAGCTGCCAAGATCCTGGACATCGCCCACCTGCTGACCCGTAAGCCGAAGGCTCTGTCCGGCGGCCAGCGCCAGCGTGTTGCTCTGGGACGTGCTATCGTCCGTGAGCCCAAGGTCTTCCTTTTCGACGAACCCCTGTCCAACCTGGACGCCAAGCTGCGTGTTGCCATGCGTACTGAGATCACCAAGCTGCATCAGAGACTGCAGACAACCTTCATCTACGTTACCCATGACCAGACCGAAGCTATGACCATGGCCAGCCGTATCGTTGTTATGAAGGACGGCGTGATCCAGCAGGTGGATACCCCCCAGAACCTGTACGATTATCCGGCCAACGAGTTCGTTGCAGGATTCATCGGCAGCCCCCAGATGAACTTCTTCAACGTGAAGCTCGAGCGGGAAGGCCAGGATGTGGTTGCCATCTTCGGCGAAAACAAGATCATTGTTCCCGAGAAGAAGATCGCAAAGTTTGTTGACGAAAGCTACATCGGCAAGGATGTGATCATGGGTATCCGTCCTGAAAACATCCATGATGATGAGCAGAAGCTGGCTGAGTTCGCCACTGCCGCCATCGATGTGGACGTTGAAGTGACAGAACTGATGGGTTCTGAAACCTATCTGTACCTGAGCACCACCGGCAAGGAAGGCAATATCATTGCCCGTGTTGATCCCCGTACCTCCAGCAAGGCCGGCCAGAAGATCAAGATTGCTCTGGACACCAACCATCTGCACTTCTTCGACAAGGAAACCGAAAAGACGATTCTCAACAAGTAATCGCCATAAGGTTAACGTGTTCAAAAGACCGCCCCGGATTGACCGGGGCGGTTTTCGTATATCCTGTATTCATGGAATCCGTTACTCTTCAGGGACAAATCTTGAAATTTTCAGGCCGTGCATGACGGATAATTCCTCAAGGGTGGTAAGGTTTTCCACATTTCCGTCGGAAAAACCCTGTCCGACAGATATTTTGTTGTAGCTGCCTCCTGATACCTGAAGGAAGAGGATTTCCTCGCCGTTGATTGCATAGACCACCGCACTGTGATGATACTCATGACCGGATTTTTTATATTCGACCCTGACTATATCACCGACGCGAAGGCCGGCGGATGCCTCAGTGGAATAATAAAATTTCCAGTTGTGCTGCGGGTTTTTTTCTCCGGAAAGCAGATAACCGATAAATTGGGCGAAAGCAAAACATTCTGCATAACCGCCGCGGTCAGGCGCTGTTTTGCGGACATGATCAATGGGCCATCTGCAGCCGTACCAGCCAGGCAGGTAATTTTTCATGCCGACGGTGTCCACCGTGGTATTCCATCCGGGACATTCAGGATGACCGTGAAAGTTCTGGGTGACATTGGCGGGGGTTGTCCAGTACCAGCCGTCATACAGCTCATATTCCTCAATAATGGCATCGAGGTTCTCTGTTGTGAGGGTGCCGGCAAATCTGTCATCAGAAAAGGAAAAAGCAGCAAGGGAATCAGATATATGCAGGAATACAAAAAGCAGAACAAGGAGGAAAGAAATCTTTCCGTACTTATTCATTGCATACATCCTCCTGCATACTTTATTCACATTATTATATAATGATCAGCAGGCAGTTTCAAGCTCGGTACTTTCCAGAGTTTTCCGGAAAAGGGTTTTGTGATATAATTTCACCAATCAACAATACAGAAAGGCGAGACCGGATGAACAGCAAGAAAATCCTGACAGAGATCTGCTATCCCGAGGAGCTGCCTGCGGAGATCCGTACCGGCCTGGAACAGTCAGGGGAAGGGTTGTTTAAAAAGAACGGCAGAATCTATCTTGCACTGGAAGATATGGTTTTTTGCTGCGATGATGATTATGACGGCAACGAACTGGTCCGGAATATGCTTCACGGCGCGAAGGGAAAAGAGACGCTGCCGCGCGACAAGGCAGGATTATACCTGAGAATGATACAGGATTCCCGCTTCCGTCCTGATACCGGCCTGATCAGAAAGCTTCATGCAGATCCGTCCGCACGGGGATCCGTGGCTGTTTACAAAACAGACGGAGTTCCGGATAAGGATCTGTATATCATTTTGTCGCAGATGGCGCCGCTGGAAGAGGGAGACATGCTTCTTCCCATCAATTATCAGACAGTTGCTTTTATCAGGCAGCATAGCGAATCAGGATACGATGAACTCCGCGATTATACGGAAGCAGTGATCGGATCCGCGGAAAGCGAAGGCATCCCCGGCATCAGGGCCGGCATCGGCAGGGACTTTGCCAGGCTGGAAGACCTTCGGAAGAGCTACCGTGAAGCATGCACGGCGCTTTCCACCGGAATCAGATACCATGAAAAAGGCAGTGTGTATCAATACGGAAAGCAGGCGATGGAAAGGATTCTCGACTGCATTCCGGAGGAAAAACTGAATGAAATCCGAAGGGAATACTGCAGCGACAGCGCTGATAATTCTTTCTCAGATGAAATACTTGAAACGGTCAGGGTGTTTTTCAGGAATGATCTGAATCTGACCGCAGCCGCCAGGGAATTGTTTATACATCGAAACACACTGAATTACAGGCTGGATAAAATCCGGAAGGAAACCGGGCTGGATCTGAGATCATTCCAGGATGCGGTTATATTCAGGATTCTGTATGGAATCCGGGAACAGCAATAACAGGCAGCAGGCCTGCGGTGAAAGGAGAACGGAACGATGAAGAAATTGAAACTGGTGATTTACACCATGGTGACAGCTTTGCTGCTCAGCTCCTGTTCCATGATTCCGGTTACAAAACTGGAGGCCATGTTCGGAGCGGATTCCGGCACTACAATCAGCAGCGGAGATCTGAACGGGAATTCCGGGATAGTATCCGGAACCGCTGACACGGTGACTATCAGCCGTGCGGATTATGAAAAATACCAGAAGTTCTCGGAAATGTTCAGCCTGATGGATGCAGCCGAAGAAATGTTCTATCAGGATTATGATGAATCCAAAATGGTGGAATATGCCACGCGCGGCCTGATGGCCGGACTGGAGGATCCGTATTCCTTTTATTACAATCCCGAAGAGTTTAAGCAGCTGTGGGAAGATGACGAGGGTAATTATGTCGGTATCGGCGTGATGATCCAGTCCAATATGGAAACCCATATCTGTACGATTATCCGTGTATTCAGCGGCGGCCCTGCCGAAGCAGCCGGCGTGCAGAGAGGGGATATCCTGTACAGGGTCGGGGAAGACCTGTATGTCAATTCCTCCAACCTGGAGGAAGCTGTTTCCATTATGAGGGGCGAGCCCGGGACGGACGTTGATGTGACTTTTATCCGGGACGGGGAGGAAATTACCTATACCATAACCAGGCAGCAGGTCAACGTCAATCAGGTGGAAAGCAAAATGATTGATGAAAACATCGGCTACATTGCCCTTTATGAGTTTGCCGGGCAGTGTGATAAGGAATTCGAGGCAGGACTGGACCGGCTGCTTGCGCAGGGAGCCAAAGGAATCATCATTGACCTGCGTGACAATCAGGGCGGCTGGGTGGAACAGGCCCGTTACATTGCCGACCTGTTCATGGACAAGGGGGAACTGTGCTACCTGAAATACAGGCAGGGAGAAGAGCACGGGGATGAATATAAAACCTACGACGGAAAAATTGATACGAAACTGGTTATCCTGATCAATGAAAACAGCGCCAGCTCCTCTGAAATCCTGACCGGCGCGCTGCGGGACTGTGCAAATGCGGTTACTGTAGGTGTCAAAAGTTTCGGGAAAGGGATTATCCAGGCAGTTACGGAAGTGGGCAACAAAGGCGCCGGATTCCAGATGACGGTTGCGCAGTACTTTACGCCCAACGGTTCCGCTGTCCACAAAATCGGAATAACGCCTGATTATGAAGTGCCGCTTCCGGAAGGGGACAACGGTATGTACGGTTTCGCGGATACGGAGCATGATATACAGCTGATCAAAGCCATAGAAGTCATGAAGGAATCACTGAAATGATGGATTTATATTTGCATAATGTAACCATTTAGGATATAATGATCAAGTGTCAGGTTCCAATAAAACCTCGGAGGTCATTGGATGTACAAGCTTTTGCTCGTGTCTGATCAGGAGGAAGTGCTGAACGCTTTTGCAGAAATCCGGAATTGGGAACTGCTTGGCTTTAAGCAGCCGCATATCCGGCACGATTTTGAGGGAGCAAAGGACAGCCTTGCCAAGCATCACGCGGACGGTATCTGCATTGCCGTAGACCCGGAAGAGGAAGAAAAGATACTGTCTTACCTGCAGCAGTATTTCCCCAATGTTTCCATATTTGAAGCGGGTCATTCCGAAGAGGAAGTGCTCAGGTATCTCAGTGAACTGAAAATACTGCTGAATCGCATCCATGCGGATTTCTATAACGAACGTTCCAATACCAGAGACGTTCTGCAGCTGTGCCGTCATGAATTTTTCCGGAAAGTGATTAACGGAAAAATCAAGAGCAGCGAAGACCTTCACAGGAATATGCGGCTTCTCCGCAGTCGGATGGACGCTGACCGTCCATGCCTGCTGATTCAGCTGGATGAATCTGCCCCGTATGACAAACTGGAAGGCAGATGGCATGACAGCAGGGAAAGGCTGGAAGTTGCTCTGCGCACTTCTTTTGCCGGCGATCTGAACGGAATCCATATTCTGCCGACGATCCATTCCGACGGGCGGATCCTCGTGCTGGCCTGCCCGCTGCACGGTGTGGACACGGATATGACTGTGGATACCATGACAGCCATGCTGACAGCCTATACTGCGGACAGTATTGAACATATGAAGGAATACTTTGGCCTGGATCTGCATATCATCGGTATCCGCGTATTTCCGGCACTGACTGCATTGTGCGGGAATACGGAAGAAGCATAAATATTTAGGGAGGTATCACGATGGGTATTTTGGACGCAATCAAAGGACAACTGATCGATGTTATCGAATGGTCCGACAATTCCGGCAAGACCATGGTACACAAATATGATATGAACGGCAAAGAAATCATGATGGGCGCACAGCTTACCGTTCGCGAAAGCCAGGTCGCCATCTTCGTGAATGAAGGCGAGCTTGCCGATGTGTTTGAGCCCGGAAGATATGAACTGAAGACCAGCAACATGCCGGTCCTGACCGCACTGAAGAGCTGGAAATACGGTTTCAACAGTCCTTTTAAATCCGATGTCTATTTTGTGAACACCAAACAGTTCCTGGACATGAAATGGGGAACCAGCAATCCTGTGATGATGCGGGATGCCGAATTCGGTATGATCCGTGTGCGTGCCTTCGGTATTTACAGCTTCAAAGTATCCGATGCAGCAAAATTCCTGAAGGAAGTATTCGGTACAGCTGCCCTGTTTACCGTTGAAGGGGTGGAAGGCCAGATCAAGCGGACGCTTGTCAGCGGCCTGAGCGACGCCATTGCGGAAAGCAAGATTCCTGCCCTGGACCTCGCTGCCAATTATGAAGAACTGTCTGCGTATGCACTGCAGGCAATCAATCCCAAACTGGCTGACCTGGGCCTGACCCTCTGCAGCTTTGTCATTGAAAACATCTCCCTGCCTGAAGAAGTGGAAAAGAGCATTGACAAGCGTACTTCCATGGGCGTTCTCGGCAATATGGACCAGTATGCGAAATACCAGGCTGCCGAAGCGATGCGCGATGCGGCCAACAATCCCAACGGCGTTGCCGGTATGGGCGTTGGCATGGGTGCAGGCGCTGCCATGGGACAGATGTTTGCCCAGAACATGGCACCCGCTGCTGCTCCGGCAGCCGCTCCTGCCGCTGTTCCCGGCGCTGTATGCGTTGCCTGCGGCAAGCAGATTCCCGCGGGTTCCAAATTCTGTCCGGAATGCGGCGCAAAACAGAATGCCGGCAGCTTCTGTACCAGCTGCGGCAAGGAAATTCCGGCCGGAACGAAATTCTGCCCGGAATGCGGCGCAAAACAGTAAAAAGCACACAAAAAAGGACCGGATATCCGGTCCTTTTTTTGTATGCTTCTCAGGAAAGCATTGCCGCGCCGACTATGCCTGCTTCTGACCCGAGCACAGCAAGCTTTACAGGAGGAAGCGGCTGATCATTGAACAAAACATATTTCGGATATTCCCGGGTCAGCGGATCCAGGAGGAAGGCTCCGGCTTTGCTGACACCGCCGCCAAGGACAATGATTTCGGGATCAATCAGATTCACCACACTGGCTACAGCCTGGGCAAGGCAGTCAATATAATGACCGTATACAGATACAGCCAGGGGATCTTCAGCCCTTGCCGCATCGATCACTGTCCGGGCTTCAATCCGGGACGGATCATTATCCACGGAACGGAGCATCAGCGTATCAGGCTGCTGCTGCACAGCTTCACGGGCCATGCGGATCAGGGCAGTGGCGGAACAGTAGCGTTCCAGGCAGCCGTGATTTCCGCAGGTACAGGGTACCCCGTCCAGATCAAAAATGACATGACCCAGTTCACCGCCGATATGGTGGGCTCCGCTCCAGATTTTTCCGTTAATGATAATACCGCTGCCGATACCCGTTCCGATGGTGATGAATACACTGGAGGAAGAACCTGCACTGACACCGGCAACGCTTTCGGCCAGGGCAGCAACATTTGCGTCATTGTCAATAAAAACAGGCTTATCCAGATAACGGCAGAATACATCACGGAAGGGAACATGATTCCATCCCATATTGGTGCATTTAATCACTTCACCGGTTTTGGCGGAAGCGATGCCCGGAATACCGATACCGACAGATTCAATGTCACTGACAGCATGGCCGGAAGCTTCAGCGGCGGAAACAACACAGGCAGCTATCTGACGGACCTGTTCTTCAAATGGCAGGTCCTTCCGGGTGGGAATGGATTCCTCCCGGATGATCTGGAAATCACTGTTTACAACACCGACCTGAATCCCGGTGCCGCCTACATCAATACCAATCCTGACCATGAAAAAGATTCCTCCTCAATCATTCGTATCATCCTGAAAATTAGCCAGCAATTCACGGGCCGCGTTGTAGCCTGTACGTTTCAGGCTGAGGTTCCTGGCTGCAACCTCCACGATGATCGCCAGGTTTCTGCCCGGCTTGATCGGCATAAGCTGATGGGGAACGCGTACCCCCATAATTTCAATGGTATCATCCTGAATACCGATCCGGTCATAGGATTTGTTTTCATCCCATGTTTCCAGTTCGATTACCAGATCTATGGTTTTACTGAGCGATACAGCCCCGATACCGTACATGGCTTTAACGTCAATCACACCGATGCCGCGGATTTCCATCAGATGGCGGATTTTTTCCGGACAGGTACCGATCAGGCGGTCATCCGATATCCGGCAGATATCAACCACATCATCCGCCACCAGCTGATGCCCCCGCTTGACAAGCTCAAGAGCGGCCTCACTTTTCCCGACACCGCTTTTACCGGAGAGAATCACCCCAACCCCGTAAACATCGATCAGGACTCCGTGACGGGTAATATGCGGTGCAAGTCGGCGGTTAAGATAATTGATGGCCAGGGCAGTAAATTTGCTGGTTACCAGGGAACTGGAGTAAACGGGAACATCGTGTGCAGCCGCTTCCGAAAGCAGTTCCGGCGGCGGAACGAGACTCCGGCAGATAATGACACAGGGAATCGGATAGCTGAAGTATTTCCGCAGGATTTCCGTACGCTTTTCGTGAGTCTGATTGTCCAAATAGGCCATTTCAGCTTTGCCGATCAGCTGGGGCCTTTCAAAGGCAAAAAATTCATAAAAACCGCAGAACTGCATACCGGGCCGGTTCAGGTCGGGCGTTCTGATGTCCCATTCATCCCTGGAAGAGGGAATGAGGCAATCAAGATGAAGGGAGGATTCAAAATCCCTGGATGATATCATAGCAGCATCTCCCCGTGTAAACAGTATTCATGCAGAAAATGGGCCGGTCCGTCCTGATTGTTGCTATTGCAGACATAATCCGCAGCCTGCCTGATTTCATCCCAGGCGTTGGAAACCGCCACAGAAACACCTGCTTTCTGTAGCATGGAAAGATCATTCAGGCTGTCTCCGAAGGCAATGTAATCCTTCGGGGAAATTTCCAGGAATGAGGCAGCGGTTTCAAGCGCAATCCCCTTGGTGGCTGCCGGCGGATTGAATTCCAGGTAAAAAGGTTTGGAACGGGTGACAGAAGCTTTGTCCGAAAAACGGTTAAGGGCTTCTGTATAAAGGACATCAATCTGCTCCTTATCACCGATCAGCAGGATTTTATTTCTCGGCTCACGGATATAGGTGCTTAAGGGCCCGGCATAGCTTCCGCTCAGCCTGGCAGAGGCAGCATACCTGTCCGCCCAGATTCCGTGCATACTGTAATAAAAACGGTCACCTTCATATACCTGGGCATAACAGTTGTGCTCCTCAGCGAAGCGGGCAATTTCAATCCCGGTTTCGGCTGAAAACAGTTCCTGATGCAGCAGCTCATGGGTTCTGCCGTTCCAGATCTCAGCTCCGTTGCAGGATATATAAGTGTCAACACAACCGAGCTGGTCCACATAAGGCTTCATGCTGAGCTGTGCACGGCCGCTGGCGGCCGTTACCAGGTATCCTGTTTCATGAAGCCGGCGGAATACACAGACTGTGTAGCCTGATATGGAAAGATCATCCCGAAGCAGTGTATCGTCAAGATCAAAGACAACAGCTTTCAAATCAACGTACCCCAATCAGTCCCTGAAAAGTTCTGCGGCAGCTTTCTGGGCAGGCAGGCAGCTGACAAACCGCTGCATATAACGGTCAAAGCCATCTTCATCGGATGGGGAGGGAGCAACGGTCAGCTGTTTCATACCGGTGAAGACCTTGTTCTGCAGGTAATCCTCCAGGGTTTCATTCCGGTCACGGTTAACAAGGAAATCAGCAAGAAGGGCAATGCCCCAGGCGCCTCCCTCACCGGCTGTTTCCATGACGGTGACAGGCGCGTGAATGGCTGCGGCCAGATAATTCTGGGCAACTCCTTCAGTCTTGAACAGTCCGCCGTGACCGTAAACACAGTCAATAGCCACGTTTTCCCGGTTCATGATCTCCATACCGTATTTCAGGGTTTCCATACTGGAATAGATCTGGGCACGCATGAAATTGGCCAGGTTCATGGCAGCGTCAGGAAGACGAACAAACATGGGACGGCCTTCTGATGTTCCTGTAACGGGTTCACCGGCGAGATAATTGAAATTTACCAGGCCGCCGCATGCGGGATCCGCTTCCAGGGATTTTTTGAAAAGCCTGGTGAAAACATCACCGGTTTCCGTACGGATACCGAGAAGATCAGTGAATTCGCGGAAAAGGGACACCCAGGCATTGATATCGCTTGTACAGCTGTTGCAATGTACCATGCCTACCTGCTTACCGGTGGGGGTGGTTACAATATCAATTTCAGGATAAACTTTGCTGAGGGGCTTTTCGAGAACGATCATGCTGAAAATGGAAGTACCGGCACTGACGTTACCGGTCCTTTCACGGACACTGTTGGTGGCAGTCATGCCTGTTCCCGCGTCTCCTTCAGGAGGACACAGGGGACAGCCGGGAAGCAGGTCTCCATCCGGATCCAGAAGCGCGGCGCCTTCAGCGGTCAGCATTCCTGCATCTTCTCCGGCACACAGAACCTTCGGCAGGATATCAATGAGTTTCCAGGGATAATGCTTATCGGCAACCAGCGCGTCAAAGGCACTGACCATGGAAGCATTATAAGTGCATGTATTCGAATCAACGGGCATCATGCCGCTGGCATCGCCTACACCGAGGACCTTCTTTCCGGTCAGGAGATAATGAATCCAGCCGGCCAGGGTGGTCAGGAAGGAGATATCCTTTACATGGTCCTCGCCGTTGAGGATCGCCTGATAAAGATGGCTGAGGCTCCAGCGCTGGGGCATGTTGAAAGAAAACAATTCAGTCAGTTTTTCAGAAGCGGGCTGAGTAATGGTATTGCGCCATGTACGGAAGGGAACCAGAAGCTTCATTTCCCGGTCAAAGGGAAGATATCCGTGCATCATGGCACTGATACCCAGGCCGCCGAGACGGACCAGCTTAACACCGTAACGGGATTCCACATCCTTTTTCAGATCGGCATAGCTGGAGCGGAGACCTTCCAGGATCGCCTGTTCACTGTAGGTCCAGACGCCGTCAACATAATCGTTTTCCCATTCGTGACTGCCGGAAGCAATAACCTGGTAATTGCTGTCAATCAGCACACTTTTGATCCGTGTGGAGCCGAATTCAATACCAAGGATCGCGGTGCCGTTTTTGATCTGTTCAATGCCCATAAGACCTAAAACCTCCCATAAGTTATACGTTTCCATGTATACAGAAATCCTATCACAATGCATTTTTTCTGTAAAGATGAAGATCATCGCATTCAGGGTAATAATCTTTTAATCTGATTTTCATGTTATTTTTCCCCGCTTTTCAGAACAGACCTGCCGGTGATATGATATGATTACCGTGTCGGGTGAAACGACCGGAAAGGAGATTGCAGATGGAACCCTATACGATTGAAGATATCGAAATCCTCAGGCAGAAGAGCGGTATCAGCTATCAGGAAGCTGTCGCATTGCTGGACTATCATAACGGCAGCCTGGCAAGGGCCCTGATTGATCTGGAAAAAAACGACAGACTGAAAGAAGACACAAATACAGAGAAAGAAGGAAGCAAAACCATGAACGGACACATGAACACGAACGACACCAAAGGCAAGGCAATCGGTATCCTGCAGAAGATTTACCGCAGCCGTGTCAAAATCAGGAAAGGCGAAACCGGCATTTTGAACGTTTCGGTCCTTTTCGCCGGCCTTTGCCTGCTGTTCGCACCTCATATGACCATCGCCGGTGTCATTGCTTCCATGCTGCTGGGCTATCAGTTTTCCTTCTCAGCCATGGATCCTGATTTCGCTTCCGACAGTCTGGAGAAAATGGTGAAAAACGCAGCACAGAATGCCAAATCATCCGTATCCAGCGTCGTCAAGACGATTTCCACGGAAACCCAGGAACTGCAAAAGAAAGCAGCTTCCGTGAAAAAGGCGGATGAACAGAAGAAAGAAAATACCGGCGCAGGATTCCCGAAGACGGAAGAAAATGATCCGGCGGAATCCATCCGGAAACAGGCCAAGGAAATAGAAGAAACCATGGATTCTTTCTTTGACAACAATCCTGCTGCCAACAAATACAACAGCGCATATTCCGCCGCCACTTCAGAGGTACCGACGATTCAGGTACCGGTACAGGCTGAGACCAAAGACGGTGAAGTTACCTCAGAAGCAGATGAAGACGGATTTTCCTCCATTACCATCGGATAAACGGAACTATACGTAAAACGGTATTTTCAGCGATACCGTTTTATGTTGTTTATCAATCTATGAAAGGAACTGATCAGATGCCCAGAATCCTCATCGTGGAAGATGAAAAAAAGATAGCACGGTTTCTTGAACTGGAGCTTAAGCATGAAGGATATGATGTTCTGACAGCATTTGACGGACGGACGGGACTTGAAACAGCCCAGGATGAGGATCCCGATCTGCTGATTCTTGATCTGATGCTTCCAGAACTCAGCGGGATAGAAGTATGCAGGAGGCTTCGGCATACCAGTGATATACCGATCATTATGCTGACCGCCAAGGATGATGTATCAGACAAGGTTATGGGGCTTGACATGGGTGCTGATGACTACATGACCAAACCTTTTGCCATAGAAGAACTGCTGGCAAGGATCCGGGTCGCACTGAAAAAGCACCGGATGAAGGATGCCGCGCAGCAGACGCATGATGACCACGTGCTGACCGTGGGATGTGTTTCCATAGACACAGCATCCTGGCAGGTAAGGGTGAAAGGAACACCGGTTTCACTGACAAGAAAGGAATTTGATACGCTCCGCTATCTGATGGAACACCGGGGAACAGCTGTGACCCGGGATCAGCTGATGAATGAAGTATGGGGATATGATTATATCGGAGATTCCAATATTGTTGACGTATATATCCGGTATCTCAGGCACAAGATTGACGATCAGTTTGATATTAAAACAATCCACACAATAAGGTCCGTAGGATATTTGTTTGAATATGAAGAAGAACAGGCATAAAGAGAATAAAAAGAAAACCCGTGTCCGCGAACAGAACCGGGAGCTGGTGCTTGCCAACAGAATGAGCGGAAGCCTGCACGGCGGACTGAGCCGTATCCGGCTGTCGCTGACATTCCGGATTGCCCTGCATTACTGTTTTCAGCTGTTCAGGAGTTTCATACCCGTTGCGCTGATCCTGACGATTATCCTGTGCATATGCGTCAGTTTTCCGGTGAACAGAACCCTGCAGCGCCTCAGCAGGAATACGGAAAAAACAGAATCCGGAACAGTGATGAAAAACACTTATCTGACAGTGACAGCAACGAATGAAGTCCCGGAAAAAGATTTCTTTCCCCGGGCCGGGCAGCAAATGTCCGTATTCTTCAGGAAGGCTTTCAGCAGGCAGGAGGTTTCCTTCTATTACGCGCCGGATGAAAGCCGGTTCTGGCTGGTCAGCCTCAATATCCATGATCTCACGGTTTTCTGGATATCTCTGATGGGCGGCGTAATCCTGTGCGACCTGTTCAGAATGATCTACTTTTTCCGGCATGACCAGCGGCTGAACAAAAGGGTGCTTGCTCCCATCCGGGATATCACCTCCATGGCGGAAACCCTGTCAGAAAGCAATCTTTCCAACCGGATCAATATTGCCGGAACCAAAAATGAACTGAAGGATCTGGCCACAGTCATCAATAAAATGCTGGACAGAATCGAAAGAAGCTATAACAGCCAGAAGCAGTTTGTTTCCGACGCGAGTCATGAACTGAGAACGCCTATTTCCGTTATACGCGGATACACAGACATGCTGAAAAGATGGGGGAAGGATGATCCGGAGGTCCTGGACGAAGGCATTGCCGCCATATCACAGGAAACAGACGGCATGAAGGAACTGGTGGAGAGTCTTTTGTTCCTGGCACGGCATGACAAGAAAACCCTTATGATGGAGATTTCTTCATTTGATCCTGCCGAACTGCTTCGCGAAGTTCACAAGGAAGAAACCATGGTACATACGGAATACCGGTTTGCCCTGCAGCAGATGGATCAGATGCAGATCAAAGCTGACCGAAACATGCTTAAACAGGTACTGAGAATCCTTTGCGACAACGCAGTGAAGTATTCCGGCGCCGGCACAACCATTACGCTTTCCTGCAGCAATCATCAGAACGGATACTGCAGCCTGTCTGTAAAAGATGAAGGAAGCGGAATTGCCGAGGAAGATCTTCCAAAGATTTTCGACCGGTTTTATCGGGGGGATAAAGCAAGAAAGACCGAATCCGGCGGACACGGTCTTGGACTGAGCATCGCAAGAATCATTGTGGTGGCCCATAACGGCAAAATCAAAGTCCGTTCAAAACCGGGATACGGCACTGTGTTTACCGTGCTGCTGCCGGCGGACAGATAAAAACGGCTATTTCACATACCGGTTGACAGGTTTCGGAGCGCGAAGCTTTCGCGTTCCTTTTTTTCTGTGCCGAATGATAAAGAAAGCGATCAGACCGATTACAAGAAGGGGAGGTCCGAAAAGAACCGCAGCAAATTCGAAGCTGAAGGGCGGGAAAGGATTGGGATCGGAATAGGTTTCAATAATAATCTGCTCAAGGGTCTTGGGCACGTTTTCACGCTGTGCCACACTGCGTGCGGCCTTCAATGCATAAACCGCGGTCTGCTGGCTTTCATAATCCACGTAAGTAAGGGTGCCCACCTGTTCTCCGGCTTCAATGGGGGCCTGGAAACTCCGGTCATACTGAATGAGGAAGTAATCCTCCAGGTTATCCGCCATTCGCTGTATTTCGGATTTTGTTCCGATAATTTCCGCATTTCCGCTTAACGGAGAGCAGACCAGCCTCAGTTTCCCCAGCTCGGGATCAGAAGTGGAATAATTGCTGGTTTCCCTGATAATCGGATTCATGTTGACAAGATCCACAGGTGTAACGCGCATATACTGACTGAAGCCATAGTTCATCAGCTTTATGGTATCAGCCCAGCGTGCCCGTTTGCCTGTGAACATGACAACGGAGACAAGATCAACGCCTTCCTTGGTGGCGGAGCCTGCAAAGCAATATCCTGAATGGGAATGGGAACCGGTTTTGATGCCGTTGGCATATTCAAAATAATATTTGTTCGGCGACTCTTCAGAACCGGTAAGCATATATTCGGATTTTGTTGTGATATTCCGGGCACGGTGCTTGTTGGAACGCGGAATTGTATAGCTGACCGTACCGGCAATTTCACGGAAAAGATCGTTTTTCATTGCTTCCCTGGCTATAACGGCGATATCCCTGGCAGTGGAATAGTGATTGTCATCATGATATCCGTGGGCATTGACAAAATGGGTGCTGTTGCATCCGTATGCCGCAGCGGCCTGATTCATCAGTTCCACAAACTGGGGAATGCTTCCTGAAACGGTTTCCGCAATGACATTTGCACCGTCGTTGGCAGACAAAAGCATGGTACCGTAAAGAATATCAATGAAATGCACTTCTTCCCCCGCTGTCAGATACATGGTGGAGGAATCGGAAGGCACATTGACAGCCGTTTCACTGACAGTGACCGTATCATTCAGGATTCCGTTGCTTTCGGCATACTGAATGCCCAGCAGGACCGTCAGGATTTTTGTCATGGAGGCAGGATAACGGATAACATCGGGATCCTTTTCAAAGATTACTTCGCCCTTGTCCTGGGTTATAAGGATGGCGGACAAGGCATACAGCTGGTCCGGACTGAGATTTTCCGGATGCTCCGGATCATATTTGGCCGCATTGGGGGAGAGAGTCGGTTCCGGAATCGGTTCGCTGGTGGGTGTATCGTCCTTTTTTTTCTTTGATGCTGCCAGTCCGGGAGTCACAGAGGCGAACAAAAGAAAGAATGCCAGCAGGAGCGCAAAGCACTTTTTCATGATGTTCACCTTACTTTCATAAATAAAATCAAATTCATCAGTTTATGCGACCGGAACTGCAGCAGGCACGACAAAAGCGGGAACCAGGGAACTGCCGAAAATCTGAAGAAGAAGATAGATTACACCGATAACAGCCAGGTAAAGAGCGAACCAGGAAAGCGGGACTTTGGAAATCATCCTGAGCATGAACCTGATGGCAAAATAACCGACAACCGCTGCCACTGCGATACCCGCAAGGGAGGGAATCAGGGAAATTTCACTGAAGTAACCCAGTTCCAGGGCATCCTTGCCCTCCATCAGCAATGAGCCGAGAATTGCCGGCGCGCTCATCATAAAGGAAAATTTGGCCGCTGTAGCCTTGTTCAGGCCTGTGGCTACCCCGCCAAGAATGGTGGAACCGCTTCTGGAAACACCGGGAATCATTCCGATTCCCTGGAAAAGTCCCATGACCACGGCCTGGAGAATACCGACCTTTCCGCTGCCTGCGGAAGAAGACCTGGCCGATAAACGGTCACAGAGAAGAAGAAACAGCGCAGTGATCAGAAAAGAGGTACCCAGGAACCAGCCGCTGTCAAAAACAGCAAACCCGTTTACTGCAGGGAAAAGCTTCTTCGCAGCCAGGTAGACTGCCAGCGTGGGAAGGGAACCTATTACAAGCAGCAGCAGGGTTTTGTTCCGGACGGGATGGAGAATCATATCGATCCATTCCTTATAAAATACGATTACAACGGGAATCAGAGTGCCTACATGAAGCAGAATATCAAGCATTTTCAGTGCAGGCGTTTCGGTCTGGATTCCAAGAAAAATCCTGGAAAGAAGGAGATGCCCGCTGGAAGAAACAGGCAGGAATTCACCGAGACCCTGGATAAGACCGAGAAAGATACTTTGAAAAACAGTCATACTGCATCCTCCATCATCAGATGTGCTATTTTAACATATCGTCTCATGTTTGCAAAGCTTGACTGCTGAACAACCAGCGGATATAATTTTCAGCTGGAAATAGTTGAAGCAGAGGAGAATTAAGATGAAACTCGGGGTTGTCGGTCTTCCGAATGTCGGAAAGAGTACCTTATTCAATGCAATTACCAATGCCGGTGCGCAGGCGGAAAATTATCCTTTCTGCACCATTGAACCCAACACAGGCGTTGTCCTTGTTCCGGATCCCCGGCTGGATGTTCTTGCAGAGATGTACCATCCCAAAAAAGTGACGCCCACTACGATAGAATTTGTGGACATTGCAGGCCTGGTCAAAGGTGCCAGCAGGGGGGAAGGCCTCGGCAACAAATTCCTGTCCCATATCCGGGAAGTTGACGCCATTGTGCATGTGGTCCGCTGCTTTGAGGACGATAATATTATCCATGTGGAAGGTTCCGTTGATCCTGTAAGAGATATCGAAACCATTAACCTCGAACTGATATTTGCAGATATGGATACCGTGCAGAAACGGAAGGACAAGGCGGAAAAGAGTTTCCGGGGCGGTGATAAGAAAGCCGGTGCAGAAGCTGAACTGGCCGAAAGGCTTTATAATCATCTGGAAAGCGGAAAACCCGCCCGAACCCTTGAATGCACAGACGAAGAAAAGCAGATTATGAACGGATGGTTCCTGCTGACTTCCAAGCCTGTTATCTATGCCGCCAATATCTCAGAGGATGATCTGGGCAGGGATGAAAACGACATTGAATATGTCAGAAAAGTCCGGGAAGTGGCATCTGCAGAAGGTGCCGGCGTTATTGTGATCTCAGCTGCCATTGAACAGGATATAGCGTCCATGGGACCTGATGAGAAAAAGGAATTTCTGGAAGAACTCGGTATCGGCCAGAGCGGACTGGACAGACTGATCACCGCCAGCTATAAGCTGCTTGGACTGATTTCTTTCCTGACAGCCGGTGAGGACGAGTGCCGCGCCTGGACCATTACGGAAGGTACGAAAGCTCCCCAGGCTGCAGGAAAAATACATACAGATTTTGAGAAAGGGTTCATCCGGGCGGAAATTGTTCCCTTTGATACCCTGGCCGAACTTGGCAGTATGGCTGCCTGCAAGGAAAAAGGACTTGTACGCAGCGAAGGAAAAGATTATGTTATGAAGGACGGAGATATTACGCTGTTCCGTTTCAACGTATAAATGAAAGGATAAGGCCAAGATGTCAAGATTGGAGTATTTCCGGAAACGGCTTTTGAAAATGGACTGGAAAGCCATGTGGAAGACCACCGGCCTGCTGAAAAAACGCAGCGGAAAAGGCAGGCTGTGGCTTATGACTGATATGCTCAGGTGCGGAATCCGGTATAATGCCGGATATATTGATTACAAAATCGCACAGATGTACAAACTCAATGATGCACAGCGCAAAACAGTCATTACCAGGGGAATATCCAACGAGATCGTAAGGCGGATGAATCCCCGGGAATACTGGCATACCTTCGATGACAAAGCGGAATTCAACGAATTCTTCAGGAAATGGATCCCGCGCAGATGGATCCGGATTGATGACCGCACAGATCCGGAGGAACTGCATGCCCTTTGCAGAAGTTTCAGGCAGCTGATCTGGAAACCGATTGAAGGATCCAGCGGAGCCGGAATCAGAAAATACACTGAAGAAGACTGGAAGGACGGTCCGGAAGCCTTTCTGCAGAAAATGCGGAAAGACGGGGAAGGTATTCTGGAGGAAGTCGTGGTTCAGCACCCCAAAATGGCTTCCCTGTGCCCGACTTCCGTAAATACATGCCGGATTGCCACTTTGCTGGGAGACAAGCAGCAGGGGATTGTATATGCCTTTCTGCGGATCGGAAACGGTAAGGTGATGGATAATGTGGACTGCGGCGGTATGGCGGCGAGGATCAATCTTGAAACCGGGAAACTGCTGACAGTCGGCGCGGACAAACAGGGAAATACATTTATCAAACACCCGATGACTGATACCAGCATTATCGGATTCCAGATTCCGTACTGGGAAGAAGCAAAGAAAATGTGCCTTGAGGCTGCGCAGATGATTCCGCAGATGCGCTTTATTGCATGGGATGTGGCCATTACAGAAAAAGGGCCTACATTTATCGAAGGGAACAGTTTCCCGTCCCATGCCATTCCCCAGTTTGCGGCACATTATCCGGACGGAATAGGGATTTTGCCTGAATTTGAGAAATTCATTGACCTGTAAGAAAAAAAGATACTTGAAATCAGTAAATGATTATGGTATCATTTTATTTGTTATGCGGACGGTCCGCTGTCCGGTGTATAAGGTTCATCCGTTCGGATGGGCTGATCTGGACAAGAACGTCTATGAGGGAAGGAGGCACAAACCATGAATGAAATTATCCGCTCCATCGAAGCGAAACAGATCCGCAGCGATCTGCCCCAGTTCAACGTCGGTGACACCGTACGTGTATGGGTGAAGGTTGTTGAAGGCAACCGTGAACGTCTGCAGGCTTTTGAAGGCACCGTTATCGCCAAGCGCAACGGCGGTATCCGTGAAACTTTCACGGTGCGCCGGGTGTCTTACGGCATTGGCGTGGAACGCACATTCCCGATCAATTCTCCCCGTGTGGACCATATTGAGATGATCCGCCGCGGTAAGGTACGCCGTGCTAAGCTGTACTACCTGCGGGAACGCCAGGGCAAGGCGGCCAAGATCAAGGAAGTCAAGCGCGTGTGATTTGTGCTTAAAAAAATCGCTGCATCATGCAGCGGTTTTTTTATATCATAACGGCAACCGGCCGGAGAAGGAATCAAACACGGAATTGTTGAAATTATACAGGTATGATTTCTGAGTATTGTGACTGAAGGAGAAACAACATGAGGAACAGATCCGAAGCTTCGTCCAAGGCCAGGGAACTGGTCGGCAAAATGACGCTGGAAGAAAAAGCTTCCCAGCTGAAATATGACGCACCGGCCATTGAACGCCTTGGAATACCCGCGTACAACTGGTGGAATGAAGTACTGCACGGAGTCGCACGCGCAGGTACTGCCACTGTTTTCCCGCAGGCAATCGGCCTTGCTGCCATGTTTGATGAAGAGATGCAGGAAAAGATAGCGGGTGTTATCTCTGAAGAAGCCCGGGCAAAATACAACGGACAAAGCCGTCACGGCGACCGCGATATATACAAGGGTTTAACTGTATGGAGCCCGAACATCAATATTTTCCGTGATCCCCGGTGGGGCAGAGGTCATGAAACTTACGGGGAGGATCCTTATCTTACAAGCCGCCTGGGCATCCGGTTTATCCGCGGATTGCAGGGAGACGGAAAATACCTGAAGGTGGCTGCATGCAGCAAGCATTTCGCCGTACATTCCGGACCGGAATCACTGAGACATGAATTCAATGCCGTTGCCGGACCAAAGGATATGGCAGAAACATACCTGGCCGCATTTGAAGCAACAGTCAAGGAAGCCGAAGTGGAATCGGTTATGGGTGCCTACAACCGCGTCAACGGAGAACCGGCCTGCGGCAGCAACACGCTGTTGAAGAAAACACTGAGGGAAAAATGGGGTTTTCAGGGACATGTAGTCAGTGACTGCTGGGCAATCCGTGATTTCCACGTTAACCATAAAGTGACGGCGACAGCGCCTGAAAGCGCGGCGCTGGCCCTCAAAAACGGCTGCGACCTGAATTGCGGAAATACATATCTGCATATTCTTGAAGCGCTGAAAGAGGGACTTATAACTGAAGAAGACATTACCACGGCATGTGAGCGCCTGTTTACCACCCGGTTTATGCTCGGGCTTTTCGCGGATGACTGCGAATATGACAGCATACCTGTAACAGCAACTGATACAGATGAACACGCTGCTCTGGCGCTGGAAGCGGCGGAAAAAAGCATGGTGCTGCTGGAAAACGACGGAACACTTCCCCTGAACCCGGATGAAATCCGTACAATCGCTGTGATCGGACCGAACGCTGACAGTATCCCGGCGCTTGAGGGGAATTACAACGGAACCAGCAGCCGGTATGTCACCTTCCTGCAGGGAATCCGTCGTTACGCTGAAGAAAAAGGAATCAGAGTGCTTTACAGTGTGGGATGCCATCTGTTTAAAGACCGGACCTCAGGCCTGGCACAGGCTGATGACAGGCTTGCCGAGGCTGCCATGTATGCGGAAGAAGCCGATATTACCATCGCCTGTGTCGGACTGGACGCCACCCTGGAAGGAGAAGAGGGAGATACAGGAAACGAGTATTTCAGCGGCGATAAAAAGGATCTGCTGATACCTGAATCCCAGCGCAGGCTGATGGAGGTTCTTGAAAAGAAGGCCTCCAGACTGGTAACGGTTATTACAGCGGGTTCCAGCCTGAATGTCAGGGAAGGAAACGCAAAAGTCTTCACCTGGTATCCGGGCCAGGCCGGCGGCACTGCGCTGGCAGAGCTCCTTTTCGGTGAAAAGAATTTCGGCGGACACCTTCCGCTGACATTCTACAGGGATATAAGCGATCTGCCGGATTTTGAAGATTACAGCATGTCAAACCGGACTTACCGCTATTTCAGCGGTAAACCGCTGTATCCTTTCGGTCACGGTTTAAGCTATACACAGTTCAGGATCAACAGCGCGTCTGCGGATGATGATGGAAAAACAGTAAACGCTGAAATTGAAAATACAGGCGCGCGTGCGGGAGACGCACTGGTGCAGATTTATGTGTCCTGTGACAGTTCCTATGCGCCTGTTCATCCCAGATTGTGCGGTTTCCTGAGGGTCAGCCTACAGGCGGGAGAGAAAAAGAAAGTCGGAATTTCACTGGACAAACTGACGGATACTGTAATCAATGACCGGGGCGAACCTGAAAAAGCTGCTCATTACACGCTGTATGCCGGACTGAGCCAGCCGGATGAAATGAGCGTTGCGCTTTGTGGCGCCAAACCTGTGGTTATCAAAAAATAAACCGAAGTCTGTTTATTCAGCAACAGGCGGAAACCGGAGCAGACGCGATGTTTAACGGTTTTACAGATGAGACTGCAGAGTTCCTGATGGATCTTAAGTTTCATAACAACACGGCATTTTTCCATGCGAATCATGACAGATATGTGGAAACAGTCCAGACGCCTTTCTATGAAATGATTGAAGATCTGTCTCCGGATATGCTGAAAATCGATCCGCAGATGGAAACACGTCCCTACAAGTGCCTTTCCAGGATTCACAGGGATACAAGGTTTTCCAGGGATAAAAGCCCGTACAGGGATCATCACTGGTTCCTTTTCAGAAGAGCGGGCGAGCCCCGCGAAAAATGCCTGTTCTATTATTTTGAATACGGTCCGGACAGGTTGAGCTGGGGACTGGGTATCTGGGGCGAAAACAGGGAACTGATGGATATCTTCAGAAAGAGGATGCGGGCAAATCCTGACGGCATTCTGGCCATGATTGACGATATGGATCTGCCGGCCCGGAAACTGATCCCGGGAGGTACTTCCTTCAAAAAGATGGAAATTCCTCCGGAAATACCGGACCGCCTGAAAATGTGGTATAAAGCAAGGGAAATATACGTAGGGAAATATGATCCCCCTGCGTCCTGGGCTTATTCGGAACGGGTACTGCGGGAAGTGAAGCGGGATTTCCGGACGCTTGCACCGCTTTACAGGCTTCTGCGGGGATATGCTGACGAGGCTGCCGGGTCCGAATAATATGAATGCTGCAACGGAAGGAAGTGTAGTCATATGAGATTCATCAGAAGAAGACACGGACACAATCCTGACTCCGGAGCGGAAAGAAGACGTCTTCCGCTGATCTGTGTTATACTGATGATGATCGGTTTAATGACAGTCCTGTATTTCCTGGTTGTATACGGACTGATACCTGTTCTGGCTATGCTTACGCCGTCATGAGGATACTGAAATGAAACGTGCGGGAAAATGGGCACTCGGTGTGATCACCAGGGCAATGATCATTGCCCTGGTGATCATGATTGTTCTTTTTGCCACGGAACCTTTGCGGGATATGCTGCGGAACGTGAAGGGAGAAATACGGGTCCAGAGCGCAATCCTGAAACAGAAAATGGAGTCCAGCAAACGGCTGGAAGTCACCAAAGTGGATGAAGAGGGAACCCTGGAAGCCAAGACTTCGGTGGTTCTGCTTGGCACAGTAGGCTCCACAACCATCAGATACAGATATACAGCCAGTGTGGGCATCGATCTGAGCAAAGTCGTTATGAGCGAGGAAAATGACAGCATTGTATTCATGATGCCGGAGCCTGAAATACTGAATGACGGTATAGAAGCCCTGCAGATCAACAAAAACAATCTTTTTTCCAAAGCCATTGATAAAAGCACGGAAACCCTGCTGAATGAACAGAAACTCAAATGCAGGGAAGAATATATCAGCAACAGCAAATATACAGACCGGAACTGGAACGACACAGTCAAGGCATTTGAAGAAACCATATGCAGCTGGCTGGATCAGTACGGAGAACGGCACTATCAGTTTGCGTTTGTCAGGGATACTCCGGCGGCACAGTAAAAGCTGCCGGATTATTCATGTCCGGCAGAAACGGTTGTACAGGAGGATCAGTACAGGTTTGTTCGCCTTGACTGATCCGTTTTTTTTTCATAATATAATGAAGTAATTTTTCAGACATGAAGGTAGAAACATGAATGATTATCAGTCTGTAATCAACTGGTATCCCGGACATATGGCCAAAGCCAGGCGCCTGCTGGAGGACCAGATCAGGAGGATTGACCTGATTATTGAGATCTGTGACGCCAGGGTACCGCTTTCCAGCAGGAATCCGGAGCTTTCCGGCATGATCGCCAGGAAGCGCCATCTGCTGTTCCTGAACAAATCAGATCTTGCAGACCCTGTCATGAACAAAAGCTGGATCCGGTATTTCAAGGACCAGGGGATTGACGCATACCTGACCGACGCTGTCAGGATCCGGGGAAAAGAGACAATTACCCTGATCGAGCGTGCCACAAAACAGATTGTGGATAAAGCGCTGGAAAAAGGAGTCCGGAAAACAGTCCGGGCAATGATTGTCGGTATTCCCAATGTGGGCAAAAGCACCCTGACCAACAGGCTGTACGGACGTTCCGTTGCCCAGATCGGTGACCGACCCGGCGTGACGAAAAGCAATCAGTGGGTCCGGATTACACCGTACCTTGAACTTCTGGACACGCCCGGACTGCTGTGGCCCAAACTTGAAGACCAGGTATCGGCCAGGAGATTATGCTATATCGGTTCTGTCAAGGATGACGTAGTGGACCTGGGCGAACTGACCATACACCTGCTGGAAGATCTGTGCGATATTGTTCCGGAAAGAGTGGCGGAAAGATTTCATATAGAGGACACATCTCTGAGGGGAATTGAACTGCTGGATGCTGCCTGTGCGGGAAGGGGCTGGCTGCTGAAAGGCGCGCAATATGATTATGACCGGTGCTTCAGCATAGTTCTGGATGAATTCCGGGCTGGGAAACTGGGTAAAATCACATTTGAACAACCGCCAAAGAATATGGAACAGGAGAGCACAACGGATGATTGACAGGGTACAGCATGCCACCGAGCTTATGGCATTTGATCTTCCATACAAAAGCGGCGGATTGATTGTAGCCGGAATGGACGAAGTTGGTAGGGGCCCCCTGGCCGGAAACGTGGTAACTGCCTGCGTGGTCATGCCGGATGAACCGGTTATTCCCTGGATAGATGACAGCAAAAAGCTCAGTGAAAGCCGGAGGGAAAAAGTATACAGTGAAATTCTGGAACGCGCGCTGTATATCGGAATCGGAGAAGTCAGCCCAGCCGAGATAGACAGTATCAATATTCTGGAAGCCACCCGGAAAGCCATGAGACAGGCAGCATCCGCTGTTCCTGCAGATGTTTTCCTGATTGACGCGGTAACAAAGCTGGAACTGAACGGCAGGGAAGTTCCTGTAATCAAAGGAGATGCCTCTTCCTATTCCATTGCCGCAGCCAGTATCGTTGCCAAGGTTGTCAGGGACCGTCAGATGATCGAACTGGACAGCCGGTATCCGGAATACGGCTTTGCCCGAAACAAAGGATACGGTACAAAGGAACATATTGAAGCGCTCAGGAAATACGGTCCCTGTCCGTTTCACAGAAGAAGTTTTATAGGGCATTTTGTATGAAAGAGACATATCAGACAGGACTGGACGGAGAAAACAGGGCCGCTGCATGGCTTCAGAAAAACCGGTCCATGATTCTGCTGGAAAAAAGATACAGGAACAAGGCCGGTGAAATTGACCTGATCATGCTTGACGGGAAAACGGTTGTGTTTGTTGAGGTCAAGACACGGTTACATGCAAGCCCGGGAACCGGTCTGATGGCAGTGGACCGCAGAAAACAGCAAAGAATCGCACGGGCAGCTATCCTGTATCTGATCGGAAAGGAATGGCAGAACAGGCTGACTCGTTTTGATATCGCAGAGGTTTCTCCGGAAGATGTTCTCTATATTCCTGATGCTTTTCAGCCCGGAGATCTTGTTTACCGATAATGAAAGGAAGCACTGTTGATTTGATGAAGCTGAAACGGTATATCCCGATTTTCCTCTCCCTGTTCATTATACTGGGACTGCTGCCGCTGCAATGTGGTCATGCGGAGAATCTGCTTGAAAACGCTGATTTTTCCGAGCTGGACGATGAGGATCTCCCTGTATTCTGGTATACGGATGCCTATGTGCAGGATACAGCATACACCCGGTATGAAATCTCGGATGCGGATCCTAATCATCCCCATGCGGCGGTTATCCAGAATTTCGGCAAAAATGATGCAAGGTTTGCACAGGCCGTTGAGGTGGAACCGGATTCCCTGTATCTGTTCAGCGGCGATATCCGGGCCGATGAGGTGGAAGGCGGTCACGGAGCCAACCTGAGTGTGGAAGGCGTATACCAGTTCAGTGAAAAACTGTATGATACCCAAGGCCTGTGGAAACATATTGAATATTATGGGGAGACAGGACCGGAACAGAACTATATCACGGTTTTCGCCCGTCTGGGAGGATACAGCGGTGAAAGTACCGGAAAGGCATGGTTTTCCAATCTTTCCCTGACAAAGGTTGAGGAGATTCCGGGAGACCTGGTCGCTGACTCCTGGTATGTGGACAGCGTTTCATACAATGACGAATACGATGACACAGACGATGAAACCTTTGATTCAACCGGAACATTCCGGCCCTGGTTTTTCCTTGTTTCTGCAGTTTACACCGCAGCGGCATTATTCATGTTCCGGTTTTTCAGGAAAAAGGACAGGGAATTAACAGCCGGTGAATGGAATCCTGCATATATTGCTGCTGTTATCTTCGTGGCCGGACTGGCCCTGAGAATCATTATCAGCAGCCTGGTGGAAGGATATATGGTGGATGTCAACTGTTTCCTGAGCTGGGGACAGACCATGGCGTCCGTTGGTCCCGTCAGATTCTATGAAGCCACCAATTTCTGCGATTATCCGCCGCTGTACACCTATGTGCTGGCACTGAATTCAGCAGTGGCAGAACTGTTGGGCAGCGGGGAGGCTACTGAACGGATTGTCTTCCGTTTTGTGCCCTCTGTCTGTGATCTGATCGGCTGCTGGCTGGTTTATCGGATCATGCTTCGCCGGGAAGGCTTCAGAAAAACAACCTGCCTGGTTTTATTCGGCTTTGCAGCATTCAATCCTGCAACGATTCTGAACAGCGCTGCCTGGGGACAGATGGACAGCGTATTGTGCCTGCTGCTGCTGGCAGTTGCCGTTTGTGCTGTGAAAAACCAATGGATCGCAGCGCTTCCGCTTTATGTGGCAGCTGTGCTGGTGAAACCCCAGGCGCTGATGCTGGGACCGCTGGGGCTTGTATATATCATTCTGACCTTTGTCAGACAGCCTGAATGCAGGAAATCCATTGTTTACGGGATCGGAATTGCGGTTTTGACCATGGCCGCAGGAATCATTCCGTTCAGCCTCAACCAAAGGCCGGACTGGCTGATCCAGCTGTATTTCAAGACCCTGTCTTCCTATCCCTATGCCACGCTGAACACTGCAAATTATTTCTATCTGATGGGCGGAAACTGGATTCCGGTCGGCAGCGAAGCTCCGCTTCTGGCTTTCCTGATTCCCGCGGGACTCTGCATTCTGTACGGGTTAATCTGGCAGACGCAGGCCGGTCAGTTCAGGGCCAGGCAGACTGAAACTGTCATCAGTATGCTGTTCGCATTGGCCTTCGGCGTCTGTTCCGTTATTGCCCATTCCTGGACAATGGTCGGCGTCCTCACAATGGCCTTTACATTCGTGATTGTGATCAGTCACGCAATCAGAAGCGGAAGCCTGAAACTGCTTCCCTGGCTCGGCGGATTGCTTTATATCCTGCTTTATGTATTCGGACTGAAAATGCATGAACGGTATATATTCCCGGCGCTTCTGCTCCTGTATGCCGCCTATGCCCTGCAGAAAGACAGACGAATTCTGTATGTGGCGCTGCTGTTTACTGTTACCACATTCCTGAATGAAGGGATCATCCTGGACAACAGTATCCGGCTCGGCTCCAGCCTGGGCCACCTGAACAATGATACTGTTATGCTGGCTGATTTTATCAGTATTGCAAACATTGCCGGAGCTCTTTATGCCGTTGAACTGAGCCTGGAATTCCTGCTTCAGAAGAAAATGGTACTGCAACCGTGCAGCGAAAGGAAACGCACCCCGCTGGACTGGAAAACAGACAGAAAGCTGTACTGGAACAGGAAAGACACCATATTCCTGACACTCATTACGGTTATATACGCAGCTGTCAGCCTGCTGACCCTGGGAAGCACGAAAGCTCCCCAGACCTGCTGGACATCCAGCAGCGCTTCGGAACAGATTATATTTGATCTGGGAGATATTTATCCCGATGTGGAAGTTTTGTATTTCGGGCAGGTCAGCAGGGAGGATTTCACGTTCGCATCCAGTACGGACGGGGAGAACTGGAGCGACGAAGTCTGGGCACAGATGGACGAAGGACAGTGCTGGAAATGGAAGTATCTGAGTGAAACCTATATTGCTGATAACGGACGGAGAGCTGCCCGGACAGAAGATATGTTTATCATCCGCTTCAGGTGCAGATATATCAGGCTGACAGCGGGGCAGATTGCGCTGCGGCTGAATGAAATCCTGTTCCGGGATGCGGCCGGAAACATTATTCCGGCCACTGTCCTGAGCCGGACCGGTGCAGAAAAGGAATCAAATATGTACTCTGATCCGGGCGCGCTTCTGGATGAGCAGGATACGCTGGAAGGACTTCCCGCCATTGCGGGCGGAGAAGAAGCCGTTCAGCAGAAAATCCAGCCAAGCTGGTGGAACAGTACATATTTTGATGAAATCTATCATGCAAGAACCGCATACGAATTTGTAAAGGGCACAGTGCCCTATGAAACAAGTCATCCGCCCCTCGGGAAAGTCATCATGAGCTTCTTTGTTTCCGTATTTGGAATGACTCCCTTCGGATGGCGGTTTGCCGGAGCCCTTGCAGGTATTCTGATGCTGCCTGGAATGTATCTGCTTGGCAAGCAGATAACCAAAAAAACGGGCATCGCGGTTCTGGTCTGCCTGATCATGGCACTGGACTGTATGCATCTTACGCAAACCCAGATTGCGACAATTGACAGTTTTCCGGTTCTGTTTATCATTTTCTCCTATTTCTTCATGCTGAGGTTTATCCAGACTGATTTCATAAAGGAAAAACTGCATGTTTCGCTGACAAGCCTCGGATTCAGCGGCCTGTTCATGGGTCTGTCCATTGCAAGTAAATGGATAGGAATCTATGCCGGAGCCGGTCTGGCAGTTCTGTTCTTCTGGCATTGCTTCAGAACTGCAGCAGTTTACAGGGAAGCCGGGAAGCAGGCGCCGGACAAAACTGCTGAAACAGAAGATCCGGATGAAGAAAACCTTCGGATCAGGGAAATGTTCCCGGATCATCTTATTCACAGCGCCTTCAGGAGAATTGTGACCCTCTGCCTCTGGTGTATACTGTTCTTTGTCCTGATACCGGTTGCCATTTACCTGCTGAGCTATATTCCGTATTTTGCATATAATTCCAAACGGATCCAAACATTCTGGATTTATCTTGATGAAGTATGGCGGGCCCAGATCGGCATGATCAATTACCACAGCCAGCCCGGGCTGGGCATGGATCATCCGTATTATTCCCCCTGGTGGGAGTGGCCTGTCATCGGAAAACCCATGTGGTATGCATCGGATCAGTATATTCCTGAAAACAATCCTGTTTTTTACAGCATATTCAGTTTCGGCAATCCGGTCATCTGGTTCGGCGGCCTTGCAGCCATGCTGGCATGCCTTTTCCGCATGGTTATCAACAACCGTTATTTATCACAGGATAATGCGCATATCTGGCATCTGAGGCCATGGAACTATGATCATGCCGGTTTCTTCATTCTCATAGGACTGATGGCGCAGTACCTGCCCTGGATCCTTGTTCCCAGAGGAACATATATTTATCACTATTTTGCAAGCATCCCGTTCCTGATGATTGCCACGGGCATGTTCTTCAATACGGGCAATCTGAAAACGCGGCGTTATTTCCGTGCTGCGGCTGTAATATACCTGATTGCGGCAGCTGTGTTCTTCATTATTCTGTTCCCTTATGCCAGCGGCATGGCTGTATCCTCCGGCTGGCTTGATATCGGCAGCAGAATCCTGAAGATCTGGTATTGAGGAGGATCAATTTGGACGAGAGCATGGCAAGTACGCTGAGTTTCGGCGTCAGCGGAGTAAACGGATATCCTGTACACGTGGAGATTTTTGCCGCAGGTGGCATTCCGTGTATGGATATCATCGGACTGCCTGATACTTCTGTAAGGGAGAGCAAGAACAGAGTTAACGCCGCGATTATCAGCAGCGGGAAAGAAATGCATCCGCGCCGCATTACCGTTAACCTTGCGCCGGCAGACATGAAGAAGGAAGGCCCGTCCTTTGATCTTCCCATTGCCGTCGGTATCATGCTTGCCATCGGTGTCCTGATACCTGAACCGGGAAAAGACATAAACAATACTGCAATGTTCGGGGAACTCAGCCTGGACGGAAGCATCCGGCCGGTGAACGGCGTTCTCCCCATGGTAATCAGTGCCAAGGAAAACGGAATCAGGGACGTTATTCTTCCGGAACAGAATGCCCGGGAAGTTTCCTGCATTGAAGACATGAGAATACTTCCGGTATCCCATCTGAAAGAAGTTATCGCCTGGCTTGAGGGCAGGGAGGAGATCATTCCGCAGGAGCAGGTTTCCTTTGAAACACTGAAAAACGAAGCTGTTATCGGTACAGACATGGCACAGATCAAGGGGCAGAGAGGCGCACGGCGCGCGGTGGAAGTCGCTGCCGCCGGCGGCCATAATATGCTGATGATCGGTGTGCCCGGAAGCGGGAAAACCATGCTGGCAAGGTGTATTCCCGGAATTCTTCCTCCGATGAGCTTTGAAGAATCCCTGGAGACTACCAGAATACATTCCATTTGCGGAAAGCTGCCTCCAGGCAGCGGACTCATGGTTACAAGACCTTTCTGCGCCCCGCATCACAATGCCTCCGTAGCTTCCCTGATCGGCGGCGGGCAGGATGCCAGGCCGGGAGAAGTATCCCTTGCCCACAACGGAGTTCTGTTCCTGGATGAGCTTCCTGAGTTCAGCCGAAGCGCCCTGGAAGCGCTGCGGCAGCCGCTTGAAGACGGTATCGTTTCTGTGGCACGGGTGAAACGCCAGGCACAGTATCAGTCTTCCTTCATGATGGTAGCAGCAATGAATCCCTGTCCCTGCGGGTATTACGGCAGCAACAGGAGGATCTGCAGGTGCACACCTCCGGAAATCCGGAAATATCTTGACAGGATTTCAGGCCCGCTGCTGGACCGGATTGACCTCCAGATTGAAGTGGATTCTGTTCCTGTTCATGAAATCAACAGCGAAGAGATGTCAGAATGCTCCGCCGCTGTGGCTGAACGTGTCAGAAAAGCACGGCAGATACAGCTTGAAAGATACAAAGGCACCGGAAAACACTGCAATGCACAGTTAAGCAATACGGAAGTAAAGCGTTACTGTACGCCGGATCCGGAAGCGGTGCGTCTGCTGAATGCCGCGGTGGATACCCTGAAGCTGAGTATGCGCGCATATCAGCGGATCCTGAAGGTTGCCCGTACAATTGCTGATCTTGAAGGCGCTGATACAGTTTCCTCCGCCCATGTGGCCGAAGCAATACAATACCGTGAACTGGATCAGAAGTACTGGAGGTGATGGGTTTTGGCTCCTGATTCTTCCGGATATGAATATGACGCGTGGCTGGCATCCTCCTGCCTGCCTGCCCCGGCAATGCGGGCCGTCCTGAACCATTACGGAAATACGGAAACCTGTTTCAGGGCATTTCAGGAAAATGACCCGTTTTTCAGGGAAAATGTATCGCCGCGGTTCAGAAGCATACTGGAACAGAACGGTACAGAACGTTCCCTTCAAAGCTTCCTCAAAAGTATAAAGAAACATTCCGTTAAAACAATGATCATCGGTGATCCGCAGTATCCGTCATCGCTGAAGGAAATTGATGATCCTCCTGCCATACTCTTCTACCAGGGGAATCCTGAATGCCTGAACAAACGGTTACTGGCTATGATCGGCAGCCGGGCGGCCTCCTACGGAGGCCAGAAAGCAGCCCGCAAACTTGCGGAAAGCCTGAGCCGGAGAGGAGTTTGCATTGTCAGCGGAATGGCCTGCGGGATTGATACTGCAGCCCACGAAGGATGCCTGGAAGGCGGAAGCCCGACCGTGGCCGTGACAGGCTGCGGGCTTGATCGCGTTTATCCTTCAGAGAACCTGCTCCTGCGCAACAGGATACTGGAGAACGGGGGATTAATCCTGAGTGAGTATGCCCCGGGAGAAAAACCGGCAGGATGGCATTTTCCCGTCAGGAACAGAATTATCGCAGGGATTTCCGGGGCAACAATCCTGATGGAAGCCAAAATCCGCAGCGGAAGCATGACTTCCGTACAGCATACACTGGACCAGGGAAAAGATGTATTTGTCTATCCGGGTGATCCGATATCCGAGCAATTCAGCGGTAATCATCAGCTGCTGCGGGAAGGCGGTATATACTTTACCTGTGCGGAAGATATTCTTGAAGATATGCACTGGCTTGACAATCCTTCCGCTGTAAGGCAAAATAGCGGTTGTTCATCAGATTTTAAGCCCTCAAGCCCGGAAGAGAAGAACGTTATGGATGCGCTCAAACGGGAGAATCTGAGTTTTGAACAGCTTATAAGCATAACCGGGATCAATCCCTCCGCATTGATGAGCACGCTGACAATGCTGCAGATCAAGGGAGCAATTGAAGCCTTGCCCGGCAAACAATATCAGATCAGGCATTAAACCAAATCCGGAGGAATGATAACATGGCGACCGCAAAACAGAAATTGATTATCGTGGAGTCTCCCGCAAAAGCGAAAACGATCGGGAAATATCTCGGCAAGGGATATAAAGTAGAGGCTTCACAGGGCCATATATGCGATCTGCCCAAAAGCCAGCTTGGCATCGATTTGGATCATGATTTTGACCTTAAATATATCACGATTCGCGGCAGAGGCGACATTCTCAGCAGAATCCGTAAAGAAGCCAAGAATGCGTCACAGATCTATTTCGCAACAGACCCTGACCGCGAAGGAGAAGCGATCAGCTGGCATCTTTTCCATGTGCTGGGCGTGGATGAAAATGCACCCTGCCGGATTGAATTCAACGAAGTTACCAAAAAAGCGGTTCAGGCCGCTATCAAAAACCCGAGAAAGCTGGATATGGGCCGGATTGATGCCCAACAGGCCCGCAGAGCCCTTGACAGACTGGTTGGCTATAAAATCAGTCCGCTCTTATGGGTAAAAGTCAAAAAAGGCCTTTCTGCCGGTCGTGTACAGAGCGTTGCCACACGTATGGTAGTGGAAAGAGAACGGGAAATTGATAATTTTATACCTGAAGAGTACTGGGATATCAGCGTTGACTGTACAGTGGACAGCGGCAGGAAAAAGGCCTCATTCACTGCGAAATTCACTTCCCTTGACGGGAAAAAGACGGTTGTCCGGAACAGTGCAGAAGCTGAGAAGATCACAAAGATGATTGAAAGCGGCAGTTTTACTGTTTCCGATATCAGGAACAAGGAGAAAAAAAGGCAGCCGGCGCCGCCCTTCACCACATCAAGCCTGCAGCAGGAAGCCGGCAGGAAACTCAGCTTTACAACTGCAAAAACCATGCAGGTGGTTCAGCAGCTCTATGAAGGCGTGGATCTGGAAGGTGAAGGCGCGCAGGGCCTCGTAACCTATATCCGTACTGACAGCGTACGCATCAGCGATGATGCCATGAACGCGGTGCGCTCATTCATTCCGGAGAAGTACGGCAAGGAATATCTTCCGGCAGAAAAAAACGAATTTAAAGGCAGGAAGAACGCGCAGGATGCCCATGAAGCCATCCGGCCTACAGATGTAACAAGAACTCCCGATTCCATCAAAAACTCCCTGACCCGGGAACAGTTCATGCTTTACAGGCTGATATACAATCGCTTCGTAGCCAGTCAGATGGCGCCGGCTGTATATGAAACCATGTCTGCTGAAATCACTGACGGACATGTGGGCCTCAGGTTCTACGGAGAGCATAAAGTGTTCGCAGGCTTTACCGCACTCTATGAAGAAGGAACTGACGAAACCCAGGACAGCCTTGAAGTCAATCTGCCGGCGCTGAAGGAAGGACAGAAGATCGCAGTCCGGACAGTGCATTCAGAACAGCACTTCACCCAGCCGCCGAGCCGCTTTACCGAAGCCAGCCTGGTACGGACACTGGAGGAAAACGGAATCGGACGTCCGTCCACCTACGCTCCGACAATCACTACAATCATTGCCCGGGGATATGTCTCACGCGAAAAGAAACGGCTGTATCCGACAGAACTTGGCATCATGGTTACGGAGATGATGGAAAAATACTTCTCCCGCATTGTGGATACCGAATTCACTGCCAATATGGAAGAAATGCTTGACTCAGTTGAAGTCGGCAAACAGGACTGGAAACAGATCCTGCGGGAGTTTTATCCTGATTTTGAATCAACGCTGGCTGTGGCGGAAAAAGAAATAGAAAAGGTTGAGGTCAAAGACGACGTCAGCGATGTACCCTGCGACAAATGCGGAACACTGATGGTCTATAAAATGGGGAAATACGGACGTTTCCTTGCCTGTCCGAATTTCCCGGAATGCCGCAACACTATGCCCATTCTGAAGTATATTGACGCACCCTGTCCCCAGTGCGGCGCTCGGCTGCTGGAAAAAACAAGCCGGAAGAACCGCCGCTTCTACGGGTGCGAAAAGTATCCGGAATGTGACTTTATCAGCTGGGATAAACCGGCAGGCGAAAAATGCCCCAAATGCGGTCAATATATGATTGAAAAGAGAAACAACCGGGGTGAAACCATCCATCTGTGCACAAATGAAAGCTGCAGATATAAAACCACTGTGATCAGGGACGGGGAAGAAAATGAATAAACCGGAAGCCACTGTTATCGGTGCCGGTCTTGCGGGCTGCGAAGCTGCATGGCAGATGGCCGAAAGGGGAATACATGTCCGCCTTGTGGAAATGAAGCCACGGAAAATGTCTCCTGCACATCATTCTGAAGGCCTGGCGGAACTTGTATGTTCCAACAGTTTCCGCAGCGACCAGCTGACCAATGCCGTCGGACTTCTTAAGGAAGAAATGCGGCTTATGGGATCCCTGATTATGCGGTGTGCCGATGAATCCAGGATTCCTGCAGGCGGCGCACTGGCTGTGGACAGACATTCCTTTTCTGACGGTGTTACCCGCTGTATCAGTGATCATCCTGATATTGAGCTGATCAGGGAAGAAGCATGCTCCATTCCGGAAGGACCGGTCATTATTGCTACAGGCCCCCTGACAAGCGATCCCCTGGCAGAAGCAATCAAACAGATCCCGGGACTGGAAACGCTGAATTTTTATGATGCGGCGGCGCCCATTGTAATGCGTGAATCCCTGGACGAGTCAAAACTGTTCCGCCTCAGCCGTTACAACCGCGGGAACGATTATCTGAACGCTCCCATGACCGAAGAGGAGTACACCGTTTTTATCCGTGAACTGACAGCAGCTGAGACTGCAGAGGTACACGGATTTGAAGAAAACCGTGTTTTTGAAGGGTGTATGCCTATCGAAAGTATGGCCAGAAGGGGATTTATGGTCCCTGCATTCGGACCGATGAAGCCGGTGGGGCTCAAAGACCCCCGCACAGGGAAAGAGCCGTTTGCAGTGGTCCAGCTTCGGCAGGACAATACTTCCGATACCATGTACAATATTGTCGGTTTTCAGACAAGACTTAAATTTCCTGAACAGAAGCGTGTTTTCGGCCTTATTCCCGGCCTTGAACACGCTGAGTTCGCCAGATACGGGGTTATGCACAGAAACACATTCCTGAAAAGTCCCGGATTCCTGAATGCATCTTTTGAGATGATCGGACGTAAACAATGCTTTTTTGCCGGGCAGATTACAGGGGTGGAAGGATATGTAGAAAGTGCAGGAAGTGGGCTGGTTGCCGGAATTGCGCTGGCAGCGGAACTGAACGGAAAGGCTGTCCCGTTCTTTCCCGGTTATACGGCCCTGGGTGCCATGGGAAGGCATGTCTCCACACCCAATACTGATTTCCAGCCTATGAACTGTTCCTTCGGACTGATTGATCCGCTTCCGGTTCAGCCCGGCGGACGGAGAATCCGTAATAAGCAGGAACGGTACAGGGCCGTTGCGGAAAGAGCCCTGGCCTGTATCCGGGAAATGAGAGATTCCACAGGAGGTATATAATATGTCCAGTCCTTTTAAAGGAACCACCATATGCGCAGTCAGAAGGGATAACCAGATCGCCATTGCCGGAGACGGGCAGGTGACGATGGGTGAACATACAATATTCAAAACCACAGCCCGTAAGGTCAGGCGCCTGTATAACGATGAAGTGGTGGTTGGCTTTGCGGGCAGCGTTGCAGACGCTTTCACGCTGTGCGAAAAATTCGAGGAAAAACTTCAGCAATGCGGCGGAAACCTGGAAAAAGCAGCTGTAGCACTGGCCCAGAGCTGGCGCGGAGATCAGACCATGAGGCAGCTTGAATCCATGATGATTGCCGCCAACAGGGAAAGGCTGCTGATCATGAGCGGTACCGGCGAAGTAATTGAACCGGATGAAGGAATTGCTGCTATCGGTTCCGGCGGCAATTATGCTCTGGCAGCTGCCCGGGCGCTGGTACAGAACACATCTCTGAGCGCTGCTGAAATCGCGGAAAAAGCGCTGCGCATCGCTGCAAGCATCTGCGTATATACCAATGACAATATTGTGGTTGAAACCGTGTAAGAACACACAGGAGAAACAGCTATGAATGAAAAAGACCTGACCCCCAGACAGATTGTCCATGAACTGGACAGGTTTATTGTCGGACAGGATGAAGCCAAGAAAGCCGTTGCAGTAGCACTGCGGAACCGCTACCGCAGAAGCAGGGTGGGGGATGATCTCCGGGATGAAATAATCCCGAAAAATATCCTGATGATCGGTCCAACGGGCGTCGGCAAAACAGAGATCGCCCGCCGGCTGTCCAAACTTGTCAGCGCTCCGTTTATAAAAGTGGAAGCCACGAAGTTTACCGAGGTCGGATACGTGGGCCGGGATGTGGAAAGCATAATCCGGGACCTGACAGATAATGCCGTTCGCATGGTCAGGCAGGAGCATGAGGAACGTGTAATGCCCAGGGCAAGAGTCCTGGCCGAGGAAAAACTCAGCGATTTACTGGCCCGCGGTCCGAAAAAGAGCACTGCATCCAACCCGCTGGATTTCCTGCTTGGCAAACAGAAAGAGGAACAGCCCACAGGCGAGGAAGCCACCGCGCTGGCCCGCCGGAAGGAAGATATCCGCCAGCAGCTTATGCGGGGAGAAATTGAAGACCTGGAGCTGGATATTGAAGTGGACGAAGAAGCGCCCACACTGGAAGTGGGAGGCAGCAGCATCAGCCTGGGCGATATGATGGGAAACATGATGCCGAAAAAAACCAGGATGCGTCATGTGAAGGTGAGCGAAGCCCGTAAAATCCTGATCCAGCAGGAAGCCGCCACACTGATTGACAACGACGCCGTACAGGAAGAAGCGGTGCAGCGTACAGAACAGAACGGTATTGTCTTCATAGATGAAATTGACAAGATCGCCAGCAGTTCCGGAGCCCACGGTCCGGATGTCAGCAGGGAAGGCGTTCAGCGTGATATTCTGCCCATTGTGGAGGGATGTACAGTCAATACCAAGTACGGTCCCGTAAAGACGGATTATATGCTTTTTATTGCTGCCGGCGCGTTTCATGTGAGTAAAGTCACAGACCTGATTCCGGAGCTTCAGGGACGGTTTCCGGTGCATGTTCAGCTCAAGAGCCTGTCCAAGGAAGATTTCCAGCAGATCATGACAGTTCCGGAAAACGCGCTGACCAAGCAGTACCAGGCGCTGCTGGCGGTGGATAAGGTCATGCTGACCTTTGAGGACAGTGCTATAGCCGCCATTGCGGAAGCTGCCTGCAATGCCAATGAAAACCATGAGGATATTGGCGCCAGAAGACTCCATGCCATTTTTGAACAGCTGCTGGAAGATATCCTGTTTAATGCCGGCGATGAAAACATGCCGCCCTTTGAACTGAAAATCGATGATGCTTATGTAAAAGATCAGCTGAAGGGTGAGAACAAACCGGTGGACATCCGAAAATACATTCTCTGAACCGTATCACTCCGCCTGCCGCTATATGCAGGCGGCTTTTTTCGTGTTATAATCCATTCAATACGAATGCAGGAGGACGAATGACATGATCAATACCATCGGCATGATAGGAACAGGCAATATGGGTTCAGCGATCCTTCGGGGAATTGTTGATTCCGATTATATCAAAGCCGGACAGATCATCGCTTTTGACACCAGCAGCCGCCGGCTTCGCGAACTGGAGGAGGATATTCCCGGTGTGGTCATCGCTCGGGATTGCCTGGAAGTGGCTGAGAAAGCTGACCTGATTATTCTGGCAATCAAGCCTATATACGTAAAGGATGTTATTGACGAAATTCATTCTGCCCTGAACGATAAAGCTGTGCTCAGTATCGCCGCAGGCTGGACAGTCAGCATGCTGGAAAACGCACTTGCCGGCACAACGGCCACATACCTGCGTGTGATGCCGAATACACCGGCGCTTGTGGGAGAGGGTATGACCGCTATCTGCGACAATACCACATTCTCCAAGGACGATTTCAATTACGCAAAAGGCATTTTTGATTCTGTCGGAAAGACAAAGGTACTTCCGGAACGACTGTTTGACGGCGTGGTTGCTGTCAGCGGCAGCAGCCCTGCTTATGTTTACATGATGATTGAAGCCATGGCAGATGCGGCTGTCAAGCAGGGGATCCCCAGGGTATATGCCTATGAGATGGCGGCGCAGAGCGTGCTCGGAAGCGCTTTGATGGTGCTTTCCTCCGGTACGCATCCCGCTGCCCTGAAAGATGCTGTATGCTCACCCGGCGGAACGACCATTGAAGCAGTGGAAGCGCTGGAAAAGAACGGATTCCGTTCCGCAATCATGGAAGCAATGGATGCCTGCGCACGGAAAAGCCGGGAGATGTCCGAAAAGTAATATTTCAGATAGCGGGGAGATCCTCACATGGACGCGAGCAGAAAAACAGTCAATATCTATACAGACGGAGCCTGCAGCGGCAATCCTGGTCCGGGCGGCTGGGGTGTAATTCTGGAATTCGGAGCACACCGCAAGGAACTGAGCGGCTATATGGCGGGAACCACCAATAACAGAATGGAACTGTTTGCCGCTATCAGCGGCCTGGGTGCACTGAAAGAGCCCTGCAATGTGAATCTCTATTCCGACAGCAATTATCTTGTTCAGGCATTTAATGAACATTGGATTGACAACTGGAAAAAGAACGGCTGGAAAACCAGCGGAGGCGGGAAGGTTGAAAACCAGGATCTCTGGTTCATTCTTTCCGCACAGACAGCCAAACACCATGTGGTATTCATCAAAGTAAAAGGACATGCGGATCATCCGGAAAACAACCGCTGCGATGAGCTTGCCAGGGCCGCTATTGACGAATACAGAAGAATATATTCCACCCAGGAGGAAAACAGCAGCGAAAGCGCTGTAACAGGCAATTCTTCTGCCTCTCTGTGAAGAATACAGTAATGGAAGTATATCATGGCAGACCGGCAGATATCGGTACAAGGCTTCCGAGGGAAATCAGGACTTATGATTTCCTTGATTCTCTTGATATACCGTATCAGCGGACAGATCATGAGCGGGCGGACAATATGGCAGCCTGCAATGCAATTGATGCTGTGCTTGGAGTGGTTATCTGCAAAAACCTGTTCCTGTGCAACCGACAGAAAACAGTTTTTTACCTGCTGATGATGCCGGGAGACAAGAAATTCAGGACAAAGGAGCTGTCCGCACAGATCTGTTCCGCCAGACTTTCCTTTGCAGAACCCTCCGATATGCTCAGATACCTGGATATTGAAACCGGTGCAGTCAGTATCATGGGACTGATGAACGATCATGACAGGGCCGTATCCCTGCTGATTGACGAAGATGTCCTGAAAGGGGAATATATCGGATGTCATCCCTGTGTCTGCACTTCAAGCCTTAAAATCAGGACAAAGGATATCATTGATAAATTTCTTCCGGCTACCGGTCATGGCTTCAGGAAAGTCATCCTGAAAGGTGAGGACTGAACGTTTTTACTGCTTTTTATTTCATTTACAATAAAACAGGAAAGGAATTCCATGTTACAGGGAATTGACATCCTGCCGCTCTGATGGTAAACTGCAGATACAGATATAAATATTCGCTAAACCACAGTTTTACGAATAGTTATACGTATTTCAGAAAACAAAGGGATTCAACCGGCAAAGGAGGCCCTGATCATGGCTGACCGAACCAATCATTACAGAGATGAAGTGGATGCGAAAAGGATATTCCAGATTCGGGAAATCACACATGATCTCCCACAGGCCTGCTCTGATTTCCTCCGTTCGATCGCTGTTTCAACCAGTACACTGACCCGGCTTGCCTACGCAATAGATCTGAATACTTTTTTCAGGTTTCTGCATGATGAACGTGTTGAATTCTCCGATAAACCGCTGAGGCTGATGACTGACAGCGACCTGGAAAAACTGACCAGAAACGATATCATCGCCTACACCGAGTATCTGACCTACTATCTGAAGAACGCAGACGATGATTCGGTACCTAACAAAGTGTTTGTCAATCATGAACTGGCCATTAAACGGAAATTATGTTCCATCCGTTCCCTGTATGATTACCTGTTTAAAAACCAGCGGATATCCTCCAATGTGACAGAGCTCGTTCCCCTGCCGAAGATCCATGAAAAACCGATTATCCGCCTGAGCAAACAGGAAATGGTGCGGATGCTTGAACAGGCCCAGAACGGTGACCAGCTGTCGGCAAGGCAGCAGCAATATCAGAAAATAACAGCAAAACGGGATTATGCCATACTTTCTCTTTTTCTCGGAACCGGCATCCGTGTGAGCGAATGCGTGGGCATGAATCTCGCAGATGTGGATCTGGAGAATAATGCATTTATTGTGACACGAAAAGGCGGAAACCAGGTTGTACTGTATTTCCCGCCTGAAGTGGCTGAAGCCCTTGCGGATTATATTGAGGAACGTTCAGCAACAGAAACCGTCCCAGGACATGAGGAGGCTCTGTTTCTGAGCCTGCAGCGCCGGCGTATAACGCAGCGCGCAGTGCAGAATCTGGTAAAAAAATACGCCGCTGTGGCGGCGCCGCTGAAATCAAAAATCAGTCCCCATAAACTGAGAAGCACATATGCGACAAATCTTTATAATGAAACCGGCGATATTTACCTGGTTGCTGATGTGCTGGGACACACTTCTGTGGATACCACGCGGAAGCACTATGCGGATATGACAGATGCCCGCAGGCGTATGGCTGCAGAACACGTTCATTTGCCGGGAGATCCCGATTTTTCAGCAGATCACTGATCGGAAATCAGTGCAAGGATTTTCTCCGTCAGTTTCTTCAGTTCATAATTCGAATATCCTTCAATACTACGGGTATACTGATCAAGGGATTCCACAGCCTTGCGGAGATCGGCGTAAACACTGTCTTTCTTCTCGGAAGATGTACGGTCGCGCCTGTCTCCTTTTTTGTTTTCCCTGTAAACCGGATCAGTTATTCTGATCCACTCGCCTTTTTCCAGGTCAAATTCAGATCCTGCATAAGGTGCTGAAGCCGGAATACCGAATTTTTCAGTGATGATTTTGGCAAACCCGGAACAGGAATCATCATCACCGTGATTGACAAAAACATAGCCTGGTTTCTTTTCAAATCCGGAAAGCCAGTTAATCAGCCCGTTCATGTCGGCATGACCGGAAATGCCTTCAAGTAATGCTATCTGTGCTTTTACATCAATTTCCTCACCGAAGATTTTAACAGTTTTTGCTCCGTCGAAGATGATACGTCCCAGGGTACCGTTGGCCTGATATCCGACAAACAGAATCGTATTTTTGCTGTCCCACAGATTATGCTTCAGATGATGGCGGATTCTTCCCCCTTCACACATACCGCCTGATGAAATGATGACTTTAGGCGTATCATCTGTGTTTAAAGCTTTTGATTCATCTGCGGATACGGTTGTATACAATCCGTCAAACCAGATCGGATTTTGTCCGGAAGCCATAATCTGCCTGGTGTTTTCATCCAGACAGTCCGGACTGCATTGCAGAAAAACAGCTGTAGCTTCATTGGCAAGCGGACTGTCCACATAAACAGGAAAATCTGCAAATTCAGGCAAAAGGGACTGCTGTTTGATTTCCCGGAAGAAATACAACAGTTCCTGGGTCCTGCCAACCGCAAAGGAGGGAATAATCACGCTGCCTCCCCTGCTGAATGTTTCTCTGAGTATATCGGTAAGAATCGGAACAGGAGAACGGGGCGTTTCGTGAAGACGGGTCCCGTATGTTGATTCGATCAGAAGATAATCTGCGTCTGATACCTGATGGGGATTTTTGATTATGGGCTGGTTGATGTTCCCCACATCGCCGCTGCACACGAGCTTGCAACGGCTGTTCCGATCCTCCAGGTAAAGTTCGGCAAAGGATGAACCCAGCAGGTGACCTGCATCTGTGAATCGTACACTGAGCCCTTCATCGATCATATACATCTTGCCGTATTCGCAGGGACGGAACAGTTCCATGGTCCGGAGAACATCTTCACTTGTATACAGCGGTTCCACAGCAGCGCCGCTGTGCCGAAGGTTTTTCTTTGTTTCATAGGCTGCGTCAGTTTCCTGAATATGCGCACTGTCCGCCAGCATAATGGAGCACAGGTTTGTGGTTTCGGGAGTGGCATAAATGCAGCCGCGGAAACCCTGTTTGTAAAGCAGCGGAAGCATACCGGAATGGTCAATATGGGCATGGGTCAGAAATACGTATTCGATCCGGCCGGCTGCAACCGGCAGTTCCGCCTGCTGAAAAGTATTATCTCCCTGTTCCATACCGCAATCCACAAGAAAATAACGGTCATCCATCCATTCGACAAGTGTACGGCTCCCCGTTACCTGATGCGCCGCTCCAAGAAAAGTAATCTTCATATAACAGATAAACCTTTCATGCGTTGAATTTGCAAATCAAAAGAGAGGAAGATATAATAAAAAAGTATGATACTTATTGTTCAGGACTGTCCTGATGGTCCAGAACAATACCGTCGATATTGATGCCCCGGTATTCTGCATCACCGTTTACACATTTCATGCAGTTATCGCATATTTTATCCGGGTCCAGATCACAGCGGTCACATTCACCGCATCCAATGCATTCCCGGTCATACAGAACACACTGACGATGTACTGCCATATTCCGGAACACCTCCTTTACTTGAATTATACATCTCCATTGAAAGGACGGTCAAGTTTGGACGGACTCGAACTGCGAACATTCACGGAAGATGAATATCATTCCTTTTTCCGGCATTATCAGTCAGATCCCATGATGGATCCTTCCCCGTTCATCTATAACAGGGAACAGGTTTCAAGATCCTATGTTTACAACCACAGCGGTTTCAGGACTGATTATGTGCATTACGGTATTTTCCTTGACGGAAAACCGGTGGGCTCTTTTCAGCTGAAAAGGATGGATCCCGTACGAAAGACATGCGAATTCGGAATCATACTGCAGAATGAAAGTTTCAAGAATTGCGGTATCGGAACCGCTGCCATCAGGGAAGCTATGCGGATCGCAAGAGATGATTTCGGCATGGAAACGCTTGTTGGAGATACCATGGGGCGGAACCATCGGATGATTCATGTATTTGAAAAGCTTGGATTCCGGCTGACCGAAAGAATACCGGAATCTTTTGAACTGGCTGACGGTACCAGAGAAGACAGGCTTGTATACTGCAAAAGACTGACGGAGGAATAAACCAATGACAGCAAAGGCTATATTGAAACCGGGAAAAGACAAACGGGTATACACACTCCATCCGTGGATATTCAGGAGTGATATCGATCATGTTGACGGTTCTTTTGAACCCGGTGACATTGTTGATATTGTCAGCGCCAAAGGACGTTTTCTGGCAAAAGGATACTACAACCCCAGCAGTCAGATTGCTTTGCGTATTATGACTTATCGGGATGAACCTGTTGATCGTGCACTGATTTTCCGCAGAGTGCATGATGCGATTGAATACAGACGCAGTTTTGCGGATATGAAAAGCTGCAGACTGATTTTCGCGGAGAGTGACCGTCTTCCCGCCCTCATTGTGGACGCATTCGACGATGTGCTGGTCCTTCAGTGTCTGGCCCTTGGCATGGAGCGGTTCAAGCAGGATGTTGTTGATGCTCTTGTGGAAGAGATGCATCCAAGAGGGATCTGGGAAAGAAATGATGTCCCGGTGCGCAGGCTTGAAGGTCTGGAACTGAGCACCGGCCTTCTTTACGGTGAAGTGCCTGACAGGGTAAAAATAACAGAAAACGGCGTCCGTTTCTGGGTGGATGTGAAAGAAGGCCAAAAAACAGGTTTTTTCCTGGACCAGAAGGAAAACCGTGCTGCGATCGCCCCTTTTGTCAGAGGCAAAAAAGTACTGGATTGCTTTACGCACACCGGTTCTTTTGCTTTGCATGCCGGTAAATACGGCGCCCGGGAAGTGACTGGTGTGGACATCAGCGAATATGCCTGTGAATTCGCTGCGGAAAATGCCAGGCTGAACGGTCTGGACGATACCGTTCACTTCATAACTGCCAATGCTTTTGACCTGCTTTCAGGTCAAAGCAGGCAGGGTGAAAGCTATGATGTGATTATTCTTGATCCGCCTGCATTTACAAAAACACGGAGCGCGGTTGACAGCGCCCTGCGCGGATATAAGGAAATCAATCTGAGAGCCATGAAAATGATCTGTCCGGGCGGATATCTCATTACCTGTTCATGCAGTCAGCATGTGCTGCCGGATATGTTTCGGGAAATGGTCAACGATGCAGCGAAAGATGCAAAAGTCCTGCTGAGACAGGTTGAATTCCGCACGCAGGGAAAAGACCATCCCATTCTTCCCTATGCAAAGGAAACAGAATATCTTAAGTGCGGAATATATCAGGTTTTTCCGATGAACTGAACAATTTGATTATTCCTGCTTTCAGGAATCATATCCCAGATTTTTCAGATCTGATATATTGTTTCTCCAGTCCGGCCGGATTTTTACCCACAGTTTAAGATTGACATGGGTGTCCAGCAGTTTTTCAATATCAGCCCTTGCTTCTGTGCCGATTGTTTGCAGCATGGAACCGTGTTTCCCGATGATAATTCCTTTATGGGCATCCCGTTCGCAATAAACAGTGGCGTTTATTTCGGTAAGATGGTCACTGAGCGCTTCAATTTTGATAATTTCAACTCCGATACCATGCGGCACTTCATCCCGCAGATGACGAAGTGTTTTTTCCCTGATAATTTCTGCACAGAGAATTCGTTCGGGCTGATCGGTTATCATATCTTCCGGGAAGTACTGCGGGCCGGCCGGGAGATGATTTTCCAGGCAGGAAATCAGTTCTTCCACGCCATTTCCGGTTTTTGCGCTGACAGGTACGATTTCCTCATATCCGATTTCTGCTGCTTTTGCATTTGCAGCCAGAACTTCTTCCGGTGTTACAAGATCAATCTTGTTCAGCGCCAGAACAGCCGGCACTTTCTTTTCCTTCATTTCCCGGGCAATTTCCAGATCGTTTGCGGTAATATGCGTGACATCCAGAATAACCAGGACAGCGTCCATACCTTCCATGGCTTCCCGGACAGAATGCATCATGTATTCCCCGAGGCGTGACCTTGGATCATGAATACCCGGTGTGTCAAGAAAAACAATCTGATGGTTATCCCGCGTAAGCACACCCATGATCCGGCTTCTGGTGGTCTGGGGCCGGTTGGATACGATCGCTATTTTTTCCCCGATCATTCTGTTCATCAGGGAGGATTTTCCCACATTGGGACGTCCTACAATCGTAACAAAACCGGAATGATATGTTTCTGATTTCTGATTCATATGTATCTCCTGCTTTTCACATACTCTGCGGGCCGAAACCTTCCGGTAGAAGTTCCCGAAGTGTTTTTTCCTCTACATTGTTGTCCCAGGTAATAAGAACACGGATATCCGGAGCAAATTCATTCAAAACCTGTCTGCACGCGCCGCATGGCCAGGCTTTTTTCTTTGCGGCTATAGCGATGACATCAAAGGATCTGGCACCTTCACTGACAGCTTTGAAAACGGCGGTGCGTTCAGCGCAATTTGTCAGTCCGAAGGATGCGTTCTCAATATTGCAGCCCTGGTATATTCTTCCGTCCGTACAGTGCAGTGCAGCACCGACAGGAAAGGAAGAATAGGGTGAATAGCTGCGGTTCATTGCTTCCCTGGCAAGCCGAATAAGCAGCTCATCATCTGCAGCCGATGCCGTGTCCCGGGGAACGGAAGCAGCGGATAGTATTTTTTCTTCCATTGCTCTCATTTTCTCCTTATCTGACGGTTCAATATGATCATAACCCATCAAATGGCAAATACCATGTACGAGAAGATAAACTGCTTCCCTCAGCGGCGAATGTCCGTATTCCTCTGCCTGGGCGAATACATGAGGGACTGAAATAAACAGATCCCCGAGAAAGCAGGCCTGTGTTTCGTCATCATACTCCAGCCGAAGAAGGTTTTCACAGGAACCTGCGGTCATACCGGCAGGATAAGCTACCGACGGAAAGGAAAGCACGTCTGTTGAGCGGTCTGTATCCCTGTATGTCTTATTGATTCCTGCAATATAATCATCATCGCAAAGGCATACCGTAACCGAACATGGCACAGAAACATTTTCACAATGCAGACAAAGATCGGCAGCGTCCTGCATTTTATCAAGAATCCCCTGTTCCAGCGGATAATCCACATTCCACTCAATCAGCATTATCCGTCTCCCCTTTTTCCTTTGCTTCGGATGCGGCAGGTTCTTTTTCAACTGTCTCGGTTTCGCCTGGTTCTGCAGCTGTTTCAGCTGCAGAACCGGATTCATCGGCTGCAGCATTTCCGGAAGGATTGTCCTTTCGGTCTTCCTGGGAATGGCCCTGAACTGTATCTGCTTTTTCAGCAGTCTTTACAGCGAACTGCTGCACTTTGGGATATTCCACTCTCTCGTGATAAACACCTTTCAGGATATCTGAAAATGCCTCACAAATCTGGTCAATATCACGCAGGGACAGTTCACAGTCGCTCAGCTGTCCGTCTTCGAGTTTTCCGCGGATCAGACGTTCGATAAACTGGTCGATGCTCTTGGGAGTCGGATCTTTCATGGAACGGACAGCTGCTTCGATCGTGTCAGCCAGCATGACAATGGAGGCTTCCTTGGTCTGAGGTTTTGGCCCGGAATAACGGAAATCATTGATATCCACATGCTTTCCATCGGCCAGCTGGAGTGCTTTGTGATAGAAAAACATAACCGGAGTAACACCGTGGTGCTGAAGAATGATATCGATGATTTCAGGCGGGAGATGTTCTTTTTGTGCTATCAGGGCTCCGTCTTTGGGATGGGATGTCAGAATCGCGGCGGAAACATAGGGATCCGTTTTTTCATGAGGATTGGAGCCGCGCTGATTCTCGCTGAAATAACCGGGCCGCTTTAACTTGCCTACATCATGATAATAGGCGCCTGCTCTTGCCAGCAGGGCGTTTGCTCCGATCTTGTCCGCGGCGGCTTCAGCCAGATTGGCCACAATGATGGAGTGATGATAGGTACCTGTAGCTTCCAGCATCAGCCGTTTCATGAGCGGATGATTCGGATTGGTGATTTCCAGGAGACGGCTGGGCGTTGCCAGATGGAAAAGGCTTTCAAATACAGGCTGAAGGGCAATGGCAAGTACACCGCTGAGAATGCATCCGGCCACCGCCCAGGTGCATGTTTGTGCCAGATCAAGCGTTTCCACGGAACTGAGCAGTTTTATCCCGAAGATTACTGCCGGAACAAATACTGCGGCGATTATTCCTGCAATCAGAACGCGTACACGCTGAGGCCGTCCTTTCAGGAACCAGATGGTGGCAATGCCGCTTACAAGCGTATTGACCATGATCAGCACCACATCACAGAAAGAGGTGGAACTGACACTTATGGTTATACCCGCGAAAAGTATGGAAAGCGGCATGCAAAGGACAAGGCCGGCCCGATATCCGATGAGAACCGTTCCCAGGATTGTACCCAGGGCAATTGGCATAATATACAGGCTGGGAAGCAATGTGGAAAGAGACGCAAAGCCAAAGCAGATAATCAGAATAATCAGGATGACGGAAAGCTTTCTGACATCGGAAAAAACAGGCTTCAGCAACAGGCGAAGCAGCATAAGCAGTACAATCATGGAAAGAATTGTAACGATCAGTGCTCCTCCGTAAACTGAATAATCATAATTATTATCATTCAGCAGGCCGAGGCTGCGAAGCATTTCAATCTGATTGCGGGTAATCCGGTCTCCTTCCCGAATAATATTCTGTCCCTGCAGGTAGATCACCGGTTCCACCGCATCCATAGCCTTCTGGCGGGCTTCTTCAGTTTTCTCCTGATCAATGACAAAATTCGGTTTAACACAGGTTCTCAATACAGTCGGTATAATATTCTGCGTCAGGGAGATATCGAGTTTATATCCTACAATCTGCTGGATTAAGGCTATGGACTGTGATACCTGACCTTCATGAATTTTGAGATTCAGCTGGTTGTCAACAGCAACAGTAACCGTGTTGACCATGTCTTCAAAGGCCGCGGTGTCAATCCGAAGTAAAGTGGCAAGCTGTGTACGGTCAAGGTCAACAGTGTTGATCAGCGTATGGGCATATTCGATTTCCTCTTCTGAAAACGGCCTGATGGGAGCGCGCTTTCCGTCACTTTCAGCAGGACGAAGCGTCAGGCCGAACTGCTGTACGGTCCTGAGTTCCTGGAACACGCTGTCAAGTGACGCAAGTACTTCGTTTTTTACATCCTGTTCGAACAGATAATTCGGCGTTACTTTTTCAGCTGCTTCAATTCTTCTTTCTTCAGTTGAAACCTTGTCTTCAACATCCTTGGTTGCATCTATGGTCACGTGTGCAATGGAGCCGACATGAAGGTTATACTTCCTGGGGGTACAGACGCAGAGATATATTCCGAAAACAATGACAAATGCAGCAAGAATCAGGCCGGCACATTTGCTGGACGGAGAACGGAGCCAGTCCCTGATATTTATTTTTTTCTTGTTCTTTGTGCTTATACTGGGCTGTGTCATGCTTGTTCCTTTCCGGAATGCTCTTCCGCTTTTCGAGACGATTCATACGCTTCGACAATCTGCTGCACAAGCTCATGCCTGACAATGTCTTTCCCGGTCATTTCGACGATACCGATACCCGGAATATCCCGAAGCAGCTGAACTGCTTCAGCAAGGCCGGATTTTTTGCCTGCGGGAAGGTCTGTCTGTGTAATATCACCCGTTACAACCACCCTGGAACGGAATCCCATACGGGTAAGGAACATTTTCATTTGCTCAGATGTGGTGTTCTGGGCTTCGTCCAGGATAATAAAAGCATCTGAAAGGGTTCTGCCGCGCATATAGGCAAGAGGCGCTACCTCAACAATGCCTCTCTCCAGAAGTTTTGTATAGGAGTCTGCACCCATGAAATCATACATGGCGTCATACAGCGGCCGAAGGTAAGGGTCCACTTTCTGTGTCAGGTCTCCCGGAAGGAAACCCAGCTTTTCACCGGCTTCCACAGCCGGCCTGGTCAGAATAATACGTTCAGCTTCTTTGTTTTTAAGGGCCATTACCGCCAGGGCCATGGCAAGATATGTTTTTCCGGTGCCTGCCGGTCCGACAGCAAATGTCAGCACATGATTCCGGATCGTGTCCACATACTGGCGCTGTCCGACAGTTTTGCAGGTAATTTCCTTGCCCCTGTGAGTAACTGCAATTACCCGTTTGAGGCTTTCCTCAATCTGACCGGTTTTACCTTCTCTTACCATGGCAATGGTATACCGGATTCTCATACGGTCAACGTTCTCATTTCTGTGAATCATCTGCAGGAGAAGCATAATAACCTGCTGGGCAAGCCTTTTATCCTGTTCTGATCCGGAAATGACAAGATGGTTGTGGCGCAATGCTACGGTCACATTGCATTCCTGTTCGACAAGGGCAATATTCTGATCATTGAGTCCGAAGAGAGCTACATAGGCATCCATGGAATCCGCAGAAAGTTCAATGTCGGTAGCTTCTGGCAAATTAGCAACTTCCCTTCTTAAAAGGTAAAAAAATATATATAATATGATACTAAATTTATGCTTTTTGTCAATTCATCAGGAAATCCGGCTGCTTTGACCGGATCGTTCTTTAACAATCATAACTGTTCTGAATAACAGTTTGAAAAAGACAATAAAAGTACTGTGTTTTCTCCGGTAAGGATTATTGACACTGCATATGAATTATGTTAGTATCACGATAATTTCATATTCGGTAAAGACGATGATGGATGATAACCCTTTTTACAGACGCTGCAGAGAGCCGTTGGATGCTGCGAAACGGTGCTGAGTAGAAGGATACTGCTTCCGGAGTTGATTTCGTGAACGCCTTCAGGGTCAGTAAGGAAATCCGGGCGCCCCGTAACAGGCTGAGGACTTGTCTGAGTTCAAGAGAGACTCTTTATTGAGTAAACTGGGTGGTACCGCGGAAAATGCTTTTCGTCCCTGAAGCTTCGGCTTCAGGGTTTTATTTATTCCAAGGGAGGATTACAGAGTATGATGACAAAACCGGAACTGGTAAAGGTTAGCGACTGTTCTTTACAGCAGGCCGCAGATCGCATTGATCTGAGTTTCAGGGAAAAAATAGAATTATGCAGGCTGATTGATAAGCTGGACGTTTCTTCAATTGATCTTTGCCATATCCGGCAGAAAAAAATAGACAGCCTGCTTGTGAAATCCATCTGTTCCGCTGTAAAAAACGCCCGTGTGGCAGTACCGGTTGATGTGCTGGATGCGGAATCAGTTTCTGTTGCATGGGAAGCCCTGAAGGAGGCCGCCAGGCCCAGGCTTCAGGTGGATGTGCCTGTCAGCTCCGTCCAGATGGAATACCTTCTTCATATGAAGGCAGATGCCCTGGTCAGCCGGGTAAAGGATACCATCATCTCCTGCCGGAAATATACAGAAGATGTGGAGTTCATTGCACTGGACGCAACAAGAAGTGATTTCCCGTTTCTGGTCAGGATTATTTCCGAAGCTATTGAAGCAGGCGCCTCTACCATAACGCTCTGCGATACAGCCGGAGTAATGATGCCTGAAGAATTATCCGCCTGGCTGACACAGCTGAAACAGGAACTTCCTGCGCTTGAAAACGTTACAATCGGATTTTTCTGTTCAGGCGAACTGAATATGGCTGATGCAAGTGCCGTTTCCGCGATCCGTTCCGGGGTCAGGGAAATCAAGGCAACCGCCTGCTGCGGAACAGCCATTTCCCTGTCCAATATTATCAGAATCATCAGTGTCAAGGGCGGGCTCCTTGGGGTTTATACAAGCGTCGGGGTCGAGCAGATCCGCAGGATTACAGGACAGGTGGGAATGATCTGTAATGCTTCAGGACGTAAAAGACTTTCTGCCGAGCAGGATGATCAGAATGAAAAGGATGATATTATCCTGAGTGTTCATGATTCAATTGAAACAGTGATCCATGCTGCTGAAACACTGGGATATGATCTGAATGCGGAGGATCAGCAGAAAGTATGGAAATGTTTCTGCCAGACCGTTGAAAAGAAAGAACAGATCACACTCCGTGAACTGGACGCAATTATCGCCGCTGAAGCCATGCAGGTTCCGCCTGCATATCACGATATCCGTTACGTAATCAATACCGGAAATCAGATTGGCGCCATGGGCCATATGAAACTGAAGTTCCATGACCAGGAAATTGAAGGAATATCCTCCGGAGACGGAGCCATTGATGCCGCATTCAATTCCATTGAACAGGCGACCGGCCGGCATTTTGAACTGGATGATTTCCAGATCCGTTCAGTTACCGAAGGCCGTGAAGCCATGGGTGAAACTGTGGTCAGGCTTCGCTGGGAAGGAAAACTGTATTCCGGCCGCGGCATTTCCACCGATATCGTCGGAGCTGGAATAATGGCTTATTTAAATGCTGTAAACAAGATCGTTTATGAGGAGGAAGAAGCATGAATCTTTCCTTTTCCACCCGGGGCTGGAATAATCTCAGCTGGGATGAACAGGTCCGTGATGCGGTAGAAATGGGCTTTCAGGGAATTGAACCCTATAATATTCAGGAATTTCCTTCTCTTTCCGGACGGGGCGGAGCATTTCATGTTTATAATCACAATGAAACACTGAGGGATCTGAAAAAAGGAAAACTGATTATTCCCTGCATCGATACAAGTATTGATATATCCTGCGGTATAGAAGATTTCGGAAAGGCAGAGTACCTGATCAGTACTGCCTCAGCCATGAAAATCCGTTATGTGGCATTTTGTGCCCTGCACGATGACGAAGATACAGTAAATGAAAATCTGAAGAATCTGCTGAACATGGCGCAGCAGGAAGGCGTATGTGTGCTGCTGAAAACCGTTGGAATCTATGCGAATACAGGCAGACTCAGAACCCTCATGGACAGTTATGCCTGCGATGAACTTGCGGCGCTTTGGGATATGCATCACCCCTACAGGGACTTCGGCGAAATTCCGGACACCACTATCCGCAATCTCGGCGGTTATGTCAAACATGTACATCTGCGGGATTCAAATGACGATCATACATACAATCTGATCGGCGAAGGAACCCTCCCCATCCGGGACATGATGCGTGCACTTTCTTCCATTGATTACAATGGTTTTATTTCCCTGGAATGGAAGACAGACTGGATTACTGATATTCCTGACCGTGATATTATTTTTCCCCATTTCCTGAATTATATGAACCGTTTTGATAATCCGCGCGGAAAAAAGAAATCATTGTATTTCAATGAGGACGGCTCCGGAAAGTATATCTGGAAAAAGGATGAACTCATTGATTATACTTTCGGACGCGTGCTTGACAAACTGGTGGAGGAATTCCCGGATCAATATGCTTTCAAATATACAACGCTTGATTATACGCGTACCTATTCAGAATTCCGGGATGATGTGGATCGTTTCGCCAGGGCGCTGATTTCACTTGGGGTCCGGGCCGGTTCCAAGGTCGCAATCTGGGCAACCAATGTCCCGGCCTGGTATATCACTTTCTGGGCTACAACCAAAATCGGCGCAGTACTTGTGACGGTCAATACAGCCTATAAAATCCATGAGGCTGAGTATCTGCTCCGTCAAAGTGATACTCATACGCTTGTCATGATTGAAAATGCACTGGACAGTAACTACCGGGCCATCATCAATGAACTCTGTCCCGAAATCTGTGATTCAAAGCCCGGCACACCGTTGCATTGCAGAAAGCTTCCTTTCCTTCGCAATGTTATTACTGTCGGCTATGCTCAGCAGGGCTGCCTCACCTTTGAGGAAGCGATGAAACGTGCAGACTCTGTGCCTGAGGAAACGCTTGACTCCATGGCTCAGAGGGTCAAACCCGATGATGTCTGCAATATGCAGTATACCTCCGGAACTACAGGTTTCCCCAAAGGAGTTATGCTCACTCACTACAATGTGGTGAATGACGGTAAATGTATCGGTGACCGGATGGGCCTCTCAACGGCTGACAGGATGATGATCCAGGTACCGATGTTCCATTGCTTTGGAATGGTGCTGGCAATGACTGCTTCCATGACCCATGGAACAACATTATGTCCGCTTCCCTATTTCTCCGCGAAGAATTCCCTGGCATGCATCAATCAGGAACGGATTACCTGTTTCCACGGCGTTCCGACAATGTTTATTGCAATGTTCAACCATCCGGATTACCGTAAAACGGATTTTTCCTATATGAGGACAGGAATCATGGCCGGTTCGGGCTGTCCGCCTGAACTGATGAAGAGAGCGGCAAGACCGGATGAAATGAATATGCGCGGAATCGTAAGCGTATATGGTCAGACAGAATCATCTCCCGGCAGCACCATGTCCGCCTGGACCGATTCTCTCGAACTTCGGACCGAAACCGTCGGATACTCCTTCCCGCATGTACAGACAAAGGTAATCGATCCGGAAACCGGTGCTGAACTCCCTGACGGACAGGATGGTGAATTCTGTTCCAGGGGATATCATATCATGAAAGGCTATTATAAAATGCCTGATGCCACCAGCCAGGCCATAGACGCAGACGGCTGGCTCCATTCCGGCGATCTGGCCCGCAGGAATCCTGACGGTACCTATCTGATTACCGGACGGCTGAAGGATATGATCATTCGCGGCGGTGAAAATATATATCCCAAGGAAATCGAGGAATTTATCTATACCCATCCTGCTGTGGCAGATGTTCAGGTAATCGGTGTGCCTGACGCAAAATACGGGGAAGCCGTCATGGCTTGCATCGTCCTGAAAAACGGGCTGCAGGTTACCAAAGAAGAAATGATTGAATATATCAAATCTCATATGGCACGGCATAAAGTGCCGCAATATATTGAATTTGTGGAATCCTTCCCCATGAACGCTGCCGGTAAAGTGCTGAAATACAAGATGCGTGAAGAAGCCGCTGAAAGACTTGGTCTCGTAGGCGCTGCCGGCATTGATACGGCAAAGGGTATAAAGCAGTAAAAAAAGCCCGGCTGAAGATGAAGCCGGGCTTTTACTTTAACCTTTGGCGAGAAGATGTCGCATTCCGATCGGATCTGTAAGTACTCTTGCACATCCAAGCACAACACAGTCTTTTGCCTCGGGTGATACCTGACAGGGAATATTCAGCGCAGATCCGATCGCTTCAGAAAGTCCGTAAAGAAGGGATCCGCCTCCGGTGAGTGTTACGCCGGTATCAAAAACGTCAGACGCAAGCTGAGGAGGCGTCCTTTCGATGACAGCCTGCAGTGCTTCGATCAGATCGTTGACCTGATCGATCAGCGCTTCGTAGATTTCATCGGATTCAATGCTCATGGTTTTGGGCAGGCCGGACAAAAGGTTTCTGCCGGTTATATCCATCACTACAGGAGGATCACGCCGGATAGCACCGCCCAAAGTAATTTTGATCTGTTCTGCCGTTCGTTCACCGATAAGCATATTATACTTTTTTCTCAGATACCTGATAATTGCATCATCAAAATGATCTCCGCCTATATGGACATTGCTTATAACGGATACATTGCTGTTGTACAGCACTGCCAGATCTGTACATCCGGCGCTGATATCCATAACAAGGCTGCCGTATGCGCCGAGAAAGTTCAGCTGTGCGCCCAGGGCGGCTGCAATGTTCTTGTCCAGGAGCTGTGTACGGCGTATACCGGCATCAAACATGGAACTGATCAGCGCCTTTTTTTCCATATCTTTCACACCGGTTGGCACTGACATGACTGCACGGGGCCTGGACAACAGCCGTTTTCCGATAAGATTCGAAACAAAAAAACGGAGCATTGCGCTGGTCAGGTCAAAATCAAGCATCTCTCCCTGTGCAAGCGGACGGATAACATTGACATTGGCCGGAGTGCGTCCGATCATTCTGTGGGCTTCCTGACCGAAAGCGATAATATTCTGGGTATCCCTGTCCACAGCAACAACAGAAGGCTCACGGAAAACAATACCGCGGCCTTTCATATAAATCACAACATTTGATGTGCCGAGATCAATTGCAATATCGTTTGCCTGAGCCATGACAAGATCCTTTCATCATCCTGAATAATTCCAGAAAATGATATCATTATCATAGAAAAAATACAACCTGAATCAGGCTGCATGCCCTACATTTCTTGACAATGAGATATGAACAAAGCATAATATAATGTGGTTATTTTTGTATGAGAGGTGTGGACTTTGTCAGTCAGAATATATGCTGTGACTCCGGGATCACCGGCTGATAAAGCCGGCATCATCACTGATGAAAGAATCAGATCCATCAACGGTGAATCAGTCATAGACGAAATCGACTATCAGGCCCTGTCTGCCGGCAAACATCTTTCCGTTGAAATAGAAAATGAAGATTCTGTCAGGACAGTCAGCATTTCCAAGCAGGAATGGGAACCTTTGGGACTTTGCCTGGATGAAACTGAAGCAATGAAGCCCCGTCACTGCCGTAATCGATGTGTTTTCTGTTTTGTTGATCAGCTTCCGGAAGGAATGCGGGACACGCTCTATGTCAAGGATGATGACTGGCGTCTGAGCCTGATGATGGGTAACTATGTGACCCTGACAAATGTCAGCGACGCTGAATTTGATCGGATTCTTGCCAGGAAAGCTTCCCCTCTCTATATATCTGTTCATGCGACAGATCCTGATATCCGCTGCAGGATGCTGCGGAACAAAAATGCCGGTTCTCTGATGGACAGATTGAAAAGGCTGAAAGAACACGGTCTTGAATTTCACTGCCAGATTGTATGCTGCCCCGGATATAATGACGGACCGGTCCTGAACAGAACTATTGAAGATCTCGCCTCTCTGTATCCGGCATCTCAATCCCTGGCCGTTGTTCCGGTAGGAGTTACAAAGCACAGGCAGGGACTTGCTTCATTGGTTCGCTTCAACGCGGATTCCGCACGGGAGCTGATCGATACTGTCCATGCATACCAGCAGCGTTTCCTACGTGATTTCGGAACCCGCTTTGTATATGCTTCTGACGAGTTTTTCTGTATTGCGGGAGAAACAATTCCTGAAGAGACGGAGTATGAGGATTATCCGCAGATTGAAAACGGAGTCGGTATGCTGAGGCTGCTTGAACAGGAATGCGAAGATGCAAGTATATACCTGCAATCAGAATCACGGCCTGATACCGGAGACAGGAATATACTGATCCCAACAGGCACCTCTGCGCAGCCTTTTATTGAATCAATCACCCGCAGATATGCTCCGGAGGGAACAAACGTACAGGTTATTGCGGTCAAAAACCGTTTTTTCGGAGAAACTATTACCGTAACAGGCCTGATTGTCGGCAGGGATCTGATTGAAACGCTGAAAGGGATTCCCTGCGATGAAATCATGCTGTGCGATACGATGCTGCGGCAGAACACAGACAGGTTTCTGGATGAAACCACACTGGAAGATGTAGAACGCGAACTCGGAGTCCCGGTCAGGGTTGTACGGAATAACGGTGAATCCCTGATCAGGGCATTATGGGGAATGGAGGAAGAAAATGGCTAAACCGCTTGTGGCAATAGTTGGCCGCCCTAATGTTGGCAAATCCACTTTTTTCAACAAAATGGCCGGTAAACGCATCAGTATCGTTGATGACATGCCCGGAGTCACACGGGACAGAATTACAACGGACGCTGAATGGCTTGGTCATGCTTTTACTTTGATTGATACCGGCGGTATCGATCCCAAAAGTGATGATGTCCTGCTGAGTCAGATGAGAGAGCAGGCTGAAATTGCCATGGAACTGGCAGACGTAATCTGTTTTTTCACAGATGCAAGGGACGGCCTGACCGAGGATGATAAAGACGTCGCAAACATGCTGCGCAAAACCAGCAAACCTGTTCTGCTTGTCGTCAATAAAGTGGATTATCTTGGCCTGAATGATAATTTATATGAATTTTATGAGCTTGGTCTGGGAGATCCGATCGGTATAAGCAGTGTCAATATGCTTGGCTTTGGAGACCTGCTGGATCAGATGGTTGCGCTCTTCCCGGGTGAAAAAACAGAGGAAAAAGATACAGCTGCGCCTATTCAGCTTGCTATCGTCGGGAGGCCGAATGTCGGGAAAAGTTCCCTGACAAATCGTCTCCTGGGTGAAAACCGTACCATGGTTTCAGATATTGCCGGAACAACAAGGGATGCTATTGATACCCTGTATACGGATGAAGAAGGTACTGTTTTCAATATAATTGATACAGCAGGCATCCGACGGAAACGGGCTGTTGAGGATGACACTCTTGAGCGGTACAGTGTGCTCCGCTCCATTGCGGCAATCAAACGGTGTGATGTGGCGCTGATGCTCATTGACGCGAATGACGGCGTTACGGAACAGGACACTAAAATAGCCGGACTGATCAATGATGAAGGAAAAGCTGTTATCGTTATTGTAAATAAATGGGATATGCTGGATAAGGAAACCGGAACCTATGAGCGGTATCGCAAACAGGTCCTGGACGATCTGAAATTCATGAGTTATGCTCCTGTGCTGTTTATATCCGCGAAATCCGGTCAGCGTGTGTCCACAATTCTGCAGAAGGTTAAAGAGGTATATGCCACTGCCTGCCGCAGGATTACCACAGGCGTGCTGAATGACGTGATTAATGATGCTGTAAATGCTTTGCAGCCGCCGATGCAGGGCGGAAAACGCCTGAAGATCTATTATGCCACACAGGGTGGAATCCAGCCGCCTTCCTTTGTCCTTTTTGTTAACGAAGAAAAGCTGATGTTTTTCGCTTATGAACGTTACCTTGAAAACTTTTTCAGAAAAACATTCCAGCTGGAAGGAACGCCGATTCGTTTCATCCTGCGTGAAAAAAAGAAGGAGGAATGATATTTATGTCCTCTGCTTTACTGATTGTTATTTCCTGTATCCTCAGTTATCTTCTGGGTTCTCTGTCCGGTGGGATCATTATTTCACGTCTGGCCGGAGGGCCTGATCTTCATACAGTCGGAAGCAAAAGCACCGGAGCCAGCAATGTCCAGCGTACCATGGGATGGAAATACGGCATCTTTACTTTCCTTTTTGATGCTGTTAAAGGATTGCTTTCCTGTTTTATAGCATGGCTCATTACAGGATCCAATATGGCAGCGCTGCTTGCTGGTCTTTGCTGTGTAATCGGTCATAACTGGCCTGTTTTCTTTCGGTTCCGGGGTGGAAAAGGAGTTGCCACAACAGGCGCGGTAATGCTGTACTGCTTTCCTGTTCCTGCACTCATCTGTATTGCACTGACAGTCGCTGTCATCGCACTTTTCAGATATATTTCAGTTGGCAGTATGCTGCTTGTGATTGTTTTCTTTATCCTTTCCTTCTTCTTCAGCGGCGGAAATGCCTGTATTATCCTCTGGGCATTTATTCTGATGGTTATGTGCGTCGGCCGGCATCATGCCAATATCGGAAGGCTTATACAAGGCACAGAAAACAAACTGGGGAAAAAAGTCCGGTGATCGGGAGGGCTCTATGAACAACGATATGGATCGTATTCGGAATTTTTGTATTGTGGCGCATATTGACCATGGAAAAAGTACCCTTGCTGACCGTATTCTCGAAAAAACCGGGGTATTTGAACAAAGGGAAATGGTTGATCAGATCCTCGACAGCATGGAACTGGAACGTGAACGCGGTATAACAATAAAAAGCAAAGCCGTACATATGACTTACACAGCCAGGGACGGAAAAGAATATATTCTTAATCTGATTGATACGCCCGGTCATGTGGATTTTTCTTATGAAGTCAGCCGCGCGCTGGCGGCGTGTGAAGGCGCGCTGCTGGTTGTTGATGCCACCCAGGGAATTGAGGCACAGACTCTGGCAAATGTGTATATGGCGCTTGAACATGATCTTGAAACCATTCCTGTAATTAACAAAATAGATCTGCCTTCTGCCAGACCTGAGGAGGTCAGGCAGGAAATCGAAGATGTTATCGGCCTGGATGCTTCTTTTGCCCCCTGTATTTCTGCGAAAACAGGCCTGAATGTTGAAGACGTTCTGGAAGCAATTGTGCAGCATATTCCGGCACCGGTCGGTGATCCAGACGCACCTTTGAAAGCATTGATATTTGATGCTTACTATGATAATTACCGCGGTGCCATCTGCTTTGTGCGGATTGTGGACGGAACCCTTCGTCCGGGAATGAAAATGCGCCTGATGGCAACCGGAAGCGAATTTGATGTCGTGGATGTAGGCACCTTCGACCCGGGATACAGATCCTGTGAAGAACTGAAGGCAGGCGATGTCGGATATGTTTCTGCCTCTATCAAGGATGTACGCGATACCCGGGTCGGAGATACCATTACGGACGCTGCTGCTCCCGCGGATGAACCGCTGCCCGGATATCGTCATGTTACACCGATGGTATACTGCGGTATTTATCCGGCGGACGGCGCGGATTATCCGGCGCTGAAGGATGCGCTTGAAAAGCTTCGAATGAATGATGCTTCCCTCTCTTTTGAGCCGGAAACTTCTGTTGCGCTTGGGTATGGTTTCCGTTGCGGTTTCCTTGGTTTGCTGCATATGGATATCATGACAACACGCCTTGAACGGGAATTTGATCTGAATCTTGTAACTACAGCGCCCAGTGTAATTTATCGTGTAACAAAGACAAACGGGACTGTCCTGATGATCGACAACCCCACCAATCTTCCTTCTGTAGGCGAAATTGAAAAGATGGAAGAACCTTTTGTACATGCAACAATCTATACTCCACAGGATTCGGTTGGTACCCTCATGGAGCTCTGCCAGGAAAAACGCGGTATTTTTCTTGATATGCAGTATGAAGGCAATCGGGTAAAGCTGAATTATGATATGCCGCTGAATGAAATTATTTTTGATTTTTTTGATCAGATAAAAAGCAGAAGCCGCGGATATGCATCTTTTGATTATGAACTGAAAGACTACAGGGAAAGCGATCTTGTCAAACTGGATATACTTCTGAACGGTGATATCTGTGACGCGTTTTCCATTATCGTTCATCGTGAAAAAGCCTATGCCCGCGGACGTGGCATTGCAGAAAAACTGAAGGATGTGATTCCGCGGCAGATGTTTGAAATACCGATACAGGCTGCTATCGGCGGGAAAGTGATTGCCCGTGAAACGGTCAAAGCAGTACGAAAAGATGTATTGGCCAAATGTTACGGCGGAGATATTACAAGAAAAAAGAAACTGCTTGAGAAGCAAAAAGAAGGCAAAAAGCGCATGAGACAGTTCGGTACGGTCCAGGTCCCCAGCGAAGCTTTTCTTGCCGTTTTAAAGATGGACTGATATGAGTCATATTTTTATCAGCGACGAAGACGTCAGCTGCACCGCTTTTTTCACAGGACACAGAAGGATTCCTGCAGAACTGACCGAACAACTGGGTGACAGAATCTTCAGATGCATTTATGATGCCTATCATGCAGGCTACAGAAGGTTTTTCTGCGGCTGCGCCCTTGGTTTTGACACCTTGGCTGCTTTTCAGACTGTCCGGCTCCGGAATCAGTTCCCGGATGCAAAGCTTTCCCTTGCCATCCCCTGTGAAACTCAGTCAGATAAATGGCCTGAAAAGGATAGGAAAATATACCGTGAAATCCTTGATCTTGCCGATGATCAGGTTATTCTTTCTCCAGACTATTATCAGGGTGTCATGCTGGCCAGGAACCGGTATATGGCTGATCGTTCCTCTCTGTGCATATGCTATCTGACACATATGCGCGGCGGAACTGCTTCAACTGTCAGATATGCCTTGACCTGCGATCCGATGGATATTATCAACCTTGCTGTAAACAGCAATGAATATCATATGGATCTTATGAGGGAAGACGAATGGAATTATATGTGCATATCCCCTTTTGCAAACAAAAATGCCGATACTGTTCATTTATATCTCAGACCGGATCGGAAACTGACTATGAAGCATATATTTCATTGATTCTGAAAGAAGCAGAGACCAGAAAAAACGAAGTATCTGAAGCAGTCAGTACAGTTTATATCGGCGGAGGAACTCCTTCCCTTCTGTCTCCGGATCTGCTAAAAAGACTTGTTAACGGGTTACGGAACATATTTAATTTCAGCCATTCAGTTGAATTTACTTCAGAGGCCAATCCTGGAACAGTTACAAAACAGTGGCTAATGGCTGCAGCAGATGTCGGGATCAACCGTCTTTCCATCGGAATGCAGGCATTTCAGGATCATATTCTTTCCTTTCTTGGAAGAATCCATCGTTTTGAAGATGTGATTCATTCTGTTGCACTTGCACGGGAATCCGGTATCGGAAACATCAACCTCGATCTGATGTTCGGCATCCCCGGGCAAACATTCACGGACTGGAGTGAAACTCTTGATGCTGCCCTCTCCCTCCGGCCTGAACACATCAGTGCATACGGACTGATTCCTGAAGAGGGTACTCCCCTTTACTGTGATCTGGAAAAACATCTTTATGATCTGCCGGATCCCGATACAGAAAGACAAATGTATGATGAGGCCATCAATAAGCTCAAAAAAGCAGGATTGTTTCAGTACGAAATATCCAATTTTGCACAGCTGGGATTTGAGTGCAAACATAATATTGGCTACTGGACCCAGATTCCGTATATAGGAATCGGTGTCTCTGCCGCTTCCATGACTGGGCTTTCTGCGGGTATGAACGGAATGACTTATATACGCAGAACCAATACGGAATCCATGCAGGAATACAGGCGCCTGGTGACTGCCGGGGCGCTGCCCGGTTCAATTGAAAAGATAAATCCGGCTGAAGCCCGCTTTGAAACGATGATGCTGGGTTTACGTATGAACAAAGGGATCAATGAAGCTGCTTTTTTACGGATGCATGGAATCTCTGTGGAAAAGAGCTTTGGAAACCGTTTGACAGATCTTTTGAAAAAGGGACTGATTCTGCATCAGGCCGGAAGCTGGAAGCTGTCCCGCCGTGGATTTGATATCCAGAACAGTGTTTTGGTGGAATTGATGGATGAACCGGTCAGTTAAGTGCAATCGTATGTCCTTCGGCATTGAAATAGCTGTATGCATAGCTGCTGATTGCTTCCACTTCTGCTTTTCTGTCCGGATTCCTTGTTAAATCATGGACACATTGGGAAACTTCATCAAGCAGATGAACATCAGCAAACAGAAACTGATTTCCCGGTTCTCCGGACTGTCTTGTGCCGATCAGATCCCCGGGTCCTCTGATTTCCAGATCTTTCTGGGCAATAATAAAACCGTCGTTTGTTGAACAGAATACCTGCAGTTTTTCTGAAGGTTCCGCAAAAAGAAAACACCAGCTTTCAGCGCTGCCCCGTCCCACTCTGCCCCGCAGCTGGTGCAGTTGGCTCAGTCCGTATCTTTCAGCGTTTTCAATGATCATAATGGTTGCATTCGGATTGTTTACACCGACTTCGATTACTGTGGTTGAAACAAGCACATCGAAATTACCGTGAACAAACTCATTCAGTGTGCTGTCTTTTTCCTCGGCTTTCTGCGATCCCCAGGTCAGTCCAAGCCTGATTCCTTTCAGTTCGTTTTCTTTCAGGCTCTCATATAAAGCCTTGGCGCTTTGCAATTCCTGTTTTTCGTCATCCTCATCGACAAGCGGACACACAATATATGCCTGTTTTCCCTTTTTGATTTCATTTCTGAGGAACTGGTACATGCCATCACGTTTGGATTCAGGCACAAGCCTTGTTTTAACAGGGATGCGTCCTGCCGGTAGTTCGTTGATAACTGAAAGATCAAGATCTCCGTAAAGGATGAGCGCAAGGGACCGTGGAATGGGCGTTGCAGACATAACCAGAACGTGAGGCATACAATCAGTTTTCTTTCCTTTTTCCTGGAGGTTGCTGCGCTGGTTTACCCCGAATCTGTGCTGTTCATCTGTAATCACAAGTCCCAGTTTGCCGTACTGAACATCTCTGCTTATCAGCGCATGAGTGCCGAAAACAGCGCTGCATTTCCCGTTTTCTATTTCCTGAAGAATAATCTTCCTTTCTTTAGAACGTGTACTGCCTGTTAACAGTCGGCAATGAATACCCAACGGCTCCAGTATTTTTTTAGCGTTTTCATAATGCTGTGAAGCAAGAATCTCTGTAGGCGCCATCATGGATGACTGAAATCCGGCATTCGCCGCCAGCCATATGGCGCCGAATGCAACAGCTGTCTTTCCGCATCCCACATCACCCTGGACCATTCTGCTCATGGCTGTTTTTTTGTGAAGATCTTCAGCGATATCATGCAGCACCTTTTTCTGGGCAGCAGTGGGAGCAAAAGGAAGAGCATGCCAGTATTCCCCTTCCTTGCTGTCGGAAAAGCCAAAGGGAAAACCGGGTTTGCGTACAGACCCGTTAACACTTACATATACAAGATACAGAAGAATCTGTTCAAATGAAAGTCTTCTCCTTGCAATCTGCAATGCAGCAGGATTGTCCGGAAAATGTGCCTGCCGGATCGCATAGTTGAGCTCACACAGATGCTGACGGATTCTGAATGTATCCGGAAGTGTTTCCGGGCAGCAGTCATCCACATTGTCCAATGCGGAACGAATCAGTTTTCTGAAGGATTTTGCCGGAAATCCTTTCATGGATCGGTAAACCGGCACAAGCCCTTCCTCTTCTTTATCAAAACGGGGATTCTGAAGAACTCTTCTTCCGCCTTTGATATAGAGCCTTCCATACAGCCTGATTTCCTGTCCGGCATGAAAATCATTGATGATCCACGGCATATTATACCAGCATACTGGCATTTTCCCGGTTTCATCTTCTATGGTTACAGAAACTTTCTTCAGTCCGTGAAAAAAGGACAGCCTGGGTTCAGATACAAGCGTTCCCTTCACAAGGATCATGCCGGCCTGTTTTGTCGCGCATGGTGAAATCGTGCTGTGGTCCTCATATCTGACAGGGAGCGTATATAGCAAATCGCGCAATGAGAATATTCCCATTGCGCGTAAGGTTTCTGCTCTTACAGGGCCAATCCCTGCCAGTTCAGTCAGTTCCATGTAATTACTCCACGGATATCAAATAATAATACAATGGCTGTCCGCCGTTGTGGCATTCCACATCGCAGTCTTCATAACGGCTTTCGATTTCATCTGCAATGCTGCGTGCATCTTCCTCCGATACATCAGCACCGTAATAAACTGTAATCAGTTCATCTTCGTCAGTGATGATTTCCTTCATCATATCAAGGACAACATCATGCACGGAATGACCTGAGAATTTAATCTGGCCGTTGTGAAGTCCGATAATGTCACCCTGTTTAATCTCAATACCGTTGTATTCACTGTCCCGGATTGCATAGGTGACCATAGCCGTTTTGACATGTTCGGCAGCTTCTTTCATTCGCTGCAGATTATCATCCGGCTCGTTGTCGTTCTGGAATGCGATTGCTGCGGCAATACCCATTGCAACGTTTTTCGTGGGAATAACTCTGACATCCTTGGATGACAGTTCTGCCGCCTGATTGGCTGCGAAAATAACATTTCCGTTATTGGGAAGTACAAAAACGCATTCGGCATTAACCTGATTAATGGCATTCAGCAAATCATCCACAGAAGGATTCATTGTCTGACCGCCTTCCACGATTTTATCCACATTCAGATCCTGGAAGAACTGTGAAAAACCTGAGCCGAGGGATACCGCGACAAAACCGTAACGTTTGGCAGGCTCAGAATGATCTTCTTTGTCTGAGGTATTCTCTTCTGCAGATACCGTTTCTGCGGTATCCTGTTCAAGCGCTCTTTTCATGGCAGCAAGATTATCTATCTTGATATCATTGACTTCCGCCAGTTCAACACCGTAATCAAGCGCAAAACCGGGATTGTCAGTATGAACATGAACTTCAGCCTTTGTCAGGTCACCTGTCACGGATACAGCATCACCAATACGGTTCAGGCGGCGTCTGAAGGAATCCAGGTCATGCTCGTCACAGTCTTCCCTGAACCGGCTTAAAGTAAATGAAACGCAATAAGTATAGGTCAGATCCCGTGTAAGATCGTGGCAATCATCAGATACTGCCTGTTCCTCATCTTCCACCAGATCATCCGCTGCGGTAATATCCTCACCGCGAAGAACGGCAGCATAACCCTGATAGATCAGCATTAGGCCGCGTCCGCCGGAATCCACAACGCCGGCCTGTTTTAATGCGGGAAGCATATCAGGTGTTTTCTTCAGAATTGCCTCGCCGCTTTTCATCATGACAGCAATCAGCTGATCATAATCATCCGGCGCTTTTTGTGCCTGCTTAAGAGCATCCTCTGCCACAACGCGTGCCACAGTAAGAATAGTGCCTTCTTTGGGCTTCATGACGGCTTTATAAGCCATTTCAGAGCCTTTAACAAGTGCTTCAGCGAATTGGACAGGTGTAATCTTTTCAATACCGTTCAGCGCTTTTGCAAATCCGCGCAAAAGCTGGCTTGTGATAACACCCGAATTTCCGCGTGCACCTTTCAGGGCACCTTTGGCAAGGGCATTTGCAGCCTCATCTGCACGAAGAAATTCTTTGCTGTTGATTTCTCTGGTGGCTGACTGCATCGTCAGAGACATATTGGTTCCGGTATCACCGTCAGGGACAGGAAAAACATTGAGAGCATCCACTGCTTCCCTGTTTCTTTCGAGGATTGCCGTTCCGGCCATCACCATATCCCGCAGCAAGAGGCCGTCAATCGTTTTAAACTGTATCAAAGGATATTCCTCCGTAAAAAATGATTGATTTAAGCGATTCCCTTAAATTCTGATCCCTTCCACAGAGATGCTCACTTTTCTGACTTTTACACCTGTGGTGCTTTCAAGTTTATACCGGACTGTTTCCACAATTGTTTTGCAGACCTCGGAAATGGAAATGCCGTATTCCACGATAATATAGAGATCTACATCCAGCATATCTCCCACATTGCGGATCTGAACGCCTTTGGTCAGGTTCTCACGTCCGAGCCATTCAACTATGCCGTCTGTTGCTCTCTGCCCTGACATAGCCACGATGCCATAGCATTCGAGCGCAGCATAGCCGACCACTTTCAGCATTACATCTTCCGCAATGTAGATTGTGCCGTATTCATTCTTAACCTTGCATTCCATGTGATATCCTCCCGTATTGAACATAGCAGGTTTCCACATTCGTTACGAAATCCTGATACAGGACCATAAAATTATACAGTATATTCCTGTTTTTATCAAGCTTTTGCCCTCTTGACAATCAATGCGGTTTTGAACATAATTATTGATGTGATGATGGGAAGAGTAGTCTGATAATGGTATTTCAGAGAGCTTTCGGTCGCTGTGAGAGAGCATACAATATCAGATGAAGTACATCCCGGAGCAGTCTCCTGAACGGCTTTCAGCTTAATAGGGATTGACACGGTACGCCGTTTACAGCGTTGCAGAGAGCATGTTTGTATCATGCTGAATGGAAGTGGTACCGCGGTTTTCGCCTTCCGGCGAGAACCGTATTATTTTATTACGGAGGAATCGGTGAATTATGGATATTTCAAATGTTCGTTTTGCCAGCAGGTTTAATCACGTAACAGGCAGTGCAATACGTGAAATATTTAAAGTGATCGCTCAGCCCGGGATGATTTCTTTTGCAGGCGGAAATCCTTCTCTCGATGCACTGCCGGATCAGCGTGTCAGTGAACTTGCTCAATACGTTCTTGAAAAGGACGGAAAAACAATCCTGCAATATGGCGCAACTGAAGGATATAAGCCTTTTGTTGAAAGCCTTAAAGAATATGTGGAGCAGCAGCTTGATGTCAGTATTCCAGCTGTTCTTCCTGTTACCGGTTCCACCCAGGCTATGGATCTTCTATCCAAATCCCTGCTGGATCCGGGAGATACAGTGCTTGTGGAAAATCCTTCTTTTCTGGGCAATCTGCAATGCCTGAAACTGTACCAGGCGAATCTTGTTCCGGTGGAAAGTGACGATGACGGTCTGATCATTGCTGACCTGGAAGATAAAATCCGCTGTTATCATCCGAAGATGCTCTATACCATCCCGACTTTTCAGAATCCTACCGGTAAGTCTTTGCCGGAAGACAGAAGGAAAGCCATTGCTGAACTGGCAAACCGTTATGGAATGATTGTTGCGGAAGATGATCCTTACCGCGATCTGCGCTATCAGGGAGAACCCAGTCATTCAATTAAGTATTATGATACAAACGGATGGGTGGTATTCCTCGGCAGTTTCAGTAAAATCATTTCCCCGGGACTGCGTGTTGGATTTATGGCTGGTGATGCCGGAATCCTTCGTAAATGCACGATTGGAAAACAGTCATCGGATGTGCATACTGCCAATTTGAATCAGGCGATTGTAGATCAGTATCTGCGCCGGAATCTGCTGCCTGAACATATCAGTACCATTTGCAGCGGATACAGCGCCAAGATGAATAAAATGCTGGATTGCCTGAAACATTTTCCTGACGGTGTGGTTTATACCCGTCCGCAGGGAGGACTGTTCATCTGGGCAGAGCTTCCTGAAGGTATGGATACTGTGCAGCTTCTGTCCAAAGCAGTTGAGAAGAAAGTGGCCTACGTACCCGGAACCTATTTCTGTACCGACGGCGGACACCTGAACACGCTGCGGCTGAATTTTTCAAACAGCACCCTTGAACAGATAGAAACCGGTATGAGTATATTGAATGATCTGATTGCTTTCGGCAAATAAGGAGGAATATTTATGGAACACATTCTTGACATTCTGAAGGAACGCGGTTTTATCGCACAGATTACATTTGAGGATGAACTGTATGAGCAGTTAAAAAATCCCACTACATTTTACGTGGGATTTGATCCTACCGCCGACAGCCTGCATATCGGTCATTATATCCCGATTATGGCGATGGCTCATATGCAGAAAGCCGGACACAGACCGATTGCGCTGATGGGCGGAGGCACTGCGATGATCGGTGATCCTTCCGGAAAAACAGATATGCGTAAAATGCTGACTGTGGAAGCGATTGACCACAATGTTGAATGCATAAAAAAGCAGATGTCCCGCTTCCTTGATTTCAGTGATGATAAAGCATTGATTGTAAATAACGGAGACTGGCTCCGTCATTTGAATTTTATTGAATTTATGCGGGAAATAGGATCCCAGTTCTCCGTGAACCGGATGCTGACAGCAGATTGTTACAAGGCCAGAATGGCCACTGAAAACGGACTGAGCTTTCTTGAATTCACATATATGCTTATGCAAAGCTATGATTTTCTTGAATTGTTTCACCGTTATGGATGCCGTCTTGAAATGGGCGGAAATGACCAGTGGAGCAACATGCTCGGCGGTGCGGATCTGGTTCGTAAAAAAGATAACGAAAAAGCATTTGCATGTACTTTCCAGCTTTTGCTGACTCATGACGGCCGTAAAATGGGCAAAACAGAAGCCGGCGCACTTTGGCTTGATCCCTTAAAGACGAGTCCTTATCATTTTTATCAGTACTGGAGAAATGTGGATGATAAGGATGTTGAGAAATGCCTTGCTCTGCTTACATTCCTTCCGATGGATGAAGTGCGCAGGCTCGGTGCCCTGAAAGATGCTGAAATCAACGAGGCAAAAAAAGTACTAGCGTATGAGGTTACGAAACTTGTACACGGTGAACAGGAAGCAGTGAAAGCAGCAGAAGCTTCCTCTGCCCTGTTCGGGTCCGGTGCCATGGCAGACAATGCTCCTGCAGTTGAACTGACCGAGGCTGATTTTAATCAGGATGCAAGGGTGTCTACCATGCTTGTACGCTCCGGTCTCTGTAAAAGCCAGAGTGATGCCCGAAAACAGATTGAGCAGAATGCTGTCTCCGTGAACGATATCAAAATCACTGATCCTGCGTATATTCTGTCGCGGGATGAAATTGGAAGCAACGGAGCCCTTCTCAAAAAAGGCAAAAAAGGATTCTGCCGGATAGTAATCAAATGATAGATTCATATATTACTGTTTCCCGTCCGGGCAGTGGCGAAATCATTATCAGTAAAAGCCGTTTTATCGGATATGCAGCGCCTTCTGATAATGAAGATAATGCACTTGCCTTTCTTGACAGAATACGGAATGAACATAAATCTGCAAGGCATCATTGCTACGCCTATATTATCGGTGAAAACAGCGGTATTATGAGGTACAGTGATGACGGAGAACCGGGAGGAACAGCCGGTCTTCCTATAATGGATGTTATGAAGGGAAGAAATATCGTCAATTGCTGTCTTGTGGTGGTTCGTTATTTCGGCGGTATTCTGCTCGGAACGGGAGGACTGGTTCGTGCTTATACACAATCAGCACTTGCCGCCCTGGAATCTGCCGGTGTTGTCAGAATGGAGCTGACATCTGAAGACTACTGTGAATTGCCTTATTCTGTTTGGGATAAATTCAGATACACAGCAGAGCATTTGCCTGTACGACTGGATAACATCGAATATGGTTCATCAGTAAGTTTTGATCTCCTGTACAGGCCTGCTGACAGTAGTCTTGTTCTGCCTGCGCTGCTGGATGCATCCGAAAGGAAACTTGAATCCATCCACCAGGGAGAATCCTTTTCTGCCTGGAATATTTATTAATAAAAAAAGCGTTGTCTTTCCGACAGCGCTTTCCTTATATTCTGCATTGATTATACCAATGAAAGACCCAATTCCATCATATTTCTGAATCCGATCTGGCGTTCTTCCGCTGATAATTCTTCACCTGTTACCACGCTGTCCGAGATTGAGCATATAGCCAGTGCGTTTTTTCCGGCTCTGGCTGCATTCATATACAGAGCTGCCGCTTCCATTTCAACTGCCAGAACTCCCAGTTTTGACAGAGTATCGACCTGGCTCTTTTCAGAATAAAAAGCATCTGAAGAAAAGATAGGACCGCATACAACATTGCATGGAAGCTGCTTTGCATAATCCATAGCCCTGGAAAGAAGTGAATAACTGCAGCAGGGTGCGGCATTTCCCCGGAATCCGAAGCTGTTGATATAGCCGGAATCAGTATATGCGCTTAAGGCAACAACGATATCCTTCAGCTGAAGTTTGGGGGATATCGCACCGGCGGATCCAATCCTGATAATATTGCTTACATTGTAAAAATTAAACAATTCATAGGAATAGATACCGATGGACGGGCATCCCATCCCGCTTGCCATCACAGACACCTTTTTTCCTTTATAGTATCCCGTATATCCCTGTACGTTTCTGACATTATTGACAAGCTCTGCCTTTTCAAGATACTGTTCTGCGATAAACCTTGCGCGCAGAGGATCCCCGGGCATTAAAACAGTCTCTGCAAATGCGCCCTGAGGAGCATTAATGTGAGGAGTGGGTATTTTTGAACTCATGTTGTATTTCCTCCTTGATTTCTTTATTTCTTCCAGTGGTTATGAATTTGTTCAGCCAGGGCGCCGAAAGTCGGTATATCGATCAGGTTAACCGAACCGAACGGAAGCGTAAGCATTCTTTCTATGTTCGTTCTGTAGCAATCTGTATACCGCAATAATTCTGAGATATCGATACTGTTTCCCTGTTTTTCCGTCTCAAATATTATATCACAAATCCTGCACCATAGTCGGTTTACCATTGAAAGAATCAGATCAGCTGATATTTCCGGCGTTTGACATATAAGTTCACCTGTTTTATGTCCGTTTGTGAGCTGTGCAACAGTATCTGCCTTAAACTGTGCGAGAAGCTCATCACAATAGCTCATTCTGACAATTCTGCCTTCAGGCAATTGGAAAACAGGCAGCAGCATCAGGAGAAAGCTGAGCTTTTCATCCCGGAAAGGGATCATTCCCGAAAGAATGATATCCAGGTTTTCTGCAGCAGATGCTTTTTCACTGATAAAACCTGTCACGGATGAGTATATCTGTTCCGCCCGTTTTCTGCAAATACCCTCAAGCAATGATTCTTTACTGATATAATGATGATAGAAGCTCCCCTTGCTGATACGCAGCTGGTCAAGTATGTTCTGTATACTTGTATTTTCATATCCGTATCTGCAAAACAAAGATTCTGCAGTTTCAATAATTTCCTGCTTACGTATATCCCCTTTTTTCATTCATCATCACCTCCTTTATCAGATCTGCTCTCCGGCAGTCAGCCCGGATGCAAATGCAAACATCAGATTAAATCCGCCGCAGTCGCCGTCAACATTCAGTACTTCACCTGTTGCATATAATCCGGGAATAATTCTGGATTCCATTGTTTTCGGATCAAATTCGGAACATTCGGCGCCGCCTGCAGTAACCTGTGCATAATCAAAGCCCCTTGTTCCGGTGATTTCAATCCGGTAATGAGTCGCGGCATATATGATATGTCTCAGATCATCGTCAGACAGATCCGATATCTTTTCTCCTTTTAACGGTATACCGGCCTGTTTCATAACAGCATAGGACAGTTTGCTGCCAAGAATACCGTCCAGCATAAGCGTGGGTGACAGATTCCTGAAAAGTACTTTTCGTCTGAGCAGTTCTTTGTAAATACCGTCAATATCACTGGTGTATCGTTTCAATAAATCAAGTTCAATTCTGCTGACTTTGTCATGAACAAAACGCGCGCACTGCATAATGCAAATACCGCTTATACCGTATTCCGTGAACAGTACTTCACCTTCTTCCCGATGAATCATTCTGTTATTGCAGTATAAGGTGACTTCACATTTGACCCTGATTCCGGATAGTCCTGATATGCTTTTCCTGTCCGTTTCCAGCGGAACAAGGGCCGGAAAGGTCGGAATAACGGAATGACCCATGGATTGCAGAATCTTATATCCGTCTCTCGTCCCGCCCAGCTTCGGCTGGGCTTCCCCGCCGCATGCAACAAGCAGATTGTCAGAATGATATTCTTCACCGGTTTCAGTTTTAACTGAAAATCTTATTCCGTCATAACTGACTGAATCCACATGGGCGTTCAGCTTAATCTGCACACCGAACAGTTCCATGGCTGTTTTCAGAACATTCATTACGGTAGCTGACTGATTGGAATACGGATAAATTCTTCCTTCTGCTTCTTCGTATGTAATAAGACCAAGATGCTTAAAATATGAATCAATTTTGTCCTTTGAACAATAATTCAAAACATCACCAGCAAAATTCTGGTCACCATAGTACCGCGGTATTCCTCTATTCATTAAATTGCATCTTCCGTTTCCGGATGCAAGGATCTTCTTCCCCGGATGATCGTATTTTTCGAGAAGCAGGACATGTTTTCCACGCTCTGCAGCTCTTATAGACGCAATAATTCCGGATGCACCCGCGCCGATTGTAATCAGATCATAAACTTCTTTCATTACAGCAAAGGTTCTCCATTTCCAGAATTCAGTCTGTTACAGCATATGATAAACAGACTTCAGTCTGTTTGTCAAGGTTCCGTCTTCATTGTAAATGATCAATGGGGGTAACGGATGAAGCATGGGCCGGGCATCCTTAACCGCTTCGATCAGTACAAGATTGGCCGGTTTGTCTGCTTTGGGATATATTAACTGGAATCTTTTGGGTTCAAGATGGTGTTCCTGCAGTTTCTTCATCACATGCAGCATTTGCGGAGCCGGATAAACAAGGAACAGTTTCCCGCGGCCTTTCAGTATTCTGAATGCTCCGGTAAACAGATGTGCAAGTGTATCTTTATTCTGATTCCTGGCGATCGCCTTTGCTTCTTTGGGACTTGACAATGCTGAACTGGGTTGACCGTAAGGAGGATTGCAAATCACAGCATCAACAGAACATAGTGCCAGGTATTGATCTGCTATTCCTGCATCTGCATGAAATACAGTGACCTTTTCATCCAGCCGGTTCAGTATCATGTTTCTTTGTGCCAGTGCTGAAGCTTCCTGCTGAATATCAAATGCATAATAACATTTTCCTTTTCCGCGTCCATAAAGCAGAAGCGGAAGAATGCCGTTCCCTGTACCGAAGTCAGCAACTACATCCTGTTTGCGGATATCGGAAAAATCCGCAAGTAAAACTGTATCCATTCCGAACCGAAATGAATCTTTCTTTTGAATCAGCTTTAATCCGTTCAACTGCAGATCTTCAATGGTTTCATCTTCATGAATGATGCTGAATTGCAATCTTGTCCTCCTGAAAACAGGGATGTGCTTAATTGCACATCCCCTGTTTGTTTATACCTGTCTTATTCAATATCAACAACCACAGGATTTGGTTCCTTTTCCTGGATACTTACCGGTTCTTTTTCCTGAAACAGCGATTCATACAGTTTGATATATTCGCGTGCAGAATGATTCCAGCTGTAATCTCCCTTCATTCCTCTTTCCTGAAGCTTTTTCCAGATATCGGGCTGTTTCCGGTAATAATCCGCTGCGCGTTCAATTGTATGCAACATGTCATGCGCATTATAATTGAAGAATGTAAAACCGTTCCCTTCGCCATTGAACTCATTGTAGCTCAGAACAGTATCACGCAGTCCTCCTGTCTCCCTTACAATAGGGACAGTACCGTATCTCATGGCAATCATCTGACTGAGCCCGCAGGGTTCAAACTGGCTTGGCATCAGGAACATGTCGGCTCCCGCATAGATTCTGTGTGCAAGTGTATGATCCATCGTAAAACGGGCAGCAACACGTCCTTTATATTCCGTTTCAGCCCAGCTGAAAAGATTGAAATACCTTCCCTCACCCATTCCAAGTACAACCAGCTGGACATCCTGTCTCATAATGTCTGCGATTACATAGTCTATGAGATCAAGCCCTTTTTGATTGCTCAGTCTTCCGACCATTCCGATCACAGGTATGTCTGCTCTTATATCAAGTCCCAGCTCCTGCTGCAGGGCCTGTTTGCAAACAGCTTTTCCTTCAAGATGTTCATACGAATAATTATGAGGGATTCTGGGATCTCTTGATGGATCATATTCTATGATATCTATTCCGTTCAGTACACCGAACAGATCCCTGTTCCTGGCTTTGAGCAGTCCGTCAAGCCGTTCCCCGTAATATGCAGTCTGTATTTCTTCAGAATATGATGGGCTGACTGTTGTAATCAGATCGGCATAAACCAGGGCAGCTTTCATAAAATTTGCGCAGCCAAAACATTCCAGCTTATCATTTGTCCAGAGACTGTCACCCAGTCCAAGGATATCCTGAACTTCACGAATACCGAATATACCTTGGTACTGGAGATTATGTATGGTGAAAACCGTTTTTATTCCGGAGTAAAAAGGAAGATGCGCATACTGGATTTTCAACAAAGCTGGTATCATACCGCTTTGCCAGTCATGGGTATGTATGATATCCGGTTGAAATCCGATGAGCGGAAGCATATTCAGAACACCCCGGCAGAAAAAGCCGAATCGTTCATACTCATCTCCGCCCATTCCATATATATATGGACGGCCGAAATAGTATTTATTATCCATGAAGTACCAGGTAACACCGTCTTTTTCAATCATTTCGATACCGCAGTACTGGCGTCTCCAGCCAAGCTGCACTTCGAAATCACACACATGAGTCATCTTTTGCGTGAATTCCTGCGGAATCGCACTGAATTGAGGAATGATTACCCGAACATCATGTCCTTCTTTTGCCAGGACCGGGGCAAGCGCCCCGACAACATCGGCAAGTCCGCCTGTTTTGACAAAAGGTACAGATTCACTGGCGGCAAAAAGAATTTTCATCCGCAACAATCCTCCCTTATCAATCAGATTACGACATTTTTAGCGATGACAATTGGATAAGCCTCCGGTCCGATCAGTTTGGTATTGCGTTTTATGACTGTCTGCTTGTCCAGAATGCAGTTTTCAATATATGCACCTTCCTGTACCTGCCCGTCCTGCATGATGATACAGTTCTTTACATGCGCATTGGGGGCTATTTTTACGCCTCGGAACAGGACGCTGTTTTCAACAGATCCTTCAATCTGGCAACCGTCCGCCACCAGTGAATTGACTGATTTGGATTCGCTGCCGTAGAAAGCCGGCATTTCATCCCTGACTTTTGTAAACACAGGCAGCTCATCTACAAACAGCCGTTTCCTGATTTCAGGCTTAAGGATATCCATATTGAATTTGAAATAGCTCTGGACTGAATCAATATTCCAGCAAACCCCTTCATATTCAAAGGCATTCACTTTTGCCTGCTTTTCCTGAACAAGTCTGAGCAGAAGATCTTTGGCAAGATCATGAAGCCCATGGGCCACTGCTTTGTCGACAACATCCTTCAGGAATTCTCTTCTCATCAGGCATACCTGCATAAATGTATTGTCATAGCTTGGATGTGTCGGTTCAACTTCAATATCTGTAACCGTTCCGTTGTCATCAATGGCTATATAGGTACCGAACTCATCACGCTTCATTCCGGGATCTTTGGTATACATGAGCGTTACATCAGCGCCTGTGGATTCATAATAATTGATCATATCCCGGAAATTGGCGTTATAAATAATATTGCTGTTACTCAGAACAACCAGTTCCTGCTTACTTCTGTTCAAATAGTCTGTATTGGAACGAAGAGCATCAAGAACGCCCGGATAAAGTCCCACATTTTCCCTGGTAAGGAATGGGGGCAGAATATGAAGGCCGTTGTTTTTTCCGTGAAGGTCCCATTCTTTTCCGGAACCGAGATGATCCATCAGACTGTGGTAATTTTTCTGCATAATAACACCGATATTTTTCATACCGCCGTTAACCATACTGGAAACCAGGAAGTCAATAACCCTGAAGCGTCCGGCCACAGGTAATGCGGCAATAGCTCTGATGATTGTCAGCTCGCGGAGCCGGGCATCGTTTTCGCCCGTATAAATAATTCCCATTACATCCTTCATTGCTGTATTCTTCCTTTCAATCATTTCAAGTACTGTCAGAAAGTACAGGATTCATCAATCTGCTGACCGGCGGAAACTGATACACCGGCAGGAAGTGTGACTCCCTGACCTATAACAGCGATATTTCCTTCATTTTCACCGATGATGGAACCAGCTCCTACTGTTGCGTTTTCAGCTATAATGGACCGTCTGACAATGGCACCCCTCTTAATGACGCTGCCGGGCATTACGACGCTGTATTCCACATCTGCCCCTTCTTCGATTACAACACCGGCAAACAGAATGGAATGATTGACTTTTCCATAAACCTCACAGCCTTCTGTTATCAATGTGTCTGTAACCACAGCGCCCTGAGCAATATAATGAGGCGGCATACCGGGATTTTTTGAATAGATCCGCCACTTCTTATCATGCATATTCATAGGCATGGGATTGTCAATAAGATCCATGTTTGCTTCCCACAGGCTTTCTATGGTTCCGACGTCCTTCCAGTATCCGGAGAAGTCATATGCAACAAGGACCTGTTTATCATTCAGCATATTGGGTATAATATTCTTACCAAAGTCATTGGAACTGTTCTTGTCCTCCTCATCCTTTGTCAGATAATGACGAAGTTTTTCCCACGTAAAAATATATACGCCCATGGAGGCTTTATTGCTCTTGGGATTCTTCGGTTTTTCCTCAAATTCAATGATTTTGCCATCAGAATCAGTGTTCATGATTCCAAAGCGGGATGCTTCCTCCCAGGGTACTTCGCGTACTGCAATTGTTGCATCCGCGCCGTTCCTGATATGATAGTCAAGCATGGCATTGTAGTCCATTTTATAAATATGGTCACCGCTCAGGATAAGAACATAGTCGGGATGATACTGCTCAATAAACGCCATATTCTGATAAATGGCATTGGCCGTTCCGCGATACCATTCACCGCTTTTTCCTTTCTGGTATGGAGGAAGAACAAAAACACCGCCGTTTGAAATATCCAGATCCCAGGGAGCGCCGCTTCCGATATAGGCATTCAGTTCAAGAGGCTGGTACTGGGTAAGTACACCGACTGTATCAATTCCGCTGTTGGTGCAGTTACTGAGCGGAAAATCAATGATACGATACTTTCCGCCGTATGGAACAGCAGGTTTGGCAACATTTTTGGTCAGTATACCAAGGCGGCTTCCCTGTCCTCCGGCCAGAAGCATTGCAATGCAGGTCTTTTTTCTTAACACGTTTGACACACTCCTTCGCATAAAATATCAATCAGATACTGATTTCCACGACGGGTCATAAAAGATATCGTTTTCTTTTTATTCATTGTACCCGTACAGGAATACATTCGTCAAGTCAATTTTGCTTTCACGCGTCCGTCAATAAAGGATAAAATCATTGCGAATCCTATAATATATGTTATAATGCACTGGTCATCAGTTATTTGGATTTTTTTCTTTTTTGTTGGAATCTGTTATGGATATTACTCGTTAATTAATCGGAAGAGGTGATTGAGAAATGCCCGGTGATCAGGATAATTTGGATCGCCCTTCCGGTACTGTGTCCTTCGATCAGATGTATACTCTGTATGCTACAGATGTTCTTCGTGTATCCTATTATTATCTGGGAAACAAAGAACTGGCAGAAGATGTGACACAGGATGTGTTTGTCAAGCTTCTGACAAATCGGCCTGTTCTTGAGGAAGGCCGTGAAAAAGCCTGGCTGCTCAAAGTAGCTTTGAACAGATGCAGGGATCTTTGGAGAAGCGCCTGGATAAAAAAAGTTGTCCTGGGCCATCCCGGATTTGAGTGTTTTCCTGCTCCTGATGAAATCGGCCAGATGGCTGATCAGTATTCACTCGCAGAAGCAGTCAATCATCTGAAACCGGAATTTAAGGAAGTCGTCCTTCTCTTCTATTACCAGGGATTCAGCGTTTCTGATATTGCTGAAATGCTCCAGATTGCAGAGGGTACTGTTTCTTCCCGCCTGAGCAGGGCCCGGGAAAAACTGCAAAAAGAACTAAAAGGAGATGATAAGCAGTGATCAATCCTGAAAATCTTCATCAGGCAACTGAAAAAGCATTATTTAATCTGACTGCTGATGAATCTCTTAAGCAAAGGATTCTTGAAAAAGCAGCCGGATATCAGAATGTCAGCAGGAAACACCGGATCCTGACTTCCATTCCGGCTTTTTGTACTGTCATGGCTGTATTAATGCTGGTACTTACAGTGATGAATGGATTGAAGCCGGTCGATCCTGCTTCTTCTGTCGAAATCAATGTTTTTTCTGCCGGCAGCGATGATGCCTCTCCTGTTGATAAAAGTGCAGATGTTTTTGATATGCTCAATCCGGATACGGTACTTTCTGTTGAATTGACCGGTTTCGGAACAGTTACTGACTCCGAATCCTGTTCCTCACTGATATCTTTACTTCAGCACAATTCAGTACCCACTGATTATTCCCTGGAAAATGCTGTTCAATCACTTATCATAACTTCTGCAGACGGAACAAAACTGACTTTCAATGTCGAAGAACCTTATCTTGGAAGCGATAACTGCTGGTCATGCGCTGAATTCTTTGAAAGGCTTCGTGAGTTGACAGAACAGGATTAACTTTTCATCAGAATTTACCGTTTTCTTCCAGATATTTTTCCAGTTTCCTTTTTACTCTCTGTAAAGCATTATCTATGGATTTCACATGTCTGCCAAGAGTTTCAGCTATCTCCTGGTAGCTTTTTCCATCCAGATATGCGGACAGTACTTCCTGTTCCAGTCCGGATAACACTTCATTGATCTTTTTATGAATATTTCCGAGATTTTCCTGGTTGATTATCATATCTTCAGGGTTTCCTGAATTCCCTTCCATAATAATATCAAGTAAAGTTCTGTCACTTTCTTCATCATATAAAGGTTTATTCAGTGAAACATAGCTGTTCAGCGGTATGTGTTTTTGTCTGGTAGCAGTTTTGATGGCTGTAATAATCTGTCTGGTAATGCATAATTCAGCAAATGCTCTGAACGAACTGAGTTTTTCCTGTTTATAGTCCCTGATAGCTTTATACAGTCCGATCATACCTTCCTGTACGATATCTTCATGATCTGCACCAATCAAAAAATAGCTTCTGGCCTTGGACCTGACAAAATTCTTGTATTTGTTCAGCAGAAATTCCTCAGCTGTCGTATCTCCCTGATGACAAAGAGCCACGATGTCTTCATCCGTCATTGTGCCAAAAATGTCTGTAAACGGAATCGGATCATCGTTATGTTCTTCATCAATGTTTTGATCTTTGACTTTTTTTTCTAGAATCTCTCCGGAATCATTCATTTTTCTTTCATGTTTTATTGTCAATCAAGATCATCTCCATGTCTGTCTGCCGGGCTTTAATCTGTAACTGTGATGATCAGTTTCTGCATTCAAGTACGCGATACATCATAATACCTGCAGCTACCGAGGCATTCAGGCTTTCAATATGTCCTTTCATTGGCAGAGATACTGCATAATCACATTTTTCCGCTACCAGCCGGCTTATACCGTCTTCTTCTGCACCGATTACAAGACAAACTCCGCCGGTAAAATTTGTTTTCCGATAGTCTTCACCATCCATTGTGACGGCATAAAACCAAATATTATTCTTTTTCAGCTCATCTATTGTCCTGTTGAGATTTCCGACTCTTGCAACTTTTACGTATTCCATGGCGCCTGCTGATGCTTTCACAGCGGAAGGCGACAATCCGGCGCTTCTGTGCTGCGGAATGATAATGCCGTGTGCACCTGTACACTCAGCTGTTCTCATAATCGCTCCGAGATTATGCGGGTCAGTGATTCCATCCAGAATAATAAGGAAAGGATTTTCGCCTTTTTGTTCTGCATAAGCAAGAATATCTTCAACAGTTGAGTATTGGTATGCTGAAGAAAAAGCAATCAGTCCCTGATGATTCGGAGCAATTGCGTCCAATCTGTTTTTCTCAACAATTTGAATCTGAACTTTCTGCTCTTTGGCCTTCTGAACAATTTCCCTGGCCGATCCTGACAATTCTCCTTTTTGAACCAGCAGTTTTTCCAGATCATGGTGATTTTTCAGTGCTTCCCTGATTGGATTCCTGCCGGTCAATATATATTTTTCATTTTGTTCAGTTTTTTCGTCATGAGAAGAATCGGGTGTTTTTCTGTATTCGTATTCCCGGTATGAATTCTTCCTGGATTCGCTTCGGTCGGATAATATTTTCTTCTTTCCGTCCTGAGAATAATCGACTGCAACTTTCTTTCTTGTTTTCCGATATGTGTCAGTCTTTTTCTCTTCGTTTTGCCCGTATCTCACTTCAGGCTTCCTCCTTCATCGTGCGAATCAATGCCTCACGGTTTTCCTTGATTTGTGCAGATTTTCCGCAGCTTTTCTCCCCTTCCGGGCACTTTCCGCGAAGGCAGGCAGGACCGGCGTTCCGGAACAGGCTTGGAGCTGTCTTGAAGCAAATCATAAACATTTCTTCTGCCATCCTGCGGATTTCCCACTGTGCACGCATACACATTCTCAGCGAAAAGAAATGCCTGAGTTCTCTTACATTCATCGTCATGATAATTCTTGTTTCACAGGCATTCGGTAAAACAAATCTTGCATCTTCATTTGAGCTTTCGCCCTTGTTCCCTAATTGTTGCTGCCAGTCAACATACCAGGATTCGATTGTATCCATCTGTTTTGCGTATTTTTTAACTGCTTCATCTCCAAGGGCAAGAATACTTTCCGGGATAATATATCCAAATCCCTTTTCATAGGAAACATATCTTTGGCTTTGAACAGAAAAACTAGCAATACGATGCCGTGTAAGCTGTGCAAGAAGTACACGGCTTACGCCTTCTATTCCAAAGGTAAATGTAACATGCTCAAGAATGGATTCATGACCCATATTCATTAATCTGTCAATAAATGCAGATTGGTCTTTCAGGGATATTTTTTCTTTCAGATCATCAATTGATGATTTTGAATAGCAGAGTTTTGCGCTGAGAGCAATCAGTTCCTGCGGTAACGGTGTATGCTGGATTAATTCAACTTTGAGTTCCTTCTGTTCAGACATTTTCATTCACCTCATTGATAGATTCTACCAGATATTTTATCCGTTCATTGTCTCCGGTCAGATAGAGAAAGCCAAACAATGCTTCAAACCCGGTTGATAATGCATATTCATCAGGGTTCTGATTTCGTGGAGCAGGATGTTTTGCGTGTGCATTCCTTCCTCTTTTTACGATTTCTGTTTCTGTTTCATTTAGAATACCGTTCAAAGAATTCAGTATCTTTGATTGCGCGTGCGCATTGACCATATCCACACATTTCTGATGCATATGTCGTACATTGTACTTCCTGCATGCAAGATGATATCTGACAATCAGTTCCCATACAGAATCGCCAAGATAAGCCAGCTGCAGCGCATTCATCTGTGCGGCATCTTTCGGATCCATTACTTTTTCAAATCTAAGGCTCAAGTAAAAACCCCCATAATTTAATAATAGGATTATATCATAAATATATTTATGAAGAAACATAACTTTATTTCTGAAAAAATTATCTTGACATTGTCTGAACAATGTGTATAATATGCCTTGTTGCGTGAGCACCATTAGCTCAGTTGGTAGAGCACCTGACTCTTAATCAGGGTGTCTAGGGTTCGAGTCCCTAATGGTGTACATGAACCGGAAACGTTAAGTTTCCGGTTTTTTTATCTGTAAACAAAAGAAAAAAAGCAGCCATGAAACATGGCTGCTTTTGAGTAACAACTCAGGCCTGGGCAGGTGCGCCTACAGGGCAGGTTTCTGCACATGCGCCGCATTCGATGCAGGTTTCAGGATTGATTTCATACTTACCGTCGCCTTCGCTGATTGCGGAAACCGGACATTCTGCTGCACAAGCGCCGCAGCTGATGCATTCATCAGAAATTTTGTAAGCCATTATTTTTTCCTCCTCCGTCAGTATGTCCATGCTGTTCACATGAATCTGTTAAAAGTATAGCATTGAAATTCAGCAAAATCAATATATCAGTTATCATGATTGATTGCTTGCATGGCTTTTTCAACAGCATCCGCCCAGGGACTTGTATTGTTGCTGGATTTGATTGTTTCTTTCTCATTCTTTTCTTTTTGATCTGTGTTTTTTTCATTCCGGCTCCTGTCTTCCCTTTTACCCTGCTGTATGTTGGACCTGTTGGGGTTTTCTCTTTTAACAGGCTGACCAAGAACGGCCTTTTTGTCCTTAGGTTTGCCATTCTTTTTTTCATTGTTTCCGGAAACTTGCTTTATGTTATTCTCCTTGTTGTTTTTCTGTTGATCATTTATGCTGTCCTCTTCCGGTATAAAAGCAGAAGTGGTTTCACCATCATCCTGATCGATTATTTTTTCGGCTTCATACTCTCTTGTCTGATTCATTTTTGTATGGTCCGCTTCCTGGGGACGAATGATATTTTCCAGCGGATATTCCTTTATTTCACTCGTATCTCCGTTTGTCAGTCTGACAAAAACCGTTTCTTTTACAATATTCAAATCAGTGACCGGCCCATTCCCATCCGGCGTTATAACTTCCCTGCCAACCTTTGGCATTTTCCTGCGTGTTGTCTCATAATGATCCTGTTCATATTTCAGACAGCACATAAGCCGTCCGCATACGCCGCTGATTTTTGTGGGATTCAGTGAAAGGTTTTGTTCTTTTGCCATTTTGATGGATACCGGCTGAAACTGGTCCAGGAAAGATCCGCAGCAGATTGTCCTTCCGCAGGGCCCCAATCCTCCGAGCATTTTTGCTTCATCCCTGACTCCGATTTGTCTCAGTTCTATTCTCATTTTGAAAATAGAGGCCAGGTCTTTGACCAGGGATCTGAAATCAACACGTCCGTTTGCAGTAAAGAAAAACAGAATTTTGCTGTTATCAAAAGCATATTCAACAGAAACGAGTTTCATTTCCAGTTTATGTTCAATTATTTTTTTCTGGCAGATGGAAAACGCATCCTTTTCTTTCTGGCGGTTTTCCCTGCTGTGCTGTATGTCCTGTTCAGTTGCTTTCCGTATAACCTTTTTCAACGGAATTGATTCGTTTTCTCCGTCCGTCTCCCTGTTGCCCATGGATACTTCACCAAGATCTATGCCTCTTGATGTATCGACAATCACATACTCTCCCGGTTTGACTTCATATCCATTTGCATCAAAATAATACAATTTTCCGTTCTTTTGAAACTGTACCCCGATTATTGTACCCATAATTCACTTTCTCCTATAAATGTTAAGAGCAATTGCTCGATAATAGCCTGGAAATTAACGTTGAATGCATTCTGCTTTCTTGCCTCTCTGATTTTATCAGACAAACCGGCAAATTTTTCAAGCGGAGCATATTCAGCGAATCTCAACCATTCTTCCGGAAATTCTTTCAGCGGATATTGTCCGTTCTTGTCAATTCTGCAATGCAGAAGTATCTGCAGATTTTGTTCGAGTATGTCAAAAATCGCATCGGATTCATTCTTCCTGTCTTTCCATGAGGAGGAAAAAGACAGGATTTCACTGCGCTTCCGGTTACGGAAAAATGCATTCATCACTGTTTCGCGCATATGCCAGTATTCATCATCTGATGCAAGTTTCTTTGCGTATCCTATGGATCCGAATGCAGCCGCTGCAGCTTTTTCTGCTCTGTCACCGGAAACACCGTCAGCAAGTAAAACCTGCTGAATATATTCAGTTTCCCACGGAGTCATTTTCAAAGGCCTGCATCGGCTTTTAACCGTAATGAGCAACTGATCAGGATGAGATGATGTCAGAATAAAAAAAGTATTTTGAGGCGGTTCTTCAAGAATCTTCAGCAGGCTGTTCTGTGCCTGAAATGTCATATTATCTGCATCCCGTATCATCACAACCCTGTTGCCGCCTTCAAGCGGATACTGGCTGCAGATTCTGATCATTTCACGGATATCGTCCACAGGAATGGTTGCTCTGCCTTTGGCTGTTTCCCGTGCAAGCGGTACACCTTTTTCAATTACAGTTATGTCAGGATGTTCACCTGAAACAGCAAGCCGGCACCCGCTGCATTTACCGCAGGGTATGCCGGTCTGTGCCTTGCACATAAGCGCTTCGCACAGCAGTCCGGCAAGTGTTCGTTTCCCTGTCCCTGCTTCACCGGTAATCATCAGTGCATGAACAAAAATATGGTTTTCAATCTGTTTGCGCAATGTTTGAATTTCATTGCCTTGGCCGAGGAAATCTTTAAATGTGATTGTTGTCATGTTTTTTATACTTTCATGAACTGATCAACAGTCAGAACGAACAGGGTAGCTCCTCCCACTGTAACTTCAATCGGAAATGCTGTATACTCCCCGTGTGTCATACCGCCGACCATTGTTGATGAGGCGGTTGAAATCTGCTTCCTGCTTTTGCAAACAGACTCAATAACACTGATTGCATCATCGATTCTTTGATCGTCAACTCCAAGAAGAAGTGTGGTGTTGCCGGCTTTCAGGAATCCTCCCGTAGTAGCCAGTTTGGTAACTCCAAAGCCCTTCTGCATCAGTACCGACAGAAGCTTTGAAGAGTCTTCATCCTGTACAATGGCAATGATGAGTTTCACAGATCGATCAGCTCCTTTCGGAATTTATCTGAAAAATTATACGCTGAAACACGATATTAATCAAGCTTTTCAATTGCTTCAGAAGTTACACACAGTTGATATAAAGCATATTCAGCGTTTGTCCCTTCTTTACATCATAATTGATTAAGGATAAACTGTTCCGGGAGGTTTTTCTGATGAACGGATTTTTTCAATGCTATGCCAGCGCTGCTTTCGGAATGGAAGGTCTTGTTTCCGGGGAACTCAAACAATTGGGTTATAAAGATCTAATAACTGAAAATGGTGGCGTTCGTTTTACAGCTGACGCTGCCGGCTTGTTTGCATGTAATGTTTCAATGCGTTTCAGCGACAGGCTTTTTATTATTCTTGATGAAAATAAATGCACGACCTTCGATCATCTTTTCAACATGGTTTCTTCAGTTGATTGGTCTATGTTTTTCAGTGGCCCTGAATCCATAGATGTTTCCTGTAAATGCTCCCGCAGCACGCTTATGAGTCCCCGTGACTGTCAGTCTATTACTAAAAAGGCAATTATTGAAAAAGTACGTAAGACTACCGGCCAGAAATTGTTTCCGGAAAATGGATCTTCACTCAGTGTGCATATATCAATCCGGAATGATAACGCAATGGTTTTGCTCAACACATCCGGCGAAGCACTCTCCAGGCGCGGATATCGCACTTGGAATGGCGAAGCGCCGCTGCGTGAAACACTTGCTGCAGCATTGGTAGAGTTAAGTGGATGGCAGCCAGGCCAGCCTCTTCATGATCCATGCTGCGGTACAGGAACAATTCTTGCTGAAGCTGCGCTTTCAGCAGCCGGAGCTGCACCGGGATATAAAAGGGCTTTCGCCATGGAAAACTACAGGTATTTCAATCATACAGATTATTCTGCCATACGGAACTGTATCCTTCAAAAAATGGATATGAACAGAATTGAAAAAATCAGCGGTTCAGATATAGATGCCGGTGCCCTGGATCTCGCTTGCCGTCATTTCCGTCAGGCAGGTCTCCCGGATCATTCAATTACTCTGAATCAATGTCCGCTGCAGGAACTTGTAATACCTGAAGAAAATGGTGTTTTTATCTGCAATCCGCCTTACGGGGAAAGGCTGAGTGATCAGAAGCATTGCAGAATTCTATATCATGACATGTTCCTGTTAAAGCAGCGTCATCCAACCTGGCGTTTATGCGCTATTTCTTCTGATCCTTCTTTTGAACGGAGCTTTGGAAAAAGGGCTGATAAAAAGAGACGTTTCTACAATGGCCGTCTGGAATGCGTTTATTATATTTACAATCCATCCGGTACATAAAAACTGATACTCTCAAATATCTGATCAGGAGTATCGGACCAGAATTGATTGATGACAGATCTGCTTTCAGACTGATTCAGAGCATATGTCGGGCTGTATGTGTTATGACTGTTCTGATTGTTTCCTCCTGCCAGAACAGGCACCACAGTAACATTTACCGGATCTGTTTCTTTTTCAAAGCTGAATTCCGCCCGAAGCAGTATACCCTGTTGTTTTTTAGGTTTGTCTGCAGTACTGCCGTCCAGCAAATTGCCCAGACTGTAAAAAACAGGGATTCCTTCAATAAAGTCTGCGCCAAGCAGATCGCAGGCCTGTTCTCCGACAACAAGATCTGCTCCTGCATGGATGCTCCTGCGCGCCATTGCTTCCTGGATAATGGAATGTTCTGTTTTTCCCGCTTCTCCCCAACTGGCCAGAAAGATAATTCTTTCACAGCTTTTTTCTTTCAGATCACTGATAAGCCTGTCTATGGTTTCTGGGTTTTTCAGATACTCCTGCTCACTGCATCCCGCAAATCCAAAAAGATGTCCCTGCAATTCAATGATCTGTGAGGTACCTTCTTCAATTACATTTGACTGTAACAGAACTGCATTGACTGTATTCACGTAATTTGTCTGTCCGCCATTTATCACATCTTCACTGATAATCCGGACCAACTCAACAGAACCTCTGCCAAATATGTTTTCCGTCCCTTTGGCTGCTATTTTTCCGGCTTTTACAGCACGTTCATTTTCCGCCGATGATTGTATCACGCAGGAAAGACCGACACAGGTCAGATCATCTGCAGTGATAATGTTTTGTATGCCGGCAAATGCGGATTCATATCCGTTATTCTCTATAAAAGATGCAAAACTGTCTTTCTTACTGTTAAATGCTTTTCTGCCGCCTGGAGTTACACTTCCGCCGAATGTGATTTTGACAGTCTTCTCGGAGTGATTGAGTTTTTCTTCATCATTGTATATGTGCAGTTTGCTGAGATCAGCGCTGCTGTTTTTTTCTCTCGTAAGCTTGGCCATTTCACCGTTTCTTTGTTCCTGATCATCAAGAATTATTACACGTGTATGATATGGAAGATGGGTAAAAATCCAGAATGCATTAATCCCGCCCGGTCCCGGTTCCGGCTGAATGCGTATGCATGCATGTGATGCTTTTGCCCCAAGAAATCCACGACCCTGCGTAAAATCTTTTTTGTTGTGTCCCCATTCATATGGAGTTTGATGCAGCAGGTTTCCGCCATCATATTGGATTACATAATCGTATTTTTTTCCGTTCATTGAAAAATTAACCCGATGATATCCTGTAAGGAAACATCCTGCAGATGTTTCCTGATACAGTCTGTTTTTCTCAGCTCTTCCGGAAGATATTATAAGAGTATCTATGATTGATCCGTTCTGATATACAGAAAGAGTTTGCTTTTGTTTATCAATCAATATTCCATATCGGTCTGAAGGATATTCATATTTCAGTTTCGCGAGCGGAACCCATCCTTCGATATATGATGCATCTTCATGATTCCATGCCCCGATCAAAGCCCATTCTCCTTCTGTGCTGATCACCTTCAGTCCCTGCGTCTGTCCATGGAGGGTACCCAGGGACTTACTGTCAGCATCCGGACCGGAATACACGTCCTGGTGCTTAAAAAAATCAATATCAACAACTACCGATGGCTGCATCATCATTTTCCAGATTTCTGCTTCACTCATATCCCTGTCAGGCATAATCTCTCCGGTAGGTTGAATCGCCTTTTTTTCCGGAGATTTTTCAGAAACCTCAAGCGAATAATTGTATTTTTTCTCTGGTCTTGTTTTTTCATAGAAGCTTATATTATATTTCCCCGGTTTCAGTTGTTTTTTCCCCTTAATTGAATCATAGTCCTTTCTTCCGATTTTGCCGCCTGATGCAGGCATTGTATATGTTTCTGTAATCTGTGACTGTCCCTCCGGATAAACATCGAAACAAACCGTTCCGTCTGTTACGGTACGGTATTCAACAAACCATTCATCCGGAGCGTCCAGGTGCAGAAACTCGGAAGAAGGCATTGCATACTGCAGGCATTGCAATGGATATTCAATCGGTGAATTGAAACTTTTTGTGTAAATATGTCCCGATTCTGTTGTCAGTTCAGCTGTAATTGTGTAAACTTTTTCATATAGTTTTTCCTCATTATATCCGCATCCGTCCCAATGGATTCTGTTTTCTCCCGCCGCTATTTTTTCTGTAATTGTCCTGTATGTGCATATGGTATCATGTATGCGTATTGTAATCATACCATCTTCTGCCGAAACTACTGCAAAAACATTATCAGCATAGGGATTAATATTTCCTATGCGCTTTATTTCAAAAGCCTCTTTTTCTGCAATGCAATGCGTTCCAAACAGGATGATCAGGAAAGTAATGACCAGATACAGGATCCTTTTCTGTATTTTTATGATCATTCTTTTCCGCTCCTTCCTGCATTTTCTTTATCTTACTTCTTTACTCTTTCATCCGCAAGTTTTTTTGATTGTCTTGACAAAGCGGAATGTGCGCTTTATAATTTCGATGTTTGTTCGCGGTCGTGGCGGAATCGGCATACGCGCACGTTTGAGGGGCGTGTCCGGCAACGGGTACGGGTTCAAGTCCCGTCGACCGCACATCATCGGTTCTGAAATTTATCAGAACCGATTTTTATATGCAAACGGGATTACCTGTTTAAGGTAATCCCGCCTGTTTCAGTGGAGATGAACCGACACATTATGTACAACATACAATCTACAGAAAATGAGATGGTGCTTATTTGCACCATCTCTTGTTTTTAATACCTGCGGTACGATTCCATTTCACGGGGATCATCCTGGTAAAAATCGTGCATTTTTTCCACTTTGATGCACGTTGTTGAACTTAACTTGGAAAAAATGACCTGTTTTTTCCAAGTTCTTTTTATCGTCCTGTCAGTTTCTGTATCATCGGCTCGTTACTCTGTTCATTCATTCGTCTGATCTTCCGCCGCCGGTTTCCTCTCCTCCTGCCCGTCGCCCTTCTCACGCATGATATCCAACAGTTTCATCAGGATCTTCGGAACCGGCACGCCCATGCTTGCCACATTTTCAAGAATACTCATGCCTTCGCTGGCGATAAACCACAAACATGTTGCTCCCATGACGGCTTCAAACTGGATCCCCGCGCCCTTGCTCACAGCCATGTCAAGCAATGACGCCAGCAGCACAACCAGCAGGATCAGCGCCTTCTTCAGCAGACCCAGGAAAGCTGCGTGACTTGCCAGGTATCCTGTCTCCGTCTTGGTGCTCTTCCCCATGGCGCCGCAGATCAGGCCCGTCACATAATCAATGGACATTACGGCAATCAGGATCCACACCAGGGGCGGCATCGTCACAAAAAACGACACAATTGCCCCTCCAATTGCCGCCAGTACTTCAGTTACCTTTTTCATCCTCTTTCTTCCTCCATTTCCGCATTCTTATATTGTTTGATTAAGGCTTCCGCCTGGTTTACATCCAGTCCCGGGATGATCACGGTGTACTTCTGCTCCGCGGATCTCAGGTATTGTGTCATCATCCATCCGCTCTGCCCGGCCCATACAATGCTGCTCCAGGTCTCGCCCAGTTCTTTCAGGATCACCTGGCTGCCGCTGGGCACTTCCCAGTACAGCCTGCACAACGCGCTGGGCTTTGCGCGCATTTTTACCGGCTTCCCGTTCTTCGCGTAAACGGTCACCCATTCCTCCTGTGACGGTTCCTCCTCAGCGTCTTCAGCGATCCACGGCAGCTTACCAAAGTATGTCCATCCGCTGATGCTGTCATCGATCTTTGCTGTCGGGCTCGTCATATGGCAGATCCGGATCGGATTAACCTGCACCACCGTGCCAATGTGGGTAAAGTTTGTTTCTCCCCACGTTTTGCTGTAATCATTCCCGTCTTTGCGGTACTGATCAGGCAGCGGCATGTTTTTGTCATCTTTGTTCCGGGTTTTCATCACAATATCGCCCACTGCCAGCTGGCTTTCCTTTTTCAGCTTCTGCAGGCCGATAATCGTATGCCGGGCCGCATAGTTGGTCCCGCCCATTCCCTTGATATCTGTGGCGCCTTCCCGCTCAAGCGCGCCGCGTACCATCCCGATGCAATCGCAGGTACCGTCGCTGCCGTCCCCGCCGGTCCTGTAGACGGGCTGCTCTTCATATATGCTCATTACGCCCCTGGTAAACTGTTCCGGGCTGATCTTTTTCATATCGTCAGCTCCCGTGCCTGTAGCACTTGTTCATCTTCGGGTTTCCTTCAGCGTCAATGAGGATCGCGGCATGCATCGGCAGCAGGCTGATGGCAGCCGCGCCCAGCACAAGATAGTACGCGCTCTCGCCTTTCTGCAGCGCCTTTTCCGGATCCTCATCCTGGGCTTCATGTACAAGATGCGCGAAGGTTCCGTCCTGATTATTCTGTATTTCGATAACATAGTATTTGTACATCGGGTTATCCCTCCTTTACTATCACACTGTAACAAAGTTAGTACTGCTTTGTTAGTCGCAAGAAAAAGGACCGGCAGCTGCCGGTCCCCTTCGTCTTACTTGTTGTTGCTGTAATACCATTCCTGCCTTTTGTGCAGTTTCTCGGCGTATTCTTCCGCCTCTTTTACTGTATTAAACTTTCCCAGGTACTGTCCTGTCTTTTCATAATGACGGATAGCTTCCTCCTCGCTTACGATTTTTCCGTCTATCACTGTTGGCAGTAATACTTCCTTTCCGTCAATGTTCACACTGAAAGACCTTTCTGTGCTGATTGTTCCGTCGCTGTTGTGCACAACCTGGCGCTTATTCAGGTTGATGTTCCCGCGGCCCCATTGACCGGTAGTATCCTGGTTTGTCTGTTTCTTCCCTCCGTCCTTTTTCTCAGTGGTTTTCTTTGTGTCTTTCAGCCAGCCGTCGATCACTTTGTCTGCGTCCGCTACGGTATATCCCAGCGTTTTATATGCCTTCTCCAAAGCATCCCGGATCCGGATCCGCTGCCGGCTGTCCGCTTCCAGGTATTCGCTCTTCCAGTCGCTCAGCTTGCCCTTGATCTTCTCCCTGGAAATTCCATGGTCAAGCAGATCCTTCACTGCCTTCTGAATCTCAGCGGCCTTGTTTTCGTTCACTGCATCCACCAGCCGGTAATAGTTCCCGCTCACCTTTTCTTTTCCGGTCTCTGCCTGGTATTTTGCCCGGTCCACCTGCCAGTAAACATCGTCTTCGCTCTTCTCCGGGAAAAGCTCTCTGATCATCTTCCTGGCCTGTATGTCGGTGATCTGTCCTTCCTTCAGCTGGCTGATCACATAGTCGCTGCTTCCGCTGGCCGTGCTGTTCTCCGTCACAATCCGGATCCGCGCCTCCGCGTCCAGGCTGTCATCCTTCTTTGCCATGCCCCGCAGATTTGTCTGCAGTGTTTCTTCCTTCATTCCTTTTCCCTGCAGTACATATTCTGTCAGTTCCTCTGCCTGTGCTTTGTTCCCGGCCGCTTCCGCCGCATATATCCTTTTCGTGTATTCCGTATTGCTTGTACCGTATCCGGCTTCTCCCAGCTTCATATTTACCAGGCCGATAATGTCATCGCTCATCAGCGCATCCAATGTCTGGTATTTCATGACTGCATTGCTGGTAGGTCTCTGGGCGTAAGAATCGCCGGTCAAAGCCTGCGCCCTTCCTCCGCTGAACCAGTTCACCATTGCCCTGAAATCGCGCATGAAGTTTTTCAGCGGGACCTTTGTTGCAAACTGAACTGTCTGGCCGATACTGTCCTCAAGCTTCCTGTAAAGCCCTTTGTCTCCTACTTTGCCCGTTGCCAGTTCAAAGACCGCATCAAAAGCCTGTGTTGCTTTTCCGATTACGCCCATGGCATCATCGTTCAGCTCGCCCTTCATCAATACATCCATCATCTGGCTGTACCCGGGGATCAGGCCAAGCGGGTTCATTTCGCTTAACAGGCTCATGGCAAACTTGTAATAGAAGTTTTCCTCCTTGTTCTTTTTCTTATCCGGACTTCTGCCGGCACCGAACAGGCCCTTTGCTCCAGCCTGTGCAGCTGCGCTCAGCACAAATGTTACCAGCGCCTTTACCGCGTTTGCCTTTCCTCCCTGTTCTTTCCTGTTTTGCCAGGCGTCTGCCAGCACGTTCAGGCTCAGTGTCGGTTCTGCCATGAAGCTGGTTGTGACTTTCTTCAGATAACTGGTGCTACGCATGTTCTGGCTCTTGACCATCACGCTGTCATACACCTGGGTGCGTCTCATTACTTCATTGAACCGCTCAGCCACCCGCTTCAGGAATGCATCATCCTTCATGTTTACGCCCGGCTGCTGTGCTGCCTGCTCCAGCTTTACAGCTGTCCACATTCGCGTCCAGGTCATGGCGTCCATTTTCTCCGGCAGCGCCGTACTCTTCTCGCTGATCGCCTCGTAAACGGCCCTGGCCCTGTTTGTCTGTTTCGCTTCAGGTGTGATGTAATCGATCATGCTCCGGCCAAAGTTCATATCGAACCTGCCCATTCCCTTGATTACCGCCACGCCGCTGTACTTCAGCATTTCTGCATTGCTGCCCTTCCAATATTGTGGGCTCAGAGCCTGCGCCAGGTATTTCGGGTTAATCATCATCGCTGCCCGGATATATGACAGGGGCTGCTGCGCTGCAACAGAAAGACTTCCGGCTACTGCGTTTTTCTTGAACAGACTGAGCAGCGTTTCACGCAGGCTGTTTTCCGGCCTCTGTGTCACACCGCCGTTGACATCCAGCATGAATTGTGCCAGGTAATCTGCCGCGTTCTTTCCGTAAGCTTCCTGGAAGGCTGCCCTTACGCTGCGCTTATACCGGTTGTCTTCGTCGATTGCTCCATCCTCGCCGTAGCTTACATCACCGTAGCTTAGTTTCTGGTTCAGCACTTTGTTCAGGTTCTCCACCGCGGGACCTACCGTGTTGAAAGTAATCATTCCAACAATGTGCTTCATTGCCGTAGGTGTAAAGTCGCTGATCTCGATGGCGTTCTGTGCTCCGGCTGTGATCCGCTTTGTGAAGCTCTGCCGCATGGCCCGGTTGTCATTTTGGTTAACGATTCCCCTTGCGCTGTCCTGGTTCAGTACTCCGCCCCAGCTCTTGATCGGGAAATAATACTTCTCTGTAAACTTCCGGATCCCGTATGCTTCCATGCTTGCTTCATTGCCGATCTCCGCCAGATCTGTGCTCATGTATTCCACAATGCGTTCGACATAATCCCGCTGTTCGGTTGTCATGTAATCGCGCAGGCTGTTCAGCTGTTCCTCCGTCATCCGGATCGGATGCTGCTGAACTTTTTCCCGGCCAGGTTTTCCCTTGTTGTTCTCTTCCTGGGCCAGCACAAATCCGCCTTTCAGCAGATGTGCTGTCTCCTCCGGCCGCAGTCCGTTCTTTTCGCGCCTCCATGTGGCATACAATGACATGATCTGCTCGGTTGTCATCTCTACCGTGCGTCCGCCGGAAACTTTTACCTTATGCTTCTCTTTTCCGTCCCAGGTATTAAATCCGGTACTGTCCGCTATGGTTTTGATTTTTTCCTGTGCCTCCGCGGCCAGCAATCCGCTCCGGTTCTCAGCGTTATGGAAACCGTCATGCAGAAGGCTCATTACACTGTTCTTCAGGTTTTTGAAGAAGTATTCCGGCGTCAGGTTGCCAAACTTAAGCGCCTTTTCCACTGCGTTTGCCTGCCTGCTTCCATATCCTTTCCGCTCACCTTTGAAGCGGCTCCGGCTCATTTCGTCCTCCATCCGCTCCGCAAGTTCCGCCACTTCATACCGCTTGCCGTTTACAAAGGCCTGCCCGCGAGCCCTGATCACACTGTAGATCTCGCCCACGGCTTTCTGCAGTTCTTTCAGCGCATCCCTGCGGTCGTTCAGGCTGTTCAGGCCATTCCCTTCTGCCGTCCAGTACATCATCAGGGCATTATCCACGTAACGCAGATCAGCAATAATTTTATCCCGCATGGTGGTATCGTTGTCTTCCGCGTTCGGCGCTTTGATAACCAGCCAGTCCAGATCCCGCTCTGCATCAAATGCGCCGTCCTGCGCTTCCATCCTCTTCAGCCGTTCATGGAAGTCCTGCAGCTGCTTTTCATTCGCAAACAGCACCCGCCGCACTCCGCTCATATCGTTGTTCACGATCTTGCCGCACAGGTACCTGGCCAGCTGCTTGGTTTCTTCCGGGATATTCTTCTGGTCTGTTTCAGCCGTAAGCATGTTCTTCAACCGGCTAATGCTAGTGTTCACCTTCTTGCGCAGCGCCAGGTTGTCCTCCATCATTTCCCGCGCTTTCCGGGTGTTCCTGATCTTTTCATTGTATTCGTCCTGCAGAGCGTACAGCTTTTTCGCGTTCTCGCTCCTCAGCTGCTCGATCAGGTTTTTCTTCACCTGGGCTTTTTCTTCCTGGGCTGCCTGCCGGGCTACCTTGTTATAGTAGTCTATGGCCGTGTTGACATCACTGTGCAGGATTCCGCTCCAGTCCGCTGCCTTATATCCGGCTGCAACAACGTCCTGCATTTTTGCGTTGAGCACATCCATGCTTTCCGCAATACTGCCTGTTCTCTGGCTCAGGTCACGGATCTGTTTTGTCAGATCAATAATCTGCTTCCTCGCTGTCGGATCCTTCACCACATATGTGGTAACACTGGCCGCAGCCCCGTAACAGATAGCCGTTGCCTCTTCCATGTTTACATTGTACTGTTCTCCTCCGCTGCTGGCTTGCAGTTCCCCGCTGATGAAATCAGCAATAGTATGCAGTGCGTCAATCTCTGCCATGCCATCAACATCCGGAAGCGCCTGGTTGTGTTCCCGCAGTTCATTCCACTGTTCAACCAACCGGCTATTTCCTTCTGTTTTGATTTTGACACCGCTGCCGTATATTGCCGTCCTGATTTCCTTCAGGCTGCTGTTTTCCGCTTTCAGTTCTTTCAGAAGGTTTTCCCCGATGTTCAGCGTAATACCCCGCAGGCTTTCCAGGTTCTCGCTCCGGATTCCGCGGATCTTGTCCACCAGGTCAGCTGCCAGCGCTTCCGCGTCTGCCTGGATGTCCTGCCCGCTGGCCAGTTTAAGCGCCATCTGTGCCAGCCTGTCGCTGATCTCCGCTTTATTCATCGCGCTGCTGTACTGCTTCCGCAGCATAGCAGCCTGCTGATCCAGGCTTGTCTTTCCCAGGAAACTCTTCATGGTCTTTACAGCCTGTGTCTGCTCCAGCTTCTTCAGTTCCTCCGCCTGCCTGGCTATCTGTTCCTGGGCAGCCCTCACTTCTTTCAGCATGGCTTCCACGGTTTCCTGAACCTGCTCGCTTGTCCGTCCCTGGACAAAATCCTGCAGCACCATGTTGTGCCTGTACATCATTCCGGCATATCCTTCAGTGCTGGTGATCTCCGCCATCTCGGCCTGCAGGGTTTCCATTTTCTTCTGCTGGGTTTTCAGTTTGCTCTGCAGGTTGTTCAGTTCTGTCCGCTGTTCGGCCGTCAGTGTTTCCTTGCCTTCCAGTTCCCGGATCTTGGCCTTGTAATCAATCTGCCGTTTCAGGCAAAGGCTCATGCTGATCCGCTTATCCTTATAAGCCTGTATCAGCACACGCTCATCCTCTGTCTGCACGGCGCTTGGTGTGAGATTTGCCATCCATACGCCCGCGTCCAGGGCTTCCTCAGCCCTTGAATAACGCACATCCCGCTTATTGATATTGAACCGCTCACTCAGCGGAATCAGTCCTCCGCCTTTCTTTTCGCTTTCGTAGGTAATTACTGCATTCTTCAGTCCGACAATTCCGGGAGAGCGTAGAGTCTTTGTATACGCGAGTGTTATTCCTCCGCCCATCGCTTTCCTTGCAGCATCAGCTGTAATTCCTTTTCCAATTACATTATCAACAAAGATTGGAAATGTCCCTTCAGGAATCTCAGATACCTGATGAAATCCAAGTTCTTCCTGGCTTGCTCCCAGTTCTCCCCTACGTTTTGCTTCCTGGCGGCTTTCATGCTCCGTTCCTTCCAGGGCAATGACCACCGGTCGCCCTGTTCTTTCTCCTATCGCATTGGCAAGCTTTACTGTCCAGGAATCATTACTAAGTTTACCGCTGCGGCCAGGCATCGGAATAAGCACAGCATTCTCCGGTACATACTTGCTCATTTCCTTCGCTGCTGTAGCTATTGCTTCAGGATCTCCTGTCTTCAGGTTTTTTGCTGTTTCCCTGTATTTCCCTGTATCCCACTCCGGTGCCATGAAAGGAATAACACCTTTAGTTTTCCGAAGCTTATCCATCAGCATTTCTGTTGCTGTCCTGATATCCCCTCGCTTTACAGCAGCTTCATATTCCCGATCCATCTTGACAGTATCGTCGGTTTCATTTATATTATCGACTGAAGGTGAAACGGCCTGTTCCATGTTGTCTATGTCATCGACCATGGAACCTCCCGGAGCACCTTCATTGTTTTTTGTTTCAGCTCTGCTCCAGCGGATATCTTCTTTGTAATCATTGAAGCGAAGGCTAAGCGGAATAAGATCTCCGTCGTCATCTTCAGTGAATGCTTCTGCGCTCTTGATCTGTTCCGGATAGAATGCCACATATTCATATGGCTTACCATCTTCAGTGTTGATGATTCCGTCATATCCCTGGGCTATCAGTTCGTTCCGCTTCAGCAAGCCTGCATCAGTAATACTGTTATCCACGTATACGTCATATGCAGGATTCTTGATATTCAGGTATGCCGCGTATGTCCTGTCGCCGTATTCGTGATACTGATCATATTCCGGTGCAAAGAATGCGCCTACAACGTCCGATGTATGCCTTGCCCTTTCCATGTTGAACACAGTGAAAGGATTCCCTTCCTCATCCACAGCATTTGTCTGGTGGTATACCACTTTCAGCTTGCCGTTCTCGTCCCGGATCTTGGAATCCGGCATGGCCATTTCTGCAGCTTCGGCCACCAGCTGCTCGCCCCATTCATCGTCATAGGTATTGTAGGCCTGCTCATACATGTCGTCCATTTCGGCTGTAGATTTGCGGGTATTGTCTTCCTGCGCTTTTCGTGCTATACTTTCATCAGAAGCTGTAGCTGATTCACCAGACATAACTCTGGTGTTGACGGACACTAGGTCCATGAGGCTCAGCTTTTTTCTTTGTTCGTTTGTGTTTTCCCTTGCAAAATAAGTATAAACGAAATGCCCATCGTTATTTTCTTTTATGTCTATTTCTATTGTGTAAGGAATAGCAATATCGGACCCCTGATCAGCATAATAAATATCATCTGTAAAGTAATACCATTTTTTAACACCCTGATGTGCTTTCCTTTCTTTTTCAAAAGTTCTGTATTTCGCTTCTTCCAAAATACTTTTATAATCATCTGCAAGATTTAACGTGACACGTCTCTCGGCATTGGTCCCCTGCCTGTTTCCGAAGGCAAGTTTCCCAACATCCGTTTTTATTGCGCCCGTAGGATCAAAATACGGATCAAACTGAGCATCAATATATCTGCCATCACTGTTATTGTCATATACTTTGATCCTGATTGGTTTCTTGCTCCACACGTTTTGAATCAGATCAATTATTCTCTGAGACTTTATTGCACTAGGAGTATTGGGAGCAAAATTACTGATGTATAGTGTACGAAGGCTTTCCTTGTCTTTACCAACTTTAGACAATCTTTCCGTTTCTTCTGTTGTTTGTGCATGATTTTCTGCTACTCTGCTCAGAGCATCGTCCCACGCACCCAGCCAGTTTTTGCGCAGGTCATTGATACCGTTTGCCAGGATCATCCTGGCATCCTTGCTCATGCTGTCTTTCATGCCGGTACCGGTGATGGCCTTTTTCATTCTGTCGACAAGGTCCTTCACAAAGTTCTTGATCTGCGTGTGCAATTTTCCGTCTGTCTTCTGGATATGCTTCGCCACCTGCTCGTCACCCAGGATCTGGTCACAGCTGTTTGCCACGATTTCGCTCATGGCATCCTCAAGGCTCAGTCCTTCCTGCAGCATGAAATAGTCCAGCCGTTCGCGGAGACCTTTCAGTCCCCGTTTCTGGACTAACTGATTCATAATGTACTGCTCCAGCCGGTTATATCCGGCCAGGCTGTTCCGCTGCATCCAGTGTGTCAGCTCATGACCGAAGGTGACAACAATATCATGCTTTCCTGTTGGTGTAGCTTTCCCGTCAATCACGCCATAGTCCAGTCCGCCGATATTGATCCCGATTCCCTTTCTGTTCTCCCAGCCATAGGTTGTCGTGTCTGAATCGTTCAGGTCCGTAAAGCGCGCGTCAACACCAGCCCGCTGCGCGATTCCTGCCACATAGTCCAGCTTATCCCGCACCTGGCTGTCCAGCTTCTTTACTTTCTCGTTATATTCGTTTGTACCATACTCCGCGCCGTCAAAGCTCACCGTGCCGCTTTCCTTCCGGTTTGCTTCCGCTACCTGGGATTTCCTGTTCTCTGCGTGCTCCTTCTGGCTATCCATCCAGATCTCGTTCGCCAGCTGCGCTTCCAGTTTTGTTTGCGGCATGGCTGTTCCCGTATATCCTGCCAGACGTACAATGCTTGCCTCCTTCAGGTCATCCAGGATATCATCCGACTTCAGCCTTCCTTTCTCGTTGGCTTCCATCAGCTGATTTATGAACCGCTCAGTAAAAAACTCCGGTGTGATAACCGCACTCTGGATGATCTGCGCCGTGCCGTAATCCGTAGCCTGCAGGTCGCTTGCGCTTATTTCCTTTCCGTTTACGCTCAGCTTCAGTTTATATCTGTCGCCTTCCTTCACAACCCGCACGCCGTCCAGTCGAGCAAACTGTCCGTTGTACAGCACTTCCCGTTTTCCGTTGATCCTCTTTGCTCCGTTGCGTTCTGCCTCCTGAATTTCGTCATAGCTCGCCAGGTGGATCCCGCCATCAAGCTTCCGGTTCTTTTTCCCGGTCAGATTCTCCGCAACGCTTCGTGCATCACTGGAAAGAACACTAACGGTTTCAATAGTCTCGTCTACACCCTGGGTGTTTTTCCGGATGTCCAGGTTTGTTTTCAGTGTATTCAGTGAACCTGTAGTGTTATAGTCCTTCCATACGTTTATGGCACCTTCGCTCTGCGCCAGCACCTTCATATCCGCCCGGCTCAGCTTTTCGTTGCCTTCCGTCAGGTTCCTGGTGATTACTTCCGCCGCCTGGCTCGCGTTTTCCACACCCGCCGCTTTCAGGTCCTCCGCCACATTCCGGTATACGGTCCCGCGGATCACTTCCCCGCGCTCTTCGCTGCTTTCGGTAATGATCAGCTGAGACAGTCTGCCCAGTTCTCCGTTGCTTACCTTTTTCTGCCCTGCCAGTTTCTCCGCCAGGGCCCTGCTCTCCGTGCCTTCCTCCATGCCTTTTGCCAGGTCAATGATTTTCTGCAGACCACCGTTTTCGTTCCGCACGTTTCTCCCGGCCTGCACCTGGTTGAATTTATTCGCAATAGTACGCCCGCCGGCCATGCCGAGACCGCTCAGGGCGCCAGCCAGTCCGCTTTGTGCAATCTCGCCCAGCTTTTCTTTCAGCACGCGCTTTTCCGCTTCGCTGGCCGTCATGTGTTCATTGACAATATAATCATTCACCCGACTGCGGATTTCATCCTCATGGCCTGCAATATAGCTTACCACGCTGTCCAGGCCCAGGTTCAGCAGGTCGCTGGCTATTTCTTCGCTGCCTTCTGCCGCGCTGCTCTTCGCCAGGAAACTGATCAGCTGCTTCGGTTTCCCCAGCATGGCCTTTACGTCCGGTTTCAGGATCTGCTCCAGGCTGTACCGTTCTGTCAACCATTCGATAATACCGTCGCCCACGGAATAAACGGCCGCTTCTGTGCCGTCCATGCCGCTGTCCAGTTTCTCTATCATGGTGGAGCTGGTGGCCTCCGCGGACATTATCAGCTGAACCAGGCGCATGCTGCGCTCAACGTTCTGCTCTGTCCTGGTTGCCGCTGATACGCCCGCCATCTTGCTGCCCATGGCCATAGCCATCAGGTTGTCCGCGATACTGTCAACCACGCCAAGGACAAACGTCGTCCTGTCGCGCCATTCCTCGCCAAAGGTTTTTGCCGTCCAGTCCGCCGCGTTTTCGTTGCCCTGCTCCCGCAGCACATTGATTAACTTGTCATATTTGAAGAAATCCCCTGTGGTATCCTTTGCGCCTTCCACGCCCAGGGCAGATAGTCCCGTTCCCACGGCACCAACAAGACCTGTAATAGGTTTCGCCGCGTATGATGCTACGCGGGCAACACTTCCCCGGAAAGCATCGTCCGCCAGGCTGCGTGCATATTCTTCCTGGTATTTTGCCAGCTCGCTGGTCAGGTAGCTGTCTATGCCTTCCAGGAAGGCTTCTGTCATGTGTGTACCGTTCTTCTGGTCGTATTCATAGAATATGTTTGCCTGCTTTATCTGGTCCTCGTTTGCAAACATATATTTATTCGCGTCAGAATACAGGTCCCCGGTGCCGTCCAGGTTCTTTTTATAATTCATCAGGTACATGGCCTTTTCTGTGTTTGACCATATCCTGTCCAGCCGCAGCATGCCTTCTGTGTCCTCAGGATCGGAAACATACTTCGGTTTGTTTGCTTCCAGCATGGCCGGCACAGATTCCCCGGTGTACCCCTGTGCTTCCAGTCCTTCTGCCTGAATATCCAGGTCTTTAATCTTGTTTCGGTATTCCTGAGCAGCTTCACCCTGCTTTACCAGATTGCTGTATGCGTCTGCAGCCGCGTTGAAGTCCTTCGTTTTGCCCTGCATGGCCTTGTCCATGATCAGGTCCATGCGCCGGTTCATTTCCGCCTTCTGCGCATCGGTCATGCCTTCCAGGGCCGCGGCATAATCCGTGCCCATCATTTCCATCCAGAGTGTTTCCCGCCGCTTTTCAGGCGTCATGCTGGCCCAGTCGTTATAGTCTGTGCCAAAGTCAAAATACCGGTCCCCGGCGTCCGTATTCTTTTTCCTGTTGTTTTCCCGTTCCTCCACCAGTGCTGCCGCGTTCTCGTCCGTTAACTCTCCCCTGGCATACTGTCCCCAGAGGTCGTCCATTTCCCGGCTAAGCGCTTCTGAGCCTTCGTTTATTTTCTTTGGTACGCCGAACGTGCTTATTTCATTCAGGCGCTTATTGTATGCGCCTTTCCCGTTTACACTGTCGTACAGCTCGCTGTCGTTTATGTTCCTGATATACTTCGGCAGCTCGCCGCGTTCATACCTGGCCCAAAGCTCGTCCAGCTCCGCGTCCAGGGCGTCCGCTTCCGCGTCTGTCTCTATTTCATCCGTGCGCTTTTCGTATGCGCCTTCCCCGTTTATGCTGTTGTACAGATATTTATCATATACATCCCTGCTATCAGTATAATCCGCCGGCCGCTGTCTCAGTTCCCTGTTTGCTTTTACATCGTCCGCATATTCCATCACATCCGCCCACAGCTGGCCGGGTGTTATGCTGTATTCGTCCGCTGCCTTCTGGTTCCGTTTTATCCAGTCCGGCAGCCCTTTGTCAGATACGTTCCACGGGTCGTTTCCCTTGTCCAGCGCGCCGCTTTCCCGGTCCGCCTGCTGCCTTGCTCTCCATGCCTGAAAGTCTTTTATCGTCAATGGCGCGCCGGTGCTGCTTCCGCCTGTTTCCTTCTTGATATCCCGCATGGCGTCATGAGTCGTGTTGTACTGCGCCTGAACATACGCGTCCCACTCTTTCTGCTCCTGCTCCCGCCGCGCCTGTTCCTTGCTCCAGCGCTTTTCCGCCTGCAGCTCTTCAATGGGCTGCCGCTGGGTCATGTAGGTCTGCTGGTTCCGCCGCTGGTTCTCCAGATCCTGCAGGTACGCTTCCCGGCCCATGGTGTCATATTTCATTTTCTCCGCGTATGCCAGTCCGCGCTGGTCTCCGGCCGGGCTGTATGTCGCCTGCTGGCTCATGTTCTTCCAGGCGTTCGTCATGGCCTGTGACTGCTGCCTGCGCATAATGTCCAGCCGCAGGGCCTCCGCGCCTTCCTGGATATCGTTTACTCTCGCAGGATCAATTCTTGTTGCCCGCTGCCGCATATAATCATCACGGGAATAAACGTCTCTATTCTCCTGACGATTCATATAATCTTTCTTGGAATATACGCCTGAGTTGCTATTTCTTCTTCTCGCCATGATTATATCCTCCGCGGTTTATTATTTATTGTTCTTTTTTTTCAGATTCGCAAGCTGAGCCGCTGCCGCATTTGCCGCCTGGGTTCCCATATAGCCAGCGACTGCGTTGTTTAATGTGCTTACTGCGTTCTGCCCGGTATGGAATTTCGCATTTTCCGGTGTGTCCTTGATATCTACCGGCTGCACCTTGCCGTCTGTACCTATCATGTAAAGGGATCCATCTGAATATTCGTACACATCAGGTCCCTTGCTTCTGCTGCGTCCGCCGCCGGCCTTCTGCACCTGGGCCATCATCTTCTGCGCGTCTGCCTTACTCAATCCCGCCTGTTTCAGCAGGGCGTCACTGGGCATTTTGCCGGATTTCAGGATCGCGCAGGCATTGTTGTAGGCGTACTTCCTGTCCTCGCTCATTTTGGTGTATGCATACTGCTGGTCCCATTGACGCTGGTTCTCAGCCAGCTGCGCGTCAAACTGCCGCTGCTGCTCATCAAACTGCTGCTGCTGCATGTATCCCTGGTTCTCCGCCTGGCCCAGGCCTGTCCAGTAGTTAAGATCGTTTGCGTACCTGTCATAGTCCCGGTTCGCCTCTGTATCCGCCCAGTCCGTCAGGTATCCGCGTTCCCGTTCCCAGTCGCCCACGGTGTCCCGGTACCGGCCATAGTCGGTATCCTCCGCCTTTGCCAGCACGTTAAACTGGTCCAGCAATCCGTTCTGCTCCATCTGGTACCTTTGCAATGCCCGGTCGTACAGGTCCATGCCCTTGTCATACAGTCCCTGCAGGTACTGATCATAGGTCTGCTGGCCTACCATCTGCCCGTAGCTGTTCCCGTATCCGCCGGTCAGTCCCGCTGCCTGGCCCATGGCGTCCATGCTGGCCTGCCTTCCCTGCTGCACGTACCGGTCCGCCAGCTGCTTGAACATTTCATCCCCGTTAAAGGAATACCTGAATTGCTCCGGGTTCGTGATCTTCTGCAGGATCTGGTTCATCTGCGCATCATACCGGCTGTTGTATGCTCCCGGCCTGGTATCCTGCAGGGCCTGCAGTGCCTGTTGTGCAGCCGTTACCGCCGCGCTGGGCTGGTATCCGGTCTGCAGTCTGCCCAGCTGATCCGCTGTCTGCCCGCTCAGTCCCTGAAGCCCTGTGTACGGCGTATACTGCTGCTGCGCCTGCTGCGGCTGGCTCTGCTGTTGCGCCTGCTGCGGCTGGCTCTGCTGCTGTATCTGCGCGCTGGGCGCCTGCTGTGCAGCCTGCTGCTGAGCCTCCTGCTGCTTTGCCAGCTCCTGTGCCGTTGCAGGCGCGTTGTACTGCATGATCCTGGTCGCCGGCATTTTCTCCAGCTCTTCCGGTTTCTTCTGTGTTACCGCCATTTTCCCGTCCTCCTTATACTGTGTAGATGAAAGTTACGTGGTAAACTCCAGCAGATGATGTTGCCGCGTTTGCATAATTCATTCTGATCTCGCCATTGCTTCTTACCTGGGCCATCTTTGCATTTTGCGAGCTACTTGTTTGCGGTGTCACTGCTGCCGCAATTATGTATTGATAAGCTGGTCTGTTCCCTGCTTTAACTGTGCCGATCACCGTCGCACCGGAAATCGCTGATTTCAGATATATTCCCAGTGTCAATATCCGTATGTCCCCTATCGCATACATCTTCGCGGCACAGCTTGCTACAGTAACATAGGTCGAATCCCAGTTTACCGGGTCGTTTATTTCTTTTGCCGTTAACCTGTCATCCGTATAGTCCTTAGCATTCAGTTCCGCCTGATCCGCTGCGCCGTCCGCGTAATCCTCCGCGTCGCTCAGTGCTGCCGCCATGGCCGCATCCGCATAGTCTTCAGCGTCTCCCAGTGCAGCTGCTATGGCGCCGTCCGCGATCTCTTCCAGCTTTTTGTCCCCGATATACACCTGTGTGCCGGCGCTGATCTCCATCACGCTGTCCTTACCCGCCGGTACCGGCTTTGAGGAGGCTTTGAAAAACGCAATCCGGTCACCGTCCGCTGCCGCGTAGATGATGAACTTCGCGCTCAGCAGCTTTGCTGTGATCACCGTCGTTTCAAAAGCATCCTGCAGTGTCAGGTTGATGGTAAACTCCTGCGTTGTCAGGAACACCTGCCGGTTCCCGCTGCCCGGCAGCAGGTCGTCCGTATCCTGGGCCGCGTTCGCGCTGTATCCCTGGCAGCTCAGCGTCCTTGCCAGGCTGTTGCTGCCGATCTGGCTGTACTGGCTTGTCAGCGCGTACTTTGCCCACTGGTTCACGTCGTCCTGGTTTCCGGCCTGGTCAACCCGCCATACATGCAAGGTTCCCGCCGGCGGTGCGTATGCCTGTACGGTGATCGTCGCCGTCCTGGTCGCCGTCCGTCCCCGGCTGTCCGTTGCAATCACGGTGATCACCGTTTCCCCCGCGTTGGGCAGCAGCCCGCTCACGCAGTCGATCTCGTCATCCTCCACGGTATCTGTGTATCCCTGCACCACCGCCGTCATGCTCAGCACCGTGGATCCCAGCACGCCTTCCGCTTCCGCTTGGATCCGGACGCCGCTGTGGTTCTGCACATAATACTCGCCTATGTTGGCGTATGTTGTTCCGCCGATGGTCCGCACAATGTTTGTCAGTATTTCCCCGATCTCCGGCAGCGCATCTGCCGGCACCGCGTATACCATGCCGGAAATTGTGTAAGTGCCGATCAGCGTATTTCCGTTATATGTTTTCAGCGTCAGACTTCCCCCGCTCTTTGTCACCGCGTTCGGAATCTGGCTGCTCCAGTTCTCCGGGATGTTTATCGTTATGCTGGATACGCCTGCTGCCGCTTCTGTCTCCACGGTTTCCATGTTTTCCCCGAAGCTAAGCTGCCAGGTATGCCTGAACCGGCTGTCCTCCGCATTGATGTTCAGCACAGCATCCTCCCCGCCGGTCAGTGTGCTTTTGCTCAGGGTGCCTGTGCTCCGCCTCAGGTAATGTGCCGTCACCGTTACCGCTTTGGCCGGCATCAGGAAAGTGTCGTGTTCTATATTGATTTCCGGGTTGATGGTCCAACCGGTAAAGTAGTAACCCTCCGCCTCGGTCTGCTGCAGATAGACCGGATCCTGGTATTGTGCCGTCGCCGGTGCTGTTATGGTGCCTGCCCCCGCCGGATCCGTTACCTTGGTTATGGCATAATTAACCTTTGTCCAGCTGGCTGTCAGGGTGATATTCCCAGCCGGCATGGTGAATTTGTTGTTACTGATCGTCACCGCCGGGCTGCTGGTGATTTTGTTCAGCTTATACCCGGTCTTCGGTGTCGGCGTCAGGGTAATGACCGTTCCCGCGCTGGCCTTCGTTTTGCTGGCCGTCAGGGTGCCACCGGTCCCGCTGTTGCAGGTAATGGTGAAGTCCGGGATGACTTCCGTTTCTATGGTTACCTGTATGCGCCAGCTGTACCCGGTGCTTCCGCCGTTGTGAACCTTTACCTTCGGTTGCCCGCCGTTGGTCCAGCTGATGGCCGTCGCGTTTGTCGTCCATGTGTCAAAGCCCCGCTGTCCCAGTACAGTTTGTGCGTTTCCGCGCAGTAAACAGTTGGAAGCGCCCTGCGTGCTTACGTTGCTGATCATGCAGCGCTTAAAACGCTCGCTGGCCGGTATGGTGATTGCAGGCAGCTCATAGGTATAGTCGCTGCCCGCGCCTACCGTATGCCCCAGGCTGCTTGAATACGTGCCCATCCTCGTTCCTCCGCCTTATCCCGCGATCAGGGCCAGCGCCCCGTCCGCCATCCGCTTCCAGGTATGGTTTCCCATTTTCAGTGTGCTGGTTATTTCACCATTGCTTATATGGAATATATTGTTCGCAAAGTATGCCACTTCCGCCGCGCCCTGGTAAAAGCTCAGCCGGTCCACCGTGAAGGTTGCCAGCCGGTTGTTCTGGTTGATTGTCCCGTCCGGGTTCGTAATGTTCTCGCCTATGGCTATGCCGATCACCGGGTTGTTCTGATCGTCATACCGCACCACGCCGATGTTTACATACTGGTTCAGATGCTCCCGGTATGTCCTGTTGTCGTCCGCGTAATCCTCCAGTTCCTGGATGTACGTAAACGCCTGCTGCAGGCCCTCCGCCGTCAGGGTGATCCTGTTCGTCAGCTCCGTGTTCAGCGCCCCGTACTGGTCGCTGATCGCGTTCATCCTGTGCTGCAGTGTTGTCCGGATCTCGTCCATCTGCGTCCGCACAATCTGTGCCGTCTTGATGATCAGGCTCTTCAGTCCCGTGCTTTGCTTTGCCAGGGCTTCGCTGTTGCCTTCCGTTACAATCTTCCTGGTTTCCGGCGCCATCTGATCAATGCTGATATCCATCAGCGCCGTATTCAGCTGCTCGCTTACGGTATTCAGGTACCGGTACAGCTGCTGCAGCTGCTCCTCTGCCTTTCCGCTCAGTGTCGGCGGATTATCAAAGAACACTTCAGCCATCTCCGCCTACCTCCAGGATCCTGCTGATGTCATAGATCGCCGCGTCCCCTGTTCCGGTGATCTTGAACCTCAGGTGATCGCACCTTTTCGGAATCACCGGCAGGATAAAGCTCCGCAGATCATATCCCTGCCGTTCTCCGCACAGCTCATACAGGCTGCTGTTGTCGTATTTGATCCACAGCCGCATCACCGACCCCGGCGCCAGGTATGCCCGGATCTTGAACATGCTCAGGTATTTGCTGTTCCGCACCCGCCGCGGATCGTCATACATCCCCGTGAAGGTGGTGCCGTACAGATCAAACTCCGCTGCCCAGTCAAAGTCTTCTTCTTCCTCCCCGATGCTCCCCGTCACGCTGACCAGGCTGTTATTGTCCTCGTCAATGTAAAACAGCTCATCGTTCACCGTGCCGAAGTCCAGCGCCTGCACCGCGTCTTCCTTCCACCAGGTCCCCCGCTTAGTATCGAATACGAACATGTGCCACTGCTCCCGGGTATCCATCATGCTGATGTAGTATTTGTCACCCAGCACGCCTGCCCGGGCATCGCTGTACAGCATTTCCCCCAGGGGCTCGCTCACCGGCTCCGGCATGTTCCCGTCATATACCATTACCGCGTTGCGCGCCTTGTAATAAATGTTTTCCGCCACAACCGCCAGGCTTCTCCAGCTTCCCCGCTGCACGCCCCGCGCTATGGTGGTCTGTATGGTGAATGTCCCCGGTGTCTGCCCGGAAACTCGATGTATGCAGTTTTCCTTAAAGAATACCGGGTATCCCCGCTGGGTGATGGCGCCGGTAAACTCGCCGTCCGTGCCCACGTTTGCAGCATAGCTGTCCGTGCTGATGCCCAGTGTTACATTCCAGTTGCGGAAATCTCCCAGTTTGCAGCATCGGATCTCGTTCACCACGGCGCCGTTCACCAGGCCGTACCGGCAGCCCCACAGCCTGTTGTTGCTCTCGCAGATAAAATCCATGTCCGGGATCTTCTGGTCCGCATGGATCTCATTCGGTGCCAGTTCCTCCTGGCTGGTGTTCAGCAGGCCAACCACCACTATGTAGTTCTGTCCCGCCGCGTATACCACTTTTATTCCGTTCAGGTTATCCACTTCCGCCTGGATCTTCGGCGTGCTGTCCTCTATGGCTTCCAGTCCGCTGATCTCGATGGCGTCATATTCCTTCAGGCCGGTTCCGATGCCTTCCCCGGTGATCTTCACAAACGTTGTGGCAACTTCCGTCCATTCCTGTGTATATGCGTCCCACTGCCGCAGCACGTCGTTGCTTCCGCTGGTGTCGCACCAGTAGTCCCCGTTCTCCGGATCCGCCGGCGCGGTGTCGCTGGTGGTGATCTCAGTGGCGTCATAGTCCGTTCCGTCCATCCGGCACATCTGCAGGCTGATGTCCGCGCCTGTGATAGTGCTGCCTTCCCCCGGCCAGTACCGTTCCATGCTCCCGCAGTCGCTAAGGTCCGCCGTGTTGATGTACACCTTGTCCGGCCAGATCAGCACATAGGCGCCATATGACACGATCTTCTTCGGCAGCATGCTTTCGTTCGTGCTCACGCTGACGCCCGGCACCTGCTCAAAGTTGTAAAACACATCCTCCCCGCGGATAAAAACCAGCTGGTCCCGGCCGTGGATCCCCGTCAGGGTCGTATCGCCCGCCGCCCGGGTTTCCGGGAAAGCGTAAACCCCGCGCTTTTTCCGCGGTACCAGGATCGGGTATTTATCCCCGCTCAGGTTCTGCATATCAAACAGTTCGCCGTCCGATATGATTTCGTTGTGGTTGTATCCCTTGAAAACAGAGGTCACCTTGATGCTCTGCTGTCCCGGGATCATCTGCGGCATACTTCTCATAGGCGTATCCTCATCAGGCTTGTCAGGCTCGGCCTGCTCCGGTTAATCCAGTCCGCCGCTTCCTGATACGCGTGCTCAAACAGCGCCCTGTCGTTGTTGTATTTGTCCATTTCCTGGTTCTGCAGGTCTATTCTGTGGTTGATGTACATCCAGTACACCTTGTCATAGGGGGAAGGAATCAGCAGCTCTGTCCCCGGATCCGTATCCTCTGTGTATTCAGGCGTTGTTTCCTCCTCCTGGGTATGCGCGTGCTTCATGATCAGCTCGCCGTGGATCATCTGCTCCAGTTCGTTCAGAAACTGTATCTTCAGTGCCGTTGCCATGCTGTTCGGCCGCATCTGGTCCGCCAGGTTAATCGCGCCCTGTATTGTCATGCTTTTTCCCTCCTTTTATGCAAACAAAGACGGGGATACCCCGTCTTTGTGACCGGGTGCGTCCCGGTTATCCGCCAATGGCATGCTGCTGCGGCTGCTCCCCGCTGCGGTTCGGAATGTGATCCGCGTAATCCTCCGCGTCCGCCTCCGCTTCAATGGATGACAGCAGCGCTTCGGCAATGGGTTTCGGCATCGTCTGCTCTTTCCCGTTGGCGGGCAGCAGGAACCTGCGGTCATTCACACAGACATAATGGGTCGGTTCCTCACCCCTGGGTTTGCGGGGCACGATGACAGATACCATCTCTTCCCATTCATCCTTGGGTTTTTCCGCCCGCTTGGGCTTCTGCGCCGGTTCTGTCCTGTTTTCCTGTTCCTGATTCGTATCGGGTTCAGGCTGTGCCGTCAGGTTCTCTTCATTCGTGGGTTCAGTGTTTCTGGTTGCCATGTCAGGCTCCTTTCTGCCCGTGTCGTGGGCGATCCGGTTTTGTCGGGGTTCTGCCGGCGGGATGGTTCCCGCCGGCGTCCTCCCTTCTTTAGAGTTTCACCAGGATCCCCTGGTCGATCAGGTTCTGTACCGCGTCATTCAGCGTGATGGCAGTTCCTCCGCCTTCCACGTTAACAGCCTGCGGCACACCGTTGGGCGTCAGTACGACTTTCGCGTTTTTGTGCAGCTGCACCCTGGCGTCGTTCACGCATACACTGGCTTCTTCCGTCACCATGTACAGGTTGTTCGCCTTGGTCTTCAGGAAGATCACCACATTGCTTTCGCCCATGGTGAACTTCTTTGTTGCCGGATCCACCGTGACGCCTCCGGCGATCACTTCATACTCGGCTACTTCGTACCCGGTTTTCAGTGTGACCGTCAGCGTTACTTCCGCATCCTTCTGCACGTCGCTGCTGGAGGAGGCGGTGAACGTTGTCACGCCTCCGTCCTTATGCAGCGTTACGCTGTGTCCGCCGGCGAAAAGATTCAGGATCATTTTCATGCCGGTGTCCTCCTCATCAGTTCGCGGCGTCGGTGCTGGAATAGCTGGATCCGCTCCACACAGCCACCATGCGCTCCTGGTACAGGATCTTCGCCGCAATCTCGAACTTGGTACCGATGGTGCTGAACTGGTTCAGCGGGCCGCCTACCTGCTCCTTGGTCTTCACGATGGTCTCCATGCCGGCGCCTTCCGGATCCACCACACCGAAGGCGTCCTTGCCGAAGAACAGGGTCTTGTAGGTGGCATAGGTCTGGCCGGCGCTCTTGATGATCGGGGCCAGGTTGCTGACCACGAACCGGACGTTGTGCAGCTCGCCGATCTCGCCGTTGAAGATCTGCTGCGGGCTCGCATACTTGTGGGCTTCGATCCAGTCAGGATGCTTCCTCAGGTCGTATACCACATGCGGGTGAACCACAGCCACATACTTTCCGCCGCTGAAGGTGGGCGCTCCGCCTACTTGCAGGTTGGTGAAAGCTTTGTTGATCATGTCCGGGGTCAGGTTGCAGTCCAGTGTTGCCAGCTTGGTCTGCAGCGCGGATTCCGTTGCCGGAGTGCTATCATAGGCACCGGTGCTCCTGTTGTAGGCATCCGCGAACAGGATGTTCGTGCCGCCCTTCAGCACGTTCCGCACCAGGATATCGTGGGTCTTGCCGCCGGCTGCGCCCAGCTCTTCCACGGCGCCGGCGATCACATCGTCCAGCGCATGCAGCTGCAGCACGTCGGTAACCGCCACATATTCGCCGTACTGCGCCAGGCTCACGTTGATGCTGGTCATGCCCAGCTTCTCGCCGGTGGGAATCACGCCTTCGGTCAGCTGGCTGCACAGAGGCAGGGTATTCCATTTCCGCCATTCAACCGTCCGGCCCCTGCGTGCCGGCAGTCCCTGCTTCCGGCCCAGCTGCGCAAAGATCAGCTGATCCCGGTGGTTCTCCAGCAGCTCCGTGTCGTAAAACGACTTCATGGTCGGGGTCAGGTCATCCGTCCCCGAAAATGCCGTGGAGCTGCCGGTGTAGGCGTTGATGTAGTTGCCCGTCGCGTTCACCAGCGTGCCGGCGTCCGCAAACAGGTTCAGGATCATATAAAACAGTTTCTTCATCGCGTTTCGCTCCTTTCGCATCCGCGACGAAGAGTGGCTATCCGTTAAAAGATAATTGTTTCTCCCCGTCGCGCTCGTTCTTTAAGGTTTTCCCTCTGTTCCTTGGTCATCGTCCGGGGATCGATTGCGATGTTGGCAGGCTGCTGGTTCCTCAGCGCGCCTTCCACGGGCCTTGCCTGGTTCGCCTGTATCGTCTGGCTGATCTGCTGCTGTGCCCGCTGTATGCCATATGCCATGGCCTGCGGTTCCAGCTCGTCATGGTGAACCGCGTAATACGCGTCCTTCACGCTCACGCCGCTGTTGGGCATGGTCAGCCGCCGGAATACTTCGTTCTGCAGTTCTTTCTGCAGATCAAAGCCGGGATAGATCTTCTTCAGGTCCTCCGCCTGCTGTGCCAGTTTTGCGAAGTGCTGCCGGAAGAACATATCCTCCTGCTCCTGCGCTTCGCGCTCCCGGTACCTGGCGTTTTCCGCCATCAGCTGCTGCTGGGTCCTGTATGCTTCAACACTCATTCCCGCTTTGTCCGCCTCTTCTTCAAAGAGGCTGTCATCGCTCATGATGCTGTTGGCCAGGGCCTCCAGGTCGCCGTCCTCGATCCCCCGCTGCTTTGCCAGCGCTTTCAGTGCCGGCTGCAGCTTCTCCAGTGTTTCGCTGGCGCTCTTCTGGTTCTTGAACCGCTCGTCCACCGCGGCTTTGATCCGCTGGCCGATCTGATCCTTGAACTTTGTCTGCGCCTCTGCCCACTGTTCGTCCAGGCTCGGTTCCTCCGCTGCCGGTGCCGGCGCCGTTTCCACTGCAACAGGTTGCGCTTCCTGTGCCGGTTTCACGGGCTCCTGCCCCCTGGCCCTGCGTTTCCGTGCCTGCTCTTCCATCCGCGCGGCGAGACGGGCATCCACCTGTGTTCCGTCTTCAAGCGTTCCAGGTGCGATTACAGCCGCTTCTCCACCGTCCCCGGCTCCCGCTGCCGCCGGCGCTGCGCTTGCGCCTGCCGCTGAGCCGCCTTCAAACAGGTGAAGATTCATAAACATTTTTGCCATCTCTGGCTCCTTTCTGCCCGTTCGTGGGCGATCCGTTACCTTGTTTGTAGCACATGAATATGCGTTTTGTTAGTCGCAGGGTTTTACTCCGGCTGCGTCGCGCTCCTGGCCCTGTTCCGCGCGTTTTTCACCAGGGTATTTTCCTTGGCCGGTGCAGCTGTTGCCGCGTCCGTTTCACTCAGTTTTGCCAGTTTCTGCGCGCCCGCCGCGGCGCTTACCCCGCCGGCGTTCGTTGCAATCCCCTGCAGCATCGGCGCCAGCATCTCCGCTGTCTCCGGATCATGCTTCACCGCCAGGGCAAGCGCGATCTGCGCCACCTGCAGGAACCGCTGCATCAGTGTTCCCTGCTGTTCCACCTTGCCCATCAGCTCTTCCTTCCCGCGGAAATCCATCATGTCCAGCATCATCATGACTTCATCGGTCATCTGCGGGTTAAATACGCCCAGCTGCTTGAACTGGATGGCCAGCTCGTTCTGGCTCAGCTTTGTATAGGCGGTCTCCCGCTGGCTGCGAACATCCAGGTCAAACACCGGCAGCCGGTATCCCGGGTCCATGCCCATGCCGCCCTGCAGCTGCTGTGCCTTCAGCTGCGCGTTGCTGTACTGGATGAACTCTTCCTGGCCGTTTTCGCCCAGGATCCGGAACCAGCGCGGGATGATATAGAATTGCCGGAACCGTTCAATCACCATGTTGCTGACTTTCCCGTGCGCCCGGTATCCGCTCCGCGTGCTGTCCTTGCTGCCCCGCCCGCTGTATTCCTGCAGAGCCGCGATGGCGCTGGCCGCCGTTACGCCCGCCGGCGTGTTGCCGTTCTGCACGTCGGTGTTGCCGCTGACAAACTTCAGCTCCTCTATCTTCCGGTCCATCATGGCCAGGGCGTTCCCCTGGATGCCGTGGGTGGTGATCTCCTTGATGCTCCGCTCGTCCAGCACGCCCTTGAACGGTACAAAGGGTTTCCGCCAATCCGCGTAATCCTGCAGGTTTATCGATCCGTCATCCTGCACAAACCATCTCGGCGTGCTCGTTACCACCGCGTTCAGCACCAGCGCCTGGTTCAGTGTGTCAATGTCCGCCTGCGCGTCCTTGCAGATGTCTATCAGGCCGTATCCCGCCGGGCTGCCCTGGATCGGGTACAGCGGATCCAGCACAAACGGATATTCCCCGTCGTCATACAGGCCGCGGATCTTCCCTTCCGCGTCCGGTCCTTCGTTTTCCGTGCTGTACAGGATCTCCCGGTTCACAAACTGGCAGTAGTGCAGTACCTTCTTCGGCCCGTACCAGGTGTGGTAATACCAGTCCACCACAACCACCTTGCCGTCCATGGTCACCGTGTCATCCTTCCGGTATTCGTTTGGCCGCAGGTAGTCATCGTTCAGCTTGCCCTTCAGCTCCGGATGCTGCTGCTCCAGGATCGTCCTGTCCACAATGTGCAGGAAAAACACGTTCTCACTGTCCTGGATGTCATCAACTCCGGGCTGCCAGAACAGGTTCAGCATGTTGATGTTCTTGATGCTCACATCCCCCATGCCGCCCATCTTCGTTTTGTCCCAGCCTACGTGATACGCTGCCGTGCCTTCCAGGAACTTCTGCCACTGGCCTTTGCTGTACTGCTCTTCGTATCCGTTCATCTGCATGATCACCGGCAGGATCTTGCTCAGGATCTGGGCCTCCGCCTTGTCATCCTCCATCCGCGGCAGCACCACGGTTTCCGGGAAACTGTCCATGGCTTCCGCGTGCTTGCCCACGATCGCGTTCCAGAGCCATGCCGTGCTGCCCTTGGTTTCTGTGGAACCTTCGATCCCCTTTTCATTCTCAATCTGCTGCCAGTTCCGCAGCTTCCACCATTCCTGGCTGTTCACAATCCGCCGGTCAATGCTGGCCTTTCCCACCTTGTATTCCATCAGGATCCTGACGGCCTTTTCCAGCGCTTCCCGGTCCACCGGCATTGAAGATCTTCCCGCTGCGTTCCCGCCGGTACCGGCCAGCGCCTGCGCGCCCATTTTTGCGCCCAGGTTGTATGCCTCTTCTTCCTCCGCCGTGCGTACCGCCCTTCCGCTGATGCCCGGCACCTGATCCTGCTGCATGCTCGCCCGGTTCAGCTGATCCAGCCTGCCGCTCAGCGCCTCCAGCTCCGCGTCCTCCCGCTGCGGTACCTGCAGCTGAGGCGGCTGCCCCTGCTGCATCATTTCCAGCCTCCGCCGTCTTTCAATCTCGCTCATTGTGCATTTCCCTCCCTCTCTGGTAAGATTCTTTCCCCGTCCCGGATCATGGTCACACTCTGCGGATGGCTCATGGCCAGCAGCTCCAGACCGTCTCCGTATGCCTTAAACCTGTTCCTTACACCCAGCATGGCCCACTCCTCCGGGAAGATCCTGATCATCAGGTTCCCCGGATCAGGCCGGTACTCCGCGCTTTTCAATGCGTCCTTCGGAAACTTGCTGATGGAATACATCAGGCTCTGTGCCAGGGCGCTTGCCGCGCTGCAAATCTCCTTGTATTGGTTTCCTTCCTCCGCCGTTGCGTGCCCTGTGATCGTTACCTTCAGTCTCTCTGTGTTCATCGTGATGGTGATCATCTTTTCAGTAACCTCCCTATCATCTGGTCCAGCGGATCCGCGCCCCACTCCGGCAGCTTCTCGTCTTCCTTCACCAGCGGGGTAATCGGTCTCATCTGGCAAAAATACCTGGTTTCATCTGCGATATGGTCCTCTCCGGATGTCAGCAGATCGCCTTCCTTGTGCGGGTCATATTCCAGCGTCACGATTGTCCGGATAAAGTTCCTGCACGTGCTGAAGATGTACATCCTCGCATACCCGGCCTCGTCAAACGCCATCCGGTAATGCATCTGCATCCAGCCCGGTATCCTCTTCTTGTCAGACTGCTGGAAGTAGATCCCGTGCTTTGCCGCCATCTCCGCTATGCTGATGCCGTATTCCGCGTCCCAGATCCCGGTGTCCGCAACGCCGGTGATCCGTTTGCCTGCCAGGTATGGATGCTCGTCCTCATGCCGGCGGATTTCCCTGAACACGTGATCCGGATCCCATTTCACGCCCTGGTCCGGTATCGGCTCCCCGCCGCTGTACTGCACGCCGTACAGTTCGTCTATGCGGTATATCACCCCGTCATCGTCCACCGTCCACCATCCGCAGCTGAACGGTTTCTCATAGCCCCAGTCAAAGCTCCGGTATATCGGCCAGTGTGCCTTGGGCTTGAACGGTGCGATTACATGCGTCCAGCGCCTGTCGCCGTAATGCTCCGGATCATTGCGGAACTCTTCAAAGTACATGCCTTCAAAGATGTTCCAGTCCCCGTACAGCCAGGCTTTCCGCAGTTTCGGCGGCAGATTCAGCAGGAACTTGATGTAGTTCGGATCCGCGTTCATCAGCGCCTTGTTGTCCGTTACCAGGCTCTGGATGAAGATGTAATCCTCCGGTATCTCGTTTTCCCTGAAGTCCCTGTCCACAAACAGGCGTTTGATATAGCTGTGTCCCGGCCCGCCCGGGTTGCAGGTGTAGTAAACTCGCTTCGGGAAATTGTTTACGCCGCGGCAGCAGCTGGTAATCACCTTCAGCCAGTATTCCAGGAACTGCGTTGCTTCGTCGATGAATACCACGTCGTATTCCACGCCCTGGTATTTCATCTCGTCCTTTTCGCTGTCGTAGAACTCAAAGCTGATTGTGCTGCCGTTGGGGAAGATGAATTTCCGCTCCATCTGGTTGTACTTGGCAATCCCCCGCAGCGTCACCTTCAGCGGCTCGATATGGTTGTTCCGCAGCTCAACCAGCGTCCGGCGGACAATCAGGATCTTGATGCCCTTCCACCTGTTGGCCAGCAGAATTGCCTTCGCCCGGATGGCCCAGCTCTTTCCGCCGCCCCTGGCGCCGCCAAAAGCCACATGCATGGCTTTCGCCTGCAGGAAACGCAGCTGCTTGCGGTTCGGTTTGAACTCAATGATCCGCCCGCCGTGATCCGGATCCGGCAGGATGGTCTTCAGCACAGCCGCCTCACTCATCCAGCGCCATCTCCTCTTCGTCCGCGCCTTCGATCACAACCCTGATCACCGTGTTCTCCGCCGCGGCCCTGCTGGCTGCCTTCTCCGCCTGTTCCTCCGCGAACTTCTCCCGCTCCAGCTTCTGCTTGTCCCGCAGCGTCTCAATCTTCGCCTTGTCTATCTCGCTGGGCACGTTATACAGGTCGCGCTTTGTCTGCACCACCTGGGCAATGGCCTTCGTCAGGCTCTCCACGCCCCGCAGGTCGTCGTATCCCTCCGGCGTCTGCTTCCGCACAAACTCAACCAGGTTTTCCAGCACTTCGCTCATGTTGTCGTTCACTTTCGCGATGAGCTCAAACTCCTTCGCGCGCGCATCACATACGCGCGCAAGCACTTTTTGTTCCACCTTTGTATCAAGTTTGTTCTTCCGTTTTCGCCAGCCTTCATTAGAGGCCCGCTTCCGGATGGTGCTCTCCGCAACGCCGTATTTTTCCGCCAGCTTTTTGTACGTGGTCTTTCCCTTCACATACTCAATCCGGATCTTCCGCCATTCCGCTGTGGACAGCGGCTTCCGTTCCCGCTTTTCCTCTGCCGGTTTCGTCTTCTTTCCCCGGCCGGCCGGCGGCGCCGCAGGCTTTTTGTTCGTTTTCTTCTGCATCCTTCCGGCGTCTGTTTTCTTTTTTTCCTCCGCCGGTTTCCGGCCCATATAAAAAGCCTCCTTTCGGTTCGATCTGTCTTTATCGTACCGATTGGAGGCTGTTTTGTTAGTCGCAGGGTTTTTACTCCTCCGGCCACTTCCAGTGCATGATGCTGTTGTATACCTCGCATCGCTTGTAGTTGCCTTCGCAGTAGTTCTCCTGGTGGAAGGTCTTTTCCCCTTCCGTCCGGAACCTCGTCATGTTCTGGGTTCCGTCTATCATGCCTTCGCAGACTATCTCCTGTTTTCCGTGCGCTTCAAAGAACGGGCAGCAGATATTCCCTGTGTCCGCGGTGGAGCTGATCCTGTTCTCCCGCTCGCTCATGTAATCCTCCTCAGTACACAGCGAATATATACGCCGTCTATGAAGTCGCTGTACCGTACCTTCACATCCTGCAGCACATATCCCGGATAAAGTTTTTCCATGATAGGTTTCGCCTCGTTGCGGAAATCAAAGGCGATCCTCCGCACCCGGCTGTTTGGCATATTCGCGTCCCGGCCCTTGGGCACCGGCCGGATCATGTTCCTGCTCGTCCTGTATTTCTTTACGCCCTTCTTCGGCGGCCGGTCCTGCATCTGCTTGGTGAAGTATACCGCGATCCCGCCCAGGCCCTCGTCCCGCGGCTGCAGCCTGTGGGTGTTTGCCCGGCCGTGCCCCCACATCTTTTCCAGCTCATCCCGGTCGATCCCGCCGTTCATGATCACATGTGCATGGGGCCGGGTACCGCTGTACCCCGCGCTGGGCATTTCATCCCCGCCGATGGCTGTGATGTATTTCAGCTCCGGCAGCCCGTACTTCCTCCGCCGCCGGCGCACTTTCTCAAAGAAGGTCTTCAGGTCCCTGTCCACCTTCTCCGGTGTCGGTACCTTTCCAGCATAGTCCAGGCCGATGGCCAGGTCTTTGTCTGTGAAGTTCGCTTCCACCAGCTGGATCAGGTGCAGCCTGCTCCGTTCATCGTTGGCCCGCTTCTGTGCCTCCCGGGTGATCTCCTTTTTTGCCTTCCGCAGGTATCCCCGCTGGCGCCTGCCGAAAACCGGGATCACTTCCGCGTCGATCCGCGGCCCGCTGACCGTGGTCTTTCTCCGGTACCCCATGGAGCCCACCGGAATAAAGCACGGCTCTTCCAGGAAACTGCCGTCCGCTGTCCGTGTGTTGTTGAACAGATCTTCGAACTCCCAGCCCATGCCGTGTCCTCCTTCCTGCTTGTCTCACCAGGGAGGCGCTTCCGCCCTCCCTGGAACCCTCCCGGGATCACTGTCGGTTTCTTTCGCTGAGGATGATGAATTTTTTCAGCACCCTTTTTTTCTTTCCGGCTCTCTTCCTTTTAGATGTGCGTCTTACGATAATACTCATTACAAGCCTGTCTTTGCGGAGCCCGTCCCGCTGTTCGCAGCGCTAGCCGCTGCCGGGCGCCTGCCCGTCTTTCCGGACCGCCATATGCTTCAGTGAAATGTCTGCAGGATCATCAGCTCCTGCCGGCTGTATTATGGGGGCTTCAGTGCGAACCGCCCGCCCCTGGTAGTCCCGGCCGGAATCGAACCGGCGCCGCGCGGCTTATAAGGCCGCCGCTCTTACCCCTGAGCTACGGGACCATATGGCGGATCCCATCCCGCCGGTGCAGCCCTCGCTGCGGGAACTTTGACGCAGGTGGCGGGGATTGGAGAGTTTTCCCCGCTGGCGCACGGCGCCGGAATTGAACCGGCTGCAGCCGGCACATCCTTCCAGTCCGCCAGGAGCGTTTTCACTTCCTTTCTTTTACGTCCTTTCCGGCAGCTGCTGGCCTTCCGTGCATACGGCGGGATTCCTCCCGCCTTTTATAACTTATAGGTAATAATCCGCTTACAGCTGGATCCCTTCGATCACCGCGCGCACTTCCAGGATGTGCAGGTATTCACCCATCACATGCTGCTGGTGTTCCAGCAGCTCCTCGTCGCAGTCGTGCTGAGGCGCCTCCACCTTCTTCAGGTAGTTCTTGCTGGCCCGGATCCTGGTATTGAAGTCCTTCAGCTTTTCATACCGGATCTTCGTCTGCCAGTACTCCGCTACAAAGCGGACCCTGTAATCGTCGCTGGTCATCAGCGGCGCCGTGTCCTGCAGCTCCGGTGTCCTCCGGTTGACGATGATTGCCTGCAGTGCGCTGGTCTCTTTTTCACTCATCGGTACCGGGTTCCTGTACGTGGTCATTGGTTTGTCCTCCTCTTAAACTTTTATTTTGATCGCAAGCGCTTTCCGCGCCTGGGCGATTTCCCTGGCTTCCTCCTCCGTAAACCGCATGGCTTCCTTCGGATCCTTCGTGTTGTAGTGGTAAATAATCGGGTGATTCTTCACGGTCTCAATGCTGGTCAGGTAAACCTCCGCCCCGCCGTTTTTGATCACCCAGTCCTTTTTCCTCGGTCTTCCTTTTTTCATTCCTTTTACTCCTTCCTGATGGCCCGCAGAATCTGCTCCAGCATGTCGTAGATCTTCCCCAGCTTGTCGCAGATCGCAATCTGCGTTTCGTCAAACTGCCCCGCCAGGAACCTGTACAGTTTCTTCTGTTCCTCCGCCGGCTGCTTTTCTGCTTCCGGCAGTTCCATACTGATCTGCCCCTGCAGCTCCTCCGGATGGCACATGGCCATCAGTTCTTTGAATTTTTCATCCGTCAGTTTTTCCGGCCGCGGTTTCATCGCCTGTTTCAGTTCCTCCCGTTTCCTCTGGTCCTCCGCCCGGCGGTCCGCCAGCTGCTTCGCGTATTCCATCGCGTCAAACCCAGCTGCCTGGATCCGCTGCAATGTGCTGGTGCTGATCTTCAGCAGCTGTGCTGTCTCCGCCATCCCGGCTCCCCTGTCCAGCATGAACTTGGCCGTAACGCATAACGGCTGCGTAATCTTTAACCGCTCCTTCGGCATGGTTCAGTCCTCCTTATCGCTTCTCTTACTGTTCCGCAGCAATCTTTGCTGTGTATGGCTTTCAGGAACATCCATCTTTCAATCGGCATCCATTCAGAAATCTGCGGCTGCTGCCTGTGCAGTCTCCTTTCCAGGTACCGGATCCTGTTCCTCACTGCTTCCGGATCATCCGGTTTCCTGGCTGTTTTGTTCCCTGTGGGGTAAATGATTGAAATCCCCTGCACAAGCATTTCCCTGATCATCTGATCCTGTGCCTGCAGGATCTTCCTCTTTACGGTTTCTTCAGTATCTTCATTCGTTATCATGATCTGTATCATTGTTTTTCCTCACAAGAAAGCATGGGCCGGTATGGTCTCCGAACAAGTTACCAACCAGTTCCTCCCCGCTGGCGTTTCCCGGCGCGTTTCTCGTCATCTGCCGGATCATCCTGCGCATCAGCATTTCCCTTTCCATGTCCTCCTGCTTCAGCCTCTCGCATTCCTTTTTCTCTGTCTCCAGCACCTTTCTCAGATCCTGGTTCACCAGCAGCAGCTCCTCTGTGATACTATCCATGCTTTTCTGCATTCTCTTGTTCTGGATCCGGATAATCTCCTCCGCCTTCTTCAGTTTGTCTTCCAGATCCGCGATCTTCAGTTTCAGCTTTACTTTCTTCATGATTTCCTCCATATGATGCTGGTCTCTTTGCCAACGGCCATCTGTTCCCACGGCACGATATTCACCCTTACCGCCACGGTGGTGAATTGGTCAAGCGGGCTGAACTCGCTCTGATCCCTCACGATGAACTGGATCATGTTGTTTTCCATCAGCGCGGTTGCCAGTTGTTCGGCAAGACGGCTTTTTGCTTCCTCCAGGATCTCGTCCTTCCAGTCCTCCGCTGTACCGTTCTTCAATGCGATATAATCTCCGAACTGAAGCGGCTCGATATCTATCTTTGTCGTTACCACTCTCAGAGAGCTGCTTTCTGTTTCTTCAATCGTCCGGATCTGTGATCCCAGCCGCCGGAAGCGTTTCTTCAGTGCTTCAATTTCCTGATCCTTGCCCATCACTTCCGCTTCCAGTTTCCGGATCATGTTCTTCTTTTTGTGGAAAGTCCGGTTAATCCATCCCTTAATGGCCCGCTTTTTCATGCTGGTCTTTACCTGGATCCATGCCATTGCTTTCATGGCTCTTTTCCGGATCCACTCTTTCGCTTCATGTTTCTTTCTTTTGATCTTCGTTAAGATTGTTTCTTTCATTCTTCTTCCTCCCACGGGATTGTCTTCTCCCGTCCGTTCCTCGGCCTGGCTGTCCAGAGCCGCCATGTGACCCCGTACAGGTCTGCCGGCTCAACTTCAGCTGCATAGGCCGAATACATGTAAACAAATTCATCGTCCTCGCTGAAGGGTTCCCGCACTACTGCATTGATGCCCGGTTTGTCCTTGTACTCCAGCCAGGCTGGCTCCCCTTCCAGATCACACATCACCTGCCGCAGGCTCAGTACATGCGCCTCCCGGTATATGGCCCTCATGTACCCTTTCCGGTATGCCTCCTCATACCTCTTCCTGTCCTGCTGCAGCGCCTGGGCCAGCTTGTCCTTGTCAACACTGATCCCGACTTCATGCACCGCGCGTATCACTTCGTTGTCAAAAGCCTGGGCTGCCTGGATCTCCATGTTTTTCACAATCGCGTCAATCGGCGAATCATAACAGTTCTGCAGATCCATTTCTTCCAGTTTTGTATAACCGCTGTTATCCATATGCCTTCTGCTCCTTACCTGTGATGCTCTTTTGCAAACGCTATTGACCGTTCAGCTTCCTCCGCATACAATCCCGCCTCGTAATCTTCCCGGAACTGCCGCGCCTCGTCATCGTTCCTGGTTTCAACGTGATTGATCACCGTTTTGCAGGTGATGCAGTACAGCGCCTTCCTGTGTCCCTCTTCCCGTTTTCTGCTGCATTTCCTCATGACCGGAATTCCCTTTTTCCCGCAGTTGATGCACCAGAACTCACTCGTTAACTCAAACCTTTTCCTGCTGCCTGCCATGGTCTCACTTCCAGTCATAAAATTGTCAATTCATCTCCATCGCGCTGGGCCCGTTTGGTATCCTTTACACGGGTTAGTCTTTTAAGTTTCCTCACGTTCTCCGTAGTTGCAGAATCCATTTTCAAAAACATCAATCCCGGATTCATGCCACAAAAAGCATCTGCGCTTATCACCGTACCAATGTTCAGAGTGTTTACAATCCTTGCACCGGACAATTTCTTGAGGTCTGTCTGCTATTTCTTCTTCCATGATTTCATCGGAAATTTTGATGATGTATTCTCGTATCAATCATGTTCACCGTCCTCAAACTCTGAACCCGTTATAAGCTCCGCATCTTCCGCAGTAATCATTGAATGTGTACAGATTGATCCTGTCATGATAGTGAACAACGTTTCCACAATTTGAGCATTCAAACCGATCGTCTATTTCTATTGGCAGATCAGACATTCTTTTCCATTCTCCAGAAGGTGTAAGCCGTTTAGTTTCTGCCTGTTGCTCTTTCAGCAGGGAAAGGGCGTCTCTAAGCAGTGGCTGAAACACAACACGTCCTTCATACTTTGTGCACGTTTCATAATACAAACAACCGATTGGACACTCCTGATCTATGTATTTGATACAGGTTTCCAACCCTTTGATAACCTTCTCTCTGTCAGGCATCCTGTTCACCTTCCTTAATCTCAACCGGAAAAGAGTCTGCTTCTTTGTTTGTCAGATCACGGAATACAAGCGTTAAGCGTTTCATCATGGCTTCATATTCTTCCGGTACAAGTGTCATACAGGCATTTGCAGCAAGTTCGATGATGTCCTTTTCATATTCTTCTACCGTCTTTCCATATCCAACTTTAGCGTCTGAAACTTCAACACTTACACCTTCGTCACCGAACAGTTCAGCACCGATCCTGTCAAATTCATCATGGATATCATCAAACGCCTTTTCCCAAACATCGTTATGGTCTTGCTCATGTCCAACAGCTACGTGCGCCAGTTCATGTGCAAGCGTTTCAACTGCATCTGCAACAGGAATACGGCAACAAACATAAACCGTTATGTCACCGTCATTGGCAAAGTTGGTCATTCCAACACATCTGTTTCCATCGTCTGCCTTCATTTCTTCCGGTTGCCATATGATTTCAGTGATTTGCGATGCCTTTTCTGGGTAAAGATTTTTGAACGCCTGATAAACCATAGAAAATGGGTCATTTACAAAAGGTGATTCCATTTTTCTCCTTCCCAAAGCACATTATTTCTTCAAATAACTGTCTTGCCATCCGTCTCCATCGCGCTGGGCCCGTTCTGCATCACATCGATCTGCCAGTCCGCCAGCGCCTTCCTCACCGGCTCATATTCCAGGCTCTGGATGTACTTCTCCAGCAGCTTCACTTCCCGCCGGTGTCTGTCCCAGGTTTCCTCCATGCCTTTCGCCGGCTCAAGTCCGTTTTGGCTCCTGCTGCACATCTGCAGCTGCTGCCGCTTAATCTTCAGGCAGTCCAGCAGCGTACTCCTCAGCGTTACCTCTCCGTTCATATCCCGGCCCCCTCCCATATGATGTGCATGTTCGCTATGGGATACTCTTCCGTCGGTTTCCATACCGGCTGGCTGAACACTCCGCTGATCTCCAGCACAATCATCACGATCAGCGCCAGCAGGATGATAACCATCACGCCTGTGAAAACTTTATTTTCATTCCTCTTTGTGCTATACTTCATTTGTGTGAATCCTTTCTGCTCAGCATGTCTGAGCCGGCCGCTGACGTTGCCGCGTCAGCGGTCTTTTCTTTTATCATCAATCCGGAAAGAAACTTCCGCAGTTTCTCGTCGCTGACTTCCTGATACTCAACTTCTATAATCTGTCCCGTTTCACGGCTGACCGTGAAAGCTGCCGGTATCCTGTTCCTTTCCTTCACGGCCAGCCCTCCTTTCCTGTTTATTCAGTGTTTCCTGTCAGTCTCCGGCCCTGGTTCTTTCGCTTTTGTTCTTCCTGTGGAACTGATCCGCCGCCGGGCAGGTGCTGAAATGGCTCCGGTACCCGATATGCGTCTCAATCCTGTTGGCCTGCTTCACCGGTTCTCCCCGCTCCACCGTGCCGTCGATCATCACAAACCTGTCGTTGGCTTCCTCCGGTATAAACTCAATCGCCTCCGGATCCACCGGGATGCTCTTCCCGTTTACCGTTTTGATAAAGGCGATCTCCGCCCCGCACCCGCGGCATTTTGTTACCCTGCTCAGCTGCGGCATGTCTTAATCCTCCTGTTTTCAAACTTTTTATAGGCGTCCAGGTACCATTCTTCCTTGTCCCCGTTGTAGGTCATTTCGTAGTACATGCCGTCATTCAGGGACGAGCTGATCAGGAACTTCCAGTTCTGCAGCGCCTTGCACTTCCAGACAATGAACACGTCAAATTCCGGTTCCGGATCGCTCTTGTCCAGGTGCTCGATAATGTAATCCTCCACCAGCATGATTGCCTCAGTATCCATTTTTCATTCTCCTTCCTCTGCGTTCAGCAGATCATCCATACTGATCTGGTCCGATGTCAGGAACAGGCTCCCGCATGGTGACCGCTTCAGCATCAGGCCGCGTTTCAGGTTTCCCTTCATACTGTCCTTCTCGCTCATGCCCATGCCGATGTTGTAGGCGATCTCCGGCATCCTGATCACTTCGCCGTTGTCATCAATGATTTCTTTGATCTCGATGCCGATCTTCAGGCTCACAGCTCCCTTGCTGATCTTTGTGCTGATCATCCGGTTCAGCAGGATCTTCATGGCCGCGTCCAGGTTATTCCTGGTTTCTTCAAACAGTTCACTGCTGATTGTCAGTTCCTGTGGTTTCATGGTTTGCCTCCTTATATGTTCAGGAATCCGTTCCTGCTGTCGTTGATCACCTGCGCCCGGCGTTTTGCCTCGTTCATCGCATTAAATTCAATTTCTTCCAGCTCTTCCTTCCGGTCCCGGTATCTGTCCTCTATCGCGTTGGCTGCCTGGTGCAGCATTGTTGTAACCTCGTCCTCGTATACCTCGCTTTTTTTCTTCTGTCTCTGCTCTTCTCGCATGTCCCACAGGTAGAAAAGCCTGTCCATTTCTGCTTCCGTGATCATTTCGTATCCGTAGCAATTCCGAATGTCCTCCCGGCTGGTGTAGTCCTCCAGCTCCGCAAACGCGCTTTCATCCTCCGCCGCTTTCAGGCTCTTTTTCTTCAGCTTCTCCTTCCGGTACCGGATCACCGCGCCGGTGATCGCTTCCCCGGCCTTCCGCAGGTTTGCCCGCAGCGCCTCCAGCTCGTCCAGCGACTCGTCCAGCTTTTTGTTATCGTGCCGCATTACCTTCAGCACTTCTTCCGGCGTTGTTTCTTTCATTCTTCCTCCTCCCCGTAGCAGTCCAGCGTCCCGTCCAGGTACGCCCGCTCGTCATCGCTTGCCTGATAACCGAAGTCCTCCAGCCATTCATACCCGGTTATCATGCTGATGTTCCTGCAGTATTCCGGCTTCTTGCTCGTCCACCAGCGGCTTTGTACGCTGTCCTCTCCGTCAAAGAACAGTCCGTCCATTACCTGGCCGTACAGCTGCGGATTTGTTCCGATCTCTTCCCTGATCCATTTCAGGTCAAGGTCCGTTTCCGTGTGACCCTTCGGCAGTGCCTTCAGCTGTTCTTCGTCATATTCCGGCAGCAGCCTGGTCATGCCCGTGTCACAGTCATTTGTTGCCACCATGGCAATCATCAGCCATTCCAGTGCCTTCCGGTTGTCCTTCTGTTTGATGGTCAGGTTTTCCAGGAACGCGGCCCGACTTTCCTTCGCGTGCTCCTCTATCTCCTTCAGCCTCTCCCAGGCATCCTGTACTTCCTTTTCCCTGGCTTTCCGTTCGGCGCTCTCTTCATCTTCCGGTTCTTCCTGTTCCTCTTCTTTCACATCTGCCTTGCGTTTCTCTGCCCAGAACCTGACTCCGCCGTATTCCGTGTAGAAGTACAGCTGCCGGTCATCCTCCGGCAGAATGTTCTCGCCGGCTTTGTATTCATCCAGGTCGATTGTGTTTGAGTACGGCAGGTATTCGTAATTGTTCCAGAAATTCTCTACCCCCCTGGTCTCCCGCTCGATACATCCGGCCTGCAGCAGGATCCCTCTCACCAGCCGGTAGTTCTCCCGCCTTTTCTGCTCTTTGATCTCGTTCTCAACCTTCCATTTGAAGTTGTTCGTCCCGGCTTCCTTCAGCAGCTGGTTCCGTTTCGCAATGTCCCTGATCTTCGCCAGCTGGTCCATGTCGTCCATGGTCAGCTGCGTGCATTTTTCCTTCAGTGTTTCCTTGTCCAGCTTTGCCATCTCCACGCGGCGCCGCACCGTTGTCCTGCTGAATCCCGTCATCTCGCTGATCTGCTCTTCCGTCAGTCCCAGGTCCATCATCATCTGCACGCCCTGGGCCTGCTCATAAACCGTCAGGTCTGTCCGGTGCATGTTCTCCGTCAGCATGGTGGCAATCTGGTCTGTCTCGTCCATCTCCACAATGGCACAGGGCAATTCTTCCAGCCCGGCCATCTTTGCCGCCTCCATCCGCCGGTTGCCGATCAGCACCAGGTAATGGTCATCTCCGGGGTACTCCGCTTCCGGTACCACCGTCAGGTTCTGCAGCACGCCCTGGCTTTTGATGCTTTCCGCCAGCTCCGTCAGGTCCCCCAGGTCAATCCTGGGATTCTGCGGATGATGCAGCAGCTGCTCAATGGGGATCATTGTGATTGTGTTCATTGTGTGAATCTCCTTTTCTCTTAGTTCCTTTTGTGGTATCATCTCCATCAGAAAGGAGATGAATAGTTTATGGCCCAGGTTTATCTACACACTTATGATTTAACCAAGCTCGCCCTTTCCTTTGAAAAGCAGAAACTTGATGTTATCTGCCTGGATATTCTCGATCCGGATGATGATCCGGAGTATGGCGGCCCCGCTGTTCTGTCCATTTCCGGCGTTAATTCCTCTGATCCGGATTTTCCAGCTGAGGATTCCATTGATTCAGATGATTCACTCGCCGATCTGTTCTGATTCTTTCATCACAATCAGTTTCCGAACTGTCCGTATCCGCGGACAGTTTTCTTTGTTTCCTTCCTTGATAATCATGGTTGTCTCGCCATCCTCTGTCCTGGCGCCGCAATAGTTAATTTTCCTGCCCCGCTTCCGCTGGTACCAGTTGATCCAGGCTGTGACTTTCGTGTTTTCTCCACTGACAATGATTGTGATGTTGTTCATTGTGTGCCTCTCCTTTCTACTCCTGCGTCTTTCTTTAGCTGTCCATATATATTCCGGTCTGGGTGTTCCAGATCTTTACCGGTATGCCGCGCTTCTTCGCGCTGCGGATGCACTGTGCCGTTCCCCTGCTCTTGCCATCCCAGAAGAACAGCGCCATGCCCTTGTTGTTATTGCCTTCGCACTTCTCGGCGACAAAAGCCGTCATTGCATCGTTCCGCTTCGGCCCCGCCGCCTTGCCGTACTTTTCCCAGTCGGCTTTCATCTCCACGTACTCCAGCCCGCGGGCCTTCGCGTAGATCCGGGCCATGGTGTCCGTTCCCCTGGCGCCGCCTTCCACGATCACGACCTCATACATCAGGGTGTCTGCGTTTATGTTCTTGTCCACAATCGCCATGAATTCATCCAGGTTCTCATATCCCCGGCTCCCGGCGATCAGTACATAGCTCTTACTCATCTGCTTCCTCCTGCGTCTTTTTATTCCTCCGGGAACTCCTGTTCCTCGTCCTCCGGGAACTCCTGTATCTCGTCTTCTGGGAACTCGCAGTCCTCCGCCGGGATCAACCGTCGCATCGGCAGCGGCCTCTTGGCCCGCTTCTGCTTCAGCGCTATCAGTGCCTCGTCAATCAGGCTGCGTCGCATCTGTATTGTCAGCTCCATATTCTTCCTCCTCCGTCTCGATCAGATAGGCCATTACCGGCGGTAACGTCGAAAATCTGCGAAACACAACCGGCTTCCCTGCCTTTTCGTTCGGATCCGTTTTCATTTCCGGCAACACCGGCGGTATAATTCGCGCAGGAAAAGCGTGCAGCAATGGCAAATATCGTTTCCTGTCCTCCCTGATCCGTATCCTCCACGCCGGCATCCTCCGCCTGGCTGGTTTCAGTCCCTGACGGATCTGTGCTGTCCAGATGATCGGTACCTGGGTAGGAATCAGCTTTGTGATGTAAAGCTTCAATGAAAAGCATCCTCCTTATGCTGTCGCGGTATCTTTTTCAGATACTTTGTCACTAAAAAAAATATCAACGGTTTCCTGATCAGTCAGACTCCAACGCTTGCGAATGAAATTTATCTCATTCTGTCTAAACTCGATCTTACCGTTGATACGCGCACTTAACGCAGACTGCGGAATCCCCATAGCTTCCGCCAGTATCGCCTGCGTGTCGTGATTCTTCACCTTATAAACATTAAACTGCAAGGTATTCATATTCAGCTCTCCTCTCGAAAGTATCTGTTCCGGATACTATAATACACACAGGATAATATCCTGTCAAGATATTTTTTCTTGTTTTTTGTATCGTTATCTGCTAACATGATAATCGTCCGAAAGGAAGTGACTATATGACCACCGGCGAGAAGATTAAACAATTGCGTAAAAAGCTCGGTATGACGCAAGAAGAACTTGGCAATCTTATCGGTGTACAAAAGGCCGCAATCAATAAATATGAAACCGGAATTGTTGTAAATCTAAAACAAGCAACAATTGCTTCTTTAGCTAAAGCCCTTCATGTATCACCCGTTGAATTGCTTTCACCAGAAGACACACCCGAAGATCAGCCCCTTACCCATGAAGCCCGCAAAGATATCGGTCTGATTTCCCCTGATGAAGCGGATATTATCAAAACCTACCGTTCCCTGCCTGCTCCGGGTAAACAATATGTACAGCAGCAGCTGGTGGCCGCCAGGCTGATGTATGGGGAAAAACCTGCGGATTCTGCCGCTGCGGATAAGTGAATAAACAAATGCTGCCGTCCATGTGCCGGCAGATCTGAACCGCCAAGTCCGCGATCAGTTCAATGACTATGTTGACAACTTCCTTGATTTCGAAAACTATCTTTCCAAGTCAGATGAATCCATGCTGACCAACTTCGGTACCCACATGGATGGTTATGAGGAATAACAATGCCTAAAGTCTTTGGTTATTGCCGTGTGTCGTCTGATGAACAGGCGGCTCATGGTATTTCTATTGAGGCACAGCATGATATTCTCAATGGATATGCTGCCATGTCCCAGTCAGAAATAGTTATTTTTGAAGATGCAGGATATTCCGGTAAAAATACACAGCGCCCGGCCCTGCAGCGTATGCTCTCCGCCCTTGCTGACGGCGGGGTTTCCGCAGTCGTTGTCTGGAAGTTGGACAGGCTGTCCCGGTCCCTCCGTGATACGCTGACCATGATTGAGGATGTTTTCCAGCCCGCCGGCGCGTCTCTTGTCTCTGTCACTGAATCTATAGATACTTCCACACCGTCCGGCCGCATGATGCTGAACCTTCTTGCGTCCTTTGCCCAGCTGGAGCGGGAACAGGATTCTGACCGTGTTGTTATGTCCCATAAGCACCTGGCCCGGGACTGCCAGTATCTCGGCGGGCATGTGCCGCTTGGTTATATAATTGAGAATAAGCATTACCAGTTGCATCCTGTCCGTGCTGCTATCGTTCGTCATGTCTTTGATCTGTATCTTTCCCGTGCCGGCTATAGTACCATCCTGGCTTATCTTAATTCTCCGGAAATCTTCCCCCTTACGGGTAAAAAGAAAATCTTCTCTAAACAGGATCTCAATTTTCTATTGAGAAATGAAATTTATGCGGGTGTATATATTCGCCGCATGGGTTCAGATCCGCGTCACCGCATCACTGCCCCTGAGATTATTCGTATCCCTGACGGTGTACCCGCCATCCTTTCTGCAGATGAATGGCTTCGTGTCAGTGAGATTTGCGCTGCCAATTCCGCCGGTTACAAAACTTCTTATAAATCCCATACAGTATATCCGTTAACCGGCCTTGTTCGCTGCACTGTCTGCGGCCGTATAATGTCCATTCGTCATGGCGGGAAAACCCGTTCCGGCCAGACGGAAAGATATTATACCTGCCGTAATCGTTGTGTCCGTCCTGCGCGGCTGGAATCCGTGGAGGATGCAGTTTTCACCGTCCTTGAATATTTTGCGTCCGATAAAGAAGTTATTCGCCAAGCCTGTGAAATTGCCAACAGCTTCATTTCTACCGATGAACGCAGCCGTATTGATTCAGTCCGGCCTATTGAGGATCGTCTGCAGGAAATCGCCCGTCAAAATGCCCGTATTATTTCTTTTATTAAAAATCATGATAATCCGCCGTCTTCCATGATGGATGAACTAACCGCCCTGGATAAAGAGGAAAAGGTCCTGCGTTCCCGTTTGTCTTTTCTCCAGCGTCCTCTTGTCCGTCATAACGTAGATGAAACAGTAAAACTCCTCAGCTCCGCTGCCGGTATAAGAGAACTGCCGCCTGTTGAGCAGCGTGCTCATATCCAGGCGGCAGTCTCCTCAGTGGTTGTGTCTGACATAACATATCAGGTTCTTTTGTCATGTCACACATGTGGTGGAGATGAGGGGAGTCGAACCCCTGTCCGAAAACCCTTCAGAAGGACTTTCTCCGAGCGCATTCCATGATCTTTTTCCTTTATATACAGTTCATGGAAAAACTGGATATAAAGTAGCTTCATAAATACGGATCATACCGCAAAGCTTAAGTATGATTCGTTCCCTGCATTAATGACGCCGGTAACCTGATCTGCAGGTGGTCAGGGCCGACGCACGGCATTAAGCCGCGAAAGCGTAATTGCTATTGTCAGTTATTGTTTTTCCCCGTTGATACGCAGTACAGGGTCTGCGGCTCGCTTATCCTTCCTCTGATGTCCCCGTCGAAACCGGATCATCCCCATTTGGACTGACAACATTGTTTACTTTTGCCTTTGCCTCATGGCTCGCTGGATTTCCCGGTCTGAATCCTTCTGTGCCATGGCATCACGCTTGTCATGCAGCTTTTTACCTTTGCAAAGTCCCAGGAGAATCTTGACCCGTCCGTCTTTCAAATACATTTCCAATGGCACCAGGGTAAATCCCTGTTTCATAACCTGACTGTCAAGTTTCCTGATTTCATTGCGATGTAAAAGAAGCTTCCTGGATCTGAGCGGATCACGGTTGAAGATGTTGCCCTGTTCATATGGGCTTATATGCATCCCTTCAACCCATATTTCTCCTTTCCGCACCTGCGCCCAGCTTTCCTTCAGGTTAACCCTTCCCTGTCGGATGCTTTTAACTTCAGTTCCGAAAAGTGCAATCCCGCATTCAACCTTCTCTTCAACGAAATAATCATGATATGCTTTACGGTTTTGTGATATTGTCTTAACTCCCTGCTGATGCGGCATCTCATCTTCCTCCCTCAAAAAGTATATCACTTCATCATTCCCTTTTCAATCGCGTCTTTGTCTGTTATAATTGCGCGAAAGGAGGGATATCTTTGAAAGATCTTCATGATATCGCATCGCGTGCAAGAAAAGCATTCTACAGTATTTCTGTTTCTTCTTCCGATCAGAGGAATGCTGTACTTACATCCCTGGTTCGTATTCTGGATGAAAACAGGGAAAAAGTATTTGCTGCCAACAGGATAGATATTGCCGAAGCTGAAGAGTCCGGTCTCGCTTCTCCGCTTCTCCATCGTTTGAACTTCGGTGAAGAAAAAATGTGTCAGATGATCCGTGGTCTTCAGGCTCTTGCCGGACTGCCTGACCCGATCAATAAAACTCTTGTATCCACTGAAATAGCTGATTCACTGGATCTGTATCGTGTTTCATGTCCTATCGGGGTAGTTGGAGTCATTTTCGAAAGCCGTCCGGATGCTTTGATTCAGATTTCCTCTCTCTGTATCAAAAGCGGGAATGCCGTCCTTTTGAAAGGCGGCCACGAAGCCGCTCATACCAATCGTATTCTTTGCGAACTGGTCCGTATGGCCCTGGAAGAGGTTTCCATGCCGGCAGATGTTGCTCAGTTGCTTGAAACAAGGGAAGACGTTGCCCGCATGCTGAAAGAAGATACGCTGATTGATCTGATTATTCCGCGTGGAAGCAACAGCTTTGTCCGCTATATAATGGACAACAGCAGAATACCTGTACTTGGCCATTCAGACGGCATCTGCCACGTTTATGTGGATAAGAATGCTGATATGGAAACCGCACTGAAAGTCGCTCTTGACAGTAAAATTCAGAACGTTTCCGTTTGCAATGCAATGGAAACCCTCCTTGTTCATCGGGATATCGCTGCACGCTTTTTGCCTGAAGCAGCCCGTCTCTTCGCGGAAGCAAATGTTGAATTGCGCGGGGACAATGATTGTGCCGGGATTATTGCGTGCAAACCGGCAACTGATTCTGACTGGTCCACAGAATACCTTGATTACATTCTATCCATCAGAATTGTATCTTCCCTGCAGGAAGCCATCGAGCATATTAACAGATACGGTTCGCACCATACTGACTGTATTGTTACTGAAGACAGTGCGGCAGCATCTGTATTTTTGAATACAGTTGACAGTGCCGGTGTTTATCTGAATGTTTCCACCAGGTTTGCTGATGGATTTGTTTACGGTCTGGGCGCTGAAGTCGGCATTGCTACAGGAAAACTTCACGCAAGAGGTCCCATGGGGCTGGAAGGACTCACTACATACAAATATAAACTGATCGGACACGGTCATACAATGCAGGCAGTAAAGTCCGGTGAAATCAAATACACTCATAAATCTCTCAATATGAATTGCCCGATTTGATCCGAAAGGAAACATATATGCGTCTTCAGAAATATCTCGCGTCATGCGGCGTTGCTTCCAGAAGAAATTCTGAAAAGCTGATCTCGGAAGGCCGGGTATCTGTAAACGGAATCGTTGTATCTGAACTTGGCAGTCAGGTTAATGAACTGACAGATGTTGTCCGGGTGGACGGAATTACTGTTTTTCCGGAACAGGACAAACATTATCTGATATACAATAAACCAGTCGGTGAAGTGACCACTGCACATGATCCGGAAGGACGTCCAACCGTCATGGATCGTTTTCAGGATTATCCTGTCAGGTTATTTCCTGTCGGTCGTCTTGATTATGACAGTGAAGGACTTCTTTTACTTACTAATGACGGCGAACTGATGAATCGTCTTCTTCATCCGAGTTTTGAAATACCTAAAGCATATCTTACAAAGGTATCCAATTCAGTAACTGAAGAAGAGATGAAAAGACTGCGGAAAGGAGTCATTATCGAAGGCAGAATGACTTCTCCTGCAGGGGTAAAACTGATCAGGCATGATATGTTTTCCACTGACCTGCTGATTACAATTCATGAAGGCAGAAACAGACAGGTACGGAAAATGGTGGAGGCAGTAGGTCATCAGGTTGTAAAGCTGAAGCGCGTCCGTTTCGGGCCGCTTCAACTGGGTGATCTTCCTTCAGGAATGTGGAGAAAACTGACTGATGAAGAAATTGACCAACTCATGCCTTGACAAAAGATGAAAAGATATTATAATTATCCGATGTGAGCATTCGCTGACGTGGAGAGTTGGCTGAGTGGTCTAAGGCGCACGACTGGAAATCGTGTGTGGGGTGATACCTCACCCAGGGTTCAAATCCCTGACTCTCCGCCATAACAGTGCAGATCCGTTCTGCACTGTTATTTTTTGTCTTTCCATCATATATATATAATGTTATAATAATTTGATCAAAGGATGGAGGAAGGATCATGAGAATCATTCTCATTGGTGCAGGTAAAGTCGGTTATGCACTTGCTGAACATCTGATTGCTGAAGAGCATGACGTGATTATTATTGATAAAAGCGACGAAGTGATTGAAAGATGCAGCGGCTCCCTGGATGCTCTGTGCATTAAGGGAAACGGTGCAAATGCTAAAATCCTGCTTGAAGCCGGCGTGGATAAGGCAAATATTGTGATTGCATCAACCGAAAGTGATGAAAGCAACATGCTTGCATGTCTTATATCCAAAAGGTTGGGCGCAGGCTATACAATTGCCAGAATCAGGGATCCTGAATTCAATGAAAGTCAGATGTTGCTTCAGAATGAGCTGGGAATTGACGTTGCCATCAATCCGGAACGCGCTACTGCTCTCGAAATCAGCCGCCTCCTCCGTTATCCTTTCGCAGGAAGCATTGAATCATTTGCAAAAGGTCTTGTGGAAATGGTGGAATTCCGGGCCCAGGAGGAAGACTGTTTCATAGGGATTCCGATGAAGGAACTGGCCGGAAAAATACCGCGGCTTCCCAGAATCCTTTATGCCATGGTTGAAAGAAATAACACCGTAATGATTCCCGGAGGCGATTTTATGATTCTTCCGGGTGATAAAGTATTCGTTTCCGGAGATATGATCACTATTACGGAATACTTCCGTTTTCTTGGAAGAAACAAACAGAAAATCCGTAGCGTCATGCTTCTTGGCGGAGGTCGTATTTCCTATTATCTTTCCCGGCTGATTGTCCCCATGGGTATTCATGTGACTCTTTTTGAACTCAATCAGATAAAAGCACGTGTACTGAGCGAGCAGCTTCCGAAGGTTGATGTCATTGTCGGAGACGGAACCGATCAGGATCTTCTGGAAGAGCAGGGCCTTTCACAGATGGATGCTTTTGTTGCTCTCAGCAATCGTGATGAGGAAAACCTGATTACAGGCATGCATGCATCCCGTTCCGGCGTCCCTAAAGTCATTGCTAAAAACAGCAGACTGTCTTACCAGGAAATTCTTAACGATCTGGGCCTTGATTCTGTTATCAGTCCTCAGTTTATAACAAGTTCCACGATTCTCCGATACGTACGCGCCAGGGAAAACAGTAACGGAACCAAAATAGAAAGGCTTTACCGTCTTGTCGGCGGAAAAGCTGAAGCCATTGAATTTGTTGCACGTAAAGGAGATTCATATATTGGTATTCCATTGAAGGAACTGACTATGAAAGACGGTTCACTTGTCTCCATAATAGTCCATCAGGGAAAAATCATAGTTCCTTTCGGAAATGATCACATTGAGGAAAATGATCATGTTGTCATTATTTCTGTGAAATCGGGTATCTCCGATCTTAACGAGGTGCTCTATAAATGAACCGGAAACTGATCGTTAAAATGCTGGGCGCTCTTCTGTTAATTGAAGCTGCTGCCATGGTACCTTCGTTAATCATTGCTTTCATATACGGCGATGGTGATGCTCCGGCTATATTATACAGTATACTGATCAACATGCTGATCGGTTCTGTCCTCGGTTTTCTGCCGAAGACCGATCGGGACACGCACCTTCGTCTGAAAGAAGGATTTATCATTACCGCGCTAGGTTGGATATTCCTCGGACTCTTTGGATCTGTTCCCTTTATGTTCTCCGGAATACTGCCCCGTTTTGAAGAAGCTTTTTTTGAAACAGTCTCCGGCCTTACAACTACCGGAGCCAGTGTTTTTACCCAGGATTGTTTTGACAGAGCGACTCACGGCATTATGTTCTGGCGTGCAACAACTCATTGGATTGGCGGCATGGGTGTACTGGTGCTCACGCTTGCTCTCCTTCCCAAACTCACAGGCAGAACCGCCCATCTTGTTAAAGCGGAAAGTCCCGGTCCCTCCCTGAGCAAACTTGTTCCCAAAACAGGCGCCACCGCCAAGATTCTTTATAAAATATATATTCTTCTTTCCATGCTTGAATTCATTGTACTTCTTTTATGCGGTCTTTCCCCTTTTGATGCAGCAGTACATACGATGGCTACTGCCGGAACAGGGGGATTCAGCAATTACGGAAAAAGCATTGCACAGTTTAACAGTGTGCCTGTGGAAATCGCTATTACTGTATTTATGTTTATGTTCGGTGTTAACTTTGCCCTTTATTATAAATTTCTTATCGGAGAACGATTCAGGGCTTTTTTCAGAGATGAGGAATTCCGCTGGTATTTCATTTTTGCCATCGGCTTTATACTGACTGTATCTTTGGCCAATCTTCCGCACTATAACGGTGATTTCCTTACATCACTCCGTTATGGATCTTTCCAGATCAGTTCAATTATGTCTACAACAGGTTTTGTAACCTATGATTTTAACAAATGGCCGGCAGCTTCACAGATTATCATAGTTTTCGCTATGCTGATCGGTTCCTGTGCAGGGTCAACCGCAGGTGGAATAAAAGTAATCCGTATTATTATATTGAGTAAACTTTCACGCCGGAATATCCGTGCTACAGGGCAGCCGAAAAAAATGGATGTAATCAGGCTGGACGGAAAAGCAGTGGATGAACATATGCTTTCCCAGATAGCTCAGTTTGCTTTCATGTATATCGCTCTTGTCCTCGTAGGTGGGTTTATTATGTCCCTGGGCAGCAGTTATGATCTGGTTTCAAATCTTTCCGCCTCACTGACCTGCGTCAGCAACGTAGGTCCCGGATTGGGAGCTGTCGGACCTGTTGAAAATTATGCAGGTTACAGTATACATGCCAAATTGGCCGCTTCTTTTCTGATGCTGTTCGGCAGACTGGAGCTTTTACCTCTTTTCATTCTTTTTACTCGTTCTGCATGGCATAAATACTGACCGGTAACAGCAGGAAGGTAAGATACTATGAAAAATGAAATCATTATCGTTTCACTGGGATCAGGAGATCCTAAGCTGCTGAATTCCAAAACGATGGATGCTATCCGGACTGCAGATAAATTAATTTTGCGCACTTCACGGCATCCTTTTTCGGAATGGCTGGATAATAATCATATTCCCTACTCTTCTTTGGATCATATTTATGATTCTTCTGAAGATTTTGACGATCTCAGTGCGAAAATCGTTTCATTTCTTCTTCATTGTTCTTCTGAATCATCACTAGTCTATGCAGTCCCTGACGCGGCAACAGATCATTCAGTCAGGGCAATATGCAGATCTGAAGCTGATCAGACTGCCGTCAGAATCATTCCCGGAGTTGGAATCAGCAATTTGTATTTATCACAATCACTTCCTTATCTTCAGGATACAGCTGTATCAATAATACCTGCTTATGATTTTGTGGATACAAATCTTTATAATCCCAATCAATCTGTCCTGATTACTGAAATAGATAATTCTCTTCTTGCGGGACAGATTAAGCTTCTGCTGACTGAGTATCTGAGCGATGATTATCCCATTGTTTTTTTGTATGAGAACAGTAAGCCTGCTGTAATCCCGCTGTATGAGCTTGACAGAAGTAAATACATCGACCACAAAACTGCAGTTTTGATTCCTTCTTCTTCCTATGAGCTACGCAGCCGCTTTGTATTGAATGATCTCGTTTCTATCACGGAACAGTTAAGGTCTCCGAATGGATGCCCCTGGGACAAAGTGCAGACGCATCAATCCCTTCGTCCGTATTTGATTGAAGAAGCCTGGGAATGCATTGATGCAATTAATCAGAATGATATGGATCATTTGTGCGAGGAATTGGGTGATCTCCTCTTTCAGATTGTTTTTCATGCTTCTGTCGGTAAGGCATACGATGAATTTACGCTCATTGATATTTTATCTTCTGTATGTCTTAAAATGCTCCGCCGACATCCCCATGTTTTCTCTGATCAAGCATGTGATGATCCTGAAATAATCCGGAACAACTGGGATGATATTAAACAGCATGAAACCGGGCATTTAAGTGTGATCAGCAGCCTTGATGATATTTCTGCCGGCCTTCCGGCTCTGAAATATGCTTCAAAAACAATAAAAAAGCGTAATCGGATTGAAGCCTATAAAAGATCAATGTCTCAGGTTTTATCAGAGATATTCATTCTTGCAGATAATTTGAATAATGAATCCTGTAAAATCAAAGAATCTCAACTTGGGCGTCTTCTCTTGCTTTGCAGTGAACTGTGTGTTGTTTCCGACCTGGACGGTGAATTGATTCTCCACCAGGAAGTTGACCGTTTGAAAACCAGTCTGAAGCAATCAGAACAGGAGAATCGATGATTGAAAAACCTTTGAACACTTGACTTTCAGTGAACTCGGTGTATACTTACAGTATGTTGAAGGCGAAATTGAATAATTCCGGTCTTTGGCATATTCATATTTATTTATGCATTTGCATAAAAAATTAAGGAGGAGAAATCAACGTGAACAAAAGTGAACTGATTAACGCACTCGCCGAGAAAACACAGCTCTCCAAGAAGAATGCAGAAAAGGCTCTGAACGCTTTCGTTGATACTGTTAATGGCGCTCTGGCCAAAGGAGAAAAAGTTCAGCTTATTGGATTCGGAACGTTTGATGTGAAAAAGCGTCCTGCCCGTACAGCCCGCAATCCCCGCACCGGAGCGGAAATTAAGATTGCAGCTTCCAAAGCCCCTTCTTTCAAAGCGGGCAAAGCTCTGAAGGATAAGGTAAACGCAAAGAAAAAGGGTAAAAAATAACAAAATCGTTTCTGCCCGCAGGAACAATCCTGCGGGCTTTATTATGTGAGGATCATATGCGTATTGACAAATTTCTGAAGGTCTCAAGAATAATCAAACGACGGACCGTTGCAAATGAAGCCTGTTCCGGCGGCAGAGTAATGATTAACAACAAAACTGTAAAACCGTCTGCTGAAATATCTGAAGGCGATATAATAAGCATTCGTTTCGGAGAACACGTCGGTCATTATGAAGTACTTGCTGTATTGGAAACAGTCAGCCGCGACCATGCTGCTGATATGTACAGGATCATTGATGAAGACGAGTTTTTATCTGCGGAGAGAAATAAAGCATGAAGAAATATATAATCATTCTGGCCGGTGGCAGCGGTTCCCGGATGAATTCTGAAGTAAATAAAGTCCTTTTGCCTCTGTGCGGAAAAACTGTTATCCGCAGAAGTGTGGAAGCTTTCTCTTCGTACGCGGATGAAATGATTGTTGTCTGCCGTCCGCAGGACTATACGGCCGTTAAGAATGAAATAGATATAAATCCCTTTTCTTTTCCTGTCCGTATCGTATATGGAGGAAATACCAGACAGGCTTCCGTTCTGAATGGTTTAATGTCTGTCAATCCCGATCCCAAAGATATTATCCTGATCCACGATGCAGCGCGCTGTCTTGTGAGTCCCGCCCTGATCAGCAGAGTCATCCATTCTGTGATTCAGTATGGTTCAGGTGTTCCCGGTATTCCTGCAGTCAGTACATATAAAACAGTCAATAAGGATTCTTATGTGGTGCAGACTCCTGATCGTTCTGAACTGTATGAAATACAGACTCCTCAGGGATTTACAGCAGATACTGTTATTCCTTTATCTCTTAAAGCTGCCGAAGAACATCTGTTATGTACCGATGACGCTGGAATTCTGGAGCATTTTCATTTTCCGGTTAAAATTGTGGAAGGCGATCCTTCAAACATAAAACTGACCAGCCGGCAGGATCTCATAAAAGCAATGATTATTCTGGAAGGAGATGTCTTTTCAATGCGCATTGGAATGGGATTTGATGTTCATCGGCTTACTGCAGACAGGAAGCTTATTTTATGCGGTGTGGAAATCCCTTTTGAGTTAGGTTTGCTCGGACACAGTGATGCCGATGTAGCTCTTCATGCTCTTATGGATGCAATGCTCGGTGCATGCGCACTGGGAGACATCGGCAAACATTTTCCTGATTCGGATATGAAGTACAAAGATATTTCATCCATGCATCTTCTGAAAGAAACTGTCGCAATTATTCATTCAGCCGGTTACCGGATTCATAATGTTGATATCACAATTGTTGCACAGAAGCCGAAACTTCTCCCCTACATACCGCAGATGATCGATAATATTTCAAGGATTCTTGATGTGAATCAAGATTCTGTCAATATTAAAGCCACAACAACAGAACACCTCGGATTTGAAGGCCGTATGGAAGGCATTTCGGCATACTCCGTTTGCACGGTTTATAAAAGCAATCCATAAGTTTCTTTCTTATTTGATCAGCAAATCTATAAGTATTCTCTGATAATCTATCGGCAGCCTGGGAACTATTTCTGCAACCAGCTCTGAAAAACCGGAAAAACATGCTTTCGAAAACTGTTCACTGTCCTTCTCGTTCCGGATGTCTGTTATTTTTTTATCCGGAAATGAAACGGGTCGTATTTGTTTCTCTAAACATGCGTTAATATGGAATTGTTGTTCATAGGTGTTTTCCGGTAACACATAGAAATCCAGCTGAGCATATTCATCTTCTTTTACCTGGCAGTTACCGTTTAGGATCACCGGAATCGGAAGCTTCCATGATTCCAATTTCCCCTGAATGGTAACAGTTTGATCCTCAGCTTCAGTCATTGAAACCGACTCTTTGAACAGTGCTGTATGTTTGCTGACTGCCCGGTATGAAGATTCTGTTCCACTGTATAATGAGGATTGTACGCTGATTCTGTTCTGATCGTATTGGCATTTGATGCTTCTGTAGTAGTACCTTCCGCCGGCCTTGATTCCAAACACAGCATCAATCGTTTTGTCTTCTGATTTGTCAACAGACAGCGTATATATTGTTTTCTCATTTTCATTGATTGAAACAGTATAATATTTCCCTTCATCATATTTACTGATACAGACTGCCGGATTTGAACCGGCTGAAACCTTTTGAAGCATTTCGCAGCAGAGTATGCATATGTCTCCGGCTTCATAGGACAGCATATCCGGCTTGTTTATATTTTTTATGTTACTGCATATATATTCCAGCAATTCATTCATTGGGGATTCATATCTGCATACATTTTCAGCATGCTGAAATGTTTCACCGGCAAAGACGCCTTCTGATACAGTTCCCGGATTTTTATTCATCCATTCGGATAAAACAGTATCTATCTGCATTATCATTGCATCAAACTGTTCGGGATGCATCAATGAAAGGGCATCTGGTATTATCCGAAATAATATATCATTTTGTTCATTCAGACTGACTGCAAGCTCAGGAAATAATGTGGAAACAGCGATGATTTGATTATTCTGCTGATAAAAATCAGCAGAAGCGACTCTTCCTCCGGAAGAGTCGCTGTAAACCGCCTGTATATTGATATGTGCTTCTCCGGCAGCATTACCGGAAATTAATGTAAAACCAATAAACAGTGCTATAAAAACCTTTTTGATTGATAAATACGGGTTAGTCATTGATGAACTGTTACTCCTGTTCCGGATTGTCAATCGGACTGGTTTCTGCATCATCTGACAGATCATCTTCATGTCCGTCATTTTCAGATGGCTGGGATTCAGGCTTTTCCGTTTCGCCTGTTTCGTTATTTTCAGTGCTGACATCAGTTTCCTGATTTGTGTGATGAATGAGTGATGTGGCATTACTGATCCAGTCTGTCAGATATGGTTCAATGACTGACTTGACATCAGTACCGATGTTGATCGGATCGATCACATCAAACGGCATAAAGACCCATGGGGCTGCTGTTTTTATGGTTCCTTCCATCTTCATCTCAGAGGAGTCTTTTTTAATATCAGCTGCGATTTCAAGCGTAGTAGCGCTGTTTTGAGCATACTTGCTGGAATAATGCATATCTATATTGATGTCTGTCTGTTTATATTCCGGGAGAAAACTCAAATCAATATCCTGAGGAACATAGTTTGTATCCTGAGAAATACAGATTTCATAGTGATCTGTTTCATGTGATTTTTCATTCTCATCATAAGTATTCTGTGTCTTCCGGATATTCGCTTTTACGGAAAAATTCTGGTCCTTTTTTGTCTCATCTTCAATTATCCTGGAAATCCAGATTTCTTTTTCAAATTCCGCTTCTTTTAATGTTTCTATGTCCGGAATCGCCAGAACCATGATCTCTCCGTTTTTTCTGATCGTATATACTGTCAATTGATCATACATTTCAATATTGACAGATTGATAGCCTGTTGTTTTTTCATCAAGAGGAAGCTCCAGTTTGAACCGAAGCAGATCTCCCATGGCAGAAACACGTTTATTCATTCTGATCGGATTTCCTATACTCAAAACATTGACTGCTTCCGTATAGAAATACAGCAGGTTTCTGTTCAGGTAAATGTTCTTCTCCTCAGGACTCATCACTGAATCAAGTAATGCATATGCTTCTTCGTCTGATACAATATCGCTGATCAGACTGATAATTTTATTCTTCACATCATCAGCCGGTATTTCATATGTAAAATCAAGCGCTGAAAAACCATCATCCATTTTTACTGTTTCATGATCAACTGTGTAATCTGCCAGCCAGAATTCCAGTGCATTCTGATACCTTGTGAGTACGGGATCCCATTTATCCTTTCTTTCCTGTTCTGGTAAAGCAAGTATTTTGGCGATAAAAGAAGATGCTGACGCATTTTCTCCCTCTGCAGGAAAAACAGCTTCAATATACTGACTGACGGCAGGAAAAGCGAGGATTTTTCCCGGAACCATATCGCTCCGAAGATAATATGTTCCTTCTTTCCGGTATAATTCTGTAACAGCAGACTGTTTATCCTGTTCATCTCCCTGGAAAACATAATAATGAATATCTTTTCCTGAGGATATGCCACGGATAGAAAAAACAGCATCTGTAACAGCTTTCAGGAAAGGCGTCCTGAACGCTTCACCTTCCGCAGTTATTGTAAAACTGCCTTTAAGTCCGCTGCCGATAGACAACTGGTTATTCATTTTTTCCGGAAGAGTATATGATGCTGCCTGACAGATCCCTGTTAAGGCAAGCACCATAATCACGATAATGCAGATTAAACTCTTTTTCATGGCTCTGTCTCCTACGGATGTATTGATTCTGTGATTGAATACCAGAGATTTTCCGGAATATCTTTTCTGAGGAACTCTGTATCCGATTCAGGAAGTGTAATCAGTTTTCGAATCAAATGACTGTATATTTCCCGGTACAGGGTTTCATCGCTCTGTTCTTCAATCTTGTTGATGTCAGTGTTAACAGCATCTTGATTAATCTGGGGCAACATGTTGTCAGGCTGGTAAACTGTAACAGACATTTTGATGCTGCTTATCTCTATTTTACCTGTTTTGTTGGTAATTTCAATAGTTCCGCCGTATGATTGATCAATTTCTTTTTCCATCCTTGGAACGATTCTGGTGCTTTGTTCCCGGCCGTTCTTTTTTTCATTGAACAGTATATCCCCATTCACCTGATTGTCCTTCAGGGACAGATTAGCTTTGTATTGAAGTTTTCTTTTTATATCAGATTCTTTCTGATCAAGCTGATAATCCCAGTTTAGTACCGGGTTGCTTTCTTCCGGATCATTGTTCAGTTCTCTTTCGAACGACAGATTATACTTGTCAAATCCTTTCACAGAGGGAGTCTTTAATAATACGGTGTCTTTGATATGATTTTCCTTCCTCATGCATCTCCATGTCAGAGACACTTTGCGAAGTGACTCTTCCGTCAATCCAACCGTACCGATATACGTGATGCTGATAATCCGATTATCTGTATCATATTGGATAGTGATTCTCTGTGTGCCTTGAAAAACAAGGCTGTTGATAAAATGACTGATTTCATCCGATTCGGCAAGAACTGAAATTTCCTTTGGAAGATGTTCCTGGACATAATCCTGTTTAAACTGTATTGTATTCTTCCTGACTGCTTTTCCGTAGCCTTTATAGCTGATGCCCGAAGTTTCTGTTTTACTCAGATCAGGAAATGCTTCCGGCAGTTTTTCACATATGTTATACAGGTCATCAAGCATTCTGTTCGTCTGAAAAAAATGCGTCTCCAGAAAAACCGAAATGGAATCGCTGTCATCAGTATTACTGTTCCGTCTTTGTTTGTTATGTATGATTATATTACCGGAGGAATGATCTCCTCCGACAGTAATATAATCATGATTACCCTCATATAATTTTATGATCGGTTCGGAATCAACTGATACCGTTGCATCTGATACATCATTGTTTATATTGATGTCAAATGAAAAATGCTGCATCAGCCTGTTCAGAGAGTTAATTCTTTCTTCGCCGAACTGTGAAAGCTTCAGAAACACAGGCGAAGAAATGCTGATATGAAGGGATCCGGACATTTTCCCGGATAATAATGCATAAATACCCGATGTCTCTGTATTGGGTGTGGCTGAAGATACAGAAACCGCTGTAACACATACAATTATGATGAACAGGGAGATTATTCTTCTGCTCATTCTACAGAATCCTCCGGACAGTTTTCTTCTTCTTCTTCTTCTGCTGCTTTGTCAAAAAAAACGTGAATCAATCCGATGGTTTTTTTTGCCTCACACGTATGATTGATCTCATCTCTGAATTTACCGGCGCCATTCATACCTTTTATATACCAGCCAATATGTTTGCGCATTTCACGCACAGCAATATTTTCGGGTTTTGATTTAAGCATCAGTTCATAATGACGGAGTATCATGTCCTTTCTGTCCGATGCAGTAACTCTGTATACAGCCCTGCCCTGGATTTTTTCCTTGATCTGTCTGAATATCCAGGGATTCCCCATCGATCCTCGTCCGATCATGATCCCGTCTGTGGGATAATGAGCTTTGATCCATGCAGCCTGGTTGGCATCAAATATATCGCCGTTCCCGATAACAGGAATACTGACGCTGTCCTTCACCTTTGCAATCAGTTCCCAGTCGGCTTTTCCGCTGTATTGTTGCTCTCTTGTCCTTCCGTGCACGGTAATGGATCTGATGCCTGTTTCTTCCGCCATACGTGCATAATCTATTACATTGATGTGTTCTTTGTCATATCCCAGTCTCATTTTTACTGATACAGGAACATCCGAAGCTTTAACAGTCATTTTCATCATTGCTTTTGCAATTTCAGGAGTACGCATCAACCCGCAGCCTTCACCGGAAGGAGCTATTTTTTTAGCCGGACATCCCATGTTCAGATCAATACCGTCGTACAATCCCAATGCACAAATCCTTTTTGCAGCTTCAGCAACAGTAACAGGATCCCGTCCGAAAAGCTGCAAAATCAGTTTTGGCTCATGCCTGCCTCTGACCATCAGCTCTGTCGTTGCGCGTTGTTCCGGTGCGCACAGATAGCCCATGGCGCTGATCATTTCAGTATAGGCCAGATCACAGCCTTGCTCGTAACAGAGCTCCCTGAATATATGATCAGTAATGCCGCACATGGGTGCCAGTCTTATTTCAAACATGCATTACCAGCTTTCGGGAACATCGCAATGCGTTTATTGTTCAGATGATATGGAATCATTTCAGTACTGTGTCCCGTGTCAGCAGGAACAGGAAGAACCGGTATGTCAGAAAGATGCCCTGCTGTTATTTTCCATTTGGGTATTTCAGCTAGGGTTATTATGGTTTTCTTGTTTTCATGCCTGGGACCGGCTGTTACAGCATATGCATATTGATCTTCTGATGCACTGACTGTTAACAGTTGATTTCGTGCAAAAAAGCACAGGCCCTGGTGATGAGTATCTTCATGAATAATGTTATGATTCTGCTCAAGATGGTAACCGTCTTCATTGCCCCATTCATTCTCAGTTCTGAGAAAAATACCGTCTTGAATCTGTGATTCGCTTTGTTTTCTGACAGTCGTTTCTCCATTTCTTGTCAGGGAAACATCTGCGGTCTCCGTTTTCGATATATATATTTCTACACAGGAAGTAAATTGCTTTTTGCACTGAAAAACTGCATTGCAGCTGTCGGTGCAAAGCAATACAGGCTGTTTTCCGACCATAATCATGTACTTAGCCGGAAGAAGATAATTGATTCTGATACCTGATGGCGTAGCCATGACCGCATATCTGTATGCAGCGGCAACAGCCCGTGTAATCCTGGCATACAGCTTTGTCTGATCATTTGGTGTTTGAATAATACCTGCCGGATTGTTGATCAGCTGGAACAGGGGAATCTCTTCCCTTTCAAGGCAGTCTTCCAATCCGTTGTTGACAATGCGGATCATCTCATCCAGAGCCCATTCCGATTCAGGGAGAACCAATTGAGAACCGAATGCTTCAATCCATGCGGCGAGTGCCATATTGCCCACCGGCTGATCTGATGCAGTTCCGCTCAGAAATGGATTGGAAGTTGTTCCTCCGCAAACTGCATGGTGATGTTTGAGGAGATATTCCCACAGTATGTGACCGGAAGAAAGATCCTGGCTGTGGCCGCTGTACAATCCGGAATACAGAGTATACCGCATTCCATCAGCAAGCATTTCTGCATGATTGATGAGTTTTTCCCTTTCATCATACTCCAGGTTTTCCGGCTTAACGGAAATATTGATTTCCGAAGGAAGTTTTTTATGATTGTCGATAGGAATGGATTGCTGAAATGTATGCAGACTTGTTGTCCAGTCAAAAGCTTCAGCTCTTAATCTGCTGCAGATTCTTAATACGGATTTCATTCCTGTGGCAAGATAATAACGTACAAGAAGCTCCATCAGGTCCGCAGGCTGATACAGAACACCGCTTTCGGCGGTGCATTTATCAAATTCAACTTCAAGATAACGCAGCCAGATTGCAATCCTTTTAAGTATTTCTTTGTCTGTATTGTATTCAAATACAGCAAACAAGGCTCGCGCTGTACAGATCTGCTCATCAAACGACCCTGCAAACGAACCGTCATCTGTATCATGAATTGCTTCATAGATCCTTTGCGTTACAGGCTCTTCCAGCGGCTTGTTCTTTATTAGGCAGGCAACACGAAACAGTCCTTCCCACATGCGCGGAAAAGCATTCCACTGATCAGCTTTCTGATACAGTCTCTTAACACGATTATCCTGTGACCTTGCTGTACCGTTTGCGGTGCCGCAACCGGTCATTTGCAGGATTGGGGCTCTTGAAAAAACAGGTTTCTGCGGCATTTTATTACTTCGTGCCAAACAGGCGGTCGCCGGCATCTCCCAGTCCGGGAACAATATATCCATGGTCATTCAGATGATCATCAAGCGCAGCCACATAGATGTCCACATCAGGATGATCCTTCTGGATTCTCGCGATTCCTTCAGGTGCTGCGATCAGATTAACAAGCCTCATATGATGGCATCCTCTTTGTTTGATGAAATTGATGGCAGCACTTGCGCTTCCGCCGGTTGCAAGCATGGGATCGAGAATCAGGAGTTCCCTGTTTTCGCTGTCTTCGGGAAGTTTGCAATAGTATTCAACAGGTTCAAGTGTTTTCGGATCTCTGTAAAGCCCGATATGACCGACACGAGCTGCAGGCACAAGATTAATGACACCGTCAACCATACCCAGGCCTGCTCTGAGAATCGGTACAATTCCAAGTTTCTTGCCGGAAAGGACTCTGCACTTACATGTGGTGATAGGTGTTTCGACTTCTACTTCCTTTGTTTCCAGATCTCTGGTTACCTCAAACACCATCAGCATGGCAATTTCCGACAGCAGTTCGCGAAATTCTTTTGTTCCGGTTTTTTTGTCGCGCATAATGCTCAGTTTGTGCTGAATGAGAGGATGATCGAAAACAACTACTTTACTCATAATTGGTGCCTCCTCAAAAAAATCATGGTGTCAGGTTCCAATAGATAATTTTACCAGAAAGCTATTTATCATGCAATGTTTCATATCCTGCTTTTCCTTTTCATTGACACATTTTATCTGTAATTCTATAATAAAATTATTCAATGATTGGAGATTGTGCATGAGTTCTATTCCTTATTCCAGATATATCTTATATCCTGTTACATGGTACAGTTTCCTGATATTTATCGGTGCTGTTATTGCTGTTTTTCTGGCTGTCAGGGAGGAAAAAAGGTCCTCATTGCCTCATGATACGGTTATTGATCTTTCCCTTCGTATACTTCCTCTGGGAATAATCGGTGCCAGATTGTATTATGTTGTATTTTCATGGGACCGATTCAGGAATAATCCTCTGTCAATACTGAAAATATGGGAAGGCGGTCTTGCCATATATGGCGGCGTAATAGCAGGAATAGTTGTTCTGTTTTTCTTTGCCCGCAGGCGTCATCTCCCTGTTTTACAGTTGTGTGATCTGGTGGCTCCGGGTCTTGCCCTTGCGCAGAGTATCGGCAGATGGGGCAACTGGTTTAACATGGAAGCGTATGGTCTGAAAACACTGAACCCTTCCCTGTGTTTTTTCCCTATTGCTGTACAGATTCCATCAGACGGAAATTCCTGGCATCTTGCTACTTTCTTCTATGAATCATTATGGGATCTTGCAATATTCCTTTTCCTTTTTCTTTTTCTCCGAAAGCATCATAAAAAAACAGGTGATGTCTTCTTTTTCTATCTGTTTCTGTATGGCTGCGGTCGGTTGATTATTGAAGAATTGCGCCTGGACTCGCTTTTTGCATCATCTGACGTACGTATCAGTCAACTTCTCAGCGTCCTTTTATGTATAGCTGTTCTTATCCGATATGTTTATTTTGCTGGTATCAGAATGATTTGTTCATCCCCTGTCAGACTTATTCTTCTGTCTGCGTCAGGCGTTTTTTCCGTTTTTACTCTTTTGTTTGTGTTTTCAGCTTCCTTTATGCTGTCATTAAATACATTGCAGACTGTACTTATGCTTGTTCTCTTCTCATTATTGATGATCCTGTGCCTCTTTTCCGTATATTGGGGCAGGATGTCACCGGAGGTGCACAATGCCAACCAGCAGAATTAAAAATGCATTGTATTGTATCCTGCTGCCCTTTTTTGCTCCCGGCTGCGGAAAAAGCCCTGTTTCCGCATGCTCCGGGCATGAAATTCAATATATAACCGGTTACTCAAAACTGATAAAAAAACACCATGTCATGGGTTCTGCAGCATATCTTTCTTCCGATAATCTTTCAGCCTGTATTTTTACATCTTCGGTTAATCCGTCGCATCATGCATATCCGGAAACATTCTTTCGTGTTGCCTCAATCACTAAAATTGCCACATCCATTTTGGTTATGCGTCTCTCTGAACTTGGATATATTTCACTCGATGCCCCTGTCAGCAGTTACTTCCCTGTTAGAGAAATGCAATTCATACCGGAAAACATTTCTCTTTTACATCTTCTCTCTCATACTTCCGGACTTGTGGATCCGCCCGATTTGGAAGAAAAACTGGAAACCGGCATTCCGTTTACCCGGTTTCTTTCTTCTGTGCATCATTTCCCTTCCGGTCAGTCATTTCATTATTCCAATTTGGGATTCGGCCTTATAGGCTGTATCCTGGAATCGGTTATCAACAAACCTGTCGGTGAAATATACAAACAATATCTGTTTGAACCGCTTCATTTGAATGCCACGCTTGAAGGTTGTCTGTTGCCTCCGGATTCTATTATGCCGGTAACACGGATTCTTCCCTGGCGGAAAGGCAACGATCTGATTCTCACAAAGCTCGGATCAAAACCTCTTTTGGAACCGGATCCATTACGACACTATGGTCATACAGCCGGCAGCATGTATACTGATATTCTTTCTCTGGTAAAGCTTCTTCATGTCCTTAGTGATCATAATCATCAATTCCTTTCCGATCATTCTGTGTCAAAAATGAAACATGTATATGCTTCTTACGGCTCCGTATCCCCAACTCTTTCCTATGGTCTTGGCTTGCTCAGAATCGATGATTCATATATTTCTGACAGTTGCATATATGGTCATCAGGGATTTGCATACGGTTGTGCAGATGGAGCGTTCTGGGAAGAAAAAACCGGAAGAATGCTTGTTTTTGTGAACGGCGGATGCAGCGAAGCAAGATGCGGCCGTCTGGGGTACGCAAACAGGGATTTTCTCCATTGGGCATTTCGAAAGGAGCTGCCTTCATGGTAAATATCCAGGAAATCAGACACGAACGATCTTCAGTCTGTATAATTCTTGATACCGGAGAACAGTACTGGATCAGAAAATCCGATTGGTCCGGATCCGGTTTCTTTGAACAGGAACAGTATAATCGTGAAGATTTTCTTCATAAAATCAGAGTTTTTCAATATCCGTATGCTTTGAATCATGCTGTGTCCATGCTGGCAAAGCGTCCCTGCAGCAAATATGAAATCAGGACACGCCTGATCCGTAAGCATTTTTCCGAAGATGTTGCTGATCTCGTTATTTATAAGCTGGAAAAGGAAAATTTGCTAAACGATAAGGAATTTTGTGATCAGTGGATTCGTTCCCGGACCTCCCGCAGATATGGTCCCGTTCGGATTCGTATGGAATTAAAAATGAAGGGAATTGAAGATAATGATATAAATGATGGATTAAACAATCTTGATTCTGACGAAGAATTGCAAAATGCCTGTATTCTTGCAAACAAATACTGGAGTCATATGAAACCGGACGAGGACATCAGAAAAAAGCGGCAGAAAATTATCACCGCCCTAGTCAGAAAAGGCTATGGTTGGGATACTGCCCGAACGGCCTGCGATATGACAGAATATAATGAAATATAAAAGACACTGCACAGTCTATGCTGTACAGTGTCTTTTTTTCTTGCTTCTTATTTATTCGCAATGGCAGCCTGAGCAGCAGCCAGCCTTGCGATCGGCACCCGGAAGGGCGAACAGCTGACATAATCGAGTCCGATCTTATGACAGAATTCCACTGAGCTCGGATCTCCGCCGTGTTCACCGCAAATACCGATATGGAGTTTCGGATTAACAGGACGTCCAAGTTCAATAGCCATCTTCATCAGTTTGCCGACGCCGGTTTGATCCAGTCTTGCGAAAGGATCGCTCTCAAAAATCTTCTGTTCATAATATGCGCCAAGGAATTTACCGGAGTCGTCACGGCTGAATCCAAAGGTCATTTGGGTCAGGTCATTGGTTCCGAAGCAGAAGAAATCAGCTTCGCTTGCAATTTCATCAGCAGTAAGTGCCGCTCTTGGAATCTCGATCATAGTGCCGACTTCATATTCAAGATCAACGCCGGCTGCTTTAATCTCAGCATCTGCTGTTTCGACTACAGTCTTTTTTACAAATTTCAGTTCCTTCAGTTCACAAACCAGCGGAATCATGATTTCCGGTCTGACTTTCCATTCCGGATGTTCTTTTTGCGTTTTGATTGCCGCACGGATAACTGCTTTTGTCTGCATGGCGGCAATTTCAGGATATGTAACCGCGAGACGGCATCCACGATGACCCATCATCGGATTGAATTCATGCAGGGATGTGATAATGTTTTTGATTGTTTCAACGCTCTTACCCTGTGCTTTTGCCAGTTGCTGGATTTCCTCCTCAGCTGTGGGAACAAACTCATGAAGCGGAGGATCAAGGAAGCGGATACAGACGGGATATCCTTCCAGTGCTTCATACAGTTTTTCAAAATCTCCCTGCTGATAAGGAAGAATTTTGTTCAGCGCTGCTTCACGTTCTTCAACCGTATCGGAACAGATCATTTCACGGAAAGCGGCAATTCTTTCGGGCTCAAAGAACATATGTTCCGTACGGCAAAGTCCGATGCCTTCTGCGCCCAGTTCTCTTGCTTTTCTGGCATCAGCAGGTGTATCTGCGTTGGTTCTTACGCTCAGTTTGCGGTATTTGTCAGCCCAGGCCATGATGCGTCCGAATTCACCGGCAATTTTCGCATCGACGGTGGGAATCAATCCATCATAAATATTTCCTGTAGTACCGTCAATGGAGATAAAATCTCCTTCACCGAAAGTCTTGCCAGCCAGTGTGAACGTCTTGTTCTCTTCATCCATAACAATATCACCGCAGCCGGATACACAGCATGTCCCCATTCCGCGGGCAACAACAGCCGCATGGCTTGTCATTCCGCCGCGGACAGTAAGAATACCCTGTGCGCTCTTCATGCCTGTAATATCTTCAGGAGATGTTTCCAGGCGGACAAGAACAACTTTTTCTCCGCGTTTTGCCCAGCTCTCAGCATCTTCAGCGGTAAAGACTACCTTTCCGCAGGCAGCGCCGGGAGAAGCACCCAGTCCCTTTCCGATCGGTACAGCTTTCTTGAGTGCAGCAGTATCAAACTGAGGATGAAGAAGTGTATCAAGATTGCGGGGATCAATCATGGAAACTGCTTCTTCTTCTGTACGCATGCCTTCATCAACCAGATCACATGCAATCTTCAGGGCTGCCTGCGCAGTACGTTTTCCGCTGCGGCACTGAAGCATATAAAGCTTTCCGTTTTCAACGGTGAATTCCATATCCTGCATATCACGATAATGATTTTCGAGGAGGCTGCATACTTTTTCAAATTCAGCATAAGCTTCCGGGAACTGATCCTTCATCTGTGAAATCGGCATGGGAGTACGAACACCGGCCACAACATCCTCACCCTGCGCGTTAACAAGGAATTCTCCCATAAGTTTATTTTCGCCAGTGGCAGGATCCCTTGTAAATGCAACGCCGGTGCCTGAATTATCATTCAGATTGCCAAACACCATGGGCATAACATTAACGGCTGTACCCCAGCTGTAAGGAATATCATTATCTCTTCTGTAGACATTGGCGCGCGGATTATCCCAGGAACGGAAAACAGCTTTAATGGCTCCCATCAGCTGTTCCTTGGGATCTGAGGGAAATTCCGTTCCGATCTTTGATTTATATTCAGCCTTGAATTGCGTTGCCAGTTCTTTAAGGTCCTCGGCAGTCAGTTCAACATCGTATGTTACCCCTTTACGGGCTTTCATTTCATCAATCAGCTGCTCAAAATATTTTTTTCCGACTTCCATAACAACATCCGAGTACATTTGGATGAAGCGGCGGTAGCTGTCGTATACAAAACGGGCAAATTTAGGATCGCTGTTGCCGGAAATCATAGCTTCCACGACATCATCGTTCAATCCCAGATTCAGAATTGTATCCATCATGCCGGGCATGGACGCACGGGCTCCGGAACGGACAGAAACAAGAAGAGGATTCTTCAGATCTCCGAATTTTTTCCCGTTGATCTCTTCCATCTTGGCAATGTATTCTATGATCTGTGCCTGAATTTCATCGTTGATCTGGCGTCCGTCTTCATAATACTGTGTGCATGCTTCAGTGGAAATGGTAAATCCCTGCGGAACCGGCAATCCGACTTTTGTCATTTCAGCCAGATTCGCTCCTTTTCCGCCAAGCAGTTCACGCATGGTGGCATCGCCTTCAGTGAAGAGGTACAGATACTTTTTGGACATAAATATTCCTCCCCGATTATATTCGCAGATCGTACTTGTCCGTATTCGGAAAGCCGACACGCTTTTCCATTACTTTATTATAGCTTTGTAAATGATACAATGCAAGTGGTTTCCTTTTGAATTGTTTCAATTATGTTAAGCTTTGTCTGATGATGTAATTGAAGGGTTTTTCTTAAGCTTTTCAGCTGCACTTAGCATACCGGATGCATATTTGTTTGATTCATCCGTTATTCCGTCTGCTCCGCTGATCATACGGCCGATTTCCTCTGTCCTTTCTTTTCTGTCCAGTGCTGAAACAGATGTAACCGTCCTTCCGCCAGTTATTGTCTTTTTGACCAGATAATGATAATCAGCTGCAGCTGCAATCTGAGGCAGATGTGTTACGCAAATGACCTGCCTTTCCCGTGAAATCGAAATCATTTTCTCTGCAACAATTTGAGCCATTCTTCCGCTAATACCCGTATCTATCTCATCGAAAACCATGGCTTCAACACCGTTATGAGCAGATTCAAGCGTCTTGACGGCGAGCATCAACCGGCTTAATTCACCGCCGGAAGCAATTTTTGACATTGGTTTAAGCGGTTCTCCGGGATTGGGACTGATCATGAATTCCACACAGTCGTCACCTGTTGGTGAAGGCATAAGCGGTCGTCCGGTTTCATTTTCCTTGAACTGAACCTTGAATTGTGTATGTTCCATTCCCAGGTCTTTCAGTTCCTTCATCATTCTCTTTTCAAATTGTTCTGCAAGCTGATGTCTGGACCCAGTCAGCTTTCCGGCTGTATTCCGATAGGAACTCAGCAGCTTTTTATGTTCGGATGACATCAGTCTTATTTGATCTTCCAGATCCGTCAGTTCCTTATATTCCCTTTCCATTTCGTTTAAAATTTCAGGAATTCCATCGCTGTCAGTCCGATATTTTCTTTCAAGCCGATGAATCATCTCCAGGCGTTTATCCGTTTTTTCCAGTGCACCGGGATCGATTTCAGCTTTCTCTGTCATCATACTGATCTGATATGCAATTTCTTCAAGTTCAAAGTAAATCGATTCACATCTTACACTGATATCCCTCATTTTTTCATCACTGACTGCAATGGATTTCATCCTTTCAGATGCTTCCCTGAGCCTTTGCAGACATGATATACCTTCCATTTCACCGGAAATATTTTCCCGGATTCCGTTTAAGGCATTGTATCTTTTTTCATCCTCAGCCAGTTGTTTTCTTTTTGCAAGCAGTTCATCAGATTCTCCGGGCTGTATTGATGCACTCCTCAATTCAGATAAATCTCTCTCCAGTGAACTCAGACGTGCCTCCCGGTTCTGATTCTGCCTGACCATTCTGGCGTAGGCTCTGTGATTTGCCAGAAACAATTCACAGGCTTCCCTTGTTTTCTGCATCATTTCTCTGTGATTATCATCACCTGTCTGATCAAGGAAGTACAATTGCTTGTCGGGATCGTTCAGAAACTGATGTTCACTCTGTCCATGAAGATCCATCATCAATACAGCAAGTTCTTTCAGGCGGGATACCGGAAAAAGAACACCGCAAACACGACATGTGTTTTTTCCGTTGTTCGATATTTCCCTGTATACAGTTACCGTATGGCCGTCGTAATCTATTTCCTCCTTTTTCAGGAATTCCTGTACCTGATTGTTTCCTGTCACATTGAATACTGCTTCTACAGATGCTTTATCAGCACCTGTCCGGATCATGTCTTTTTCTGCCCTCCCGCCAAGTATCAGATTGACGGAATCAACAACAATGCTTTTGCCGGCTCCGGTTTCTCCCGTAAGCACCTGCATCCCGTTATGAAATTGTATTGTAACATCATCAATCAGTGCGATTCTGCGAATCGTTAGTGATTCCAACATGCTGCCACTCCTGTTTTCTTATAACTGCTCAGACAGATTACGGATTCTGTCGGAAATTTCTGCAGCCTCCGTTTCATCTCTGACAACAACAAAAATCGTATTGTCACCTGCAATAGTGCCAAGTATTTCTGCCCATCCCAGGTTATCAAGCGCTTCTGCTGCCACATTGGCAGAGCCGCTCAGAGTTTTAACAACAATGATATTTCCGGATGAATCCACATGAACCAGTGAATCAGTCAATATTCTTGTCAGTCTTTCGCTGACTGCAATTTCATGCTTTTCCGGTTTGGCATACTTAAAACCGCCTCCTTTTGCCGCCACTTTGATCAGACGCAGCTCCCGTATATCTCTGGACACAGTAGCCTGTGTTACTTTGTATCCGATTGCCCTGAGTGAATTTACGAGTTCTTCCTGTGTTTCGATATCATCCGATGAGATAATTCTCAGGATTTCATCCTGCCTCTTGATTTTCATTGCTTTATCCTCTCCTTCACGATCTTTTACGATCCCCATTCTGTCAGTTTTCTGCGTGTAAGTCCGAAAAAATCATATGGATGAAGGCGGATCAGTCTGATCTTTTTTTCTGTGCCTTCTATATGTATTTCATCCCCTGCCCGCAGGCTTTCCATGTTTTGTCCGTCTATCTGCAGTTCCGCAGTCTGTTCTCTTTGTGGATTCAGAACAAGCTTGATATCCGTTTTGTCGGAAACAATACAGGGACAGTGTTTCATGCTGTGAGGACATACGGGTGTTATAATCATACAGCTCATGCCCGGCTCGACAATAGGACCTCCGGCAGAAAGCGAGTACCCTGTTGAGCCTGTAGGCGTTGCAACAATAATACCATCTGCGATAAATGAATCATATTCTTTCCCTCCCGCAGATACATCAACCTGAATCAGTCTAGCATATCCGCCTCTTGTAATTACGGCATCGTTGAGTGCGTAATAATCTTTTCCGTTTGCAGGATTGCTGATATGAAGCAGACTTCTGGTCTCAATGTTGAATTTGGATTCTGAAATAGCAGAAAGCGCTTCCTCAAGTTTCTCGGGATCTTCTTCAGTAAGAAATCCCACTGTCCCGAGATTGATTCCAAGTAAAGGAACATCAAACTTCATCGCATATCTGGCACCGATTAGAAGTGTTCCGTCACCGCCGAAAGTAATGATCATATCAGGAATTATCGTATTGTCATCTCTTTGAGGATCAAAAAATGCAATCCGGTGCTCCCGGAAAAAAAGCTCAGCTTTTTCCGCGTGCTGTACTGCCTTTTCATTTTGCCTGTTAAGGATCAGACCCACCGCTTTCAGCATGTGTCTCTTCCCTTCCTGTTTGATTTGACAAAATAGTAACACAACATGTATATTTACTCAATAGTTTAAGATTCTGTTTTGTTTTCTGGATATTTATTCTTTTATTATGCATTTTGCAGAAAGGGAAGACTTTGAAAATCACTGTACTGTACCAGGATGATTTCCTGCTGATTTGTGAAAAGCCGGTAGGAATACTTTCTGAATCTCCGGGCCTCCCCGATCTTGTTTATGCTCAGACCGGGATTAATCCTTTCCCTGTGCATCGCCTTGATCAGGGAACCGGCGGTGTATGTATTCTGGCCTGTACTGCGGAAATATGCGCGCATATGCAAAAATTTTTCCAGCAGGGTCTGGTCCGGAAAGAATATCTTGCTGTTATTTCCGGTAAACCGTTGGAAGCATCTGGTATATATGAAGATTTATTGTTTCATGACAGGAAGCACAATAAAACATACGTAGTAAATCGGAAGCGGGCAGGTGTAAAAAAAGCTGTTTGCGAATGGCAGTTGGTTAAAACCGTATCTTATGAAAACCAGTTGCTATCTCTGGTTCGTATTTTCCTTCATACAGGGCGAACTCACCAAATACGTGTTCAGTTTGGATCACGTGGGTTCCCGCTGGCAGGAGACCGAAAATACGGCAGCAGAATAAAAGCAGATGCTCCTGCCCTTTGGGCCGGCAGCGTTTGCTTTCCTCATCCTGTTTTCAATGATCAAATGGTACGGATTTCAGCAACTCCCGACCAGGTGTTTCCCTGGTCTTTATTCCCTGAAGAGTTATGATCTGCTCATCATGTTCTTGTGCGCATTCTCTACTGTTAATCTGATCTGATCCGTTGCAATCAGCGGAATGGAATCATTCCTGAATCTTATTTCTGCCAGGAATTCAATATTTCCTTTGGGTCCTGTAATTGGAGAATAATCGATCGCTTTCACTCGCCATCCGATTTCTTCCGCAAACAGAACAATACCATTCAAAACATCTGTATGTGTTTGCGGATCTCTTACCACGCCGTTTTTACCGACATATTCACGTCCTGCTTCAAACTGCGGTTTGATGAGTGTATAGAAAACACCTTGCTCTCCCATAATCCTCGCAGCAACCGGCAGAATCAGCCTGATCGATATAAAGCTGACATCCATCACAGTAATATCAGGACGTGATGAAAACATTTCAGGTTCAAGATACCTTGCGTTTGTTCTCTCCATCACTGTTACTCTGGGATCGCTTCTCAGTTTCCAGTCAAGCTGACCATATCCCACATCAATTGAATATACATGTTCAGCACCGTTTCTGAGACAAACGTCCGTAAACCCTCCGGTACTTGATCCTATATCCATAATAGTTTTCCCGCTTAAATCAGCCTGAAATACTTTTATTGCTTTCTCCAGTTTCAGAGCTCCCCTGCTCACATAATCATTGTCCGGTGTTTTCAGGGTCAGTGACTCATTTTCTCCGATCATCTCAGAAGCTTTGTTGATTCTTTTTTGATTGAGAAATACGCGGCCTTCCATAATAGCAGCCTGCGCCCTTTCTCTGCTTTCGCACAGCATCTGCCTGACCAGCGCTACGTCAGCTCTTATCCTGTCAGCCAACAGAATCTTCTCCCTTCAGAATGGTGCGGATTGTATCAGTCATTGTAATTGCGTCAAGCCCGGCTTCCTGCATCAGTCGTTCGTGATCCCCATGCTGGATATATTCATCCTTTACACCGAAACAGTATCTTGGAACTGTATATCCGTCATCCAGGCATTCTCTTGTTACAAATTCACCGAATCCGCCTCTGATCATATGTTCTTCCATAGTAAATACAATACTGTTATGCGGGATGGAAGAAAGCATCTCTTTATCCAGAGGTTTGACAGTTGAACAGTTTATAACTGCAACAGATATTCCTTCCCTTTCCAGCATTTGACGAACTTCCATCGCTCTGGAAACCATGGAACCTGTCGCCAGAATAACAGTTTTTTCTTCTGCTGTCAGGCGTTCCCATTTACCGGCATGGAATTCATGTTCATCCATTTCCTTTTCGAACGGTTTTACGGATTTGGGGTAACGGATCACACACGGGCCATTATGTTCAGCGGTCCATCTGATCATTTGCCTCAGTTCATCTGAAGAAGAAGGAGCAAGAACAGTCAGCCCGGGAACCGGTATAGTAATGGAAAAATCAAACAGGCCGTGATGAGTTTGTCCGTCTTCCCCTCCGATTCCGCTTCTGTCCAGCAAAAAAACAACCGGAAGATGCTGCATACAGACATCATGCAGCATCTGATCGTAACAGCGTTGAAAAAAGCTCGCATATATCGCCACATATGGACGCATCCCGCCTGCGGCGATGCCGGCTGCCATTGTAGCGGCATGTTCTTCGGCTATACCGACATCAATCATTCTGTCCGGAAATCTTTCTGCGAAATGATCCAGTCCTGTTCCGAGCTTCATAGCTGCAGTGATCGCAATGATCCTGTCATTGTGTTCGGTAATATCAGCCAGCGTGTCCGCCATAATATGACCCCAGGAGGGAGATGTCGGTTTATCAATCCTGTTTCCTGTTTCAATATAGAACGGTGGCGTGCCGTGAAAAGCTTCAGGCCTTTCTTCTGCCTTGTCGTATCCATATCCTTTTTTTGTAAGTACATGGATTACACAGGGGCCCTTCCGCTTCTGCACCTGCTGAAATGCTTTTTCCATTCCTTCAATATCATGGCCGTTTATTGGGCCAAAATATTCAAATCCGAGAGCCTCAAAAAAACCGATCTCTGTATCCCTCACGATAATAGTACGCAGGAGCTTTTTCATACAGTGTATGATTTTATAAAGAGGCTTGCCGATCAGCGGAATGTTATTGATATGTCTTACTGTCCTTTTTGCACTCTGCCATCCGGCGCTGATACGAAGATTGGTAAGGTAATTGGAAAGGGCCCCGACATTGGGTGCAATGCTCATTTCATTATCGTTCAGTACAACGATCAGTCTTGTTCTGCTGTTTCCTGCATCATTCAACGCTTCATAGCACATTCCGCCGGTAAGCGCCCCGTCTCCGACAACCGCTATCACTTCATGGTTTTCATTCTGATAATCCCTGGCCCTGGCCATTCCCAGTGCAGCTGAAATTGCAGTGCTTGCATGGCCTGTTTCAAAACAGTCATATTCGCTTTCGCATCTTTTCGGGAAGCCGGATAAACCGCCGTAGGAACGAAGCGTTGAAAACCGGTTGTATCTTCCGGTAATCATTTTATGCACGTAGCTCTGATGTCCTACATCAAATATAATTTTATCCTTGGGCAGATGAAAAACACGATGCAATGCCAGTGTCAGCTCCACAACACCCAGATTGGAAGCGAGATGACCGCCGTTTGAAGAAACGGTGGCTATCAGTTCTTTTCTGATTTCCCCTGCCAGTTGGTCCAGACTGTCATAGCTCATTCCGTCCAGATCCCGCGGAGATTTGATCTTCTCAAGCATCTTTATCATGAGCCTTTCTCAGTTTCAGAATTTACTTCCTTTGCTTCCTTTTGTTCCTTTTGTTCCGAAAGCAACACCGTTAAGAATATCACTTGTATATGCATAGTTTGACTGGTTTTTTTCGGCATGAGCCTTCTCGGCGTAACTGATCATATGATCAATCAGTTCCCTGTATGGTATCCCTGCGTTTTCCCAGAGATAAAACGCCAGACTCCCCGGAATTGTATTAATCTCCGTAATATAAATATCACCCTGATGCCGATCCACCATATAGTCAATTCTGACAACGCCCTTGCAGTCCAGGATTCTGAATATATTCTTGCTCATTTCCTGGATCTCATTCTTCAATGAATCTTCAATCGGCGCAGGCAGTACACGTCTCAGGCTTGCCATTCCCTTGCTTCCGCCTGATGCCAGATATTTGTCCTTAAAATCCAGAAACTCGTCACTGTTCAGCGGCATTTCAATCGGGGAAGCAGCAATTTCATCATCAAATCCCATGACACTGCAATTCAATTCAACCGGTTGATCCAGCCCTTTTTCCACCAGTACGCGCCGGTCATACTCAAAGGCCAGATCCAGGCTGTCTGCAAGGTTTTCCGGGCAGTCCGCCCGGCTGACACCGATACTTGATCCCAGATTGGCCGGTTTCACAAATACAGGGAACCCTATTTCGTCCGCAATCTGCTGAATTACCTTTTGACGTTCTTTTCTGTAATTGCTTCTGGTAAACCATGTTCCCGGCAGAACCGGAAGACCGGCGCCCCGGAAAAACATCTTCATCATGATTTTATCCATTCCGATTGCACTGCCGGGAACTCCTGTGGAAGTATATGGAACATTCGCCAGCTCCAGAAGGCCTTGCAGCGTCCCGTCCTCACCGTTCAGGCCGTGCATGACAACAATATATACATCCACCCTGGCCACAATTTCCATTTTTTCCTTTGCGAAAAGACCGGAGCTTTTTCTGATGGTAAGCAATGCTCCTGAGCCGGAACAAAGATCCGGAAAAACTTTCACAATACCCTTGCTGTCAGCCCGGAACGGCTTGAAGGAATTGATATCTGTAAGTGTGTCTCCTGTATACCAGGTACCGTTTTCATCAATATAAACCGGAATCAGTTCATACTTTTCACGGTCAAGATGTCGCATTAACTGTACAGCACTGATAATGGCAACTTCACGTTCACAGCTTCTGCTTCCGAATATAACGCCGACCTTTTTTTTCATTTCCTGATCCTCCGTTATGCTTCAGTGTAATTGTCCGGTAAATCGTTTTCAAAAAGAACAGTATCTCCGGCCCTGGCAATGTCCTTCAGGGCCTCCGTTGCTTCTTCAAGTGAAGAAACAATTATAATTGCCTTTTCAGGGAATTCCTGTTTCCGTAATCCTTCCGCTATCGCTTCGCTTCTTTTTCTTCCAATCAGAACTGCAAAATCACAGCATTCAGCCATAAGTGTACCGAACTGTCTGTTCATATCGTATTCCTGGGATCCCAGTTCAACCATTCCCGGTGTGACAATAATCCGGCGTTCGGGAAACTGCCTGATCACCTTAAATGCCTGTTCCGCTCCTTTGATATTGCTGTTGAATGCATCATCAATAACATTCAGTCCTCCGGGATGACGGATTAACTGAAGCCTGTGTTCAACAGGGGTCAGTCTTGCTATTCCGCGCACAACCTGTTCCATTGTCATACCGAGACTGAAAGCAACAGCGGCACAAAGCAGTATATTCCGGATATTCAATTCTCCAAGCAGCTGAGTTCTGCAGTCAGCTTCCTCGTTTTTCCGGCAAATTTTGAAAGTGGATCCTTCCGGTGTATAGCAGATGTTCTCAGCCCATATTTCATTCTGCTGAGGGTCAAAACCTGTCAGATGCTTTTTGATTCTGGTGCGTTCATATAATTGTCTGCAGATTCCGTTGTCGTCGGAAAAGAAAGCTTCTCCGTTTTCAGGAAGAGCCTGTATCAGCTCATATTTAGTCTGCGCAACCCGCTCAACGGTCCTGAATGTGTCCAGATGCTGCGGTCCGACCGATGTTATTATTCCGGTTTGCGGATGCACCAGCCTGCACATTTCTTTAATATCTCCAACATGACGTGCGCCCATTTCTGCAATAAAAACCCTGTGGCCGGGTTCAAGTTTTGAACGAATGACTTTGGTTACACCCATAGGAGTATTATAACTGGCCGGTGTGATCAGTGTATGATATTTTTGCTCCAGAATTGTTCCAAGAATAAATTTTACACTTGTCTTTCCCCAGCTGCCTGTAATACCTATTCTGATCAGGTCCGGACGGCTGCGAAGAATCCTCTGTGCATCCCGAAAATATAATTCACTGATCAGTTTTTCAATCGGCCATGCCAGCAGGCCGCAAAATGCTGTCCAGATCGGAAGCAAAGCAGGAAATATGATTATAACTGCAGCTGCCGTCTGATTGTTTTTTCCTTCTTTGCTGATAAACATGGAAACGGCTGTCAGAATCAATGTCATGACAATAAACGAAACAGCATACAACCGTTTGACTCTGGATGTAATGACAAACTTCTTCTTGGCGTGCTTTTCGGAAAATACATTTCCTGTAATGATACCGCCTGCAATCATTGTTACGGAAACTGCAGCAGCTGACAGTACGGTTTTCCCGGGTTCATCCGTCACGGCCCTGATGACTGTCATGACAATTATCAGCAGAAACATCATGCATACACCCGGCAGAATTGCTTTTAGCAGATTCCTTCTGATTGTACGGAAATATCCCGGAAACTGATAGCTTTCCAGCTGGAAATAATGCAGCAGAATCCTGCCCGCCAGCAAACAGCCGGCTGCAATTCCCATGCATAGCAGGACAGAAGGAAACATATTTTATTCATCCTCCTTCAGAAAATGCTGAACAATCCGGTTGAAACGCTGCAGCTGTTCAAGATATGCGAAATGCGTTCCGCCTTCGAAAACCACAAGGCCTGCATCGGGAATCAACCTTTCCATTTCCCGTGCCATCCATAAAGGAGTTTCCGTATCTGCGTCTCCCCAGATCAGAAGCGTACTCGCCTGAAAACGGTGATACAGATCTGTCAGATCCTGGCTGATTACTTTAACGAAAGTTTTACGCATTTCCTCATCCAATGCGTTATAATCACGGCTTCCGTATTTTTCCCTCAGCTTTCTTTCCAGTAGATCTGCAGCAGATCTGAATAACGGGATTGCTCTGATGCTTCGGCAGCATTTCTTCAGTCTTTTATACCTGTCATTCCTTTTCTTCATTTCTGCACTGGGTTCCGGTCTGATACCTGCAGCTCCCGTAAAAATGATCCTTCTGAATATTCCGGGGTGCTCAGTTTCCAGCCAGGCAGCGACTCTGCATCCAAAACTGTGTGCAATAACGGAGCACGGAGCAAAATCAGATTTATTTAACAGCTGCCACAGGCATTCGGCATATTCCGGCACACCCCATGGTTTCGGCGGTCTGCCGCTTTCCCCGTGACCGGGGAAATCAACCAGAAGAGTCCGGTGCGTTTTTGTAAGTGCTTCGGCTACAGGTTCCATCATCTTCATGCTGCAGCCCCATCCATGCAGAAGCAGGACTTTTTCTTTTCCCTCACCTGAAATGCAGTAATGCATTTCCGTTCCGTTAATTACTTCTTTCATCTTTCATCCGACGGTACAATATGCCAAATATATCGGCATTTTGTATGGTTTATTTCATATTTGCGGTAAATATCTTCAGGGACATCAGCTATACGTTCAAAAAGGCATCCCAGCCGGACGCATGTTTTTCTGCTTGGTTCATTATCCGGATCGCAGGTAATCACTACTGATGTTTTTCCGGAAAGCAGGATTTCATGCTGAATCAGTTTGCATGCTCTGTATGCAAAATGCTGCCCTCTGTAGGGCGGATCAATATGATATCCGATATGCCCGTAATAGTAGACGCATCTGCTTTCACCGTCCCTGTAACTGAGCTGTCCGATCTCATGCCTGTCGTTATGCAGTGTAATTTTCCATACCTGTTCATGTCCGAACCCCATATCGCGGTTTGGCGGACCGATGTGAATGGGGATCAGATCAATCACTCCGTCTGAATACTCTGCCCTGTTTCGCAAAAAAAGCATATGCTTTACACTTCCTGAATTCTGACCTGGTCCAGAAGAGATTCAAAATCAGAGCGTACAATGAGCTGTGTACCTTCAGTCATAACACTTGCTGCGCCCGCTGCAATGCCATATCTGAAAGCTTTTGCCATGTCCTTTTCGATTTCATATCCCAGCAGCATACCGCCGATCATTGCATCTCCTGCACCGACTGTCGATTTCGTTTCAACTCTGAGAGCCGGTGCAAACAGTGTTTTGTCTGCAGCAATATACATGGCTCCCATAGCTCCCATTGATACAACAGAATGCTGAACTCCCAGACGGATAAACAGCAAAGCAGCATCCCTGATTGCTCTCATGGTCCTCAGTTCGATGCCGAGAGTAGCTTCCATTTCACGGAGATTCGGTTTGATCAGGAACGGATGCGCTCCTTTGGAAGCAAGTTCCAGTTCTTTGCCTTCCGTATCGAGAATGCATTTTTTCCCTTCAAGAACAGTCATGAGATCCCTGTATGTTCCTTCGGGACATCCGGGCGGCAGGCTGCCGGTCAGCACAATCATATCGCTGTCAGCAGTTGTTTCTGCAGCAATTTGTTTAAACCTGCTCAGTATATCCTCTGTCAGCGGAGTTCCTGGTTCATTCAGTTCAGTAACACCCTGACCGTCAAGACTGTATACCTTCATATTTGTTCTTATATGTCCTGGCACGGATAAAAAATGATGCTTCAGACCTTCCCTATCCATCATTGCTGTCAGATCGGCTGAACCGTTTTCTCCCATAATACCAAGGCATTGTACGTCAAGACCGAGTCTGCGCGCAACCACCGCAACATTGATGCCTTTTCCGCCCAGATCCACCCGTGCATCGCGAATCCGGTTCACCTGCCCCGGATAAAGTCTGTCAACATTGACCGTTTTATCAAAGCAAGGATTCAGACAGATCGTAGTAATCACAGCCGGTCACCTCGTTAATCCTCAATTCAAAATATTATATCATTCATATGGATCATTCGCAACTCACCCCACGCGTCCATAGCATTCACACATTGAAGTATGCCGTGATTTTTGTTATGATTGCAGTACAGGGAGGCGACAATATGCCAGTAGATTCTGATATCCTGATTATAGGTGCCGGTATAACCGGCTGCGCTGTCGCACGTGAATTGTCACGTTTCAGCGATTCCGTCACTGTTCTTGAGAAGGAAGATGATGTGGCAGAAGGAGCCACAAAGGCAAACAGCGGCATTGTTCATGCCGGTTATGATGCTTTGCCCGGAACAAAGAAAGCATTTTATAATATTCGGGGGGCAAAATTATATCCGGGTTTATGTGCAGAACTTGGTGTTCCTTACAGAAAAAACGGCGCGCTTGTGATCGCGCTGGAAGAGTCTGACAGGAATACAGTTTCCCTGCTGAAAGAGCGTGGAATACAAAACGGTGTATCCTCTCTTGAAATTCTTGAAACCGCTGAAATCCTGCAGCTGGAGCCGAATATCAATCCCCGGGTTGTATGCGCGTTGTATGTTCCTGACAGTGCTATTGTCAGCCCTTATGAACTTGCTTTTGCGTTGGCTGACGATGCTGCGCTGAACGGTGTTTCTTTCAGATTCAATGAAGCGGTGTTGTCTGTATCTCGTCTTTCTGACGGCCGTTTTTCCTTGAAAACCAAGGCCGGTTCCTACCGCTGCAAAGCACTTGTTAATTGTGCCGGCACAGCAGGGGCGGATATTCATAACCGGCTTTCATCCGAAAAACTCAACATGATTTACCGTCGCGGCCAGTATTATCTTCTTGACCGTGCGTTACAGCTGCCATTTGACAGGACGGTTTTTCAGTGCCCTTCCGCTTTGGGGAAAGGGGTTCTCGTTTCACCCACTGTACATGGAAATCTCCTTTTGGGGCCAACGGCTGAAGATATTGCTGATCCTCTGGATACTTCAACAACCTCTGACGGTCTTGATGAGATTATCAGGAAAGCATCTCTCACCTGGCCCGGGATTACTGTACGTAATAATATAACCAATTTCAGCGGCATCCGTGCACATCTTACAGTTGATGATTTTATTGTCGGACCTGACAGTTCCTGTCCGGGATATTTTGAAGCAATCGGTATAGAAAGTCCCGGGCTTTCATCTGCGCCGGCCATCGCTGAAGATCTTGGATCTGCTGTTGTTTCGTTCCTTAATCTGAAAAGAAAGAATCATCTGATTGCCTGTGCGCCTCAACCGCGTTCATTCCATGATATGTCTGATGAAGAAAAGGCGGCAGCAATTGCTGCAGATCCATCCAACGGAAATATAATCTGCCGTTGTGAAACTGTTACGGAAGCTGAAATCCGTGCATCCATCCGGCGGCCTGTCGGAGCCCGCTCTGTGGATGCAGTAAAAAGAAGAACCAGGGCTGGCATGGGACGGTGCCAGGGAGGTTTTTGTCTTCCGCGTGTTGCCGCCATTATTTCAGAAGAAACCGGCATTCCTTTGGAGAAGATTACCAAGAACGGCGGTTCCGGTTATCTGCTGTCTGGGCCGATCAATTCTGTTGGGGAGGATAAGGAGAATCATGACTGAACGAAAAGTTGATATCCTCATTGTCGGTGCCGGTCCCGCGGGACTGGCAGCTGCCATTTCCGCATACAGATGCGGCGTTGAATCCATTCTGATTATTGAACGTGAACCGGAACCCGGAGGAATTTTGAGGCAGTGTATTCACAATGGATTTGGTCTCCATCGTTTTCATGAAGAGCTGACCGGACCGGAATATGCACAGCGGGATATCGAACAGGTCATTTCCCTCGGCATCCCGATTGAATGCTCTACAACTGTATTGTCAGTTTCAGCAGACCGGTCTGTTACCTGTGTCTCATCAGAAAAAGGCCTCCAGAAAATACAGGCTGGAGCCGTTATTCTTGCAATGGGCTGCCGTGAGCGGCCGCGCGGTGCACTTTGTACGCCGGGAACACGCTGTGCAGGTATTTATACCGCCGGTACTGCCCAACGTTTTGTCAATCTGGAAGGTCTGATGCCGGGTCGTCGTGTCGTTATTCTGGGTTCCGGAGATATCGGTTTGATTATGGCTCGTCGAATGGCGCTTCAGGGGGCAAAAGTCCTTGCCTGTGTTGAAATTATGCCCTATTCCTCCGGACTGAATCGTAATATAGTCCAGTGTCTTCAGGATTTTAGTATCCCTCTGTATCTCAGTCACACTGTTACGAATATATACGGGCGTGAGCGTCTTGAATCTGTAACAGTATCAGAAGTGGATTCAAGCAGAAAACCTGTTCCAGGTACTGAAATCCAATTTGATTGTGATACGCTTCTTCTTTCATGTGGATTGATACCGGAAAATGAACTCAGTATCAGCGCCGGTCTGAAAATGTCTTCCGCCACTTCCGGTGCGGTTGTTGACAATACTTTCTCCACCAGTATTCCCGGAATATTCGCGTGCGGGAATGTTCTTCATGTACACGATCTTGTGGATAATGTTTCAGACGAAAGTTTTCTTGCAGGCGCATCGGCAGCTTCTTTTATACTGCATGGTCCGTCTGATTTCCCTTCAGTATCGGTATGTGATGGAGAAGGCGTTCGCGGCACAGTCCCTCAGTCAATCCGCCTTGATGTTCAGCAGCCTGTTACTTTTATGTTCAGACCTGCAGACGTTTACAGAAACAGTACAGTTATCGTCGAATCAGGAAACCGGATCCTTGCCAGAAAAAAATCCATGATTTTCACTCCCGGTGAAATGGCCCGGATAACGATTGCTCCGGAATTGTTCCGTGATCTTGAAGACGCAATGATAACAGTCAGAATTGAGAGGAATTGATATGATGAATGAAAAAATGATTACTTGTATAAACTGTCCTGTAGGCTGCCGTATGACAGTCACTCTTTCTGAAGATGGCAGTTTTCTTTCTGTAAGCGGGAATACATGCCCCCGGGGAGCATCTTACGCACGTCAGGAATGCACATTGCCGGAACGCATGATCACGGCAGTAGTGCCCGTTCAATCCAGTATAATTCCTTTGTCTGTCAAAACTTCAAGGCCCGTACCTAAAGATATGATTTTTGCAGTGATGAATGAATTGAAGCACCTCCATCTGGAAAAACCCATCAGATCAGGCCAGGTAATTATTGCTGATGTTCTCGGTACCGGAGCGGACATACTGGCTACACGGAATCTGATTTGACTTCCTGCATTTCTTTTTATTTAATTTATCTTGTACCATCAGGAATTGTCTGTTATAATATGCAGGCATCTGTACTTGAAAGGAGTAAATATTTATCATGTTTGAACAATTATTCGGTATTGCTGTCGCTGTTGCAGAGGAAGCTGCCGCTTCCGGCGCTGTCGAAGGTGAAGCTGCACAGGGAAGTATGGTTGCTGCGCTAGCCACCACTTTTCTGCCTCTTGTTCTGATTTTTGTAGTTTTCTGGTTTATGCTGATTCGTCCTCAGCGCAAAAAGGACAAACAGGTAAAGGAAATGCTGAACAACCTGAAGGCCGGTGACCGTATCTGCACGATCGGCGGAATTTATGGCACCATTACCGGTCTCAGGGAAGATACAGTCACTCTTTCAGTCGGAAAAGACAATCTTTCCATGGTTGTCGCCCGTTGGGCAATCCGCAGCGTTGAAGAGCTTACAATTGAAAACGATGCACAGGAACTGAACTGACCGCAATTGCATGATATAAACAGAAGCCCGGCCTTTATCGCCCGGGCTTCCGTTTTTTTTCAGGTGATTTCATCAACAATATTGACTGGTTCTTTGCCAAATGTTTCATAGATTGTCTTCAGATACGCATCATCATTACTGTCATCTGAAGACGGAGCTGTGTCGTGCGCAACAGCAGTAAAAGTACTGTCCTGACCGGTAATTGCTGTCAGGATTTCACATATCATATTGTTTCTTTCCGGCTTATTCAGCACTGAAATATACTGCTGCTCTCCGTTTTTATCTCCTGCCTGCCAGCGGAAATGGCAGTTTGTTGAATTGATCAGATGTCCCTGTGAAAGGAAACTCCATGCTGTAATATCTTTTTTCTGAATACGGGACATCATTTCAGTCCAGATATTCTGATCTGCCGGTCCGTTAATGTCTTTGATTCTGACGGCGTTTGCCTTGATGCTTTCTTTTTTCTCATATCCGGCCTGTGCCGTTTTTTTATTATCAGTTTTTTCCGCTGACGGAGCTGATACTGTTCCCTGTTCAATTTGGGAATTCAGTTCATCTATCTTCTTTTCCAACTCAGAAATTCTGTCTGAAACAGCCTGCATATCCGGTTCATCCAGGCGGAGACATGACTTAATACCTGCATTCTCAAGAGCCATTCGCGGCGATGAGGAATAACGCATTTCCGTTTCCAGGGACATATACAGATCCAGTATTTTCATCAGTCTCGTCAGTGTTATTTTTCCGGTTTGCTGAACATATTCACCGGCTTCCTCTTCAGTGATGTCCATCAGTCGTACAAGATCGTCAGGGCAGGTTCTGGCAATCAGGAGTGCTCTGACATGCCTGCATACATCCTTTGCAAAAACCGAAGGATCCTTTCCATCCCTGATAAGCTTGTCAATATATTTAAAGACTTTTCCGGCATCCTTTTCTGCCATCGCATCGAAATACTCGAAAAGAAAAGCATTGTCGCTTGTTCCGAGAATATTACGGACCAGAGTTTCATCAACACTGTTACTGTATCCAAGGCACATATCCAGAATACTGAGAGCATCGCGCATGCCTCCGTCAGCCGCTCTGGCTATGAGCATAAGAGCACCGTTTGACACAGCTGCCCCGCTGCCTTCAGCTGCTTCTTTCAGTCTTCCGACAATTTCCGTAACAGGTATTCTTCCAAAGTCAAACCGCTGACATCTGCTCAGGATTGTCTCCGGAAGTTTTTGCGGCTCTGTTGTTGCCAGAATAAAAACAATATGTGCCGGCGGTTCTTCCAGCGTTTTCAGAAGAGCATTGAATGCAGACGTGGAAAGCATATGCACTTCGTCAATGATATACACTTTATATTTTCCGTATTGCGGAGGATACTTCACCGTATCCCTCAGTTCACGCATTTCATCTACACCGTTATTGCTTGCTGCATCGATTTCTATTACGTCCAGCGTTTCTTCCCGCTCGTTGCGAAGACAGTTTTCGCATTTTCCGCACGGATCTCCATTGTCCGGATTCAGACAATTAATTGCTTTTGCAAGTATTTTGGCTGTGGATGTTTTCCCTGTTCCTCTTGATCCGCAGAACAGATAAGCATGAGCTATCCTCTGAGCAACAACCTGGTTCCTGAGTGTGCTGATGATAGCATTCTGGCCGACCACATGTGAAAAATCCTTTGGTCTCCATTCACGGTAAAGCGCCCGGTATGCCATACTGTTCATCGCTTCCTTCTGTAGTCAGATCAATCATTTCCCTGAACTTTATTATAGATTTCGGGCCAATACCCTTAACGGTTTCCAGATCTTCGGGATAATGGAACAGTCCGTTGCTTTCTCTTTCAGCAATAATCAACTGCGCTGTTTTTTCTCCTATTCCCGGAAGAACAATCATTTCTTCAGCTTTCGCTTTATTGATGCGAACTGTCCCTCTTTGCTCAGCAGGAATCATTGTCAGCACCCATGGTTTTCTGTAACGGGTTCTGAAAACAGTTTCCTTTTTAGCCTGCAGTAATGTTATTTTTCCAATGCAGATCAACAGGCTGATAGCAACTGAAGAAATACCGAGAATACGGCGCAACCGGTCATACATCTTTCCGGACTTTCTGACCTTGTTTGGTATCTTCCAGTATGTATCCGGCCTTGATGATTCTGTCCCGAAGTTCATCACTTTTAGCCCAGTCCCTGTTCTTTCTTGCTTCAGCCCGTTCCTGAACCATTGCAGCAATCTCATCAGGCAGTGCTTCTTCCTTTTTGCTGAGTATGCCCAGTACGCCGCAGATTGCTTCAAGGCTTGTCATTGCAGCTTTTGCTGCTTTCCGTGATGCGCCCTGAACAATTGTTACGTTGGCATCTTTAACGAGTTCAAAAACAGCTCCGAGTGCATCAGCTGTGTTCATATCATCATCCATTGCTTCATCAAAGCGCTGTTCATAGTTCTTCAGACGTTCCACAAAAGCTGCTTCTGTATCATTTAATTCACGGTCTTCTCCGTTTTCAATCTGGAATTGAAGTGAATTCCGCGCAGTATACAGCCGGTTCAGGCTGGCATTGGCGGCTTCAATCTGGTCCCTGCTGAAATTGATCGGACTGCGATAGTGCGCGCTGAGCATAAACATACGGACAGCTTCAAGATCATATTCCTTAGCAATATCCCTGACAGTGAAAAAGTTATTCAGGCTTTTGCTCATCTTCTGATTGTCAACATTAATGAATCCGTTATGCATCCAGTAATTGACGTATTTTTTCCCTGTAGCTCCCTCACTCTGTGCAATTTCATTTTCATGATGAGGGAACAGCAGATCTTTTCCGCCGCAATGAATATCAAAGTTTTCACCGAGATATTTCATGCTCATCGCTGAGCATTCAATATGCCAGCCAGGCCTCCCTTTCCCCCAGGGACTGTCCCAGGCCGGTTCACCCGGTTTCTGGGCTTTCCATAACGCAAAATCTTCCGGTGATTCCTTGTCTGTTTCAACATTGAGCCGTTCGCTGGCTCCGTTTTCACGGTCTTCTGTGTTCTGTCCGGACAGTTTTCCGTATCCCGGAAATGCTGATACACGATAATATACATCTCCGGACGGAACTGCATATGCGTGTCCGTTCTCTATCAGTTTCTCAATCAGGGCAATGATCTCCGGAATGTGTTCTGTGGCCTTGGGATGAACAGTTGCCGGACGGATCCCAAGCGCTTTTGCATCTTTATAGTACTCAGAAATAAATCTGTCAGCCAGTTCCTTGACAGTAATACCTTCCTCATTGGCCCTTTTAATCATTTTATCATCGATATCCGTGAAGTTCTGAACGAAAGTCACTTCATAGCCTTCCCGCTCAAGCTGCCTTCTGAGAACATCGAATGTGATAAACGGTCTGGCGTTCCCTATATGAAAAAAATTGTATACTGTGGGTCCGCATGCGTATATGCCTACTTTTCCTTCATGAATCGGATGAAAATCTTCTTTTTTCCTGGTCATGCTGTTATATATTTTCATCTTGTATCTTTCTCCTTACACTCTTTTTTTTCAGTTTGATAGTCAGGACAGCAATCCATATGATAGCTGCAGCTGTGCTTAAGATTGCCGTAATCAATTTGATATCAGCAGGAATAAAAAACTGTCGGTCATTGTTATCCCCGTTACCGGTAATCAGTGCTTCTGCTTTTGTTATTTCCTGTCCGTTTTCATCCGTAACAGTAAACTGAAACGTTATTGCGTTTACATGTTTTTTTTCGGGAAGAATCATTCTTCCTGAAAACGAAACGACAGGATTGTCCTGATCGATGGTACATCGTGCAGTACTGCTTTGTTTCAGCATTTGTATGCGTTTCCCGTTTACAATCGTAAAAACCGGGGATTTATCAGCTTTCTCAGATTCTTCATACGGAAGATCGCATATCATGCTGATACTCACTTCCCTGCCCGGATACGCCTTCAGATCCAATTCACCTTCAAAAATATTGTTTGCGCCGGTCTTCCAGGACCATTCTTCATCCGGAATAATCCGTGCCGGATTATTGCTTTCACTGTTTCCTGCTGCTGTAACCATCATAAAAAGAATGATCAGGACGGCAAGTAAAGTTCTGTTTCTCATGAGACTCTTATTCCTGTCCTTCCATGGTCATATTCTTATTCTCCCTGCGGCGGAAAATTGCGGATTCTTTCACTCATCTGTTCCAGCGTATTGTTGACTTTTTCCACTGATTTTCCTACAGACTGTGCACTGTCGAAAAGATCATTGATTTCTGCACTGACAGATGAATTATCCGCCGGAATTCCTTCCGTTATATCATCCTCACCCTGTTCTTCCGGATCCGTCTCTGATTCTTCTTCTGCATTTTTCACCTCAACCGGCTGTGCTGTGGAAGAAGCGTATTTCTCAGCACGCATATCATTGAGCTGTTCGTCAAGCTTTTTGATTTCTTCCAGCATCCTGGTCATCGGTTCCGGAAAACTTTCGCCTTTGAGCCAAAGTGCATAGGCCTTTTGTGCAAGATCTCCGAAAACTTCCCTGCGCCTGTTCTGTATGGTAACTTCATCCACCTTGTATCTTGTATTGTTTGCAATACTGGCGGCAGTATTCCCAATGACCTTCATTCCTTTGATCCAGAGGGATTTCACTCTGTCCCGGATGTCTTTTCTTTCTGTCATTGTTATATCTCCTATTCCAAATCCTTCGTTTCAGCGAATCAGGAACAATGATCCAGGATTAATTCTGAAATCAGCACGGGACATAGATACAATATCACCGTCAATATTGATCCTGAGATCATTTCCTTCCAGCAGTACTTCTGATACTCTTCTGTGACTGGTAATTTTGAATTTTAAGTCTTTTGACATCATCAGTCCGGGAAGATATAAGGGAATCTGCCATTTTCTGATATTTCGGATCGTAACGAGATCCAGCATGCCATCCCGGATATTTGCTTCCGGACAGATCGGAATGCCTCCACCGATATACCGGCCATTGGCAATGGAGCAGATCAAAAACTGACCTTCTGTTTTTTCACCGTCGGCAGTAAGCGTAAGCCGGGTGCTTTCATAATGAAATATTGCTTTAATCAGTCCGAGTAAATAAGGAGTCAGGCCCCTGTGCTTTTCTTTTTCACTTTCAGCATAATCAAGCACCGTTACATCGAAACCTGTTCCGCACACATTCAGGAAAAAACGTTCATTGACGGTTCCTGTGTCAATGGCTTCGGCTTTTCCCGTAAAAACCTTCTCAAGCGCTTTATCAGGGTCTCCGGGAATTCCGGCCGATTTGATAAAATCATTTCCTGTTCCGGCCGGAATTATTCCCATAGGTTTCCCTGTCCCTGTCAGCCCTGCGGCAACTTCCCCCGCTGTACCGTCTCCGCCTACAGATATAACTGCCGTTACTGTTTTGTCCTTTGCCAGCTCTGCAGCAAGGATTGTTCCGTGTCCTGGCCTTTCCGTCCGGAAAATGCTGTATTCCTCGCCGCACAGCTGAAGCTTCTTTTCCAGCTTTTCCATTGCTTCCAGTGCGTATCCCGTGCCGGCGGCCGGATTGACGATAAATGCATAATGCATCCTGATTGTCTCCCCACGTGTTCCTTCTTTGCAGAAAACCCCTTTCCCGCATCAATACCATCTGCAGGAAAGGGGAAAAATCAAAGATTCTTCAGTATCTTTTCAGCAATCTGCGGACCCGTAAGTTCATATTCTTTGAGCAGATCAACAGGCTTACCGCTCTGGCCGAATACATCATTGATACCGATCTTCATAAACTTTTCAACACCGTGGCCGATGATCGCAGAGGCTGTGGCATCTCCAAGTCCCCCGATCACAGAATGCTCTTCCACAGTGAATACTTTCCTGCATTTTGCGGTATAAAATCTTGCAAGTTCCTCATCAAACGGTTTCAGCGTATGGAAAGAAACAAGGGCTGCACTGACGCCTTTCCCTGCCAGTATATCCGCTGCTTCAAGCGCATGCTCCAGCATAATGCCGCAGGTAAAGATTGCACAGTCGGATCCGTCCCGGATTACGTCCCCTTTCCCGACTGTAAACGGCCTCGGATCATATACAGGAGAGGCAAGTCTGGCAGTTCTGATATAGACAGGTCCTTCAATTTTAGCCGCAGCTTCCACACATTGATAGCATTCATTTGCATCAGAAGGAACAAATACTGTCATACCGGGAAGGACACGCATCAATGCAATGTCTTCAATTGCCTGATGACTTCCTCCGTCTTCACCCAGTGTGATTCCGGCATGGCTGAACCCGAATTTAACGTTGAATTTCGGATAACAAACACCGTTTCTGATCTGATCATAGTTTCTGCCGGCAAATACGGCAAATGTGGAGCAGAAAGGAATCAGTCCCATGGTGCTCATTCCGGCTGCTATATCCACCATATTCGCTTCAGCAATTCCGCAGTCATAAAACCTGCCGGGGTATGCTTTTTTAAACCCGTTTGTCATTGTTGCGCCGGCAAGGTCTGCATCGAGAACGACAACTTTTTCATTTTCCTCGCCCAGCTTAACAAGGGCCTCTCCGTAAGCAACGCGTACTGCTTTCTTCTCCATTGTTTCAGCCCTCCAATTCTTTCAGCGCCTGAGCGGCCTGTTCTGCATTCGGTGCTTTTCCATGCCAGCCGACCTGGCCTTCCATAAAGCTCACACCTTTTCCTTTGAGCGTGTTGAGGATAATGTATCTCGGTTTTCCGGGGCAGGCGGGTGCATGCAGCGCCTCCACAACCTGTTTCATATCGTTACCGTCGGCCACTTCTATCACATCATAGCCGAAAGCAATGGCTTTTGCTTTGATATCGCCAAGGCTCATGACTTCATCATTGGTCCCGTCAATTTGCAGGCCGTTGTGATCAAGAATAACTGTCAGATTATCCAGTTTGTAATGGGCGGCAGCCATGCTGGCTTCCCAGACAAGTCCCTCCTGGCTCTCGCCGTCCCCGATGATGGTATACACATGGCATTTCTTCCCTGTATGTTTCGCACCAAGCGCCATACCGACTGCAATTGAAATTCCCTGTCCGAGGGAACCTGTGGAAGCATCAACGCCCGGACATTTTTTTGTGTCCGGATGTCCCTGGAGAATTCCGTGAAGCTGGCGGAAATGATCGAACTCCTCACGTCCGAAAAATCCACGTTCGCAAAGAGTGCCGTACAGGGCGGGAGCGGAATGACCCTTTGAAAGTACAAATCTGTCTCGGTCCGGGTTCTTGTCATCTTTGGGATCAATATTCATCACATCAAAATACAGTGCCACCATGGCCTCGGTACTGGAAAGAGATCCCCCCGGATGACCAGCGCCGGCGGCAGCAGTCATAATAATGATATCTCTCCTTACCTGCCGTGCGTATGATTCAAGAGTCTGAATGTCCATTTCCGTCCCTCCGATCAGCTGTTTTATTTGAGTTGTACACAATAAAATATTATATGTTTCATACCTTCCATTGTCAAGGTTCGGGAAGCTTCAGCGCACCTGTTCCGATCATTCTCCGAAGTGCTTCAGACAGTGCTATTCTGCCGTGTATATAGGTAAGTCCACCCTGCATGAAAGCTGTAAACGGCTGTCGGATCGGTCCGTCTGCGCTTAATTCAATACTGGCTCCGGCCACAAATGTTCCTGCAGCCATGACTACCTGATCATCATAGCCCGGCATATCCCAGGGTTCAGGCATTGCCATGCTGTCTACCGGGCTGGCTGTCTGAATACCCTGGCAGAAAGCCACAAGTCTTTCAGGCGTCTCCATTTTGATTGCCTGGATAATATCAGCACGCTTTTCATTTGAAGAAGGAGATGTCTCTATATGCAGGTTTTCAAAGATTTTTGCTGCAAGCAAAGCTGTTTTCAATGCCTGCGCCACCGTATGCGGTGCCATAAACAGGCCCTGGTAAAAAGGCCGGTAGGAAGCTTCATAGGAACCGATTTCCCTCCCAAGTCCGGGAGCAGTCAGTCTTCCGGCAATTCTTTCAATCAGTTCCTTCCTGCCGGCAATATATCCTCCTGTCGGTGCAATGCCACCGCCCGGATTCTTGATCAGGCTTCCAACGCATAAATCTGCACCGTAATCCGTCGGTTCATCAGCACAAACAAATTCTCCGTAACAGTTATCTACCATCAGATTGATTCCGGGATGTCTGGTGTGAATCATATTCGCCAGCTCTTGAAACGCATCAGGGAACAGGCTTGGACGCCATTCATATCCTCTGCTTCGCTGGGCAATCACCAGTGTCGTATCAGCTGTAATGGCAGCTTCCACTGCAGATACGTCAATCTTTCCGTTTTCCATATCCACACATTTGAAGTTTACACCCATTTCTTTCAGCGATCCCGGTGTATTGTTTTCTCCGATGCCGATAACACTCTGAAGCGTATCATAAGGCATTCCGGTGGCACTTAAAATCGTTTCCCCCGGTTTCGTCAGTCCGAACAGCGTCAGGCTCAGTGCCGCAGTTCCGCTGGATATATGCGGTCTCATGAGGGCAGCTTCTGTATGAAACAAATCCGCATATATTTTTTCAAGGGTATCTCTTCCGATATCATCGTATCCATAGCCGGTCGATGGTGAAAAATGGCGATAGCTGACTCCTTGCTTTCTGAATGAATCAAGAATTTGCTGTGTCCGTTTTTCCTCATTCAGATCTATTTCTTCAAATGCATCTTTCAGCTCTGTTTCAGCCTGCCGGATCATTTTCTCAATTCTGTTCATCTTTCAACCTCACAGCAGCAGTTGCCGTATTTCCTCATAAGCACCGCTTTGATCTGTTCTCACATATTTTAATTCTTTTTCCTTTTTCAGGAATGTTATCTGTCGTTTGGCATAATGTCTGGTTCCTGTTCTTATCTTATCAGCTGCGATATCCAGGCTGTATTCACCGCGCACGCACGGTATCATTTCTTTATATCCTATACCGCACATGCTTCTGGCATCATCAGGCACTCCTTCAGAGAGAAGAGCCTCCACTTCATCCTTCAGTCCTTTCTCTATCATTTCTGTTACGCGAAGATTGATACGTCTGTAAAGCAGGTCCCTGTCCATTTGTGTGGATACTGCCTTCCATCTGAATCGTCCGTCGTTGGAAACCCGGCGCTCCGGTTGTCTTGAAAAAGGAACTCCGGTAGCCTCCCAGACTTCAATCGCCCGTATAACACGTCTCACATCGTTTTCAGGCAGCCGGAGCGCAGTTTCCGGGTCAATCTGCTTCAGCCGGTCATGTATCGCTTTACGTCCGTCTGCGGTCAGTGCTGTCTCATTCAGTTCGTTCCTCAGTTGCTGATTCGGAGCTGCCTGTCCCATGCTCATGGGATACATAAGCGCCTGCAGATACAGTACAGTACCACCGACAAAAAGAACCTCCCGTCCCTTTTCATATTCCTGTAAAATCAGCCTCTCGGCCGCATCCCGGTATTCCGATACGCTGTACAGATCTGTCGGTTCGCAAATATCCAGCAGATAGTGCGGAACGCCTTTCATTTCCTCCGGCGTGGGTTTTGCTGTCCCGATATTCATCCGCCTGTAGATCTGCATACTGTCCATGCAGAGAATAGACCACCCTTGTTCAGCCGCAAGCCTGACACCAAGCTCTGTTTTTCCGCTGGCGGTCGGACCCGTCAGTACTCTGCAAGTGATTGTTTCAGTCATGCCTATCTCCGGTTATTTCTGAATTCTTTTGAATTTTCTGTCCAGTTCTCTGTGACTGATGGAAACAACAAGCGGTCTTCCGTGAGGACAGGTGGGGGTAACCTTCTGTTCAATCATATTGTCAAGAAGACTTCTCAATTCTTCTTCCGTCAGTGCTTCTCCTCCTTTGACTGCATGTTTGCAGGCAGTCTGCAGTAAGGCCGTTCTCTTTTTTTCAAATGTCGGATCCTTTCCGTTCTCCAGTTCCGTAAGCACATCACGGATAAAATCCCGGGCCTGTGCTTCGCCAAGGATCATGGGGATTGTTCTTACGGCAATATCCCGTTCACCGAATGCCTCCACAATCATACCAATACTTTCAAGTGCCTCGCGGTTTTCTTCCAGCAGGCGCTGTTCTGCATTGGTCACACTGATAACGATGGGGACAAGCAATTCCTGTCCACCATTTGTTTTCTCATTGTGTTCCTTCATCAGTCTGTCAAACAGCAGTCTTTCATGTACAGCGTGCTGGTCGACCATAAGCAGCTGGTCTTCGTATTCAATCAGAATGAATGTGTTGAATAAAGCACCGAATATTTTCATTGGCTTTTTGATGACAGGAAGGATGGTGCTGACCTGTTCTGCTGCGTTAAAATGTTCAGAAACCTGCTGCGTTTCATGCAGAATATTTGAATCCGTTTTTTCAGTTTTTGTCTGCTGTACAGGAATATAAACTTCCCGGAATTCAGGAATCGGTTTTTCCGTTATTGCAATAGGTTTCTGCGCAGCTGTCGCCTCCTTGGGCAGGGTGCTGGAAACACTGACAACAGCATTGCTTTGCGGAATCTGAATTCTGCTTCTCTCATGCTGCGGTTCATTATCTGCATTCTGTTTTCCGCCCAGTGTCATTTCCACCGGATGTTCAAACGCGTCCCGTTCCTTCAGTGCCGAAAGCACTGCACTCATGACAGCTTCATATACACCGGGCTCATCCCGGAACCGGACTTCCAGTTTGTTCGGATGTACATTTACATCCACTGCTTCATATGCAATCGTTATATATAAAGCACAAACCGGAAATTTTCCGATCATAACACGTTCCCGGCATGCAGTCTCGACCGCTTCGTTCAGGATACGGCTGTGCATTACCCGTCCGTTTATAAAGAACAGCTCCTGTGAACGGTTCCCCCTTGCATTTTCACCGATTCCGACCCAGCCTTTTATGATTACGCCGTTTCCGTGATCGTCTACTGCCTTCATTGCTTTCATTGCCTGGCTTCCGTAAACAGTCTGAAGCGCAGTGGCTGTCTGTCCGTCACCGGGCGAGTGATATTCCGTTTTGTCGTTTGAGATATACCTGAAAGATACATCCGGTCTGCTCAGCAGTAACTGCGTTATCAGTTCATGAACAGCCGCTGATTCCTGTCCTGCTTTTTTCATAAATCCCTTTCGGACCGGTACATTGTAAAACAGATCACTGACTACGACAGTCGTACCGACAGGGCACGCAGTTTCCTGGATATCAGTTATTTTTCCTCCTTCATTTTTAACCTTCAGACCTGTGTCCTTTTCCGATGTTCTTGTTGTCATTGTGACCTTTGATACAGCTGCAATACTGGCCAGTGCCTCTCCGCGGAACCCCAGGGTCGCAATTGCGTCCAGATCCTGTTCACGGCTGATTTTGCTGGTCGCATGACGTTCAAATGCCATTCTGATGTCGCTTTCATCGATGCCGCAACCGTTATCGGACACCCGGATATAGGACATACCGCCTTCCCGTATTTCAACAGTCACAGCTGTTGCTCCGGCATCCAGACTGTTTTCCACCAGTTCCTTGATCGCAGCTGCCGGTCGTTCCACCACTTCACCCGCTGCAATCCTTCCGATCATATTTTCACTAAGCGGTCTGATTTTGGCCATGTTTGCTTCCTTTCCGGATTCTTTTTACAGTTTCCTTGCTTTTTCACGCAGCAAAAACAGCATATTCATAGCATCCATAGGTGTAATTGCCATTACATCAAGCTGCTGCAGTTCCTGAATGATCTCATCTTTTTTGTAATCAAACAGATCCATTTGTTCATTCTTCCTGTTTGCTGCTTCTTCCCCCAGTATATTCTGCCCGATCTTTATCTGATTGATATCGCTGACTTCAAGTCTTGCCTGGATTTCATGGGCACGGACTATAACCGGTCTGGGAATACCGGCCAGTCTGGCAACATGCACACCAAAACTCTTGTCTGCTCCTCCGCGGATTATTTTTCGCAGGAACAGCACATCCTCCCCGTGTTCCTTTACAGAAATGCAGAAGTTTTTTACTCCTTCCAGATGTCCTTCCAGTTCGCTCAGTTCATGATAATGGGTTGCAAACAATGTTTTTGCGCCGATTTTTTCACGGTCTGCTATATATTCAACTACAGCCCATGCAATGGAAAGCCCGTCAAATGTGCTGGTTCCCCTCCCGATTTCATCCAGAATAATCAGGCTGTTTTTTGTGGCATTGCGAAGAATGTGGGCTGTCTCACTCATTTCAACCATGAATGTACTCTGCCCGCTGGCAAGATCATCGCTTGCTCCCACACGGGTGAATATTCTGTCACAAACCGGAATGCTGGCTTCCTTTGCCGGAACAAAGCTTCCGATCTGGGCCATCAGGCAGATCAGGGCAACCTGCCTCATATATGTACTTTTACCGGCCATATTGGGTCCGGTGATAATCATCATTCTGTTTTCGTCACAATCCAGTATTGTATCATTGGGTATAAACTCCCCTTCTTTCAGGTTTTGCTCCACTACGGGATGCCTGCCTTCAATAATGGACAGTGAACCATCAGAAGTAATTGTCGGGCGGACATAGCGGTTTTCGGATGCGACACGGCTCAGGCTCTGGAAAACATCCAATTGCTTCAGAGCCTGTGCTGTCTGTTGAATGCTGCTGATTTTTTCCGCAATCCTGTCTCTTATTTCACCAAACAGCTGAATTTCCAGCCGTACGCTCTGTTCCTGTGCCCCAATAATTTTCTGTTCAACCTCTTTCAGTTCCGGAGTCATATACCTTTCAGCGTTTGTCAGCGTCTGTTTGCGGATATATCTTTCCGGAACCTGGTTCAGAAAACTCTTCGTTACTTCTATATAATACCCGAATACTTTATTGTACTGAATCCGTAAATTCCGTATGCCGGTAGCTTCACGTTCCTTTGCTTCAAGATCAAGAATCCATTGTTTACCGCTGGTCTGGGCTTCTCTGTACTCATCCAGGATTTCTGAATAGCCTTCCCGGATAATTCCGCCTTCAGTAATAACAACCGGCGCATCTGGATGAATCGCTCTTTCAAGCAGGTCGGTCAGTTCCTCCAATGGATCCAGCTCTCTCTGAATTCTGATCATTTGGGCACTTTGGGCTGATCGGATCATTTCCTTTATTCCGGGAATTCTTTTCAGGCTTGCGCATAATGCAAGACAGTCCCTGGCATTCATGTTCCGGTATGCGACTTTGTTCATAAGCCGCTCCATATCATAAACTCCCTCAAGCTCTTCTGCGAGGGTCATGCCAAGCATTCGGTTCTTTACAAGTTCTTCAACTGCATCGAGTCTGCCTGATATTTCAGCTTCATCCAGCAGCGGCTGTTCCACCCAGCTCCTGAGCAAACGACCTCCCATAGCTGTGCTGGTTTTGTCAATCAGTCCGAGTAAAGTCCCTTTTCTGCGATCTCCGCGCAGGCTCTCTGTCAGCTCGAGATTTCTTCTTGTGTTCTGATCCAGCAGCATATTTCTGCCATTCTCAGCAAACCGAAGCATTATGATATGCTCCAGACTGTTTTTCTGGGTTTCATGCAGATATCTGAGCAGCGCCCCTGCTGCGCAGGTAGCTTCTTTACTGTCTGCCAGGCCAAGTGCCGTGAGCTGTGTCAGGTGAAAATGATCGCAGAGCATTTCTTCAGCGTTCCGGCGCTGAAACCATGTCTGCGGCTGGCCGCTCAAGCCGTGCAGGTCAGCTCCTGCTGTTTCTGTCAGCAGGGGCGGATCATTGCAGATGACTTCCATGGGGCTGACTCGTGCAATTTGGGCACGCAAAAGTTTTATATCAGGCTCCATTACATAAAACTCGCCTGTGGATACATCTGCATATGCAATCCCGGCTTTTTTACCGTCCAGATAGACGCACATCAGATAATTGTTTGATTTATCTTCCAGCATTGTTGGATCTGTAACAGTTCCGGCTGTGATCACACGAACCACATCCCGTTCCACCAGGCCTTTTGCCAGTGCAGGATCCTCCATCTGTTCACAGATGGCAACTTTATATCCCTTGCTGATCAGTTTCTCTATATAAGTATTGACAGAGTGATAAGGCACGCCGCACATCGGTGCCCGTTCTTCCAGGCCGCAGTCTTTTCCTGTCAGTGTCAGCTCCAGTTCTTTTGACGCTGTCTTGGCATCCTCGAAAAAGAGCTCGTAAAAATCTCCCAGCCGGAACAGCAGCAGGCAGTCCGGATATGCGTCATGGATCCTCAGATACTGCTGCATCATGGGTGAAAGTGCCATCCTGATCCCTTTCTCAGCGACATCCGCTGCAGCAGCTGCAGTTTCCGCCGCATCCGTTACTGCCGTTGCTTTCATCTTCGATTTCACCTGTAATAACAAGCCGCAGGATTTTATTGACGTTGTCCATCATCGTCTGAAAATCCTTTCGTTTGTCCTTCAATGACATAATCATTATATTTTCATTCATTCTTTTTTCTGCTTCTTCCATTTCACGGCTGGCTTCCGCAAGTTCATCCGGATTCATCTTTGTGCCTGAAAGCACATTTTCCACGCGCTGCCGTTTTTCAATCAGATCTCCCAGAAGGCCGGCTGCCTCTGCATCCCGCTGTACTGCATTTTCCTGTTTTTTCATATCCTGGTATATTTCGCTGTTAAGTATTGCCTCAGCAAGTTCCTGGGCTTTCTGCATAACCTCTTTCATTTTATGCTTCCTTTCAGATTCTTTTTCCTGTAAGTGTATTGTTTTTCAGATTATCTATCCTGCATCTGACTATCTGTCCGATATCTGCTGCGCTGCCTTCAATTGTTACCGAAACTCCGTGCAGACCTTTTCCGGAAACAGCTTTTTCACTTCTTTTGCTCAATCCTTCCACAAGTATTTCTTCTTCCTGCCCGATAAAACGTTTCAGTGTTTCCTTTTGAAGATCTTCCTGCAATGCAATCAGTCTCTGTATCCGTTCAGAGGAGATTCCGTCCGGGACAAGGCCGTCCATTTTTGCAGCCCTGGTTCCGGTTCTTGGACTGTATATAAACGTGAAAGCACTGTCATACCTTACTTCCTTTACCAGGCTCATCGTATCTTCAAACTGCGCCTCTGTTTCTCCCGGAAAACTGACAATGATATCTGTACTCAGTCCAATGTCCGGAATTGCTTTCCTCAGACTTCCCACGCGTTCCAGATACTGTTCACGTGTATAATGACGATTCATCTTTAACAGGATTTCATTATTTCCGCTTTGTACAGGAAGATGAAACTGCGGCAGAATATGTTTGCCGTTGGCCATGACATCGATGAGTTCATCGCTCAGGTCTTTGGGATGGCTTGTCATAAATCTGATCCTGGGAATGCCCATTTCATCAAGCTGTTTAAGCAGTCCTGCAAATGTAGGGTCACCGGACAGTCCCTTGCCGTAACTGTTTACGTTCTGCCCGAGAAGCATGATCTCTTTTACACCGGATTTCAGAAGGTTTTCAGCTTCTTTCAGGATCGCAGCAGGTTCCCTGCTTCTTTCCCTGCCGCGTACATAGGGAACTATACAGAAACTGCAGAAATTATTGCATCCGTACATGATTGTCAGATATGCTGCATCCTGTCTCAACCTCCGGATCGGAAGATCTTCGGCAATAACATCCCTGTCTTCGACACTGATCAGCTGATTTCTGCTGTTGAGGGTCATATAAATCATTTCAGGCAGTTTATGCAGATTTGCTGTTCCGAATGCAAGATCGACAAATTTATACTGTTTCAGGATGATTTCAGCCATTCCGGGTTCCTGTATCATACAGCCGCATACAGCAATGAGCAGATCAGGATGATGTTTCCTGACCTCCTTCAGCCAGCTTACATTGCCCAATGCGCGCCGTTCAGCGTTTTCCCGGACACAGCACGTATTGAAAATCACAAAATCCGCGTCTTCCCGCTTTCCGGCAGGCGTCATTCCCATTGTTTCCAGCATGCCGGCAATCTTTTCTGAATCGTGGGCATTCATCTGGCAGCCGTAGGTTACCACATAGTAGCTTTGCGGCCGATGCGGAAGAGTACGCACCATGGCTGTGAAATGTTTCTGCCTTTCTGCTTCTTCCCGGGTGACAAGTATTCCCTGATTGCTCATTCTTTCTGCTCCCTCAGTATATATCCGTTTCCGCCGCATTCATCGCATAATTGATACATATGCTCATAAAGGCTGGGTCTGGTACGTTTTCGGGTCATTTCCATCAGTCCGAGGCTGGTCCATCCATGAATCACTGTTTTGATTCTGTCTTCGCTGAAGCATTGCTGAAGCTTCTCCATAACCAGGCTTCGGTCAGTATCGCTGTTCATATCAATATAATCGATGAGAATAATTCCGTTCAGGTTGCGAAGCCTTACCTGCCGGGAAATCGTTTCGCAGGCTTCCAGGTTGGTTGCAAGTATATTGCGCTCCTTTACGGCTGTTCCTGCGGCGGAAGCTGTATTGACGTCAATTACGGTCATAGCCTCGCAGCGGTCAATCACGATATTTCCGCCTCCCGGCAAGCGGATTTTCCGCTCCAAAGCCTGTCTGAGCTGTTTTCGGATCGCTGAGTCCGCATTGTCTGTTTCAATTACTCCGTCTATTCCAGTTGCTGCATAATCTTCCAGAATTCTTTGGACAGGATCATCTTCATACAGGACACTTCCCGGCCGGCAATCTGAAGCATCCTGTCCGGATATCCGAAGCCAAACCGTATTGAGCTCCTTTGCTTCCTGCTGGATTTCTTCCGGATCTGCATATGCAGCAGCATTTCTCATAACAACTCCGAATTTGCCTTCGGATATTTTTTCTCCGGTTTTTTTCAGTCTTTCACGGATCGTGATATCATGAATTCTCTTGCTGACTCCGATATAACGATTCATAGGCATAAGCAGTATATACTTTCCCGGTAAAGTTATATCGCGTGTCAGAAAGGCACCTTTCCCGCCTGTTTCCTCCTTTCTGATCTGCAGAATAATCATGTCCCCTGATTTTGGCGTTTTGCCCGAAAAACTTTTACTGATTTCATTCAGGGGAAGAAATCCATCCTTTTTCCTTCCTATATCAACAAAAGCGCAGTCCATTCCTGCCATCATTCTTTCGATCTTGCCCAGAATAATGGCACCGCATTGGGCTTCCTTATCTTCCGGAATGTATTCTGTCAGGACCCCGTTTTCAGTAACCGCGCAGAAATCAGGGCCCTTGATTATCATTCTTTTCATGCTTCACAGTCTCTCCAGCGGTGTCAATTCTCCGGATTCATTCCTTCCAAACAGCTGTGTACGGGTGACAAGCACTCTGATTTCTTCTGTTATATCCGCCTCACGTGCCAGAGCTTCCATCAGCATCCCGGGTTTACAGGCTTCTTTTTCTGTAAGGGTCATAATCACCCGGATATGTTGCCCTTTGCCGGACAGCGAATACAGCAAAGGCTTGATGTCGCACTCTTTCAGGGCAGTCTTTGTTTTGCGCATCGCAGGGATCGTCTCTTTCCCCATTAATCCGGGAATAGCACTGATTATTTTTTTCGCCTGTTCAGGATCCCGGATCAGCAGGTCATATTCAGCTGCCTGAAGGATGGCCATCATAGCAGGATGCTTCTGATCCAGTACCCTGGCCTCACTCAGCTGCATTTCCGGAGGCATAGCCTTATTCATGCGTTCAAGGAATTCTTCAGCACTTACTTCCTCAGCCATTGATACATCCATGATTTCTCTTTTCCCGCATGCGCCAGTTGAGAGAGCGCTGGCAAAAGTAATCAGAATATGCGGATTAAAGCCGTTTGAATATGCAACCGGCAGGCCGCTTCGGCGAAGTCCGCGCTGCACACTTCTCTGAATATCCAGGTGCCCGATATGCCGGATCCTTTCCCCCTTCTCAAATACCGCCAGCATTCGCATATGCGCAAACTCCCTTCCAGCGATTTAATCCGCAGCCGTTGCAGCCTTTCCGGCAATCCTTTGTGGTTTCAGCGCATTCGCTTTTTTCCTTTTCTCTCCATAAAAACTGTTTAGTCACACCGCTGTCAATGTGATCCCATGGAAGTATTTCTTCTTTTTTTCTTTCCCGATGGGCATAAAAAGCCGGATCAATACCGCATTCTCTGAATGCTTCCATCCACAGATCATACCGGAATGTTTCATTCCATCCGTCAAGAACGCAGCCCTTCTCCCAGGCGCGTTTCAGAACAGCTCCCATTCTTCTGTCTCCCCTTGCAAAGCAGGCTTCCAGGAAACTGACATAAGGTTCATGCCAGTGAAAAGTAACACCCTTGATATTCAGTACCTGCTTCAGATGTTCCTGTTTTGCAATGATTGTTTCCAGGGTGTCCTGGGCTGCCCATTGGAATGGGGTAAAAGGTTTGGGAACAAATACGCTCACGCTTACAGTCACACGAAGGCCCTTTGCCCGTTGGTTTTTCGGTACATTGAAATATTCCGCAATCACCTTTCTGGCGAGATCCGCAATACCGTCCAGATCTTCTGTTGTTTCTGTCGGAAGGCCGGACATGAAGTACAGCTTTACACTGCTCCATCCGCCTTCAAATGCATCCCGCACCTTTCCCAGAAGGTCCTGTTCCGTAACCCCTTTATTGATCACATCGCGCAATCTTTGCGTACCTGCTTCCGGCGCAAAGGTCAGACTCGTTTTTCTGACCTGCTGTGTTTCTTCCAGGCTTTCCTTCAAAACACTGTCTATTCTGAGGCTTGGCAATGAAATGGAAACTCTTTTCTCTTTCATTCGTTTCATCAGTTCCCGGATCAGTTCCGGCAGGCAGCTGTAATCACCGCTCGAAAGACTGCTCAGACTGATCTCTTCATATCCTGTTGAAGCCTGCAGTTTTTCAGCCAGATCAATCAGCTTCTCCAGGCTTCTCTCCCTTACAGGTCTGTAAAGAATTCCTGCCTGGCAGAACCGGCAGCCGCGTGTGCAGCCCCGCATGATTTCAAGCATTATACGGTCAAAAATAACCTCTGTATAAGGTACGGGGAAGCTTTCCGGATAATAGGTGCTGTTAAGATCGGTTACAACACGTTTTTTTACTTTCTCAGGTGCTTCCTCACTATTCGGCACTACCGCCTTGATGGTTCCGTCATTATGATAAGTCACATCGTACAGTGAAGGTACATATACGCCTTCAAGCCTGGCCAGTTCTTTCAGGCAATTGTCACGGCTTAACCCTTCTTCCCTGCGCCTGAGAATTACACGGTTCAGTTCCGTCATAACATCTTCACCGTCACCAATCATAAACGCATCGATAAAATCTGCCAGCGGTTCCGGATTAAAAGCGCAGGGACCTCCTGCAACAACAATCGGATCCTCTTCTCCTCTGTCTTTGCTTTCCACTGGAATTCCACCCATTTTCAGCATGGACAGAATATTGCTGTAGCTCATCTCATACTGCAGTGTAAATCCCACCACATCAAAGGCATTCAGCGGATGACGGCTTTCCATGGATAACAGGGGAAGATCTTCCGCTTCCATCAGTGCAGCCATGTCCGTCCACGGCATGAAGAACCGTTCACACAGGCTCCAGTCTTCACGGTTGATCAGGCCGTACAGAATTTTCATTCCCAGATGGCTCATACCGACTTCATATGTGTCCGGAAAACAGAAACCGAAATGCAGAGGACATGAATCCCAGGATTTGACCTTTGTGTTCATCTCACCGCCTGTATATCTCGGTGCTTTCTGAACTTTTTCGAGCACTTTCTCTATTTTTTCATTCAGATCCATCTTGGAATCTCCATTCTTCTTTCAGGTATTATTATACTGCCGGCGTCCAGTAATGCTGCTGATACAAATCTGTAAATCGATAGGTTACCCTGCATTTATCCGAACTGATGGGGGTATTGGCAATTTCTGTTGAATCGCCCAGTGTAACCGGCTCACCCAGTTTATAACTGTCCCGGTAATTTCCTTCATAATCATAATAATCACAAAGGAACTGGATACGGTCACCCCTGCCGATTGAAATCAGCATTTTCGCCTGCGCGTCTGATTCTCCGTCATTATAAACCTTTTGTGCGCCTGAAATGTAACCTTCAGGTCTTTCGCTGTCAAAAAGAAGAATAAGGTTTACCCTTTCACCGTTAAGGATTGCCGGGACATAACCGCTGATAACATAATTATCACCGTCCTCTACGGTATTCAGATAATAGTAAGCTACCGGTTGTCTGTCAATGGAAATCCATGTTCCGTCGAAATTATCTGTCAGTATGTTCCCGTTCAGGTCAAATTCTGCATCACATCCAAGATCAATGAATCCGCTTCCGTCATCATAGAATACATTCTTCACAACATCAGTGATCATATTCCACTGGTTATCCGGTAGGATGATCTTTTTGTCCTGCCAGTACAGCATCGATGGATCAAAATGGTTTTCCATTATATAGCCGGCTGCTTTATCCGCAGTCATGCTCCTGCCCATAAACAGATCCAGTATGCTTCCTGTGGAACCGCTGCTGCCGTACATACCTCCCAGCAGTTCCTCAAGACCGCTTTGTGTATAGGGGGTGTATCCGTTATTGCCTGAACCAAACAGGCTTCCCAGCAGGCTGGAAGAAGCGCTGTTCCCGCTGCCGTATCCGTTCAGAGATGTACCGGCACTGACCTGTCCGCATACTTCCAGACTCGCAAACTCCTGGATGCATCTGGTATATTCTTCATCCATGCCGATAGCCTGATAGGTGGATACCATCTGATTTACCTTGCTGGCACGCTTATACGGGAAATAAATACTCAGGCCGTGCGCACTGCTGATATTACCGCCGGTACGGTTGTATTTCACCGCACCCTGAAGTGCTTTTGCCAGTGTTTTTCCTTCGCTTGTACCGAGATGTCTGGCGAAATCCACGAGATCTATCTGGTCTATTTTAGTTTGCTGTGCAAATTCACGTGTTTTACTGCGCGCTGAGGAAACCTTTTTATACTCCTTGTTCTGAATCAGGTCATTCGTACCAATACTGAATTGTTTCAATTCCTCCGGTACCGTTGCCTGCAGTTCGGCAAGATCAACCACGCTAAGTGTTGTTGCCTGTCCCCGGCATTGCCTGTTGCATACTTCCACGAAATCATCAGCAATCATTTTCCCGATTTCAATGGTCGGCATACTTGTATTCCTGCTGAGCTTCGTCAGCCAGTTTGTATAGTACCATCCAACACCCGGTTCAGTTTCTTCACTGGCGATCATATAATCTGCATACTGTCCAAGCATCAGACCGTTTTCGACAGTTGCCATCAGGCAGGCGTCAAACCCAATAAAGTCAAATTTCACATTCGCTTTTTTCAGAGCGCTGTTGATCCCCGCCAGGGTCATGGACTGATTATGGCCGACTTTTTCATCATATCCGAATCCGCTGACAGATCCTCCGCCATGATCCCAGAAAATCAGACACATTCTGTCTGCATCGTAGTTTTTCTTTCCATATTGAATAAAGGAAACCAGCGTCTCCGGGTTAACCATGCTGGCATTGCCGGCATTGTCTTCAAGACATTCGAATTTTCCGTTACTGATTCTGTAAATCTGATTTGTCCTGGAGGATATAACATTGTTCCTCCATCTGCTGCATCCGCCTGTATATACAATCAGATTGATGTTTTGTCCGATGGTGGCATTGGCCATTTCTTTCAGGTCAGACGTGGCCATACCCTGCTGGCTCTCGAGATCTGTTCCGCACATATATACAAGTATTGTGACAGTGTCTCTGTTATTGCCGCGCAATACCGTGTATTTGTCACGGGCTTTCTTTGACACACTTTCATCCGGTACGGAAGAATTGTCAGAAGATTCTGTTGTAAAATACTGCCCGGCCGGACTGCCTGAAGCGGGAACTGCTCCGGAGTTTCCCACTGCAGAAAACAGGCCTGCGGTATCGTTCAGGTCATACGCTGTTGTGGTACCGGAGCCCAGCAATGATTGAAGCAGATTACCGATACCTTCCGTGCTGCTGCCTGTGGTCTGCTGGCCGCTGACTGAAGAACCGGTCTGCTGTGGAATGGAGGTATAGCCGGAATCTTCCCCTCCGAACAAGCCGCCAAGCTTTCCTCCTCCCAGGAGAACAATCAGTGCAATAATAATCAGAATCATTTTGCCGCCGGACCCCGAACCGGAAGAACGATGCATTCCGCTGCCGGTCTGTTTTGTTGCACTGTTATACTGTCTGGGTGAACTGCCGGAAGAATTCACTGTTTTATGCTCTGTGTTTCCAAAGGGATTTCCTGTGCCTGAAACGGGGCGCCTGCTGCTGAAAGGATCTCCCGGGCGTGCGGTTTGCCTGTTCTGTCCAAACAGACTGGAGGCTTCTCCCTGTCCCTGAACAGGCCTTTTACTGGCAAACGGATTGCCGGTATTGGATTGCTGGCGGCCGAACCCGCCATTGCCTGAATTCTGTCTGTTTCCGCCGAACGAAGGAGATGTACCGGTGTTCTGCTGTATACGCCGGTCTTCATAATTCCCGGTATTGTTTACTGGACCTGTACCCAGTCCCTGTCCGCGTTTCTCGACACCTTTGCCTTCGTTGACAACCTTCTTTTCTCTGGATCTTGGTCTTCTCTGCTCGTCCATGGTTTTTTCTCCTTTCGTTGACTGGTCCGCACAGGAATGTTTACGGAATAATATCTTCCGCAGCTTCGACTTCAGCCGTAATGTTTTCCGTCGGTTCCGGCATCGGCGGCAGTTCTTTCAGATCCTCCAGCCCAAAGTGACTCAGGAATTCATCTGTTGTGCAGAAAAGGATGGGCCTCCCGATAGTATCCTTTCTGCCGGCTTCCCGGATCATTCCTTTGTTGATTAAGCTCTGGAGACTGTAGTCACATTTTACTCCCCGGATTTGTTCAACTTCAGCCCTTGTCACAGGCTGTTTATAGGCAACAACAGCCAGCGTTTCCATGGCAGCCTGACTCAGGCTTTGTTGCTGAACAGGCTGCAGGAGTCTCACTACATCCCCGGAATACAAAGGACGTGTGGCAAGCTGTACATTGTCTCCGAATTTTTTCAGTATAAAGCCGCGCTGTTCATAATCATACTCATCTCTGATTTCATTCAGCACACTTCTGACTTCATTTTCTCCGATCTGCAGTGCCCTGGCCAGATTACGAATGCTGACAGCTTCTCCTGCCACAAAAAGAATTGCTTCAATCCGACCCTTCAGGTTTCCTTCATCACTGTTCATTTCCTGCCGCCACCTCCCCGGCCAGTTCAGTCAGATCCTTCTGTTTTGTCGCGGTTCTGACTTTCCCCGCAATCAGTTCTATTCCTCCGTATACATTTGTCTGCCTGACATGCATATGCCCGAGTTTCAGCAGTTCAAGCACAGCAAGGAAATAGGTTACAACTTCTTCACGTGTTGGTGCATCTGAAAACACATCCTCAAACTTCATTCGCTTTTTCTTTCTGATTCTGTACATCAGGTTCAGCATGCAGTCCTGCACCGTGTGACTGTCTCTGTGTATGTTTCTGGGGGCATAATGGTTTCTTTCAGGGTCATCCTCCAGCTGAGGCCGTCTTGCCCAGATACGAAGGAAAGCCTCCTGAAGTCCTGACAGCGTCAGGCCGGTAATTTCGACTTCCTGAGGCGGCAGCGGATATTCCTCCGGCAGCTTTGTAAATACTCTTTTTGCCGCATCCTCAAAATCTTTCATGCTTTCTGCTGTCTGGCGGAAACGTTTATATTCCTCCAGCCTGCGGATCAGTTCAGTTTCCGGATCTGTTTCGTCCTCCTGTTTGGGCGGGCGGGGCAGCATAGCACGGCTTTTGATTTCCAGTAACGTTGCTGCCATCAGCAGAAAATCGCTTGCTTCATCCATATCCAGATCCGGTGCATTTCGCACTATTTCAAGATACTGATCCGTAATTTCACTGACAAAGATATCCCGGATATCAATTTGCGCCCTTCCAATCAGAGTCAGCAGAAGATCAAGCGGTCCGTCAAAATCCTTCAGCTTAAATTCCAGTCTGTTCATCATGCACCACACATGCTTTACATCAGTCCAATGTAGAAATTGAATACAGCATTGAATATTGTATTGATCACAGTGCTCAGGAGTCCGTTCAGCATACCCGATACACATACTGCAAGAAACCCGATCTGAATATAACGCATCATCTGACCTGACATATTCAGACTGCCCCGGAAAACCAGCTGATCAAGAATCTTGAAGCCGTCCAGCGGCGGTACCGGAAGAAGATTGAAAACAGCCAGGGAAAGATTCATTTGTGCCAGCATAATCATAAACTGGAAAACATAATAGACCCAGTTCATTTTCATATTGTTTATGGCAACGACCGCCATAAATGTACTGATCAGAAAAATCAATGTATTGACAGCTATGCCTGCAACCGATACAAGAACGTAATCCCTCCTGTAATGACGGAAATTTCTTGGATTGACCGGGACAGGTTTGGCCCAGCCGATTCGCATGAACAGCATACACAGGGTCCCGATAGGGTCCAGATGCTTCAAAGGATTCAATGTCAGCCTGCCCATCCATTTTGCTGTGGGGTCACCGCACTTCAGTGCGACCCAGCCATGAGCACATTCGTGCAGAATAAGACTGAAGAGGATACAGGTGGCAAACATGGCAAGATACAGGATCTTTTCTCCGATGGACATGCCTGGATTGTTGAATATGCTGATGATATTTGAAATCATTTTATCTCTCCCTCAGCCCTCTTGATCAGCTCATCTTCATTGATTATTTCAATGCCCAGTTCCTGTGCTTTTGCAAGCTTGCTGCCTGCATCTTCTCCTGCAACGACGAAAGCGGTCTTTTTACTGACTGAACCGGCCGCATTCCCGCCCCGGCTCCTGATCAGATCCTCGGCCTGTTTTCTGCTGAGATGTGGCAATGTACCGGTCACAACGATACTTTTTCCTGAAAACACGCCTTCTGTTGCAGCTGACACCGGTCTGGGATGAACTCCTGCATCAATCAGTCTTTCAATCATCTGAATGTTTTCAGGAAAACTGAAATATTCTGTAACGCTTCCGGCAACAATCCCGCCGATATCAGGAATGGCAGTCAGTTCTGTTTCATCAGCTGCTTTTATTCTTTCAAGTGTGCCGAACCGTTGAGCAAGATCCCTGGCGGTCTTCCTGCCGACATTTGGAATTCCCAGCGCAAACAGAAACGCATCCAGCTCACAGTGTTTGCTTTTTTCCAGTGCTTCTGTAAGGTTGCCGGCTTTTTTTTCCTTGAAACCATCCAGCATAAGTAAATCCATTGGGGTAAGAGTGTACAGATCCGCGGGTTGCTTTATACCCATCTGGTCGTATAACTGTCCTGCGGTTTTTTCACTGAACCCGTCAATGTCCATTGCTTCCCGACCTGCAAAGTGTGCCAGTCTTGCAACAGCCTGAGGACGGCACGTTTCCCGGTTCATACAGAACAAGTGAGCGCCGCGTTCGACCAGAATGCTTCCGCACGCAGGACACACCTGCGGCTTTTCAATGGGTTTTTCTCCGGCTTTCAGGCCGCCTGCTCTTCCCATAATCTCAGGGATAACGTCATTGCTCCTTCGGATCCAGACATCACATCCGATGGCTACATTTTTGCGTTGTATATCACCCAGATTGTTTAATGTGGCTTTCCGCACGGTTACACCATAGAAATCCACCGGCTCCACATGGGCCAGCGGCGTCAGCTTGCCGGTCCGGCCCAGTTCCCAGGTTACATCAATCAGTTTCGTAACAGCCTCTTCCGCTTTAAACTTATACGCTACAGCCCAGCGCGGAAACTTTTCAGTGTAACCCATCCGTTCCCGCAGACTGTAGTCTCCGACTTTAATGACAACGCCGTCAATCAGCCAGTCCAGGTCTTCCCGACGCTTCTCAATATCCAGGATGCATTTTTCAAGATCCTCCCGTCCTTTGCTGCTGCCAAGATACGGACTGACCTGGAAACCGTTCTGCCTCAGGAAATCGAGCATACCGGGCTGACTGTCATAAGGCGGATTCTCTATTGTGCCTACCTGATAGAAGAAAGCATCCAGGTGACGCGAAGCAGTCACTGCCGGATCCAGGTTACGCAATGCTCCTGCTGCGGCATTCCGTGCATTCTTCAGCGGTTCTTTCGCAGTTTTGTTATATTTCTCCAGTGTACTCAGGCGCATAATACATTCGCCCTGAACTTCAAGCAGGCCTTTGTAGGGGATTGACTTTGGCACACTGTGAATGGTTTTCGCCTGAGGCAGTACCGCCTCGCCGATTCTTCCGTCTCCTCGTGTGGCTGCCTGAATCAGTTTTCCCTCCTGGTAGGTCAGGTTCAGCGTCAGTCCGTCAAATTTATATTCTATGTAATATTGCAGGTCCTGCTTTTCAGCCAGCTTTTCTGTCCGGAGCACCCAGGCATCCAGTTCCTGCAGGCTTTGCACCTTGTCCATTGACCAGAGCGGACTGATATGCCTGTGCTGCTCGAATTCCTTCAGGGTGCTGTCGCCCACACGGATGGTCGGAGAATCCGGCATCACAACACCCGTTTCTGCCTCAAGCGCCTTCAGTTCATCATACAGTATATCGTACTGCATATCAGAAATAACAGGATCATCCATTACATAATAGGCATGAGATGCCCGGTTCAGAGTGCTGATGAGTTCCTGCATTCTCTGCTGTTTATTATCCATCCGTTTCCTCCACCTTCACAATCGGTGCAATCATCAGAGCAAGTTCTTTATCTCCGGCCGTATCAAACCGGATGCTGATCCTTCCTTCTTTCCCTGAACCGGATACAGTTGTAACATGTCCGTATCCGAATTTGGGGTGTCTGACCCGATCTCCGGGCATAAACAGTTTCTGCATGGCAGATCCCGCCATTGCTGCTGCTCCGCTGGCAACAAACCCTTTTGACACCCCCGGAATGCTTCCAGGATCATTCCCCTTGATTTTCAGTTTCGGCTTTCCCAGTGTTTGAATGGATACACGGGGATACATAACAGGTTCGGTTTCATTATCCCATCCGGATCCGTCATATTCCCGGTTTTTCCATTCCATCCGCTTTCCGTATGGGGAACCCGTTTTATTCGAATATTCCTGCCTGATCAGCCGTGCAGGGATTTCTTCCAGAAAACGGCTTTCCGGATTGCGGCTGTACTGGTTATACATCATCCGTTCCGATGCACGGGAAAGATAAAGCCTCCTTCGTGCGCGGGTAATCCCGACATACATCAGCCGACGTTCTTCCTCAAGCCGGTTGTCTTCTTCCAGGCTTCTTGCTGACGGAAAAATGCCTTCTTCCATACCTGGAATAAAAACATTGTCAAATTCGAGTCCCTTTGCTGAATGAAGGGTCATCAATGTCACGTATCCGCTCTGGTCTTCCGCTCTGTCCAGGTCTGTCACCAGGGCAACATTCTCCAGATAGGCTTCCAGTGTGGGTTGATCACTCAACTGTACAAATTCATGCACCGACCCCCTGAATTCCTGTATATTCTCTATCCGGCTCAGGCTTTCTTCGGTATCTTCTTTCCTGTATTGCTCCTCCAGTCCGGTCATGCGGATCAGTGCATCAAGAAATGTTTCCAGGTCCATGCTTTCCTTCATTGCACTGAGCATTGTCATCATTCTGAAGAAGTCAGAAACACTGTTCTTTGCGCGGCTGCTGATTTCATCCGGAAGTACGGCCATTGTTGCATATATTGGAATTCCCTGCCGTCTCGCATGGTCTGTCAGTATCTGGACCGTTGTTTCACCTATGGAGCGTTTGGGTACATTAATGATTCTCGTCAGTGAAATATCATCTGATGGATTGGCAATAACGCGCAAATAAGCAAGGATATCCTTGATTTCCTTGCGTTCATAGAATTTTTGCCCTCCGAATACACGGTATGGTATTCCTGCCTGCATCAGAACTTCTTCGGGGATACGGCTTTGGGCATTTGTTCTGTAAAGTACGGCCATTTCACCCAGGGCAGTATCATTCAGTTTCAGTCTCTGTATCTGCTGAACAATCCATTCCGCTTCATCACGTTCATCCTGAGCACAGTATAAGGTGATTTTTTCCCCGGCATCATGTTCTGTCCAGAGAGTTTTGTCTTTTCGGCCCTCATTGTGCGCTATTACCTGATTCGCTGCATCTAGTATATTTCCGGTTGAGCGGTAATTCTGTTCAAGTTTTATCACCGTGGCATCAGGATAATCGTTTTCAAACTCCATGATATTCCGTATGTCAGCGCCTCTCCATCCATATATACTCTGGTCGTCATCGCCGACAACACATAAATTCCTGCTTTCTGCTGTCAGCAGGCGTAAAAGTTCATATTGCGTCCTGTTTGTATCCTGGTATTCATCCACCAGTACATAACGGAAACGTCTTCTGTATACTTCGAGCACCGGTGGATGATCGGCAAGCAGAACCAGTGTTTTGAGCAGCAGATCATCAAAATCCAGAGCATTCAGCTCTTTCATCCGCTTCTCATATTCCGTCATTACATCATGAATCATGGAATTCCGCCTGTCACGGAATGTTTTTGCAAACCATTCGTCGGGGGTTTGCATCCTGTTTTTTGCATCGCTGATTTTTGCCTTAATTTCACGAACAGGAAGAAACTTGTCGTCAATATTGAGATGCTTCAGGATTTCTTTCAGCACGCGTTGCTGGTCATCATCATCGTAAATTGTAAAAGACCTGCTGTATCCAATCTTCTCGATATCCCTGCGCAGGATTCGTGCGCAGGTGGAGTGAAACGTACTGATCCAGGCTTCTTCTGCCTGTGTTTCACCGATAATATGCTGAACACGGGTTTTCATTTCTCTGGCTGCTTTGTTTGTGAAAGTCAGCGCAAGAATCGACCATGCCGGCACACCGTGATCGATCAGGTTTGCGACCCGGTATGTCAGCGCACGTGTTTTTCCGCTGCCTGCCCCGGCCAGGATCAGCACCGGTCCTTCCAGCGTCTCTGCCGCTCTTCGTTGTTCCGGATTTAATATTGTCAGATCCATTTTGATTATTCTTCTCCCATTGCATCCAGAACCCTGCGGTATCCGTCAGCACCGTAAGTCAGAGAACGGTTAACCCGGGAAATGGTGGCGCTTGAAGCCCCCGTCTCATCCGCGATTTTCTGGTATGTTTCTTTTCTGTCCAGTAGATAGGCAACTTCAAGCCTTTGGCTGATACTCTTTATTTCCGGGATTGTACACAGATCCTCGAAGAAACGGTATGCATCCTCTTCAGTTTCCAGTGTAAGGATAGCCTTCATAAGCAGATCTGTCTGTGTGTTCCTGATTTTAGGTTCAAACATATCTTCACTTCCCGCTCAATTTCACACTTTAGCGTGCGAATATATCATAACATATTTTGGACTCAATGAATATGTAGAAAATATTACTTTTTTCCATCTTGATATAAATCTGCCATATGCATTTTCCAAAGCTTTCAATCTTCCTGATTTTTGTTTTTCTTTTGCTGCAGTCAGGAAAAACTCCTTGACACGTTAACATATCTCTTCTAAACTTAATTATTACGTTTGACTGAAAGGTGGGATTCCGATGGCACACGTCGATGATGTTTTTGGTATCAATGTATTCAATGATTCCATCATGCGCCAGCGTCTCCCGAAGGAAACATACAAGGCGCTGCACAAAACTATTGATGAAGGACGCCGTCTGGATCCCCAGGTTGCCAGCGTGGTTGCCAACGCCATGAAAGACTGGGCGCTGGAGCGCGGTGCCACTCATTATACGCATTGGTTTCAGCCGCTGAATTCTGTCACGGCGGAAAAGCATGATGCTTTTATTACTCCTGTACAGGGCGGCAGTGTAATCCAGGAGTTTTCAGGAAAGGAGCTTGTCAGGGGAGAAGCGGATGCATCCTCCCTGCCCAGCGGCGGCCTTCGTTCAACTTTTGAAGCCCGTGGATATACTGCATGGGATCCTACTTCTTACGCGTTTATCAAGGATCATGTTCTGTGTATCCCCACTGCTTATTGTTCCTACGGCGGCGAAGCTCTTGATAAAAAAACGCCGCTCCTTCGTTCCATGGAAGCATTGAACAGGCAGGCAGTCCGTATTCTGCATCTTTTCGGCCGCATGGATGCCACACGCGTTATGCCCACAGTCGGCCCCGAGCAGGAGTACTTTCTCATTGAGAAAAAGCTGTATGACAGGCGTAGTGATCTGATTTTTGCCGGCCGCACATTGTTCGGTGCTCCGGCTCCGAAAGGGCAGGAACTGGGAGATCATTTCTTCGGCACAATCAAATCCCGGGTTCAGGCATTTATGACTGAATTGAATGAAGAACTCTGGAAGGTTGGAATTCTTGCAAAAACTGAACATAATGAAACAGCTCCTGCGCAGCATGAGATGGCGCCCATATATTCCATTGTCAATGTGGCCTGCGATCATAATCAGCTGACCATGGAACTGATGAAAAAGGTGGCCCGCCGTCACGGTCTGCACTGTCTTTTGTCTGAAAAGCCTTTCGCCGGTGTAAACGGAAGCGGAAAGCATAATAACTGGTCCATGTTTACCAATACTGGCTACAATCTGCTGGAACCCGGCGACAGTCCCCATGAGAGCGCTCAGTTCCTTCTGTTCCTGACTTCAGTAATCAAAGCGGTGGATGAATATCAGGATCTGCTTCGGGCATCTGTTGCGTCAGCGGGAAATGATCATCGGCTGGGCGGATGTGAAGCGCCGCCGGCAATCATCAGCATTTTCCTCGGAGACGAACTGACTGAAATCCTTGAGGCCCTTGAAGCGGGATCCCATTATGACGGACGTCAGAAAATAGATATGACAATCGGTGTCCACATGCTTCCTAAATTCCCGAAGGATACAACAGATCGCAACCGTACCTCTCCCTTTGCCTTTACAGGCAATAAGTTTGAGTTCCGTTCTCTGGGATCCTCCGATTCCATTTCCGATGCAAATGTTGTGCTGAATACGATCGTAGCGGAAAGTCTTCGCCAGTTTGCGGATGAACTGGAAAATGCGGAAGATTTCCGTTCTGCCCTGCACGATCTGATCGTTCGCACGATTCATAATCATAAACGGATCATTTTTAACGGCAACAACTATACAAACGAATGGATACAGGAAGCTGAAAAGCGCGGTCTTTCAAGGCTTGATTCCGCAGTGGATGCGCTTCCCTGCTATACAGCTGAAAAAAATATCCGCCTGTTTGAAACTCACAAGGTTCTCTCTGAATCAGAACTGAGATCCAGGCAGGATATCGGTCTCGATTCCTATGCCAAAATTATAGCGATTGAAGCCAACACAATGATCATGATGGCACGCCGCCAGATTCTTCCTGCTGTCCTTCGATATATCGGAGATATGGCTGCCGCATCCAGAAATATCAGGGAAATCGGCTGCGAATGTGCCAGCGGCCCCGAGCTGACTGTTTCCCTGTGCGCTACTACCGATCAGATGAGCCTTGACCTTCAGAAGCTTGAGTCCGCCCTTCAGGCACACCCCGTGGGAGCCAACGCACTTGAGGATGCACGTTATATGCACGATATCATCCTTCCTGCCATGAACGATCTCCGGGAATCCGCAGATCGTTTGGAAACGATGACTGATAAAAGCTGCTGGCCCTTCCCCACTTATGATGAACTTCTTTTCAGCATATGACTTCTTTCCAGTAAAAAGATCTGCCGGAAATTCCGGCAGATCTTTTTTCAGACCTTATCCATGTCAAAAATCAAAGTCCAGTCCTCAGTGTTTTTATGAATCATATGGGTATTAATCGGAGCTCCCATATCCACAGCCGGTGCCGAAGCAATTCTTTCATCGGTCATGAATTCCAGAAAGGCTTTTAATTCTTTCCCGGTTCTCATATTTGGCTGATGGGAACAAAGAACAAGGTCAATTTCATCATCACGATTCTTTTCGATGAATTTGATCAGACGCAGCATATTGTTCCGCCATATACATGCCGGCAGCGAAGTCGGGAACCACATCCACGTACATGGATTCCAGTTGTCGCCTGTTAGAAGAAGATGATATTCAGGAATATGAATCACAATACTTCCGGGTGTATGTCCCGGTATCCTGATCACACGGACAGTCAGATTTCCGGGCCTTTCCGTTACAGAACTGAAACCGTCTGTGCAATCCGGAAAAATGATTGCTTTGGGTGTCTGAATCCTGGCTTTCAAATAATCATCCGGAACCTTGACATTCTTGCCTTTTGCCTGTTCTGTGACTTTTTTCCTCTGTATCAGGCCGGTTCTTTCTCTGAATTCTTCCAGATCCTCTTCGGCCAGATATGTTTCACTGAACCATCTGGCACCAAGTACATGATCGTGATGCCCATGGGAAAGCAGCACTTTCAAAGGTTTGGATGTCAGTGTGCTCACATAGGAAGCAGTATTCTCAAGTCCGTATCCCGTATCAAACAGGATGGAATACTCCGCCCCTTCAATCAGCGTAAAACTGACTCCCATGGCATCTGTAATGTGTGTAATCCCCGGAAAAACCCGAACCGATGTAAACATGTTTTATCCCTTGTAGCCAATTTCATCGGCAAGTTTCTTTTCAATCACAACGGTTGCATCCCTGTGCAGGCGCAGAAAAGTACAGGGGCACCTGGGGTCGATTTTATTCTCCATCAGAAGCCTGGTTGCGGCCTCCTGCTTGTTTCCGCTGATAATCATGATCAGCCGTTTTGCACGCATGATGTTGCCCATTCCCATCGTTACAGCATGGGTCGGCACATCTGCCTTGCTGGCGAAAAACCGCTTGTTTGCTTCAATGGTTGAATCATCCAGTGTCTCTTCGTGGGCTCCGTCAAACAGGGTATCCCCGGGTTCATTAAAGCCAAGGTGACCGTCAGGTCCCACGCCCAGCACCTGAATCTCAATATCAGTTTTATCCAGAATATCATTGAATTCTTTCAGATTGGCTTTCACATCTCCGGTTCCTTTTGCCACATAGGTGTTGGCTTTATCAATATTAATGTGGTTAAACAGGTTTTCATTCATAAAATAGCGGTAGCTCTGATCATGAGTGCCGTCCAGTCCTACATATTCATCCAGATTCACACTGTGAACCTTGCTGAAATCAAGTCCCTCCTCCCGGCAGCGTCGGGACAGTTCCTTGTACATGCCTACAGGACTGGACCCTGTAGCAAGGCCCAATGTACACTCCGGGTTTTCCCGGACAATCTTCTCAATTATATCCGCTGCCCTGCGGGCGCCGTCTTCATAGTCTTTTGCAATAATGACCTTCATTTTTCATTCCCTCCTTGAAATATCTTAATTTTTCGCAACAATGGTTCCATTGTTTTTCCAGATACTCTTTTCCGGAATTGTGCCGCGAACGCAGGAAGTAGGATAAACATTTGAATCCCGTCCGATTATTGTGCCCGGATTCAGTACGCTGTTGCATCCGATTTCCACACGGTCGCCAAGCATTGCGCCGATCTTTTTCAGTCCTGTCTCGATTTTTTCATCTCCGCACCGGACAGTCACCAGAAGTTTATCACTCTTGACATTGGAAGTAATAGAGCCCGCTCCCATATGGCTCTTGTATCCAAGAATGCTGTCTCCCACATAATTATAATGCGGAACCTGCACATTATCAAAAAGGATAACATTCTTCAGTTCAGTACTGTTTCCGACCACGCAGTGATCTCCCACCAGGGCGCTTCCGCGAATGAATGCACCGGGCCGTACTTCTGTTTCATGTCCGATGATGGCCGGAGCTCCGATATAATTGTTGGGATATATTTTAGCATCCTTTGCAATCCAGACATGTTCACTGATCTCATCAAATTCATCTTTGGGAAGCGTTTCTCCCAGCGTGATGATAAACTCTTTTATTTTTCCGAGAGCTTCCCATGGATATTCCGTATTCTCCAGTATTTCCGCGGCCCGTGTATGAGTCAGATCAAATAAATCCTTTGTCTTCAGCATTATTTCTTCACCTCGATCAGATGTCCGCTTTCCCGCATGGCATTGATTATATGATCCACATATTTTTCACATTCCTCGACAGTTGTTGCCTCGCTCATCACGCGCAGCACCGGTTCTGTTCCGCTCTTCCTGAGAAGAACGCGTCCGGATTCTCCAAGCGCTTCTGTGCATTCATTGACAGCATCCATCACTTTCTGTTCGCTTAAGGTTCCGTCTTTATCATCCACGACTACATTCTTCAGAACCTGGGGATACATTTTGCATCCCTCAGCCAGGACAGAAAGAGGAAGCTGTGTATCAATCATAACCTCCATCAGCATAATAGCCGTAATAAGTCCGTCTCCTGTGCGGGCATGTTTGCGGAAGATGATATGACCGCTTTGTTCTCCGCCGATCAGATGATTATATGCTTTCATGTTTTCATAAACATACCTGTCGCCCACAGCAGTCTTTTCATAATTGATGCCTGCTGCATCCAGCGCTTTGTACAGTCCGAAATTGCTCATGATGGTAGTTACCACTGTATTGCTGGGCAGCTGACCTTTGCTCTTAAGATATTTGGCACAGATATACATTATTTTATCGCCGTTGACTTCGTTTCCGTTCTCATCCACGGCAAGGCAACGGTCTGCATCGCCGTCAAATGCAAATCCGGCATCAAGTTTGTTGTCTTTTACATATTCCTTCAGTGATTCTATGTGTGTACTACCGCATTCCCTGTTGATGTTCAATCCGTCGGGCTTGTTATGGATCACATGGGTTTTTGCACCCAGCGCATTGAATACTGCAGGCCCGATCATCCAGCTGCTTCCGTTGGAGCAGTCCAGCGCTACAGTACGGTCATCAAAAGGACGGGTGGCAAGATTGGTAAGATATCCGATATAACGGTTTCTGCCGGTATAGAAATCCACAGTGCATCCGATGCGGTCTTCAGCGGCAAAAGGAAGATCGCCGGTTTTTCCATCAATATAATCTTCGATGGAATCCTGCAGTTCATCATCCATTTTTTCGCCCTTGCCGTTCATCAGTTTGATGCCGTTATCGTAATATGGATTATGGCTGGCTGAAATCATCACTCCGCAGTCAAAATCTTCAGTCCTGGTAATATAGCTGACACAGGGTGTAGTAGTAACATGAAGCAGATAGGCATCGGCTCCGGAAGAGGTAATTCCGGCAGCAAGCGCACTTTCATACATATATGATGAGCGCCTTGTATCCTTTCCGATTACTATTTTTGCCTTGTCATCCAGATGCTTTTTCCCGTAATACCAGCCAAGATATCTTCCTGTCTTGAATGCATGTTCTGCGGTTAAAACCACACCGGCTTTTCCGCGGAAGCCGTCAGTGCCGAAGTATTTCCCCATATTAATCCTCCTTATGTATATTATGCCATTCCTTCAATCTGTGATCCGGCTCAAAACAGATGTATTATAACGTCTTATTTTTTAATTGTCAATACAACATATTGTAGGAATGATTCCCTTCATCTACTTTTTATGCTTTTTCTGCCTGAGAAGGCTGTTGATTGACATACAATATCAGGTTGTGTAGAATTAATTCAGTTTCAATAAACATCGGTACGTATACTCTTCCTGATCACTGTATGGCCTAAAAGGAGTGTGATTGTTATGAGAAAAGGGCTGGCTGGTATTATTATCTCCTTTCTGACAGTGATCGCAGCTGTTTTCTGTATCCTCTGGCTTTCCGGCGCAAGGGATCACTCAGTCATACAGGCAGGTCTCCATTCCACAGTAACCGGTCTGGAAAATGATATTGTTTCTTTGCGCAATGCTTTGTCTGAAAAAGAACAACAGATCAGTACTCTGAATACTGCTGTTTCTGACTATGAAAACAACTCAAGTCTCCTTTCCGCTGATCTTGCAGACAGGGACAGCCAGATTGCGCTCCTGTCAGAAACAGCCAAATCACAGGAGGAACAGATCGCTCGGCTTCAGGGTGATCTTGATAATCTGAAAGCAGCAAACCTTACCCTGTCAGATGAGAATGAAAACCAGCTTCTTCAGATTTCCTCCCTCAAGGAAGACGTCAGTAACAGGGATGAAAAAATCAGAGAACTTACATCCGATATCAATGAGAAAAATAACAGCATACATTCCCTGTCATCTGAAGCAGACAAAACCAATGGACAAATCGGTCTCCTGACTGATGAACTGAAAGATAAAAACGAAAAGATCCTGGCTATGGCCGCAGAAAATGAGGAGAAAGCAGCCCTTATAAAAACGCTGTCTTCTGAGTCGGAAAATAAAAGTTCGCAGATTGACTCTTTGACTGAAACGACCGAACAGCAAAGTGTCCTTATAGACATTCTGACTGCTGAAACGGAAGAAAAAGCAGCGCAGATTTCTGCCATGATTGCTGATTATGAGCAAAGCTCCATCCGCATTGACGCACTTGTTTCGGAATCCGAAAAAAAGGACGCACAGATTCTTTTGCTGAATGAATCCGTCCGGAATAAAGACACGGAAATCGAAGCACTTACCACGCAGGTAAACGAATCAAATACTGAGATTGGCAGCCTGAATTCTGAAAAAGCAGAAAACGAAGCAAAGATTCAGTCACTCACAGAAGAATCCGGAAACAAAAGCATCCAGATAAACAATCTGATCACCGAGACAGACGAAAAAAACAAACAGATCGGTAATCTGACTTTACAGATTGAAGAAAAAAATGAACAGCTTCGGCTGTTGACTGAGGCTTATGAACAGCAAAGCAGACAGCTGCATATTCTGTCTGCTGAAAATGAGGGTAAAGAGAGGCTGCTTATTTCCGTCAAAAAGGATTTGGCTGCACGTACTTCACTGGTTGCCAGACTGTCTTCGGATATCGGGGATAAAGACAAAATGATTCTGGATCTTTCAGAGAAGTTATCCGGCAGTACCGATATACCTGATATACAGAATAATGTCGATGTTGTTCCGGACAGCAATGGAACCGGCAACAGCATTGCTGAATCTCTTTCTGCAGAAATCTCGCAAAAAGACAGTCAGATTGATTCACTTACAGCAGATTTGCTGAACAGAGACGGCCAGATCGAAGCTTTGAAATCTGATATCGTCAGGCGGGCTGCCGAAAACGTCACACTTTCTGATCAGTTGGAAAATATGAACGCAGAAATTGACACTCTCCGGAATGAACTTTCCGCTCTGAAAAAAGATGAACAAGCTTTTGCGGATCGGACTGCTTTCCTGAAGCGCTGGTTCATCTCTTCTGTTTCCGGTTCATCAGATGATTTCTCCTCCCCTGTTACTGATGAAGAAGCGCATTCTGTTCTCCTGCATTTTAAAGTACGTTCTCACGACAATCCAAATGTGAGAAAGGATCCCGGGACTTCCGGCAGGATCATCGGGCATGCACTTGCGTCCAGGGAATATGAAGTTTTGGATATCTCTCCCGGGATGTGGTTTATGATCCGTCTGGAAAACGGAAAAACCGGCTGGATCAGTTCGAAAATGGGAGCAATTACCGACTTCTCCTTTTCCTTTGAAAGCAAATAATCCATGTATCCGACCCATTGTCGGTGTGAAACGAAAAGCACCTGCAGGAATGATCCCTGCAGGTGTTTTGTGCGGTTGGCGGGACTCGAACCCGCACGCTTTATGGGCAGGGGATTTTAAGTCCCCGGTGTCTGCCATTCCACCACAACCGCGTTTCGGATAGTATAGCATCAGCATAAAAAGCCCGTCAAGAACAACAGACAGTATTCAGCAGCCCAGAGGTTTGTTTTTCGGTATACCGGCCTTGCGCGGATAAAGGGATGCGGTATGCTGCACTTTATGGATCGGAAGAATCACATGCTCCCATTCTCTGCCTTCCACATGACAGGAAACTGGCATTTCAAGCCTTCCGCCCAGCAGAAATGCTGCTTTTCGTCCGTTTTCAATTTCATCCTTCAGTGCCGGCCCCTTCCAGCAAAGGGCGTAACCGTCAACTTTGGCATACGGCAGGAGGTATTCACATAAAATGTTGAGCGGTGCCAGCGCACGGGCTGTCGCATAGTCGAACTTTTCCCTCAATTCCGCTATTCTGGCTCCGTCTTCCGCTCTTGCATGAACCAGATTCACATTCCGGACATCTGCAGCATCTGCAACCGCTTCCAGGAAGTTCAGTCTCTTTTGCTGGGAATCCATCAGGGTAATCCTGAGATCAGGCCTTGCCATAGCAAGTACCATTCCCGGAAATCCGGCGCCTGTACCGACATCGATCAGGGAAGCATTTTCCCGGATCAGTTCAGCTTTTATTGCAGCAAGACTGTCAATAAAATGCTTGTCTGTCATTTCATACGCATCGGATACAGATGTCAGATCAATCTTTTGATTCCATTCTTCAAGAAGCAAAAGATATATATTCAGTTTTTCCGGAAGATTATCCCGGTATACAATATTGTTTCTGATCAGCTTGTCTCTGATGATCTCAGTATACATACTTTACTCCAGCGGCAGATGCAGATATTTTACTCCCCAGTATTTGCACCATGCCAGCGCTTCCCGCGCGTGATTTTTAATCCAGTACTCAGGTTTGCAGGGACTTCCGAGTCCGTATGCGCTGAATCCCAGATCTTTGGCAAGTGCGAGGGATCTGGGCACATGATAATCACTTGTAACAATCAGAACCCGTTGTACATTTGACATATCCGCCAGCAGCGCAGCGGCATTTTTCAGGTTCTGCCTGGTATTGAAAGATGCAGGGTCTTCCAGGATATCCTTCTCCGGTATCCCTTTACCATTCAGATACTTTTTCATACCTTCAGCTTCAGTCATGGGTTCATCTTTTCCCCGGGCACCGCAAACAACCACAGGAACAGGTTTCTTTCTGTATGCTTCTGCAGCAGCATCCAGCCGCCATCCGAGTTGAACGCTCGGGGTTCCGTCGGGCTTGATTTGTGCTCCCAGGACAATAATTGCATCATACTGATCCGCATCAGGCACCTTTTTCCCCACGCTCCCCTCTCGAATGCAGACATATCCGATAATACCGGTGTAAACAATCAGCGCCAGCGCGGCCAATATTCCAAGAATCCTGAAAACAATCCTGGTTTTTGAACCCTTCATAATTTACCTGCCTTTGATTCTGTAGTCAATGTCTCCGTGCTGAATCATGCTGTACGTTCTGTCCCCCGCCACAATAATATGATCAAGTACCAGTATCCCCACACCGTTCAGGAGTCTTTGAAGCTGTAATGTTGAGGCAATATCTTCCGGAGACGGCGCACATGTGCCACCGGGATGATTATGACACAGTAAAACGCTGTGTGCATTATAGTTTAAAGCAGTTTCCATGACCATCCTGGGATAGGCCGAAACCTCACTCAGCGATCCTTCAGATATTTTGCGCCGTCCGAGAACGTTGCATTTCGCATTCAGTGAGATGACGTAAAACCGTTCTGTACGTTCTCCTGCCAGAATGGACATACAGTAATCCTCAGCTTCACGGCTGTTGCTGATCTTATCAGGCACGGTCATTGCACACCGGTGCCATACCCTGGTCAGCGGCACCACCATGCTGATCAGCACAGCCTGCTGTTTTCCGATGCCTTTTACCTGCATCAATTGCTCAGGTCTTGCTTCAAGAACTCCCTTCAGGCTGCCGAACCTGTCCAGCAGTTCATGAGCGAGCGGATTTGTATCTGTCCGTGCATTGGCATAGAACAGAAGAAGTTCAAGTATTTGATGGTCCTCGAAATTTTCAAATCCTTTATCCTGTATAAACCGGTCTCTCATCTTTTCACGGTGGCCGGCATGAAGATTCTCGCCCATTCTTTATTTCCTCCCGTAATACCTCCAGATATCGAGGCAGGCTTGCTTTTCGTTATCACATAGCGGAGTCATGGAGCGCCGGTATACCTGTTTGATTTCTTCCTTTGTCAGGCGTACCGGATGATTGTTCAGTCTTTCCACATTCACTGAATCAGCAAGCTCATCAAGGATTGCCTCATCCGGAACAGGAGGTATTGTCATTTCAAGATCGTACAGAATTCCTTTCAGCAGTTTAGGTACAAGCTGCATGTCGCCAAGTCTCATTTTACCGCTCAGATCCTGCAGCAATTCTTTCATTTCCTCACGGTCCTGCATTATCTCCCACAATACGGGCAGTGTCAGCATACAAGCGTGTCCGTGAGCCAGGCCAAGCCGCTTCGTAAGCATATAGGACATGGCATGTGCCGCTGTTGTGCGGGTAATCTGAATTGCTTTTCCGCTCTGGTAACTGGCTTCCAGCATTTCTTCTGCCGCATGAGGATCTCCGTCCAGATATGCCTTCAGATTATCCAGCACACCGATTATCGCAAGGAACGCATGCACTTTGCTGTCATCATTTGAGCCCTTGCTCCAGTAGCTTTCAATGCCCTGTGCAAGAGCATCCAATGCACATGACTTCTTATGATAGGCAGGCAGTGAGTCAAGCAGAGCTGCGTCAAGTATAACGCCGTCAGGTTTCAGTTCCGGATGATTCAGGCTGACTTTACTGCCATTTACATAGGCTACTGCAATCTGGGTGGCTTCCGAACCCGTGCCGGCTGTACCGGGAATTGCGATATGCGGACAGGATTTGTCGAAAACCAGCCTGCTGTGAACAATATCATCCTCCGTCTTGGCACTCATCCGTGCTTTGATCGCTTTTGCTGTATCAATGCTGGATCCGCCTCCGATAGAAATAAGTCCGTCACAGCCTTCTCTGATATAAATCTCAGCCCCGGCTTCCGTATCTGACAGGTCCGGATTTGGATGAAAGGCAGAATAGACCGGTGACGTGAGAAGTGACGGGTTTTTTTTCAGCAAAGTACCGGTTAATGGTTCCATTCCTACAATCATCGGTTTACTGATCTCCAGTTTTTTCAGCATTTCCGGCAGTTTCTTCAGGCTGTCCCTTCCTGTGATCACTTTCTGATACTGATTCATACGAATATCTCCTTTTGTCTTATTTTCCGACACAAAAGCTTGAAAAAACCCTGTCAAGCAGTTTTTCATCAGCGTTATCCCCGGTAATCTCGCTGAGTGCCGCCTGTGCAGCCTGAAGGTCTGTTGCTGCCAGGTCCGGTGTAAAGCACTCAAGGGTTTTCAGCGCATCCTTCAGATGGTTCACCGCTCTGCGTGCTGCATCCAGGTGCCTTGGTTGTGTCAGTGCAAGCTGATCTGTAATCTGTACAAATTTTCCGAGGTATTCCTTTAATGGAACTAGACTGTCCCGATCCTTTGCGCTTACAGTAATACAAATCGCTGCAGGAATTATCTCCCGAACAGTTTCTTCTGTCACCTTCTGCGGCAGATCCGTTTTATTGATAATGACCGCTCCCGGTCCGCTGAATCCGTTCAGCAGTTCACGGTCAGTTTCATCAACAGGCTCCGATCCATCAAGGATCAGAAGTGCAGCATCCGCTTCCTGCCTGGCCTTTTCTGACTTTTTTACGCCAATCCGCTCCACCGGATCCTCTGTCTCATGAATCCCAGCTGTATCGGTCAGTACTACTTTGAATCCGTTGATTGTAATTTCTCCCGGCACAATATCCCTTGTTGTTCCGGGAATATCTGTCACAATGGCGCGTTCTTCACCCAGCAATGCATTTAACAGACTGCTTTTCCCAACATTTGGTTTACCGATTAAGGCAATATGAAGTCCCTGCCTGATCATTCTTGACGCATGCTCATCGATGGAATCCTCCAGATTGCAAATCAGCTGTTCAAGACCTTCTTTCAGTACGCCTGTACCTTCTTCATCCGTTATTTCTTCAGGATAGTCAATGCAGGCCGCCAGGCCGGCCTGAAGGCTGTACAGTTCATCGGAAAACAGACGGATGAAGGAAGCTGCGCCCCCGTTCAGCTGTCGTGCTGCAGCCCTGTGTTCCTGTTCACCGCGGGCATTGATCATATCCATGACTGCTTCAGCCCGGCTGAGATCGATTCGCCCGTTCAGGAAAGCCCGGCGTGTGAATTCCCCGGCTTCCGCTAGTCTTGCACCTGCTTTGAGGCACATTGAAAGAGCGCGGTTGACTACATAACTCCCGCCGTGAAGCTGTATCTCTGCAACATCTTCCCGTGTGTAGCTTTTAGGGGCACGCATGATAACCGCCATGCACTCATCGATCAATTCATCCTGATCTGTCAGCCATCCGTAGACTAATTTATGTGATTCAGGTGCATGAACGCATTCATTCTTCGGACGGAAAACCTTCAGCAGGATCTTTTCAGCCTCCGGTCCGCTGATCCGGATGATCCCGATTCCTCCGGCGCCGGGTGCCGTGGCAATTGCTGCTATGGTATCCTGTCTGTATATCATATCATTTCTCCATGCTCAGAACTGTGAGTTTCCGTTTCCGATACGGTGAAGCCTGCCGATGCATCCAGCCATATCTTCCTCATGAAACAGTGCGGTTCCCATAACAGCCACTGTCAGACCGTTGGCTGCCAGCAATTCCAGATTGTCCTCCCGGATTCCCCCGTCCGCTTCGATTTCTCCCCGGTATCCCGCATCCTTCAGCTTACGGATTTTGCTGATTACCCGGGCATCAAGCTTTTGTCCGCCGAACCCGGGTTCAACAGTCATCATCAGTACAAGATCCGCCATATCCAGGTATTCTGCAATTGTTTCATTGGGCGTGTCCGGTTTGAGGGCAATGCCTGCCATGCGTCCCCGCATTTGTATTTTCTTCAGAAGTTTGGGAATATCTTTGTTTATTTCTGCATGAATGGTCAGACAGGAGGCACCTGCATCCAGAAATTGATCAATCATTGAATCAGGATTATCCATCATCAGATGGACATCCAGGGGCAGCCGGGTGATCTGATTCAGGCGGTTCACCACATCAGCTGAATAAGCAAGATTGGGAACAAAATGAGCATCCATCACATCCACATGAATCCAGTCGCAGCCTGCTTTTTCTGCTTTTATCACGTCTCTTTCCAGATTCAGAGGATCCGCAGCCAGAATACTTGGTGCAATCTTAATCATATCGGTCCCTCCACACTTCCCTTGTTTCCGCAAGCAGGATTCTGTACCTGCTGAGTCTTTCCGGACTGATTTTCCCTTCCATGGCGGCTTCGCTGACTGCGCATCCCGGTTCCCGGTCATGAAGGCATTCCCGGAATCTGCATTTCCCTTCATATGGAATAAATTCCGGATATCTTTCCTTCAGTTTCTCCGGTTCAAGTGCGTTTTCTGCTTCCAGCAGGTTGAAACCTGCTGTATCCATCACGCGGATTCCGTTTCTTTCAATCAGTTCCGTATGTCTTGTTGTGTTTTTACCCCTGGATATTTTCCGTGAGATGCCGCCTGTTTCCAGGTTCAGTTCCAGGAGGGCATTCAGCATGGTACTCTTGCCGGCGCCGCTCTGTCCGGTGAAACAGCATAAAGCTCCTTTCAGTGCTTCCCTGACCGTTTCTGTTCCCCATCCGGATTTGGCGCTCGCCGGAATCACAGGAATGCCTGTATATGCGTATTCCTGCTTTATCCTTTCATACAGTTGATCATCCAGATCACATTTGTTTACTACAATCAGAACATCCATCTGCTGGAAAAACGCCCTGGATATCTGCCTGTCCACCAGCAGGAGATCCGGCTCCGGAACCGGTGCGATAACGATGACAAGCCGTTCCACATTCGCAACCGGCGGCCGCAGGCAAACTGTTTTTCTTGGCAGGATTTCCTCCAGCCAGCCGTGCTCATCCCCCTGGCCAGGACTGAAAAGAACTTCATCACCGACCAGAGGAGTAATCCGCTCATGCCTGAATTTTTTCTTGCACCGCAGGGTATATTCATTCCGGTTTGTATCCCTTACGGTATAGAAACTTCCGATTCCGCGGATCAAGGTTCCCCGTTTCAGGCTGTCGGTGTCCGACACGCCTCCCTGCAGTTTTTCTTCACTCATTCGTTCAGTTCCCTATTACAAATGGTTCGTCCGGTATATCGTTCTGGTAAACTGTACAGATATAATTCCGTCCGTCAGGCAGATTCACTGTAACCTGCTGTTTTCTGTCCATCTCCGGCGGGAAAACGGACTGAAAGGCTTCAATGTCGAAATTGGAATTTTCAGCTTTCATCATAATCTTCACATTGACATCCTGATCAGTATCCAGCAGTTTGATTTCAATGTTCTTCTGGGAGCGGTCCGTGGGATATCGGTATAGATTCAGAGTAACGGGGGCGTTCAGGGTAATTACCAGGTTTTCTTCAGGTTTCTGGCTCTCTACTCTGCCGTGATCTTTGGCGTTTCGCGTGTCAGTATAGGATAGAACGGGATTCAGTTTCAACTGGTTCGCTTCCAGCATTGCTTCCGCTTCTTCCAGCGTCAGGTTTGTCAGCCGCGGAATGGTCGTACTCCCTCCGCCGTACTCTATGGATATGACTGTACCCTTGTCCACTTTTTCGCCGGCGGCAGGCATCTGGGATACAACAGTGTCCACGGCATATTCGTCACTGGGCACTTTATTATAGTCACCGCTCAGTGATGTATTATTCAGCAGGGTTTTTACATCATCCAAATTCATTCCGATCAGGTTGGGCACCTGAATCTGTGAAGGACCGCTGGATACGGAAAGCATAACCGTGTCGCCCTTCTGTTTGACGGCATTTTCTTCAGGGGCCTGCATGAAAACATAATTCGTTTTGACAGTTTCATTGCTGTAATACATGGCACTGCATTTCAGCCCTTCCTGGGCAAGAATGTCTTCCGCATCCTTAAACTCCAGTCCGACAACATTCGGGACTTTTGCTGTTGTCCATACCTGCCGCAGAATGGCCTGTATACCGAAATAAAAACCGGTTATCAGCAGCAGAATAAATGCAGCCGTCAGAATAATTGTCCATTTTTTTCTTTTCCTGGCAGTTTCGATCCTGTTCTTTCCTGTATCTGCGATCGGCCTGCTTCCTTCTTTGATCTGCGGTTTGGGTTGCTGGACATCCAGTTCCTTTTCCTGGAAAGCAGGTTTTTCACCGCCCCGGTTTTCTAGTGCCGCCCTGATATCTGCTGCCATATCCCGGGCTGTCTGGTACCTCATCGCCGGATTTTTTTCCATGGCCTTCATACAGACCCTGACAAGTGCCGGGGGGACATCCGGGGCCAGGTTCTGAATGGGGATGGGAGTTGCATGCAGATGCTGCATGGCCACTGCAACCGGATTGTCACCGTCATAGGGCACCCGTCCGGTCAGCATCTCATACAGTACAATGCCCGTGGAATAGATATCGCTTGTTGCGTTTGCTCCCTCGCCCCTTGCCTGTTCCGGGGAGAAATAATGGACGGAACCCATTACATTATCACCCTTTGTCAGGGTGGAACTGTTTGCAATCCTTGCGATACCGAAATCTGCCACTTTGATATGTCCGTCCGCATGCACCAGTATATTCTGCGGTTTGATGTCACGGTGAACGATTCCGTTCCTGTGTGCATGTTCCAGTGCGCTGAGAATGCGGATCGCGATCTGCCCGGCCAGTGCCGGACTCAGTTTTCCCCGTTCCTGTATAACTGTCTTCAGGGTTTTCCCCTGAACGTATTCCATCACAAGATATCTGTTTTCACCATCCATACCAACGTCAAGCAAATTGACGATGTTATGATGGGTCATCTTGCTTGCAGCTTCCGCTTCCCGCTGAAAGCGGCTGATAAATTCACTGTCTTCGTTATATTCAGGGCGAAGAACCTTCACGGCAACATTATGCCCTGTCCTCAGATCTACTGCGCGATATACAATCGCCATTCCGCCGATACCGATCTGTTCGGTCAGACGGTATCGGTTTGCCAGTATCTTTTCTTTCACTGATGATCCACCTCCCCGGAGGCTTCCGTATCAGTGCCTTTTTCTTCAGTAAGATTCTGCTGCTCTTCGGTTTCACTGATGACTGTGTCATCCTGAAGCAATATCAGGCTGATATTGTCTTTTCCGCCGCCTTGCATTGCAGCCTTCATGAGCTCATCAGCCGTTTGTTCCAGATCATCGGTCTTCATAATCTCAAGCAGCTGTGTGCGATTGATCATTCCGTATAATCCGTCTGAACAGATCAGCCAGCGGTCTCCCTGTTTCCGGTCATGCTTTTTCAGGTCTATTTCTATATCCTCTTCTGTTCCGACAGCCCTCGTAATATAATTCCGCATCGGATGGCATGCTGCCTGTTCTTCTGTCAGAACGCCTTTTCTGACCATATCAGCAACCATGCTGTGATCATCCGTAACCTGTGTTAATTCACAGTCTCTGAGAAGGTAAGCCCTGCTGTCCCCGATCTGTCCGATTATCATCTCTTTTTCCGCAGGCCAGATCACAGTCAGTGTAGTGCCCATACCGGACAGAGAAGAATCATTTTCCTGCTGTTTCCACAATTCAAGGTTTATGGTTTTTACTGCCTCCTGAAGGGTCAGGCAGTCCGGCTGACAGTCTTTGATTTCACGAAGCAATCCGTCCCGAAGACCTGCGGAAGCGATTTCGCCTCCGTTATGTCCTCCCATACCGTCAGCAACGCCGACAAGTCCGTTGCCCAGAATAACGGCATCCTGGTTGTTTTTTCTCAGTTTTCCCACGTCGGTGCGCCAGGTGCATCGAATCCGGCCCTGTTCCTCCCTGAATCCGGGAGCAGGCATTTCCTCTTCGTTTTTCACTTCTGCTTCTTTTCCCGGGTTCGGTTCATCCATGGGAATTCCCTTCATCCGTTCTGCAACATGTCCCTTCAGGTTAAACTTGCGCATTTTTTATTCTCCCTTTGAGCAGTTGATCGTCTTTCTTCGCAGCTGTCCGCATGCACCGTCTATATCATCGCCCATTTCCCGTCTTCTCGTGGCGGAGATATTTCTGTCCTGCAGGATTTTCAGGAAACGCTGTACATGATCCTCTGAAACGCCTTTCAGCTCCCTTTCCTGAACAACGTTCAAAGGGATCAGGTTCACATGGCACTGCATACCCCGAATCAGGTTTGCCAGCTCTTCCGCCTGGGCTTCGCCGGCATTAACGCCTTCAGACAGTGCATATTCAAAAATCACTCTCCTGCCCGTTTTCTGAATATAATTCCTGCAGGCTTTCATGATTTCTGAAACAGACCAGGTATTGGCTATCGGCATAGTTTGCTTTCGGATGCTGTCATTTGGCGCATGCAGTGAAACGCACAGGGTAACCGGCAGGTTTTCTTCCGCCAGGTCATACATCCTCGGTACAATACCGCAGGTGCTCAGCGATACATTCCGGAGACTGAGGCGGATCCCCTCCTCTTCCCGCAGCAGCCGCAGAAAACGAATCACGTTGTCATAGTTGTCCAGCGGTTCTCCGCTGCCCATCAGCACAACATGGCTGACCTTTTCTCCTTCCGGGGCCAGGTAACGGTTTGCGCACAGAACTTCCCCCAGCATTTCCCCCGCGGTCAGATCTCTCACTCTGCCTTCAAGCGTTGATGCGCAGAACCGGCATCCCATCCGGCACCCCACCTGAGTGGAAATACACAGGCTCATGCCGTATTTATAGCGCATCAGTACGCCTTCAACGCAGTTTCCGTCCTTAAGCTCATACAGAAACTTCACAGTGCCGTCCAGAGCGCTCTTTCGTTCCAGCCTGATGCTCACCGGCTGGGCTACAGCCTTCTGCTTCAGTTCCTCCCGCAGTCCTTTTGACAGGTTAGTCATCCCGTCAAAATCCATTCCCTGGTGAATCCAGCGGAATATCTGCTTTCCCCGGAAAGCCGGATATCCTTGTTCCTTCGCCCATTCTGTCAGTTCTTCGCAGGTCATCCCTGTCAGTTCAGTCATACTTTCTCCTCATCCGGATCAGATAAAAGCCTTCAAGTCCGTCCCGATGTTCCAGCAGCTGCAGCCCGCGGCTTCCGCGGTTCCGGTATTTCTCCGGTACAGACGGCGGCAGCGGAATCTCCTCAAACTCGTCATGCCGTGCCAGAAAGCGTTCTGCCTGCAGCTCGTTCTCCTCCTTCAGAATTGAACAGGTTGAATATACCAGTGTACCGCCCGGCTTCACATATTCGCACACAGTGTCCAGCAGCTTCGCCTGCAGCTCTGTCAGTTCTGACAGATTCTCTTCTTTCACCCGAAGTTTGATATCCGGCTTTTGCGCCATGAAACCAAGTCCGGAGCAGGGTGCATCCAGCAGCACCGCGTCCATGGTTCCGTTCAGGTCCTCACGAGGCTTTGTTGCATCCCGTACCATGGGACGAATATTCTCCAGTCCGAGCCGTTTCGCCTGCGCCTCGATCAGCGCAACCCGATGCTCGTGTACATCCCAGGCCTGGATTCGTCCGGTGCCGCCCATCATCTCCGCCATATAACAGGTTTTTCCTCCCGGGGCTGCGCAGCAGTCCAGCACCTGCTGTCCCCGCTTTACGCCTGTCGCCAGGCTTGCCAGCATGCTGCCGCCGCTCTGGATGGAAAAATGACCTGCAAGATAATCTGCATCCCGGGCAATATCCATTGCCCCGGTGATCTTCCAGGCATGGGGAAGATCCGTCTTTTCCTTCTTCCATACCTTTTTTGCCAGCAGCGCCTCGAAAGCAGCGTCATCCATCCGGGTCAGGTTCGGCCGCAGCATCCATCCGTCCTCCGGATTCCTGAAAGCCAGGATACTGTCGGCTTCTTCGCCCCAGTCCTTATGCAGTTTCCGGTAAATCCATTCCGGCACACTGTATTTAATACTGGCAGCCTTCTCCGGTTCTTCCGTTGCGTCAGGCATTTTCAGTTCTTCCTTCCGGCGGATCAGATTCCGCAGGATGCCGTTGCATACTCCCTTCAGGCCGGGCATACCGAGTTCCGCGCACAGCTGCACACACAGGTTTGTCGCTGCACTCTCCGGAATCCGGTCCTCCAGCAGGATCTGGCATGCTCCCAATCGCAGGATATTCTTCAGTTTGATATCCGTGTCAGGCTTCGCCATCACCTGTGCCAGCATCCAGTCCAGATAAATCAGGTTATCCAGTGTATCGTAAGTCAGACGGGATACCAACCGCCGGTCGTTGCCGCTCAGCCCGCAGCTCTTCAGGGCTGAATCCAGTGCCAGGGAAGCATAGGTACCTTCCTCTGTTACCTGCCGGATCACCTTCAGTGCGGTCCTTCGTGCAGCCAATCCTTCCATGGCCATAGGTCTCTGTTCCTTCATTATGTGTCCTCTTTCAGGTTTGTTCCAGTTGGGATTCCGTGTCCCCGCAGGTAATCTTCCGCTTTCATCTGTCTGCCGCCCGGAGCCTGCACCTCCAGCACGCGCACTGCTTCTTTTCCGCAGGCAATCACCAGCCCGTTTTTCGGATCAGCAGTGATCACGGTACCGGGTTGTCCGTTGCCTTCAGTGGTGACTGCCCGGAGCAGCTTCAGCCGTTCGCCGTTTACCGGAACGCTTACACAGGGCCAGGGATTCATACCGTTGATACGCCCCCTTACCAGGTCTGCGTCCGCCGCGAAGTCTGCAATACCCATGCTTTTTCCCAGCATCGGATCGTAGCTCATCTGTGATTCATCCTGTGCTGTGCGGATCAGTGTACCTTTCTCCAGTGCCTTTATTGTGCGTATCAGCAGCTTTGCTCCGATTTCGCTCAGCCGCACTGTCAGTTCACCGCAGGTTTCGCTTTCGCCGATCCCTGTTTTTTCCTGCAGCAGTATGTCCCCCGTGTCGATCCCGGCATCCATGAACATTGTTGTCACACCGGCTTCTTTGTCACCGCACATGATCGCATAGGCAACAGGTGCGGCGCCTCTGTGCTTCGGCAGCAGGGATGCGTGGACATTAATGTTTCCCAGAGTCGGAATGTCCAGTATTTCCTGACTCAGGATCTGACCGAAGGCAGCAGTTACGCACAAATCCGGCTTCAGGTCCTTCAGTTCTTCAACGCCGTCCCTCCGGATCCTCACCGGCTGAAATACGGGAATGCCTGCTTCCAGCGCAGCCTGCTTTACCGGGGAAGGCAGCATTTTGTTGCCACGTCCCTTCGGTCTGTCCGGCTGTGTAAAAACGCCTGCGATTTCATATCCTTCCCGGATCAGAGCCTTCAGAGAAGGCACGGCAAATTCAGGGGTACCCATAAACACAATTCTCACTGAATGTCATCCTCCGGAATATGTCCCTGGATCTCTTCCTCAGTCAGTTCCCGATCCATCACGTCAATGTAGAGGGTACCGTCCAGATGGTCCAGCTCGTGGCAGATGGCACGGGCTTCAAATCCCTCGGTTTCCAATTCGAACATATCGCCGTTCCGGTCCTGGAAGCGAACTTTCACTTTCATCGGCCTGGTTACCACTGCCTGGCGCCCGGGCACGCTCAGGCAGCCCTCCCTTCCGGTCTGGCTGCCTTCCCGTTCGATAATTTCTGGGTTTACAAGCTCCAGCAGGCCGTTGTGGTCCTCTGTCACATCCACCACTGCAATCCGGCGCAGGATGCCCACTTGCGGCGCTGCCAAACCAACGCCTTCCGCCTTGTACATAGTGTCTGCCATATCCTTCAGAAGCGTTGCCAGCCGTTTGTCAAACTTTTCCTGGGGCTTGCAGTGTTTCCTTAACGCGTCATCCCCGATTGTCACTATTTTCCGAATTCCCATTTTTCTGATACCTCTCAGGTAAATTATTATGTCAGCTTTTTTACAGCATCGTAGTTGGATTAACTTCCAGATATACGTCTGCGCCTGAATATCCCTTTTCGGCAAGTTCAGTCATTGCTGTGATCAGCTGGTCCGCTTCTTTGCTCACAAGGAGTTTCATCAGCACGTGCCGCCTGTTCTTACCCCGCAGCACCTTCACACTGGGTGTGTCATTGGAAATCAGCAGCAGTTTTTTCTCCCAGGACGGATGTGCCCTGATAAGCTTTCTGGTCTCCTGCTCCAGCTGATCCGCGGCGGCTGCAGCGTTTTCCTCCTTTGCGCTTTCAGTCAGGAACCTTACCAGCAGCGTGAAGGGGGGATATAATCCCCGCCTGCGCCTCCTGAATTCATCTTCAAAGAAGGACCTGTAATCCTGGGCTGCAGCATATCCGATCACCGGATCTTCGGGTTTGTAGGTCTGAATGATCACCCGTCCAGGCTGCTCTCCCCGCCCGGCACGCCCGGCCACCTGGGTCAGAAGCTGGAAGGTTCTTTCCCGGCTCCTGTAATCCGGCAGGTTCAGCGTCATGTCTGCTGCGATCACGCCTACCAGCGTTACCCGGGGAAAGTCCAGCCCTTTGGCGATCATCTGGGTTCCAATCAGTATTCTGGCTTTTCCGGTCCTGAACTCCTCCAGGATCTTCCCGTGACCGTCTTTGCCGCTGGTTGTGTCGTAATCCATTCGGATCGTCGCCACTCCCGGAAGGAGTCTTTTGACCTCTTCCTCCACCTTCTGTGTGCCTGCCCCGAAAAAGCGGATGTAACGGCTGCCGCATTCCGGACATTTCTCCGGCGGTTTCATCGCCTCGCCGCAGTAATGGCAGCGCAGCAGCCCGTCGTCACTTGCAATGTGGTAGGTCATGCTGATGTCGCAATTCGGGCATTTAACCACGTATCCGCAGTTCCGGCAGCTTACAAAGGAGTTGTAACCCCGCCGGTTCATCAGCAGCATAGCCTGTTCTCCGCGGGCGGTGCATTCCTTCAGGGCCCGTCTCAGTTCTCCGCTGAGCACCGTGCGGTTGCCGTTTTCCAGTTCCTCCCGCATATCAACGACCTGTACTTCGGGCAGCGGCCGGTCCATTACGCGGCGAGGCATTTCCAGCAGCATATAGTCGCCCCGCCTCGCTTTGGCAAAGCTCAGGATGCTCGGCGTCGCACTGGCAAGAATCAGCGTTGCATTCTCACGCTCACATCGTTTCAGGGCGATCTCCCTTGCATCATACCGTGGATGGTGGTCGCTCAGGTACGTGCTCTCGTGCTCCTCATCCACAACAATCAGGCTCAGATCCCGTGCCGGAGCAAATACCGCGCTCCGGGCTCCGATGACCACCCGTGCATCTCCCCTGCGGATCCGCCGCCACTCGTCAAAGCGTTCCCCCGGGCTCAGTCTGGAATGGATCACCGCTGCCACAGGTCCAAACCTTCCCCGGAACCAGGAAACCATCTGGGGCGTCAGCGCAATTTCAGGTACCAGGATGATAGCGCTCTTTCCCAGCGCAAGCACCCGGCGTACTGCCTCCATGAAAACTTCCGTCTTTCCGCTGCCTGTTACACCGTGCAGCAGGAACCTTCCTCCGGTTCCCGTAAGGCAGGGCAGGATCTCTTCCAGGGCTTCCTCCTGACCGGATGTCATAGTATATCCCGGATCCTCCTTCTGGCCGAAGGCGCCGCCCGGAGTCCTCAGGCTTTCCTCGTCACACAGGATGATCAGCCCGTTCGCAGCCATTTTCTTCAATGCTTCTGCGGGGTCTTTCACCATGGTGCTCAGTTCTTTCACCGTGTGAGCTTTCCTGTCTGCCAGGATTCTCAGCAGGGCCGCTTTCTTCGCGCTGCGCTTTTCTTTTTTCGCAGCATCCAGTGCCTCATCGCCGGAAACAGCCAGCCGCACTGTTTTTTCGGTTTTCACGTGCACCCGCCCGCCCCGCATCTGTGCCGGCAGCATCAGCCGCAGTGTCTCTGCCAGCGGGCAGTGACACTCAATTGCCATCTCCTCTGCCAGCTCCATAAGTTCCGGGGGGATAGCCGCGTAATCCTCCAGTGGGCTCAGGACGTCCCGGATCTTCTTCTCCTCCAGACAGCATTCATCCGTCAGGCTTAACACGATGCCTTCCTTCCGCATGTGTCCGAAGGGCACTTCCACCCGTTGTCCCGGCTGCAGTTCCATTCCTTCCGGAATCCGGTAGGTAAAAGGGCTTGCCACGTTCTCGTGCACAATGTCAATGATCACCTGACAGTACACCCTTTTCCCTCCTTCACGGACAAAATATACCATCTTTTATTATATCGTTTATTGGCCCTCAAAACAAGTAAAAACCGCACGTTTCCGTGCGGTTTGAAGATTGCTGAATTCCTTGTTTTACATCTGTTTCTGAATCTCTTTTCCGAACAGTTTCGGTACGCCGAGCTTTTGCCAGGCAAGTACGCCGCCAACCATCAGGACGCCGATAATATCCGTCACATAGCCGGGATAGATCAGAAGCAGTCCGCCTGCAATGGCAATAATGCGCAGAACAATGCCAAGACCCCTCGCAAAGCCCTGTTTCTCGTATGCGCTGAATCCGCTCAGACCGTAGCACACACCGTACATACCGACGATAGATGTCACTGTGATCAATGCAACCTCATACCAGGTAGTATTAATCAGCAGCATATCCGGGCTCATGGCGAATACAAATGGGATGATGAAGCCCGCAATGGCCAGTTTTGTCGCATTGACACCTGTCTTCATCGGACTGCCGCCTGAGATGGCGGAGCCGGCGTAGGCTGCCAGTGCCACAGGCGGCGTGATGTCCGCCACTATTCCGTAATAGAAAACGAAGAAATGCGCCGCCATGTCCGGAACACCCATTTTGATCAGGATCGGCGCACAGGTAGAAGCCATGATGCAATAGGTCGCAGTGGTCGGTAAACCCATGCCCAGGATGATACAGCAGATCATCGTCAGCAGCAGACCCAGGAAGAGCTTGCCCTGGGATATGGTGACGATGGCGTTGATCACCGTAGAAGCCAGGCCGGTTACTGTCAGGCAGCCGCAGATGAGGCCGGCGACCCCGCAGGCTACAGCCACTGAGATACAGTTCCGTCCGCCGTTTTCCAGTGCCTGACAGATATTGATTGGTTTGAACAGGGTCTTGTCAACTTCCTGGACCTCATCATAGACCGGCCTGTTTTCCGGTTTTATCCGACGGAAGGCTTTCCGCACAATAATGTAGCAGGAGCTGAACCAGACCACGACCGTGGAAACCACGGTCACGATCAGGGACGTTTCCACGGAGTACTGCAGACTGCACAGCAGATATACGATGATTGCAAAGGGCAGCAGATATGTCTCGTTGAAGGATGTTTCGCTTTCAATGATTGTTTCTTTCACTGTATGGCGCATCTTCAGGTAATTGGAGATGAGGCCTGCCACCACTGTCGCCACGATGGATACCGCTGCGGAGAACTGCATGGTCTTCATGTTGGAGCAGACAAGGTATATCAGAATTGCCAGCGGAAGCAGCAGGTAGCTTTCCTTCATCAGTTCCTTCACCCGGGGCAGCTGTTCCCTGCTCAGTCCTTTCAGACCCAGCCGTTTGGCTTCAAGGTGTACGGAAAGGAATACGCCCAGGAAGTACAGGCAGGCAGGCAGGATTGCCCTCACGATGATATTGGAATACGGCACGCCCAGGTAATCCGCCATCAGGAAAGCAGCAGCGCCCATGATCGGAGGCATGATCTGGCCGCCGGTGGAAGCAGCGGCTTCCACAGCGCCGGAGAAGTTTTTGTCGTATCCCGTCTTTTTCATCATCGGGATAGTGATGGATCCCGTGGTTACTGTGTTGCCCACGGAGGATCCGGATACCATGCCGCACAGTGCGGAGGAAATAACCGCCACCTTCGCAGGACCACCGGCATATCTTCCTGTCAGGCCGTTCGCCAGCTGGATGAAGAATTCGGAGATTCCTGTCTTTTCCAGGAAAGCGCCGAAAATAATAAACACAACGATGTATTTGGAACAGACGTTCACTGGCGTGGAGAGCAGACCGTTCTCGTTGTAGAACAGTTCATGCACCACGTTGGAAAGCATTTTTCCGTCCTTCATATAGAAGTAAATCGTATAGCCCAGGAAAAGTCCGGCAACACACAGGATCGGAATGCCAACGCTCCGGCGGCACAGTTCGCACAGTACCAGTATACCGATAATACCCGCTGTAATATATACTGGATCTGTCAGTTTCGTCTTGATCCGGGTAGTCATCAGTGCCGGAGCACGGAACGTGTAGTACAGGAACGCAGCTGCGCCCAGTACCATGAGCACAATATCGTACCAGGGCATATAGTTGATTTTTACATGACCCTTTTTCGCCGGGTATGTCAGGTAGCCCATCACAATAACCAGCCCCAGGAAGGAACTGAGACGGACCTGATCCAGGAAATTGGCAAACAGGGTCACATAAATGCAGTACATTGAAAACGCGGCCAGCACGATGCCGACAAAAATCTTCGGTTTTCCTTCCCAGATGCGAACATTGCTCTCCCGGTCATACTTGCGCATAATCGCATCAACATCAGCAGCGGATTTTTCTTCCCCGGAAGCCTGTATTGCCTCCGGATTTCCGGGAACAAGGTCCTTGTCTTTCTCGCTCACAGGTAACTCTCCTCAATCAGAAATAAAAAAAGGAAAAGGGAATCCGGTCTCTTCGTACCGGATTCCCGCGCCGTTGCGGATATTTACTCGGCTGCAGTCTCCACGCTGATACCCTGTTCGGCGAAATATTTCGCAGCGCCGGCATGGTAAGGAAGGCCGCAGACGGAAGCGTATTCCAGATCCAGATCCTTGGCCTTATCGTGTGCAATGCTCTCCTTGCCTTCAAAAATCGTCTTCACGATAGTGTAGGCTTCGTCTTCACTTACCTGGCCGTTGGCGATGATCGTAGCCTTGACACCCACGGTTACAACGTCTGCATCCTGTTTGGAGTAGGTACCGGCGGGGATAATACTTTTGGTATAAGCACCGGAAATCTCCTGCAGTTTGGCGACATGCTCGTCATCCAGCGAGATCAGATACATATCCTTGCTGGTAGCCAGATCGGTCACAGCAGGAGTGGGAGCACCGGCTACGACAAATGCTGCATCAATTTTCCCGTCTTTCAGCGCTTCAGCAGAATCACCGAAACTCTGGTAGGTGGGGATAATGTCTTCAACGGTCATATCATAGGCAGCCAGGAAGTCCATGGCATTGAAATACACGCCGGATCCCTGGGAACCGATAGACACATTCTTGCCCTTCAGATCAGCCACGCTCTTAATGTCGGGATTGCAGGTAATCAGCTGCACAGTCTCAGTATAGAGAGCAGCAATGGCAGTGAAGGAGGTTACGGGATCCCCTTCATAGATCCGAATGCCGTTATAGGCATAGTAAGCAACGTCGTTCTGTACAAATCCCAGCTGAGCAACCTGCATATCTAGTTTGTCAATGTTGTCAGCAGAACCGTTGCCGGCCACAGCAGTCATGTCCACCTCAGAATTCGCGGCCACATACTGTGCAAGCACATTGCCGTATCCATAGTAAGTTCCGGCAGTTCCTCCGGTGGTAAAGGTCAGGCTGTCGGCAAAGGCAGCAGTCGCTGCGAATACCAGCATCAGGCTCAGCAGCATAGCAATCAGTTTTTTCATGATAGAGATCCTCCGTTCTGATTCAATTAGCCAGAAAGCAAATTCTGTTATATTATTGTACAACAAATAGACATGCTGATATGCTTTTTTCGTGTTTTATTTTACGGATGGAACAGGCGGCGAAGATCTTCAACAATATTCCGGATAACAGATACCGCCAGGTCAGTTTCCTCAACTGTGTTTTCCGGCCCGGTTGTCAGTCTCAGACTTCCCTTCGCCTGTTCTTCTGTCAGTCCGATTGCTTTCAGCACATGGCTGACCATCTGGCTGCCTGCGGTACATGCGCTGCCGCTGGATCCCGCGATACCCTCCAGATCCATCCTGAGCAGCAGCGCTTCTCCGTCAATTCGTTCAAAACTGATGTTGCAGTTGTTCGGCAGCCTGTTTTCCGCCGGGCCGTTCAGTTTTGTATCAGGGATTGTCTCCAGGATGCCATGAATGATCCTGTCTCTGAGCATACGCGTTTTAACAGCGTTCTGAGAAAGGCAGGAAACCGCTTCAAAAATAGCTTGACCCATTCCAACAATGCAGGGAACATTTTCAGTTCCGGCTCTCAGTCCCCGCTCCTGCTCTCCGCCGTGAATCAGCGGTTCAAGCCTGGTCCCCCGACGCAGATATAATGCTCCGGCTCCTTTGGGTCCGTTGAATTTATGGGCGCTGATACTGAGAAGATCCGCATTCCACCGGTGAACATCCACCGGAATGGAACCTGCTGCCTGAACCGCGTCCGTATGAAACAGGATATGACGTTCTCTGGCAATATTCCCTATATCGGCTACCGGTTCAATCGTGCCGATTTCATTGTTTGCTGCCATCACGCTGATAAGAATTGTGTCCTTCCTGATTGCACGGCAGACATCCTCCGGATGTATCGTTCCTTCATGATCCGGCAGGATATATGTGACTTCAAATCCCTGGTTCTCAAGCCATCTGCAGGTGTTGAGCACAGCAGGATGTTCAATGGCTGTTGTAATGATATGCCTGCCCCGGTCTTTCAGTGCAAAAGCTGTTCCCTTAATTGCAAGATTGTCGCTCTCGCTGCCGCCGGCGGTAAAAATGATTTCGCGCGGTTCCGCACCGATTGCTTCTGCCGTCTGTTTTCTGGCCCGTTCCACTGCCTTTCTGGCATCCCGGCCAATTCCGTATACTGCCGATGCGTTTCCAGGGAATTCTCTGAAAAACGGCAGCATTGCGTCCAGCACTGTCTCCGATACCGGCGTTGTAGCCGCGTGATCCAGATAAATCATTTGTTCATCCTCGGTTCCTGATATTGGTGATATATAACTGTTCCGGGCTGTCAGAAGTTTGTCTGGAAAAGGCTGAAACTGCGCCCCATGTCATTGATGACAAAATAAGCGATGCTGAAAATAAGTGTCAGCAATATAAGAATCAGCAATGCGCCGATAATGATACCGAAAAGATTACCGGCACCGTAGGCAAGCCGAACCCGGGTTTTCTTCCGTTCGGCAGATTCTTCCTCTGACAGTTCCGGTATTGTTTCTTCTTCCGTCAGTTCATCGAAACCGTCATCATAATAATCTTCAGTTTCTTCCTTCGGCTGATAGTCTTCCGGATAAGGTTCGTTGCTTCTGAAATAGGCCATTTTATACTCCTTGCGATTGTTTCGCTATGCTCCTGCGCTCCGTATATCTGATCAGAACGGTTCCGAGTATCACACCGGAAATGACGCCCCCTGCGTCCACCAGCACATCGCTCCATGCACCCATCCTGCCTTCAACCCACATCTGATGTGCTTCATCCGTACAGGCATATGCAGTTCCTGTTCCCGCCCCGATCATGCCCAGTCTGCACTTTCTGCGGATTGCGGACCCGAACCAGCTTTCAAGGCAAAGCCTGATCATGAATCCCAGCATCATGTATTCCGTGAAATGGGCGCTTTTCCGGACAGCATGCTGTATTTCATCATAAACAGTCTTCTGTGCCTCTGCGTCCATCTGATCATATTCAGGCTGAATAATCCGGATAATCGCAATCGAAATTGCTCCGCTCCGCTGATCGGATTGAATGGCATTCTCCTTTGAAAAACAGAAAATCATAATCATGAGGGCTGCTGTCAGCAGTGTCGTAACTACCCTGATCCATGTTTTCTGCCATCCGGTTCCTTTCATCCGCGCACTTTCCTTTCATTCATACCTGTTTATTTTACTTGCAGCCTCTTTTGACGTCAATACAAAAAGGATTCTCCGGTTTATCTGCCATCCGGCCGGAATAACAGATATATACCGGAGAATCCTCTTGTTAATGATCATTTCTCAACCGTCATCCGTGCCCGGACCGGTTACTGGAAGAGTTCCTTTACGCGATCCAGGAAATTTTTCCTGTTCTCGTATTCCCTGTCACTGGTTGTTGCTTCAAACTGGCGCAGCAGGTCTTTTTGCTTGTTGGTCAGCCGCCTCGGTATCTCAACTTTTACCTTCAGGATCAGGTCGCCTTTTCCGCTTCCTCTCAGCTGTTGAATTCCCTGCCCTTTTATTCTGAATTCAGTCCCGGGCTGGGTTCCTTCCGGAATCCTGTACTTGATCGGTCCGCTCAGTGTGGGAACCTGTACATCACCGCCCAGTGCAGCAGTGGCAAAACTGATCGGAAAATCCAGCAACAGGTTGTATCCATCCCGTTTGAACAGGTTGTGCGGCTTTACGCTGACAACAATGTACAGATCCCCGTTGGGTCCGCCCCGCAGCCCGGGTTCACCCTGTCCGTTCATAATAATTGTCTGGCCATGATCGATACCTGCGGGTACTTTTACTGTAACAGTCCGTTTTTTCCGCATCCTGCCGGTTCCGCTGCAGGCTGTACATTTGTCTTTGATTGTTTTGCCGCTGCCCCCGCATGTGGGACATGTCCTGACGGTGGTCATCCATCCGCCGCTTTGCCGGATTTGTCCCGACCCTTTACAGGTAGCACAGGTTACCGGACTTGTGCCGGGTTTTGCACCGGTTCCGTGGCAGGTATCGCACAGTTCATTCCGGTATATTTCAAAGCTCTTTTCACAGCCTTTGGCGGCTTCATCAAAAGTAATCCGCAGTTCATACCTCAGGTCATTTCCCTGCACAGGTCCATGGTTCCGGGAACTGCGTCCCATACCGCCGTTAAACAGCTGGTCGAAAATATCTCCCATGCCAAAATCGAATCCGCCGGCGAAAGGATTGCCTCCTCCGCCCATTCCGGCCATCGGATCTTCAAATCCGTACTGGTCATATCTCGACCGTTTCTGTGGATCACTCAGGACCTCATTGGCTTCATTCAGTTCCTTGAAGCGCTCCACGGCTTCTTTGTCATCCGGATGAAGGTCCGGATGACACTCTTTGGCTTTTTTTCGATAAGCGCGCTTAATCTCGTCATCTGTAGCGTTCTTGCTGACGCCGAGAACCTCATAATAATCCCGCTTATTCGCCATAAAGCCTTCTCACCTTCTTCCCCAAAGCAAGCCCACCCTCTTTTCGGGGGCGGGCTTGCCTGTCCGTTCTGTTTCCGGAAACCGGTTTATTCAACACTGCCGTCAGCATTTACGCTTCCGTCATCGTTTGTGGTTCCCGGCTGAGGGCCTGCACCGTTCATAGGATCGCCCTGTGCTCCGGCCTGCTGCTGATAGAGCTTGCCGAATACAGCATATACCTTCTGGGTGAAGTCTTCCATTGCGTTCTTGATTTCGTCCGCATTGTTTCCTTCCCGAATCTTCTTGAAGGCATCGATTTCAGTCTGAACGGCGTTTTTATCTTCTTCGCTCAGCTTGTCGCCATTATCCCTCAGTGTCTTCTCGGTTTCATAAATCAGGCTGTCTGCATGGTTCAGGGTTTCTACCTCTTCCTTGCGTTTCCTGTCCTGCTCAGCAAACTGTTCAGCTTCCTTGACACGCTGATTGATTTCTTCTTCCGTCAGATTTGTGCTGGCAGTAATGGTAATCTGCTGCTCGTTGCCGGTTGCCTTGTCCTTTGCACTTACATTCACAATGCCGTTATTATCAATGCTGAAGGTAACCTCAATCTGCGGAACACCTCTGGGAGCAGGCGCAATCCCGGTCAGCTGGAAGCGTCCCAGGCTCTTGTTGTCATATGCCATCTGGCGCTCACCCTGCAGCACATTGATCTCAACGGTTGTCTGGCCGTCTGCGGCAGTGGAGAATACCTGACTCTTACTGGTCGGAATTGTAGTGTTCCTTTCGATCAGCTTTGTGAAAATGTGTCCTTCCGTCTCAAGTCCAAGGCTCAGAGGAGTAACATCCAGAAGCAGAACATCCTTCACTTCTCCGCCAAGCACACCGCCCTGAATTGCAGCACCGATCGCGACGCATTCATCCGGGTTAATGCCTTTGAAGGGCTCTTTGCCGGTAACTTTCTTGACGGCTTCCTGAACAGCGGGAATTCTCGTGCTTCCGCCCACCAGAATGATCTTGTTGATCTGGTCCACTGTCAGTCCCGCGTCTTTCAGTGCCTTGCGCATGGGTTCAACGGTTGCTTCCACCAGGTCTGCTGTCAGTTCGTTGAACTTTGCCTGGGTCAGCGTCACATCCAGGTGCTTCGGACCTGTGGCATCCGCAGTAATAAAGGGCAGATTGATATTTGCAGTGGTTGTGCCGCTCAGTTCGATTTTGGCCTTCTCCGCTGCTTCCTTCAGACGCTGTGCGGCGATTTTATCCTGTTTAAGATCTATTCCGTTTTCTTTCTTGAACTGATCAGCAACATAATCAATAATGCGCTGGTCAAAATCATCACCGCCGAGTCTGGTATTTCCGTTTGTGCTCAGCACTTCAAAAACACCGTCGCCGATGTCCAGAATACTGACATCGAAGGTACCGCCGCCAAGGTCATATACCAGGATCTTCTGGTTTTCCTCTTTGTCCAGGCCATAGGCCAGTGAAGCTGCTGTGGGTTCATTAATGATCCGGAGAACTTCCAGCCCAGCGATCCGGCCGGCGTCTTTGGTTGCCTGGCGCTGGCTGTCGTTGAAATAAGCCGGCACCGTAATGACAGCCTGGGTAACCTTTTCTCCCAGATAGCTTTCCGCTGTTTCTTTCATCTTGGTCAGAATCATGGCGCTGATATCCTGGGGAGTGTACTGTTTTCCGTCAATGTTTACTTTATAGGCGGTACCCATTTCACGCTTGATGGAAATGACAGTCCTGTCAGGGTTGGTAACAGCCTGGCGTTTCGCGACCTGTCCGATCAGGCGTTCCCCGTCTTTGGTGAATGCAACCACTGAAGGCGTTGTGCGGCTGCCTTCCGCATTTGCAATTACAGTGGGCTGTCCGCCCTCCATCACAGCAACACAGCTGTTGGTGGTTCCCAGGTCAATACCGATAATCTTGCTCATAATATTCCCTCCGTTTTATCTTCATCCTGTTGATCACTTTTTTATATCCGAACACGCTTTCGCGTTATTCCGGCACTACCTTGACCATTGCGTGCCTGAGCACACGGTCACCGATCATATATCCTTTCTGGAGTACCTGGCATACGGTTCCAGGGGCGCCGTCCTCCTCCGTTCCCTGCAGGATGGCGTTCTCGAGATTGGGATCAAATTTTTCTCCCAGCCTGTTGATCGGTTTTACATCCATTTTGCTGTAAGCGTCTGTCATTTGCTTAAGCACCATATCGACGCCGTTCTTCAGCGCTTCATCCGGACTTCCGGACGCCGCATCCAGTGCACGTTCGAGATTGTCCAGCACAGGCAGGAGCAGCGCTGCGGTATCTTTCCGCCCGTCTGCATAGGCATCTGCCCTCACGCTTTCATTCCGTCTCCTGAAATTCTCAAAATCCGCCTGCACCCGCTGTGCAAGAGCCAGATATTCAGCAGCTTTTGCATTGGCCTCATCCAGCGCCTTCTGAACCGGATCGTCCGGTTCTGCCGGTTCTGAAATCTTTTCCTCTTCAGGGACCGTTTCGTTTTTTCCTTCTTCCGGCATTGCTTCCTGCATTTCTTCCGGCGTTTCAAACGCCTCTTTCTGTTTTTTGCTCATCACATATCGCCTTTCACTATTCTTTTCCCGGCCTGTCATCCTCAAATGTAAACATATCAGTCAGCTGATGGCCCATGACGTTCAGAATGGATATCACTTTTGAATAACGCATTCGCGTAGGGCCGATCACACCGATTGTTCCCTGTTGTCCGCCTCTTGTGGAATATGTGGCGGTAACGATGGAACAGTCCGCCATTTCCGGAACTCCCGTTTCCGGACCGATCCTGACTGTAAAGGCCAGTTCACCGCTTCCTCTGACAATTTCTGCAAGTTTATCCCTTGTTTCCATCAGGCTCAGGAATGTTCTGGCTTTGTCCACATCGCTGTATTCCGGATAACTGAGCATATTGCTGGTACCTCCCACTGCAATATGCGGACTGTGGGGATTCTGCTGTCCCTCTGAGAAATATCCGTAAAGTCCCTGAAGGACTTCGTCATTTCCCTCCATCCGCCGGATCAGGTTCGGCAGAATCCGGCACGCTTCTCTCAGTGTGCAGCCTCTCAACTCATTCGTAAGTGTCCGGCTGATGGCATACAGGGTATCGCCTTCCACATCCGGACTGATTCTGATAACGCTGTCCCTGATTACGCCCTGATCTGTCACAATAACCACCAGGGCGCTCCCGGCAGTAACCTGCACGAGCTGAATTGTCTGAAGCCGCGGTTCCTGTCCTTTGGGAGACAGCACAACTGCAGTGTACTGGGTCAGGCTGGAAAGGACTCTGGCCGCATGATCTATGATGTCTTCCATCTGATGGACCCTGCCGCTGAAATGCTGCAGAACGCTCTCCGCGCTGTCATCAGGAATGATCCCTGCCTGAAGAAGGGAATCGACATATAGCCGGTAAGCTTTTGCGGAAGGGATGCGGCCTGCCGAAACATGCGGCTGGTCCAGAAATCCCAGTTCCTCCAGATCACTCATTTCATTGCGGATAGTTGCAGAAGAAAGACCTGTCTCATACTTTCTGCTGATCGTACGGGAGCCGACAGGTACACCGGTCAGGATATAATCATCGATGATTGCCCGCAGAATCCGCATTTTGCGATCGTCCATTTTCATCTGACCGTCTCCTCTCCTTCATGGTTGTTAGCACTCTGCATACGTGAGTGCTAACCACAGGCATAATGTATCACCCTGCCCTTCCTTTGTCAATACTTTCCAGGGTGTTTTTCATTGAATTCTGTGTGTTGAAATGTGAACGGACTGTGAAAGCTCACAGTCCGTTTGTCTGATAGATACTGCTGCCTGTTTCAGGGCTTACGTACATGATTGCAAAAGCTTCGTCAGAGTAATAATACAGGTAAACAACGGTTCCGTCCGAAGAATTCCATCCATATGCCTGTGTGAGCTTTTCAGTCTGATAATAATTGGGATAGATCGCATCCATAAGAGCTTTTATCTTCATCGGATCCGTTTCTGTTTTTTCACCGTATACAGAGGATAAGGCGCCGCTCAGATAAAGATAATCATCCGGTAAAGCGCTCGGGAACTCATAGGTAATCATCATGAGCTTGTCTTCATGGAACATGAATACCAGATCTGCTGCGAACCTGCTCACCGATACCTTCCCTTCGGTCAGCATGACAGCCCATGCCTGCATAATCCGTTCATTCATCGGTTCAGTTTCAAGTGCTTTGACCTGTTCCCTGCTCATGCCCCATCGGATTCCGTTCCTGAAACGGAAAGCGTTGGGCGCCGGAGTTGCTGTTATTTCAGGCGCCTGAAACAGATCCCTGATCCCTGTGGCTGATTCTGCTGTTGTCTGGCTGATACTGAGAATCAGTATAATCAGCATAATCCATGCGGTTGTTTTCCTCATTGTCATTCACCACACTTGCCTGTGAAATATCCGTTCATGCGAAAAAAGAATGTATTGATACGGGACCTGCCATCAGGATTGTTTTCTGTAAACAGATAATGCAGCCAGCTGATTATATGCTTCCCCGAGAATCCTTTCCTGTTCTGCGGCATATCCGTTTTCCGGCTCATACACGATTTCATCGCCAAATGTAAATGTCCTTTGATCCCGGTTCGCGTATACAGGCATCATACGAAGCTTCTTCCCTGTTTTTTTCCACCATGCTTCCGCCAGCATCAGAAATCCGGGACTCAGCTCACTGATTCCGCCTTTTACATACTTCCCTTCAGGATGCTCGGGAAAAATCATAAGGTTTTCTCCGCTCTCAAGTGCAGAAACACTTTCCCTGATTGTCTGCCTCAGTTTCATCGGTGAATCCCTGAAAACGGCAATGGCCCTGAGGGAACTCATGACATTCACACTCAGCCATCCGAGAATCCATGCCAGCAGTTTCCGTACAAACACAGGCAGGAATGTCTTTTTGCTGAATGTGTTCTCATACAGGTAAGCCCTTACATCCTGCTTCCGGAACATCATTTTGCTGATAACCCAGAACCTGACCGGTACCGGAAAACACAGGGCGCTGGCAATCGGCCCATAGATTTCCGCATGATTGCCAAGAAATACAAGCGGATTGTCAGGATCTGTTTTCACATGCTCCAGGTTTACCATTTTATGCCTGTTGAAAGGCCGGAGTATGCCGATCACAATGCCTGTGACAATATTTTCTTTCTTTCTGATAAGCCATGTTTTCAGGCTGCCGGCTTTCAGCCCTTTTTCTTCATTCACGCTGCATGATTTCCTTCTTTGCGTTTTTCAGCATAAAAAGCCCAAGTGTGGCAGGAATGCTTACTGTGAATATCATCAGAATATAAATAAGGATTTTATTCCAGGTTGTCCGGTCAAGCGCAAACTCCAGGCCGATTATAATCCCTGTCATAAGCGGGAGGCTGATAATCGCGGCAATTGCAGGAACCGACCTGGGCCTGCCGCTGCGTTTCACAGCCAGGATTACACCCAATGCCAGCATCAGTGCCGCGGCAATCTGCTGAAGTCCTACAAACGATATACTCAGGAATCGGTCATACCGCAGGCTTTCAGTAACAATTGAAGCAGCGCCGAAAAGAAGCAGAAAAGCAATCGTCAGGTTTCCTGCCTGTTTGTTCCGGACAAAACGGAATGCAAGGACTATAAACAGCACAATCGCCACAGCCGCGGCAACATAATAAGTTGCCAGGCAGGGTTCGTCCAGGCCTACGGCAAGGAAGCTCTTTGACAGGAAAGCATTATCCAGGGGACGGCTGATATCAAAATCCTCAATTCTGTTTTCTGCAATCCGTTCCGCTGCGATCAGCGGAAGTATCGACAGGCTCAGTGTGTCAAGAATTTTGCCTGTGTTTTCCCTGGCGATCCTTGCACTGATAAATCCGCCGGTGAACACGCCGCCGATCAGTCCGAACATGCTCCATCCGCCTCCGCTCAGCTCCGGCCAGAAGGCCAGGGGCGTCAGTTGGCCCAGTTCCCTGTTCAGCAGGCAGAAACTGACCCTTGACACAATAATGCCGCACAGGATAGAGCACAATGCCGTGAGCGGCACTGTCCCCTTTTTCAGCGACAGGCGCCTGCCTGCCATACTGAGTACAATCATGGAAAACAGGGTGCCCAGTGCTGTATAAAGGCCAAAGGCATACATTCGTATCCCAAGCACTTCTATGATTACTGCTTCATCAATCAGATTCATCCCGTCATTACCTCTTCGAATACAAACAGCTTCAGGAGATTATACCGTCTGTGGCCTTTCCCGGTCTTTCCGTAATATATGCTGCCTGTTTACTGCTGGGCCGTGGCAAAATAGATAATATCACTCAAGGTACGTTCATCGCCTCCCGGCATACCTTTGATAATCTGGTTTCCGAAAACCATTTCAGCGCTGTTTCCGCCATCCAGGTTAAAGGCCTGCACGCATCCGATGCTGTACATGAACTCTGCCAGTTTTTCCTGGGAAAAGCCTGTTTTCCCGTCTCTGCCTTTTGCCTCGATAATCACCAGAACATAGCTCAGCGGGCCGGTCTGGCCGATGGCGGCACGCGGTTCACGTCCGCCGGGATTGTACCCGTAATTCTTGTTCAGTTCCAGAATTTCTCCGTCTTTTACCAGCGCGGGACCGAAGGTAAAGGCATTCACAAGGATCCTTCCTTCTTTCTTCAGCTGGTCAGGAAATTCCTTGATTCCTTTGGACTGGACGAACAGATGGAAATCACCCTGGTCGTCAATGATCAGGATATCCTTCTGTTTGTTTCCCTTGCTGCGGATTTTATTGGTCATCCGGTATTCAAAAGTGGTCTTCCGGGGTTCATCTGTATAATTGTCACCGTTGATGGCAATTACGGCATTGCTTGCCCTTGCAATGGTTGAAACAGCTTTGCCCCTTGTGGAACCGAGTTTCTCCGGATTGCCGACAGCAGTCCTGATCTGGCTGGGATCCGCAATCTGCACATAAGCCACATGCATCTTTGTGCCGTCTTCCATTTCCTGATGTTCCATTTTCACACGGATCGTTTCATCCTCGTATCCGTTTTCGGTATAAAGATCAGGATTCGGCACCTGCCCGGGCGTGAAATCCAAGGGGAGCTTCCATTCCGGATGGGAAGAAAACTCTCCTTCATTCAGTTCCTCAATCTCCAGCTCGTCATCCTCCCCGCTTTTGGTTTCAGATGCTTCTTCAGCCGCAGCGGTGGAAAGGAACAGGCGGCTGAAATCAATTTCTTCGTCGTCCCCTTCGTCGTTCATCAGTTCCATTTTGATATCATTCAGCATATTCGGGGATGAAACGGTGAACGGCAGCGCAATGATCAGCGCAGCACAAAGCAGAATCAGCAGAATGCGTACAGGCATCTTCATTTTTATTCGTCCTCTTTCTCTTCTTCAGCCATTTTGGTATTGAAGATGTCCACCAGTTTCCGGGCAAGAACCTCATCTTCAACCGGTACGAAGGTTTCGGATTCTTCTCCGTCTTCCTCAGTCTCCGCGGCCACAAGGCAAACGATGCATTCCTGGTTTTCGTCCTCGTTTTCCTCTTCTGTCACCTCAGTAAGAAGAGCATATTCCTCACCGTTGTAGAACAGATAATCAATCACCTCAAAGGGAATCACATTGCCTTCATCGTCTTCAAAATCGATGATGTCCGGTTCCATGCCGTTCAGTTCATTTTCATTCATATCTTATTTCCTCCTCATTAGATTTCAGCGCAATAATACGCCTGAAAACAACAATCAATTATACCTGAACCCTATTTCTTTGACAAGTTGACTTTCCTGGCGGCCGGCTTTATCATTGGGGTCCTGGATGATCCTTTTGCCTCAGCGCATGCCTGGTTCCGTCCTCCTCCTGTATAATCAGGCTGTCCAGCATGGCTTTCATGTTTTCGCGGTATTCAGCCAGGTATTCCCTGCGCAGTTCAGCCTGTTCTGCAGCTTCAGCTTCGCTCAGGGTTCCTGCCTTCTTCTTTCTGGCCAGTTCGTTGATCCGATCAATCTTTTTCTTTTCCATGTGTTTCTCCTGTTTTATCATCAATTACCGTTGTTTTTCATCCAGAGGAATACCTGATCAATAATAGTTTAAGAGGTGTAATATGGTTCAGGGCAAATGGTTTTCCCCGGGGTCAGATCTTTCTGAGCTTATACCTGTTCGTACTGCAGTCTTCGGCCGGGGATCAGATGAGATTGACCCCCTCAGCTGGAATGTCCTTGTATACCAGGATTCTGTTCCTGTTGCCACAGGCCGGATCTGGTGGGACAGCGGTGCCTTTCGGCTCGGCGACATAGGTGTACTCACCTCCTGCCGGCATCAGCATCTGGGGGATCTGATCCTGCGCCTGCTGCTTTTCAAAGCCCAGAGCCACGCTGCCAGGGAAGTTCGTCTTACTGCGCCGCGTGACCTGATCGGTTTCTTTTCCCGTCTTGGGCTTCGTGAACAGCCGGGAGAAAATTCCGGCTGTGTGGAGATGATAATCTCCGGAGACGCCATTGATCTGGATTCTTGTAAAAACTGTCCCCGGACTTCCTGCCCCAGCCGGAAATAAACTGCCGGGAAATATATCTCTCAGCTTTTCTCCGGTCTCATGCTCTTGCGGACATCTCCGCCAACCATCAGTGTCAGCAACAGCAGCAGCAACGCGCTTCCGGTTTTTACGGCAAAATCTCCGATATCACTTCCTGCCGTAAGCAGTCCCTTTACTGTTACCAGATGAATTCCTATGCAGATTCCTGCTGCCATCATTTCAGCAATCGTTCTGCCCGGCACCCGGAAACTGCGTGCCCTTCGGACCTCCCAGATAATCATGCAGGCCATCATTGTACAGGCTGATGCGTATCGGAACAGGTCCCTTGGTTCACTGCGAAGGTTTTCGGTAATCAGTCGGATTGCTGCCCAGATACATACGGAAATCATCAGAAGGTCTCCGTTATCAGGCATATCCCCTTTCCGGACAATCAGCCACAGGCAAAGGAGTAAAAAAGCCAGAATCGTTGCGCTCATTTCGATTCTGCAAGGTAAAAAGCAACCGTTTTCCGTCATCCATTGCAGCGTTGGCAGGGGCTCGAACACCTTTGCGCCGGCGCCCCCGCTCATGACCTGAAATGCCTTCAGTACTGCCAGAGCCGGCAGAAGGCCGAATCCGATTCCGTTCATCACCTGGCCGGCAAATAACGGTACACCGGTCTTTTTTTTTCGCCCGTACAGCCACAGGCTCATAAAAAGGATCAGTACCAGAACCGAAAACGAAGCGTAGACGCCCGTAACAGTAACAGATAATCCGGCGACCTCAAAGAGCGTTTCACTCATGCGGCTCTTCCTCCCTGAATACCCATCTTTGCTGCAGCCGGTAACTGACAAAATAAAGAACAGTATCCGTAATGATTTTCGCGATTGTAAAACTGAGGCCTGCATGCATAAGTGCCTTTATCCCAAGCGTTGAAAGAATAACAATCGCAACGGCAGTAACCGCATATCTCAGCGCAGCTCCGCGTTGTCCTCTGACCTTGAATACAAGCGACTTGTTCAGTTTGAAGTTCAGAACGGCGCTGATAAGGCGTGCTGTATAATTTGCCAGGGATGTATTGTCCAGTTTCAGGCCCAGCGGCAGTTTCCATTGAAGATTGATATGAAGCAGCGGAAAAAGCCAGTGAAGCAGCAGATTGGATAAAACCTGGTCCACCAGAACGCAGATCAGGGATGATCCCATGAATTTCAGGAAACTGCCCAGAAGAACTTTGTATATCCGCCAGCTGTCACGGATCGGATGAAAATGGGTTCCTTCATTGTCATTTTCATAGATCGTCTCAATCGTAACAGGTATCATTGGAATCCCTGCCCGGGAGCAGGCAATCAGGACTTTCATCTCATATTCGTATCGTTCCCCTTCCACCTGCATCATAAAGGGAAGCTCTTCCTTCCGGAACGCCCGCAGCCCGGTCTGTGTGTCCGGAAGATACTGCCCGTACAGTAATTTAAAGACTGCAGAAGTGATTTTGTTCCCGCTTCTGCTCTTTGGCGGAACATTTTCCAGATTGAAATCACGGCTGCCGAGATACAATGCCTTTTTTCCGCTCTCCAATGCTTCCGCCAGATGAAGGCAGTCCTCCACCGTATGCTGTCCGTCCGCATCAGCAGTTATCACGCCATTGATATCCGGAAGGTGTTCAGCTATGTACCTGTATCCCGTTTTCAGTGCAACCCCTTTGCCTTTGTTGACCTCATGAAAAAGGACTACTGTATCTTCAACCGAAGCTGCGTCCTCAAAAATCTGCCGGTAGTCTTCACCGGACCCATCATCCACAACAATAATATGGGCAAAACCGCCCTCTTTTAATTTCCGGATATAGGCAGGCAGCCGGTTATCCGGTTCCAGCGACGGGATCAGTATAACCGCCTGTTCCGCAGCATGATTCTGCATCCGTTTTTCCGTCCTTCCTTTTGCAATCCGCTGTGAAGCAATCTTCTTCCGCGTTGTCTGCCATATGTATTCATGATGCCTGCCGGGATTGACCGGCTAAGTTCCGGCATCATTTTACATACTGTTTTATCATACCTTATTTCATAAAAAAACACAACATGTATAGTCCTTTCTTACATTGACATACAACAGGTATGCAACTATAATATTTTTCTGTGAACATAATCTATACGGAGGTGCGCAATATGGGCATCATTCCTTCCAGAAATCTTGAGGATCAGCGTCGCGAGCAGGACGGCATTGTTTATTATGACCGTGGAACCCTCACCGGCAGAAACGGCCGCAAATACGACCGCTTTGCCATTCAGACCCATTTTGTGGAAGTCGGTGAAGACCAGGCTGAACTCGTTCGGCGGTATGTTCTTCCCCTTGCCCGGAAGGGAGATGTCCTTTCCTTCGGCGCAAAGGTCATGGCCATGTGCACGAAAAACGTGCGTACAAAGGAAGAGGTTCATCCCGGCTTCTGGGCGAAAAAGCTTGCTCCCTTTGCCGGGATTAATGAAACCGGTGTTGGAATGCATGAACCTTACAAGCTTCAGCTTGTTATTGATATGTGCGGTCTCCCCCGTGTTCTGTTTGCTGCTTTTATCAGTGCTGTAACCCGTCCTTTCGGCGTTCACGGTCTTTTCTATAAAATCTGCGGGAAAGGTGTCGGAGGTATTGACGGTTTTTACTTCCGTTCCAGCTTTGACCGTTACAAGGAACTTGCCCTCATTAACCCGTCAAATCCCGTGGAACTGAGCAATCAGCTTGAAAAGGAAACAGGCATCCCCGTTGTTATTATGGATGCCAATGACATTGACCAGAACCAGCTTGGTAAGTGTGATGATTTCCCGCTGACCGATGATGAAATCCAGGATGCCATGGCTGACAATCCTTCAGGACAGGGGGATGAGCTCACGCCCCTCATTCTGATCCGTCCTCTTTCCTGATATGCGTCATATTCCATCTTCTGATACGGCACATGCCGGAGTGCTTTCCTTTGAGGAAGCCCTGCGCCCCACTGCTTCCGATTTTGACCGCAGCCGATGGCTTTATGTCCCCGATCATTACAGTGAATACCGTTATCTGCTGGGAACCCGAGGACAGCATCCTCTGATCTGTATCGGAATCAACCCTTCCACCGCAATCCCCGATCGGCTGGACAATACTCTGAAATCTGCTGAACGCATTGCTCATTATAATGGATATGATTCATTCGTTATGTTCAATGTGTATGCCCAGCGTGCCACTGATCCGGATGATATGGAACGGGAGCTTAATCCTATGCTTCATCAGGAAAATATGAAAGCCTTTTCCTGGCTTCTGTCCCGGTTTCCCTCTCCGCCGGATCTTTGGGCTGCATGGGGAGCAATTATTGAAAAGCGTCCTTATCTGCCAGGGTGTGTGCTGGATATGGTTGAAACCGGCCGTTCTTTCAGTGCGCGATGGTTCACAGCCGGTCCTAGAAGCAAGGCCGGTCATCCCCATCATCCCCTGTATCTGAAAAAAGACTCTGTTCTGGATCCTTTTACGGATCTTGATTCTTATCTTCATTCCCTTGCCAGATAAACGGAGGCTCCTATGATCAATACTTATGATGAAACTTTTACCCTGCGTCCCCGGGACTGTGATTTAAGTGAACAATGGCGTCCCAGTGCCATTCTTGAAACAATGCAGGATACTGCCGGTGCCCACAGCATATTGCTTGGCTGCGGCAGGGATGAACTTGTCAGGAAAAATATAGTTTGGGTCATTTCCCGCTGCGAACTCCATATGGATCGCTATCCCGCAGTCGGCGAACAGATTACTGTCCATACTTTCCCCACGCCCACCCGTGTGTTTTTTTTCCCGCGTTATTATGTCTTTACGGATGCCCGGGGTGAAATGATCGGTAAAGCAGGTTCTCTCTGGCTGCTTCTGGATTTAACCACCCGCCGCATGCTGCCTCCCGGGGATGTAGCCAGGCTCATTCCTGAAAACAAGGATCTTTCAATCCCCATGAATCTTCCCGCCACGGTCGGCAAGCTCCAGGGCGAAGAATTTGTCAGTGTTCATAATCCTGTTTATACGGATCTGGATGTCAACGGCCATGTAAATAATACCCGTTATGCAGACTGGCTCTGTAATGCCCTGGGTGTTGAAACCATGAAAGAATATGAACCGGATCATATTATCCTGAATTATAATCATGAGGTACTGCCTGAACATACCGTTACATTGCACCGTATTCTGAAAGGAAATGAATACCGGCTCTCAGGTATTGTAAACGGAGCATCCGCCTTCGATATCGGCGGAACCCTCCGCAAAAGGATAAAATCATGATCTGTGATTACACAGGCGCTGCAGAATGTGCAGCGCCTGCTTTTATATAATCCTCCCGAAAGACATACAGGCAAATGTCTGTGTTATTGCCTGCATTGACAGTTCCGGACAGAAAAACACCGGAAGCATATAATTGCTTCCGGTGTCTGGTATGCCCGGCAGGATTCGAACCTGTGACCTTCAGAGTCGGAGTCTGACACTCTATCCAACTGAGCTACGGGCACTCAACGCCCGTTATTTTATCTCTTCCGGCACAGAATGTCAAGGTAAACATTCTTCAGTACAGGACATTCTCTGCATCCTGCGGATCAGCAAAAGGACCGGGAATCGTATCAGTTCCTCTGTGATTGCCGAAATAATCATGATCAAAAACAATATCAGTTCCGTCCGGGTTTTCAAACCTTTGTTCAGGTTCAAAGGCTTTTCCCAGTGTTTCGGTGCAAATGATCCCGTCCCTGAAATCCTTCAGTTTGCTGAACACATTGGTCTTCAGTCTGTATTGTCCGTTCTGTTCAACAAGTTCAACAGATACTTTGGAACGTTTATCACTCAGTTTATGCTTTTCATGTTTGCATACTGTGGCGCCGCTGAAATAAGCGTTGCCTTCCACCCAGACCGGCAGATGCCCGAAGTGTATACGGGCCAGTGCGCCCATATCAGGCTTGATACCCGGCATAAACGGAGCAAACCATTCCTCGTACGTGGGGAAGATGTCAAAAGGTGCGGTACCTACCACCTGGTATTCAGCGTCTGTGGGCTTCCGTTCCTTGTCAGTTACCGGATACGCCTGTATAAACAGGTTATTGTAGATCCGGTCATCTCCGTGCAGAATCGTCATAAAACCGGCAACTTCAGTCCTGTGGCGGATATGATAAGGTGTATATCTGGGTTCACGCTGTCCGTTCACGATACTGTCCACGCCGCTGTTGATCAGGCTGAAACTGCCCAGAATCATATTATGAACGCAGGCAATGCCTTCTGAAGGAATGGTGATGCTCACCGGACTCATGAGGATGTTGTTATCAATCAGGGTTGGGCCGTGACCGACTTCGATAAACACATCTGTGGAGAACATGGCACCCTGCGCCTGCTTCCTGCCTTCCGGTCTGCAGTTGTCATGCATCAGATTCTGGCTGATACGGGCACCCTGGGCTTCCCAGTCAAGCCATACGCCCATAATGCAGTTATGAATATGATTCCGGCGGATTGTTACATCAATAGCTGCATGGAGTTTGATGCCGGCAGTCTCAGCGCCGCCCAGCTGCTGGCTGTTGCAGATGTGATGGATATGGCAGTCCTCAATGGTGGAAAAAACGCCTCCCATCCGTCCCACAATGCCGGTTTGTTCGCAGTGATGAACGTTACACCGCCGGATAATATGACCGCCGACTTTTTCCTTCAGCCATCCGTGGTACTGCCCCCGGCACACCGCATCGCGTTCCATCTGGGTCGGGCTTTTCACTTTTTTATGGAAGAAGTACATGTCATTTTCAGGATCCAGATATTTGCCGAGGGAAATACCGCAGCACCGGCTGTTACTGACTTCGCAGTCCTCAATGATCCAGCCCCTGGACCAGTGCGGGCCGATCATGCCGTCCTGGTAGGCAGCAGGCGGCGCCCATGTGGTTGCAGCCTTTGTAATCGTAAAACCGGAAACGGTAATATAACCCACTCCGGTTTTATCCGGCATAAAACAGTTCCTTCGTACGCTGATTTCCACTTTCTCCTTGTTCGGATCCTTTCCGTGGAAATTCGCATACAGTACAGTTTCATTTCCGTCCTGCTCCGTATACCAGAGATACTTTGCTTCCTCCTGGGTCCATGCATAGGGATTCGGTTTCCCGGCCTCGCATTCTTCCAGGGATGAGCATTCGTACATCATCAGGTCGTTCATGAAAACAGCGCCTGTGTGACGGACAATCGGTGAAAAATACCAGTCTCCTTCCACCTTCTCCACATACGGATTGAATGCGCCGAATATGCCGTTATTGACCCTGGCTGTCCAGGTGGTTCCCTTTACCTTTTTCCATCCGGTCAGCAGTTCAGCGCCTGTAATGACAGCTGCAAGAGGAATCTCACTGCGGTACACAATGCGTTTGTCCTCTGTGCCGGTATTGATGGGATTGACATATTCCCGATAGACGCCGGGGCTGACAAGAATTTCATCACCGGGCATGGCAGTTTTCGCTGCGTCATTGATAAAGCGGAAGGGCCTTTCCTTTGACCCGTCGCCTTCTCTGGATGCGTTCACGTTTACGTAATAGATCATAGGAACCTCCTCAAATATAAATTCTGTAATTACCGGTCAGCATCAGCAGGCAGAAGAAATACAGGCAGTTGTCATAATAACGTCTTTCCCCTTTTCGGAGCGGCAGATCGGCGAACTGTTTCATAAAACGAATACGTTCCGCTGAATGACTTGCAATGGATGCAGCAGCCAGAACGGCCTTGATGGCAACAGGATGCATGGCCGGCTCACTTTGCGGCGTTCCGTCCAGCTCATAGGCCCGGAGATCGTCCATGTCCTGTTTGCCGAAGAAATCCTGAATCCTTGTCGCCACTGAATCCAGTTCGGGATCCCGGCCAAACCAGATGCGGTCCAGGGCTATGTTTTCAACGACCCGGTATGCATCTGAATAATACACCCAGGGTTTGCCGAAGAGAAGAACCGTCTTTCCGTCATAATCCGCATACTCCGGACTCAGTCCCGTTTTCGGATCCGCTGACAAGGCTATATATTTGCGGCTTTCTTCCGCGGCACGCCGCCAAAAAGGCCTGTCTGCCTCATCTGCTTTCCGGGCAAACAGTTCATAGAAATGCGGGAGATGGTAGCTTGGATCGGATATTTTCATCTGGGGTACAAACCGGATGTATGTATTGTCCGGATCCCACATTGGCTCACCCTGCGGTACCATTTCATGCTGATGGACTGCATGCCGCAGGATTTCTCTCGCGCGGGCGGAGTAATTGAAACTTCCTTCCCCGTCTCCCCATCGCGCTGCCGCCATAAACAGCGCCATGGCATAATACTCTTCTCCGTCCGGGGCCGGTCCTTCAGAATTGGAAGAACCGTCCAGGTGCACCGACCACCTGAAATATCCTGCGTTGGGGCCTGCCTTCAGCAGCATATACCGCTCTGAAAATGTCCAAAGCCTGTCAAAAATATCTTTGCGGTCCATCTGCACGCACATCATCATGCCGTAGCTCATGCCTTCCGTCCGTGCGTCAATGTTTCCTGTATCAACCATGCACCATGCATCTTCGTCTGTATGATGGCAGAAGTTTTCCTCAGGGTCAAAAAAAATCTGATTGAATACTGCCGCTACTCTTTTCTGCGCTTCAGCGTCATCAATGCCGATTTCCGCTAAATAGTTAGGATATGTTCCGGTCACATTGGCTCCTGTCTTCATGGAACTCCTCCGGTTGTACGTACTTTTTATGTTAATATATCAGATTTTGGAGAAGTGTCAAGATTTTTCCGCCATTTTTATTCTATCAGTCCTGTAACAGTGTTTGATTTCCCCGGATCAGCGCAATTTTTTCTTCCCGGCTCATTCTTTTCAGATGCCACTCCCGGCTCAGCGCTTCGTGCCGGTCTTCAAAGGATTCGCAGTATACCATTTCCACAGGAAGCCTGCTTCTGGTATATTTTGCTCCCTGCCCGCTGTTATGAACCTTCAGCCTTTTTTCCGGGTTCGTTGTCCATCCGCAATAGATGGTTCCGTCTGCGCAGCGCAGTAAATATACATAATTCATATTCATTTTGCGGAACCGGAAGAACCTGAACTGTAAGAACCTGCTGCAGCCTGACGGTCATGCATCATATGCTGAAGCGTAATGAGGATCGCAACCGCGGTTTGCTCATATTCTTCCCGGTACAGATCTATGCAGTACTTGTCATGAATCGACATCATTTTCTGTCCGATGACCGCAATGATATTTCCCGTCTCATCATAAAGCTGAAAATTCAGTCCGGCAATATTGCCCTGAAGCTGCCATCCGAGTCCCTCAATATTGGTTATATCCTTAATGATATGAAACAGCTCGTTGCTCAGTTCAAACCGTCTGCCGTCTGCCATGGTAACAGTATGGCGTTCGTGCAGCGAAAGGAGTTTTCTCTCGATATGAGCAATATGTTTCCCTTCAGCATCGGTAATATCCGTCTTGTCATGAATGGATGGGAATTTCGTATTTGCCTGATAAAGAACAGTTTCTTTTTCATCCGTGATATCAATATGATGATGCAGCGTAAACACTTTTGTTGTAGTAAATAATGACTTTATCGGATACCCGAATCGTTCGGTATTATTGATGTTTGCCTCTTCACCGGCTTCATGAAAACGGTGATATCTGGAAAAAACGCCCATTGTCCCATTCTCCTGTCATTTATTCGTGAATTCATATTTCGATCCGGCTGTTCCGCCTTGTTCAGGTTTTGCAGCCGGATCGGTTTTCACTTGTTGGTGCTGTCAGAAAATCTCTTTCCCCCCGTACTGGGAATAATAGCATCCCTCGCACAGGATTCTGCCGTCATCCATCACAGTGTACTCGTCTCCGTCATATATTGGATCTCCGCATTCTGAGCAGTATTCCATGATTTCTTCTTCAGTTTCCTCTTCTTCCAGCTCGTTTTCATCGATATCTTCCCATTCGTCCATGCATTTCTCCTCCCTTTCATCAAAAAAGTCTGCATTCCGGTGACGGATTCGATCCGGCTTTCTGCCAGTTCATGTTGACAAGACAATCGTTGATAATCATTTCAGGATTCGTTTCTGGACGTATCCACAACCCGGCATGCTGTCTTGACAGCATAACGGGCATACGGTCATGCATCCAGCACACTGATTCATGGGCCGGGCGTGTCAGAATAACAAACGAGGGAACACCTTGGTCCATTCTGTACAGTCCGGCCAGCATCACCGGACCTGGTTCGGCCGGTTTTAATGCATACTTCTCGCCTGTTTTTTTATGCTCATCGTGTTCCCACTCATAATACCATGATACAGGAATCACACATCTGTGCTTTTGCCAGCATTCACTGAAGGTAGGCTTTTCTGCCGCCGTTTCAACTCTGGCATTGATCAGGAGCCTTCCTTTCTGACTGAATCCCCATTTCATCGGAAACACATGTTCGTTCCCGGCTTTGCTCGTTGCCAGTACCGGAAGAACTTCCGAAGGACAGATTTCTCCTTCTGCCTTCAGGATTTCTTTCTCATCTTTCCTGAAGCAGTCTGCCATTCTTGACCGGTTCATTTCCCGCACCAGTTCGCGCAGTTCCGGATCCGCAGGTGCGATATATACCCTTCCGCACATACCGGTCAGATGATTCCCGTCGGGATCAGTACAGCCAGCAGCAATATGACAAGGCCCCAGAGGAAGGCAAGAAAAGAGGTCCGTTTTTTCGGTTCCATATCCGGAACATAATTGCTGGCCAGGAAAAAAGGAATATATGTTGTAAAGAACACCGGAACAACTCCCCACCAACGGTAAACCCAGATAAAGGAGTGATTGCTGGTTCCTGCAAGAAATGATTCAAAAAGGGCAAACAGCAGGGCCATTTCAACGGCGCCGGTCAGTTTGCAGGAAATACCGGCTTTTTCGTTTCGTGCAAACCATCGTTTCGTCCGGTCCTGCGGCAGCATCTTGAACGAAATCATACCGGCCATTGAAAACATCATTGACAGCTCCCAGCTTACACCGATCAGCAGAATAAACGTTGTGGAATCATTGCTGACAGACCAGAGAGGATAACCAAAGATCTTACCGATAACAGCATTGCATATTTCATAAAGCCAGTGTACGCCGTAAAGAGCCAGTCCTGCACATACCGTTTCAGTATTCCGTTTGTGGATTTCAGTCCAGTACACGTAAAAGACTACTGCCAGGATAAAAATGAATGTCCAGTTGAAATTCTCCGTACTCCGGACCCGTATGGCTGAAACCAGGTCCATAGCTTCCTGTGATCCGTCGCCCCAGAATCTGAACATCGCTGTTCTCCTTTCTCTGAATATGCTGATTTTGACATTTTTGCCTGATCAGAATATATCACGCCGCATATGTATTTGTCATCATATTCAGGATTATGTTACTCCGGAATCAGGTTAAAGCCCGGACTGTCGCTGTTCATGCTTACTTTGTTTTGCCGAAACAGAGATCTTCGATTTTTTTCATATTTTTCAGCAGGGTAACTGCAGGCATAACCACATTGTCCTCCAGTTTGTAATCATATCCGTTCATGATCAGGGCCATCGTGATACCTGTCTCCCTCTGGTAGTAAACATTTGAGGACAGGCCGCTGTAGCGCCCCTGATGTCCGTACCATGTTCCGCCGGCAAACTGGTTAAGTCTGACCGTACTGAGCCCGTATTTGCTGTCTGCTAGTCCTTTCTGGTCGGCCTCCATCAGCTTGACTGTTTTTGCTTTCAGGATACGAACTCCGTTCAGCGTTCCTCCGTAATACATCATCTGGGCCAGTTTTGTTAAAGATTCTGCATTGATATACAGTTTTCCGACAGTATATCCGTTATTGCCTTTGGGATCCGCTTTATTGTTATAGGCACGGTTAAGATCCTTTTTGACGGAAATCTCAACTTTCCCCTTCGGATTCAGAAGATCCTTGGTTTTAGTTCCGGAAGGAAGGAATCTCGGGGAATATGCGGCAGTGATGCCCAGTGGTTTAAATACTTTATTATTCAGATAGGTCTGAACACCCTGCTTTGTTATGGCTTCAATCAGGCATCCGAAAAGAGCGCCGTTATAATCTGCATAGACATACTTTGTTCCGGGTTTCACTTTTTTATCAAACAACGGATTGTAACCGTTTTTTCCGATTCTGGCCCAGTCAGGATGATAATTGGATGCTTTGGCTGTAAGTGAGGAAGTATGGCTCAGCAGCATCCGGGCTGTGATCGGCACATTCGGAAATGCGGGATTCCTTACTTTAAATCCCAGGTAGGAACTGATATCCTTATCCAGGTCCAGTTTCCCCTGATCATAGAGTGTCATCAGTCCGATTGCTGTTACCCATTTTGTGATTGATGCAATCCGGAAGCAAGTCTTTTCGCTGACCCCGCCAAAGGAATATTTCAGGAATGTCTTTCCGTTTTTGGACAGAACCACCGTGCCGCAGGCTGCTCCGCTGTCTTTCACAACAGAATTGAGCAAAGTCTGTACCTGTGCCGGAATCTGGCTCCCGGCTGAAGGCTTGGGTGTTGATGATGGTTTGGGTGTTGATGCAGTGCCGGCCTTTGCGTACAGTTTTGTCAGGGTTTGCGTACCTGCAATGCCGTCCACTTTCAGGCTGTTTGCTTTCTGGAATGCCTTCACGGCGCTGAGGGTTCCGTTACCGAAGATACCGTCCACTTTCATGGTATAGTATCCTTTGTCCTTCAGTGCCGTCTGCATCTTCTTGACTGCATCCCCGCGCGAACCCTTTTTCAGGGTTTTGTATGTCGCTGCCTCTGCAAAGCACAGACAGGATAATACAAGTGCCAGGGCCAGCAAAAAAGCTGTCAAACGCTTCAGCAAGAATAATCCCTCCACATTTGCTTTCATATTTTTACAATTTCTTTATTATTTTATGACATTAATGTAATTAAGTCAATGTTTTTTGTCTGAATTATGTAATCAATTTCTGTGAAACTATGTTGTACTGCGGTTTCACGATTCTTTTGCTTGAACTTAAGGAAGTGAACAGGTAAAATAATGTTTATTCTATTGTTGTTCCGGAAGGATGTGACTGTTTTGAGGATCCTGCTGATTCGTCATGCGGAACCTGATTATTCCATTGACTCTCTGACCCCGAAGGGACATATTGAAGCTGAACTGCTGAGTCGCAGACTGCAGTCATACAGTATTCGTGATTTTTACCAGTCTCCTCTCGGAAGAGCCCGCGATACGGCTTCCTATACCCTGGCCAGATTGGGCCGCAGTGCGGAAACACTTCCCTGGCTTCATGAATTCTCCGGAACCTATCCCGATCCTGAGACCGGTCATCCGAGGATTGTTGCCTGGGATGTAAAGCCCCGGATCTGGTCATGTTTTCCGGGCGCCTTCGATATACATACTTGGTTTAACGCGCCGGCTTTCAATGGAGGCACAGTTCAGAAAGTCTGGAAGCAGACAACCGACGGCGTGGATGAACTGCTTGCACGATATGGATTGTTCAAGGACGGTCCAATCTGGCATTGTCCGGAAAGCCATGATTTCACACTGGCTCTGTTCTGTCACTTCGGCATTTCCATGGCAGTTCTTGGTTATCTTACAGACGTCTCTCCCCTGGTATTGTGGCATCGGACAATCTGCCTTCCCTCCTCTGTCACAGAAGTGGTTACGGAAGAGAGAATTAAAGGCGAAGTATCTTTCCGGGTCACAAAGCTCGGTGATCTGACACATCTGGAAGCCGCCGGTGAAAAAAGAAGTACCGCCGGCATGTTTCCGGAATGCTGGACCGGAATTGATTCAACCGATCCTGCCATCAACGGAACCCTTGACAGAGAATAACTGATCAGTATTCATGGGTTCCGCATCTGCTTTCCGGCCGATGGAAGTATGATAATATATTCAGCATCTGCTTATCCGGGTAATGAGGTATGATATGAAACTGTTCCGTAAGTTTTTCCGTTTTATGAATCCTTCAGTCAGCTCTGATGTTTTCAGGGATATTGACCGGCGCAGTCTCAGAAGTATTTTTACCGTTTCAATCATCGTTTTCTTTATTGAGATGCTTACACTTCTCCTGTTCCTGTTATCACATGCCGGACAGCTGGACCGGAATGCCGCCATCAGTCTGAGCACCGTCGGTTACAGCATCCTCCTTTGTGCTTTTGCCGCATTTGTCGCCTCAAAGTTTTTGAAGGATACCACCCTTCCTCATCTTCCTTTTCTCTGTTTTAAAATCATCTTTTTTGCCGCATTCTGTATCGGTGCCGTTTATGTTGATTATCGTCACTATGCAAGCGGCGAGCAGATGATTACTTTCTATGGTGTATGTCTTGTCATGATCTGTTTTGTCACTTTTAAACCGTGGATCGGTACAATCCTGATACTCTCTGCTTATGCTGCTCTCTATCTTACGCTTTATTTCCATGATCATGCTGCCACTGTCCAGCCTTTGAATTTTCTGACCTTTGCTCTCGCTTCCGTTGCCTGCAATGCCATTCTGTTCCATTCCCAGATCCATGTTTCGGTCAATGCGCTTAAACTGGAAGATAACAACCGCCAGCTGGAAAATGCCAGCCGCCGTGACGGTCTGACCGGTCTACTGAACCGGCTGGCGCTGGAAACAGATGCGTCAAAAATGACTGGAAAACCTCTCACTGCCTATATGATAGATATCAATAATTTCAAGGAAATCAACGACCGATGTGGCCATATTACCGGCGATTCAATTCTGAAAGAAGTCAGCAATGTTTTGAAGGATCTGTATCCGGATGCAAATTACTATCGCTACGGCGGGGATGAATTCCTGGTTTTGACGCATAAACCGGGAGAATACAACTACGGATCCTACACCTATGATTTCATTCAGAAGGATACGGACGTGAAAGTTTCCCTCTCAATCGGCAGTGCCCAAAGCACTCCGGACAGTTATCAGGAATTGTTTGAACTGATCTCCATGGCCGACAGGGCTCTGTACAAAGCGAAGCAGCGTACCCATTCATCCTGAAAACTTTGCATAATGAAAACGCCGCGTACTGTTGTCATTTCTGACAGCGGTATGCGGCGTTCAATGCTTTGCGCTTGTTCTTTACTGTTTCGCAACCTCAACCAGCTTTGCAAAGCCGGCAGGATCGTTCACAGCAAGATCGGCCAGCATCTTGCGGTTCACTTCAACGTTCTGCTTCTTCAGGCCGTTGATGAAAGTGGAATAGCTCATTCCGTTCAGGCGGGCAGCAGCGTTGATACGGGTGATCCACAGGCGGCGGAAATCACGTTTGCGAAGTTTCCGTCCGGTGAATGCATAACGCAGGCTGCGTGCAACCTGTTCCTTTGCGGCGCGGTACTGCTTGGATTTTGCTCCCCAGTAGCCTTTCGCCAGCTTCATAACCTTGCGGCGACTCTTATGGGCGTTTACAGCCCTCTTAATGCGTGCCATGATTGTTTTCCTCCTTGCCGGTGAATTGGCTTATTTGTAAGGCAGTAACTTGTGAATAGTCCGGGCTTCCGCAGCGTTGTCAACAACACCGGCGTTCCGCAGGTGACGGGTGCGCTTGGTCGTCTTCAGACGCACCTGGTGGTTGGCGTTCATCTGCTTATGCCTTACGATACCGGATTTGGTAAAGGAAAAGCGTTTGGCAGCTCCGCGATGGGATTTTTGTTTGGGCATGGTTTGGTCCTCCTTCCAACGGTTTACTCCTTCGTCTCTTTCGAGACGGCATTCTCCCTCTTTGCCTTTCTTTCGGCAAAGGAAGCCTTCATGGCTTTGGGAGCAAGGATCATGATCATATTGCGGCCATCCAGCAGCGGGCGGCGTTCCACCATGCTGACATCCTTGCACCTTTCAGCAAAATCCTGCATGACCTTCAGGCCGATTTCGCTGTGGGTGATCTGACGGCCGCGGAAGCGAATGGATACTTTAACCTTGTCGCCGTTTTCCAGGAAGCGGATTGCCATCTTTGTCTTGGTGTTCACATCGTTTTCTTCGATGGTGGCAGACAGCTGTACTTCCTTGATATCGACAACGCGCTGATTCTTCCGGTTTTCCCGCTCCCGCTTTGCCTGCTCATAGCGGAATTTGTCATAATCCAGCAGTTTGCATACCGGAGGAACAGCGGAAGGCTGGATCTTTGCCAGATCCAATCCACGTTCCTCAGCAAGCTGCAGCGCCTGCTGTGTATTCATGACACCGAGCTGCTCGCCATTCTCATCAATCAGGCGGACCTCTCTGTCGCGGATTTCCTCATTAATCATCAGTTCGGTTGCGATGTCCATGCACCTCCTACAAAAATGAGCGCCGGGCTTTCAACCCGTCGCTCATGAACAAAATCCTGATTGGAATGATGCCATAACCCGGCAGCGTAAGCCACACAAGGTGAGAGACGGGCAAGCCTCTGCTTTTGAACAAATGGAATAATACCACAGTGACTGAACACTGTCAAGAAATTTTTACAGCGAATTCACCAGATCAAACAGCGGCCGGTTGAAATACCGTTCCTGCTTCAGTGCTTTTTCAATCGGCATATAAAACACCTTGCCTTTTTTCATGCCGATTACCTGGTTGGAGATGCCGTCCCGCAGAAGGCGCACAGCCAGGTTGCCGGCCTCAAAGGCAAAAGCGCTGTCACGGGCCGTAGGTTCCGAGCCCCGCTGTACATATCCGATAACATTGGCCCGGGCTTCGACCATTCCGCACATCCGCTTCATCACGGAAGCAAACCGGACTGCGGACATGGGCTCTTCCGGATAGCAGGGCTTCCCCCGGGACGTCAGGAAATTGTAAAGATCAAACGGCGCCATGGATTCCCAGCAGCCCTCTGCCACAACAATCGTTGCGCGGTAATTCCCTTTGTTCAGCTGGCGCTGCAGCTGCATAGCAACTCCTTCAACTGTCCAGGGCACCTCCGGTACGACCACAATTTCACTGCCTGTGGAAACAGCCGCTGTCAGGGCGATATCTCCGCAGTGACGTCCCATAACCTCCACTACTGCAGGCCGGTCATGGCTGCGGGAAGTGGCACGGATTTTGCGGATCGCCTCCACACATACATTTACTGCCGTATCATAGCCAAGAGATATTTCAGTATAAGCCAGGTCATTGTCAATCGTTCCCGGGATACCGATACAGGGAACGCCCAGATCACATAATGCCTGCGCCCCTCGGAAGCTTCCGTCTCCGCCGATAACAACCAGGCCGTCGATTTGCATGCTTTTCAGCGTCTTGACGGCTTTTTCCTGATATTTCTTTTCTTTGAATTCCAGGCAGCGGGCTGTACGGAGATAAGTGCCCGGTTCATCTGCTATATCCAGCACCAGTTCAAGGGTTAGTTCCTGCATGTCATCCTTCAGGTTCGCGCTTTTACGCAGCAGGCCGTTATATCCGCGCTTGATTCCGATCAGGGGAATTCCGTACATCGCTGCGCTGCGCGCCACTGACATCACGGCTGCATTCATACCCGGGCTGTCGCCTCCGCTGGTAAGTACGCCGATTTTTCTCATGCTTGTTCTGATCTCCTTTCGGATTTCATTTCATTTGTAATATATCATATTTCAGATAAAGAAAAAAGTTTGCATGGAATTATTCTTATTTCTATTTCGTTAACATATTGTAACACTTTCTTTACATTTTGTGTTGTTTCTGTTATGCTTACCCTGCACGGATAAACGTGATCGGAAACGCTGATACTGACCGGAAGGAGAAAACTATGAATCACGAATGTCTGTCCAAAAGGATTCTTCTCTGGATGACTGCAGTTTTGCTTTTTATCATGCATCTGCTCTGTTCATCAGCTTTGGCCTATGAATCTTCCACTTTATATAACGGATGCCGCGGCGAAGACGTCCGGGAAATGCAGCAGGCATTGATTGATCTTGGGTTTCTGAAGGGAAAGGCTGATGGCATCTTCGGGACCAATACTGAAAATGCTGTAAGAGCCTTCCAGAAAAAGAACAGACTCACCCAGGACGGACTAGCCGGTATAAAAACGCTGGAACTGATTATGAGCAAAGCTGCCGCAAAAAGCAAACCCAAGGCAACTCCGACTCCGAAGACAACGAAGGCGCCCAAGACAACACCGAAGCCTGCTGCAACGCCCAAGCCTTCTTCATCGTCTGGAAAACTGTTTGGCGGCAACTATACCACAATCCGTTACGGGGACCGCGGAAGCCGGGTGACCACCCTCCAGCAGGCGCTGATCTCCGCAGGCAATTTGTCCGGTAAAGTGGACGGAATTTTCGGCACCCAGACATTCAATGCGGTCAAATCGTTCCAGCGTTCCAAAAAGCTGACGGCGGACGGACTGGCCGGCAAAAACACGCTGACCGCTCTTGAAAAAGCCGTCAGCGGCAGCTCATCCAAAGCTACGCCAAAGCCCGCCTCTACGGCCAAACCGACGGCTACGCCCAAACCTTCTACCGGCGGAGATATAAATGACAGAATCTCGGCGCCTTCCGTTTCCAAACTCAATCTGCTGCACTGGTTCAATGATGTGAAGCCTTCCCTTTCCAATGGTCAGAAACTGCTGATATATGAACCTTCTTCCGGTTTAAGCTGGACACTCCGGATTATGTCCCGGGGCCGTCACTGTGATTGCGAACCGTTGACCGCAAAAGATACCAGGACCATGGTCAGGGCATTCGGAAATGTGAACACCTGGTCCCAGAAAGCTGTGTATGTAAAACTGCCTGACGGACGATGGACCATCGGCTCCACTCACGATATGCCGCATGATTCCGGAAGCATCAAGGACAATGATTTTAACGGGCATCTCTGCGTACATTTCCTCAGGGATATGGAGGAAGCCAAAAAGAACGATCCCAGTTACGGCGTGTCCAATCAGGAAACCATCCGCAGATACTGGAAAGCATGGACAGGCGAAAATATACCGTAATACAGTACCGGCACAGGATAAAGCCGCTGTGTCAATCGACACAGCGGCAGTTATTTTTCTATTGTTTATTCAGCAGATTCATGCAGAACAGCTTCCAGAATCTCAAGTGCGTAGGGATTGTCGATATACCCGCTGATGTTGCTGATCTGCAGAGGTTTAAATTCGTTATCGGTGATTTCCAGTTTTCCCTGATCATCCTGGTTGAATTCTCCGATAATCCGGACCGAATCTGAAAAGTCCGCCTTGATGTATTCTGCAATCCGTTTTTCATCAAAACCCATCTTCCAGTTGCTGTCTATTGTCCGTTCAGCGCCGTTCTTATCGGTCAGAATAAGCTGCTCATTCTCAATGCGGTAGGATCCGTTTTCTTCATACTGATCTTTGAACAGAGCGCGATACCTGTAGCCCGGCAGGAACCAGATGGTATAGGATTCTTCCTCACCATAGATAATTGCCAGTACGCGGCCTTCCCCATGACCTGTTTCTTTATTCTTTTCCGGTTCCTGAGTTTCCTGTTCTGTTTCTTCCGGTTGTTCAGGCTCATCCTCCGGATCAGGATCTGCTTTGGGTGTCAGGGCGGATCCGGTATCGGGATCCGGTTCGGGATCAGGATCCTGATCAGGGTCGGGATCGGGGTCAGTATCCTGTTCAGGGTCCTGTTCAGGGTCCTGGTCAGGAGCCTGGTCAGGATCGGGGTCCGGATCGGGATCAGGGTCAGGATCGGAATCGGAGACTGGTAGTTTCTCCAGATCAAAGGACAGATAAACACCGCCGGCCCAGGGAACGCTGAACAGGAAAGTCCCGTCTTCCTGCTTTGTCACATCCGCTTTGAGTTTGTTATCTCCCTTTCCGTTGTAAATCACAACAGCATATCCGGTCTTGTATTCATCTTTCAGATCAACGGACAGGGTCAGTTCATGATCCTGCTTGGCCACATTCAGCGTCTGGTTCTGCCGGATATCCTGTCCCCTGTCTCCTTCTGACCCCTGCGTGTTTCCCTGCCCAGTGTCTTCAGAAGGATAACTCTTTTCAGTTGTTCCGGATACATTCAGAATACCGTAGTCGTTTTCCTCTTCCTTTTTAATGATATAATTGATGTTTTCTTCAACTTCCTGGACAGAATTGCCATCCTGCCCTACGGTGATCTGATTGTCCTCATTTGGTCTGACGGCCCAGGTTGTAATAAGGAAGTTCATGGCTGCCAGCGCGTTTTCCACAAAGATCGGAACAGTCCCCGATATGGTTTCCTGCACAATAATATCGACTGCCGGATCAGCACTCCCTGCCGTTTCTGTATTGTTTTCCGTTGCGCCTGCACCGTCTGCTTCATCCGGATGATCTTCGTCTGTTTCTTCCCAATCCCATTCGGATTGGTTCTCTTCCTGCCCGAGGATCAGTCCTGTACCGCTGGTATACAGATCGCCTCCGATATTGATCTGCACATGGCCGCTTCCGTTTCCGTTAATGCCTACATCAATACCGTTTTCCGCATACACATCTCCCGCAATATTCAGGACCGCCTCACCGTTGTTCGCTTCCGGTTCCCACCAGCGCTCCTGCTGGATCGTAACTGCAGTTCCTTCTTCAGCATTCAGGTCTCCGTTGATGCTGATATCGATCTCACCGCCGTAGTTTCCGATTGTCACACCGTTTCCGGTATAGCGTCCTTCCGGAGTCGCAGCTTCAGCATTTGTTTCCCCGTCTTCTTCTCCGTCCGGATTCACAGCCGCGGCGGATTCCTGGGCAATGGAGTAGACGCTGAGACCGCCGTCTATCACAATCGAAGTAGTACCGGTTGTACTGTTTGCAGTAATGCCCTGTGCGTTATTGTAATAGGTATAGCCGTTCCAGACGTCCTTATAGGATTCTGCACCGGCTACGGTCACGTCTCCGCCGACCCTGACCGTAAAGTCTCCGCCGTGGTTGTTCGCCAGAATGCCGTATTGCCCGGCTTCAACCGCTCCGGTGGATATCTGGGCATAGTTTGCAGACTGTGTGCTGACTTCCACTTCTTCCCAGTCAATCCAGCCAAAGACATCGTCAAATGACTGGTAATTGCTGATATCTTTCTCGCTGTAATCCGCGTGCTGGGGATGATCTTCGCCATACCACAGATACTTCTGCCAGGTGATCCCATCTTCCGTATCAACGGGAACCAGCACATAATATCCGGTTTCATCAATCCGCATTTTCTCCCACCAGTTATCATGGGGATCATCCGGATTGATCAGAATGGTGTGGTTATTCTCGTAGTTCAGAATCCTGCCCGATTCACCGCTGGAACCCACAGAGATGCCGATCTCTGCTCCTGTCACAGATCCGTCCACCGTTACTTTGACCCCTTGCTTCGGGTCAGTTCCGACCGTTGAAACGCTCACTCCCACACCGGATTCCCCGCACTCCACAGCGCCGGTATTCACGGTGAGGATTCCGCCGTCCGCTGTGGCCGCTATGCCGGAACCGCCGTTCACGGTACCGGTATTGATGGTCAGTTTTCCGCCTGATCCGTAGCAGCTTCCGTTTTCCGCATTTCCGTAATCATAACGGGAATCCGCGGACACATTGATTCCGTATCCGCCCGAAACGATATTTCCGGTATTGATCTCCACCTGGCTGCCTGCGTGTCCGGCAGTCGCCGATACACCTTCCGCGCTCCCGCTTCCTGTCACGTTGCCGACATTGATGGTAATGGAGGAATTGTCTCCATCGGCGTTCGCACGGATATTCGCATAATCGCCCGATCCGTACACATCTCCGCCGTTGATTTCAATCGATGATCCGGCGATTGTGTTGAGGAAGATGGCATCTGCATCAGTTGCTGTGATCGTGCCGGCATTTTCTATTGTTTCATCTGCTCCGATATTGATGTTTACATGCCCGTTCACGTTGTTGTGGATATAGATCGCCTGATCGGAAGATTGCAGGGATCCGCCGATCGTGATGTCGGCTTCCTGGCGCAGTTCATCAGGATCAAATGCGCTGAGGGTAAGATCCAGGCCCATGCCGTCTTCGGTTGACACAGATCCGGCAACATTCACTTTGACGGTAGATCCGCCGTCCGTCTGTGACATGATCCCGTATCCGCTGTCCGTGTGAATATCGCCGTTTACCCTGATATCGGCGTCGCTGCCGTCATACAGGTATGCGGAAATACCCGTATCGTCTGTATCGATACCGCCGGTTTCCAGTTTTACATCGCTGTTATCATGATTATAGATACTGACACCGTACCCGCCGGAAACTGTACCGTTTACTTTCATCTGTACATCAGATCCGTTCTCATTCCCGATGCCGATATTGCAACCCTCTTCAGCTTTGATATTATTCACAGTGATATTGATGTCACTGTCATCGCGGTTGCTGATATAGATCCCGCTGCCGCCGGCGACAATATCCTGGGCTGTGATTTGGGCATTGCTGTTTCCGATATTGTTAACATTAATGCCGTCATTTCCCGCCGAAATGGTTCCGTCCACATTCAGATTAAGGTCAGAAGATTCATTCATTTTAATGTTGATACCGCTGCCCTGGGAACTGATGCTGCCCGTGTCCATATTCAGGCTGGATGAGTCATCCATCAGAATAACAGCGCCATGACCGTCTTCTTCCTTTTTATAAGTACCGTATTCCCAGGAAATATCCGTCTCATATTTTTTCCCTGCAGAAGTAAGGTCACCGGTTTTGATGGATACATTTCCGCCCCCCTGCCCGTCCGGAAAATTCAGAACAATCGCTCCGAAATCATGATATCCTTCCGGCTCCTCAAAATCTTCAGGCAGAACCAGATCTCCCAGCGGATCATGTTCCGCGTCATGGGAATTGTCTGTCTCCCCGCCCGTGAAACATTGATAGTACGGATTAATGCTGTCCGGTGCATCTGCAGCTGCGGCGGAAATCATCGAACAGATGATGCAGAAAGACAGTATCATACTGATCCATTTTCTGACTGTCGTTTTTGTGCGCGTTTTCATGTGAAAAGCTCCTCACTTTCATTGCTTGTTTCCGAAAACGTTTTCGGGATTAAAGTGTTGAAATTTTCTGAGAATCTTTTTGCGTATGGCACACATGATACTGTTTAATATTCTTGCATATTTGTATGTACATGTCAACATTTTGTTTTCTTGTTTGCTGTTTTCATGTTGTTTTTCATTGTTTCGTACTTTATTGCGTATTGTATTTTATCAAATGTCAAGGTTATTCCCTTGACATTTCCGGAAGCATGTGTATAATACTACGGTGTCAAGTTGAAATGCTTGACAGGGAGGGCGCCATGGAACGGGAGGATCTGAACAGGAAGGTGGATCTGGCTTTCCTTTCTGCTTTTTATGGCGGTATGCTGACACAGAAACAGCGCCGCGTTCTTTTCCTTCACTGCGAGGAAGACCTCTCCCTGGGTGAAATTGCGGAAGAAGTTGGCATTTCCCGCCAGGCTGTCCATGAAACCCTTACCCGTGCAGCTGACAAGCTGGCAGAACTTGAAACCAAACTGAAGGTTGCTGAGCGCTTCCGCAAAATAGACTACGGTCTGGAAAGTGCCCTTGAAGCACTGAAGCGGAAAGACTATCAGCGTACTGAATATTTACTGCAGGAAATGCTGACGATCGAAACGGAAGAACCGTCCGACCGTTGAAGGAGGAACCATGGCTTTTGAAGGCTTAAGTGAAAAGCTGCAGGGTGCCCTGAGAAAAATGACCGGGCGCGGCAGGCTGACAGAGCAGGCTGTGAAGGAAGGTATGCGCGAAGTCCGCATGGCTCTTCTCGAGGCTGATGTCAACTATGCTGTTGCCAAGGATTTTATACGGAAAGTCACCGACCGCTGCATCGGAACCGATGTACTGTCTTCACTCACACCCAGCCAGCAGGTCATCAGTATCGTCCGGGAGGAAATGACCGAGCTGATGGGCAGCACCAATGCGAAGCTGAACTGGTCCTCTTCTGTTCCGACCATTTTTATGCTCTGCGGTCTTCAGGGTGCCGGCAAAACCACCATGTGTGCCAAGCTCGCCGGTTATCTGACCAAGCAGGGCAAAAAGCCCATGCTGGCTGCCTGTGATATTTACCGTCCGGCTGCTATCAAACAGCTGCAGGTGGTCGGTCAGCAGGTCAATGTCCCTGTTTTTGAAAAAGGTACACAGGATCCGGTCAGAACCGCAAAGGAAGCCATTGAATATGCACGGTATTATCAGCGGGATGTTTTGATTATCGATACTGCCGGCCGCCTTCACATTGATGAGGATCTGATGGATGAACTGCTGCGCATTCAGAACGCTGTTTCTCCTACAGAGATCCTGCTTACTGTCGATGCTATGACCGGTCAGGATGCGGTGAATGTTGCCAAGGCTTTCGACGAAAAACTTGGAGTTACCGGCGTGATCCTGACCAAGCTGGACGGCGATACCCGCGGCGGTGCAGCCCTTTCCATCAAGGCTGTAACCGGGAAACCCATCAAATTCAGCGGTATCGGTGAAAAGCTCTCCGATATTGAACCTTTCCATCCGGACCGTATGGCAGGCCGTATCCTCGGCATGGGCGATGTGCTTACCTTGATTGACAAGGCTGCCGAAGCCTTTGACCAGCAGGACGCGGAAAAATTCGCACGCAAAGGCCTGGGAAATAAGCTGACGCTGGAAGATTTCCTGGAGCAGATGCAAAGCATGAAGAAAATGGGCGGTCTTCGCAGCATGCTCAGTATGCTGCCCGGCATGAGCGGTAAAGACATCGATGTGGATGACAATGCCATGAAGAAACCTGAAGCCATTATCCGTTCCATGACCCCCAGGGAGCGCAAAGATCCCTCTATTCTCAACGCAAGCCGGAGAAAACGGATTGCAGCGGGTTCAGGAACTACCGTCCAGGATGTAAACACCCTGATCCGCCAGTTTGAGCAGGCTCAGCAGATGATGAAGCGGATGATGGGAGCCAAAGGAAAAAAAGCGCTTCGGAATATGCGCTTCCCGGGTATGTAACCTTTTCGCCGATCCCGGTATGATATCTCTGATTGGACTCATATACCTTGCTATATGATTTCCATATATATTAATCAATTTTTGAGGAGGAAATCCAAATGTCCGTCAAAATCCGTCTGAAGAGAATGGGAATGAAGAAAAAGCCTTTCTATCGTGTGGTTGTTGCCGATATCCGCAGCCCCCGTGACGGCCGCTTCATCGAAGAAATCGGTTATTATGATCCCATGACGAAGCCCGCCGAAATCAAGGTGGATAACGAACGCGCGAAGTACTGGCTCGGTGTTGGCGCTCAGCCCACCGATACCGTCCGCATTCTGCTGAAGAAGACCGGCGCGATCGAGGAAAAGTGAACCTGAGATAAGAAAGGATGTACCCATGCAAGAACTCTTAACCTTTGTGGCACAGTCTCTGGTGGAGCATCCCGATCAGGTCAGCGTTACCGAGACCGAAGGACCTGAAGCAGTCATTCTGGAGCTCCATGTGGCTGAAGATGATATGGGCAAGGTCATTGGCAAGCAGGGACGGATTGCCAAAGCAATCCGCGCCGTGGTAAAGGCCGCCACGCTTAAAAACAGCAAGCCTGTTTTTGTCGAGATTCAATAAACTTACAGCCATGTCCGGCGGGATCCGATGCACGGATCCCGCCGTGCTTTCACCGGAGGAATTCACTGATGAATGATTATCTCATGATTGCATCCGTGCTGAAACCACAGGGAGTTCGTGGAGAATGCAAACTGCGTTCCTTTGCAGCCGATATAGACCTGTTTCATCGTTGGACTACTCTTTACCGGAAAAGTACGGAAGGGTTTATTCCCGTTTCCGTCCGGACCGTCCGTATCCGGGATGGTTTTGTATATGCACATCTGAATGACAGCAGCAGCGCTGAAGACGCCGAACGGTTTCGCGGCTCTGATTTGTATGTGGACCGCGCTCACGCTGCCCCGGTGGAAGAGAATGGAAATCTGATTGCTGATCTGATCGGATGTGAAGCCCGGGACGAATCCGGTGCGCTTATCGGCATTCTTTCAGAGGTGCTTCAGTATGGAACAGTGGATACCTGGGTTTTTAAAGCACCTGATGGAATACTGATGGCTCCTGCACTCAGGGCGGTTTTCCCGGAAGTGGATATTGTACGGAAAACAATCCTTGTGATCCGCGACAGGCTTGAGGAGGTGGCTGTCCGTTCATGAGTGAACCGTTTCATGTCACAATCCTGACTATTTTCCCCGAAATGTTCTGCGGCTTTTTTACCTCAAGTATTCTCGGACGCGCGTGCGAACAGGGATTGCTGGAAATCAATGCCGTAGACATCCGTCCCTATTCAGCAAGCAAGCATCACAACACGGATGATTATCCCTTCGGAGGGGGCGCCGGCATGGTCATGATGGCGCAGCCTGTTATGGACGCAATGGCGGACGTGTATGCCCGCCATCCTGCCGCACGGCGGATCTATCTGGGACCCCGCGGAAAAAAACTGACCACTTCTCTCGCCAGGGAACTTGCCCGGGAAAAGGAACTGATCCTTCTTTGCGGTCATTATGAGGGAATTGACCAGCGGGCTTTGGATACCTGTGTGGATGAGGAGATTTCCATAGGAGATTATATTCTCACAGGAGGCGAACCGGCTGCTATGGTACTGGTGGATTGTGTCTCCCGCTTTATTCCCGGAGTCCTGGGTTGTGCAGACAGTCCGGAGGAGGAGTCTTTTTCTGACGGCCTGCTGGAATATCCTCAGTATACCCGTCCAAGGGAACTGAAGGGCCTGGAAGTGCCTGAAGTGCTTCTGAACGGTGACCACGCCAGAATCAGGGCCTGGCGCCGCAGGGAAAGCCTGAAAGCCACCCTGAAATACAGACCCGATCTGCTTGAAACAGCTCCCCTTGATCAGGCTGATCTGAAAACCCTGGATGCCATCCGAAAGGAGATGAATATTCCTTGTTCATCAGAAAGCTGACTGTTCTTTTGGTTCCGCTGGGAATGCTTCTGCTTCTGTGTCTGCTGATTCCGCTTTTCGGTGCTTTGGATGCATTTTTCGGACCCTTGCTTCTGGGGGCTCTTCTCGGCATTCTGCTGGCGCTTCTTTTACCGCTTGCCGGGGCAACCCGCATGAGGGAACCCTTCGCCTGGCTGCTCTGGATCCCTTCCGCTGTAATCCTGCTGATACTCCTGTATCAGTTCCTGGCAGCCCGGCAGTTGGGACATAACCTGCCGGTTCTTCGCCTGCTGGTCACCGGTGATCCCAGAATCATCATCGCCGAAGCTTCATTTGCCGCTTATATGATAGCCTTTTCCCTTCGTACAGGGAAAGGAATTTAAATGAATTCAAAACCGGACTTCGGTCCGGTTTTTGCATGAAATCAGGGTTGTTGCGTATTCTTTTTCTATGATATAATAAATTAGTTAATCATATCCTTCCTGGTCAGGAGGTTTCATAATATGCAGACAATCATGATCGACGGATCAATGTATGCTTCACCGAAAGAGCTGCACCTTGCCCTGAAACATCTGCTGTCTCTCCCGGATTATTACGGATTGAATGCCGATGCTCTGAACGACTGCCTTGCAGAACGTTCTGATCCCGTCTGCCTCTGGATCTATAATCCGGGGGATGGTGATACTGCTGCGGCACTGAACATCATCAGCCGGGTTATCAGTGATAACGGCGGCAGTGTCAGGGGGATGGTGACGGCGGAATGAAACTGCATCTTCTGGGGATTAACGGCCCTTTCCCTGAAAGCCGCGGCGCGACTTCGGGATATCTGCTGGAAACCGGCACCGGCCTGTTTCAGTTTGATCTGGGCAGCGGGGTGCTTGGAATGCTGACATCACTCACTGCACCGGAGAACCTCACTGCCCTTTTCGTCAGTCACTGGCATTATGACCATGTGGCTGATATTCCTGTACTCATGTACCGCCTCCAGGCATATCAGAGAACACTGCCTGTATACGGACCGGCAGATCCTTCTTCCCCGGTATATACGCTTGTTTCCTCTGCTCCCTGCTTTTCTTTCACTGAAGTATCTCCCGGACAGTCCCTGTCCCTGGGGGATGCGGTAGTGAACGTGTGTGCTGCGCGGCATCCGGTTCCTGCTGTTGGTTATACCGTTTCTTCCGGCACCAGCCTTTTTGGTTATACTGGTGATACCAATACGCTTCCTTCTCTTGCAGCTGACTATTGTGGATGTAATCTTCTTCTGGCTGATGGGTTGTTTCCGGTCGAAGCATGGTCAGAAGACAAACCCCATCTTTCCGCGCAGCTGGCAGCACAGGTCGCTTCAGATGCAGGCGTCGGCCGGCTGGTCATCACACATCTAAATCCGCTCTGGCCTCGAGGAATGCTTCTGGCTGAAGCCAGAATGATTTTCCCCCGTACACAGATCGCTGAAGCCGGCGCTGTTATTGATCTATGACGGCGCGTCAGCGTTCATGGCTTCTCCCTCCGGCAGCACTTTCTCTTGTTGCCGGTGTTTTCCTGGGCCGTATCACTCCTGATCTGCTCTGGCCGGCCATTGCATCTGTATTGGCCGTTTTGTCCGTTCTGCTGCTGAAAGGAAGAGGCCGGTTTGCTGCATGCCTTGTACTGGCGCTGTCCCTGGGATGCCTTTCAGGTTCAGTTTCCTTTCATCCGTCGGTTCCGCCTGAGGGAGATTACGAAATCCGGGGCATTATCTCCGATGAAATGACTTCCGGATCCTTTGGTCAGGTTCGTGTATACCTGTCAGATGTATCATTGAACGGGCGTCCGCTTTCAGGCGGCGCATACTGGACTTTTTATCCGGAAACGGAGATCCCGGACCTGCTTCCCGGCAGGCAGGTGTCTTTCAGTGCCGCCCTGTATCATCCCCGGGACGCTGATAATCCGGACGGTTACAACTTCCGGGAATCCTTACTCCAGCATGGGGTGATAGCCGGCTTGTCCGGCTGGAACAATCTGGTTGTCCGTCCTGCCGTTTCTTTCTCTTATGCCGGCACAATCGCTTCGGTCCGTCATAATATTTCATCGTCTCTGATCTCAGTTCTCGGGGATGAAACCGGTGCGTATGCATCTGCTCTTTTACTGGGTATGCGCTCAATGATTCCTTCCGGAGACAGACAGGCGTTCTCCCGGCTGGGTATTGCCCATATTCTTTCAGTAAGCGGTTTTCATGTCGGAGTTCTGGTCGGTGCACTTGCCGTGCTTTTTCGCCTGCTTAAGCTTCGACAAGGTTTTCGTTTGTTTCTATATGTTATCATCCTTGCTGTATACTCAGCGCTCTGCGGTTCAAGCCAGCCGGTCATTCGCGCTTCACTTCTGCTGGTTCTGAGTCAGGAAGGCCGGATATTGAACCGCCCCCGTTCTGGTATTCATCTTCTCAGTGCTGCGCTTCTGATCATGACTCTCTTTTCACCGGTACAGGTAACATCCGCCTCTTTTCAGCTCACCTTCGGTGCGATGTTCGGCCTTGTCTGGTTCCTGCCTCTGATACGCCGTCTTCAGCCTTTCCGCGGCCGTATTTCAGGCAGAATATTCGAATCTCTGCTCCTTACCTTCGGTGTTCAGCTTGGATTGCTGCTGCCTGAATTGTTCTTCTTCCAGCGTTTACCCTTGCTTGTCTTTCTGATCAATCTGCCGGCCATGCTGATATCCGGTGTACTGATTACTGTTTTCTGGCTTGTCCTCCTGCTTCTTCCGTTTCCGTCTGTCGCCGTATGGCTGTCAGGACCGCTTTCCGCTGTTACAGGAACGCTTCTGTCAGGAATCCGTCATCTGGGAAATCTGCCGGGGCTTACCCTGTGGATTCACATGCCGACTCTGCTTACAGCTGTCGGATTATGCCTGGTTTTTGGAGGATTATGCGCATTCCTGCGCATCAGATTCAGTCTTCGGGCCGCATGCATTCTGCTCGGATCAGCGCTGCTGGTTTTTTCCCTCCTCCCCTTACCTCACTACACCACTGAATATATCCAGTTAAGTGACGGTGATGCCGATACCGCAGTACTTTGGGACAGGGATAAGGTATATGTTCTTGACACCGGTGAGGATGACAGTGTCCTAAGTTCTTTTCTTCGCAAGCGAAGACTGACTCCGGATGCTGTCATTCTGACACACCTTCATGCTGATCATGCGGCAGGGCTCCGCTCACTCATCAATGATGAAATCCCTGTCAGGCTTCTTATGCTCCCTGTTGGTGCTGAAAAGCAATTGATTCATCCTGACTTTATTCTCCTGCTTGAAGAACTCAGGAATAACGGAACAGAAATCCGTTTTCTTTCCCGCGGTGATGTTCTTCCTCTGCCATCCGGAACGCTCACTGTTCTGTGGCCTGAAGACGGGAAAGTGCGCAGCAGTCAGGATGCCAATCATTACTCCCTCGTGTCCCGTATATGCCTGAATGGATCTGTTCTCCTTCAGACCGGAGATATCACAGGCACATATGAATCTTACTGCGCCGCTCCTGCAGATATCCTCAAAGCTGCGCATCACGGTTCCCGGTCTTCCACTTCTGCAGAGTTTCTGGAAACAGTATCTCCGGATGTTGTCTTGGTAAGCTGTCGGCGCAATTCCCGTCTGCAGGATTTCAGAATCCGTCTGGGAACCCTTCCTGTGTTCGGCACTTCGGAATCCGGTGCCGTTACAGTCCGTTTTGATGAAAATGGCTATACTGTGATTCCATTTCTTTCTGATTGATGTTCAAAGGAGACAATCCATGGATCGTAAAGATTTCCTGCGTGCCCTTTCACAGCATTCCCTTCCGCAGGTTCTGCTCTTCGAAGGTGAAGAAGAACAGCTTAAACAGTCTTCCCTGACAGAATTGCGTCTCAGTATCCTGCCTTCCGGTATGGAAACCCTGAATGAGACCATTCTTGAGGATCCCGGTCCGGATCAGCTGATTGCCGCAGTTGAAACGCAACCCTTCATGGCAGATCACAGGCTGATTATTGTCCGTGATTATCCGCCGCTCATGGGCCGTGCTGAAGCTGATGACCGTTTGCTAGCCTATATTCCCACTGTTCCTGAAACCGCATTTCTTCTCTTTTATTGCACCGGAAAACCGGATGGAAGGAAAAAGCTTTATACAGCAATTAAAAAAACCGGTGCTGTTGTAACCTTTGCTCCCCTGAAAGGATCAGAGCTGACTCATTTTGTAACGGATGCATTTAAGCAGCAAAACAAGGAATGTGATGAGCGGACGGCTGAATACCTCATTTTCACTGTTGGAAATGACGCAGGTTTGCTGAAAAATGAAATACAGAAAATCGCCGATTACGCGGGTGAACGTTCCGGAATATCACCTGATGATGTTTCAGCGCTGGCTACTCCTTCCACTGAATGTACTGTATTCCAGATGGTGGATGCTGTGGTGTCCGGACAGCGCAGCCGGGCTTTTACCCTGCTGCGGAACCAGTTGCTCAACGGTACTGATCGTATGGCTATTTTGGCAATGCTCCTGCGGCAGTTTCGTCTTCTGCAGCATATTAAAATTATGCAGTATGAAAAACGCGGCGGCGATTTCATTCGTTCATCACTCGGTGTTCCCCCGTTTGCCGTGGAACAGTACCTTCGTCAGGCATCAGGCTATACCGGCGGTCAGATCAGGAACGCTGTCCGAATATGCTTTGAAACTGAATATGCGGTTAAATCCGGCAGGATACAGCAGGAAGGTTCGGTTGAATCTGCAGTAATCAAACTGCTCACACTTCGGGATCCGCACTGATTCCTTGTTCATAAATAATACCGTTACAGAATTATTGTATTTTTTGTAATTCTATGGTAATATGATTTTAATATTTTCAATATGCTGCAGGAGGCGTATGGCATGAAAAAGATTCTTGGACTGATTCTGACACTTTGTCTTGTGCTTGTCCTGGCTGCGGATGCATTTGCAGCCGGAAAACCGGCAATCACCAAGCAGCCTGAATCTGCCACAACCAGCAAAAAAGGGACCGTCAGCTTTTCCGTGAAAACAAGCGGGTCCATTCAGTCACTTACCTGGTATTTTGTTGATCCTGTTTCCGGAAAAAGCTATACCGGGAAACAATTGCCGAAAGCTATTAAGGGGATCAGTGTTTCGAATCCCAACGGAAAGAAAATTACGCTGAAAAAGGTCCCGGAATCCATGCATGGCTGGACTGTTTACTGTCATTTGAACGGTAATGGATATAAAGTGGATTCTGATCGTGTTCAGCTGCTGGTTTATAATATGGAACCTCCTGCGGAGGGTATTGTACCCGCTGAATCCGGAAACAGTTCCGATTCGAACGGAGATTCAGCCGTTGGCAACAGTGATAACGCAGATGATGAAGATCAGGACAACGGCGAATCCATTGGGGAAATACAGGACAAAACAATCACTGTTTCCTGTTCTTCCAAAGTCCTTCGCAAGCTCGATTCTGCCGGAAAACCTGTTGATGAAGCTCCGTCTTCCCGGCTTGAATTCACAAATACAGGATCCTTTATTGTTGCTTCGGAAGATCCGATCATCAGCTGGTCTGTAAACGGAATCCGGTTTGAGCCTGCTGAACCGGTCAACGAATTTAAGGTACAGAATGTGACCAGTGATATTTCCCTGAACGTTAAGGTCAACAGACCGACAGTCGCTTCTGTTCAGGTGGATGAAAGCAATATGTGTAAAGTCACGTGTGTCGGCTGCACCTTCTCCTACCTGGCCGGCAAGCTTCGCTCCGTTACTGCAGGCGAAGTACCGGCCGGTGCTCCGATCAATGTCGTAGCCGATTCCACTGAACTCGCCGCTTCCGGTTACAGCATCAATGGTGCAGAGCCCACTAATGCCGGATTGACCTCCTTCCGGTTTATTGTTACCGAAGATGTGGAAATTTCCGTAAAATAAAACGGTATTTGAAAACACCGGACGTCTGATACAATTCAGCGTCCGGTGTTTTGTATTTACCTTTTTTATTTCCCGATCAGTCCGCCCAGCAGATTTCCGATTGCATTTCCGATACCGTCAGCTCCGGAATCTATTCCGCCGCCTACCGTATCCAGAAGTTTGATTGCAGAATCAGCATATTCTCCTTTTAAGACCTTCAGGGAGACCTTCTTAAGGTTTCCGGATGCTCCGCGGTAAGCCTCAATCAGTTTTTTCTCAGCGGCTGTCACTTTCATGGACAGATTGGCTGATGCAGGCACTGCCGGTTTTTTTGCCGCTGTGGTTGTCTTTTTTGCGGTTGTTGCAGGTTTCTTTGCTGCTGCAGGTTTCTTTGCGGCAGTTGTCGCTGTTTTCTTTGCTGCTGTTGCTGCGGGTTTCCTGGCAGCAGTTTTTTTTGCAGTTGCTGCCACAGGCTTCTTTGCTGTTGTTGCGGTCTTTTTTGCTGTTGCTGCTGTGGGTTTACTGGCAGTAGTTTTTTTGGCAGTTGTTGCCGCAGGCTTCTTCGTCGCTGCTGGCTTCTTTGCAGTTGTTGCCGCGGTCTTCCTGGCTGTTGCAGTCACTGTTTTCTTTTCTGCTGTTGCTGCAGGCTTCTTCGCAGTCGTTGAGGAGGTTTTTGCAGTGGAAGTCTTTTTCGCGGTGGTGGTTGCTGCCTTTTTCGTTGTAGCCATATCAAGTTCCTCCTGATTCTTTTGATTGTATTCAGTTCCCCAAACGGAACATTGCATCCCTGCATTCAATAAAGCCCCGGGCTGTCTGACCGTCTACATCACATTCAATGTACCACCATTCCAGTCCGTTTTTCTTGTAGTAATCGTATTTGCTCAGGATATGAAATGATTCGCCTGCTGCCAGTTCCGCAAAGGATGTGCCGTGTGTCATTGGATTGTCTGTCACATAAATTGTATCCTCAGCTACAGCCGGAATGTATCCGAAATGAGGATACATATGTGAAGTATAATCTTTCACATATCTGGGCGGAATATATCCAACCCGGTAATTCCCCTTGTTCGTTTCATATCTCACCATGAGCCATCCGGAAACAAACCCGGCATCATCCATACTGGAACTGGTATCACAGGTTGCTTTGCCGTTTGCGCATCGGTATGCATCCACTGACGGTGCAGTATATACAGGGCACGGACCGTATCCGATTCCGTTTTTATGCTTTTCAAATTTAAAAGGAGGCAGGGAATTCAGTTCTGACTGCAAGGCAGTATCGCCTTCAGGAATATATGTATTTCCTCCTTCTGTGGATGTCCCTGCATAGGCAGATGCAATCAGAACAACCAGAATCATAATCGATACAATAAAAACATAACGGATATGCTTATACATTTTCAAACACTCATTCCTTTCTGCTATGTTTTTTTATTTTTATTATTATACCATATATGCGCTTTCTTATCAAATGCCGCAGGAATTACCGGCAATTCATTTGTTCTGTCTGCATATTGTCATACAACTGCAATCGGATTATAATACAGTTAACATATATGGATGACAGTGCATCCGTAAAAATCAGGAGGGAGTATAATGGATATTCAGAAAATTATTGCGGACCTGGTTGGCAAACTGACTGGAAACAAAGAACTGATTTCAAAATTCACTTCTGATCCCCTGTCCATAGTGAAAGAATTGCTGGGGATTGATCTCGATCCTTCACAGCTGGGTGAAGTTGTAAAGGGCGTCACTTCACAGCTGGGCGGCGATGTGGCAAAGCAGGCCGGAGGCTTCCTTGGAAAAATCAAAAGCCTTTTCGGTATCAAATAATATAGTATGATAAAAAAACTGCGGTCCGTCACGGACCGCAGTTTTCATTATTTCTGTGATTTCATTCTGATGGTGCGGGGAGCAGATTTAGGTTCCTGTTTCTTCCCTTCATTACAGCTGATCGGCTGAAGATGCCAGATTTTGTCATTGTATTCCCGTATGGTTCTGTCTGAAGAGAAAACGCCTGACATGGCTGTATTGGTCACTGCCATCCTGAGCCATTTGTCCCGGTTTGCGTAATCATTATTCAGTCTTCTCTGAGCCATGCTGTACGATCCGAAATCTTTCAGCACAAAGTAACAGTCTCCCATGGATCCCCAGCTCCCAAGCAGCAGGCTGTGATACAGATCCTGCAGGGCTGCGGTATTCCCGGGCATCAGCGTACCGTCAATCATCTGGGTCATGGCCTGGCGGATTTCCTGGTTCGTTTCAAAGATATTCATGGGATTATAGTTGTTTTCGCGGTACATATCACGCACTGTATCAGACCGCATGCCAAAGATATAAATATTATCCATTCCGACCTGCTGGCTGATTTCAACGTTTGCACCGTCCATGGTGCCGATGGTTACCGCACCGTTCATCATGAATTTCATGTTGCCGGTACCGCTGGCTTCCTTACTGGCCGTGGAAAGCTGTTCGGAAACTTCAGCCGCGGGTATAAGTACTTCTGCGCTGCTTACGTCATAATTCTCAAGGAATACGACCTGGAGCATTTTCCTCGCCCGGGGATGCTGTTCAATCAGCTTGCTCAGGGCACAGATCATCCGGATAACCTGCTTTGCACGATAATATCCCGGACTTGCCTTAGCACCGAAGATAAACACTCTGGGTTCCATTGTAAAATGCTCATCATTGACAATCCGGTTGTACAGAACCAGAATGTGAAGCGCATTGAGCATCTGCCGTTTATATTCATGCAGACGTTTTGCCTGTACATCAAAGATAAACGACGGATCCACGATTGTATTCTGCCTTTCTGTCAGCAGTTTTGCAAGGCGCTCCTTATTATGAATCTTGATTTTTGCGAACTGGTCTCTGAATGCAGCATCATCAGCAAAGGGACGGAGTTCGCTGAGTCGTTCCGGCTCTTTGATCCATTCAGTTCCGATGGATTGACAGATCAGATCCGTCAGTTCCGGATTGCAGCTCATCAGCCAGCGGCGATGTGTAATACCGTTTGTTATTGCAGAGAATTTTTCCGGCATAACCAGATTGTAATCATGGAAGGTCTCTTCCTTCAGGATTTCGCCGTGAAGCTGACTGACTCCGTTCACGGAATAGCTCATAGCGACGCACATATTGGCCATATGCACATTATCGTAACTGATAATAGCCATATGGGCAATCCTGTCCCAGTCCCCCGGGAAAGCATTCCACAGACGTTCACAGAGCCTGCGGTTCATTTCACAGATAATCTGATAACATCTTGGAAGAAGCTGCTGCACCATATTGACCGGCCACTTTTCGAGAGCTTCCGCCAGAATGGTATGATTGGTATAAGCTATGGTTTTCTGCACAATCGCAGAAGCCTCATCCCATCCAAGGCCTTCTTCATCAATCAGCAGCCTCATCAGTTCAGGGATTGCCATACCCGGATGCGTATCATTAATGTGAATGACAACATGATCCGGAAGCTTGCTCATATCATTGCCGAAACGCTTTTTGTAATCCTTCAGAATGTACTGCAGGGAAGCACTTGTGAAGAAGTAATGCTGTTTCAGGCGCAGCATTTTCCCTTCGTAGTGTTTGTCTTCGGGGTATAATACTTTACTGATGGCCTCTGCCAGCTGGATCTCCTCGGATGCCTGCACAAAGCGTCCTTCTCCGAAGGTGCCGAGGTCGAGTTTCTTGGGGCTTCTGGCGGACCACATTCTCAAAGGATTTACAATTGTCGCGTCATATCCCACCACAGGCATATCATAAGGAACCGCTTCCACAGTATAATAATCACGGGTAACGAATTTCTGACGGCCGTTAATCATAATCTCATCCACATGGCCGCCGAAATGCACTTCACAGGTGTCTTCCATAACGGCTGTTTCCCATACATTGCCGTTTTCAAGCCAGCTGTCAGGCATTTCCACCTGCTGCCCGTCAACGATTTTCTGACGGAACAGTCCGTATTCATAGCGGATTGTGCATCCCATGGCCGGCAGATCGAGACAGCTGAGACTGTCAAGAAAGCATGCTGCCAGCCTTCCCAGGCCGCCGTTTCCTAGGCCTGGTTCGGGTTCCTCCTTCAGCACATCCTTAATATCAATTCCAAGCTCTTCCAGAGCCTGAGTATATTCCTTTGTAGACAGCAGGTTAAGCATATTGCAGTACATGCTTCTGCCCATAAGAAACTCAACGCTCAGATAATACAGGCTCTTGCCCTTCTGCTTCTTCCAGGCTTCCCTGCTGACCATCAGTTTCTGCATAATCTGGTCTCTGACCGTGGATGCCACGGCCCTGTAAATCTGCTGCGGAGATGCCTCATCGATTGTCAGGCCGTTATAGCGCTGTATTTTGCCGATAATGGTATTTTTAATGGATTCCTTGTCAAACTTAGTGGCTGGCATACTGAACCTCCTCCATTGGGAAACACAAAAAGATTATAGCATCTGCTTTCTGTTATTTACAAGGCAGTATACAGGATTAATTCTGACCATCTATGCCATGTGAAAAATACGGAGAGCCTGTTCCCGGTCCTTTTCGATTTGTTCTTTCAGCTCGGGTACAGAAGCAAACCGTTTTTCCTCCCGGAGCATGCATCTTAAGGACAATCTTACTTTATGCCCGTACAGATCAGGACAGTCTTTCAGGATATGTGCCTCAACCGTAACTTTGCCGGATGGAAGGGTGGGCTGGATTCCGATGTTTGCAACCGCAGGCAGGATTTCCTTCCCCGTTTCCAGCGTACAGGCATACACACCGTATCTTGGAAGAGCTTTCCTTTTCCAGGGTTCAATATTTGCAGTAGGAAAGCCGAGTTCATGTCCCTGATGTTTTCCCTGACCTACTGTTCCCGTCATTGTATAATCATGGCCGAGCAGTTCTGCTGCCTTTGTAACAAGGCCGTCTTTCAGCTGTTGGCGGATCAGGCTGCTGGATATGGCTGTACCGTCGTCCAGTGTTTCCGGCGGAACGATCATCACCCGGTAGCCGTGCTGTCTGCCGTCTTCTTGCAGAAGTTCCGGATCTCCCCTGCCTTGTTTCCCGAATGAATAATTCCATCCGGCCACCACAGCCCTTACGTTCATCATATTCCGGAGTCTTTCCAGAAACGCTTCAGGTTCCAGATCTGCAGTATGCCTGTCAAAAGGGATGAGTTCCATTTCATCAACGCCCAGTTTATGCATTTCTCTGGCTTTCTCCGGTATCGTTGAAAGCATTTCCGGCGGATTGTCCGGGCGAAGGATTTCAAGGGGATGGCGGTTGAAAGTACACAGTCTCAGGGGAACACACATTCCGTCTGCAAGCTCTTTGGCTTTGCGGATCAGTGATTTGTGCCCCAGATGCACGCCGTCAAATGTTCCTAAAGCAACAACCCGTTCTCCTGCCGGATCAGCCAGCTGGATCACGCGCATTTCACTTCATCTCCTCTGAAATATCTTCAGGTGCAATTAACGCCTTCCAGATCATTTGATTTTCCTGTCTTGAAGCAATTCCCCAGAAACGGTTCTCAAGATAGATCCTGACAGGTTCGTTTTCTGCATATTTTTCATCTCCCGGCTCAACCGGAATCTTGGCGCCGTTTTCAACCAGTTTCCTCTTTTTGACGGAAACATCCTTTCTGGGCAGATGGCCTATAGCGTAATCCGTCGGAAGCAGTCGCTCCGCCAGTCTCCCCTGTGCCGCCAGTTCCCTTGCCTCTTCCAGTGGAACAGCGTTTTCGATTCCGAAAACGCCGGTCCTGGTCCTTGTCAGGCTTCTCATATGAGCCGGACATCCGCACAGCTTTCCCAGATCATCACACAGTGTCCTTATATATGTGCCCCTTCCGCATCGTACACGGATTTCAAATCCATGGTCCGGTTTTTCTGCCAGCAGCTCAATGGAATCAATTCTGACTTTGCGGGCAGGCACCTCGACGTGTTCTCCCCTTCGGGCTTTCAGATACAGCGGTTTTCCTCCCACTTTGATTGCACTGTACATACTGGGAACCTGTATAATTTCACCGGTCAGCTTATCTGCCGCTTCCAGAAACCTTGCAGTATCCGGATAATTGCTTCCTGTTTCGATCACATTTCCGGTAAAATCCTGCGTATCTGTCGATGTGCCGAAAGCACAGACTGCAATATATTCCTTTTCCTTGTCTGCCAGGTAATCAAAAAGCCGCGTGGCCTTCCCGGTCATCACGGGCAAAACCCCTGCGGCCTCCGGATCCAGCGTACCTGCATGTCCGATACGTTTTTCCCCTGTCAGTTTTCTCATGACGGCTACGACAGCTGCGCTGCTCATTCCGGTTGGTTTCAGTATGTTATAATATCCGTTCATCTTTTATCCGTTCAGTTTATAGATCATTGCTTCCAGCACTTCACTGATCTTCTCGTCCAGATTGCCGTACATGTTTATACCGGCAGCCTGCGGATGTCCGCCGCCGCCGAAGGACTGCGCGATATCGTTGATTACATACGGTTCTTTGGCTCTCAGTGAAAACTTGATGATACCGGGGGCATTGATATCTTCCCTGGCAAGTACAGCCATATATGTTCCTACCGTATCAAGGCCGAAGTTAACCAGTGTATCCGCATGTTCACTCAATGCTCCGCATTCCGCAAAATCCTTTGCTGTCAGCTTCATTACGGCTATACGGTCCTGTTCATAGTACCGCAGGCTTCCCAGTGCCCGGCTCAGCAGAAGAACCTGCGGCTTCGCGCGGTCTCTGAAAAGAATCCGGTTCAGTCTGGCAAGCGGAAGATCCAGAGACATCAGTTCGCTCATCAGGCTGAAACACTCCTGATTGGTGGAGGCATATGCGAAATTGCCTGTGTCTGTGCTGATTCCGGTATAAAGGCAGACTGCCATATCATGATCGGTTTCAATTCCCAGTGCTGCTATCTGCTCCCGAATCATAATGCATGTGGCCGGGCATTCCCCGTCCACACTGTTAACTTCCATAAACAGCGGATTGGTGGGATGATGATCGATCTGTGCAGTATGGGAGCACCTGCTTCTGAGCATTTCGCACGCGCCCAGCCGCTTTTCATCGCTGACGTCAACAGACAGCATAAGATCGAACGGACCTTCCGTTCCTGTAGGAATTTGCATCTCTGCAATACCCGGAAGGAATGACAGCTGATCCGGCACTTTCCCGTCACAGAAAAGGCTGACTTTTTTTCCCAGCTTGTTCAGCGCTATTTTCATTGCTGCTGCAGAACCTAGAGTATCCCCGTCAGGACATACATGGCTGCATATTGCGATGCTTTCCGCTTCCCGGATCATCCGTGCTATCCCTTCAGGATTTCTTTTCATCGCTCCCATGGGTAGTTTCCTCCGTTCCGACAGTATCAGCCAGGATCTTCGCAATATGAACGCCGTATTCGATGTTCTTATCACTGACAAAAATCAGTTCCGGCGTATATCGGATAATCATACGCTGTCCAAGAGCGTGACGGATATATCCGCGGGCGTTTTTCAGCGCTTCTGTCAGTTGCTCCCGTTTGTCATCTTCCAGCACGCTGATGTATATTTTCGCATATCGCAGATCTCCGGTAACTTCCGCCCGTGTCACAGACCAGGTGCCGCTGATTCTGGGATCATGCAGTTCCTCCCGGATAATGGCGTCAACTTCCCTCCGGACTTCTTCCGAAATCCTGTCAATTCTCTGATAACTCATCTCAGCGCGGAATCTCCTCCATGATATAGCATTCGACAACGTCGCCTTCTTTGATATCGTTATGGCCTTCCAGGCTCATACCGCATTCATATCCGGCAGCCATTTCCTTGACGTCATCTTTCAGGTGTCGGAGGCTGCTCAGTTTTCCTTCAAACACTACCACATTGTCACGCAGCAGCCGTACACCTGCATTCCGCTGCATCTTTCCGTCTGTGACATAGCAGCCGGCAATAATACCGGAACCGGTAATTTTGAATACATTCCGGACTTCAGCATGGCCCATCAGGACTTCACGGTATTCAGGTTCCAGCATGCCCTTCATGGCCAGTTCCATATCTTCAATAGCCTTATAGATAACTGTATACAGACGGATATCAACCTTCTGTTTTTCAGCCGCTTCCCTTGCGGAAGCATCAGGCCGGATATTGAAGCCGATAATAATTGCATTGAACGCGGATGCCAGGTTCACATCGTCCTTGGTAATAGCGCCCGCAGCACTGTGCAGCACGCGGATCTTTACTTCGTCGCTGCTCAGTTTTTCCATGGCCTGTTTCACAGCTTCCACAGAGCCCTGCACGTCAGCCTTGATAATCAGGTTCAGGGTAGTTACTTTGCCGGCTTCAATGGATGAGAACAGGTTCTCCATACTCATCTTTGCCATGGTGGCTTCACGGCTGGCCTTCAGTTTTTCTCTCCGTTCGTCTGCAACCTGTCTGCTCAGATGATCATCGCCTACAGCAATCATTTCATCGCCGGCGCTGGGTACATCATCAAATCCCATGATTTCCACAGGCATGGAAGGACCGGCCTCATTCACGCGTTCACCCTTGTCATTGATCAGTGCCCTGACCTTACCGGAAGCAAGGCCGGCAATAACACTGTCCCCTACATGAAGCGTGCCGTTCTGCAGCAGAACTGTTGCAAGAGGTCCTCTGGCTTTATCAAGTTTTGCTTCGATAATAACGCCTTTGCCCAGTCTGTTGGGATTGGCCTGCAGCTGAAGCATATCAGCCTGCAGCAGGATCATTTCCAGCAGATCGTTTACGCCCTGGCCCGTAACGGCTGAAACAGGAACACAGATTGTTTCGCCGCCCCAGTCTTCGCAGACCAGGCCGTACTGCGTCAGGTCCTGCTTGACACGGTCGGGATTGGCGTCCGGTTTGTCCATCTTGTTGATTGCAACAATAACCGGCACTTCCGCCGCTTTCGCATGATTGATGGATTCAACAGTCTGCGGCATAACGGAGTCATCCGCAGCAACTACCAGTACAGCGATATCGGTAGCCTGCGTTCCGCGGGCACGCATCGCAGTGAAGGCTTCGTGTCCGGGGGTATCAAGGAAAGTGATCTTCCGGCCATCAACATCAACCGTATAGGCACCGATATGCTGGGTAATTCCCCCTGCTTCTCCGGCAGTAACACGGCTTTTGCGGATATAGTCAAGCAGACTTGTTTTACCGTGATCAACATGGCCCATAATCGTTACAACAGGCGGTCTGGGCTGCAGGTTCTCTTCAGCGTCATCGAAATCTTCCGCAACCAGTGCCGCTTCGGCAGTCTGTTCCTGTTTCCGTTCAAGGGTAATCTCAAAATCAGAGCAGACAAGCTGGGCCGTATCAAAGTCGATTTCGCTGTTGATGGTAGCCATATTCCCCAGCAGGAAGAGTTTCTTGATAATCTCGCTTGCAGATTTTCCGATCTTTTCTGTCAGATCGCGGACCGTGATGGTGTCACCGGCCATATATGCTGTTTCGATTTTGATCGGAGCCATCATCTGCTGTGCGCTGGGTTTCTTTGCACGGGCACGTTTGCCGCCGCGGATTACTTCATCATCATATCCGTTGAAGTGGCTGTTGCGGCTGGCCTGCTGTTTGCGTCCTTTGCTTACATGCTCAGGATCGTGCTGCCGCACATAGTTTTTCTTGTTCGGATCGTAATTGGAGACTCTTTCTTTTTCCATAGGAACAGACAGTTCCGGTGTGCGCTGCTTTCCGCCGCCCATGGAACCCTGTCTGTTGCCAAAGCCGCCCTGGGGACGGGGACCCTGCTGTCCTCCTGCGGGACGGCCGTACTGGCCGGGCTGGCCGGCCGGGCGGCCGAACTGTCCGGGCTGTCCTCCTGCGGGACGGCCATACTGACCGGGCTGGCCGGCCGGGCGGCCGTACTGGCCGGGCTGGCCTGCGGGACGGCCGAATTGTCCGGGCTGTCCGCCTGCGGGACGGCCGTACTGGCCGGGCTGGCCAGCGGGACGGCCGTACTGACCGGGTTGTCCGCCTGCGGGACGGCCATACTGGCCGGGCTGGCCGGCGGGACGGCCATAGGGTCCGTTCTGGCCGGCGGGACGCGCTGTCCTGTTACCGGCAGGAGTTTCACCCGGACGGCTGATAATCTGCCCGATTGCCGGTTTCCTGGGTGCGGCAGGCCTGGTCGGATCAGGATCATCCGGCGTAGCAACGAAGGATTCCGTTTTCCTGGCAGGCTTCTTCTCCTCCGGAGCAGGTTCAGCCGGCTTCTCCTCTTCCTTGGAAGGCTCATCCTTCTTCTCAGCTTTCGGAGCTACCTGTACTGGCTGTACCGTCTGTTCTTCCGCAGCTTTTGCGGCTTCCTGCTGTCTGGCGGCTTCGATCATTTTCTTCTCGTCTTCATCCAGCATCGTGAAGGCCTTCGTATGAGCAGACTGTGCCTTCATCTGTTCCTGCTGGCGGCGGCGTGCGGCCTCTTCTTCAGCCTGACGGTTCATCTCGCTGTCAAGACGTTTTAAGGTCTCAAACAGACCGTCGGCTTCCTTTCTGATCCGGGTCGCTTCTTCCAGAATGCCGGAAGCTTCTTCCACCAGTTCTTTCGTGGCATCTTTCAATTTCACATTCGCCATTCGATGTCTGTTCCCCCCGCCGTTTTACGGCCTAACTTAATTCTTGTTTCACAGTTCGTCACTGAAGATGGCGAACCGGTTAAACGCTGCTTTTCAATACCGTTTTTTCATTTTCGGCATTCAGTATGGCTGTGATCTGTTCCGCAAAGCTGCCCTTGGCAACTCCCAGAATCATACTGCTCTTTCCTGTTGCTGCTTCAATCATGCCTTCCGGCAGAATCATCAGCGGTGTTCCGGCTGTCACCGACAGATCCGCTGCTTTCTTTCTTGTGTTGGGGCCTGTAAGATCGTCTATCAGCAGAATCCCGCATCGCCCGGATCTCACCAGAAGCCTGCATGCATCCATGCCTGCGGAGATCTGTCGTGCTTTGGCCGCAAATCCGAGAATCCCTTTCACTTTCTGCTCATTCACACAGAATCGCTCCCGTCACTTGTCAGCCGTTCTGTCTCTGCCAGAAGCGCTTCTGTAATTTCAGGAGTAAGCGTGATCTCCAGCTGACGTTCAAGCTGTTTTTGCCGGATGGCCCGCCGAAGGCATTCAACCTGCCGGCATATATAAGCGCCTCTGCCGGACCGCTTTCCCGTGGAATCAAGGACCGTTTCACCTTCCGGTGTGCGAACAATCCTGATCAGCTCGCGTTTCTCTTTCATTTCACGGCATCCGACACACATGCGCATCGGAATCTTCTTCGGCTTCATCCGCTTCCTCCCAGTATTCTTTCTCCGGCCTGCAGACGGAAGATTGCAGTTTGTCAGCATTCGGAATTTGGATTACATGGTATCGTCGTCCCCGCCGACACTGGAATCAAAGTCCATGGTGAAGCTGTCATAGCTCGGCGTCTCCACCTGTACAAATTCTGTCATCTCGCCGTTTTCATCCACCATGTCATCCATTTCAGCCGCCTGGCTCTGACTCTTGATATCAATTTTCCATCCGGTCAGTTTGGCGGCCAGGCGGGCATTCTGTCCTTCTTTGCCGATCGCCAGGCTCAGCTGGTTATCCGGTACAATTACGCGGAACGCTTTCTCATCCTTCGCCTGGTATACACTCAGTACATGTGCCGGATTCAGGGCGTTCGCCACAAATTCCGCAGGGTTGCTCGACCATTTGATAATGTCGATTTTTTCGCCTTTCAATTCAGTAACAACACGGTCAACACGTCCTCCGCGCTGGCCTACACAGGCTCCCACCGGATCAATCATCACGTCTGCGCTGTGTACGGCAATCTTTGTTCTGCTGCCTGCCTCCCGGGCAATATTCTTGATGGTAACAATACCGCCCGCGATTTCCGGCACTTCCATTTCAAAAAGCCGCTTAACAAGATTCGGATGAATCCGGCTCACATAGACCTGAGGCGTATACCCTGCATTCTGGCTTGTTTTATGTACCTCGAGGATATAAACCTTTATATGGTCCCCGTCGTGCAGTTCCTCGCCGGGAATCATCTCGTCACGTTCCAGCACACCTTCAGTCCGCCCCAGGTCAATATAGGCAGCTTTGGGTTCAATGCGTTCCACAATACCGGTCAGGATCTCGCTTTCCTTTTCGATGTATTCATCGTAGATCTTGCCGCGTTCAGCCTCCCGGATATGCTGTATTATTACCTGCTTGGCAGTCTGTGCCGCCACACGGAGAAAACCGTTGGGGGTAACATCCACCTCAGCAATATCGCCCATCTGATAGGAGGAATTAATCTGCTGCGCTTCCTTCAGGGAAATCTGGTTGGTAGGATCTTCAATCTCTTCATCCTCAAGAATCAGTTTCCGTGCGTATACGGAAATGCTTCCATCCTGCCTGTTGACCGTCACATCCAGGTTGTTGGGAGCGGTTTCGGTCTTGGGCAGGTTTTTCTTGTAGGCCGCCTTCAATGCCTCTTCGATTGTTTTGAACAGAGTCTCCTCCGGAATCTCCTTTTCCCTTGCCAGCATTTTAATTGCTTCTATAACTTCGGACTTCATGGTTTCTTTCCTTTCTCACGTTTCATCCGTGTTGTAATCCTGTTTCCGTTCCTGTCCTGATCCGGAATCATTCTCCGTCTTCTGACAGGTCCACATCCTCAATGCCTTCCAGATCAACGACCAGCTTTACCAGGGCAGCTGCCTTTCTTGGAATCAGTGTTTTCCCTTCGCCAGTATCCAGCACAATATTGCCTTCCTCAAGTCCTGCCAGGATACCGGTAATGACTTTGGTTCCGTCTACGGGTTTGAAAAGCTTGACTTCAATCTCATTCCCCAGGTTTCTCTCAAAATCCCGGTCTTTTTTTAACGGTCGGTCTATACCCGGTGAAGAAACTTCCATGAAGTCGTAATCCACTGTATCCGCCAGGGCGCGTACTGCTTTGTGAAAAGTCTCGCAGTCATCCAGGCTTACGCCTTCTGCCTTGTCGATATAAAACCGCAGATACTTTCCGGTGGGTTCACGGTCAATACAGACATCCACCAGTTCATAACCTGCAGCCTCTGCGATCGCCCGGGCTTTTGCCTCCACGCCGGACAGGGCATCTGATTTGGCCATCTGTCACCCTCCCACACATTCCGGGTAATGAAAAAGAGCGGAAAACAAGCCCTCCATCAGTCCGCGCCGGTCAAAAGCAGGAAAGTGTTCCCTCTTCTGTCGGAGAAGACCTTCAGGCTGTTTCCGTTCTTTACGTTAAACCCTTCTTTCAAGGCGTTGCGCCACTTTAATCGTATGGAAACCATACGCAATGGATTATAACATACATTCCGATGCATGGCAAGCCTTATTTTTCAGTTGTTTCAGGGATTTACTGGGGGTTTTCAGACCTTTTCGTACACCGGAATTACATCCAGGGGAGCTGCGGCGAGGACAGTGCGGTTTCCTTCCAGGATTTCTCCGCTGTTGACATCCTTCCAGCTTCCTTCAGGAAGCCATACTTCCCTTTCTCTCTGATGCAGTTCCATGACCGGTGCAACAAGGTATTTTGATCCGAACATATACTGGTCCTGTATCGTCCAGCTTTTTTCATCTCCGGGAAATTCAAAGAACATGGTCCGGATCAGGGGAGCGCCTGTCATATGGGCTTCCCTGTAAAGGTCCCGGATATAGTCATGCATGGCGATACGGATATTGTAATATTTCCGCATAATACGGTAGTTGTCTTCTCCGTAACTCCACAGTTCATTGGGCTGGCCGGTATGCAGATATCCGCCGCCCCAGTCCCGGTCATCCAGCGGCGGAATATCATAAGGGCCTCTGTCACCGTGCATCCGCAGCACGGCGCTGTATACGGCAAACTGATACCAGCGTATAAGCAGTTCCCGGAATTCCGGATCATTCACATCATCTGTCATGAACCCGCCGATATCTGTTGTCCACCAGGGAATACCCGCCAGGCCGATATTCAGTCCGGCCTGCAATTGTTCACGGAAGGATTCAAATGTGCTGGGAACATCTCCTGACCAGATCACATTTCCGTATTTCTGGCTTCCTGCCCAGCCGCATCTCAGCAGATTGACAGCGTCGTTTCCCCGCTCTGCAGACATAGGCTCATAAAACGCTCTGGAAAAAAGCTGGGGATACAGGTTGCTGCAGCTTAATGCGGGTCCTGCGTAATAGCGGTAGTTTTCAAAATCGTACACCCCGTAGTCCGGCTCGGAATTGTCCAGCCAGAAGCCGTCAATTCCTAGTTCATAGTAGTTTTTTCTGCAGACTTCCCAGATATACTTTCTGGTTTCAGGATTAAAAGGATCGATTTCGACGCAGTCTCCCTGGTAATCATAGGTCTGCTCTGCTCCCCGCTCCGTGCGGATCAGCAGTCCTTTCTCCATCATCGGTCCGAAATTCTCACTTCTTCGGTCAACACTCGGCCAGACTGATACAATAGCCCGTATTCCCATGGAGTGAAGTTCATCCACCATTGCTTTGGGATCAGGCCAGTAGGTTTTGTCAAATTTCCAGTCACCCTGTACTGTCCAGTGGAAAAAATCGATCACAATCTGATCAATCTGAATACCTTCCTGCTGATAGCGTCTTGCCACATTCAGCACTTCTTCCTGCGTACGGTAGCGCAGTTTGCATTGCCACAGTCCCATCAGGTTTTCAGGAAACATGGGAGCCCTTCCTGTCACTGCTGTATATTTGGTCAGAATCTCCCTGGGATTGTCACCGGCGCAGATCCAGTAATCCATTTCCCGGGTACTGCGTGCAATCCATTCCGTAATGTTGCTGGCAAAAGTAACCCTGCCGACTGCCGGATTGTTCCAGAGAAAGCCGTATCCCGAACTGCTGATCATAAAGGGAACAGAGATCTGGCTGTTGCGCTGTGCCAGTTCAAGCATGGTCCCTTTCAGATTCAGACTGGGCTGCTGATACTGGCCCATTCCGTATATTTTTTCTCCCGGATTTGCATCAAAACGTACAGTCAGCTGATACTCACTGCCGCCGATAGTTCCCTTCCATTCCCGGTTCTTCAGTTTCAGGCAGCGGCTCGTCTTTACCAGGGTACCGCCGTAGAACCGGTAGTATTCCCGCAAAATCAGCCTGTCATCCCGATAGAAGCTGACAACACCTGCGAAATTGACCGTTGCCCGGATTCTGCCGTTTCTGATTTCAGCGCAGGGCAGTATCTGACCGGCAGTATCTCCGGAAATATGCTTTTCTTCTCCGATCCGGATATCACAGTCTGTTGAATCCGGCGTTTCTGTCAGCGCCCGGTTTTCACCGCTCCACGCGTCATATCGTACCGCCCGGACCCGAAGCGCATCTTTACCCCAGCCTTCAATTCTGAGGGTTTCGCCGTTTCTTGCGGCAATAAGTGCATTTCCGTCTTTCTGGAAAATCATGGCGTGCTTCCTCCGTCAGCTGTTGATCCGTTCAAGCACCATTGCCGTTCGGCATGGGCTGTAAACATCAAATCCGAGTCCCCGTCCTTCTGAATATGCTGTCTGATATACATATTCGTGGTCGATCAGTGCAGGGCCTCCGAATCGTTCTTCATCTGTGCTCAGGATTACCCTGTAGTCACCTTCTCCTGTCGTGTGGGCATGCAGGAAAAAGCGCTGTTCGGAATAGCTGTTATGGAAATTGAACACAAAAAGGAGTCCGCCGCGGCTGAAGGTAATGATTTTTCTTTCGGAATCAATCCACAGGCTTACAGCACCGGCATCATCCAGCAGTCTGCGTTCCCCGGCCAGGTTGATCATGGCCTTGTCAAAATCGTTCAGCCACTGATATTTCAGTTTGGGATCATCCACCAGGGACCATTGTCTCCGGCAGTACTTGTAACTCCAGCCATTGCCCTCCCGCGGAAAATCAATCCATTCCGGATGGCCGAACTCATTACCCATAAAGTTCAGATATCCGTTTCCTCCCAGGCTCATGGTAAACAGCCGGATCATTTTATGCAGTTCTATAGCCCTGTCCATGGTGATGGAATGATATTCCTTCATCATGCCGGTATACATCTCCGCGTCTGCCATACGGAAAATAATCGTTTTGTCGCCCACCAGCGCCTGGTCATGGCTCTCACAGTAACCGATGACTTTCTCCTGAGGACGCCGGGTGGTCATTTCATGCCACAGAGCATTCATATTCCAGTCTTCATCCCGGGTGTCCTTCAGCAGTTTGATCCAGTAATCAGGCTCTCCCATAGCCAGCCGGTAATCAAATCCTATGCCCCCCTGTTCCACCTGAAGACACATGCCGGGCATACCGCTCATGTCCTCTGAAATAGTGACTGCATTCGGATTTACCTCATGAATCAGCTCATTTGCCAGCTGCAGATAATTCAGAGCTTCCAGATCCGTATTCATGTTGAAATACATATCGTAATTGGTGAAAGCGCTTCCGAGTCCATGATCATGATAGATCATACTGGTAACACCGTCAAAACGGAATCCGTCAAAATGATACTCTTTCTGCCAGAATTTCAGGTTGCTCAGCAGAAAATGCAGTACTTCCACCCTGCCGTAATTGAACAGCTTGGTACCCCAGGCAGGATGCCAGCCCTGGCTTCCTTCAAGGAAATACTGGTTTTCCGTTCCGTCCTGCAGCTGGAGCCCTTCTCCCACATTGGGGCATGAATGGCTGTGTACAACATCAAGCAATACCCGGATTCCCTTTTCATGGGCCTTATTCACCAGATACTTCAGATCTTCTGGATCTCCGTACCAGTGGGCAGCAGCAAAAAAGTTGGTTACCTGGTATCCGAAGGATCCGTAATAAGGATGCTCCTGGACAGCCATCAGCTGTATAGTATTGTAACCCAGCTCCCTGACTCTGGGCAGTACGTTGTCGGCAAACTCCCGGTATGTGCCGATTCCCTCCCTGTCCTGGCTCATGCCGATATGGGCCTCGTAAATCAGGGGAGCGTCCGGTTTTTGGTCAATGAATGCAGCATCAGTCCAGGGAAATGCTTCTTCCGGATCCCAGACCTGGGTGCACAGCATATGCGTTCCTTCATCCATAACAACCCTGGTGCTGTATGCCGGAAGCCGGGCAAACCATTCTTCCCCGTGTTTAACCCAAAGTTTTACATTCTGCCCGTTTTTCAGGCTGTCTTTTCCGTTCAGGATTATTTCCCAGACACCGTTCTCTCCGCGGTCCAGAGGATGGCTTTCCTGATTCCATCCGTTGAAATCCCCGAACAGCCGGACCTCATCCGCTCCCGGCATCCATTCCCGGAAAACCCATCCGGTTTGGGTCCGGTGGAATCCGAAATACAGATATCCATTGGCAAAACTGTCCAGAGAAGCCGCTTCACCCACAAGCTGCCGCCGTTTTTCCTTAAACCGGTCCATCCGCAGCTCAATATCTGCGGCATGCGGTGCCAGCCAGGGATCAATCTCTGTGATCTGGTATGGTGCGTTCAGCTTGCTGATATCCATGCGCTTCCCCTCCGCTTTTTATTCAGCCTGGATCTGTTTTCCGTTCAGGTCGTAATACTGCGTCGATGAAAGTTGTCTGATTTCATTATAGTTGTAATGAATCTCACTGTATCCGTCATTTGTCTCCGTGACCGTTCCGTCTGTTCCCAGGAATGTACGGATGATGGTAATGCCGTCCTCGTCTTTCGTATCCCGGTATCCGGCATATCCTTTATTGCATTTGACGGGATTGCCTGCTGTATCAAGATAGGAAACCGTATCCAGTCTTCCCTGCTGATCATAGCTGTACAGGATTTCTCCCACTCCAAGTCCGTTATTCACCCGTTTTCCGTCCCTGTCCAGGAAACGTTCTTTTATCACTTTATCATTTTTTGTTTCCTGAACGGTTGTCGCCACTCCGGCGTCGTCTGTTATGATTTCATTATTCAGGTCATAACGGGTTGTTTTAACCACATTATCTCCTTCATAGGCATAAGATTCCCAGGCATAGCCGGTACCCCGGTCAATCAGCTGCATATTCTCATCATAATACTTGGTACTGGTCAGACGTCCCTTGTCATCCCGATCCTTCACGCAGCGATACCAGCCGTCCGGCCCTGTTGCGGGGGATCCGTCGGCATGGTCATACCGGATACTGACAACCTGATACTTCTTGTTCAGTTTCTGTCTCAGGACGGCATATCCTTCCGCACAGTCCACAGGTTTCCCCTTTGTGTCCTTGTATGTGCGCACGGAAATACTTTTCCCACTGTATTCCGTTGTGACGGAAGCATACCCGAGGGACGGAACGGTTACAAGTTTTTTGTTCATTCCGGTATAACTGATCTGGCGGACACCGCCGAAGCCTGTATATGCCATGGTAACCTGGGCATAACCCTGGCTGTTCAGCGTTCTTTTGCCGTTCTGATCCAGGTATTCGATCTCAATAATCCTGTTTTTCCCGTCCTTCGTCACCGCACGGCCGCAGTAACCGCCGTCTGTCCGGTAAGGGTTTCCTGCCGTATCATAATACCGTTCCGTTGTGGTATCCCTGGTATAGGTATAGCGTACGGAAGCGTATCCTTCAGGGCCGGCTGCAGGCTGCCCGTTTTCATCCGTCCAGACCGTTTCCTTAATTTTTCCTTTTTCTTCAATATTGCGGAATTTTACTTCTCCGCAAGCCGCAAGCGGAATGATCATACATAAGATCAGTGCTGTGAACCCTGCCAGAATTTTACGTTCTTTCAATGCTTTTCTCCCGTCTTTTTATTCATATTGCCCAATGGCTCTGATGTGAATTCTTCAGTTAATGATTATATCAAAAAGCCCGGTGTAAAACAACCGGGCATCGGGATTATTCAATATGTTCCATAAAGTCACCGGTGCCTGTATCCGGTCCGACAGTGGTATAAAAGAGGCCGAACAGCGTATTGTCATGCGGTCCAACCGCTTCAAATGACCAGTTTCGCTTAACCTGGCTTCTGTGAAAAGCAAAGGCTTCTTCAGCAACCTCGAAGCCGGTTTTTCCGCCAAATGCTTTCAGCGGTACAGTCCAGTCACAGGGGATAATATTCTTCTTGTATTCGTGCAGATACAGCTTTTTGACCTGCCATACGCCGTATTTATTTGCTGTCTTGGGAAATCTGTTCTTCTTTGCCGCAAGTTTGACACATTCCTTTGCCGCGGCGCATGCTGTCCTGTGCGCGCCATGGCCGTATTCACCCCTTTCACCATGGGTAACCATAACCTCCGGCTGATGTTTGCGGATCACCTCTGTTACAAGGCCGAGAACCCTGTTTTTCCCTTTCCAGGCCTGATACTGGCCTTCCACGGTTTTACCGTTTTTATCCACAAGGCCGATAAATTCCGGATATGCCGTTACACCGCAATGCCAGATTGCATGCAGCAGTTCCAGTTTTCTCTCCCCGCCTGTCGGCGCCATCACAGCCAGCTGAACCCTCAGGTTCCGTTCGCCTGCATAAGTGGGCAGCAGGCCGGCAAACCAGAGTATTTCATCATCAGGATGCCCTGTCAGCAGCATCAGGTCACATTTTTCAATGCTCTGCCAGTTCTGTACCTCACGGGGTTTTTCACCCTTGCCGTACAGCCGTAGTTCTGCAATACGGATTCTTTCCCTGCTGGTGGCGCTGATGCGGAACTCGTGAACACCTTCAGCCAGCGGATGCCAGTGTGTCAGATACTGACCGCCCTGTGCCACGGTTTTCCACTCGCCGTTTCCGTCAGGGATCTGCAGGTCATAGCTCAGCGGAACGGTTATTTTTTCAAACTGCATCAGATAGATTCCGTAAATCTCCTCCTCACAGTGTACTTCCAGCCAGCCCTTTTTATCCTTCAGTGGATAATAAGTTCCGAAATCATCATCCTGCATGTCCTGGAAATTCTCGGATTTTCCGTTCCCGGAAAAAGTGATTCCTGTCCTGATTTCCGCAGCCGTCCGGTTTGCCGTTTCTGCATCGGCAATATCTGCGGATTCCGAGCTTGCGAAGACCCAGCTAAACAGCATCAGTAAACCGGTCAGGCAGCCGGCAAGTATCCTTTTCAATCCATTCGCTCCTTCCGCCGCGTCAGGCACTGCTGTACGGCCTTTGTTGATTTTATATCAAACTGCGCCTGTTTGTCCATGATATTCAGGACCCTTTTCAGCTTTGTGCCTGTATTGACAGCCGATCCTGATCATGGATAGTATAATTTATTGGGAACCATATATTTCTTCATCAGGAAAGGGCTTGCAAACCATGAGCTACGAACTGAAATCTGCCAGATTCCTTGCCCGGGAGATTCTTGAACGGGTTGTGCAGCCCGGTGATGCGGTCATTGACGCCACTATGGGCAACGGTCATGATACCGTCTTTCTCTGCAGTTCCGTGGGGCCTTCAGGCCGTGTCTATGCTTTTGATATTCAGGAACAGGCGGTCATATCTACTTCCTTGCTGCTCCGGCAGGAAAACCTGGCGGAACGTGCCCGGCTTTTCTGCTGCGGTCACGAGCATCTGGATATTCATGTGCCGGAGCCCGTCCGTGCTGCCGTATTCAACCTCGGCTGGTTGCCCGGAGGGAATCATGGAATCACCACCCGGTGGGAAACCACAAGGGCTGCTGTGTGCAAAGCGCTTGACCTCCTGCTTCCCGGCGGTGTCCTGGTCATCTGCGCCTACCCTGGTCATCCGGAAGGAGACAGGGAACGGCATGAACTGAGCACATTTCTCTCCTCATTATCCAACAGGTCCTTCAATGTGCTGCATCAGGTTTTCCTGAACGCAGGTCCCGGCGCACCGGAATGTTTTGTCATCCAGAAACTTGCGCCGCAGTCCCAAACCTGATACAGTCATGCAAAAGCAGCCGGAACATATTGTTCCGGCTGCTTTTTCCAGATCATTAATCGTCTTCGTCTGTAGGCGGCGCCTCTTCCTCTTCCTTCTGAACATCCTGGAAAGCGGAATACATCGGTTCCACCTGCAGTCCGCGCATATGACGGTCAATATAATTCTTCGTGATCTTGGCCACTGTACCGGACAGGACAATGACACCGATCAGGTTCGGGATCATCATCAGGCCGTTGAAAGTATCTGCCAGATCCCAGGCCAGGTTTTCGCCCAGAACCGCTCCGAAGTAAACCGCAATTACAAACAGAACACGGTAGATAACCGTCAGCTTTTCCCCCAGCAGATATTCGCAGGCTTTGGCGCCGTAATGACTCCATCCCAGCACCGTGGAATATGCGAACAGCATGATCGAAACAGCTATAAATGCCGATCCGATGAATCCGAACTGCTGATTGAATACAGCGGATACCAGGTTTGCTTTGCTCAGCTCAATTGTCGCCCCGGCCTGTGTCACAAAGGTGGTGCTGACCAGTTTGCCGGTCTGCAGATCGATCAGGCCTGAAGAGAGAATGGCGAAAGCGGTCAGAGTGCAGACAACAATCGTATCCGCGAACACTTCAAAGATTCCCCACATACCCTGCTTGACCGGCTCTTTGACGTTCGAATTTGAATGCACCATAACGGAGGAGCCAAGGCCTGCCTCATTGGAGAACACGCCGCGTTTCATGCCCCATTCAATCGCCAGTTTCAGTCCGTAGCCCACCATGCCGCCCGCAGCTGCTTTCAATCCGAAGGCGCCGCGGAAAATGGAACCGAACACAGAGCGCACATGGGAAATATTGATAAAGAAAATCGCAACGGTACCGATCATATAAAGAATAACCATAAAGGGAACGATTTTCTCTGTAACTGCTGCAATCCGTTTCAGGCCGCCAAGCACCACAAGTCCGACAAGGATCATAATGATCAGTCCGACAATACTGACCGGTATTCCCAGCACATTGATGTTCAGCTTTACGCCGAACACCGCATCCATGTTACCGGATATGGAATTGACCTGCGTCATGTTGCCGATACCGAAGGAGGCAACAAAGCAGAAGAAGGAAAAAAGGCCCGCAAGTATAAACCCGATCGCTTTGCAGCCTTTTTTGGCTCCAAGCCCGTCCCGCAGATAATACATGGCTCCGCCGGACCACTCCCCTTTGGAGTTCTTGCGGCGGTAAAAAATACCCAGCACATTTTCAGAATAGTTGGTCATCATTCCCAGGAACGCCATGACCCACATCCAGAAAACAGCCCCGGGACCGCCGGAAATAATAGCTCCGGAAACACCGACAATGTTGCCCGTTCCGACTGTCGCTGCCAGCGCTGTGCACAGGCTCTGAAACTGTGAAATACTCTTGTCTTTGGTATGGGAGATTACCTGCTTGTCGCGGAATACCGCGCCGATGGTTTTCTTCATCCAGTGACCGAAGTGTGTCACCTGAAATACCTTTGTCAGTACCGTCATGAGAACGCCGACAAACGCCAGCAAAGCCAGGGCGGGAACTCCCCATACAATACCGTTCACTGTGTCATTGACATTCGCAACAGTGTCCAGTATTCCGCCGCCTGCTTCTTCGGCCGCAGCAGAAGCAGTCATCAGAAGCACACCCGGAAGGATCCATGAAACAGACTTCATTTTTTTGTTCATATATGTCCCACCCTCTCAGAAAAGATAACAGAAAATAACGTCTTCGGACAGACAGTCCAAAGACGCCCTTGTCTCTTACGAAGAATTTTACAACCGGGATTCTTGGCCTGTCAATTGTTCAGGCCTGCTGAAACAACGAAAATACAATGCTTTCAGCTTTTTTGTATCATCTGCTTTTCCCCGGTGTTTTTGTTTTCCCCTGTGTTTTATACCGACGGCTTCATTATATTGTATCACCTGTTCATTTTTATTCTGTATTGTTCAATCAGGTTATCACGGAGTATAATAAATCAGTTGGTGTAAGGAAACCCTGTCAGGAAGCCTGCCGGGTTCTGATGCCTGATATTTTTATCTCGAAAGGATATCTGTCCCTATGAATCTTTGGCTGGAGAAACTGGAAAGGGATATCCCGGATTCCCTGAAAAGCCCCCGGGAAGTCGCACTTTTTGAACTGAAAAGCTTTTTCCCGGGCATTTCATTTGACCTGTGCGAACAGCCTGAAATGGGTGATGCTTACAGGATTGATAGCACAGCAGACCAGTCATTCAGACTGACCGGCGGAAATACAGGTCTGCTCTACGGTGCATACAGGCTGATTGCTGATCATGTATACGGTTTGGACGTAAGCAAACCGGTAACCTCCTCTCCGAAATACGCCCTTCGGATGATCAACTGCTGGGACAACGCGGACGGAGAAATCGAACGGGGTTATGCCGGACGAAGCCTTTTCTTCAGGAACGGACGTCTGGACTACAGCGTTACCCGAATCCGCATGCTCGGAAGGCTTCTGGCGTCTGCCGGACTGAATGTCCTGTGCATCAACAACGTAAACGTCCACGACCCCGCCCAGCTTCTGCTGGAGGATTATCTTCCGGATCTTGCTGCGCTTTCGGATCTGTTCCGTCCCTTCGGGGTCCGTCTGATGGTTTCTGTGGACTTTTCCCAACCTATGCGTCACGGCATATCCACTGCGGATCCCCTGGATCCTGCAGTCCGCGCCTGGTGGAAGAAAACTGCGTCCCGCGTTTATGCCGCCATTCCCGATCTTGCCGGCTTTCTGGTAAAGGCGGACAGTGAAGGTCGGCCCGGTCCTTTCACCTACGGCCGGAATCATGCGGAAGGTGCCAACATGCTGGCGGAAGCGCTGAAGCCATTTGGCGGCATGGTAGTCTGGCGCTGCTTTGTCTATAACTGCCGTCAGGACTGGCGTGACACGAAAACAGACCGCCCGAAAGCTGCCTGGGAACACTACGCGTTCCTCGACGGCCAATTCGCCGACAATGTTATCCTGCAGGTAAAACACGGTCCCTTTGATTTCCAGGTCCGGGAACCCCTCAGTCCTCTTCTGCTTGGCATGAAAAAAACAAAACTTGCCATGGAGCTTCAGCTGGCCCAGGAGTATACCGGCCATCAGATTGACCTTTACACCATGATTCCTATGTGGAATGAATTATTCGAAGAACTGCCGGCTGACAATATCATGTCTATTGCAGCTGTATCCAACCTGGGAGATGATGAAAACTATACCGGTCATCCTTTGGCGGCAGCCAACCTCTATACTTATGGCATGCTGGCATGGAATCCTGCTGTGGATGCTGAAGAGGCGGTCACCCGCTGGTGCCGTCTGACCTATGACTTTACGCTTCCGCAGGAACAGACTCTGGTCTCTTTGATGCTTTCATCCCGCCGGACATATGAAAAATATACTGCACCCCTGGGGATTGGCTGGATGGTAACTCCTCATGATCATTACGGCCCCAATCCGTCAGGCTATGAATACGATCTTTGGGGAACCTACCATAAGGCAGACCGGAATGCGGTAGGAATTGACCGGACCTGCACCGGCACAGGATACCTGGATCAGTATCCGGAACATATCCGGAACAAATATGAAGATCCGGCTGTATGCCCTGACCTCCTTCTTCTGTTCTATCACCGTCTTCCTTATGATTACCGTATGCGGGATGGCCGTACTCTGATCCAGAGGATATATGACGATCATTTTGAAGGGCTGGAGGAGACCCGGCAGATGGCATCCGCTTTGCTTGCCCTTCCTTTTCCGGAACCGGATGCTGATGTAATCCGCATACGGATGGAAAAGCAGCTGCTCAATGCCCGTGAATGGTGTGATATCATAAATACATTCTTCCATCGTCTCAGCGGAATTCCGGATGATAAAGGACGTATGATTTATGATTGACCGGTTCGTTTTCTGCTGATTCCCTTTACTGCTTTCCTGCATGCAGATAGGTTCAGTCTTTCCGGCCGGCGATCCTTTCGTCTGCAGTATTATCTGTTCCGGGTATCAGTGAACCGCTGAAAAAAGCGAAAGATAAGTCGATAATATAAACGGTGGTGTAAGCATGAAGCGCTTTGGAAAAGTCCTGAAATTTCTGCTCTGTCTCATTATGCTGCTGATCCTTCTGCTTGCTTTGGCTCTTGGTGTTTTCTCCATAGCAGAATACCGGCCCGCTTCCGTGGAAAGCATTGTACCGCAGCAACAGGCCGATGCCGTTATTGAGACCGGCAAACCTCTGACAATCGTCAGCTGGAACTGCGGTTACGGTGCCCTGGGTGATAATGCGGATTTCTTCATGGACGGCGGCACTTCTGTTTATACCGCGGATCAGGAAAGAGTGAATACCAATCTGTCCGGAATCCGGGACACCCTGGCAGATCTGAAACCGGATCTGCTGATTCTGCAGGAAGTGGATATCAATTCAGCCCGGAGCTACGGAACGGATGAACGCGCCACTCTGCGGGAAGCCCTTCCCGGTGCCGGTGAAGCCTTTGCATTCAATTTCAATGCGCTTTTTGTTCCTTATCCCCTACCGCCTATCGGTCATGTGGAAAGCGGCCTTTATACGCTGAGTAAAGCCCTGCCCCGGTCTGCCGACAGGATTTCCCTGCCTGTTCCTTTCTCCTGGCCGATCCGTATGTTCAACCTGAAAAGGTGTCTTCTTGTCAGTCGTTTTCCCGTCAGGGACTCTGATCATGAACTTGTGCTGGTTAATCTGCATCTGGAAGCCTATGATGACGGCGAAGGCAAGGAAGCCCAGACCAGGCAGCTGACCGCCCTGATGCAGGAAGAATATGCAAAAGGCAATTATGTCATCGCCGGCGGTGATTTCAATCAGCGTTTTACCAATATTGACCAGAGTGCCTGGCCTGTCTATGACGGCATGTGGCAGCCCGGTGAGATTAATCCGGCTGCCTTTGGTGACAGCTTTACTCTCCTGATGGATAACGCAGTACCCACCTGCCGTTCCCTGGATCGACCTCTGGCCGGCGCTGATAAAACCGGTTTTCAGTTCTATCTGATTGACGGCTTCATTGTTTCTGCCAATGTGAAAGCGGAGTCGGTTGAAACAATTGACTGTGGATTTGTATATTCTGATCACAACCCTGTCCGGTTGATCTTTACTTTGGAATAAAACGCATTGACGGATGCAGCGTGCTAGGCGCTATGCTTCGGATCCTGCTGCCCATGGCCGCTCCGGGTATTGTAACCACCCTGATCTTCGTTTTCATCAACGCGTGGAATGAATATACAGTCTCAACTGTGCTGATCTCAACCCAGACAAACAAACCGATTACCGTCGGCATCACCCAGTTCTCCTCCTTCAACATGATTGAATGGCAGTATCTGTTTGCGGCAGCCCTGCTTGCAACAGTTCCCGTCATTATCCTCTTCATGCTCATCGAGAAACACCTGGCCGCCGGCCTGACCGCAGGAGGAGTAAAAGGCTGATATGGAAAACCAATTTGAAATTTTGGATTCATTTATCCTTCCGGAAGGAGAGAAAACCGTTCTCCCGTTCGGCAACGGACACATCAACAACACATTCCTCATCCGGATCGCCGGTTCGGATAAACAGTTTATCCTCCAGCGCATCAACAGTTACGTGTTTAACCATCCCCTTGAAGTGATGGAAAATATGCAGCATGTGACAGCTTTCCTGCGGGAAAAGATTGCTGCGGAAGGCGGCAATCCTGACCGGGAAACACTCAGTCTGGTTCCTTCCCGCAACGGGGAATTCTGCGCGGAGGATGCTGAAGGCCAGATCTGGCGGATACTTCTCTTTGTTCCCGACACCTTCAGCCCTGAACTGCCTGATGATCTGAACGTCCTGGAGGAATGCGGAAGTGCCTTCGGTCGTTTTGCACGGCTTCTGAATGACTATCCTGCATCTTCCCTGCATGAAACTATCCGGGCTTTTCATGATACGCCTGCCCGGCTCAGCCAGCTGGAGGAAGCTGTGCAGAATGACCCTTGCGGCCGCGTGAAGGATGTCCTTGAAGAAATCAATTTTGCCCGCAGTCTCGCTGCGGAAACCAGGCTCCTCACTGAGGCACTGGCTGCCGGAAAACTGCCGCTCCGGGTAACACACAATGATACAAAGGTCAATAATGTCCTGCTGGATAAAAAAACAGGCAAAGCAGTATGTGTCATAGACCTGGATACAGTTATGCCCGGTCTTCTGGCTTATGATTTCGGTGATGCGATCCGGGTAGGAGCCTGCAGTGCGGAAGAGGATGAACGTGATCTGGATAAAATCCATCTGGTTCTTCCCAAATTTGTTGCCTTTGCCCGTGGCTTTCTGTCTGAACTGAAGGGCATGCTGTCAGAGGATGAACTGCTGTCCCTTGAAGCAGGAGCCCGTCTCATGACACTGGAAAACGGACTGCGTTTTCTCACGGATCATCTGAACGGAGATGTTTATTTCAGGATTCATCGTTCCGGGCAAAATCTTGATCGGGCAAGAGCACAGTTTGCTCTTTTCCGGGATATGGAGAAACACCGCACGGAAATGCGGGATATTCTTCTGGAATTGTATGGCACCTAACAATTAACAAAACCGAGGATCATCCGATCCCCGGTTTTGTATTTATTCCACTCCGGTAAACTCTGCCATTTTCCGTACCAGTTTTTCCGCTTCTTCCGCTGTTGGCGCCTCTGCGAAAATCCGGATCCGCGGTTCTGTGCCTGAAGGACGGACAATCACCCATCCGTTTTCAAAGTATACTTTACATCCGTCCATATAATTGACACGCACAACCGTCTGTTCAAAAGGCGGCAGTTTCTTTTCGGTCATAATCAGATGATGGATCTGCTCCTTCTTTTCAGGTGTCAGTGCCCAGTCATACTCTGCGGAATGCAGTTCACCGTATCGGTCATACAGTTCCTGTACCAGTTCACTGAGTTTTTTCCCGCTGACGCTCAGCATTTCAACCAGCAGGCTTGCCGCATACAGGCCGTCTTTCCCGGCAATATGTCCCCGTACTGTCAGGCCGCCGGAGGATTCTCCACCGATCAGGGCGTTGTATGTCTCCATACCGGCGGAGATATGTTTGAATCCGACCGGAACCTCGATACAGGTTTCGCCGTGTGCTTCGGCAATCCTGTCCAGCATATGGGTGGTGGCAATATTCCTTACCGCAGCTCCTTTCCATCCTTTCTGTTCCAGCAGATAGGAATACAGGAGAGCCAGCGTTTCATTGGCGGTGATATAGTTCCCTTTCTCATCGATGATGCCCAGGCGGTCAGCATCCCCGTCCGTCGCAATTCCCACATCCGCATGATGTTCTTTCACCGCATACTGCAGATCCACCAGTGTATCCGGATTCGGAGCAGGCAGATGCCGTCCGAAAAATGCATCGTGACGGTCATTGATCACATCCACATCGCACCGTGATGAATACAGGATTGTCTGCAGTCCCGTCAGGCTGACCCCGAACATCGGATCCAGTACAATCCGCAGACGCCGTTTCCGGATGGCATCGGTGTTTACCTGTCGAAGAATGGAATCCAGATAGGCATCCCGGGGATCAATGATCCGGATGACACCGGCCGCCTTTGCGTCTTCAAAGTCCATGCTCCGGATTTCTTCCTCCGCCAGACTGTTGGCGGTTTTCTGGATGGCTTCCGTAACCTCCTGGCCCGCATCCCGCCCGCCGGCTGTAAACAGCTTGATGCCGTTCCAGATTGCCGGGTTGTGGCTGGCAGTCACCATAGCGCCGTAAGGGAGTTGACGTTCTTTCACAGTAAACATGATCTGCGGTGTCGGACAGCTCATGTTGACAAAATAAACCGTTATGCCTTCTCCTGCCAGCACCTCACAGAACCAGATCAGTGCTTCACGGCTGAGGAAACGCCTGTCATACCCAACACAGAGACCTTCCTCCGCACAGCCTTCCTGCTTCATTCTCCGGGCCAGTGCAGCAGCCACCCGCCTGATATTCTCCCGGGTAAATCCGTCCCCGATTACGGCTCTCCAGCCGCCTGTGCCAAATTGAATCATGTTATGCCTCCGTACAGATTTCCTTCACCATCCGGCGGATGATGCTGTCATTGTTTTCCATTTCTTCCACCAGGACCATCTGGGTTCGTGTCCGATCCAGATTATGCTCCGGCCTTTCAATATGATAGTAGGTATCACCGTTCAGGTAATCAGTCAGGAATCGTACTGCGTTCTCAAGAGTAATGATCCTGGCCCCGTCAGGCAACGTTTCCTTTTCTTTCTCAGTCAGTTTGTCCCCGCAGGCATTCAGGAATCCTTCTGCATATGCCCTGTACAGATTCATGTCCAGGTGAACCTGTGTAAGATCTGTTTCATCTTCTGCCGCAGTGGATGCTCCGAAACGGATGGAATCGCCGAAATCATTGGCTGCCAGTCCCGGCATTACTGTATCCAGGTCCAGGATGCACAGCGGCTCCCTGGTCTTTTCGTCCAGCATTACATTGTTCAGCTTCGTATCGTTATGGGTCACGCGCAGCGGCAGTTCTCCGGCCCGCTGCATCTGCTGCAGAAGACCGGCTCCCGCTTCTCTTTCCAGCATAAAGCTGATTTCCGGCCGGACATCCTTTACCCTGCCGGCTTTGTCGTTCAGGATTGCTTCATGCAGCGCTTCATAACGCTTCGGAGTGTCATGAAAGCCGGGAATGGTTTCTGTAAGCTTTTCGGCGGGAAAATCAGCCAGCTTTTTCTGGAATGCTCCGAAAGCAGTCCCGCTGTTCCGGAAATCCGCTGCAGTCTCTGCCCTGTCCAGGCAGACGCCTCCGGTCACATATTCGTACATCCGCCAAAGCTCTTTCCGGTCGTTCAGGATATAGTCTCTTCCATCCTGCAGCTTTACCAGAGTCATCACATGCCGCGGATCAGGATCCTGTTTCCGAAGGTGCTGCGTCACCATCATAATATTGTTCATCAGTCCTTCCGGATCCCGGAAGGTTTCAGTGTTGACGCGCTGCAGAACATACAGATGCGGCTGGTTGGTCACTACCAGCCAGGTCTGGTTGATATGGCCGGAACCAAATGGAACACATCCGATGATACTGCCTTCCGTCCGGAACAGGTCTGCCGTTTCACGCATATTTTCTCCCCGCTTTCAGGATTAATTCACAGAACACCGGCAGGAGGATCCCTCCTCCTGCCGGCAGTGATTCTGTTTTCAGTTGTCAGGTTGTTTCTTATTTCCCGGCCATGAATTCTTCCAGCTGACGGTTCACTTCATCCACGTATTCGTTGATGCCCGCCGCTTCCAGTTCAGCAATGGCAGCCGGATAATTCTCGTCAAAGTCCACATAACCGTAGAGGATCGGTGCAATCTTCTTCCAGGCTTCATTGCAGGCTGTCTGGATTGCCTTTACTTTGCTGTCGTCAAATGCAAAGCCCATCATGGCAGAAATCTGAGCGTCATCATCCCAGTGACGGTACATATCAATATATTCCTCGGAAACGTCAGAGTTAAACACCTGATAATTGGCATTGCGGAACATCCATTCATAGAAGTATCCTTCGCCGTTCGCTGTTTCGCTGATGAGCTTCAGTCCGCCGTTTTCATCCAGGTCCCAGTCCTTGCCCTTCTCGCCGTAGAGGCAGAACAGATAGTTCTCCTGGCTCCCCCACAGCCACGCCAGGAATTTCAGGGCGCCTTCCGGATTCTTGGCACAGTACGGAATGCATAGCACTTCACCGCCGGCGGCGTTGACATAACGCGGTTTTTCGGGTGCAAGCAGGTAGTTCTTCATTACGGCGTTCGGATCAGCAACCTTCACCTTGTTTCCGATCTCCAGGTCCTTGGCCAGGGATCCTTCAACCCACAGGTACAGACCGGTCTGTACACGGCTGTCACGCTCGTTGTATTTGATGGCCACTTCATCATGATACACACCGTCCAGGAACATTTCCCGGTTGAACTGTGCTACCTTCTTGAAGGCATCTGTATGGGCATAGCTGTAAGCCTTATGGCTTTCTTCACCGAAGACCACCAGGTCCTGATCGGCAACCCAGACATACTGTTCATCTGCAAAATTACGGGTCAGGGGTTTGAATATAATATCTCCGGGTCCCATATAGCCGGGCAGCTGTTCCTGCACACGCAGGGCGTATTCACGCAGGTCCTCCGCGTCCTTCACTTCCGTCATGCCGACCTTTTCCAGCAGATCCTGCCGCAGGCAGACAAACTGGAACATGGCGGATGAGGGTGCGTAAGCGGAAGGAATACCATACTGTATACCGTTAATCTTTCCGCCGTTCATCTGGGATTCCGGCAGAACGTCCTTCATATAGTCAGGCCATACCTTGGCAATCAGATCATCCAGAGGCTGGGCTTCCTTGTTGTTCACCATGCTGGACAGATCCGGCAGGCCGTCCCAGTACAGGTCGATGGTTTCATTGGCAGCCAGCATGACCTTTTTCTGGTCCCAGTAAGCATCCCAGCTCAGGAACCGGAAATTGACCTTCATGTTCAGCTCTTCCTTCACCTTTTCCGCAAAAGCGCCGTTGATGAATTCGGAGAAAGCATCTGTTTCCTCACCGGGATAGAGGATGGTAATTTCCTCCAGTTCGTCTGCCTGCGCCATCAGCGGCACAGCCAGGGTCAGCACCATCATGAGTGCCAGTACAGCAGCCAACAGTTTCTTCATTTGTTTGTCCTCCTTCTATTTTTCATAATATGCTTAACGCATTATGAATCTGACCAATAGCTTGTTCGGGGATGAGTGCGCTTTTCATTACTCCTTGATTGCGCCTGTCATGATGCCCCTTACAAAATACCGCTGTATAAAGGGATACAGGAAAATAATCGGCCCGATGGTAATAATCGTAACCGCCATCTTCACAGTCTCCGCCGGAAGCCGGATATTGGCCGCGGCTCCCGGTGGAACACGTCCGCTGGAAATCGCATTTACATTGGACATAATGGAATACAGGTAATACTGCAAAGGATACAGATCCCGGTCATGAATGAACATCAGGGCATGCCACCAGTCATTCCAGTAGTTCAAAGCATACATCAGACCTACGGTCAGCAGTGCCGTGACACTTAACGGCATTGCGATCCGGAAGAAGATCGTCATATGTCCTGCACCGTCAATCTTGGCTGCATCATAAAGACTTGGACTGATTGCTTTGAAGTAGGTACGCATCAGGAACATATACCAGACACTGAACATGGCAGGCAGCATCAGGCCCAGTATATTGTCAGCCAGTCCATACCACTTTGTGCAGATAACATACCAGGGAACAAGTCCTGCAGAAAATATGCTCGTGAAATTGCAGATAAATGCAATCACATTGCGGTATTTCATTTCCCTGAGGCTTATCGCATAGGCAATCATGCAGGTCACCAGCATGGAGCAGAACGTACCGGCTACCGTAACAATGATTGTGACAACGTAGGATTTAAGGATACGCGATCCGCTGTGTGCAAAGATATAGGTATAGGTATCAAATCCCCATTTGCTCGGAATCAGCTGATACCCTTCCCTTGCAATGGTATCCTCCGGCGTCAGGCTGACCGTCACTGTCAGCAGCAGCGGATACAGGCAGATCAGGCCGAACAGTCCGACAATGATATAAGCTATGATTTTAGCCCATCTGTCAGCACCACTGCGATGTATATGACTGGAATGATGCTGTTTGCTGTGTACTGCGATACTCATCAGAACAGTCCCTCCCCGTCATTGATCTTCTTTGCAGTGCTGTTTGCCAGGATGATCAGGATCAGGCCCATTACGCTCTGGCACAGTCCGATGGCTGTACTGAATCCAAAGCCCATTGTACGCATGGAGGTATATACATAAGTATCAATAACTGATACTGCATCCAGCAGTGTGCCATTCTGTCCCACAAGACCCCAGATCATACCCATATCGCCATAGAAGATTCTTCCTATGCTCATCAGTGTCAGGACCACCACTGTGGGCTTCAGCATGGGAATCGTCAGGAACCGGATCTGCTGGAACCTGCTGGCACCGTCAATGGTGGCAGCCTCGTACAGGCTTCCGTCAAACTGTGCCATTGCCGCCATATAGACAATCGAATTGTATCCGGCCCATTTCCATACATCCAGAAAAATAACAATTGCTCTCCAGTATTTCGGTTCGGCATACCAGCGGATCGGTTTTGAACCAAATGCCATCAGAATCCGGTTAATGACACCGTTTGCTCCTGTTATAATCAGTTCTCCGGTTTTCCTGTCCATACGGAAATTTGCAGTAAGGAAACCGTACAGGATTGCGCCAACGACTACCCAGCTGAGAAAATACGGGAAAAACATCGCGCTCTGACTGATTTTCTTAAATGGTCCGTTTTTCACCTCATTCATCGCAATTGCGATGGTAATCGGTATGATTGTTCCGAGGATCAGGCCCCAGAAGTTAATAATCAGGGTGTTTTTTACCGCATTCCAGAAATACGGATTCCCCTTCAGGAAATAGGAGAAATTCAGAAAACCCACAAACGGTGATCCGAATATATTGTCCACTGGATTGTAGTCTGTAAAAGCCATATACATGCCGCCCATGGGCAGATAGGCAAAAGCAAGGAGAAGCAGCAGTGCCGGCACACACATCAGATACAGCGTCCGGTTATGCTTCATTTCCCATAGAAAGCCCCGTTTCGTAGGCAGGATCATTTTCTGCATGAAACTCTCCTCCTTTCTTTTTTGTCTTGTCAGGATTCATAGGGATCTTCCCCGATCCGCCGGACCTCGTCCCGCAGCAGAAACATCCCTGTGGTATGGAAACGGTCTCCCCGCGCCCATACGGCAAACATACCGCGCTCCAGGCTGTTCCGGGGTGTCAGCTTCCGGTAATCCGCATTTTCATCTCCCAGGACCTCCAGTTTGATCATCCCGTCTCCTTCTTCCACGGGATAACAGTAGAACTGTTTCTGAACCCGGACAATGTTCCGGTCCGGTTTCACTATTTCCCTCAGCCCCGGATCATACAGCCAGCTCTCGCTCCAGAATCCGATGTAGTGATACTCGGGATAATACCGGTCATAGAAAGCAAGCGCCTCCACGCAGCTGCTTTTGACCCGTTCCGGTGTATATCCTTCGCCTCCGGGAATATGCAGGGCAAGAAGGAAATCGTCATCCCCCAGGGCCTTCCGCCAGATCTTTTTATCCAGCATTACAATTTCCGGGGAGATTTTCCCCTCCGGCAGTACCCGGTTTCCCCACACGGCATCGTCTGTTTCCGTATATTTTGTCGTGAACGCTTCCGGATCACTGATCCCGTTCACTCCGTCAATCTGGCCGTCCCGGCGCACCTTTGTGCCCGCATGCCAGAGGGCCACCACTTCTCCGGTTGTGCTGTTCCGCCACGCTTCCGGCGATCCGCCCCAGCGATACGGAATAAAGTAAAACCTGTCCAGGAAAAAGATCTGGCAGCAGTAGAAATTCATGTCCCAGGGGTAATCGTCAAAACTGATATCACCGGTTTCCACATATTTCTTCAGCTGCTTGCGGGTCATCCGCTCCGGGATATCCGCATCATACTTTTCCGGAATACCGCGTTCTCTCAGCGCTTTGCGCCCTTCAAGCACACACAGCTGCGTATAAAGGAAGGCGTATGCTTCCCGGCTGAATCCTGTCAGGCACTTGGGCCGCGGCTGATAAAACTCCACTGCGTGGCACCGGACAAGTCCCCTCACTGCGTCCTTTGCCATAATATGGGCGAGCTCCACCAGTTCCGGTACTTTGTTGGCCTCCTCCAGTGCAGCAGTCAGCGCCGCCTGTTTTTCATCCGGAACCCGGTTCGCGTCCAGCACAGCCTTCAGTATCTCCCGCGGCAGGAGTTCTTTTTCTTCCGTTTCCAGGTCTCCGATATGCTCCTCCATTGCTTCCGGAATAATATTCCCGGTCACCTGCAGCAGCTCGTCCAGTCTTTCCGTTGTCATGATTGCTGCTTCCTTTCGTGCAGACTGCGGAAATCAGCGATCCTGATCACTTTGCCTGTTATCCGGGCCTCTTCAGCTGCGCAGGCCATCATATGGCTTTCAACTGATTCATGGATATCTGTTGCGGACTCACTCAGCTTTCCTTCAAGCATGCCCAGAAAATCCTCCACAATGCCGCTGTCACCGCCGCTGTGCCCGCTGGTGCTTTCCTCAGGATGGATGATTTCTGTTTCCCCCGGAGTAATACCGTTACAGGCGAAACGGGTGATTTCAATGACATTTTCATCTTCATTGGCGCGGATTTCTCCGTCCTCACCCATAATCTTGATTGTCCGCATCATTCTGTTGGTGAAACCGCTCAGGTTGAAGGTCGCGGTAACTCCGTTCGTGAAACGGAGAATGGAAACCTGATGATCACAGACGTTATTGTCGCAATGATATACGCATCTTCCGTAAGGACCGTTCTGTATGGCTACCCGGATTCCTTCCTCACTCTGATCCTCCGTCAGTACAGTCGCGGGCCAGTTGCCGGCCACCGGCAGATAACACCGGTAGGCGCTGAACCGGCAGCTGTCCTTCAGGGAACATTCACTGCAGCGTTCTGCAGCTCCGGCCGGTGCGTTTTCCGCTTTGAAATAGGTCAGGTCACCGAAAGAGGCAATGCTCTCGCATCGGCTTCCTGTCAGCCACACCAGCAGGTCCATATCATGGCAGGATTTCTGCATCACCAGCGGGCTGGCCAGTTCGCTTCTTCTCCAGTTGCCTCTGACAAAACTGTGGGCAATATGGAAGTTTCCGATGTTTTCGTTATGCTGGATTGTGATAACCCTGCCGATTCTGCCGTCAGTAATCACTTTCTTCAGAGTTCTGAAGAAAGGACTGTAGCGAAGTACATGGCAGACTGTCACATGCCTTCCGGTCCTTCCTGCGGTTTCCTCTATCATGAGGGTTTCTTCCGGATCCGGTGAGATCGGCTTTTCCAGCAGCAGGTGATAGCCCTTCTCCATCGCCGGAACTGCTTCCCGGAAATGATCCCGATCCATCGTTGCGATAATGGCTGCGTCACCGAGCTTCGGCTGTGACAGCAGCTCTTCCCCGTTCCTGAAACGGTATTCAGCGGGAATGCCAAACAGATCTCCCGCTATCCGGCGCTTTACCTCATCAGTTTCAGCGACGGCAGCGATTATATGACCCATTTCGCAGGCATATTTTGCGTAAATCATTCCACGCTGCCCTGCTCCGATTAATACAAACTTCATATCCGGTCTCCTGATGAAACTTTTGTTTTATGTTTACTAAACATTATCATATGTTTCACATGATGTCAACAGCCAATTTCATGGCTGAATCCTTATTTTTTCATTATAATGAATGCATGTAACAATCTTTTTTTGTTTCATAAACAGCTTGACACAACCTGTTTCTTCTACTATGATTGAATTAGTAACTCGGCCGGGCATTTCAGCCTGGTACCGTTTTTTCCCAGATTCATTTTTTTCAGGCTTTCTTTGCAGAAGGGACGAAGCTTTATGGCAAACATCCGTGATGTGGCCCGGCTGGCCGGCGTCTCCCCCGCCACGGTCTCCCGTATTCTGAACGACAATCAGTTATACAAGACCACAGATGAAACCAGGGAGAGAGTTCTCCGCGCCGTGACAGAGCTTGGATACCAGGCACCTGTCAAAAAGCGGCCTGCCGCCGGCCTTCAGGAAACATCCGGTTTTTCTGTCGGTATTTTACTGGCAACCACCAAGGGAAAATACAGCGATCCCTATTATCTGGCCATTCTAAGCGGTATTGAGGATGAACTTGCCCGTCTTGGCGGCACGATATCCGTGATCCAGACAGAGCAGGAGCTGGAAGATCAGGCTATCCTGAACCGCCTGCTGAGTGCGGGATTGTCCGGACTGATTATGATGCGGCCGCTCTCCGAGCCGCTTTTTGAACAGCTTCATTCTCTTATTCCGCATATCGTTGGAATTGACACAGGCCATATGCCCATTGACAATGTGGAATATGATCATCTACGCGTCAGCAGGATGGCGGTGGAATACCTCTATGCCAAAGGCCACCGCAATATCGGCTATATCGGAGGAAGTGTCGGGAACGCGCCGCTGAAGCGTTCCCGTCGCTATCGCAGTTATCTGGAAACCATGGCAGATCTCGGGCTTGAAGTGAAACCCGAATGGGTATTGAACTGCGACTGGGATGACCGGAAATGTATTGCGCTGGTGGAAAAAACATATCATGAGCACGGCCTGCCTACTGCCTTCTATGCCGCCAGCGACCTGATGGCCATGGCTGCCCTGCGTGCCCTTTATCAGCTTGGTATCCGTGTGCCTGATCAGGTAGCGGTTATTGGTATGAGCAACATTGAGATGAGCCAGTATGCCAATCCTCCGCTGACTACCATAGACGTGCCTGCTGTGGAAATGGGAATCACGGCAGCGCGGATCATTGCAGCACGTGTGCGGGGAGACAGTACCCTTCCAAAACGCGTATTGCTTCCATCCCGTCTGATTGAACGGGATTCAGTCTGACATTCCCGGGTATTCTCCCCCATAAAGCAGAGCCGGCCAACTTGGCCGGCTCTGTCTGCTTGCAGGCAATGAAATGGATCAGGTTGAAAGCAGATGTGCGCATTCGCTCCGGAATGAGATGCATGCCTCATCTCCCACCCGGTAGGTTTTGCGTCCGATGGGGCAGTTGTCCGCAATCTTGACAAGCGTATCCCCCACCCGCACATGATAATTCTGGTAGGATCCCATGAAACAGCTCAGCTCAACCTTGCAGGGCAGCTGTCCCCGGTCAGTAATCTCGATGGCTTCCGGCCGCAGCACAATCTCTGCTTTTCCGGTTGTTTCCTTCTCTGAGAGAACCTTGACCGGGTGGCCGTAAACCTCTGCAATCACTTCGTTTCCTTCTCTGCCCGTCACAGTACAGGGCAGGAAATTGCATTCCCCTATGAAATCCGCCACAAACTCACTGTTCGGGTGATAATAGATCTCCGTAGGTGAACCCATCTGGGCAATCACACCGCTTTTCATCAGAATGATATTGTCGGAAATAGCCATAGCCTCACTTTGGTCATGGGTCACATAGATGGCGGTAATGCCCAGTGTCTGCTGAATCCTGCGAATCTCTGTACGCATCTGTACCCGCAGCTTCGCATCCAGATTGCTCAGCGGTTCATCAAACAGCAGCACACCGGGTTCCACCACCAGTGCCCGGGCCAGTGCAACACGCTGCTGCTGTCCGCCGGAAAGCTGGTTGGTCATCCGCTGTTCCATGTCAGACAGCTCCACCAGCTTCAGGATGTTGGTAACCCGCTGCTGAATCTCATCCTTCGGCACCTTGCGCAGACGGAGTCCGTAGGCCACGTTGTCAAAAACATTGTAATGCGGAAACAGCGCATAACTCTGGAATACCATGGCTGTGTCACGTTTGTTGGGGGTCAGTTCGTTGATCGGTTCGCCGCCCAGATAAATTTCACCCTCATCCGGGCTTTCAAATCCGGCAATCATTCGGAGAGTTGTTGTCTTGCCGCAGCCGGAGGGACCCAGCAGCGTAACAAAGCTTCCGGGTTCAATTTCAAGTGCTACATCATGTACAGCATAGAAATCCTTCCCTGTTTTGGGATCTTTATAGATTTTTGAAATATGATCCAGGCGAACGCCCTTGGGTTCTTTTTTGTTCGCTGCCATATTACTTCACCTCTTCCTTGATCTTTTTGCTCGTGCCGAAGTATTTCAGGACCGTGTTCATAATCAGGATAGCTGCATAAGTGATCAGGATCAGAATGGTGGCATATGCGCATGCAACGCCGTATTCACCCTTCTCCGCGTATTCATTGATCCGGCAGGTGATCAGCAGGAAGCGCGGTGTCACCAGCAGGATAACCGCGCTGATGGCGGTAATGGACCGCACAAAGGTGGTCACCAGTCCAGAGAAGAAGGAATCCTTGATCAGCGGCAGCGTCACAGTCATGAATACCTTTCCGCTTCCCGCGCCCATGTCATAGGCCGATTCTTCAATGGATTTGTCAATCTGCCGCAGGGCGGAGATACCGCTGCGGGTCCCGACAGGCAGCGATCGTACTACAAATACGATGACCAGGATCAGGCCGGTGCCGTAGATTCCCTGCAGGAAGCCTGTACGGAAAACGCCGCCGGCAAAACCGCGGATAAAGCCAACGCCCAGCACGGTTCCGGGAACAGCCATAGCCAGCATGGAAACAAATTCAATGAAGCCCTTCGCCTTGAATTTCCTTTTGACCACAAGATACGAGATGATCATGGAAAGCAGCGCGGTCACAGGTGCAGCAATAATGGAGAGAACGAAGGAATCCTTGAACGCTTTCCATCCGCCCTCCCGGAACATCTGTTCAAACCATTTGAAGGAAAGGCTGTAATCTCTGCCCCACAGCTTGAACAGTGCCCCGAAGGGAACCGCGATATACATCATGATCACAAATACGGAAACCGCGGTGCACAGGACTGTCAGCGGATACCGGACGCTCTTGTCCTCAATCAGCATCCGGACCCGGGAAGCCTTTCCGGTCAGTGTTGCAGCTGTTTTCTTCTCCAGCACGTATTTCTGAATCAGGAACAGGATCAGCGTCAGTCCAAGCAGCACCACTGCCATGGCGGATGCGCCGCTGATATCATAGGTGCCGCCGGTAATGCGCAGATAAATGGTTGTTGCCAGCGTATCATAGCTTCCGCCGATAATCATCGGGTTGGCAAAGTCTGCCACAGATTCAATGAAGGTCACCAGGAACGCGTTGCCGAGCCCCGGAAGCAGCAGCGGCAGGGTTACTGTCGTAAACACCTTCCAGCGGCTGGCGCCCATGTCCCGGGATGCCTCTTCCATGGAAGGATCGATATTTTTCAGAAGTCCCTTCAGCATCAGGTAAACCACCGGGAAGAAGGTCAGGGTCTGGACAATCACGATGCCCCACAGGCCGTAGATATCCGAATCATAAATTCCCAGCAGTTTGCGGGTGATCAGGCCGCTGCGTCCGAAAAGCAGCATCATGGAAAGGGACAGCACAAACGGCGGTGAAACCACCGGCAGCAGCGATACCACGTCAAACAGTTTTTTTGTCAGGCGGCTGCGGATATGGACATAAACATCCACATAGGCAAACAGCAGACCGATCAGCAATGATCCGAATCCTGTCAGTGCACCCAGCAGCAGGGTGTTCCGCAGAGCATTGTTGAATGTGTAATCGCTGAATATCCGCGGGAATGCATCCAGCGTCCAGTTGTCCTCGTGCAGTTGGATGAACAGGTCGCTCATCTCAATCCCGTCCATCTTCTTGATGACCCTGCCGTTCTTCCGGAACGTCTGCGGAGTCTCCTGCACTGTGGTAAGCTGGTCCAGGGCAATGTAAACAGCCTTGTCTTTACTGTTCACTGTTTTGAGGTAGAGTGTTTTCCCCTGTTCAACATCGTTCATGGTCGCCCGTCCGGCAAACAGCCCCGTGGAACTGTACAGAGGAACAATTCTTTCGCTGCCCTCATCCGTCGGCGACGTCAGTATTACGCAGACCGGAGAACGTTTATCGCTTATTTCTTCTCCTTTTTCAGATACATAGACAATCTGCTCGCCATTCACCAGCGGCTCCACAGAATAGAGCCGTGTTTCCCTTTCCAGTACGCTGTCCATCAGCAGCATGGTAAGCGGATAAAGAATAAAAAGAGCCAGGAAAATAATAAGCGCAATGATTGTTATTACCAAAACCGGATCACCGAAGAATTTTTTCCGGTCCAGGCTTGCGCTCTGGCTTCGGGCCACAGGCACTCATCCCTTTCCTTAACAATCTGGTATTGTTCTGAAAAGGGGACGGGGCAAATGCCTCGTCCCCTGTTGCGGATTCCGGATCGGGATTACTCCGTCTTGAAACGGTCGTCCGCTTCAGCGCCGGCGTCTTTCAGGGCGTTGAAGTAATCTTCAACGTACTTGGAAGTGTTTTCCTTTGCGTCTGCAAAATCATAATCGATGGTTTTGCTGGGATCCAGTTCCGGGAATGCGGCCAGTGCTGCAGGCATCTGGGCATTATCGATCACCAGGAACTGATAGCTGCCCGCGTCATCCGCCAGTTCCACACATTCGGGAGACAGGGCGAATTCAATCCACAGTCTGGCAGCATTGGGATGTTCGCAGCCCTCGAAAATAGCGGTGGAGCCGACTTCATAGGCAGTGCCGTCTTCGGGAATGATCAGCCCGATATTGTCATAACCCGCAAGAATCTGGAACACGCCGTCATGCAGGAAGCCGATGCCGATGACACATTCACCGGGACCGACCTTCTTGGAGGGACCGGAACCGCTCTTGGTGTACTGCGCGATATTCTTGTCCAGTTCAACCAGGTATTTCATAGCTTCATCATGGCCCTTGATCTGGACCAGGGTATTGATCACCAGCTTGGCCGTACCGGCAGTGTTCGGGTTGGAAAGCCAGATCAGTCCCTTGTACTCGGGCTTCAGCAGGTCGTCCCAGGTCTTGGGTGCTTCCAGGTTAAGACGGGCCAGTTCTTCCTTATTGACCATGAAACCCAGGATTCCCTGGTAGATACCGTACCAGTATCCTTCCGGATCTCTGTAATAGGGCTTCAGCAGGTGGGATGCATTCTGGGCTTCATAAGCTTCCAGCAGGCCGTCCTTGGCTGCTTCATTGTAGGGATCGTTCGTACCGCCGAACCAGACGTCACCGGAGGGGCTTCCCTTTTCTTCCGCGATCTTCATCTGGACTTCGCCGGTGCTCAGACGCTGATAGTCAACTTTGATGCCATACAGTTCTTCAAATTTCTTACAGGCCGCGATCAGATAGGACTCTTCGCAGGAGCCGTAAACAACCAGTTCGCCCTCATCCTGGGCAGCAGCAATCAGCTCGTCAAGTCCTCCGCCCTCGCCTTCCGCGAATACGGAAACACCGCTGAGCAGCAGAGCCAGCGCAAGCAGAATAGCAAACAGTTTTTTCATGGAAATGATCCTCCTTTTTATTATTTCGCCGCGTTTTCCCGTGGCGGAATGTACACCAAAACAACGAACAGCAGTCAGAACCTGTTATTTTGTTTCTTTTATGTTTTTATCTTATCATCGGCTATTCTCTCTGTCAAGAAGGGAAGCGCTTACTTCTCATCCTCCCACCCCAGCGTAAAATACCATTCTGTAGGCCGGATATATTGAAAATTAGGAGAAAATTCCACATCAAAACCCTGGTCCAGATAAATTTCCCGGAAAAGTTCACGGTGCTGGACCACATAATGCTGCGGCGGAAAAACAATTTTTACGGATTTCTCTCCGAGTTTCACTGCTTTGCGGATTTCCTCATTGATTTTTCCGCAGTACCAGATGCAGCGAAGGGATCGGCTGCCTCTTCCGGATCTTTTACTCTCTTCATTGGCCTGCTGCCGGTCCATATTCCCGCCTCCTCTTTACAGGTCTCTGATGGTCAGGCCTTTACTGTTCTTCAGTATTTTCTGGTTGCCCACCACGCAGACGGCTCCCTCCCTGCTGAAAGCTTCAAGCCATTCTGCACAGCGGATAAGGTCTTCCGGAACGGCATACAGGATCTCTTTGCGGATCCGTTCCGCCTCTTCCCTGGAGTATTTGTTCATGTATCTGCCGTCAGCAAGTGCGCCTTTGTCTCTGGCACTCAGCAGCGGATTCAGCTCATTCAGGGCTGAAATAATATAGGAATCCAGGTCTCCGTTTTCCTCTGCAAAATGCCGCAGATAGTCAGCGGCACCTCTGTCTGCTTCCAGTGTTTTTCCCGGGGTCGGATCCCGGTAGGACCAGGAATAAATGTTTCCCGATCTGTCAATCTGGATTCCGGAACCATAGGCTCCTCCCTGTACCCGGACCTTGTTCCACAGATATTCCAGGGAGAGAATGGAAGCAGCCAGCCACATGCTTCCTTCAAACTGTTTTCCGGTCCGGCTCAGTCTGTATCCCCGGGCGGCAAATCCGGTCTGTGCCGGGATTCTGAATCCCGCAGCCATCGGAGTATCCGTCCTGTAGGCCCGGCTTCCCGGAACATCTGTTCCTTCCGGGAATGCTGAAATCAGTTCTTCCGGAATAATACCCGCTGTGGACGTAATGCTTGCCGTCATCCGTCTCCGGCAAAGAGTTTCATGCATCAGCCGGTCTGCAAGCTGCAGCAGTCCGGGGATTTCCTTTGCCGGTTTCCGGGCCAGTCTGTGTATATAATCTGCTGCCGCGTCACCGTCCAGTGCGTTTTTGACTGCGCCTTCCGCGCTGAAATGGCTCAGGACATTCTTTACTCCGATCATATGACCGGAACCCAGTATCCGCTGCCGGGCGCCGATTTCATTCTGGCGGAACATTTCCGTCATCTTGTCCGTATCTTTGAAACTGGTGGATGTCAGGATCTCCGCCAGCAGTTCACCGGCCCGAGCCGCATTTTCTTCCAGCGCACTGGTAAAGGCGGCCAGATACGGAGTACAGGTCTCATCCTGCCCCGCCTCTGCCCGTGTGATAATTGCAAATCCCACCGAACCGGTCCAGCGTTTGATTTCCAGCTGGAGTGTCAGTGCATCATGCTTCGATGTGGGCATTCTTCCCAGCAGGCCGGTCAGCTGTGAAAGGCGCGTCAGTTCCTCCAGGCTGTAATCCGTCAGGGCAAAGTATGTCCGCAGATGGACAACGCCGTTGCAGTTCAGCCGGTGCACCATCACCGGTACCCCCCTGCAGGAACCGATCTCTGTTTCCACCCATTCCGGTTCGATATCAGCGTCCTTTTTGCTCAGGCGGGGCAGCGTATTCAGTTGCTTCAGATTGTCCGGGCTTTTCTGCCATTTCCTGATGCTTGCAGCCAGCCGGTCGTTTTCCTGCCTTTCCGCGTCCGTCCAGTGATCGGTAATCCTGTGAAGACGGTTTTCCTCCGCCCGGTGTTTTTCCTCTCCCAGCGTTCTTGAAGGCACAGTATGAAGAACAGCCTGGTTTTCCCTGTTCAGGAGCATATCCGCCGCAAGTTCATCAAAACGGCCGTTTTCCAGGTATTCCTTCAGTTGTCCCAGAATACCCGCGTTCTCAAGCACCTCGGTGGGGTTTCCTCCGTAAAGCCAGTTTCCCGTACAGCGGATGCATCGCCCGATTCCCTGGGGTTCCTCTTCTTCCCGGAGAAGGAAAAGCATACGGTTCATGGAGGCTTCCACTGCCTGCCGGTCCAGCCCGTCCCGTTGAATCTGTTCTCCTGTTTCCCGGAGAAGATGCAGCAGCTCCGCTTCACAGCCGTCCTTTATGTTGTCTGCGTGAATGGTAATCCAGCTCTGCAGCACGGTATCATCCACGGAGACAGACAGGTCTTCCGCCAGGCCCCGTTCCAGTACGGCTCGCTTTAGCGGTGCCTCATTGCTTCCTGTCAGCACATCGCAGATGATGCCTCTTGCCAGATTGTCCGCCCGGTCTTTCCAGGTGCCTGTAATGCGCGCCAGTGTCAGATGGCTCCGGTTTGCCTCCGGTTCATCCTGCCCGAGCTCATACCGGATGGTATGTTCGGATCCTGTCGGAACCTGCAGTTTGTGTGCAGGCAGGTCCGTCCGCCTTTCAAACCGCTTCAGGTAGCTGTCAATCAGCGGAAGCATCTCTTCCATGGGAACCGCGCCGTCGAGATAGATCAGCGCATTGGACGGATGATAATGCTTCCGGTACTGTTCACAGAATCGCTCATATGTCAGGTCAGGAATAGACTCCGGATCTCCGCCGCTGTTAAATCCGTAGCATGTATCCGGAAAAAGCTGGCGCATGATCTGCCTGTCAATCAGGGTATCTGTATCGCTCATGGCCCCTTTCATCTCATTCAGGACCACCCCTTTGTATTCCGGATCACCGTTCTCATTCCTGTCAATGTGCCAGCCTTCCTGGCAGAATCGTTTCCTGTCCCTGATCACCTCCGGGGCAAAAACAGCGTCAAGATATACATGGGTCAGGTTGATCAGGTCCCGGGGATTCCGGCTTGCCACCGGATACATGGTCATATCCTGGAACGTCAGGGCATTCAGATAGGTGTTCATGCTGCTTTTCAGCAATTCAACAAACGGTTCCTTTACCGGATATTCCTTGCTGCCGCAAAGCACGCTGTGCTCAAGGATATGAAAAACGCCTGTATTGTCCTCCGGAAGTGTCCGGAAAGCAATGGAAAACACCATGTTTTCAGCCTGGTTATCCAGCCAGAACAATCCGGCGCCGGTTTTGTCATGTTCCAGAAGAACCGTCCTTCCGTGCAGTTCCGCACTGTCCCGGATTTCCTTCACCGTAAAACCGGAAAGCTTCCTGCCCTGTTCAAATATCATGTTTATGAACCCAGTCCCGCCGGGGCCTTTCTGTCTTGATTTAATCGGTTTTAATTGTAGCTGATTCCAATTCCTTGTCAATATTTTGCAGGAATTCAGGGGTTTGCGTGGTATATACTTAATGGATTGACGGAGTTTTTCAGGCTGTGCGAAAGGAGGCCTTCCGGTGACTATACGCGAAAGGCAGGAAGAACAGGAAAAAGCGCTTCTGGCTCCCTGGGCAGCGCATTCCGCGGAAACCGCAGGACGTGATAAACCTGTTGTTCCCTGTGATCTGCGCACTGAATACCAGCGTGACCGGGACCGAATCATTCACTGCAAGTCCTTTCGCCGGCTGAAGTTCAAAACACAGGTCTTCCTCTCACCGGAGGGAGATCATTACCGTACCCGCCTGACGCATACCCTTGAGGTATCACAGGTTGCACGCACCCTGGCCCGTTCACTCCGCCTGAATGAGGATCTGACTGAAGCCATAGCCCTGGGCCATGATCTTGGCCATACCCCGTATGGACACATCGGGGAACGCACCCTGAACGATCTCCTCCCTGAAGGCTTCAGGCATAATGAACAGAGCCTTCGTGTGGTGGAAGTGCTTGAAAACCGCGGAGAAGGGCTGAATCTCACCGCTGAAGTCCGCCAGGGAATCCTTTCCCATTCCGGCAAAACAGAACCTGCCACAGTGGAAGCTGAATGTGTGCGCCGTGCAGACCGGATTGCCTACCTGAATCATGACCTGGACGATGCCCTGCGTGCCGGCATACTCAAATCCTTTGAGCTTCCGGAAGACTGTCTGAACATTCTCGGTCACAGTCACCGGGAACGGATCAATACAATGATCACGGATATCGTAACGCTCAGCGAAGGCAAACCCCACCTGTATATGAGCCAGCCTGTGGAAACCGCCATGAACGGCCTGCGGGAATTCATGTTTGACCGGGTGTACCGGGATGGATGGCGGGATCCGGAAGAAGCGCGCTGTGATTATGTGCTCCGCCATCTGTTCGATTATTACTGTGAGCATCCGGGCGAAATGCCCGAAGAATTCGTCATGATCGGTTACCGGGACGGAACCGAACGCAGTGTATGCGATTTTCTTTCCTGCATGACAGACCGCTATGCCACCCGGAAATTCCAGGAGCTCTTTGTGCCTTCCTCCTTCCCCGCGTTCTGAATCTGCAATTGTTTTGTTGAATAAATTTACCGATTAACAGTAATTAAGGAAAGGTGAAGCTATGTCCTCCCGTTACCCTGCCGCCTGGCTGGATGAACTCCGAAGCCGGTCTGATATCGTTCAGATCGTTTCCGGCTATGTGGCGCTGACAAAAAAAGGCCGGAAATACTGGGGGCTCTGTCCGTTCCACGGTGAGAAGACTGCCTCTTTTTCCGTGGACGGGGAGCATCAGCTGTATTATTGTTTCGGCTGCAAAGCCGGAGGAAACGTCTTTCATTTCTATATGGAAATGGAACACTGCAGCTTCAATGAAGCTGTTGCCCAGCTGGCGGAGCGGGCACATATGGCGCTACCGGAACTTGAGCATGACGAGGATTATGAGCGCAGGCGCACACAGCGGGAACGTCTTCTGGCTGCCAACCGGGAAGCTGCCCGGTTCTACCATGAGACCCTGTTTGCTCCGGCAGGCGCGCCTGCCCTTGCTTATTTGCGAAAGCGCGGCCTGAGCGACAGCGTGATCCGAAAGTTCGGTCTGGGCGCTTCTCCCCAGGACTGGAGTGTCCTCAGCGACAGGCTTCTTTCCCGGGGATACACGCTTGATGAGCTGACGCTGGCAGGCCTTACCGTCCGGAAAAAGAAAGAGGACGGCAGCGACCGGTATTTTGATATGTTCCGCAGCCGGGCCATGTTCCCCATCATTGATGCCCAAGGCAATGTACTTGCCTTCGGAGGCCGGACCCTGGATAAGCGGGAGCCAAAGTACCTGAACACAGCAGATACGCCTGTTTTCAACAAACGAAAGGGTGTTTTTGCTGCCAATCTGCTGCGCCGTCAGCGCAATCTGGAACGTGTCATTCTGGTGGAAGGCTATATGGATGTCGTCAGCCTGACCCAGTTCGGTGTTGAAGGTGTCTGCGCTACGCTGGGCACTGCTTTGACAAATGAACAGGCACGCCTGCTGAAACGGTATGCACCGCAGGTTTATCTCGGGTATGACGGGGATTCCGCCGGCCAGCATGCCATTCTGCGGGGACTTGAAATTCTGGAGCAGGAAAACGTTCCTGCCCGGGTGCTTGATTTCCCTGACGGCCTGGATCCGGATGAATTTATCCGCAGGGACGGCGCCGAAGGATTCCGGAAACTGCCCGCAATTTCTCCCGCAGCGTATCGTCTTCGCAGGCTGAAAGACAGTTTTGACCTGTCCGCCCAGGACGGAAGGCTGGCCTATGCCCGCGGCGCTGCTGAAATAGTATCCGCCGTGGACCCGCTGGAACGGGATGTCCTGCTGGGACAGCTGGCCGTGGAAACCGGTTTTTCCCATGAAACGCTGATGGAGCAGATGAATCTCTCTGCGAAAAAAGCGCCGGCACAGCACAGGGAAACGGTCTCCCGCCCGGTCCGCGCGTCTTCTTCAGATCCTTCGTCATCCGAAAGTGTAAAGGCGCAGGAATTGCTGCTCAGTCTCTTTGCTTCCGGTCAGATCCCGAAAGATATGATCGAAGAAAAGGATTTTGAGGATGATGAGTTGAAATCTTTATATAGGGAACTTGCTTCAGGCGCTTCTCCCGCATCCCTGCCGGATCTGGCGCCGGATGAAGTATCCCGTTCCCGGTATACACGCCTGCTTTTATCGCCCACTGCAGGCAGTACTGATGAAATGATCCTGATGGCAAACGACTGCCTTACACGGATTCGCAGAATCAGGCTGGAAAAGCGATATGATGAACTGACCCGTGAGATTTCATCTGCCTCCGGGGAAGCGCTTTCCGCGCTTCTTGTGGAAGCCAGGGAAATCTCTGATAAACTCAAAAAGCTCAAGTGAACTGTTTTTCCCGAAAGGAGCTCATTCTTCCGGGACCGACCGGCATTGCCGCTGCAGAAGGAGAGGATTCCATTGTCATTGTCACCCGAATCAAAGCAGAACCGCCTGGATGAGCTGTATGAATACAGCAAGTCCAAAGGCACGATCACCTATAAAGAGATCATGGACCGACTTTCAGGCCTGGACCTGGATGCAGACCAGCTCGATCACGTACTGGACACGCTGGAAGCCTACGGGGTCTCTGTTGTGAATGACAATGCGGACCGTCAGGTGACAATGACCGAGGAGCAGGCCGCCGATCAGGCCGCCGAGGTTGCCCGTCTGGAGGGGGATACCCCGATTGATCTGAGCGTTCCGGAAGGGATCAGTATTGATGATCCGGTTCGCATGTATCTGAAGGAAATCGGCAAAGTGCCGCTGCTGACTGCCGAAGAGGAAATCGAAATCGCCAAGCGTCTGGAAGCCGGGGATGAAAGCGCCAAACAGAAGCTGGCTGAGGCCAACCTGCGTTTGGTTGTTTCCATTGCCAAACGTTATGTGGGCCGTGGTATGCTCTTCCTTGACCTGATTCAGGAAGGCAATCTGGGGCTCATTAAAGCAGTTGAAAAGTTCGATTACCGGAAAGGCTTCAAGTTTTCCACCTACGCTACCTGGTGGATCCGCCAGGCCATCACCCGCGCCATTGCGGACCAGGCCCGTACTATCCGGATTCCTGTCCACATGGTGGAAACTATCAACAAGCTCATCCGCATTTCCCGCCAGCTGCTTCAGGAATACGGCCGGGAACCCACACCGGAAGAGATTGCCAAGGAAATGGGTATCTCCGAAGCGAAGGTCCGTGAAATCATTAAAATCGCTCAGGAGCCCGTTTCTCTGGAAACGCCCATCGGCGAGGAAGAGGACAGCCATCTGGGTGACTTCATTCCCGATGAGGACGCTCCTGCTCCCGCGGAAGCTGCTTCCTTCGCCCTGATGAAGGAACAGCTGATGGATGTGCTGGACACCCTGACGCCCAGGGAGGAAAAAGTTCTCCGCCTGCGTTTCGGCCTGGATGACGGGCACCAGCGCACCCTGGAGGAAGTAGGCAAAGAATTCAATGTTACCCGGGAACGTATCCGTCAGATTGAAGCAAAAGCCCTGCGGAAACTCCGTCATCCCTCCCGCAGCAAAAAGCTGCGCGATTATCTGGACTGAACCATGGCATATTCAATTCAGCTGGATTCCCGCCTGTCCCTCGCCTATCATCTGTATGATACCTGTGAACTGGCGGCGGATATAGGCACAGACCACGCTCATTTACCGGCCGCGCTCCTGCAGCGCGGCCGCTGTCAGCATATGATCCTGACAGATCTGAGTGAAAGTGCCCTCAGCAATGCCCGTAATGAGATGGTGCGTTTCCGCCTGATGGACAGGGTATCGCTTCGCGCCGGTGAAGGGCTGTCTCCCCTGTCAGAGCCCTGTGAAATGATTTCTGTTACCGGTATGGGCGGACGCACAATCCGTGATATTCTGCTCGGCGGACTTGACAAACTCAGGGGAGCCTCGCTGATTCTCTCTGCACATACGGATTTGCCGCTGATCCGTGAAACCATCGTCAGGATCGGCTATCATCTGGATCGGGAGGAACCTTGCTTCTGTGCGGGGCGCTACTATCTTGTTCTTCGCGCCCGTCCGGGTGCCTGTACCCTTTCTCCCCGTGAAATCCGTCTGGGAGGACCGCTTTTTGCTTCATCTTCCGATCAGCTGATCCCCTATCTCTCCCGGCGCCGTGATGTGCTTACAGCCCAGCTCAAAGGGCTTGTTTCTGCCGGTGATCCCGACCCCTTGCTGATCCGCCGGGTTGAGGAAGATATCCGGTATTATGAAGACTTTATCCTGAAAGGAAGGAATCCTCATGAAAGCTCTGGAGATATATAACCTGATCGATCGTCTGGCACCTTTTGAAACCCAGATGGAATCGGACAATTCAGGATTCCTTGTGGGTTCTTCCTCGCAGGAAATTGATACCGTCCTCTTTGCCCTTGACGTCACAGACCGGGTAATTGATGAAGCGGTCACCCTCGGTGCCGGTCTGATCGTCACTCACCACCCGCTGATGTTTGATCCGCTTCGCAGGCTTACCGATGATGATTATGAAGGGCGGCTGATCCGGCGTCTTGTCAGGGAAAACATCAGCCTGATCTCCGCACATACAAATCTGGATCAGGCGCCGGGAGGCGTCAACGACGTTCTGGTACAAACAATCGGATTACAGGATGTCAGCGGAGAAGGTTTCTTTCGCTGCGGATTTCTTCCTTCCCCGCTTGCGGCTGCAGAACTGAAGGAACATCTGAAACAGCGTCTTCATACGGAAGTCAGGCTGATGGGGCCGGAAAACAGGACAATCCGTAAAATCGGCCTGTGCAGCGGAGGCGGAAGTTCTGAATGGTACAGTGCGGTCAGTGCGGAATGTGACGCTTTTATCAGCGGTGAAATAAAGCATCATCTTGCTCTGGCCATGGCGGACTGCGGCATCGTTGCTTTTGAATGCGGTCATTTTGCCACTGAAGAGCCGGGCATCCGTGCCCTTGCGGCTGCTTTACAAAACTGCATTGATAAGATAGAATGTAATGTGAGGGTATATGTGTCGGGTATACCCGCATATTCCTTTTCCGGCAACCATGACAGGCTTTGATCCTGTCGGAAGGAGGCTCCCTTTATGGAAAAATTTGAGGCATTGTGGGCTTACCAGGTCGAGGATATGAAAGCGGACGCCATTGCTGCTGCGATCAAGCGTTCCCCTACCAGGCAGAAGCTGGAAAAAGCCCGTGACTTTATACTGGACCGCCAGAAGCAGTATAAGCAGATCGAGGAAGATGTCAGTGCCATGATGGACCGCAAGGATATCATTGCCCAGGCCATCACACGCTCCCGTGAAACCCTTCAGGCACTCCAGAGCCGTTATGAAAACGATCCGCCGAAGACCGCCGATGATATCCGGGCCCTTCTGGGGGAGGTCAGCCGGTGCCGCGATACCATCCGTCAGTATGAAGTGGAGATCAGCCGGATTGTAAAGGAAACCGATGCCAACGAAAAGCTTCAGCGGAGCGTCCGCCTTGAAGCTGCCAATGCGAAAAAATCCTTCGACCAGCTGAAAGCTGATTATGAAGAAGAATCCAAAAGCAAGAAAGGTGAACTGGAAAGCCAGCGGGCTAAGGCAAAGGATCTGATGGATAAAGTGGATCCGCCGCTTCTGGAGGAATATGAAACCATCAAGAAGCACATTTCTCCGCCTGTTGCGCGGCTGGCCCACGGCCAGTGCTCCGGCTGCAACACTTCCCTGCCCTCCGCAATTCTTTCAAAGATCCGGAACGGCAGCCTGGTGGAATGTGAAACCTGCGGCCGCCTGATTATTCCGTAATATAAAACCGGACGGAACCATTCAGTTCCGTCCGGTCTTCATTTTCTCAGTATATAATACGCAGATCTTCCGGGCATTCCCTGAATGCCTCTTCACCGATCCGGACTGCTTCGCCTCCCGGAATGGTAACCGTGCTGAGAGAAGCACATTGCTGGAATGCCTGTCTGCCGATGGACTGCAGATTGCTGCCGAACGAGATTGCTTTCAGTTTCGGACAGTTTGCAAAGACAAAGTCATCAATCACTTCAAGCGAATCGGGAAGCAGGATTTCCTTCAGTTCCGGACAGCCGCCGAAGCAGCATTTGTCCAGGGTTTTAAGCCCTTCAAAAATCTCCACGGATTCGAGATTCGGACATTGTGCAAACGCTCTGGGCCCGATAATCTGAACAGAACCGGGAATATGAAGCCTCTGAATAATACTGTTATTGACGCACATAGCCGTATTGATGGCAACAACAGGAAGATTATCCACTGTATCAGGGAAAACAACATCGGAATCCGTCCCGTAATAGGAAACAAGAACAGCGCCAAGTCCGTCATCCGTCAGCTGATAACGGAATCCGCCGTTTTCAAACGTACTGATATCGTAGCCGCTGATTGTCCGGAAATCTACTTTTTCGGTCTCTTCTTCAAAGCCTTCATCCAGTTCGTCATCGGTGAACTCTTCGTCAAACAGGTCTTCTTCATCAGTTTCATCGGCAAAGGAAAACGGTACGCAGAGCAGAAGACACAACGCAAGCACAGCTGCGATGAGACGCTTCAGCATATCGCCACCTCCCGATAATATATCATTATAATTATAATGAATCCGGAAAGAAAAATCAACCGGAGCACAAAAAGCAGAAAAGGGATTGACTTGTTCATGTAACTTGTGATAATCTTTGCTTGAAAACGTTACCGTTATCGTTTCCGGTATCATGGAAAACGGGAGGTAAGAAGCGTGAAGGTATATACAATTAAAGACATCGCATCAATGGCAGGTGTTTCTGTCACTACAGTCAGCCGCGTCCTGAATCATCGGCCGGATGTAAACAGTGCCACCCGGGAAAAGGTGGAGCAGATCATCCGGGAATGCCATTTTGTCGGCAATACCAATGCGCGCGGTCTGAAGCAGGGCAATGAAGTGATCGGTGTGGTCATTCGCGGCCGTTCCAATCCCTTCCTCAGCGCTCTGTCCGAAGCGATCCTTGAGAGAGCTGACAATATTCCCGATAATTTTGTCACGGAATATATTGATGAAAAGGCGGATGAATTCCAGACTGCCCTGCGCATGACCCGCCAGAATCACGTCAAGGGCCTGATTTTCGTTGGGAGTCTCATTGATGATCGGGTAAAGGCAATCCGCAGTCTCGATATCCCTATGGTCTTTACAACAGTCAACGCGGAAGCCGCATCTCTGCCCCGGGCTTCTTCCGTGGCAGTGGATGACAGGAGCATGGGGCGCCAGGTCGCTGAGGAACTGCTCTCCTGCGGCCACCGCCGTATTGCTGTCTTCGGTTCAAACCCTGTGGCCGGCGATTCCCTGGCCATGCGTTTTCAGGGATTCTGCGATGCCTTTGCGGACCGGGGACTGACCTATGATCATTCCCTGTATCGGGAAACGCGTTTTTCCTTTGAAGCCGGTTATGAAATAGCCCGCGCCTTCTTCACGGAAAGGCCGGATGCCACTGCCCTTTTTGCCATGAGTGACACTGTTGCGGTCGGAGCGATCCGCGCCCTGCGCGATCTGGGCCGGAATGTGCCGGAAGATGTCAGCGTCGTCGGATTTGACGGTGTTGATATCAGCCGTTTTACCATTCCCCGCCTGACCACAGTGGAACAGCCCGTCAATGAGATTGCCCGCCGCAGTGTCAATCTGCTCCTGGATATGATGGAGAAAGGCGCTGCCCCCAGGCACATTCTTGTGGAGGCATCTTTCCGCAGGCGGGAATCCATTGCCCAGTGCGTTGAAAAATAACATACAGAAAGGATAATGGGCTTATGCGGACCAGTGGAATCTTGTTGCATATCTCTTCCCTTCCTTCCTCCGGAGGTATCGGGTCCATGGGACCTGAGGCCTACGCTTTTGCTGACTTCCTGCAGGCTTCCGGGATGCGGATCTGGCAGGTCCTGCCCATCGGTCCCACCGGCTATGGTGAAAGCCCTTATCAGTCTTCCTCCGTGTTTGCAGGCAATCCTCTGCTGATTTCCTGTTCAGCCCTTCGGGATGAGGGACTCCTGGACTATACGGATGATGAGGAATTCCGCCCTGACAATCCGGAGCAGGTAGACTATGATGCGGTCCGGAAAAACAAAGACATGCTCCTGCGCCGCTGCTTCAGCCAGTCCCGCGAAAAGCTTTCTGGTGAGATAGATGAGTTTTGCCGGAGCAATGACTGGGTGATTGATTTTGCTCTGTTCACCGCTCTCAAACAGCACTTCGGGGGAATCATGTGGACAAAGTGGCCGGATGCGGATCTGCGCCATCGGAAGCCGGAAGCACTTCGCAGGTACAGAGAGGAACTGAAATCAGAAATTGATTATCATGTGTTATGCCAGTATCTTTTCCGCCGTCAGTGGTTCCGTTTGAAAAAATACTGCAATGACCGTTCCATCCTGCTCTTCGGTGACATGCCGATCTATGTGGCTGAAGATTCTGCGGACACCTGGACTCACCCTGACATATTCCAGCTGGACAGGGATCTCGTTCCCAGGCGGGTGGCCGGCGTTCCTCCGGATTACTTTTCTGCGGACGGACAGCTTTGGGGAAATCCCCTGTACCGCTGGACCTATCTCCGCTTTTGCCGGAAATTTGACTGGTGGGTTGAACGGATGAAAGGGATGGCCACCCTCTATGATATGATCAGGATTGATCATTTCATCGGGTTTGCCAACTATTATTCCGTAAAGAACGGTATGCCCAATGCCCGGAAAGGAAAATGGGTTGTCGGGCCCGGCAGTTCCCTCTTCAGGCGCCTGAACCGTGAAGTGCCGGGAATCAGGATTATTGCGGAAGACCTTGGATGCGTCAACAACCGTGTACGCCGGCTTCTGAACTGGTGCGGTTATCCCGGTATGAAGGTGCTGACCTTCGGCTTTGATTCTGATGAGTCCAATCCTCATTTCATCGGCCAGTATCAGCCCAACACTGTCGCCTATACAGGCACCCACGATAATGACACTGTGCTGGGGTGGGCTGAGAAGGCAGATCCGAAAGTCCTGGCTTTTGCTGAAAAAACACTGGGATTCACCGGTATATCAGAGGCGCCGGAAGCCTTTGTCCGGGCATTGTTCAACTGTCCCTGTGACACTGTCATTGTCCCCATGCAGGATGTGCTGGGGCTCGGCGGATCTGCCAGAATGAATTATCCGGGCGTCACAGGAGGCAACTGGCTGTGGCGGATGAAACCGGGTGCACTCACACTGGATCTTTCCATGAAACTGTCCGCCCTCAACAGGGACACCGGCCGGCAGTAAGCGCCGCATCCGGTCCCGGAGACAATTCTGTAATCTGACTTTTTGACCATCTGCACGCTTTGCTTACCGGATGAAAAGGAGAATCTCAAAATGATGAATGCCAAGCAACTGATCAGAGACGCAGAGCAGCGCCTGATGACGGAATGCCATAAAGATCTGGCCCATGCCTCCGCCCAGGAACTGCACAATGCGGTTTCCGGTGCAGCCATGGATGCGCTTGCCCCTCTGTGGACAAAAAAGGAAGCTGATCGTTTTCCCCGCCGGCAGGCTGCTTACCTGTCCATGGAATTCCTCGTCGGCCGTCTTGTTTTCAACAATCTTTACTGCATGGGTTTGCTGGATGATGTCAGGTCCCTGCTGAAAGACAAGGGCGTTGACATAACAGTCCTGGAGGATGTGGAGGATGATGCCTTCGGCAACGGCGGCCTTGGGCGCCTCGCTGCCTGTTTCCTGGACAGTGCCGTAACCTGCGGCATCCCGCTGACCGGATACGGTCTTCGTTTCCGTTATGGCCTTTTCCGGCAGGAATTTGTGGACGGCCGGCAGGTGGAGCTTCCTGATGACTGGTCTGCATACGGTGATCCCTGGTCTGTCCGCCGCCCGGATGAAGCTGTTGTGGTCTCCATGAAAACCGGTGATGTCCTGGCTGTTCCCTATGATATGCCTGTAGTCGGATTCGGCGCACGAAACGTCGGTACGCTGCGGCTCTGGCAGACCGAAAGCCTGCATGAAGTTGACTTTGCCCTCTTCAATAACCAGGAGTATGCCAAGGCTGCCGCAAACAAAAACCAGGCGGAGGATATTACCAAATTCCTTTATCCCAATGACACAAAAAAAGAAGGCAAACAGCTCCGTGTCAAGCAGCAGTATGTCCTTGTTTCCGCGACAATGCAGGATATCCTGCGTTCATACAGGAAGCGCCATGGCAGTGATTATTCCTTCTTTGCAGGGGAAGTGGCCGCCCAGCTGAATGACACGCATCCGACCATGGCCATTCCGGAACTGATCCGCCTGCTGGGCGAAGACGGCGTTCCTTTTGAAGAAGCCTTCCTCATTGCCCGGGACACCTTTGCCTATACCAATCACACCGTCATGCAGGAAGCCCTGGAAAAATGGGACCTTTCGCTGCTCTCTTCCGTATGTCCGCAGATTGTATCTGTAATCCGGAAAATAGATGCCAGATTCCGCCGGGAAATGAAAAAGGCAGGGAAAGAAATCACCCCTTCCCTCTGCATCATTCTGGACGGACGCGTTCATATGGCGGAGCTGGCCACCTATGCCACCCATGCGATCAACGGTGTTGCCGCTCTTCACAGTGAAATCCTTAAAAATGATGTCTTTGCGGACTGGTATCAGCTGTATCCGGAACGTTTCCAGAATAAAACCAACGGAATCACCCAGCGCCGGTGGCTTGGCCTTTGCAACCCGGAACTCTGCAGCCTGATTGAGGATCAGATCGGCCCCGGTTTTATCACTGATCTGGATAAACTGAAAGCGTTGGTTCCGAAGATCAATAAAACCCTTTGCGGAAAATTCCGCAAAGTCAAAACCGTCAAGAAAAAGCAGCTGTGTGCGGAAATCCTGAAAAAGGAAGGAATATCCCTGGATCCGGACATGGTCTTTGATGTCCAGGTCAAGCGCCTGCATGAATATAAGCGCCAGTTCATGAATGCCCTGAGCATCCTCGCAATCTATGACCAGCTGAAGCGCGGTCAGCTGAAGGATCTTCCTCCGGTGGCCTTTATCTTCGGTGCAAAGGCAGCCCCCGGATATGACCGCGCAAAGGCAGTGATTCACCTGATCAATATGATTGCCGATAAAGTGAACAATGATCCGAAAACAAACGGCCGGCTCAAAGTGGTCTTTGTCCGGAATTATAATTGTTCCTGGGCTGAAAAGATCATTCCCGCCGCGGATATTTCCGAACAGATCTCTCCCGCCGGCACCGAAGCCTCCGGCACAGGCAATATGAAGCTGATGCTGAACGGCGCGGTAACTCTGGGCACCTTCGACGGCGCCAATGTCGAAATCGTGGAGGAAGCCGGCCGGGAAAACAACTATATCTTCGGCGCCACGGTGGAAGAACTCGGGCAGATAAAGGATACTTATGATCCTGTACAGATTTACACCCATAACGATCTGCTTCGCAGGGCGCTGGACTCCCTGACAGACGGCACCTTCCCGGACGGGGACGGCCGCCTGCAGGAACTGCACGATGCCATCCTGAAAGGCGCTTCCTGGCATAAACCGGATCATTATTTTGTCATGAAGGATTTTGAATCCTATTATGAAACCAAGCTCCGGGCGATCCGTGACGCAAAGTCTGATGAAATGTCCTTTGCCCGTAAGTGCCTGATGAATGTCGCCTGCGCCGGCAAATTTTCTTCAGACCGTACCATCCGCCAGTACGCAAAAGAAATATGGAATCTCTGATCTCCGTTCTTCAGCAAGCCGGGGAGCATATCAGCTGATATGCTCCCCGGCTTGCTTATTATGTTCCCATACGGATAAATACATAGAGAATCGCTATGATGATGCCCAGCGTGCCGAGCAGCAGGCCAAAGGATATGGCGTTGGTCAGTTTTGTACCGTACCGGAGGTCTTCCGGTGCCCGGCGCGGAATATATTTCCGGGGCATCAGTCCGATCCGGTGCAGGCCTTCCTGTAGCGTCCATGCCAGATACGTCAGTCCGTTATGGTTCCGGCTGCGCCGAAGTTCCTCGCGGTTCACCAGAAACAGTTCACGGCCAAGCAGTGCAAGGTGGTCAGCCAGTTCGTCGCAGATACGGCTGAATGCCACCAGAATTCCCGGAATAATCCGCGTCGTCATCCCGGATTCCGGCAATCGGTCCATACCGGCAAAAAAACCAGATACTCCCCGGGGAATCCATTCGGATACCAGCCGGGACTCCGGAATTCCGTTCAGGAAAGAGGCAATCCCGCAGCCTGCCCAGGGAAGAAAACGTGTGAAAACAGGTCTGTAAAACAACTCTTCCAGATCCATCCGGACCGGCCAGCAGTCTTTATATCCCTTGCCGGAGTTCCACAGCATTTTCCTGACAAACAGCAGATATACCAGCACGCCGATCAGCAGGCTGATTCCACCGCCCTTCAGATTCGTCAGGCTGAAAAACGCTATTTCTCCGTCAAGGGCCGGCCGGTTGAAAAATGCAGCGCACGTTCCGGTCAGCGGCAGCAGGAACCTGTCCGGAAAGAGTCCTAGCACTGCAGGGGGAACCGCAGTAAGCGCCAGCACCACAGCCGAACGGACTGTCAGATCCCTGCGGTTCAGCCCGTCATATTTTGCCTGCAGCTCCGGATCCGGGTTTTTCTGCCAGAAAAGGCATATATAAAGTTTCAGCATATAAGCCGTCGTCAGTCCCGCAGCAAAAAGAAACACCCACTCTCCGAACCTGTAAGCACTGAACCCTTCTATCTCTTCCGCCAGTTCCACAAGGCCTTCATGAATCATGGTTTTGCTGGCATATCCGTTCAGACCCGGAACGCCCATCAGTCCCAGCGCACCTGTGAGAAATACTGCATGCAGCAGGACTTTCCCGCGCCCGTAACCCCTCAGCCGGTTCAGGTCAAGGGTATGGGTGTTCATAAAAACCGCAGCTGCACAGAGAAACAGACAAAGCTTCAGCAGTGAATGGTTGATCATATGGCCTGCCGCACCGGCTGCAGCAAGCGCTCCGTGATGTCCGAGTAGCTGTGCGCATGCGATGCCCACTGTAATATATCCGATCTGGGACATCGAGGAACAGGCAAGTGTCTTCTTCAGATTTACGGAAAAAACGCCAAGCACTGCACCCAGTGTCATGGTAAGCAGTCCGGTTCCAAGGAGAATCTGCCCGAACATCTCATTGCCGTCAAGCAGATTCAGGGCAATCACGACTACACCGAAAAGGCCTGTCTTTGTCAGCATACCGGAAAGCAGGGCGCTGGCAGGAGCCGGCGCAACCGGATGTGCTTTGGGAAGCCAGATATGGAGCGGAACAATTCCGGCTTTCGCTCCGTACCCGATCAGCATCAGGCACGCCGGAAGAACCGTTCCCGGTTTTCCTCCCGCTGCTTTCAGGGCAGGGAAAGACAGGCTTCCGATTTCACGCCAGCACATGAACATCCCCATCAGCGTAACCATACCGCACGCAACAGAAACACCAAGGTAGGTTGCAGCTGCGCGCATGGCTCCTTTGCTTTCCTCATGTGCAACCCAGGGATAGGAAGCAATGGACATGATTTCAAAGAAAATAAATGTTGTGTACAGATCATCTGAAAAGAATACGCCGATCACACCGCACAGCGTGATCATTGTAAAACAGGCGTATCTGCCCTGATGGGCTCCGTGTCCGGCAAAATACTGGCAGGAAAACTGGCAGGACATGAACCACATGAAGCATGCCAGCATCGCATAAAGAGCCCGGAAACCGTCCACCCGGAATGAAAGCCCCAGACCGACGGCACCCTCTGCCGCCAGGACAGCTTCATTTCCCCGTTCGATCCAGATAAACAGCCATATGGAAAGAATCAGTTCTGCCAGGGTAAACAGCCGCAGCACCGGATCCCGGTACCCTTCCCTCCGGATTCCGGCAAGCGGAGCAGCAGCCGCTCCAAGCAGCGGGAGTATCAGCATCAGTACCGGAATCATCCAATCCCTCCCGTCATTCCATACAGCCAGCTGACAATCGGACCTGCCGCAGCACCCGACGCCGCCAGCAAACAGCAAAGTACAGTAAGCGCTGCAGTCATTCGATGTCCGGGTTTTTCCACAAGAGCATCCGGAAGCCGGGGATCCTCCGCCATGAAAAACGCCGGATAAATAATACTGAAAAGATATACGGCCGTCAGTACCGCTGCGGTCAGCAGAGCTGCAGCTCCGCACAGAGCCGCCGGGCTTCCCTCCTCAAAAGCTGCGGTTACCAGTTCATATTTGCTGACAAAGCCAGGGAGCGGAGGAACGCCGAGCAGTGAAACAGCAGCCAGGGTAAAGCATCCGAACAAAAAAGGCATTTTTCGTCCCAGGCCGTGCATTTGTCCTGTTATGCTTCGACCGGAGCAGATCATGATTCCCCCGGCACACAGGAACAGGACGATCTTCATCAGGCTGTGAAAAATCATGTGCGCAAGTCCGCCTGCCAGTCCGTGTCCGGTCAGCAGGCTCAGTCCGAACAGCATATAGCTCAGGTTGCTTACTGTACTCCAGGCAAGCCGTCTTTTGATCTGTTTTTCCCGCACAGCCATCGCTGCACCGTAAACAATTGTAAGCGCAGACAGTAAAAGCATGGCCGTCTGAACCCATGTTCCCCGCAGTGCATCACAGGGAACCGCGTCGTACAGAAGCCGCATCACAGCAAATACGCCGGCGTTGACAACAGCCACCGCATGCAGAAGCGCTGTAACCGGGGTCGGCGCAACAGAGGCCGTCGGCAGCCACCGGGACAACGGAAGGACTGCCGCCTTCACGCCGAAGCCGAGAAAACCCGTGAGGCACAGCGCACGAAACCATTCACTGTGAAGGATTGTTTCCGCCGTTCCGGTATATGAGCTGAAGCTTCCTGTTCCAAGCGCGCCAAGTCCGGCCATTGCGGCAAAGCCAAGGGAAGCGCCGCCGATCAGGAACAGCAGATAAAAAACCGCCGCGCGTTCAGAAACCCGATCCCGTCCGTGCCATACCAGCGGAACCGTACAGAGCGTCAGCAGCTCGTAAGCCATGTACAGCGTGAACAGGTTTTCCGCTGCGCCCAGAAGCACTGCCGGTCCGTAGGCAACAGTGTACCAGAGGAAAAAGTTTCCCTTCCGTTTTTCATGTTTCATATAATCGCCGGCATACAGCATGGCCGGCGGCCAGAGCATTGCGGCGATTCCAAGGAAAATCGTTCCCTTTCTGTCCAGGTGAAGGACAAAGCAAAAATGGTCTGACAGCCTGAACAGCTCCGCAGGTTCCTGGTTATTTCCCCATATCATGATTCCCGCCAGCATCAGTGATGTCAGAGTTACGGCGAAAAAAGCCCATCTGGCACGGGACTCCTGTTTCCGGAACCGGACTGCGGACGGGATGCAGCCAAGGATCACCGGCAGCACTGCACAAAACAGTATCATCATCTCTGTATCCTCAAATCAGCTGTCCGGCAAGCGTCTCAAGATAACTGATCAGTCCGCCGGAAAAAACGCCTGCCAGCACAATCAGCGCAGAGAGAATTCCCATAGGCACAAGCATTCTCCAGCCCGCTTCGCAGGACGGCTCCGGCATGTATTCCTCGCCGGGAAAACATCCGCGGATTACAATGGTAAACAGATATGCCGCTGTCAGAATTGCGGAAATCAGCAGGGCTGTCGGGCCGATCCACCTTACGGCGCTGTCCATCGCCATCGCGCCCTGTGCCAGGTTCCATTTGCTGACAAAACCGCCGGTAGGGGGAATGCCTACCAGGCCGAGCGAAGCCACGGTAAAGAAAGCATAGGTCCATGGCATGCGTCGTCCCAGCCCTTCCATCTCCGAAACCATGGTTTTTCCCGTTTTGTGGATAATGCTTCCGGCACCCATAAACAGTGTGTTTTTCATCAGGGAATGGAAAATCACATGCAGCATGGCTCCCACAAATCCCAGGGGAGTCATCGTATAGAGTCCGAAAAGCACATAGGAAACCTGTGACACGGATGAATATGCCAGCCTCTTTTTCAGTTTCTTTTCCTTGAAAGCCATCAGCGACCCCATCAGGATGGTCATCAGTGTCAGCGCAAGCAGCGCTTTCTGCACCCAGCTGCCTCTCAGCCGTTCGGCTCCTGCGATGCAGAATACCACTCTGACCGCGCCGAGAACACCCATTTTTGTGATCACACCGGACAACACCGCACTGGCAGGAGCCGGAGCAACAGGGTGCGCTGTCGGCAGCCAGCCGTGCAGCGGGAACATACCCGCTTTTACGCCGAAGCCTGTCAGCATGATCATGAAGACTGCCATGGCAAGTCCTTCCCGTCCGGCCAGCTGTTCGGCCGTCAGTGTACCTGCGGCAAAATCACCGCCGCTTCCGACAGAACCGACAAAGAATATCCCGATCAGGGCCGCAGAAGCACCGATAACCGAATAAATCAGGTATTTTATAGCTGCTGCCACAGCCTCCCGGTCCATATTATGCAGGACCAGCGGCACCGTCAGCAGCGTCATGGCCTCATAAAACATGTAGAAAGTGACCAGGTTGCCGCTCATCGCCAGTGCGTGAAGGATTCCCTGCGTAATCGTATAGAACAGATAGAAGCGCTCGGGTTTCGGCCCGTGTTCCAGATATTCAGTTGCATACAGCGCAACACACGGCCATACCACGGCTACAAGCAGCAGGAAAATCCTGCTGATTCCGTCCACACGCATGGAAAAAGTCAGCATATCGGTCCAGCGGAGGGAAATCTGACCTGTCCCTGGCAGCAGCGCACAGGATGCGGCAAGTGCTGCGCTGCCTGCCACGGTTATGAGCGATGCAATACGCAGTTTTTTTCCTTCCAGCCGCAGCCAGCGCCACACCAGGCTCAGAGCCACAGGGATTGCCACAGGAAGAATCAGCAGAAAATTCATCCGTTCCACCTCCACAGAATAATCAGATAAACAGAGCCAGGCCGCTGCGCAACAGTTCCATCACAGTATTTCCGCATAAGCCAAGGAAGAGATTCAGGCCGATCTGTACAATCATTGTCCCCGCGAACATCGGATCATGGCGGGGCGGGCTCTCTGTCGGTTTCTTATCTTCCCGGCTGTAGAGAATCAGCGACGACCTCAGCATATAAGCAACATTCAGCACAGTACTCAGCGCAAGGAGTCCAAGCAGCACCGGCATTCGCCATCCTCCCCGGACAATACCGGCCTGGGCCAGGTAAAGTTTGGCCGCAAACCCGCCCAGTCCCGGAATCCCTGTCAGGGAACAGGCGCCTGTCAGGAATGCCAGTCCGGCAAGGCGGTTCCGGTTCGCCGCACCGCGCAGGTCCTCCAGGCCGTCTGCTCCTCCGGAAACCTGTCTCAGCTTATGCGCTGTCAGGAAAAGCATAGACTTGGCTGCAGAATGCGCCAGAATGTAAAACAGCGCGGCAGCAATTCCCTCCGTTCCTCCGATGGATATTCCGAGGTAAACACAGGCAATCTGTGCAACAGAGGAATAGGCTATCAGTCTGGAAAGCCTGTGCTGCCTTATGGCATGAACCGAACCGATCACCGTTCCGGTGGCTGCATACAGGAAAAGAATATCTCCGATACGCAGGATGAACGCCTCTTCAAGCGCGGCTCTCAGCGCGATCTTGATCAGCAGGAAAATGTACATTTTGGAAACCAGGGAAGAGAGCAGTGCACCGGATACGGCGGTTGAATTGCTGTAGGCATCCGGAAGCCAGGTATGGAATGGATAAAGGGCGCTTTTGATGCACAGGCCCATGGTCATCAGCAGGAACGAAAGATACATCGGTACAGGATACCTGCCGTCTGCTGTCAGATTCCGTACCGAGGTCCCCAGCTGAGGAAACAGCAGCTGCCCTGTAAGGGCATAAAGCATGGACAGTCCCAGCAGGAAGAGGCCGCTTCCCAGCAGGTTCATCACCATATACCTGGCGGATGAAAAAAGTGCCTTCCCGCGGTTTGTGGCGCTGATCAGCGCGCAGGAGGAAAGAGTGGAAATCTCAATGAACACATAAGCCGTGAACAGGTCATTGGTAAATACGATGGCTGCCATAGCTGCCGTCAGCAGACCGAGCATTGCCCCGTAAAGGTTCAGCCGTTTCCCTGCCACATCTTCCTGCAGGCCGCGGTTTCCCCCTGTCACAGACAGCAGCAGCACAAGCGAAAAGCCCAGTCCGATCAGCGCTTCTGTGGATCCGGCCCGAAGTTCATTCCCGAACGGTGCTCCGGTCTCACCCATTGTGAAGACGAAGCTGATGTTTCCCTCAGCGGTATATCGGAGGAGGACGGCCATGCCCGCGCACTCGAGCAAAGTCAAGCCGGCCATCATGATCCGGACAGCTTTTCCCTTCAGCACAGAGCATGCAACACCGCAGACCAGCGGACACAGGATCAGGAACAGGGGAAGATTCTGCCACCAGGCCAAGGTTATTTCCCCTCCCTTCGGATCTGCTCGGCCATTTCGTCGATGTCCAGTGTGTGATAACGTTCATACAGGCGTACTGTCAGGCCAAGCATAACAGCAGTGACGCTGACACCCACCACAATTCCCGTGAGCACAAGTCCGGCCGGAAGCGGATTGATATAGGATGCGGGATCCGTGTTGCCGCCGGAATAAACCGGTGCGAGACGGTTCCCGATATACCCGTAGGAAGCCAGAAAAAGATAGATTCCCGAGTCCATCATGGAAAAGCCGATAATCTTCTTGATCAGGTTCTTGTCCATAAGCAGCAGGGTAAATCCGATCCCAAACAGAATCAGAGCCGCTGCTTCGTCCAGGTGCTGATTCAGCACAGAACTTATCTGCTGCAGCATTAAAAGGCCCCCTTTCTGAACATGGTGTACAGCGCGTACATGGTACATGTGACAACGCATCCCACCGCGATGTTCAGCGGAAGGAGCAGGCCGCCGGACAGGATTGCCCCTGCGGTTCCTTTGGGAATACCGCTTTCCATGTGATTGGCGCCCGTAAGGAAATGATATCCCTTTGCCGCTGCATAAAACAGCAGCGATGCAACGGAAACTGTCCGGAATGTCCGGTAAGTAAAAAAACGTTCTGTCCGTTCATAGCCGAAAGCATTCTGGTATAGAATCAGTCCGGCGCCGAGAACCGCCCCGCCGGAAAAACCGCCGCCCGGAGAAAGATGACCGTTGAGAATGATATAGAGTCCGAAGATCAGGACAAGCGGAAGCAGGATCCGTACTCCTCCCCGGAGGATCAGGTCATTGTCCGGTTCGAGGCTCTGCTGCCTTATGTTCTCAGTCAGTCGTTCCTGTTCATCCTTTTCTCCCCTGATGCTCAGCAGCAGCAATACCGTGCTGACGGCGACAAAAAGCACATGCGATTCACCGAGCGTATCGAATCCCCTGTAATCCAGGATGATCCCTGTCACAATATTCACTGCGCCGGTTTCTTCCATGGTATGAGTCACATAAAAGGCTGTCGTTTCGTGATCCACCAGCGTGTCCGCATTGCCGAACTGCGGCATCTGCATGGCTGCGTAAAGCAGCAGCCCGATCAGGCTGATGCATACCGCCGCTGCGGCCAGGCGGTACCACCCTGCGTCTGCGTATGCTCCGCCGGGTTTCCGTATGTTCTGATGTTTTTTCCGGCGGCTGTTTTTTTTCGTTATCGCTGATCGTTTCCGCCGGGTGGTTATGAATTCCCGGTCATCTGCCGCCGGTTCCAGCGGGGCTGCTTCATCATACAGTCCCTCCTCCATCTCACGGTCCAGTGCCTGATCTCCGTTTTCCAGCCATTCCCTCAGACGGGCAAAGGCATCATGCTTCTTTTCTTTTCCGTGCATGCTGCTCCTCCTCCTTTCTGCGGACAGAATAAATCTTTCTCAGCGCTGCCAGCAGAAGAACCGTGGAAATGCCGGTGCCGACCGCTGCCTCGGTAATAGCCAGATCCGGCGCCTGAAGCAGAATCCAGATGACGGACATAGCAAGACCCTGAACCATGAAAATGATCACTGCGCTCAGCAGGTCCCGCGTGATGCTGACCGCCACAGCGCAGATCACTATCACCGCCAGCAGGATCATATTCAGGCTTTCCATTCCTTTGCCTCCGTTTTCATCTCGTCCTTCTGCGTTTCCGTCACCATCCTGCTTACCAGGTGCGTGCATACAGGACTTGTGATCCAGTATACAGCAAGGATCAGAATAATCTTCATGGAAGCGGCATTCAGGCCGGTATACACGATCGCTGCCAGTATGATCAGCAGCAGCCCCAGAGAATCACCCATTCCCGCCGGATGCATCCTGTTTACGGAAAAGCGGAACCGGTTTACGCCGACTGCAGCCGTTATCTGGATCACAATCCCGCTGACAAGCAAAACTGCAAACAGAATCAGCCTGATTTGTTCAGCCATCTCCCCGGTCCTCCTTTCCTTGCCTCTCGCGGTAGGCACCGATCAGGATCCTGCACAGAAGCATTACGGCCAGGAAACTGAGCAGAGCATAGATCAGGGCAACGTCCAGCAGATAGTCCTCCTGTTTCAGCAGCGCAAGAAGCAGGATCAGCATAATGGTAACCGTTCCCGCCATGTTGACAGCTACAAGCCGGTCCGCGGTCTTTGGCCCGCGGAAGGCCCTGTACAGACATACAGCCAGACACAGTCCCAGCATGACCATGGCTCCCTGCATCAGCAGCGCATAGGAATTATCCAAACAGCACCGCCTCGATTCTCTTCAGTTTTTTTTCAAAGATGGTTTCCTCCAGCCCGTCTGCCATTTTTTCGGTAAGGCAGTGAACCGTCAGTTCGTTACCGCGGCAGTCCAGCGTAATGGTTCCGGGTGTCAGGGTAATGGAGTTCGCAAGAATCATTCTGGCCATCCCTGTCCGCAGCCCGGTATGGACGGTGCGGACTACAGGACTGGTCTTCCCGCCCCATACGATCCGCAGCATCCTCAGGTTGGCCTTCACAATTTCAGCGATCAGCGTTCCCAGATATCCGATCATTCCCGGCGCAGCACGGTACAGTTTCTTTTCACGTGCAATGGACCATCCGCAGGCTTTGCAGGCAAAAAGCATACCAAGGGCAGTGACCGCTGCTCCAAAGCCGGCAGTTTCCCAGGTTATCCTGCCGTTCAGCATGATCCAGAACAGAAAAAACAAAAGAGCCATCCGCCTGTCTCCTTAACAGAATCGGTTTGCGGAACCTTACTTCTGCATAACTTTTATTTCCAGAAAATTTTATCAGAAACCTGCCTGAAACACAAGGGATTTACGCTATATTTGCGCTTATATCTCTTGTCAAATACCATATATTGCGATAAAATACAGAAAACCCGCTTTCCGCGGGAACAAGGAGGATGAACTGAATATGAAAGACATCAAGAAGTATCTGGCTGAGTTCATCGGAACCGCCGTGCTGGTCCTGTTCGCCTGCGGCGTCGCGGGACAGATCTGCGACGGCAGCATCTCCGGACTGATCGGCACCGCCCTGGCCTTCGGCCTGGTCATCGTCGCCATGGCGTACTCCATCGGCAACGTCTCCGGCTGCCACATCAACCCGGCTGTATCCATCGCCATGCTGATCAACAAAAAAATCTCCGCGAAGGACTTCTGCGGCTACATCATTGCCCAGTTCCTGGGCGCCATCGCGGGCGCGGCGGTGCTGTACTTCATCGTGAAGGATCCCACCAAGCTGGGCTGCAACGGCCTCTATCAGGGAAGCCGCATCTGGATGAGCTTCGGCATTGAAGTCGCCCTGACCTTCGTGTTCGTCATCGCGATCCTGGGCGTGACCTCCAAGGAGTCCAACGGCCACGTCGCCGGCCTGGTCATCGGCGGCGCGCTGGTCCTGGTCCACCTGCTGGGCATCAGCTTCACCGGCACTTCCGTGAACCCCGCCCGTTCCTTCGGCCCGGCCCTGATCGCCGGCAACCTGGCGAACATCTGGGTGTTCCTGCTTGCTCCGCTGGTCGGCGGCGCGCTGGCTGCGATCGTCTACCGCTTCCTGGATCCCGAAGAAAAGAAATAAGCGGCAGGGAGATGATCCCCGCCTCAATGAAAAAACTGTCAGGGAACGCTTCCCTGACAGTTTTCTTATTTAAACAGTTTTTTCAGCGTGAGCGCGGCCTGCTTGACCGCGTTTTTCTTTTCGCCCGCCTCAGCCAGCGCGTCCTGGGCTTCCCGCAGGGTCTTCCCCTGCTTCATCTCTTCTATGAGCTTCGCCTCCAGCGGCCATTCCGCGGTTTCCGTTTCAGGCTCCGGCAGGGAGACCCCGTGGAGATCCAGCACCACGCAGTACTCCCCTTTTTCGGTCTTCTCGTTGGCTTTCAGTTCCCTCAGCACGTCTTCCGGGATCCCCCGGAGCGTTTTCTCGTGCAGCTTCGTCAGGTCGCAGCAGACCGTCATCTTCACCCCGGGCAGGGTCTGCGCGATGACCTCGGTCAGCTCGGTGATCCGGAAAGGCGATTCGTGCAGGACAGCGACCTTCGGGCCCCGGGCGATCTCCTCCAGTCTGGCCCGGATGTCTTTCTTTTCCCTGGGCAGGAAGCCGTAGAACGCAAACTCCTTCGCGTCGTATCCGCTGACGGAGACCGCGGCGACACCGGCGCAGCAGCCCGGCACCGGGATGACGCCGATCCCTGCTTCCGCGCATTCGCGGACCACTTCGCTGCCAGGATCCGAAATACAGGGCGTTCCCGCGTCCGTCACCAGGGCGGCCATCAGGTTTTCCTCCAGGATCCGCTGCGCGAGCCCCGCCGCCTTGCTGTCCTCGCTGTGGCGGTGGCAGCTGACCAGGGGCGCTTTCAGGCCGAAGACCTGGCACAGTTTCATGGTTACCCGGGTATCCTCGGCGATGATCAGATCCGCGTTCCGCAGTGTTTCCGCTCCCCGCGGTGATAAATCCTGAAGATTTCCGATAGGGGTTGCCACCACATACAGCGTTGCCATGTTTATGCCTCCGCTTCTCTCTTTTCCGCAACCCGAAGCTTTGCGCTCCGGGCCCGGGGATTCCGCTCAACTTCCTCTGCGGTCGGAGCTACAGCCCCACCTGCCAGCACCTTCACCACAGGTTTGCGACCGCAGGTGCAGATAGGTGCTTTGGGTGGGCAGATGCAGGGATTCTCAAGCGTTCTGAAGCATCGTTTCACAATCCTGTCCTCCAGCGAATGGAACGTGATCACGCAGATCCGTCCTCCCGGCTTCAGGCAGTCCGTAAGATCTTTCAGGGCTTGCTCCAGCGGTTTCAGTTCGTCATTGACAGCAATCCGGATCGCCTGGAACGTTCTCCGGGCCGGATGCCCGTCATCCTTTCGCCTGACTGCCTTCGGAATGGCCGCGTCCACGGCATGCACAAGGTCATAGGTTGTTTCAAACGGCTTCTGAGTCCTGTGTTCGCAGATGATATGTGCGATCCTGGCCGCCCATTTCTCTTCCCCGTAATCCCGGATGATTTCCGTCAGTTCCCGTTCTTCCGCGGTGTTCAGCAGTTCCGCGGCTGTCATGGGCTGGCTCCGGTCCATGCGCATGTCCAGGGGCGCGTCTTCATGATAGCTGAACCCGCGTTCCGCTGTATCAAGCTGAGGGCTGGACACGCCCAGGTCCAGCAGTGCCCCGTCCAGCTTTCCGGCGCCAGCTTCCTCCAGCAGCCGTTTCGCGTCATGGAAGTTCCCGCGGATAGCTGTAAAGCCGGTATAAGCTTTCAGCCTCTCCGTGGCAGCGCGTATTGCTGTTTCATCCCTGTCAATGCCGTACAGACGTGCTGTGCCGCCTGACGCCTTCAGGATTGCACCGCTGTGCCCGCCGCCTCCCAGCGTGCCGTCACAGTATACGCCGTCCGGCCGTACATTCATCCATTGCAGCACCTCTGCCAGCAATACCGGTTCATGCCGGAATTCCATGATGACCCGCTCCTTTGCTTCTTTTATACATCTCTTCCGTCGGTGCATGCCGGTTCAGGCGGCTTGCCAGTTTTTCCTTTCAGACACTTCGCCGCCCGGAGGGCATTTCCCTTTACGTCCGGTCCTCCGGAAATATATCCGTGATTTCAAGCAGGGCTGCGGTATTCCGCAGCCCTTGCCTGTTTCCGTCTCTCCGGGCGGACAGCTGTTTCACCGATTTTCTGTCCGGTGATGCTCATAAATTCTCTTTCAGTTCCGCTATACGGTTTTCCAGGGCGGCTGCCTTGGCCTTTGCCGCCTCCAGCTTTTCCTTTTCCTGCTGGACCAGCTGCGCCGGTGCCTTGGCCAGGAAGCCCTGATTGTTCAGCATGCCGTTGGAGCGGGCCATTTCCTTCTTCAGGTTTTCCAGCTCCTTGGTCAGCCGGGCGGTTTCCTTTTCAAAGTCCACCAGGTCACCCAGCGGGATGAAAAGCTCGCCGGCTGCCACTACTGCGGATACATTCTTGCCGGTAGCGTCGCCGCGGTCGGAGATCAGCTCAACCTGTTCGGCTCCGGCCAGTTTTTTGAAATAGCCTTCCCCGCCCTTCAGGGTGTCTGCCCAGCCATTCGCAGGCAGCAGCATCAGGTGCGTACGCTTGGAAGGTGCCACGTTCATTTCACTGCGCAGATTACGGATCGTGCGGATGATCTCCATCACGCCCTGCATCTTTTCTTCGTCTGCCGCGAATACATAGTCTTTCCTGTATTCCGGCCAGCTCTGGAGCATCAGGAAGCCTTCGCTGCCCGGCAGGTATTTGTAAACCTGTTCTGTCAGGAACGGCATGAAGGGGTGCAGCAGCTTCAGCAGGTTCTCCAGTACAAAGAGCAGCACGGATTTCACCGTTTCCTTGCTCTCGCCGTCTTCGCCCAGCAGGCGGGACTTGCTCAGCTCGATATACCAGTCGCAGAATTCGCTCCAGGCGAAGTCATAGATCTTCGTGGCAGCCAGGCCGAAGTCGCCGTCTTCCATATGCTCGGAAATGTCCTTCACCGCATCCTGCAGCCGGGTCAGGATCCACTTGTCAGCTGTTTCCAGCTTTGCGGGATCAAAGGCTTTCCGCTCGTTCACGTTCATCAGCACGAAACGGCTGGCGTTCCAGATCTTGTTGGCAAAGTTCCGGGCGGCCTCCACCTTGTCCCTGCTGTAGCGGGTGTCATTTCCGGGGCTGACGCCCATCACCAGGCTGAAGCGCAGCGCGTCAGCGCCGTATTCGTCAACAACCTCCAGCGGATCCACACCGTTGCCCAGGGATTTGGACATTTTCCGTCCCAGTTCATCCCGGACTAGGCCGTGGATCAGCACGGTCTCAAAGGGCGCTTCGCCCATCTGCTCAATGCCGGAAACCATCATCCTGGACACCCAGAAAGTGATGATATCATAGCCCGTCACCAGCATGTTGGTGGGATAGAAATACTTCAGGTCCTCGGTGTTGTCCGGCCAGCCCAGGGTGGAGAAAGGCCAAAGGGCGGAAGAGAACCAGGTATCCAGCACATCCTCATCCTGATGCAGCTTTCCGCCGCACTTCGGGCAGGCTGCCGGATCTTCCCGGCTCACCGTCATTTCGCCGCAGTCATCGCAGTACCACACGGGAATCCGGTGGCCCCACCACAGCTGACGGCTGATGCACCAGTCGCGGATGTTCTCCATCCAGTTATAGTACATCTTGCTGAAACGTTCAGGCACGAACTTCGTCCGGCCCTCCCGCACGGCAGCAATAGCCGGCTCTGCCAGCGTCTTCATCTTCACGAACCATTGCTCGCTCAGGCGGGGTTCCACGGGAGTATCTCCGTGGCGGTAGCAGAAGCCAACGTTGTGGCTATAATCCTCGATTTTCACCAGCAGGCCGAGCTTCTCCAGCTCTTCCACCACGGCCTTGCGGCATTCCATGGGATCCATACCGGCGAAACGTCCGGCATTTTCATTCATGGTGCCGTCATCATTGGTCACCGTGATGATCTCCAGGTTATGGCGCTGGGCAACCTCGAAGTCGTTCGGGTCATGGGCGGGTGTCATTTTCACCGCGCCGGTGCCAAACTCCATCTCCACATAGTCGTCCGCGACCACAGGGATTTCCTTGTTCACGATGGGCAGGATCACCTTTTTCCCCACCAGATCGGTATAGCGCTCGTCCGCCGGGTTCACAGCCACGCCGGTATCGCCCAGCATGGTTTCGGGGCGGGTGGTGGCAACCACCACGCCTTCGCTGCCGTCGGCGCCGGGATAGCGGATGTGCCACAGGTGACTGGCCACGTCCTTATACACCACTTCAGCGTCGCTGATGGCGCTCTGGCAGGCAGGGCACCAGTTGACCATCCGGTTGCCGCGATAGATCAGTCCTTTTTCATAAAGGCGTACGAACACTTCGCGCACGGCACGGCTGCAGCCCTCGTCCATGGTGAAGCGCTCCCGGCTCCAGTCACAGCTGATACCCATCTTCCGCTGCTGATGCACGATGCGGCCGCCGTATTCCTTCTTCCAGTTCCATGCCCGTTCCAGGAACGCTTCCCGGCCGATGCTTTCCTTGGTCAGGCCTTCCTCGCGCATGGTGTTCACAATCCTGACCTCCGTAGCGATCGCTGCGTGGTCGGTACCGGGTAGCCACAGGGTGGGATCACCCTTCATCCGGTGATACCGGATCGGCGCATCCTGCATAACACAGTCCATGGCATGGCCCATGTGCAGCTGGCCGGTAATGTTGGGCGGGGGCATGACGATAGTAAAGGGTTTCTTTCCCTCCACCCGGTGCGCGGTAAATGCACCGGATTCTTCCCATGCTTTGTAAATGTCCGCTTCGATCTCCTGGGGATTGAACCGGGTCGCCATATCAGCGCCGCTCATTTTCTTTTCCATGGTAATCCTCCCTCAATCCGGTAATGAAAGAAACAGCTCCGACCCTGATGGGCGGAGCTGCGATTCTTTAATCCTTGGCCAAAAATGCAGTCGACAATCAGGCGTTCTTTTCTTCGTCCTTATTGACGACGACCTGGACGCCGTTATAATAACCGCAATTCTTGCACACGCGATGAGACAGTTTCATCTGACCGCACTGGGGGCACTTGCCGATACCCGGCAGTGTGAGCTTCCAGTTGGCGCGGCGGCTGTGCTTGCGAGCCTTAGAGATTTTCCCCTTCGGAAGAGCCATGATTCACACCTCCTCATTGTTTTCAAGCAATTGCTGCAGTCCTGCGAACGGGTACTGAATCCCCGGTTCGGAAGGTACTGCTTCCGGGTCCCTGTATTCAAAGCCCGGACAATCCTCTCTGCAGAGAAAGCGGATCGGCAGAGCCATGACGGCGTATGACATTACCAGCTTGTCCAGTTCAATCTCATGCCCTTCATAGGCAAAGATCTCATCATCCTCCTGATCGCCGTTCCGGCGGAACGTCTCGTCGAACTCATTTTCGATTTCGGCTTGAGCGTCCTCCAGGCAGTTGGCGCAGGGAGCGTGGGCAATGGTACTCAGCTTGCCTTTAACCGAGATGTTCCCCTCTTCATCCGACAGGAAGGTGCCTTCTACGGCACACTCATCGATCCTTACGGTATCGCCGCCGATCTCCTGATCCGCAATGGCCTGCAGACCTGAGAAAGGGTACTCCTGACCGGGATGGGCCAAAGCATTCGATACATCAAGCTTCATGTCCTCACCTCAAAAGTGACCATTTGGTATTATAGTTCCTGACAAATCGTTTGTCAACAAAGAATTTGAAGCGTTTTTCAGTTGTCGCGGACCTTGCCGGTGGTGACCAGATCCAGTGTATCACGGGCAATCATGATCTCCTCATTTGTGGGGATAACGCACACGGTAACTTTGCTGTCATCCGCGGAAATCACGGCTTCCTTGCGGGTCTTGTTCTTCTCGGGATCAATCTTTGCCCCCATGAAGTCCAGGCCGTCAATCACCTGTGCGCGAAGATCCGCATTGTTCTCGCCGATACCGGCAGTAAACACGATGATATCCACACCGCCCATGGCTGCCGCATAGGATCCGATATACTTCTTGATGCCGTAAATCAGCATTTCCTGGGCCAGTTTGGCATTCGGATCACCCTTGCTGGCCAGATCATCGATATCCCGGCAGTCACTGCTCTTGCCGCTGATGCCCAGCAGGCCGCTCTTTTTATTCATCATCGTCAGTACTTCATCCACACTGATCGGATGGCCCACAGGGGTACCGTCATCATTCAGGGGATTGTTGGCGATGAACTGCACCACAGCAGGGTCGCAGCTGCCGCAGCGGGTTCCCATCAGCAGGCCTTCCAGAGGCGTCAGGCCCATGGAGGTATCCTGGCACTTTCCGTCCTTCACGGCGCTCAGGCTGGAACCGTTGCCCAGATGGCAGATAATGATTTTCTTTCCCACAGGGCTGATTCCGAGGAATTCGCAGACCCGGCGGCTTACATAGCGGTGGCTGGTTCCGTGGAAACCGTACCTGCGCACATGCAGCTTTTCTTCATACATTTTGGGAACGCCGTACATATAGGCCTTGGGCGGCATGGTCTGATGGAATGCGGTATCGAACACCGCCACCTGCGGGGTGCCCTTCATAACCTTTTCACACGCTTCAATTCCCATCAGGTTGGCAGGATTGTGCAGCGGCCCCAGCGGGAAGCAGTCACGGATCGCCTGCTTGGCGGCATCGTTCACAATAACAGAAGCCGTGAACGCGCTGCCGCCGTGCAGCACCCGGTGACCCACTGCGCCGATTTCGTCGGTGCTCCTGATCACGCCGTACTCCGGATCCTGAAGGATTTTAAGCATCAGCTGGGCGGCGGCTTCATGATCCGGGATTTCCTGGACAATCTCCGTCTTTTTGTCTCCCGCGCTGTGCTTCAGCTTGCTGCCTTCAATGCCGATGCGTTCCACCAGGCCTTTTGCCAGTTCCTTCTCGCCGTCCATGTCGATCAGCTGATACTTCAGGGAAGAGGAACCTGCGTTCACAACCAGAATTTTCATAATGATTCATAACTCCTTTTCCTGTATGAGTTTTACAGTTTATTATACTCCTGTTCAGCTTGAAAAGAAAGACCTAAAATGCTACACTCTCGTTGTATCAGGCTGTCCCCGGCTTTACCGTTGCGGTGTGCTGCATCAGTTTTATGCAGCCGCCGTATTATATATTTTCAGAAGGAGGTGCCCCGGTATGAAGATTCTCGGTATCGTTGCAGAATACGATCCTTTTCATAACGGACATCTCCGTCATATTTCCCGGGCACAGTCTGTTGTTTCTCCGGATCTGACCTTTGTCGCCCTGTCCGGCTGTTTCAAGCAGCGGGGTGATCTTTCGCTCCTGTCCCCTGCCGACCGGGCCTGCTGCGCTTTGAAGGCAGGCGCGGATGCTGTTTTCTGTCTTCCCGTAGCCTGGACGGTCCGGGATGCGGAGCATTACGCCCTGGGGGCTGTATCTCTGCTGTCCGGTCTTGGTATAACCCATCTTGCTTTCGGGGCGGAGACCCCTGATCCCGGTCTGCTTCAGCAGGCAGCTGCCGTTCTGGAATCCCCGGACAATGCCTTCCGCGCTGTACTGAAGGAAAAGCTGTCATCCGGCACCGGTTATCCGGCTGCTGTTTCCGCAGCGCTTTCCTCGGTTCTCCCGGCTGCGGACGGCTTGCTGGACCATCCGAACAACACGCTTGCTGTCTGTTATCTCCGGGCTGTCAATCGTCTCGGACTGTCCCTGCAGCCTGTAATCATTCCCCGTTCCGGAAGTTACCATGCGCCGGATATTGATCCCGGTTCCCCGTCTGCCTCCGCCCTGCGGGAAAGTCTGCTTCGCGGCAATTATGCCGCTGTCTTTCAGGCCGTTCCGGAATATACCGCAGAACTGCTGCGCCGCCGTTTCCTGGAGAGCCGCGTCCCGGATCAGCGTGTCTTTGATCATCTGCTGCTGGCACGCCTGCGTACCATGAACAGCAGCGAATTCAGTTCCCTGCCGGATCTTTCCGAAGGAATGGAAAACGCCCTGCGTTCAGCCGCTGGGGAATCCCTTTCCCGGGAAGAGCTCATTCATGCGCTGTCCGGAAAACGTTATCCGGCGGCCAGGATCAGCCGGCTGTGTGCCTGCGCGCTTCTGGGAATCTCGCGGAATGATCTGGAATCCGCAGCTCTGCCGGATCATGCCCTGCTGATCGGCCTGCGCAGGCGTCCGGAGATGACCGCCCTTTGGAAAGACTGTGCTCTCCCTGTAATTTCTTCCTTTACGGAATGGAAAAAAACAGCGCATCCGGCTGATCTGGCCGCCTGGCGTTTATGGGCCCAGTGCTGCCGTCTGCCGGATACGCTTCCGTTCACGGAAAAATTGGTCTCAATATAATTCCCGGGTTATAAATTCCGGATAATCTGCCTGGCCACATGTACGCCGCTGGCACTGGCGTGTGAAAGGCTGTGCGTTACACCGCTTCCGTCGCCGATTACATACAGTCCCGGATAGCCTGTCTCCAGGTTTTCATCCAGTTTTACTTCCATATTGTAGAATTTCACTTCCACGCCGTACAGCAGCGTATCGTCATTTGCGGTGCCCGGCGCAATTTTGTCCAGTGCGTAAATCATTTCTATAATGCCGTCCAGGATCCGCTTGGGAATCACCAGGCTCAGGTCTCCCGGCGTGGCTGCCAGGGTGGGTGTGACGAATGATTCAGCAATCCGTGCCGGAGTGCTTCTCCGTCCCCTGACAAGGTCTCCGAACCGCTGTACGATAACTCCCCCGCCCAGCATGTTGCTCAGGCGTGCAATGGATTCACCGTATCCGTTCGAATCCTTGAACGGTTCTGAAAACCGCTTGCTGACCAGCAGTGCGAAATTGGTATTTTCCGTATGCTTTGCCGGATCTTCGTAACTGTGTCCGTTTACCGTTACGATCCCGTTGGTGTTTTCGCTGACAACGGCGCCGTGGGGATTCATGCAGAATGTCCTGACCAGATCCTCAAACTTCTCTGTCCGGTAAACAATTTTGCTTTCATACAGTTCATCCGTCAGATGGCTGAACACCTGCGCAGGCAGTTCAACCCGCACGCCGATATCCACGCGGTTGCTGCTGGTGGCAATGCCCAGCTCACGGCAGATACCCTCCATCCATTTGCTGCCGCTTCTTCCGACGGAAATGACGCAGCTGGCAGCAGTAAAACACCTTCCGTCCTCCAGGGTTACACGGTAGCCCTCCGCTTCCCGGGCAACAGAGGCCACCGGTGCCTCGAAGTAAAAATCCACCTTTTCTTTCAGTTCGCGGTACAGGTTGTCAAGAACCACATAGTTGATATCCGTCCCCAGATGACGCACCTGTGCGTCCAGCAGGTGCAGTCCGTTCTGCAGGCATGTTTTGCGGATCGGGGTATTTGCTGTGGAATACAGCCGTGTGCCTTCCCCGCCGTATTTCAGGTTGATCTCGTCCACATAGCGCATCAGTTCCAGCGCGCGGGTTTTCCCCACATGTTCATGCAGGCTGCCCCCGAAGTCGTTGGTGATGTTGTATTTCCCGTCGGAAAAAGCGCCGGCCCCGCCGAAGCCGCTCATAATGGAGCATGTCCTGCACCGTACGCAGGCTTTGACCTTGTCGCCGTCTATGGGACATTTACGCTGATCCAGTTTTTTCCCCAGCTCAAATACTGCTGTTTTCAAAGGTCTGGATGCTTTTTCTGTCAATTCGTAGGCTGTGAAAATCCCGCCGGGACCTGCGCCGATGATCAATACGTCGTAATCCATGCTCATCATCCGGTCTTTCCTGTATTAGTCCGGTAAAAAACCTTTCAGGGCCTTTTCCGGCCTGATGATTATACCATCCGCTGAACAAAAAAGGAAGTTGATACCTTTTTTTCAAATTTATTTCGTAATATTTTCAGAATTAAGAATTTCCTCTTTAATCTTTTTGCAATATATAGTATAATTATCTGCGATTTTGTAGTATTTTCCGAAGGAGTCTGATCATCCATGAGAAGGATTCTTGCTCTGATCCTGATGATGCTGTTGCTGCCCCTGCCGCTGGCCGCTGCGGAAAACACACCGGAAGCCGCTGCCCCCGCGCCTACTCTTTCACCGGAGGAATGGGCCAGCCAGAATCTGCCTTATGAACGGGTCCCGTCGCATATTGAAATTGTTCCCTGGGATGAACTGCCTCCTGTGGTGGAGGGGCAGCATCATTATCTCCTGCTTTGTATTGACCAGTGGACCCGGGATCCCCGTCCCGACAATGCAAAACCGCCGACCCAGCGGGTCAGCGGCCGCCGCAGGGACATGTACGGCAATACGGACGGCATCGTACTGCTGACCCTGGATACCCGTGCCCACCGGATTATGCTGACGTCCATCATTCGTGACGCCATCGTCCGGAAATATACCTCCACCGAGAATGATGAGAAATTTACCCGGATCAATTATGTCTATAATGACTACGGTCCGGAGGCGCTGTGCCGGACCATCAGTGAACATCTCGGTGTCCGGATTGAGAAATATATCCTCTTTACTTTCAAGCAGATCGCCAACATTGTTGATTATATGGGCGGTGTTCAGATCGAGCTTTCAGATGCTGAAATTGACGCCCTGAAATATACAACCCTGAAAGGAACCGTAACCGATCCCAACGGAAAGGATATTCAGGACGGCGGCAGGCATCCTGCCGGTCTCTATACCTTTAAAACCACCGAGTGGGCAGAAAGTGAGAATCAAAAGGCCGCCAGGAAGGATCCGAACAAGGTGATCAAACGGACCGGCGGTTGCTCGGCTGTCCTTTATATGCGAATCCGTAAATTTGGCGGCGGCGGGGATTTCATGCGTACCGCCCGGGCCCGGAATGTCTTGAGTATTCTGGCGGATAAATGCCGTACCATGACCTGGGATGATGCACAGGCTCTGGCCAATAATGTCCTTGAAAACAACAATAAGACAAACATGAGCCTGGAGGATGTGATTCAGGCAGCCAAATACGCTTTCGATCTCCGTGACTGCACGATCGAGGAACTCAGGATCCCGCAGGAAGGCGCCGTCCGCAGGATTCTGTTCGCGAAAATGATGACAGAGGAACTCAACTGGCCTGTCTGCCGGGATGCTTTTGAAAATTATCTCCAGAACAGCTTCCTGGTGGCAGATGATGAAGACGACTGACAGGAGCCTGCTATGAAATGTCCGGAATGCGGTCAATGGAACCGCGCTTCCATGCCCCACTGTATCAAATGCGGTGCGCCGCTGAATATTGACGAAGTCTCAAAACTGCAATGGAAGGATACGCTGAAGGACAGTGTTCCTTCCACTGCATATCTGCGCGCGGATGAGTTCGGCCAGATGGATGCCACCCCTGACGCCAGGGATCAGCTGGCCCGGGAAATGCAGGACCTCAAAAAGCGCAAGCAGGAAGGTGCGGAAAAGCAAAGCCGGATGCGCGGAAACGCGGACAGGCGTCCCTCCTCCGAAGTGGTTGTCACAAAGGAATCCGGCATTCGTTCCCGCAAAGCCCGTCATGACGACGTGCCCGTCACGGCGGTACGCGTCCAGCCCGCCGTCCGCAATGACCGGGACCGTCGAAACGAGTCGGAAATCTGGCATCGCGTCCGCTACATGGATGGAAACGGTGCCTTTGCCGAAAGCCGCACTTATGATCCGGCGCCCTCCGTGGGATACACGCAGGGAACCGGTTCCTGGTATCTGGCAGGCCCGCTTGGAAGTCAGATTGCTCCCCGCAGGGATCACAGGCGGAATTCCCTGAAAATTATCATCATTCTGCTTCTGATTGCCGTGCTGGGCACCGGCGGTTATCTGGGCTACCGGGCCATCTCTGCGGGAAGTGCACCCGAAATCAATCAGGATGCCGTAGTAACTGCGACGCTGCATGAAGATCTTCCTGCACATACGATCCTGATTCCCGGCGAGGATGGGACCACAATCTATATCCGGGAGCTCCATTCCAGTTATCCTGTGGTAAACGGCTTTGCCACCATCGAAGTGGAAGACCATGTCTGGTATGACAATCTGGAAGGCACACTGGATAACACCATGAATGTGACCCTCACGCCCTTCCTCAAAACAGCATCCGGACGGCAGATGCCCCTGGCTTTGATCTCTTATGAGATTTCAATTCCCCTCAGCCCCATCCGTCTGGACTCTCCTGATACGCTGCGCTCCACGGTTTCCACAACCATGAAAGCCATACAGATTACGGTCCGCCCCGGTTCCCGCGTATTTGTCAATAACAAGGACTGTACTGACATGGTCAACAAGGACGGGGAAATGATCTACAATGCCACCGTCCAGCCCAACGGTGACAATTATTACAAGTTCTCCGTACGTTCCCAGTATTGCCGTGAGAATGAAATGACCGTCACCCTTTACCGTGAACCTCAGCAGGTCCCGCTGGACCTTTCCGTCAACACCTTCGGATCAACGGATGAACAAACCATGAAGGTAACCGCCACAACCGTGGCCGGCGCTGAAGTCCGTGTTCTGACCCACCATTCTGACCTGGATATCACAAATAAAGATTCCACCGGCAGATTCACCTTCTACGCCATTTTTGACAAAATCGGCGATAACCGTATTACCATCCAGGCCTCGCTGAACGGTAAGGTTTCCACTGTCAATTATGACGTCTATTATCTCCCGCGGCCTGAAATATATACAAAGAAAGCCTGGCCTCTCACCGCGGAAGGCTATGGCGAACTGCTGAGCAATATTCAGGTGCGTGCCGAAAACAACCAGGTTTATGTCATAAAGGGCGTGGTTCAGCGTGTTGAGTTTGAAAAACCGCAGCGCGTAATTATCTATACCAGTGAGGATGGGAAATCCCAGCCGGTACTGGTTGAAAACAAAACCAAAACCAAATGGGAGGTCGGGAAATATTACCGCATCTATGCAGATGCTTCCTCCACCTATAACAGCATGCCCCTGCTCATTGCCAGGTATACCTATACCAAATAAAACAGGAGGTTCGCCGACTCATGAAACGTCTTCTGGTGTTTTTTCTGGTTCTTACCCTGTTTTGTCCGGCTGCTCTTGCGGATCCGCTCCCTCTCCTGGAGGATTACTCGGAGGATATTGCTGAACCATATGATGAGACGGATCCGTCTGCGGGCACCTTTGTTTACAGCTATCGTTATCCCCATGTGGATGAAACAGCGGAAGGCGGTTCAGGCATTAATGTCTTCTATCTGGATCTGATCGATTACGATCTTGGCTTCACTGTCCCCTTCCTTCAGGATTCATTTGAGGGATATGATTCCTCGACAGTAATCACCTATGAAATCACCTGTAATAATGATGATTTCTTTTCAGTCCTGGTTCGGAAGGAGGAAAACAATCCGGACACCTCGAGAGTATACTGGACCGGAAATGTTTTCGCCCGGAAAAACGGCGGTTCGGGCACCACGACAAATCTTCCCCGGTATCTCGGGATTCTTGAAACTGCTTCCAACGACACCTGGCTTGAAGACAGGCAGACAGCCAAGGCGGATAAGCTTGTGCGGAAAATGGTTTGGGATGTGATCAGCGATAACAGCGCAGGTATTCCCTATCATTCTGATTTTACGGAAGAGGAACTTTCCCACGTATTTTTCCCGGAAGAGGATTTCTACCTGGATGAAACCGGGAACCCGGTCTTTTTCCTGCAGCCCGGAGTTGCTGCGCCGGAAGATGCCGGATTGCTCGTTTTCCCCATCCCGCTTGAGGATATTCTCGATGAACTGTAGGGAATACAGAAAAAGACCATGCATTTATGCCTGAACAGGCGTATAATATCGGCATCATTTTACCGGGAAAGAAGGAACCGTTATGCTGGATATCAAAGTTACGCTTTCACAGAACCTCAAACAGAAGCCCGCGGATGAGTCCGCCCTCGGTTTCGGCCGGATTTTTACCGACCACATGTTCCTCATGGATTACGAAAAAGGCATCGGCTGGAACAATGCGCGTATTGTCCCCTATGGTGACTTTGCGATGGATCCTGCTGCCATGGTGCTTCACTACGGCCAGGCCATTTTTGAAGGTTCCAAGTGCTATCGCCGTGCTGACGGCGGCCTTCAGCTGTTCCGTCCCCAGGACAATCTGGCCCGTATGTCCCGCAGTGCTGAACGTATGGGCATGCCCGCTCTGGATGAAGAATCCGCCCTGGAAGGCCTGAAGCAGCTGATCCGCATTGAGGAAGCCTGGGTTCCCCATCGGGAAGGAACATCCCTGTATATCCGCCCCACCATGATCTCCATGGATGTCGGTCTGGGTGTACACGCCTCAAAAAAATACCTGTTCTACATTATTCTCAGTCCCGTTGGCGCCTACTATAAAGAAGGCCTGAAGCCCGTCAGCATCTATGTGGAAGATGAATATGTCCGCGCAGTTCGCGGCGGCGTTGGTTTCACCAAATGCGCCGGCAACTATGCCGCTTCCATTCTCGCCGGTGACGTGGCAGAGCAGAAGGGCTATTCCCAGGTGCTGTGGCTGGACGGTGTGGAGCAGAAGTATGTTGAGGAAGTCGGCTCCATGAATATGATGTTCGCCTACGGCAACAAAATTGTCACGCCGAAGCTGAACGGTTCCATCCTCCCCGGCATTACCCGTGACAGCGTGCTGAAGCTTGCCCGCTCCATGGGATACGAAGCCGAAGAAGCCCGTCTCAACATAGAGGAAATCTTCGCTGATGCCAAATCCGGCAAACTGACCGAAGCCTTTGGTACCGGCACCGCCGCAGTAATCAGTCCGGTTGGCACGCTTGCCATGAAGGATGAAAAAATCACCATCGGCGACGGCGGAATCGGCAAAGTGGCCCAGAGTCTGTATGATACCCTCACCGGCATCCAGTACGGCCGTCTTGAAGATAAATTCGGTTGGATTGTGAAGCTGTAATCTGGTATAATATATTTATCAGGCTGCATGTCTGCGGGCAGTGTTCCCCGGTCATCGGGCTGATAGATTATGGAGTATCCGAAAGGTAATTTCAGATAAATGCTGAGGCAAAGCAACACCCGCCCCCTCCACTGGACAGACAAGACCATGAGTGTATTGCGGGCTGATCAGCTGGAGGCCTGCGAGAAAGATCTCGCAGGCCTTCCTTCCTATTGTCTTTTTGAACAGGAATGCAGCAATGTGGATGCGGAAAAGCTCTATGAGCTTTCTTTCTTCGCTGAGGAAGACCGCCGGTCTTCCCGCCGGCCTTCGCATTCCTCCCTGCATACAGTGGAAGAACTTCGGAACCGGGTTCTCCATACTTTTGTTCAGGAAACTGCCCTGCTTTCCGTGGAGGAACATGACCTGCTGGTGCGTGTTGTGCTCTTCGGAGGCCGCACTGCGCTGGCTGACTGGAATGAGCTTATACCTGCCCGTTCATTGGTACGCCGTCTCTGGTGCCGTGTGGAAGGCAAAGGAGAACACAGTGTCCTGGTCATGCCTCACCAGCTTTGTTCATCTGCTCTTTTGCTTCTTGCGGCAGACAGCCATAAAGCTGTTCGCGAAATTGTGGAAAAGATTCACGAGAATATCAGCAATGCCCTGTATCTCTTTGGTGCTGCCCATGGTTCCGGTTTTTCCCGACACCTGCAGCTCCTGCTGAAAGGAACCTGTGCTGAGGATCAGCCTGCGCTGATTGAACGTTTTCTCCTGGCCGGATATGATTATGTCTATGACCATTCCGGAGCGCTTCTCCTGATTCATCCGGGACTGGCCGATCCTGAGCGGATGATGGAACACAGTCCGGCTGAAATGACCATGGAAAACATGGAGGCCGTCAGGGAAGCAGCAGACAGTATCAACGACCTTGAAGCGCCGCTTTATGATCGGATGCTCTCCCTGCTGACAGATGCAACCCGCCCCGAAATATCTCCGGAAGATGCCGTGGAGGATCTCATCATCCTGGCCAAGCAGGAAGTTCCGGAAACTGATATGCTGGAAGTCCTTTCCTCCCTGCTGATCTGTCAGCCGACTATGGAAATGCGTACGGCTTTGCGGGCTCTTCGGGACAGGATCCCCCGCTGGCTGAGCCTGAGCACTTCCCAGGTGCAATGATATGCCGCTGAAGGAATTGATTATACCGCCGGATGCTGAAGGGCAGCGTGTGGCTGACTGCCTGCGCAGTCTTCTGCCGGATATCCCGGAAAGCATCATCCGCAGGGTCTTTGCTGCCCGGGATGTCAGACTGGACGGCCTGCGTGTCTCACGCGACCGGACCGTACACAAAGGACAGTCGCTGAAGATCTGGCTGCCCGCCTCCTGTGCGGATACTGCCTCCTCCCCGTCCCTTTCCGTAGTCTATGAGGATGAGCATGTCCTGCTGGTAAACAAACATGCCGGAATCAGCGTGGAACCGGATGCCCGGGGCGGAGCAACCCTCACCGATCTCTGTGCGGAGTATATTGCCCGCAAAGACCCGTATGCGGAAAGACCGGCCGCCTGTCACCGCCTGGACAATCGCACCTGCGGTCTTTGCCTCTTCGCAAAGGATTCCGAAACACTGGCAGTTCTCCAGGATGCATTCCGCAGCCGTACCCTGGAAAAACATTACATCTGTCTTGTCCGGGGGATTATGAAACCTCCTTCTGCCGTTTGCCGGGCCTGGCTGGTGAAGGACGGACTGCATGCAAAAGTCCGGATTGTGGATCATCCTGTACCTGAAGCCAAGGCCATCGCAACAGGCTATGAAACGCTGGAGAGCGGCCCGGTGTCCAGGCTCCGGGTCCATCTGATTACCGGCCGCACGCACCAGATCCGGGCGCATCTTGCCTCCCTGGGGCATCCGGTGCTCGGGGATGACCTTTACGGCGACCGTGATTTCAACCGCCGGGAAAAAGCCCGAAGCCTCCGGCTTTGTGCCGTTTCCCTGAAGATTGACACAGGCGGCCGGCTTCCGGATCTTGATGGTAAAACCTTTTCAATAGATCCCCCCTTCTGATTCTGAAATGCATGAAAGGAGTTCATAAAAATGATTGCATCACTCCCGCCCCTTGGCTGGAATTCCTGGAACACCTTCGGAGAACATATCAGCGATTCCCTGATACGGGAAATGGCTGATTATATGGTGGACAAAGGCTGGCTTGCTGCCGGATATGAATATCTGGTCATTGATGACTGCTGGTCTCTTCGGGACCGGGATGAAAAAGGCCTGCTTGTGCCCGATCCTGCCAAGTTTCCCCATGGCATGAAAGCCCTTGCGGACTATGTCCATTCCAAAGGGCTGAAATTTGGTATGTATTCATGTGCAGGCGTCATGACCTGTGCGTCCTATCCTTCCAGTTACGATCATGAGTTTGTGGATGCCCGGACCTTTGCTTCCTGGGGCGTCGATTTCCTGAAATACGATTTCTGCAATTTCCCGGAATCCGGAGACTGCCTGAACCGTTACCAGACAATGTCCATGGCACTTAAGGCTTCCGGAAGGGATATTCTCTTTTCCGCCTGCAACTGGGGTCGCTATGATCCCTGGAAATGGATGCGCAGCAGGGGTGCTCACATGTACCGTTCCACCGGGGATATCATGGACAACTATGTTTCCTTCACAGATATCTTCAAATCACAGCTGGACAATCTCAGCATGAGTGCTGTAGGCTGTTTCAACGATATGGACATGCTCACCGTGGGCATGTGCGGAAAAGGCAATGTGGGATTTGGAAAAATCTGCAGCTATGAAGAATACAGGATGCAGTTTGCTCTCTGGTGCCTGTGCGGTGTACCGCTGATGCTGGGGGCTGATCTCCGTACGCTTTCTCCCGAATATACGGCGCTGATGCAGAATAAAGACCTTCTCAGGATTGACCAGGATGAGGAATGCCGTCCGCCTTTCCTGATCCGGAAGGGTTCTGTCTTCACATCCAACCCGAATCCCAAGGAAGGCGAAATGCCCTGGCTCGAACTTCAGAATTCCTCCTTCACCCTGTTCCGGCATCTGTCCGGCAATGAATTTGCCCTGGCTTTTGTCAATATGTCTGAAGCCGAAGCGCTGCTGCACTGCGAGCTTGTTGATCTGGGTCTTCCCGTTTCTTCCGGCCTCGCGCTGGATCTGCGTGATGCCTTTACAGGGGAATCGGTCGGGAAAAAAGCCGACTATTTCAACCCGACAGTGCCGGGCCATGACATGAAACTGTACATTGGCAAAATGGTACCCGCCCATGCCTGATCCTGCACGCTGTATCCGCTGCGGAGCTTTCCTTACACGGGATGATATCGGTCTGACCCGGAAGATGGTCAACCGGGGTGCAACGGAATTTCTCTGTATTCCCTGTCTGGCTCACCATTTTGAACTTCCTGAACCTGTCCTGCGGGATAAAATCAGGGAATTCAAGGCAATGGGCTGTACATTGTTTGACAGTAACTGAAGGACGCGGGTTCATTCCCGCGTCCTTTTCCGTTCAGTCCTTTATGTCCAGCAGTTTCTTCGCGTTGAGATACAGGATTTTTTCTTCCTCGTCATCAGAAAGATTCAGCCGGCGAAACCGGTTAAGTTCCTCTCCGGGATCCCACATGGGATAATCCGTGCCGAAAAGCACCCTGTCCCGGCTGTAGCACCGGATGATCCGGCGTGCTTCATCAGGCGCCAGGGCGTATAGGGAACTGGATGTATCCACATAAACATTTTCATAATCTGCCAGGAGTCTCCAGGCTTCGTCCCATTCGCTCCACCCTCCCAGATGAGCGCAGACACACACCAGCTTCGGGAAAGCATCCAGCACTTTTTTCATCTGCCTGGGCCGGGAGTATTCATAACGGCAGTCACCTGTATGGATGATAATAGGCAGGTTTCCTTCTGTTGCCGCAAACATTTCCATAGCTTCCGGACTGTCGAGGGCAAATTTCTGCATATCCGGATGAATCTTCAGCCCCTTCAGTCCAAGTTCCCTGACCTCTTTGATCAGGCCCGGTATGTTTTCTCTGCCGGGATGCACCGCGCCGTACCCCGTCAGCCGATCCGGGCACGCTTTTGCCGCACCCGATATAAACCGGTTGATGGAATCTATGGAGTGCGGTGTAATGGCTACGGAATGTATGCAGGCATGTCCGATACCGGACTCTTCCTCCAGTTTCAGCAGACGGCTTACTGTTCCGCCTTCATTCATTTCCAGCCCGTAGAATTCACCGATGCTTTTCGATGCCTTTTCTGCGATCGGATCCGGAAAAACATGTGCGTGGATATCAATAATCTTCATGATGCCGTTTGCTCCTGCCTTGTCATTCATTGTATGGAATGAACGACGGGGTATATTTTACGGGAGGAATTTCCAGTCGATGGCGGTTACTGTGCCCCGGCTGTCAGTATGGTATTCCAGGTGATACCAATGCCCGTCAAGTCTGATTCTGTACTGGATTTTCTTCCCGCCGGTTTCCTCAACAGGAATTATTTTTCCGTCTGATCCGCTGTCCAGATGATAAAGGCACCTGATCCCTTTTTCGCTTTCCAGCTGTCCCATATCCCTGAATTTACCGATCACGTAATCCATCGGGTCACCTACACCGGTTTCCCGCGGAGCCTTAAAAGGTGATCCTTCCTTGAAATAAAGCTCCACCAGCACCCAATTCCGTTTGACCAGGTTCATAACGGTATATCCCCAGGGGTATTCATGCTTGCGGAATTCCGCGTCCTTGCCGAATTCCGGAATGGGTTCCATCTTAACCTGGGTTCCCTCTCCGTATTCCTTCTGGAACTCGGGCAGGGTGGTCTTGTTCATTTCAAGCCCGCCGATCGTTTCCTTCATGTCCCAGGCCGTCAGGGGATAAGGTTTGGCGTCAATCTTAAAGCTGACTTCCAGGACGTTGGAGGGTTTATTATAGGAATTCACCGCCATCGCCCTGATTGTTACGGTGTGTCCGCTGGGCAGCAGAATCGGTTCACCTTTGTAGAGGGGGCTCTCAGTGATGTTCGGCATGGAACCGTCTACTGTATAATAAAGCCTGATATCATCGTCGTTCTCATTATCCTTGCCGGGGAAGAGCTTAACCTTCTGCCTGTTTTTATAAGCGCCGGGGGCAAGATTGCACCTGGGGGTCTGGGGAGACGGCAGGATAATCTTCCATGTGCCTTTTACCACATCGGAAACCAGGTCGCCGTTCACCGCCACATATCGGACCTCCCAGACTCCTTCATCCAGGAAAATCGGTTCGGTATACTTTGTCCCGCCCTCAGGAAGCTCCGCATCGGAATTGATGTTGTAGTAAACATCGTATCCCTGGGTGGAACTGATCTCCAGATACATTTTTCTGTCGTAATAGGCAGCAACCTGGTCCTTCCTGATTTGCGGCGGTGCCGGCAGAAGATCGCTTCGCTGAGTCTCGAAACTGGCCTCGCCGGTTTGCTCGTAGGCTTTTTTCATCAGTTCCCCGGCTTTTTTCTGGTCTTTGCCGTTTCCGCTGTTCATCAGGATCCGGATATGATTGACATAGGCTTCTGTCCGGGACGGTGTGCCGGTGTAAATCTCTTCATACAGGCTGGCAGCATCATCGATCCTTTCCACGGCCTCATAGGCGCCGGCCAGCATCAGCAGGCCGTCCACATCAACATGATCCTCCGCCTTGTCCTGTGCCCTGGCTTTTTCGAAATTGACGATGGCGCCTTCCATATCACCTGTATTCATCAGTTCCTCGCCGACAGCCCACAGGGCGGAAGATGTCGCTTCTTTGCCCATCCGTGCCATCAGTCTCTGGCCGGCTTCTGTCTTCTTCAGGAAAAGCCAGGTGCCTGCAATCAGAAAAACGAGCACAAGGAACACAACCAGATAGACTTTCATCCAGTTGACCGTTCTGATCCGCTGCGGTCCTCCCCTGCCGATCCATTCGGAATAGGCTTTTTCCTGTTCCTCCATCGCGGCATTCTCATCATATACGGAACGGCGTCTCCGTTCAAATACGTCGGATTCACCGTTCTCCTCATGATCTGCTTCGCTTATCGTTTCAGATACTGTATAGTCTGGAAAATCCCCGTCTCCCCGTTCATCGTGGATTGCCGGCATTTCGACGGTTGCGCGGCTTGCACCGCTCCGGCGGCGCCGCCGGTTTTCAAGCATCTGCTTTCCGGCTGCATCAACGATCGCGGTTCGCGCTCTCTTTCCCTGTCGGATTGATTCCGCGCCCTCTGTGGGCAGGCCGGCTTCAGCGCTGAGAATTTCTCCGCATTCCGGGCACACAGAATCCTCCCGGTCTGAATAGTATCCGCATCTTGGACACAGCATATCCGGCCGCCTCCTTTCCTCCGGTCATTTCCCTCTCTTTTCAGGTCAGGTCCAGATCCCTCAGTGCTTCATATTCGGGATCATCTTCATAGGACCGTTCCGGGCATGTGCCTCCCATTGATTCAATGGCGTTCCGGATTTCAATAAAGGTCAGGTACGGCAGTTTTTCCTCTTCTGCGGCCGCAATCAGTTCCGGAAGGGCCCGCTCATCTCCCAGTTTGGCCAGATAACCCGCAAAAAGCGCTCTCCGTTCTTTTCTTTCCCGGAAAAGTCTCAGGGCGAGTTTAAAGACCTGTTCATTGCCCGGGTAATGGGAAAGCACCTCCAGCAGTGCTTCCTCCCCGGCCGCATTTGCCTTCGGCAGTTCCTGCAGAATCGGCTGCACAACGGCTTCTCCCATATCGGTCAGGCTTTCCAGTGCGTTATCCTTCAGTTCGTCCTTTTCATCCCGGTTAAGCTGCCACTGGATATAGAGCATCTTCGGCAGTATGCTTTCCATCTCCCGAAGCTGATTAACGGCAATCATCCGTGCTTCCTCGGGGGCTTCCTCGTCCTTCAGGAGTTCCAGCAGCCGCTTCTCACAGGGCCGTCCCACTGCCGTAATCTGTTCCAGCAGCAGATCCGGAACAGGCACACGTTCATCGCAGTACTGCGCCAGCCAGTCCACAAGCACCTTCGGATCCTCAAACTGTGTGAAATATGCGCCGGGCGTCACATTGCCGAGCCACCTGGCCCGGGTGTTCAGGAATGCCATATAAATCCGGGGCATATCCTCTTCCATTTCGTCAAATGATCCGTATTGTTCCTCATGTTTTTTCATCCATTCGGACATGAAATCCGCGAAATGCTCATCAAAATTGATAATCGGCATTTTCATTCTTCTTCATCCTCCCCGGGCTCGTCATTGGCTGTATGTGCATTGTCCAGCATGTGCTGCAGTTCTTCCGTGGTGAAAAAATACTTGCTGTGGCAGAAATGGCACACCAGTTCAGCGCCTTCATTCTCGTCTATCAGGGACCTGAGATCCTTTTCCCCCAGGGAGATCAGGGCTTTTTCCATTCTTTCCCGGCTGCACGTGCAGGTGTAGGAGATGGGCGTGCATTCAAGAATTTTCGGATCCATTCCCCGGAACCAGTCTTCACACAGCTGCTCCACGGAAGCAAAGGTCATTTCACGGCTGATATCCGCAAACATCGGACTCCTGAGCTCCAGTTGGTCAATAATTTCATCCGGGCAGCCCGGCAGGGGCTGGATCAGCAGTCCGCCTGCCTTCAGTACAGATTCTCCGCTGACCAGAACGCCGAGTGCCACCAGGGAAGGCTGTTGTTCCGATACTGTGAAATACTGTGCGAAATCCATAGCGATTTCGCCGCTGACAAGTTCACTCTGCCCGATATAGTTTTTCCGCAGGGCCAGATCCTTGATTACGCTCATTCTTCCGTGATGTCCGACGGCGCCTCCCACGTCCAGTTTGCCGTCATCCCGCAGCGGCAGTTCCACCTTCGGGTTATCGGCACAGGCCCGGATCTTCCCGTGATCGGCTACTGCCACCAGTGTACCCATTGGACCGTCGCCCTTGATTGTAACGGTGACAGATTCTTTGTCTCCCTTCATCATGATGCCCAGCATGGCTGTTCCGGTCATCAGCCGGCCCAGTGCTGCGGTACACACAGGTGTCGTTCCATGGATATCGGCGCAGCGCTGTACGGTTTGCGTTGTCTCGCACAGCATAACCCGGACCTGGCCGCCGCACAGGTCGATCTGAAGCATTCTGTCCTTATCGTTCATTTTCTTTTCCTCTTGACATTTGGAGTTTGGTTTCGTCCAGTTTTCTCTTCGGCTACCTGACCGGGTTTGTGGCTGCCACGTGCCAGCGCTGGTCTTCTTCCCTGGCCGCATTCAGAGTGGTCCCGGAATACAGGCATACTGCCCTGAATCCTGCCCGCCAGAGCAGTTCTTTCAGTGTGTCCGCATCCCAGGCCCGCTGGCGCTGGTGTTCTTCCATACGCCGGTATCTTCCGTCCTCTTCCCGGATAAAAAAGCACAGGTCAAGATCCACAGTCCCCGACTTTTCATTCCAGGTGTTCTGCCAGAGATAGGTTACATCTTCCCTGTCCTCGCACATCAGGCCTGCGCACAGGACATTTTTCAGTTTATACGGTGTGGAAACGTCAAAAATAAGCGCTCCGCCCGGCAATACAGACCGTTTTGCCGCCCGAAGAAAACTCATCATGTCTTCTTCTGTCAGCAGATAATTCACACCGTCACAGGTTGCCAGTACAGCGTCCACAGGCTTATGCAGGTTCAGTCCTCTCATATCCTGCTGTACAAAAGGAATGGCAATTCCGTTTTTTCTGGCCTTCTGGGCCGCCTGCCACAGCATTTCCCGGCTCAGGTCCACGCCGGTCATCTGAAATCCCCGCCGGTAAAGCGGCAGGGTCAGGCTTCCGGTTCCGCAGGCGCATTCACAGATTTTCCCGCTGCGGATCCCGTATATCGAAAGCAGGCGGGTATAATAATCCGCCCAGCTTTCATAATTGACATCATTCATCAGTTCATCGTAAATTTCAGCAAATCCCTGGTACATGTTCAGTCGTTCTTTTCTCCTTCTCCCTCATCAGCCGGTTCTTCTTCTTCATCCTCGTCAGGATTGTACAGTCCACGGCCGATTTTTGCGCCTTCAATACGCGGATTGATAAATCTGTCAAAAACAGCATTGGTATAACTGGCTGTAATAAAGCGGCTGAGTGAAAAACCGATCAGCACATACCAGGCAAACAGGATCATCATGCCGATCATCGGATTCCAGAACCAGCTCAGTGCGGCTGCAATCAGGAACGGCACGCAGTGAAGCAGCCGGATTCCGACACTCATGGGAAGTCTGGCCACGCCCAGCAGAAGGCCGTTGCGAAGCACATCCTTCATTTTCAGTTCATAGGTGATTGCCAGCGGATGCATGTAAGTGATGCTGATGGCCCAGATCAGTGCAACCAGGACTATCAGTATCTGGGGAACAAACATAATCGGATTTTGCGCCGCCATTTGCCCGTAAAACTTCCAGCCCACATAAACCGCCAGCGGAATGACTGAAGTGATGACTGAAAGAACAAGGGACTGTTTCCAGTTGGCTTTCACCGCATCCTTGAAATCCGTCCATATAAACGCATGCTCATCACGTGCCCAGTTTCTTGTCACATAGCTGAGTCCGGCTGTAAAGGGGCCTGTGATTGCCAGGCAGGGAACCAGCCACAGAAGCATCTGGAATATCACACTGTCCATGGCCTGTTCATACGGAAAACCTTTTTTCAGTTCGTTGAACTGTTCCTCTGTAAAGCGTGTTTCCTGTCCGGCTTCTGTAACCTGCTCCACATAGGACGCATAATCGTTCTGTTCGACCATCATCAGCGTGGAAGCTGCAGACAGCGCATTGGAATAATGGGACATAATAACGAGCATTGCCGGCAGAAAAATGAGCATATACAAAAGGTTCAGCCTGCACAGCGCACTCAGCCGGGTTTTCAGCGTATCACTGAACAGCTGTCGCCGGTTCTGCGGCAGGTCTTCCTTCCGGAAATCGCCTTTTCCGCTTTTTCCGTAATAGTAATTGTTCATCATTCTCCCGAACATGGATAAATCCTCTCCTTGCTGATCAGCTTAGTTTATCAGGCCATCATAGCCTTGCTTGCACTGCACAGTGCCTCGTTGATTGCATCGGCTTCCGTTTTGCTGCCGGCATTGCTGTTCACATACAGTTTGATCTTCGGTTCCGTACCGGAGGGTCTCACGCATACCCAGCAGCCCTTTTCAAGTTCAAAGTACAGTACATCGGATACCGGCAGGCCTGTAGGTTCCTCGTGTCCGTTTTCTGTGCGTACCCCTTTCAGATAGTCCCGTACGGCCGTCACCCTGAGCCCCGCGATTTCCTTTGGCGGATTTGCGCGCAGGCCGCTCATGATTTCTTTCATGCGGGTCAGCCCGTCTTTGCCGGGGAGCGTTGTGGATACCACGTTCTCAACATAGTAGCCGTACTCCTTGAAGATCTGCTGCATCCGGTCGTAGAAGGTAATTCCCTCAGCCATACAGGCACAGGCAACTTCGCTGACCAGCAGGCTGGCGTTTACGCCGTCCTTGTCCCGGACAAAAGTGCTGGACAGGAAACCGTAGCTTTCCTCAAATCCAAACAGGAAAGTATGGTCTCCCTTGTCCATGAACTGCTGTATTTTTTCTCCGATAAATTTGAAACCGGTTAATGTTTCAAAAATCGACACACCGAAGCTTTCGCAGATCCTGTTGGCCAGGCTGGTGGAAACAATACTCTTCACCGCTGCTCCGTTCTTCGGCAGGGTTCCCGCCTTTTTCCTGCTGGAAAGAATATAGTGCAGCAGAACACAGCCGATCTGGTTTCCGCTCAGCAGATGCCACTCGCCCTGTCCGTCCTTGACTGCCACGCCAAGCCTGTCGCAGTCCGGATCGGTGGCGAATATCACGCTGGCGCCGACTTCCGCAGCCAGCCGGAATGCCAGTTCATACGCGCCGGGATCTTCCGGATTAGGCACCTTGATGGTGCTGAAATTGGGATCAGGCATCTCCTGTTCCTTCACAACAGCCACGTTGGTCAGCCCGATTTCCTTCAGCAGCCGCCGGACGGGCACATTTCCGCTTCCGTGAAGGGGCGTATATACAATATTCAGTTTGGAACCCTCGGTCCGCAGCAGTTCCGGGTTAATGCTCAGGGTTTTGATTTTTTCGATATAATCATCGTCCACTTCCCGGTTTCCGATGATTTTCAGCAGGCCTTTGTCCAGCGCTTCCTTTTCATCCATCAGCACACAGTCTGTATATTTCGTGGCCCGGATAATACGGGTAATCCCCTCTGCGGCTTCCGGTCCCACCTGGGCTCCGTCTTCGCCGTAAACCTTGTATCCGTTGTATTGAGGCGGATTGTGGCTGGCTGTAATCACAACACCGGCGGCTGCGTTCAGATGCCGCACCGCAAAGCTGAGTACCGGAACCGGCCGCAGCGCATCAAAAAGCATGGCCGGAACGCCCTCCGCGCATAGTGTCAGTGCCGTATCCCTGGCAAATTCAGCGCTGAATCTCCGGCTGTCATAGGCAATCACAACACCGCGCCTGGCGTTTTCAGGGTTTTCCAGCAGATAACCCGCCAGTCCTTTTGTGGCGCGCCGGACATTGTATTTGTTCATCCGGTTCATGCCTGCGCCCAGCACGCCCCGCATCCCCGCTGTACCGAAACTGAGTTCAGTATAAAAGCGGTCTTCTATTTCCTTTTCGTCTTCCCGGATGGCTTCAAGTTCCCGGATTGTCTCAGAATCATCAGCAAAATCATGCAGCCACTGTTCGTAATTCTCGCGAATTGTCATGCCGATACCGCCTTTCTCTTTCCTTTCAAGCATATCAACGGGTTTGGGATAAGTATATTACAACATTATAATTATAGTTTTTTTCATTCTTTTTGACAAGCCGCAGCATCATGGCTCTCCCGGATACATACTGCCGCTGCCACACCTCCGTCATGGGTGACGGAAAGCAGGAAAATATCTCCTTTCCCCAGTTCTGCGGCTGTACCCTGAAGGGCATAACCGGGGCGTCCCGCGCTGTCATGGATAACGCAGACATCTTTCAGGCTGAACGTGATTCCCGTTCCCAGTGCTTTGGAAAAAGCTTCTTTCGCCGCAAATATGCCCGCAAGGGTCTGGGCGGCGCCTTTGCCCTTGGCCTTGATATAGGAGATTTCCTCCTCCGTACAGTACCTGTTCAGGAACGGTTCATTCATCAGCATCTTTTCCATTCTGCTGATCTCGCAGATATCCAGTCCAAGTCCCTTGCACATTCTGTTTTCTCCTTTGTTATCGGACATATACTGCATTCCGTGGTCATTGCATCCGCATCATACCACAGCTTGCGGTTTTCTTCAATTACAGCTATAATAATCCTGTTATGCGATTCTTTCGCTGACCACAGAGGATTTCATTCCTCAGATGAATCATGAATTGTAATCAATGAATCAACGAATCAACCGGAGGTGCCCCATGATCAATCCCGGCAGAATGATTCTTGCCCTGCAGCAGAACATCAGCAAAGCCGTAGTCGGCAAGGAGGAGGCAATTGAGTACGCGCTCATTGCACTGCTTTGTAAAGGGCATGTACTGATAGAAGATGTGCCCGGCGTTGGTAAAACCACCCTGGCAAGCGCCCTGGCCCGTTCCCTGGACTGCTCCTTCCGCCGGATTCAGTTCACGCCCGATCTGATGCCTTCCGATGTAACAGGTTTCACCCTGGTGAATTTCAAGACCGGGGAAATGGAATACAAGGAAGGCTCTGTCATGAGCCAGATTGTTCTGGCGGATGAAATTAACCGTACCAGTCCCAAAACACAGTCCGCCCTGCTTGAGGTCATGGAAGAGCATCAGGTTACCGTGGACGGAATCACCCATCCGGTTCCCCAGCCTTTCATTGTCCTTGCCACCCAGAATCCCGGTGAATTCGTCGGTACCTATCCGCTTCCCGAAGCGCAGGTGGACCGTTTCTTCCTGAAGATCGCCATCGGATACCCCACCGTGGAGCAGGAAATGGACGTACTTGAGCGTTACAGTGGAGCCGTTGCCCCCATGACTACCATTGAGCCGATCTGTTCGGCGCAGGATGTCATTTCCATGCAGGAGCAGGTTTCCACGGTTTATTGTTCCCCTGAAATCCGGAACTATGTGGCTTCCCTGGCGGCTGCCACCCGCAGCGATCCGGCTTTTTCCCTGGGGGCTTCCACCCGCGCATCCATTGCGCTGATTCGCGGCGCCCAGGCCTGCGCCATGCTGGATGACCGTGATTTTGTACTTCCGGAAGATGTGCAGCATATGTTCCTTCCCGTAATGGCGCATCGCATGATTCTTTCTCCTGAAGCCAGAATGAAAGGGCTTCCGGCCGAACAGTTTCTGCTGACACTTCTGCAGAACACGGTGGTGCCTGTAAAACTATGAAACTGAAACTGTCGTTCCCTGTGGCGCTTTTCCTGACGTTGCTGACGGTGGCAGTGTGTACGGGCAGCAGCCTTTTTTTGCTGCTTTCCGTGCTTACCCTGCTGCTGATAGCCGGAGCCTTTCTGTCAGTGCTTTGGGCCTCTGCCACACTGGAAGTGGATGGTGAACTGTCAGGTGAAACTGTCCGCCGGGGAGACGATCTGGTCCTGTCTGTACGCATACGGCATCGGGGATTGATTCCTATTGCGCCGCTGCTCCTTGATCTCGCAGATCCTGCCGGCAGCAGGGAACGGGAAATCCGCCTGAAAAACCTGCCCAATCGGGTTCAGAGCATGAGACTGCCCGTTCATGCGTACCATGTCGGTATTTTTTCCGTAGGCATGCGCGCATGCACCGTGGAGGACCTCCTGGGCCTGGTCCGGAAGCGGATACCGCTGGAAAAAACTTCGTTTGATCTGGTTGTTCTGCCCCGGACTTTTGATGTGGAACCGCTGAAACTCGCTCCGGGTGATCCGGGAAGCGAACTGATGGCCCGTGCCACAGAGGATCTGAATGCCCCTTCCGACATCCGGAATTACCAGCCCGGTGACGCGATGAAAAAAATACATTGGAAGCTGTCCCTGCGCAAAGGGGAACTGATGGTCAGGAAATTTGACGAACCGGTTCTGCAGGATGTACTGATCCTGATGGACTGTTCACGTCCGCCTTCCTGGGGCCATCCCCAGGCGGAAGCCGATCTCCGGGATGCACTGCTCGAAACAACAGCCTCCATCCTGACCTCTCAGATGTCTACAGATCACCAGATTCGTCTTCCTCTTCCGGGAAGCCATCCGGTGGACGTTGAAAAAAGCATGGGGCTTCCGATTGCCCTGGATTACCTGGCGCGGGTTGACTTTTCCCAGACCGATCGTTTTGAACGTGTTCTTTCCATGGAGAGCAGCCGCCTTCGGAAAGTCGGTTGCGTTGTCATAGTATCCGCAAGGCTGAATATTCCCATGGTGGATATTATGACCAGGATGCATCGTTCAGGCCCCAATATCCGGGTTTATCTGGTTACTTTCGCCCCGGATGACGAAAATGTTCTTTCCCTCGTTGGCCGGCTGCGTCATGCCGGCATCGATGTTTCCTATGTCACTCCCGAGCTGGGCTGATGTGACCGGAAGGAAAAAAGCGCATGTACCGGAGAAATGAAAGGAGGCGCAGGCTGACATGAATGAAACTGTAAAATCCCGTCTGTCCCATGCTTTGCTTGCAGTTCTGCTTACAGCCGGTCTGCTGATGCCCCTCCTGCATATACTGGAGCCTTCCTTTCTTTCCCCTGCCCTGATTGTTCCGGCAGTGCTTGTGATCCTTATTTTCGAACTCGCCTGCGCAAACCGGATCGCTGCGATTGTTTCTGCCGCATGCAGTACAGTTCTGCTGCTTCTTTGGCTTTTCACCATGAACGGCCTGATTGAACTCTCGGATTCCGCGCTCGCCGTTGCCCTTCGTTTTTCCGGGGTTCGTACAGCCCTGCCGCTTACAGGCTCCTCTGCTCCTTTCCTGCTGACGGTTCTGGTTGCCCTTGTAAGCTGCTTCTCCTGCCTTCGCGGCGCATCAGTGCTGCCTTCCGCCGTTCTTTGTATCGGAATGATTCTCCTGATCTACCTGTCCGGAACCGGCGGGGCAGTAATCCTGTTCCTGCCCGCTCTGGCAGCTGTATTGCTGATCCTTCTCACCGACCGTTTTCCGGAAACGCCCCTGCTTCCTTTGCTCCCCGTCACCCTGCTGCTGGTCGTCGCTTCTTTTCTGCTTGCCGGCGGCGGTGTAGGTCCCAATCAGCTTCAGGACAAAGCGGATGAACTGCGCCAGGCTGTGCTTGACAGGCTTTTTTTTACAGAGCCCCGGGATGTTTTCTCCCTTTGGTCTGAAGGATATTATCCGGAAGGCCGGGATCAGCTTGGAGGAAAACCGCAGCCGAAAGAAGACCCGGTTATGCAGGTTTCCGCACCCCGGAATGTCTATCTGCGGGGCGTCATTCTGAACCAGTACACAGGCAGAAGCTGGCAGAATACAAGAGGAGGCCGGCGTTATTTATGGCAGTCTTCCCGTCTTGCTGCGGAACGCGCTGCTCTCTTCGATGAAAACCTCCCTCCGCAGGCAGTCCGCAACTCCCTTTGTGACGCTGAAACAGTTTCTGTCCGTATGCTGAGCAGCAGTGTATCAACGCTTTTCGTTCCTCAGCGCGTCCGCAGGATTAATCCGGGCGGCGACCTGGTTCCGTACTTTTCCAATTCGTCCGAACTCTTCGTTACCCACAACCTGAAAGCCGGCGATACATACAGTGTATCTGCGCCCCTTTTCCTGGGCGGTGATCCCGGCCTTGGTACGCTGATTGAAATATGCTCCACCCTGGATGACGACCGTTATGACAAAATTGTCGAATCATATACGGAACTCCCCGGTCATCTGGAGGAACCGGTTTATACCCTGGCGCGGGAAGCTTCCTCTGTTGTTTCCTCGCCTTATGAGCGTGCTCTTGCGATCCGGTCATGGCTTCTCCGCAGCTGCCGTTATACGATGGATGTGGATGAGCAGCCGGCAAATGTGGACTTTGTGACCAGGTTCCTGCTGGATACCCGGGAAGGATACTGCACCTATTTTGCCTCGGCCATGACCGTCATGTGCCGGATGATCGGCCTGCCTGCCCGTTATGTTGAAGGATACCTGGCCAAACCGGATGAAAACGGCGAAGCCCTTGTTACGGGTTTGTCCGCCCATGCCTGGACTGAAGTCTATTTTAAAGGCTTCGGATGGCTGACCTTCGATGCAACGCCCGGACAGTCAAACGGCAGTGATTCCCAGGGGCAGAGTAACCCGCCTCCTTCCGGACCGGACACCCCCGAGCCTTCACCGGATGAAATCCCGCCCGAAGCGGCAGAAACACCTTCCCCCGCCCCCTCACAGGAGCCGGATGATCAGCTGCCCACACCTGCACCTTCACAGCAGCCGGAAGATCAACCCCCGGCGCCGCCGGAAAGTGCTGATCCGCCTTCCTTCCCCTGGCTCTGGATTCTGCTTCTCCTGCTTCTCCTTGCCCTTATACTGCGTATTCTGTATACCTCGCCCTCCTTCCGGTCCGGCCGTACCGGAAACAATTCAGTTCGGTTCGATATATGGGCACAGGAAATAACGGATCTGCTGCAGTCGGAAAATCTGACGCGCCGCAAAGGTGAATCGCCCATGGCCTTTGGTCGGAGGGTGGACCGGTCCGGTCTGTTCAGTGTCTCCCTGGGTCCTGTCGGTGAATGCGTTTCACTGATTCGATACTCCCGGTCTCAGGCTGAAGATACGGACATCATTCTCCTTCGGGATACCTCCGCTGCCATCAGGAAGGAATTGAGCCGGCCTGCGTGGCTGCGTTATTATCTCAGCCGGATCTTTGTTCCTTTGTCCCGCAGGGACAGCCTGTAACAGGAAAAACGGGCACTGCTGTATGCAGTGTCCGTTTTATTGTCTGCCGGTGATCAGGCCTGTCGGAACAGAACCACTTTAGGCTGGCACTCCAGATCCTTCTCCGTCACTCTCAGTGCCTCTGTCCCTTTGCAGATATCCCGGGCATTGTACTGTTCCAGGAACACTTCCGGTCCGGAAATCGGCCAGTCACTGTTGTATTCCGTCCTGTAATGCATCGGCAGAATAATCCGTGCACAAAGCATTCCGGCTGTTTCTGCAGCCTGTTTTCCGTCAATGGTATAGAACCCGCCTGTCGGAATCATCAGTACATCAGGATTTTTCAGGGTTTCCAGCTGTTCCTGGTTCAGCATGCATCCCAGGTCTCCCAGGTGGACAATCCGCAGTCCTTCTGTTTCGATCAGGAACAGAAGGGTTTCGCCCCGCCTGCTTCCCCCTGCATTATCATGAAATCCGCGTATGGCAGTGATCTTAACATCCGGCTCAGGTGAAAACTTCCCTTCCGTGTCGATAATCCGCGGCTCTCCCTTCAGGTTTTCCACCGCGTCATGATCATGGTGATGATGGGAAATCAGTGCCACATCAGCCTTCAGGCGCTGCAGGGGGTATCCGCATCCCGCATCATAGGGATCGGTTACGATGCGGACTCCGCTTTCTGTTTCAATCAGGAATTCGGCATGTCCGATATGCTGGAACAGCATTGCCTTCTCTCCTTTCAACCGCCAAAGTATTTCAGGCTCAGTGCCGGCAGCATCTTCTTCTGCCTCAGTCGTTCTGCCCATTCATGATGCAGGGCTGCACAAACCTTTTCATATGCCTTTTCGCCTTCTTCTCCGGCCTTGATCAGCCTGCGCTGTATCGCCGCTGATTCCGCCGTCATCATATGCGGATGCCTGCTCAGGATGCTGAAACAGCAGGCGGCTTCCGGTCCGAAGGAACCGTTATACCATGCTTCCGGCGGTTCTGATGCCTGTTTCCGCAGAAAAAGCCAGCCGTCCTTTTCTGTATATTCCCATCCGGCGGCTGTCAGTTCATGTGCCAGTCTGTTTCGGGCCTCTTCTGAAAGCAGGAGGGGTGCATCCGTGGCATAAATCCATTCCTCTGGTCTGCTCCTTCGCAGAACCGCAGGCCTGGTTGTTTCCTGCAATGCCGGAATGGCTGTCAGTTCCTTCCGGAAACCGTTAATCTGCATCGGTTGTTCCCCGTTCATTCATCGGTGAATCCTTCAGTACGTTGCGGACAGTTTCCGCGGCTTTGCTCATATTCTTCCGCTGTTCATTGTCCATACCGTCCGGTGCCTCGCCTCCGGCAGCAATGCATCGGTAGTAAAAGCGGCCGTCCTGCTTGTATTTCCAGGTATAAACAGGTGTATATTCAAAATCTCCGGTTTCCGCCCGGCCCGCAGCATCTCTGCGGATTGTCACATGCAGTAAATATCCGGACATATGCCTGATATTGCTCCGGTCACCGCTCAGCAGGGATCCGAGGCTCCACACGCAGAGTACGTCTTTCCCCTCTTTTCCGTAAAAATACTCTGCTGCCTGCGGAATATGGCTGCCGTTGCCCACAATCAGGTCAGCTCCGGCCTGGGCAATGCTTTCCGCCAGCGCCCGCTGGTTCTTGTCAGGTTCCTTGCCTTTCTTTCCCCAGTTGATCAGGACAATAACAGCTTCAGCGCCCTGTTCCCGGGCTGAAGCAATCTCTTCCGTAATCCGTTGGATCTCCGCCTCAGGCACCATCCCGGAAGCGCCGTTTTTCTGCATGTTTTTTCTGGTCTTATCCGGAATGGTGGCTGTATATTGCAGAATTGCAGCCTTTACACCGTTTACAGTGATGATTCCGTCATTCCCCGGGTCTTCTGCCGCCCGGATCCCGACAGTACGGATACCCTGGCCGTTCAGTGTCTCCAGGGTGTCTTCCACGCCTTCCCTGCCGCCCGCATAAGCCTGGGAAAAACCGCAGGCAGCCATGTTAAAACCGGCTTCCTTCAGCAGCACAGCCGCTTCTCCGGGAGCCACGACATCACTGGCCTTCTGCCGGTCACTGATAATGTTTTCAAGAAAAACGCCGTTTACATCGCTTTTGATTTCCGGTGACAGAAGCATCATTACATCCGCGTAGTCCGCCACTTTGGCATCTGTGCTCCGGCTGTTTTTCCGTACTTCTCCGGACAGGCTGATACTGCCGCCCAGCGTCAGGGTAAACCCGTCTCCCGGATTGATCGGAACCGGCGTTTCCTTTACAGGCTCCGGCGTCGCTGCGGTTCCCACTGCCGGCATCTGTTGATTCTCCGGAACCGGTATTTCTTCCGCTGTATCCGCCTCGTTCCGGGGGTCGGTTTCTATATCCAGCACACTCATGTGCAGTTTGCTCAGATCCACAGATGCTCCGGAAGAAAGTTTCCCAAGTATAAGCGCGGAACATCCCAGAACCACAGCCAGCATGATGAGCATAAAAACACTGCCGGCGGATAATTTCCGGCGTGCCCTGTCTTTCCTGCTCTTCATCATTCATCCTCCCTTCCGGGAAATCCTGGCCCGTGTATTATTTCAGCACCACTGCGAGAACAATCGTCATCGTCATGACTCCCGCAATGATAAGCGCCAGAATCCTGGCCAGTGTACGGTTCTTTCCGCTCTTTCTGTCAGACATGTCTTCCGTTCCTTTCCTCATGTACATTGAATTTGATTATATCATGCGTGTCAGTAAATGGCAAAGGGGAGACCGTTTGTGAAAACGGTCTCCCCGGTTGTCAGTCATACCTTCGCATCATCCGGAGATTCAGGTTTTGGGTGTCCTGTTTTCCGGATCCCTGCTGCTTCTGCGGGATTCTCCGTTTCCGGAGGCAGGCTTGAAGCTTGCCGTATAGGAGGCATCTTCCTCGGTATCTGAACTGCTGTACCTCCTGTAGGGATTCTTTGTCCCTCCTCCGTAGGCCGGGCCGTTGTTTTGTCCGCCGGACGCAGGCGCAGGCGTAGCCTTGGGCTTGGCAGAATCCGTTTCTTCAGTATAGGTTCCTGTTCTGACCCTGGCTCCGTTCTGTGCAGAAGGGGTCGGTCTGGCAGGTCTCATCCCTTCTTTTCCTGCCATGGAACCGTTCTGTCCGGGCGGAACCGGCCTTACAGGCCTGGCGCCTTCTTTCCCGGCCATGGTTCTGTTCTGCTGCGCCGCCTTTTTCTGGGCGATTCTCTGTGCTTCTTCGCGTTTGCGCTGCTTCTGGATATACCAGTAATATCCTCCGCCGCCTGCCGCAGCCAGCAGTACCAGAATCAGGATAATCGTTCCTGCCGCGGATCCTCCCGTAGTTTCCTCCTGGGGATTTTCCGGTTCCACTGTGGCCAGAGGTTCGGGAGATTCTGACGGCAGTGCAATGGCGGTGCTCAGATTGTCCTGAATATACTCCAGTGCTTTCTTAACGGAACTTTCAGGATCTTTGGCATCCTTGTAATACTTCTCAAGCGCAGGTTTGATTTCCTCGTTTTTCATCGTGCCTGCCTTGACCTGTGAAATCAGGGATTTGACAAAGTCATTCTTCTCAAGCTCATTCTCCGCAAGAGGTTCCGGTGTGGCAAACGGATCAAAGGGTTCATAGCTCACCGTGGAACCGGTGGCGGGATTAACCCACTCGCTCACCTTCTGGTCTTCTGCAGAAACAATCCCGCTGGGTGTTCCGGTTGTCACCGGTGAAGAGGAACCGCTGTTGCCTGTTCCGGTATTGTTATTGCCGGTATTCAGCTGGTTGTTCCTGATTCCCTCCTGGTATTTGTTCGACTTCAGGAAGCTTTCCGCCTCGCCGATAGTCATCTGCTTGAAATATTTTCCGTTGACATAACCAACCTGGTTGTTATAGGACACTTTGTACCAGGTTTCCCCGTCCGCCCGTACTGAATCGTACACAATAAAGAGTGCGTACTTCTTCATCAGTCTGATCCGTCCGGAACTGGAGCTGGGTTCTGTCCGGAAGTTGACAGCGTCTGTTGTCACATAGCCGTAGCAGCTCATCTCATCCGGATCATAAACATAAGGTGCCAGGGTATTTTCCGGTTCCGGGGTAATCAGCGACTGTACAAGGCTCATGTAGGCCTTCATTTCCTCGTTGGAAATCATCCGCAGCAGGTCAGCCCGGACATATCCCCATTTGCCGTCGTATTCCGCAATGGACCATGGCATTTCTTCCACATAGGCCTGGCCGGAAACATATACGATCTTGTTGGCCGAAAGCTGTTCAACAATGGAGCTGGAAGATGTCGGCCACTGCCTTACAGGCACACCGTCGCCGATGGTAATGGCATATCCTGTACGCTGGTAGGGTTCCGGAGTCGGACCTGCCGGAGCCTTTGTAGGTGTCTGCGTTTCGGTCGGAGCCTCTGTCGGAGTTTCGGCCGGGGGCTCGGTCGGGGTTGCCGTCGGAGGAGCTGTCGGGGTATCTGTCGGATTCTCCGTCGGGGTCTCTTCCGGTGCCTCACTCGGTGTTTCCTCAGGAGCTTCCGACGGCGTTTCCTCAGGTTCATCCGTATCTGTCGGCTTCACCGGCGGTTCTGTTGTGGGCTCAAATGTTACTGTACCTGCAGGGGTCTCCGCCGGGAAGAATTCCTCCTGGCTGTATACCGGGGCAGGAGTCTTTTGCTGTGCATCCCATGCAGCGCTGTCTTCTTCAGTCAGGGCATTCAGATATTTGGTCATGATGTAGCCGGTCTTGCCGTTCACCATGGCATAGGTCCACAGTTCGCCGCTCTCGTTCTCCTCAGTGTAAATCATATATACATTGGTGTTCTTGGCCAGTTCACCCTGCTTGCCGGATTTGGTGCTCGCCTCTTTCCGGAAAAACACCTTGCTGCTGGTCTTGGCATAGCGGTTCATGACTTCGCCTGTCAGGATGGATGGAGCAGGCGTTTCTGTCGGTTTTTCCGTCGGTGTTTCAGGAGCGTCTGTCACAGGAGCATCCGTGACAGGGGCGTCCGTCACAGGCGCATCGGTAACAGGAGCATCCGTGACAGGAGCATCCGTGACGGGAGCATCAGTCACAGGAGCATCCGTGACAGGAGCGTCTGTGACGGGAGCATCGGTAACGGGCGCATCGGTAACGGGCGCATCAGTGACAGGAGCATCCGTCACAGGCGCGTCTGTCACTTCATTCTGCGGGAAGAGTTCTTCTTCAGTATATACCGGTGCGGGAGAACTCTGCGCCCCGTCCCAGATCCGGCTGTCCTCTTCAGTCAGGGCATTCAGGTACTCCGTCTTGATATAACCCTTTCTGCCGTTGACTTCAACATAAGTCCAGCTTTCGCCCGCTGCGTTCATTTCTGCCCGCAGCAGATAGACTTTTGTATTCTTGTCAAGCCGGGTAATCAGCTTTCCGTCCTTATCGGGCTTTTCACGGAATCCGAGTTTTCCGGCATTGGTGGTTCCGTAACGGTTCAGCAGTTCCCCTTCCGTAATCACGGGTGCCGGAGTGCTGGTCGGCGCTTCGGTTATGACCTGTTCTTCTTTCGGCTCATCCTCGGGCTCATCGACCGGTTCATAGTCAGGTATGTCTGCCAGTTCATCGTCAGGTACATCTGCCGGTTCATCATCGGGTTCATCTGCCGGCTCATCGTCCTTTTCCGGAGCGGGTGTATCTTCCGTTTCCGCAGCTGGAGCCGTTGTGGGGAATATTTCTTCTTCTGTATAAATGTGCGCAGGAGCTGGCTGGGTATAATTCCATGCGTCACTGTCCTCCTGGGTCAGTACACCCAGGTAATCGCTCATCAGATAGCCTGTATGGCCTTCCGCTTCAACCAGTGTCCAGAGTTCGCCTGCGTCATTGGCTTTTGTATAAATCAGGTAGACGTGGGTATCTTTGGGAATCTCGCCGTATTTCTGGGCATCCTTGCCGGGCGCCTTCCGGTAATTCACCTTGCTGGTGGTTATTCCGTAGCGGTTGATGATCTCATCCACCGGCATCTCCGGAGCGTCTGTCGGCTGGGGTTCAGGTTCTTTGGCGCTTTCTTCCTCAGCCTTCCGGGCTTCCTCTTCCTGGCGCTGTCTCTCTTCCTCAGCCTTCCGGGCTTCTTCTTCCTGACGCTGTCTCTCTTCCTCAGCCTTCCGGGCTTCCTCTTCAGCGTCGTTCCCCTGTTCCTGTATCACAGGCTGGTTCGTAATGGTGGAAACGTACAGGCAGAAAACTTCCGTCATGCCGGTGGCCGGATCAGTACCGGTCACAGGGGTGTAACTGATACCGTCAAGCACTTCCCCGGCATCCGTTACACCGTTCAGAACCGTCCCTTCCTCTGCGGAAAAATCCAGCTCCTGGGACGGATCGACGGCAGAAAAAGTCAGGCTGTCCAGCGGTGCATCCGGCGGAAGCATCACCCAGAAACAGCCCTCGCCCGTCTCTGAATCTGTAATGTACACAGCATCGGCGGTCTGGATGTTGCCGTCACTGTCGGTCCAGCTGACGGTAAACTTCAGATTGCTCCGGTTGCTTCCCGCAGCCATGGCTGCAGGGAAAACAGAAATCGCCAGCGCAAGGATAAGAATAAACGCGGCGGTTCTTTTCAGGATCCGTTGATACTTTCTCTTCATAATCAGGTCCTCCTGAAACAGTTAAGTATGAAAGACACATCTCCGTTATATTTTACTGCCGTACCACGGTCGTGTCAATGAATCCGGCCGTCTGTACGCTGCCGCCCCCGGAAGGAAAACCTTCAGGAACTGTCGAAAAGAATGGAGCGTGATCAATCATAGAAACGGATGATGAGTTCGTTTTGTTCCCGAAAGGGTATGCTTTGTATGAGTTTTTTGTGGAATCGTTTTTCTTCCCTTCCCCATGAGCCGGGCTGTTTTATGTCTCCGCCGGTCTTTTTCTGCCGGCTTCCGGTGCTGGAAACGGAAGATCTGGTGCTTCGCAGGCCGCTTCGCCGGGATGCCCAGGATATTTACCGCTATGCTTCCGATGAACAGGTCGCCCGTTATGTCCTGTGGGAACCGCATCGTTCCCTTTCCGAAACACGGGGTTTTGTCCGTGAACTGAGAAGCCGCCTCCGGGCCGGCTGTCCTTCCTCCTGGGTAGTTGTCCTGAAAGAAACCGGCACGGTGATCGGTACCATAGGGTTTGTCTGGTATTCATCAGAGAACTGTTCTGCCGAACTTGGATACAGTTTTTCCCGGGAATATTGGAATCATGGTTACGCGACCCAGGCCCTGCGGGCGGTCATTGATATCTCATTTCAGTCCCTGCCTCTTAACCGGCTGGAAGCGCAGCATGATATCCGGAACCCTGCCAGCGGCCGGGTGATGGAAAAAAGCGGCCTCCGGCAGGAAGGAATCCTGCGGGGCCGCATTCTGAATAAAGGGGAATATGTCGATGTTGCCCTCTGGGCGATCCTGCGCGCTGATTGGGATTCTGCTCAGCGATAAGCGCTCATGCGTCGCTGAAAGACTTCGTCCCGGGCAACAGACCAGCCGAAGAAACCGATGACTTCACCCAGCTTCTGATACAGGCCGTGGCTGTATGCAATCAGCCCGGCTTTTTCAAGGCGGAGGCTTCCGTCCTTGTCCAGCAGGTCTTCCCGGACCATTACAGAAACAATCTCTCCCAGAAACATATCATGGCTTCCCAGTTCCAGCCGCTGTTTCACCCTGCAGCACAGGCTGACCGGTGCACCCTGTACCGCCGGTGCGGTATCTAGTCCGTCTGCCGGCATATAGCGCAGTCCTGTCTCTTTTGCCTTGTCCGTATTCCTGCCGCTCTTAACGCCGCACAGATCGACGGCACGGGCCATCTTTTCATCAGCCAGGTTCACCACAAATTCTTCGGAGCCGGCTATCAGTGCATGGGAATAGCGTTCCTTCCGGACACTGATCGAAACCATGGGCGGATCGGAATTGACTGTTCCTGCCCAGGCCAGGGTAATCATATTCCTGTTTTCCGGATGTCCGGCTTCAGCGCAGCTGACCAGTACGACAGGTGTGGGATTCAGCATGGTGGATGGGGAAAGGTTTTTATACGCTGGGTTGTTCATAATCTCGCTCCGATCCTTGAAGAATCATGGATTTAGTGTATAATAAATTTGTTATGCCGTCAATGAGCGGTGAAGGTCGGTTTCCGCCTGCCGGTGCTTCCGTATCCCCTTCGGGGATAATGCCTGCCGGAATCGGAATGCTGTTTATGATAAGGAGGTTGTGCCTGTGAATCCCTATCGCGGAAAACATGTTTCCCCGGCATCCAGGCATTCCTCCCGTTCCCTGCGCCGCGGCCGTCATCAGGCGCGGAATCACCGCAGCCGCCGCTGGCTGATCCTGCTGCTGGTGATGGTATTTGTTGTCCTGGCCTATCCTTTCCTGGAAGCGCGCCTGATCCAGACCGAGGTAAAACAGCTGAAGTCAGCCGATCTTCCGTTGGAAGCAAATAATCTCCGCATTGTATATCTCAGTGATATTCATTACGGGTTCTGGTTTTCGGACGGTGATGTCAGCCGTCTTGTCAGCAGGATCAACAATCTGCGGCCCGATCTGGTTCTCTTCGGCGGTGATTACGGAGCAGACAATCAGTCTTCCATCCAGTTCTTCCAGGCGCTTCAGAAACAGGATAAAATCCATTCACGCTATGGAATCTACGGTGTCATCGGTGATATGGACCGCGGTGATTCCGACTTTACTTTCACCCAGGTTACGGAATCCATGCTCAACGCCGGGATCACTCCCCTGGTAAACAAAGCCCTTCCCCTGAACATTGCCACCCGCCGGATCTGGCTTGCAGGCGTGGATGATGTGCTCACCGGCCGCCCCGATCTCAATACGGTTGCTCATTCCGTATCTGCCGATGATTATGTCATTTTCCTTTGCCATAATCCTTCCGTCATTCCCGATGCCCAGTTGGTTTCTGATGCTTCCGGCAATCTTGGCTGGTTTGACCTGGGACTGTTCGGGCATACGCATGGAGGCCAGATGATGTTCTTCTCCTCCATGCTGGATATTGCGGACGAGGTTCCGGACCGTTACCGCGGCGGCTGGCTGAAGGAAAACCGGGTGGATCTCCTGGTTTCCCGGGGAGTCGGCACCTCCGTTTTCCCGGGCAGGCTCTTCTGCTTCCCCCAGATCCATTTTATGACAGTTACCTATTGATTCACATTCCGCCCAGTTACTTCTGGACCTTGATTTGTTTGGAAAGGACAGCACATGACCTCTGATTCCCGCGTACATCTCACGGATGTATCCTATTCCTATGAAGAGCAGGCATCGCCTGCTCTTTCCGGCGTCTCTGCCGATGTCCGTCCCGGTGAGTTTGTTGCCGTTCTCGGTCACAACGGTTCCGGAAAATCCACCCTGGCAAAGCTTCTCAATGCGCTTTATATCCCCACGGAAGGAAATGTCGTGGTCTGCGGATATGATACGCGGGAAGAGAAATATGTCTGGGAAATCCGGCAGCGTGCCGGAATGATCTTCCAGAACCCTGACAACCAGATCGTTGCAACCGTTGTAAAGGAAGATGTGGCATTCGGCCTGGAAAATCTGGGAGTTCCCACAGTGGAAATGCTGCCCCGGATAGAAAGCGCCCTGTCTGCCGTGCGTATGAGTGCCTATGCCGACAAGGCTCCCCATATGCTTTCCGGCGGGCAGAAACAGCGGGTGGCAATCGCCGGTATTCTGGCTATGGAACCTTCCCTCATCATAGCTGATGAGGCCACTGCAATGCTGGATCCTTCCGGTCGCAGGGAAGTGCTGGAAACCATCCGCACCCTGAACCGCCAGAAGGGTATCACGGTGGTATGGATTACCCACTTCATGGAGGAAGCTGCCCTGGCCGACCGCGTGCTGGTCGTGACAGACGGACAGATCCGTTTGTCCGGCACACCGGCTGAGGTTTTTGACAGGGTGGATGAAATGCGTGAAATGCATTTGGATGTCCCCCATATGACAGCGCTTGCCGGAGAGCTCCGGGCCGAAGGCATGCCGTTAAGACCCGGAATCCTGACTGTGGAAGAACTGGTTGAGGAGGTGGAAAGGCTGTGCCCATTGAAGTCCTCCACCTGACGCACTGCTACTCCGAGGGAAGCGCTCTGAGCACTGTAGCGCTCAATGATGTTTCCTTCCGGATTGAGGACAGTGAATTTGTCGGAATCATCGGACATACCGGCAGCGGTAAATCCACCCTTGTACAGCATCTGAACGGACTGCTTCGTCCTTCTTCAGGCCAGGTGCTGATCGACGGCGAGGATCTCAACGGGGAACATGTGAACCGCCGCGCCCTCCGGCAGAAAATCGGCCTCGTTTTCCAGTATCCGGAATATCAGCTCTTTGAGGAAACCGTGGCAAAGGATATTGCCTTCGGCCCGAAGAATCAGGGGCTTTCCTCCGAAGAAATCGACAGGCGTGTGCGGTACGCCATGGAATGCGTGCATCTGGATTATGATAAATATGCGGAACGGAGTCCCTTCGAACTGTCCGGTGGGCAGATGCGCAGGGTCGCCATTGCCGGCGTGCTGGCCATGCGGCCTGCTGTCCTGATCCTGGACGAACCGACAGCCGGCCTGGATCCCCGGGGCAGGGACCGCATCCTTTCCATGCTGGAAGAACTTCATTCCCGGGAAAAAGTGACGATCCTCATGGTCTCCCACAGTATGGATGATATGGCCAGGCTTGCTGACCGCCTGATTGTGATGAGTGAAGGCCGCGTGGTGGCAGACGGCACTCCCCGGGATATTTTTACCAGGGAGGAAATGATGACCTCCATCGGTCTGGATATACCGGAGGCAGCCCGCCTCTGTGCGCGCCTGCGTTCCAGGGGATACAGCCTCCCGGCTGATCTGTTCAGACCTGAAGAACTGAAGGAACAGCTCCTTCGTCTGTGGAAGGAGGGATCCTCTCATGCTGAATAACATCACCATGGGTCAGTATTACCCCGTGGACAGCCGTGTGCATCGCCTGGATCCCAGGGTAAAGCTGATCCTGACCATTGTCTTCATCGTGGCGGTATTCATGGCGAAGACTTTCCTGGGTTATGCGCTGATTCTGGGGTTTGTCTGGATGACCTCCCGCCTTGCCAATGTTCCGTTCCGTATGCTGCTGCGGGGGCTGAAACCCCTTCGCCTGATTATTATTCTCACCTTCCTGCTGAATCTTTTCTTCACGCCGGGTGAGACGGTGTGGGTCGAATTCTGGATTGTCCGCATTGCCCGGGAAGGATTCCTCCAAGCAGCATTTTATTCCCTGCGCCTGATCTTCCTGGTGATCGGCACCAGTCTGCTTACCCTGACCACATCCCCCGTATCCCTTTCAGACGGTATTGAGATTCTTCTTTCTCCTCTGAAAAAAATACATTTTCCTGCGCATGAGCTGGCGATGATGATGACCATCGCCCTGCGCTTCATTCCTACCCTGCTGGAAGAAACAGACAAAATAATGAAAGCCCAGATGGCCCGCGGTGCAGATTTCGAAAGCGGGAACCTTTTCTCCCGTGCCAAAGCCATGGTACCGCTGCTGGTTCCCCTCTTCGTCAGCGCTTTCCGCAGGGCAGGAGACCTGGCAATGGCCATGGAAAGCCGCTGCTATCACGGCGGTGAAGGACGTACCCGCCTGCGCGTACTGACCATCACCCGGAACGACTGGATTGCCTGCGGTGCCATGGCAGGGTTGCTTGCGCTGATTATACTGGAGGGAATTTTCCTTTGAAACGGATCCTGCTGACAGTTGAATATGACGGAACTGCTTATGCGGGCTGGCAGCGGCAGATCAATGGCCTGGCTGTCCAGCAGGTTCTGGAGGAAGCTTTATCTTCCGCCTGCGGTCATCCTGTCACGGTTACCGGTTCCTCCCGTACAGACGCCGGTGTCCATGCGCTGGATCAGAAAGTTCACTTTGACACGGACAGTTCAATTCCTCCGGAAAAATATCCCTTTGTCCTCAATACCATGCTTCCGCCGGATATTCGGGTCCAGAATGCCCGGGAAGTTCCTCCCGGTTTTCATGCCCGTTTTCTCACTTCGGGGAAAACCTATACATATCGTTTCTGGAATGCCAGGCATGCAAGCGCGCTGCGCCGTAATACCCACTGGCATATTCCGGTGCCCATGGACGATGTGCCTGTGCGGCTGGCGCTGGAAAGCCTTCCCGGAAAGCATGATTTTGCGGCTTTTCAGGCTTCCGGAGGCACGGCAAAAACCACCGTCCGGACGCTTCATTCGGCGAATCTGCAGGTCCGTGGAAATGAATGGATTCTGACAGTCAGCGGGGATGCCTTCCTCTACAACATGGTCCGGATCATCGCCGGTACCGTTGCCGAAATCGGTCTGGGCCGGCTCGGATCCGATGCGTTTCAGAATGCCTTTGAAACAGGGAACCGACTTTCCCTGGGAATGACAGCTCCGGCCCACGGACTGGAATTGTCGGAAGTCCGTTATCCGGACAGCGCCTTTACCGATCCTGCTACTTTGAAATGGCATGAGGATGATACAACATGCTGAGACTGATGAATCTGAATATGCCCCTGGATTATACCGGGGACTCCCTGAAAACCGCCCTCATCAGGAAACTGAAGCTGTCTCCGAACCAGCTTCTGTCTTTTCGCATATCCCGGCGAAGCATAGATGCCCGCGACAAGCAGGATGTCCATTTTGTGCTTTCTGTTGATTTCACCGTGAAGGATGAAAATACTGCCCTGCGCAAAAACAAAAATCTCTCCCGCATTCAGAGCACCCGCGCGGACAGCAGTGCCTCCCCTGTTGGTTCCGGGTCCCTCACCGGATCAGTGCCTCCCGTCCTGGTGGTCGGGGCCGGTCCCGCCGGGCTTTTTGCCGCGCTGACGCTTGCCCGCGCAGGCATGTGTCCGGTTCTGATAGAGCGCGGAAAACCTGTGGAATCCCGCACCAATGATGTTCAGGCAATGCAGGAGAAAGGCCTCCTTCATCCGGATTCCAATGTCCAGTTCGGCGAAGGCGGGGCAGGTGCTTTTTCAGACGGAAAACTGACCTGCGGTATCAAAAGTCCGCACGTCCGCGGCATTCTGGAGACTTTTGTCGCCCACGGTGCCCCGGAGGAAATCCTGATCGATCAGAAGCCGCATATCGGCACAGACCGTCTGAAAAATGTGGTTGCCTCTATCCGGAAGGAAATAATCCGCCTGGGGGGAAAGGTTCTTTTTGAGACCCGCCTGGAGGAACTGATCCTCCGGGGCGGCCATGTGGAAGGCGCGGTTTTGTCCCGTAACGGAGAACGCCGTGAATTTCTCACAGATACGATCCTGCTCTGTATCGGCCATTCTGCCCGTGATACGGTGCAGGCGCTCTTCGGCCAGGGGATCCGTATGGTCCCCAAACCCTTTGCCATGGGGGTACGGATCGAACATACCCGCAGCTTTATCGACCGGACACAGTACGGTACTTTTGCCGGCCACCCGGCGCTCGGTGCCGCGTCCTACAAACTGATCTGCCATACCCCGGACGGCCGGGGAGTCTATACCTTTTGTATGTGCCCCGGCGGTGAGGTGATTGCCGCGGCTTCCCAGCCGGGCGGTGTGGTCACCAACGGCATGAGTTTTCATGCCCGTGACGGTGAAAACAGCAATGCTGCCCTGCTGGTGGGCGTCCGTCCGGAGGATTTCGGGGATGATCATCCCCTCGCCGGTTTTGTGCTGCAGCGCAGTATTGAAAAAGCGGCGTTCCGGGCGGGAGGCGGAAATTTTGTTGCGCCTGCCCAGCGGGTCGGTGATTTCCTGGCGGACAGGGCATCCTCGTCCTTCGGAGAAGTCAGGCCTTCCTATCGTCCCGGCGTTGTTCCGGCGGATCTGAAGGCGGTGCTGCCCTCCTGGATTATGGAAGACCTGAAAAAAGGAATCCGCGCCATGAACACCCAGCTTCCCGGTTTTGCTGACCCCGATGCTGTACTGACCGGACCGGAAACCCGCTCTTCCTCTCCGGTTCGTTTCTGCCGCACCTCCCTGGGGGAAGCGGAGGATATCCTGGGCCTTTTCCCGGTCGGGGAAGGCGCCGGCTATGCGGGCGGCATCGTTTCTGCCGCGGCGGACGGTATCTCTGCGGCATTGAAGGTAATCGAAAAAAAGCAGCTGCTTTGAAGCAGCTGCTTTCTTCTTTGTTTCATTCCGGATTCATTCCGGTTTTTTTGCCCCGCATTCCGGGCAGAACTTTCCGGTCAGGCCGGTATGTCCGTTCTCACAGGTCCAGGTCTCATCCTCCGCACCGGTCCCTGCTTCAGGTACCGCGCTCAGGTCGGGATCATAATTGACAGTATACAGGGTGTACTGTCCGCGTTCACCCTTCAGCAGGATCAGTGTGCCGTCCTCAGAGATCTTCGGATCATAGACACTGCCGAATGTGACGCCGGGCAGGATATCTTCACCAAGCTGGCCGATAATCCGGCAGGTCCCGTCCTGTCCTTTGACCACAGCGTACATACATCCGTCACCCTTGTTCGGGAATGTGGCATTGGCCTCAGCGAAGCGCTCCGGCAGTTCACCCGCGGCAGCACTGATCAGGATTTTCCCTTCCCGGGGATCATCCACCAGGATAAAGCTCGCTCTCTGGCTTCCCGCGTCTTTGGTAAATGTAAATCCGGTCTCAGCACCGGTGGAAAGATTGACAAAACCGCATTTCCCGTCCTTTTCGGCGTAGAGATAACCCGCCTTCAGGGCGCCTTTCAGGGCATAGCTGAAACTGTCGTACAGGCAGGGAACTATCTCCTTTCCTGTGCTGTCTGCAAGCCCCTTCTTTCCCTCTTCGCTCTCCAGCTTGATCAGGTTGGATTCCGCGTCCACGTTGGTGTATTTATAGTTCTTCAGGTTGGCGATCACATTGCCCTGCAGGTCGAGCAGTTCCTTGTCACCGTTGACCCATACAGACTGCTGGACCTCATCGGCAGTCAGGGTGCATCCTGCGGTAAATGCTGCCTGGCCGCTGCCCAGATGAGTCACTGTTTTGGTGGAATAATCGTCGTTGTATTCGTAGGCATACTTGCTCTCAGCCCCGGATACAGCAAAATCCTTGTTATAGAATGTTTCATTGCCGTCCCGGTCCTGTATGGCCAGATAGTCTCCGAAAGCCTTGGCGTTTTTCCACTCTTTCCGGGAAACGGTTCCCTTCTTTTCCCCGGCATAATACAGATCAACGGTATCAATCATATAGCTCTTCCCGCCGAACATGGAGCGGTAATCCGGGTTTTCTTCGGAATCGGTGGACTCTGTCAGTCTGACTCCCGCAATCCACCGGTCGCTGAGCAGTTCAAAATCGCCGTATTCCATGGGCAGGATCAGCTTTCCCTGGCTGTCCAGCAAACCTCTTTTCAGGTCGTCGTTGGCGGCGACAAAATAAGCACCTTCGCTGGAAATATAGCTGTATTCCTCGCTCAGCGGATTAAGTTCGGTATCGGTTACCCGCTGCATGCGTGTTTCCTTGTCCGTAAGAATCAGGGCGTTAGCGGCGGTATTCAGTTCCAGATCATATGCCTCAATATCACGGGACTGAACAGTAGTTTCTGCACAGGCAGCGCCTATGCACAGAATCAGTACAATCAGCACAGACAACAGTTTCTTCATGATTTCTGAAAGCCTCCTTCATCATTGCAGCAACTAAAAAGTACGGACAGATTTTATCACAAATCTGTCCGTATGTCCATTCGCCGTTCCCGGCAGCGCTGTTACAGGTCCGTTTTGGAAGCGGGTTCTGTTGTTTCTGTCGGTTTGACGGTTTCTGTCGGTTCCGTCGTATCCGTCGGTTTGGGCGTTTCGGTCGGCTTCGGTTCCTTTGTCGGCTTGGGCGTATTGGTAGGTTTCGGCGGAGCCGTGGTGGGATCCGGATCCTGGGCATAAAGCTTTGTAAGCATTTCCCTGGAGGCCACTTCTCCGGCTTTTTCCTTCTTCCCCAGCTTGATGGCATTGTCCTTTTGGAACAGGGCAACGGCTGCAACTGTCTGCTTTCCGTACACGCCGTCCAGCTTCCCGGGGTTGTATCCCAGTTCCTTCAGTCTCTGCTGCATATACAGCACGCTGATACCCTGGTCACCTTTTTTCAGGGGCAGGTACGGATCATAGGAAGGCGCGTCCTTTGCCATCAGCTTCTTCTGAACCTTACGTGTGATATACCTGTGTTCCCTCACATGGATCGCGTCACAGAACAGGTTGATCGCCAGCTGGGTCTCATCGCCGTATTTTCCGTCCACCTTGCCGGCCGGATAACCCAGTTCATTGAGTCTCGTCTGGATCTTCTTTACGGTCTTCCCGCTGGCTCCGAAATATATGGTTCCGTCATCGTCTGTCTGTCCGTAGGGATACGGAGTCTTCGTGGGCTTCGGAGTGGCGGTCGGCACAGGGGTCGAAGTGGGCACAGCTGTGGGAGCCGGTGTGGGAGAGGCAAGAACCGTGGTGGATTCAAGCACCCAGCGCTGGTCTTCCGTCAGCTGATACCGGTACAGCGTGCCGTTCATCAGGGTTGCTGCGGCCGTCATGGTGCTCGTGGCAGGATACCGGTTGATTTCCCCGTTGATCAGGTTCATCACGGTCACCTGGTGATCGACGCCGGTCAGGGTCAGTGCTTCGCGTGTTACAGTCATCCCCAGGGCTTCCGGCACCGTTTTGTTCGAGAGGGCGGCTGCGTATGCATCCCTGCTCCCGGGGACAACCAGTTTTCCGGCGTCCTGCACCGCGCTTACTCGCAGTACATATGCCTGATCCGCCTTTTCCACCTCGTAGAAATATACACCGTCAGTGGCGGTCACTGCCGCGGTTGCGGGTTGGGCCGTCTCATCAGGCAGCTGGATTCCCGTTACCGATTTCGTTTGCAGGTTCCTGTAGGTTTCCGCGGTCACACTGTCAACAACCCGGCTGCCCGATCCGTCTTTTTTTACGGCAATAACCCGCTGGTCCCGGGCAAGGCAGATCAGTTCGTCTTCAGTCATCGTCAGCAGGTCTGCCATTTCCATAGGCATCTGCAGGTTTCTTCCGTCTGTTTTCTGCAGGAACAGATAATTGTTCTCGGCAATCCATCCGGTGGTTGTTCCGTCAGTAACTGCCGGCGCGGCGCCGGCGGCTGCGCAGATCATGCACAGGATCAATGCCAGGAAAATAAATACATGTTTTTTCATCATTAACATCCTCCCTACCATATCAGACGAAACAGAACCGGGAAAAAATTCCACCCGTTTATTTTTTCTGTTTTTTAATACTTTTGTAAAATATCAGGGACACCCGGAATCAATCTGTACCGTCTTTTCTTCCCTGCTCCGGCCTTACTGTCCCAGCATCTGTTCCGCTTCTTCCCGTGTAATCAGTTCGGCGGACAGCTGGTGCGGCAGGCAGATCACCATGTTCCAGAGAATACGCTCCTCCCTGTTTTCCAGGGTAACTTCTCCCTGGTTGACACAGTCATGTCCCTCGCAGTTCGCGTCCTCCATCCGGAATCCGTTTGGAGTCACATGAAGCACATTCAAATATTCGGAGCCGTCCGGCATATTTACCCGGATGGTTTTGGTGTATTCACCCTCCTGCGGCAGCGGCAGGAGACCGACGGGATTGGGCATTCTCACCAGAACATAGGCAATGGAAGGATCTTCCTTCGTGATCTGTACAAGGAACGGCTGTTCCTGTTTTTCTTCCGGGGTTTGCTCCGGTTCGTTCTCCGCTGCGGTGCCTTCCGGATTGGCTGTTGGAGTATCCGCTGCTGCTGAACCTTCTGCGGCTGCTGTTTCCGCCAGCAAAACAGACTTCAGTCCTTTTTCTTCCGGTTTCAGGGCGTTGGCTGTCAGCAGGAAAACCGCAATTGCGGCAATGAGCAGCACCGCAGCAGCCGGTATTATTCTCTTCATATAATACTCCTTTGCTTTTTTCGTCACTTAACCAGATAGGCGTCCGCGCCGGACGAGCAGGTAACGGTCCTGTCCCGGGCAATAAACACTGCTTCAATTCCTTCAAGGCTTTCAATCAGTTCCAGTCCTTTTTCCGTTCCCAGCACAAAAGCTGCAGTGGACAGGGCGTCTCCTTCCATGGAACTTTCTGAAAAGATGGTCACTGAAGCCAGTTCATTCTGTACAGGCCAGCCGGTTTCCGAGGACAGCAGGTGATGATACCTCACGCCATTCAGATCAAAGCCTCGTTCATAGATTCCGCTGGTAACAGTGGAGCCGCCGCTGTTCCGGGATACCAGCATATGTTCTCCTGTCGGCTTGTCAATGTCCTGAATGCCGACTTTCCAGTCGCTTCCGTCCGGTTTCTTTCCGATGGCGACAATATTGCCCCCGAAAGAAAGGATGGCATGCTTCACACCGCGGGATTCCAGATATTCCTTGATCCGGTCCGCAATATATCCTTTGGCAATTCCTCCCAGATCAATCATCATGCCGGCGGGAAGTATCACCGTGTTCCCCTCTGTCTTCATCTGTGAGTAGTCAACCAGCGCTGCTGCCCGGGCAATTACTTCAGAATCAGGCAGCTCGGGGTTTTCAGATCTGAAATCCCACAGGGTGGATACCGGTGCAATCGTCACATCAAACGCACCGTCGGAAAGCTGGCTGATCTTTTCCGCGCATTTCAGAATCGCGATTGTATCATCTGACACTTCCACCGGTCTGCCTTCCGCATGGTTGATTCTCCACACATCACTGCCTTCCACGGTGCGTGACAGCAGTCGTTCATACCGGCCGCATTCATCCAGCGCGTCTTTCAGTACCTGGCTGTTTTCGACGTAAGCTGTCAGTGTAATCACCGTGTCCAGATAGAACCCGACTTCCGTAAGTTTGGGCAGGGCCTTTTTGTTCGAACAACTACTACATAGTAAAAATACTGCCAGCAGGATTATAACAAGAAACAGGCAGTTAATTTTCTTATGCCTCATCTTTATTGCTCCTTTGGCTGCTGATTCCCGGATATCTGAGCGCCTTCAGCACCCTTTCTGTAACAATCCCAGTCAGATATCCCACAACAGCTCCGATTCCTATAAGCAACGGCAGATAATAAATCATCAGTTTCGTATCTTTCATTATAATACAGTATGCAATGATCTGGCCGGTATTGTGAGCAATTGCACCGGCAATGGACGTGCCTTGAATATCATGGATAATTCCTTTATGGATCAGAATAGCTGCAGCAAAGCAGGCAATGCTTCCAATCGGGATGATAATAGCTGCCCAAAGCCAGATTCCTTTAGGAGACGGATGTTGAACAAATAGTATGATTTCAGATACTGCAGCTAGCGAACCGATCACAGGCAGACTTATCCGACTCTTCCGGTTAAGCAGCAGCATAGCACATAAACTTAATGCACTGCCAGCAATGCTGAGCCATATTGCAGGAAACCTCATACCTGAAATCAGGCTAGTCAGCACAACTTTCAAGACTGCCATCAGTATGCTGCTTTTCCAGTCCAGAAGATAAATGGCATATAATATGACCGTATTTGATAATCCCAGCTTGAAGCCGGGGATCACACCTTCAAGCAGGGGGAACTGGGTGTCTAACCAGCCGAGAACAAGAGCAAGTGCTGTCAACAGGGCAAAGCGTGTAATCTTCTGCGTGTATTTACTCACTTGTTCCCCTCCTCAATATTAACAGTAATAATATATTATATCTTTATTATGATTTTCAGGCAACTGACTTCCCCGCCTGCAAATTCCGTATACGCTGTCCTGTGCCTTGTCTCCCTTATGTCTCATCTTTTCATCGGCGGATGGGTATATATTTTTTATACCCTTCCCCGGCTTTTGACTGAAAAATGACCCGATTTGACGGTTGATTGCGTTCCACCCGTTGAGAAACAATGGACACCGGCTATAACGGATACTCATGTAATTGTTTTTCGCATGTATTTTTCAAGTTGACGTAACCGGCTTATAAAGCGTAAAATATTAGTTACAGATAATACATCTGTCATAACCCACACTACATAGGAAAGGATGAGGAACCCTATGAAGAAACTTGTTGCCCTTCTCCTGTCCCTCTGCCTTGTCCTTGGTATGGTGGCCTTCGCTTCCGCTGAAGAGAAGACTGCTTCCGCCCAGGGCTTCGGCAGCGAGGTTAAGGTGACCGTGACCGTTGAAGACGGCAAGATCACCGCCATCGATGTGGACGATTCCGGAGAAACCTACCCTGTCGCCCGTGCGGACAGCGTTGAGAAAGTCATCGCTGCCATCATCGAGGCGAACGGCACCGAAGGTGTGGATGCCAAGACCGGCGCCACCTTCACTTGCACTGCCGTTATCGATGCCGTGAACAAGGCGCTTGCGGGCGAAGAAGCTGCTCCCGCCGGTGATATCGCATTCACCGCTGGTGAGTACGAAGCCACCGCTTACGGCTACAACGGCAATGTGACCGGCAAAGTCACCTTCTCCGACACCGCCCTGACGGGTATCGAAATCGTCAGCGGATCGGAAACTGCCCATGTGGGCAGCGTTGCCTTTGACATCATGATCCCCGAAATGATCGAAGCCAACGGCTCCGGTGTGGACAGCGTTTCCGGCGCCACCTTCACCAGCCGTGCCCTGCGTGAGATCGTGAACGCTGCCGCGGAGCAGGCCGGCTGCACCAACCTGGATGCCTTCAAGGCCAACAAGGTTGAGCATGTGGCTGCTGACCCCATCGATGTGACGGCTGACGTGGTTGTCATCGGTGCTGGCGGTGCCGGTATCGCTGCGGCTGCCCAGGCCACCCAGAACGGCAACACCGTCCTGGTCATCGAGAAGAACGCTGAAGTCGGCGGCAACACGCTGGTTTCCGGCGGTCAGTACCAGTCTGTGATGCCCTACGTTGTATGGGATCCGGCCGATCCGGATGCCGAAACCGGCGTTTACGCGCATAACGGACAGACTTACAACAAGTATATGTCCCGGCCGGGCTGTATCGATGTTCTGAAGAATATCCTGAGCTGGAGCGAAGAGCCCTTCGATGAAGAGTACTACAAGACCAACGAATTCGTCGCCGGTGACGACAAGGAACTGGCAAAGCACGGTGTGCACGCCGAATACCTGCCCGTGCTGCAGGAGCTGAAAAAAGAGATCCAGGCTTATCTGGACTGGGCACAGCCCAAGCTGGATGCCGGCATTCCCGAGAATCAGCTGCCTCTGTTCTCCACTCTGAACCTGCACATCTTCCAGACCTACTACGGCGGTCTGCGCCAGAGCGCTGACAAGACCCAGTGGATCTACGGCAACATCGACCTGGTTTCCCAGTTCATCAGGGACGGCCAGGGCCTGAAGGAGTGGCTGGAAGACCAGGGCGCTCATTTCCTCGAAGATCAGCAGAACACCCTGATCGGTGCTCTCTGGTATCGTGAAAATGAATACGAGCCGAAGGACGGCAACTGGGGCACCTATTTCGTAGGCCCCGTGAAGACCATCGGCGAAGACAACATCATGCTGCGCACCACCGCTACCGACCTGATCGTCGAAGACGGCAAGGTTACCGGCGTGAAGGCTGTGAAGTTTGACGGCACCGAAGTGACCGCTCATGCCACCAAGGGCGTGGTGCTGGCCACCGGCGGCTATGCTGCCAATATCGACATGGTGCTCGAGAACAACATCTACTGGGATACCAAGTACCTGACCCCCTCCACCAAGACCACCAACCGTTCTTCCCAGGTGGGTGACGGCATCGTGATGGCCAAGGCTGCAGGCGCTGACACCACCGGTCTGGGCTTCACCCAGCTGATGCCCATCTCCTGGGTGGACAACGGCAACCTGGCTTTCGGCAGCGGCACCTATGCCTGCTGGATCAGCCCCATCACCGGCAAGCGCTTCGTGGACGAAGGTTCCGAACGTGACGTGCTGTCCCTTGCTGAGTTCCGCAACGGTATGGAACTGAACGGCACTCCCGGCGTCTTCATTGAGATCTTCCGCGCCGACCAGCACATCCCCGGCCCGCCCACCGCGCAGCTGACCCAGGATGAGTTTGCAGGCCGCTACTACAAGATCAAGTGCAATAAAGAAGAGCTGAGCAAAGTGCTTGCGAAGCCCGAATTCGCGAACGTGCAGACCGACGCTGCCACCATGCTGGAGACTGTCAAGGCCTATGATAAGGCTGCCATCGCGAAGGCCAACAACGAGCCCTTCGACTTCGGCGAAGTGGGCAAGAACATCTGTGACTATCCGATCGGCAACACCGACAAGGATGAGAACGGCAAGTACCTGCCCGACACTTATGACCTGGACAACACCGAAGTGTTTGTCCGTCTGATGGCTCCCTCCACCCACCACACCATGGGTGGTGTCGTGGTCGACACCCAGCGTCATGTGCTGGATGCTGAAGGCAACATCATCCCCGGCCTCTACGCTGCTGGCGAAGTGACCGGCGGTATCCACGGCGGTAACCGTCTGGGCGGCAACGCGATCGTTGAGATCCTCGTTTCCGGCCGCACCGCTGCGAACACCATCGCTGCTGCTGAGTAATCCTGCCGGATTATTCTTCCCCGCTGCTTCGGCAGCGGGGATTTTTGATGTTTATAGATCAGTAAAAAGTAAATATCACATCCGCCCTCCGGGGCGGATATTTCACATTTGACGAAGTCAAATATTTCACATCTGGCCCTTGGGCCAGATATATCACATTCGGCCTTCAGGCCGAATATTTCACGAATAATACACACATAAAAACAAGCTCCGGCATTTTAGCCGGAGCTGTTTTATGTTGTGTATTATTCCTCGTCGTCGTCCTCGATCTTCGCGTTTGCAATGATCTTCTGGGCCTCAGCCTGGGGCACTTCCTCATATCTTTCGAACTTCATGGAGAAGGAGCCTCTGGCCTGGGTCATGGAACGCAGGTCGGTGGCGTATTTGAACATTTCAGCCAGGGGGGCTTCCGCTTCCAGCTGCTGCATGCCGTTTACCTGGTTCATACCCATGATGCGGCCGCGGCGCTTGTTCATGTCGCCCATGATATCACCCATGTACTCATTGGGAACCAGCACTTCCACGTGCATAATCGGCTCCAGCAGGACCGGGCTTGCTTCCATACAGCCCTTCTTGTAGGCAATACGGGCTGCCGTCTTGAAGGCCATTTCGGAAGAGTCAACCGGATGATAGGATCCGTCGTACAGCTTTGCATGCAGATGGACCATCGGATAGCCGGCCAGGACACCCTTCACGATGTTTTCACGCAGGCCCTTTTCAACGCTGGGAATGAAGTTCCTCGGCACCACGCCGCCGACGACCGCGTCTTCAAACTCAAATTCGGCATCGCTGTCGGTGATGGGGCTGAACTCGATCCATACATCGCCGAACTGGCCGTGTCCGCCGGTCTGCTTCTTATGGCGTCCCTGAACCTTTACGGTCTTGCGGATTGTTTCACGGTACGGAATCTTGGGATCCTGCAGAACCGCGTTGGCGCCGAACTTGGATGCCAGCTTGTTCTTGATCACATCCAGATGCATTTCGCCCTGGCCGCTCAGTTCGGTCTCGGTGGTTTCCGCGTTCTTCTCAATCCTGATGGAGGGATCTTCTTCCGCCAGACGGCTCAGGCCGCTGAAGACCTTGTCTTCCTCGCCCTGCTTCGCGGCAAATACGGCTTTGGAAATGCAGGGAGCCGGGAATTCAATCGCCGGATAGAGGATCGGGTTATTGGGATCGCACAGCGTGTCGCCGGTGGAGGTAAACTGCAGCTTTGCCAGTGCGCCGAGGTCGCCGGCATGAAGCTTGTCCACATTGGTCTGCTTGTTTCCCTTCAGCGTGAACATACCGCCGGTCTTCTCAGTTTTTTCTTTATTCGCGTTATACAGGGGGGTGGAGGAGGTCAGCATGCCGGAGAAAATCCGGAACAGGCTCAGCTTGCCCACAAACGGGTCGGCAATGGTTTTGAACACCAGTGCGGAGAAGGGTTCCTCATCCTTGCATACGCGTTCAACTTCTTCGCCGGTCTTCGGGTTTGTTCCCTTCTGGAACAGGCCCTCATGGGCGGGAGAAGGAAGATACTTGGCCATCAGGTCCAGCGTACGGGCAATACCCACGCCGGTCAGGGCGGAGCAGGCCACCACAGGTACGATGCTTCCGTCCTTCATGCCCTTGCGGAAGCCGGCCATGATTTCATCATAGGTCAGCTCTTCGCCTTCAAGATATTTCATCATCAGATCGTCATCCGCTGCAGCGGCCTGTTCGGTCAGATACTCGAATGCTTCATTGACTTCCGCTTCCAGTTCGGAAGGCATGGGCACTTCCGTGCTCTTTTTATAGGAGCCTTCATAGGCTTTCTTCTCAAGGACGTTCACAACGCCCCTGAAGCTGGCGCCCTGTCCCAGGGGAAGCAGGATCGGCACCACGCTGGAGCCGTACTTTTCACGCAGCTGGGCGGTCACTTTTTCAAAATTGGCATGTTCACGGTCCATCTGGTTGATGATGAACATACGTCCCAGGTTATGCTTGCCGGCATAATCCCATGCTTTTTCAGCGCCGACGCTCAGGCCGTTCACGCCGCCGACCACGATCACCGCGGTCTCGATCACGCGCAGGGGGCCCATCATCTCGCCGATAAAGTCAAAATAGCCGGGAACATCGATCACATTGATGACCTTTCCGTTCCACGGAATAGGCGCGTAACTCGCGCTGATGGAAAAACCGCGTTTTTTCTCTTCAGGATCAAAGTCAGATACTGTGGTCCCGTCTTCAACTTTACCCTGACGGTCTGTCATGCCGGCAGCGAAGAGCATCGCCTCGGTCAGCGTGGTCTTGCCCTCGCTGCCATGCCCCATGAGGGCAATGTTACGAATGTTACTGGTTGCGAATTCAGCCATAGTTGTCATTCCTCCTAGTTATTTAGATAACGAAAATCATCCCGCTTTCCGAATTCGCGAAAAACGGGAATCAAAAGCTGAAACTGATTATACCATAGACGGGCATAAAAGAAAAGGAAAATATATTTTTCGGTCAGTTCTGGGCCAGATTCTCTAACTTTTCCGGGTACCGGAAGCGAAACGCAGGCTTCACGTACATAATACAAAAAAACTGCTGAATCATCCCTTCAGCAGTTTTCTCATCAGGTTCAGGTCCTTCTCCCCGCCGCTGGTTTCAAGCGTCACATCCCCGGGGCCTTCCCTGTTCAGCAGTTCGTCCCGTTCCAGCACCCGGCGCAGCTGCCGGGCTGTTCCGGCATTCCCGTCCGTAATCGCGATCCGTTCCGGCAGCAGTTCCCGGATCATATCCTTCAGGAAAACATAATGGGTGCATCCCAGCACAACCGCGTCCACCCGGTCTTCAGGATACCGCGAAAACAGTTCCTTCAGGTACTTCCTGGCTCCGTCGGTATTCTCCGCCTCCACCAGTTCCATCAGTCCCGGGCACGGAACCTTCACCGCGCCTTCCCCGTACCGTTTCATCAGGTTCTCGAACTTTTCCTGCTGCAGGGTCAGCGGCGTAGCCAGCACCAGCACGCTTCCGTTCTTCCGGATTTCCGATGCCGGCTTGAGCGCCGGCTCCATGCCGACCACCGGAATCGTCAGTTCCTTCCGCAGCGTGGCTGCCGCCGCGCCCGTGGCTGTATTGCAGGCAATAACAAGGGCCTTGATATTTCTTTGGAGCAGTTTGTTCACAACCGCCCGTACGCATGCGGTTACTTCCTCTGTGCTGCGGGTGCCGTAGGGAGCATTCGCCGCGTCTCCGTAATAAATGAAGCGTTCCTTCGGAAGCTCCCGGATCATTTCCCGCAGGGTGCTGATTCCGCCTGCCCCGCTGTCAAAAACCCCGATCGGATCTTGCGCCTGATTCATGCTCCATTCCTCTTCTGTGCTCTTTATCTTCGCGTATTTTAGCAAATTCTTCCTGTTCTGTAAACCACGTTGCTTTTTCTGTCCCTGTGAATTATGATAATATTATTCCTGTTAAAACTGATGAGCAGAGGTTCATACCATGGCAGAAGAAATCCTCATAGGCGATGTCATCACCACCCGCAAAGCCCATCCCTGCGGCTCCAGTGAATGGACTGTCATCCGGACCGGCGCCGATATCAAAATCCGCTGCCATGGCTGCGGCAGGATCGTTATGCTGGACCGGGACAGTTTCCTGCGCCGGCGCAAGGCTGTCCTGTCCCGGGGCGAAGCACCGCCCGAATCTTGCCAATGATTGTTTCCCTATGATATACTGTATTTTGATATTTTGTCAGATTATCTGATCGATCTTTAAAGAAAGACGGTGATCCTGTGCGGAAATCCTTGCTGTTGTTCCTGGTCCTGTTCCTTGCGCTGGTCTGCTCCGTTGCAGCCGCTGATACGGAATATGCCCTGGGAGACATTTCCGGCAAGATGTCCCTGAATGAGGATGTCTATATTGTCCTGACCCCGGAGAACCTGGCCGCCCATCCCGATCTCCTTTCTGAGCTCGGAGTCACTGCGGAAGAGCTTCAGAAGGACTGGGAAACCCGCGGCGTTATACTCAAAGCCTGGACAAAAGACAAAAAAACCAGTGTGGAAGTTTCCGTCATTCAGGATGAGGATTCCAAAGCCTATTACGATCTCGAAACCCAGGCCGCTTCCGTCCGTAAGCAGTATTACAAGGACCAGCTGGCCGCCTATAAGAATCAGGGATACAATGTTTCCGATTCTGAGATGAAGCTCCATGCCAAGAGCGGCCATTATGTTGTCTTCGACTATGTGATCAGGAGTGAGGATACCGCCCGCCGGGGCGTCCTTCGCAAAACAATCCGCAACGGCTATACGCTGACGGTGGATTATGAGGTTTTTGACCGTCGGCCCACGAAAACCGACAGGGACAAGGGACGCAAAATCATCAACACCATCAAAATCGACGCTGTAGCCCCGGTTGCGGAAGTTCCTTCCGGCAAACAGGGGACGGCTTCCGGCAGTTCAGCCGCACCCGCTGCCAAGCTGGCGCCTTCCGGTGCCGAAGGTACGCTGTCTGTATCCGTGCCGCCGCCCGAGGAAACCAACGACGGCGTCTTCACGATTGAAGGAACGGCCTATCCGGGTTCCAAGCTGGTGATTGTTGCCATGCGCTGGTCCGGCGGTACCTATCAGTTCCATGCGGATGCTTCCAAAAACGGAAAATTCAAATCCAAAATCACCCTCAAGGATGAAGGCCTGTATCAGTTCACCATCAATATGATGATCAATGACCAGCCTGTGGCTGATCAGGTCCTCAACACGGTTACCTATTCAAAATCCTTGCTTCCTGTCTCCCTTGACCAGAAGATTCCCGAAGAGATCCAGACAGATGAACTGGTCATTTCCGGAGTCACCGTCAAGAATGTTTCCATTCAGTGCCTTGCCACCAACGGTAACTACACATATGACAAATCAGTCAAAACAAACGGTACGGGCAAGTTCAAATTCAAAGTGCCCACCACTGCGGAAGGTGAATACAATATTATCCTTTCCTTCCAGAAGAAAGGCCTGAATTCCCAGCGCAAAACCTTCACAACCACAAGGACAGCCAGTGCTAAAACCGTTCAGAAAAACACTTCGGCCAAAGCGGTGCATCCGGCCTATAACCTGCTGACGAAAAAGCTGAATTCCTATATCGGCAAAACCCTGGTTTACACAGTCTATATCACAGAAGTCAACCAGGTTGGCGATGAATGGATCATCAAGGCTGCCATGAAGCTGAGCAAGGGAGTCTACTCCAATTTCCTCATCTTCGTGGCAAAGGAGGATCCGGGCCTGGCTGTCGGCACGAAAGTCAAACTGTACGGTACCTGTTTCGGTGCCTACGAAGTACTGGCGGAAGAGGGCAACACCTCCTACCCCGGTCTGGATTATCTTTTCAGCAACTGATTTCAAGGCATCAGACCAAGAGGCGTCCGGTTCATCCGGGCGCCTCTTTTTGCGGTTTCATTTATTGGTTTTTCCTGCGAAAGGACACAGGCTCTGCAGTCCGCATTCCCCGCATAACGGATGCTGTGCCTTGCAGAGTTTGCGTCCGTGCCAGATCAGCCAGTGATGTGCCCGTCCCCATTTTTCCCGCGGAATCAGCCGGATCATCTGCCTTTCGGTTTCTTCAACATCATCCGCTTTGCACAGGCCAAGCCGGTTGCTGACCCGGAATACATGGGTGTCCACCGCGAATGCAGGTATCCCGAAAGCGTTTGACAGGACAACGTTTGCCGTTTTCCGCCCCACACCGGGAAGTGCTGTCAGGGCTTCCATCGTATCCGGCACCTGTCCGCCGTGCTGTTCCTTGATAATCCTGCATGCAGCGATAATGTTCCCCGCCTTGGACCTGAATCCGCAGCTTTTTACCATGGGGAACAGTTCGTCAACCTGTGCTTCCGCCATGGCATTGGCGTCCGGCCAGCGGCTGAACACAGCCGGTGTCACCTTGTTTACCTGCTTATCGGTGCACTGAGCGGACAGAATGGTCGCCACCAGTGTTTCATAGGGATTGGAAAAGATAAGCTCCGGTTTTGCTTCCGGATACATCTGTTCCAGTTTGTCCAGGATCTGCAGTTTTTGTGTCCGGGTCACTTCAATCCCTTCCCTTTTCAGGTTCTTTCGCGTTTTCTGTCAGAATAATCTCTTCTGTAAACAGTTTCTCAAGTTCCGCCCGGGCTGCGGCTTTGGATTTGCTCAGTCCTTCAAGCTCTGTCATCAGTTTCCCTGCATCTTCCGTCCCGGAAACATCCGCCCTGTAAACTGCCACCTGATAGGTAACTTCCGGATTAAAAGCCCTGGGATAAGCAGATTCAATGATACACACCGTTTCATCAGCATTCAGTTCCGGATGCTTTTCCAGTACATAGCTTTCAATCGCGCGGTTTCTTGCCAGCCGTTCCTCCGGTTTGTAGGATGCGCTCAGGGACGTGGTGTTATAGTGATTAACCGCATAACCGGCCACGCATCCGGCGCCGAGAACAAACAGGGCGGCAAGCAGCAGGATATGCTTTTTGCTTAATGCCAGTTCCCTCGTTCCGGAAAACAGGTAACCCATTTTCCGGAAGGGGGGCAGCAGGCTGCGGAAAATCACTGCCAGCAGGACGGCCTCAATGGGGAAAAGTACAATGTTTTTCACGATCCGGATCCATGTCAGGGAATAATCCTTACCGAGCATAATGCTGTAATAGGCCGTATGGATCGGATAAGCAAGCAGCACATTCACAAAAAAGCAGATGCAGAAGCGGCAGAGAATCAGCCGCGGAATGGAGATTTCAGCCCGGTAAAGGAACAGGGCGAAAACAAAGCTTCCCGCCATCTCTGTAATCATATAAAGGGGAAAGTAAGGACCGCTGGGATGCACCAGGTATCCGAGCGTATCGGATAATGCACCGCTGAGCAGCGCCACGACCGGCCCGTATACCATGGAACCGAACGCGTTGATAATGAACCCGATTCCCTCGGTCAGGTCGCCTGCAATTGTGATCGACAGGGGTTTTGCCGCAATTCGCAGTGCCAGGATCAGTGCGGCAAACACAAGCATCCGCGGATTTTTAAATTCGCCGAACGCCAGCTTCCAGTATTCTCTGCTGAAAGGTGTTTTGAACAGTTTGGGATTGAATGATTTTTGCATGAAAAAAGCCTCCTTCCGATTCACAGAAACAGTTCTTGTGATTCGCAGAGGCTTCTTGCTGTAAATAGCAGCGGGATGCGCATTCCCCACCGCACGGTATCTGCCGTTTCGTTTCATGACAACTCCCCGTTCATGAACACTTTACGCGGAAAACGCTACTCTGCCTTTACGAATCGATCTTTATTCATCCGCCGTTGCCGGCATCTGAACATCGTTATTGTACAGCATCCGTCATCCCGGCGCAAGTGATTGCCGGAAGCGGAAACCGGAATGCCCGTCCGGGCGGATTACGCAGCGGAAAACGTTATTTTTTTGCGACGATATAGCCCTTCCTGCACAGCAGTTCCGCCGTCAGGATGCCGCCGCCGGCGGCGCCGCGGATGGTGTTGTGGCTCAGGCACACAAACTTCCAGTCGAACAGTTTGTCCTCCCGCAGCCGACCGATGCTCACACCGAAGCCGTTCTGGAAATCACGGTCAAGGCGGGTCTGGGGACGGGACGGATCCTCGAAATACTGCAGGAAGGGCTTGGGTGCGCTGGGCAGCTCCAGCCGCTGGGCTTCAGTTTCGAAGTTTGCCCATTTCTCCAGGATCTGCTCTTTGGTAACCTTCTTGCGGAAATTCACGGAAACCGCCGCCATATGGCCGTCGCTGCAGGCCACACGCAGGCACTGGGCGCTGATAACAGGCTCTGCCGCGTTTACGATCACCGGTCCGTTTCCCTTGTCTTCCAGGCTGCCCCACAGCTTCAGCGGCTCGTTTTCGCTCTTTTCGTCCTCACCGCCAATATAGGGGATCACATTGTCCACCATTTCCGGCCAGGTTTTGAAAGTCTTGCCTGCGCCGCTGATGGCCTGGTAGGTGCATACGCTCACCTGGGTGGGCTCAAACTCCAGCAGGGGTGTCAGGGCCGGCACATAGCTCTGGATGGAGCAGTTGGGCTTCACGGCAATAAATCCGTACTTGCTGCCCAGCCGTTTCCGCTGTGTCTCAATCACGGCAAGATGGTCCGCATTGATTTCCGGAACAACCATGGGAACGTCTTCAACCCCGCGGCAGGCGCTGTTATTGCTGACAATTGGGATTTCGTGCCTGGCGTAGTTTTCTTCCAGGGCGCGGACCTCGTCCTTTTTCATATCCACGGCGCAGAAGCAGAAATCAACCTTTGCGCCCACAGCGTCAATATCAGATGCGTCCACAATCACCATGTCCGCGGCGTAGTCCGGAATCGGCCAGTCAAAAGCCCAGCGTTCCCCCACCGCTTCCTTATAGGTTTTTCCGGCGCTCCGGGCGGAAGCCGCCAGGCAGGTTACCTTAAACCAGGGATGATCCTTCAGCAGGGAGATAAAACGCTGGCCCACCATACCGGTGGCACCGATGATTCCAACGCGATACTGATTCATGATGGTACCCTCCATAGTAGTAAAAAACCGGGCGCTGCCCGTAATTACAGTGAATCTTATCACGGGTATCCCGGTGTGTCAACCGTTTCAGCCCGCGGGAACAAGCGAAAAACAAGCAGGCTGCAAAAGCAGCCTGCTGATGTTTACTGTTGATTTATCCATTGGTCAAATTCCGCGTCTGTGGCAAGAACGGTATGCGTTCCGCTCACGGTATGTTCCGTTCCTTTGGAATAATCGATGCCGGAGGAAGCGTAATCATAGGCAATGGATTTCCGCCGCTTTTCCGCTTCCGGGTTGGGATGCGGGATGGCGGACAGCAGGGATCTGGTATACGGATGCACAGGGTTGGAGAAAATCTCTTCCTTCGTTCCCGCTTCCACCAGGTATCCCAGGTGCAGCACACCGATCCGGTCGGAAATATACTTCACCATGCTCAGGTCGTGGGCAATGAACAGATAGGCGCAGGAGGTTTCCTCCTGGATATCCTTCATCAGGTTGACCACCTGGGCCTGGATGGATACGTCCAGGGCGGAAATGCATTCATCCGCGATGATCAGCTTGGGATTCATGATCAGGGCCCGGGCAATGCCGACACGCTGGCGCTGTCCGCCGGAAAACTGGTGCGGATATCGGGCTGCGTGCTCCGGGGACAGGCCGACCTTCCGCAGCATGGCGCTGATCTGTTCTGCCCGGTCCTCCCGGGAAGAAGCCCTGTGATGGATGTCCAGTCCTTCTCCGATTATGTCCGATACCTTTTTCCGCGGATTCAGCGAGGCCATGGGATCCTGGAAAATCATCTGCATGTTTTCCCGCAGGGTTTCCCTGGTTTTTCCGTCCATCCTGCCGGTAATATCCATACCGTCGAACAGGATCCGTCCCTCTGTCGGGTTATACAGCCGGATAATGCTGCGGCCGATTGTGGTTTTGCCTGATCCGGATTCTCCCACCAGTCCGTAAGTCTCACCGGGATATATCTCAAAGGATACGCCGTTGACCGCCTTGACGGTATAGCTGCGGGAAATCCTGAAATGCTGTTTCAGGTTCTCCACTTTCAGAAGCGGTTCACTCATAGGGTCTTGGCCACCTCCTTCTGTGCCCGTTCGATCCGGGTCTTCAGTTCCGGGGGCATTTCAACCTTCGGGGCGTCAGGATGCAGCAGCCAGGTTGCTGCGTAGTGTGTGGGGGAAACCTGGAACATCGGCGGCTCCGCTTTCTCGTCAATGGCCATTGCGAACCGGTTCCGGGCGGCGAACGCGTCTCCCTTCGGTTCGTGCAGCAGGTTGGGCGGACTCCCGGGAATGGAATAAAGCCTTTCATCGTCCGTATCCAGGTCGGGCATGGAGGAAAGCAGTCCCCAGGTATACGGATGCTTCGGCTCATAGAAAATCTCGTTGACGTTGCCCACTTCCACAATCTTGCCGGCATACATCACGTTGACATAGTCCGCCACCTTGGCCACCACGCCCAGGTCATGGGTAATATAGATCACGGAAAGCTTCATCTTTTTCTGGATGTCCATGATCAGTTCCAGAATACGGGCCTGGATGGTCACGTCCAGGGCGGTGGTGGGTTCATCGCAGATCAGGATATCCGGATCCGCGCTCAGGGCAATGGCAATCACCACCCGCTGCCGCATACCGCCGGACAGCTGGTGCGGATAATTCTTAAACCGTTTCTCCGCTTCCGGAATGCCCACCAGGTCAAGCAGCTCAATCGCCCGTTTCCGGGCTGCTTCCTTTTCCATGTGCTTGTGCAGGAACATACCTTCCATGATCTGTTTCCCGATGGTCATGGTGGGATCAAGGCTGGTCATGGGATCCTGGAATACCATGGCGATCCGCTGCCCGTTGATGTCCCGGCGCAGTTCTTTCCGTTCCAGCTTCAGCAGGTCCGCGGTAACCTCGTTTCCGGCCTTGTCCGTATAGGTGTAGAGGATCTCTCCGCTGTTGATAATCGCGTTGCTGTCCAGCAGGCCCATGGCCGCTTTCATGGTGACTGATTTGCCCGACCCGGACTCGCCTACAATCGCTACGGTTTCACCCTGGCACAGGTCCAGGCTTACACCCCGGATGGCATGAACAATTCCTGCGTTTGTTTTGAAGGAGATATCCAGATTTTTGATATCGAGGATTTTCTTCGGTGTCTCGCTCATCTGTCTCCCCTCCTTACATGTCTTCCAGTTTCGGTGCAAGGGCTTCGCGCAGTCCGTCGCCGATGAAGTTGAAACCCAGCATCAGCAGGGCAAGCACCAGGATAGGCGGCAGGATCTGGTACGGAAGCGTTGTGATATTGTTGAATCCGTCTTCGATCAGGGTGCCCACAGAGCACATGGGCAGTGCGATACCTACGCCCACAAAGCTCAGGAACGCTTCCGTAAAAATAGCGGTCGGAATGGAGAACATGACCTGTGTAATGATCGGTCCGATGGTGTTGGGCAGGATCTCCCGGAAAATGATATGTCCGTTCCGGGCGCCCAGTGTCCGGCTGGCCAGCACATATTCCTGCTCTTTGGTCTTCAGCATTTCCGCCCGTGCAATCTTGCTCATGCCGATCCATTCCGTCAGCAGCAGGGCAATGATCACCAGCCAGATGCCTTTGGGCATAAAGATGGCCAGTACTGAAACAATCACCAGCCGCGGAACGCTGTTGGCCACCTCGACGATCCGCTGCATGATATTGTCCGTCATGCCCCCGAAATATCCGGATATCAGCCCGTAGCTCATGCCGATGATCATATCAATGATGATGGTCACAAAGGCAATCAGCAGGGAAACCCGGGCGCCGTACCAGGTGCGGGTCCACAGGTCCCGGCCCAGGTCGTCGGTGCCGAACAGGAATGTATAGTTTCCGAAGTTGCCTTCCGGTTCCTCCCCGGTGAACAGCCTGTGCAGCGCCGGAATCTGCGGGGCAATGCCTTTGGCTACAACGCGTTTGTTGTTTTCGTTCCGGTACTGTACGATATCCCGGTAACCGAATTCATTCAGGGACGGGCCGATCGCCGCAAACAGGATAATCAGGAGCACAATAACCAGCCCGATCACTGCCCTGCGGTTCCGGAAAAAATGGATGGCAACGCCTTTCCAGTAACTCTGGGAAGCGAAGTTTTTATCTGTATAAAGATCCTGCCGCTGAAGCAGGGTAAAATCTTCCTTGACGGGCGTGTAGCTCTTCTCCATGCTGCTCACGCCTCCTTTCCCTTGGCGGATACCCGGATCCGGGGATCCAGCACTCCGTAGAGCAGGTCAACCGCCAGCATAATGCCGATATACAGGGCGGAATACAGGATGCCCAGCGCCAGCACATAGTTGTAGTCAATTCCCTCTCCCGCAATCGCGTCCACCATGAGTTTTCCGATGCCGTTGATGCCGTAGATTTTTTCCACCACCAGGGCGCCGGTCAGCAGGTCAACAATCAGCGGTGCCAGCACCGTAACAATCGGAATCAGTGCGTTCCGGAGCACATGCTTCATCACAAGGTTCCGGCCGTACATACCCTTGGATTCAGCCAGCCGCACATAATCGCTGTCAAAAACATCCACCATTTCATTGCGTGTAAACCGTGCAATAGTGGACATGGTAAACAGGGAAAGGGAAACGGAAGGAATCACAGAGGAAAACAGGAAACGGTTTGCGTCAAAAAAATAAGGGAAAAACGGGATTTTAAAGGAAAAGGTGTATTGCAGGAAAATCAGGAAAACGTAGCTCGGTACGCATACGCCCAGAATGGAGAATACAGTACAGAAGCCGTCCAGGAATTTTCCCCGGTTCAGCGCTGCCGTGATTCCCAGCAGCAGGCCCACCAGCGAACCCAGCAATACAGCCATGCCGCCGATACGGAAAGAATTGGAGATTGCCGTACTCAGCACGGTGCTGATCGGAGCCCCGTAATACAGGGAAGTGCCTTTTCCGAAATCTCCGTGCAGCACATTCCCCATATAGCGGATGAACTGGGTCAGGATCGGATCATCCAGGCCCATCTCCGCCCGTTTGTTCTGAATCTGCTCCGCGCTCATGCGTTCAGAGGGAAACGGGTTTCCCGGCATAATGCGCACCAGCACAAACAGCAGGAAAGTGATAATCAGCAGCGTCAGCAGGGCCATACCGATCCGCTTGAGCGTATACTTGATCATTTTCAGTGTTCCTCACATTTGTTTTCCATGGAAAAAGGAAAACGGAGCGGTCAGCGCGCTGACCGCTCCGTCCGTTTGCTTTTACTTGGTTGTATCCTTGTAGACACGGTTCAGCGCCACAGGATGGAAGTCGATTCCTTCCACGCCGGCTGTGATCAGGTTGGCATTGGCCTTGGTGTACAGCGGAGCAATAACCGCTTCCTGCATCACGATGGTCTCCGCTTTGAACATGGCGTCCCAGCGGGCATCATAATCGGTGATATAGGCGCCGGTGGTGCAGTCGGCAATCAGCCGGTCGTAATCCGCGTTGGACCAGAAGCCGTAATTGTTGGAGTTGTTGGTCACCCACATACCCAGGTAGGTCATGGGATCGGCATAGTCAGGGCCCCAGCGGGTCAGTGCAATGTCGTAATTGTCATTCTGCATCTTGTCCAGGCGTTCAGCCTTGGTCATGCTCTGCAGATTGATTTCCACTCCGGGCAGGGCGTCTTCAACGTCTTCCTTGATGGCCTGGGCAACCTTCTGCACTTCATCGCCCTCGTTGTTGCCGTAAATCATGGTGAAGGTGAAGCTGTCCTTGCCCAGTTCAGCTTTGGCTGCTTCCAGGTATTCAGCAGCCTTGTCCGGATTGTATCCCACGTAGTCAGTGAACGCATCCTGGTTGGCGGAGAAGTCTTCGCCGGTTGTGCTGCTGGCGGCAAACTGCGGCGGAACCGCGGTATAGGTGGCCAGGGAACCGTCCATGACATAATTGTCCACCAGGTTATCCCGGTCAATGGCATTGCTGATGGCCAGCCGCAGGTTGACGTTGGCCAGCATGCCGCCCTCGGCATTCTTTTCGGTCTGGCTGAAGGACAGGTACCACATGTATCCGGCGCCGGTCACCTTCAGGTTCTGGGAAAGGGCGGCGTCCTTCTTGGCAGCGTCCACCTGGTTGCCGGAAACCATAACCACGTCCAGTGTGTTGTTCCGGAAAGCGGTCAGGGCGTTGTCGGAGGAACCGACCACCTGGTAGTTGATGCCGGCCAGCTTCACGCGGTCCGCATCCCAGTAGTCGGCATTCTTCTTCACGCTCAGGTTGGCAGTGCCGGGCGTATAGCTTTCCAGCACAAACGCGCCGTTGCTCAGGAAGGTTTCGGGGCTGGTGCCGTAGGTGCCGTCAGCCAGGCTGTTGTAGAACTCTTCGTTGATCGGATAGAAGGTCGGGAAATACATCAGGCTCGGGAAGAAGGACACAGGAACGTTCAGTTCCACAACCAGTGTCTTCTCATCCGGGGCGGTCACGCCCAGGGTGGTCAGGTCAGCAACGGAACCGCTGATAATTTCCGCGGCGCCCTTGATGTTTCCGATCTCATCCAGCATATAGGCGTATTCGCCTGCTTCCTTCGCGATCCGCCGCCATGCGAACACAAAGTCGTTGGCTGTTACGGCGGTGCCGTTGCTCCACTTTGCGTCCCGCAGATGGAAGGTGTACGTCAGGCCGTCGTCGCTCAGGTCATAGCTTTCAGCAAGGGCGGGAACGGCGGCGCCGTCCTTGTCCATCTGCATCAGGCCGTCAATACAGTCGGCAATCACTTCAAAGGAATCACCGTCAGTCGCCAGGTTTGTATCCAGGGACATGACGTTCGTACCCAGCATGACGCCCAGATAGCCGGCGTCATCAGCGGAAGCTGTAACGGCGCAGGCCAGAAGCATCATGACAGAAAGCAGAATTGCGGTCAGTTTCTTCATGATAGTTCACTCTCCTGAAATATAGCATTTGATGAATGGATTGATTCATCTGGACGTTATTTTACCTTCCCCGGATAATGATGTAAACGAAAAAACAATTTCTGAACATTACAGGTCAGTATTGATCAGCAGGAAGCCGGTGTTCTGTCCCGGCAGGATTTCCCGCTTCCTTCGTTGAAATATTCCATGAAACAAACAATGGAGGATATATGCCATGAAAAGCTTCAAGCTCTTCAGCAGAAATAAAAACGACCCGGAAGCGCTGACTGCCCGGTCCATGATTCTTCCGATTCTCTTCTGTCTGGTCTGCGGCGTACTGCTGATTTTGTTCGGAAACCTTGCCCTGCGGATCACTGCCTACGTGCTGGCCGGGGTCATGATCCTGTGCGGCATCTGGTCGGTGATTGCATATGTCCGTTCCGGGCCGGTTCAGCGGATTACAGAATCCCGTCTGGCCACCGGGCTGATTCTTCTGGTAATCGGGGGTCTGCTGGCATTCAATCCGGATTATCTCGAAAATCTGCTTCCTTTCATCTGGGGCCTGGCCCTGCTCTTTGGCGCTTTCCTGAAAATCCAGTACGCCTTTGATGAAAAAACAGTCCGCGTCGAGAAATGGTGGATCATGCTCATCTTCGCCGCCTTCTCCCTCATCATCGGCATCCTCTCCCTGCTGAATCCCGCTTTCCTGGGCGACAGCCGGAACCTGGTCATCGGAATCCTGCTGGTGCTGGAAGCTGTGTTGGATATTACGGTATACCTGCTTCTCAAACGCGCGCTGAAAAAACATGCCGGTGTTTCCCCGGCGGCCGCGGAAGCGTCCTCTCCCGAACCGGAATCCCTGCCCGCTCCGGAAGCCGCCGTTCCTGCGGAAACTCCTGCCGCAGCGGATACCGATGCCGCGGCGGAAGCGAATAATGTACCCGCCGGGGAAAGTGCACCCCCGTCTGAATCCTGACCCCGTAAATCCGTTGTGCAGCGATGTCACAGGAGGTATATTATGGCTTACGAAGAACTTCGGCGTATGGTGGATGAAAGCAGCCGTATCGTTTTTTTCGGCGGCGCCGGCGTATCCACGGAAAGCGGCATTCCGGACTTCCGCAGCGTGGACGGACTCTATCATCAGAAATATGATTATCCTCCTGAGACGATTCTTTCCCATACGTTTTTCATGAAAAAGCCGGAAGCCTTCTTTCGCTTCTACCGTGACAAGCTGCTGCCGCTTGACGCCAGGCCCAATAAGGCACATCTGAAACTTGCCGAATGGGAAAAAGCCGGAAAGCTGCTGGCCGTCGTTACCCAGAATATCGACGGGCTGCACCAGGCCGCAGGCAGCAAGGCAGTCTTTGAACTTCATGGCAGCGTGCATCGGAATTACTGCATGAAATGCGGCAGGTTCTTCCCGCCGGAATATATCCGTGACAGTCAGGATCCGGTTCCGGTCTGTCCCTGCGGCGGCCGGATCAAGCCGGATGTGGTTCTTTATGAGGAAGGCCTGGATAACGATGTGATCGTCGGGGCTGTCAATGCGATTTCACAGGCTGATCTGCTGATCATTGCCGGTACGAGTCTCACCGTCTATCCCGCCGCGGGTCTGGTCAGGTATTTTAACGGGAAGCATCTGGTCCTGATCAATCGTGACACCACCCCCATGGATGACAGGTGTGATCTTGTCATCCATGACAAGGTCGGGGAAGTCCTTTCCGCCCTGCCCTGATTCGCTTCCTCCCCTGCCCGCTGTATCTGCCCTGATATTTTCAGGGCTTTTTTGCTGTCTGCTTTCCGCATGGCTTACAGCAGGGAATAACGTTTATGAATCAATCGTTTCATTAATGTGTCAGATATGATATACTTATTTTAATCATGTTCCAAAGGAGGCGAATGTTTTGCCTGACCTGTCGAAAGTAACAGCGATTCTTCCTGATCTCGCTGACTATGTGGTATATGGGGCCATTGCGGTTGTCACTCTGATCGGCCTGTTCAAATGCCTGATTCCGCTCTGGCGGACCACTTCCGCCCTGCGCAGGGCTATCACGCGTCTGCAGGACAACGCCGGCAAGCAGCTGGATAAGCCCGTCTGGCAGGAATCACGTTTCGTCGGCAAACGCCTGAAGAACAGCTGGCTTCGTTTCCTGCAGAATGCTGAACAGCTGGACCGCCGCGGTCTTCCGACCAACGTGGAGGACTACATCAATGACGATACCGTGACCCACGGTCCGGGAAATGCGGGTCTGGCGGAACTGATTCCGAATCTGCTGACCTCTTTGGGTATTCTGGGCACCTTTATGGGCCTGTCCCGCGGTCTTTCCTCCCTGAATTTTGCGGATTCCGCCCGTCTCATCAGCGGTATACCGGATCTGCTCAGCGGTATGCGCTTTGCTTTCGGCACTTCTGTTGCCGGTATCAGCTGCAGTCTGGTTTTCAATATGCTCAACCGCATTTCCCAGGGGTCCAGCTACCGTGCCATTGACGATTTTGTCACATCCTTCACCCAGCTGGCCATGTCCCGTCCTTTGGACAATGATGTTCAGATGATCATCCAGAACCAGGACCGTAATTTCATGCTCCAGGGCATTAATGAAACCCTGGCGGACCGCCTGGCCGATAATGTGGGCCGTTCCATCTCCCGGGCGCTCAATCCGGTGGCGGAATCCATGGACCGCTTTATTGTCGGCGCTACCCGCAACCAGATTGAAGGGGTCAACCAGATTGTCAGCCGTTTCCTCACAGAAATGGACAGGAGCCTTGGAAATCAGTTTTCCTCCCTTGCGCAAACCATGGATATCCTGGAAAAAAAGCAGCTCCAGGCATCCCGGGTCACCGGGGAAAACCTTTCCGCGGCGGAAGGGATTATCCGCAGCGCCCAGTCCCTGCAGGAGATCACCTCCCATGCCCTGGACAAGTTTGATACCTACATGTCTCAGATCAATACCGTCCGGGAACGGGATGAGAACTTCGAGCAGCGTGCATCGGATCTGCTGAACAGTATGCGCCAGGAAAGCAGGGACATGGCTTCCCTCATTTCCGGCCTCACAGATAAGGTGCAGGCTCTTCCCGCATCCGGGGACAAAGAGCATTCGCCGGAAAACACCCTCGGAGAAATCCGGACCCTGATGTCTGATCTGAACGACAAAGTCAAAACGGTTTCCGAAACCCTTGCGCGGCTTTCTGAGGAGGCTTGATTATGGCTCGCCAACGCATCCATAACCGGCGTGCCGGCCGCGGCTCCTCCGGAACCGGTGCCAGCTGGATCAGCTATTCGGATATGATGGCAGCCCTGCTGCTGATTTTCGTACTGATCCTGACCTACAGTCTCTGGCAGTATTTCACCATGCTGGAAACCAAAACAAAAGAATTGAATGATCAGCAGGTTATCCTGGATCAGCAGGCCCTTGACCTGCAGCTGGCCCGGGATGAACTGGATGACAAGGAAGCCCGCCTGGTCATCATCCAGGGGGATCTGGACGATCTGAAAGTCAAGCTGGATGATCAGGAAAAAACCCTGTCCGACCTGCAGATTGTTCTTTCCGCTAAGGAAGCGGATCTGGAATCCGCCACCCTGAAGCTGCAGGAGCAAAAGGACCTGCTGAACGCCCAGGCCCTTCGGATTGACAACCTGATCGGCATCCGCACCACCATGATCCGTGATCTTTCAACTTCCCTGTCCGCTGCCAGTCTCAAGGCGGCCGTTGATCCGAATACCGGCGATATCATGCTGGACAGTGCGGTATTCTTTGAAACCGGCAGGGCTGAAATCCGCCAGGAAGGTAAAGATCTGCTGGACCGTTTCATTCCTGTATATCTCGATGTGCTTCTCCGGGATGAATACGCCGATTACCTCGGCGAAATCATCATTGAAGGGCATACAGACTCGTCCGGCTCCTATGAATCCAACCTGAAGCTGAGCCAGGACCGGGCTCTCCAGGTGGCCCTTTACTGCCTGAGAATGCCTTCCCTGGACCGTGCCCGGAAACAGCAGCTCCAGAAGATTCTCACAGCCAAGGGACGCAGCTATGCTGACCTGATTTATAATTCCGCCGGCGTGGAGGATCCTGAAGCATCCCGCCGTGTCGAATTCAAGTTCAGCCTGAAGGATTCTGAAATGATTGAGGAAATGAACCGTATTCTGTCGGGAGACTGAGGTCGTCCCCCGCTTTCCTGCCGTTTACCGTTCTGAAATAGCCCGGATAAGGAGTATCCCGTATGAAGGTCTTTGGTATTATCCTGATTGTGCTGGTCCTTGCCGCTGTCGGCGGCATCGGATACCTGTATCTCAACGCCAGCCTGGATGTCCGGTTTGTCTCATGCATTGCCACTGATGCCGTCTCCCAGCTGGATTATTTTGAAAGCATGAAATCCAGCCTGTCCTCCTCCACCTTTACCGGCACCCGTTTCACGTCTGCGGAACCCGAAAGCGCGGATAAGTACCAGTTCCTGACCTATACCGTCAGGCTCGATAATCATACGTTCCTGAATGCGGAAGTGATAGAATTCAGGATTACGCCCATGCAGGGGGATGTTCTCCAGGTCGGTGATGAAAATGTCCACGATCTGCCTTCGGGCACGCAGTCTGAACTCTCTGCCATGATCCTTACCACCCGGGAAATGCACGCAGTCCGTGAAGCTACCATTTCCTACTATTTCTGGGGTATTCCCTTCACTGCCAAACTGACCCTGGGAAGATAAAATACCTGTCACGCTGAAACAAAACAGGCCTTCCTTCGAAAAGCCTGTTTTTCTTTGGCTGCAAAACAGCCGTATTGAAAAAATCCTTTCGTTTTCTGCGAAAGGATTTTTCCACCCCCAGGGAGCCGATGCCCTCGTTTTTTCACCCGCTCTGTAAAGCAGGCTGGTGCCCTGCCGAACGCCTTTGCCGTCCCCTGGCGTTTAGAACGGGGGCATGGCATATCGTCCATTGGACCCGGGCTCCATTTTGTGAAATGTGGGGAAAACCGAAAGGCTGTCGCGAACCCCAGGATGTCTGCCATTATTATATAGGACACCGTTTGTTTCGTCAAGCATGATCAGCGGTTTCACAGCAGTTGCATCATCCCCGTGCTCCTTCATCCCTCTCCGGCAAATCAGGTCCTTTCCCCATTCATGGCCGGACTGCTGAATGATAAAAAACACCTCCGCAGGCTTCTGCCGGATCCGGCAGGCTCACGGAGGTGTTTCCTGTTATGTTCAGTTTCCCAGCCTGTTTCTGATTTCCTTCAGGAATTCCCTGCTGTTGACTGCCTTGGCTTCTCCCTCATACAGCAGCGCAAGGTCCTTTGTCATCACTCCGCTGTTGATAGTGTCCAGCGTGGCTTTTTCCAGCCTGTCCGCAAATGCCTGCAGCTCCGCAAGGCCGTCCATTTCGCCCCGTTTGCGCAGTGCGCCGCTCCAGGCAAAAATGGTTGCCACCGGATTGGTGCTGGTTTCTTCGCCCTTCAGGTACCGGTAATAGTGCCTGGTCACGGTGCCGTGGGCGGCCTCATATTCAAACTGTCCGTTCGGGCTCACCAGTACGGATGTCATCATGGCCAGTGATCCGAAAGCTGTGGCAATCATATCGCTCATCACATCGCCGTCATAATTCTTGCAGGCCCAGATAAATCCGCCTTCGGAACGCACCACCCGTGCCACAGCATCATCAATCAGTGTATAGAAATAGGTGATGCCGGCCTTTTCAAACGCTTCCCTGTACTGTGCTTCGTAAAGCTCCGCAAATATATCCTTGAACCGGTGGTCATAAGTCTTGCTGATGGTATCTTTCGTGGAAAACCAGAGATCCTGCTTCACGCTCAGGGCATACTGGAAACAGCTGTGCGCAAAGGATTGGATGGAAGCGTCCAGGTTGTGAAGTCCCTGAAGCACGCCCGGGCCTTTGAATTCAAATACCGTCTGGCGGATCTCACGGCCGTCTTCCCCGGTAAACACCAGTTCCGCCTTTCCGGCGCCCGGTACCCGGATCTCCGTGTTCTTGTAAACATCACCGTAAGCATGACGGGCAATGGTAATGGGCTTTTTCCACGTCCGGACCGTGGGCTTCACGCCGTTCACCTGGATCGGCGCCCGGAATACCGTGCCGTCCAGGATTGCGCGGATAGTGCCGTTGGGGCTCTTCCACATCTCCTTCAGGCCGTATTCCTCCACCCGCTGGGCGTTCGGCGTGATGGTGGCGCATTTCACGGCTACACCGTATTTCAGTGTCGCTTTGGCGCTGTCCACTGTCACCTGGTCATCAGTTTCGTCCCGGTGCTTCAGTCCCAGGTCATAATACTCCGTTTTCAGGTCCACAAAGGGCTCCAGCAGTTCCTTTTTTATTCCTGCCCACAGGATCCGGGTCATTTCATCCCCGTCCATCTCCACCAGGGGCGTTTTCATCTGGATTTTGCTCATCTGCCTGTCTCCTTCATTTTTCATGACTCAATGCACGTTCTGCGTCATTTTCAGCGCTGCCGGGAGTTCCGTGGGTCATCCTCCGGAATTCAGCCTGTGGCTTTTCCCCGTCTTCCGGATAAAGCAAAAAAACTCCCCGGGTGAAGATTTTATCTCTTCACCCGGGGAGAAACAAGCATTCTGTCAAAAAACAACACAGAAAAGACAGGAATCCTCACTGATTCCATTCATCATACATTGCCGCCGCGGAATCAGGTTCCGGCGTCGGGGTGGCATAATCCTCATAATGCGAATAAACATCCTGGGAGAAATACCCGTCATATCGGCTGTCCCAGTCGTTGTCCCTGTACACTTTGCCGTCGTCTTCCGATTCGGTGATGATCCCGCTTTCCGCGCTCCAGTATTCAGCCAGCGGGAATATAATCATCATCTGCATCCAGTTGACCTGATCACTGTATTGATTCGGGAAATAGGCGTAATAAGTCTGCGGCTTTACCCCGTTCATGATTTCAACGTTTCTGTCGTTGTACTTGTCAAACTCAACATCCTCAAAAGAATCAGCAGGAGCCTTCAGTGCTTTGGCAGCCTTTTCAGTCGGCGTTTTCAGCGACTGTTCCTGCGTCATGGCATCCGGATTCAGCGCCCGCAGGAAAGCTGCAGCGATCCGCGGAAAGCGTGCGGCATCGTCCACCCGCAGAAGCAGATAATGGATATCGTCGGAATGCATATACACTGTCACGTCCACATGCTCCGGTATATATGCGTTTGCCGCCATCGTGACACCCATTTCCACGACATCATCCGCCTGGTAAAAAATTTTGTTGATTTCCTCTTCACCGTTTTCCAGAAGAAAACGGTTTACATTGGCAATATAATTCTTCAGCTCCCGCTGTGCCGGCGTTTTGTCCCACAGTTCTGCCTCTGCCAGGCTGCCTCCGGCTGTCATGATCATGGCCAGTGCCAGAAGCAGTGTTGCGATTTTCCTTACCATTCTTTTTCTTTTTCCCCGATCATTTTTTCACGAATCTCCACGCACCGGCAGATCAGATCCACGCATCCTTCGATTCCCAGCGTTCCTGTATCCACGCACAGGTCGTAGTTATTCACATCTCCCCATGTGCCCGTGGCATAATAGTTGTAATAGGAGGCGCGCTGCTTATCCGCCTTGCGCAGGATCTCCTCCGCTTTTACAGGATCTGCGCCGTTATACTTGATAATGCGCTGGATACGGTCTTCGGTCTTTGCCTTAACAAACACATTGATGACGTTCTCGTGATCCCGCAGCACATAATCTGCGCAGCGTCCCACAATCACACAGGGACCTTCATCGGCGATCCGGCGGATCGTGTCGAACTGTGCCAGGAAAATCTTGTGGTTCAGGGGCATATCCATATACATGGTCCCCGGTTCTCCCCGGGTCTGCACCCCGCTGATCAGGGAGAACAGCAGGTTCCTTCCCTGTTTCTCGTCATAGCTCTCCAGCAGTTCCTGGCAGATGCCGCTGTCCCTGGACGCTTCCGTCAGCAGTTCCTTGTCATAGAAAGGGATGTTCAGCTTCTCCGCCAGCAGTTTCGCCACATAGCGGCCGCCGGAGCCATACTGTCTCCCTACGGTGATGATCGGCTGATACTTCATACATGTTCCCTTCCTTTCATGATCCGGTCTCCTGTATGATCCTTTCCGTCTGTTTATCATATTCTCTTTTCCCCGGCTCTTTTCCTGCTTTTTCGATTCAAAGTAATTGTCTCTCTTCCAGTACCGGCGCCGTTTTCTCCTGTGCCGGGAAGCTGTGCGGACCGCTTTCCCTTGTGTTTGAGGCAGTTCCGTGGTATGCTTTGAAAAGCTGTTCTGTTACGCAGCGTTTGCCGTAATGCGGCGGTTCCGGCGGAGTTCCCCTGCCGGCTACTGCCGGGAAATATAATATTGGGGAGACTGCCATGAAAACACCGGTTACCTCATACAAACTGAAACAGCATCTGACCTACAGCTGGTGGAAATACCTCCTGATCGCCGTGGCTGCCTTCGGGCTGGTTGATCTGCTGTATTCCGTCACCGCATACCGCCCTCCCCGGGACAAAACCGTCAGCCTGTATGCCTATGGTTATATCGATGAATCCGCCCTTACAGAGTACATGGACACGGTCCGCGAAACGGAAATGTCCGATATGGAAGAGCTTTCCTATGTAACCCTGGTAAGTGACGATACCTACGGTCCCATGCAGCTGATGACCTATATGGCCGTCGGGGAAGGTGACGTTTACCTGCTTCCCCGGGAGGAGTTCCTGAATAACGCCTCCAACGGATCCCTGACTCCCCTGGAAAACGATCCGGAGCTCATGTCCCTGTTCGACAGTGCCGGGATCAGCCTGCAAAGCGGCTGGCGGAGTGAGAAGGACACCGGGGAAACCCATCTCTACGGGATTCCGCAGGATAAACTGCCCGGCCTCAGCCGGTATGTCTACGCGAAAGACGGTTTCCTGTGTATGAACATCACAGGCAGAAACCAGGATAACGCCCGGAAATTCCTTCGTATCCTCTGCAGGGATACGATTGCGCCGCCTGAACCTCAGCCTGCTGAATAACCTGCTGTACAGTGTCAAAGAGCCGTCAGGATCGATTCCTGACGGCTCTTTGCTCTGTCATCTGCTTCTCATGCCGCTGGTCAGCTTTTCTGCCAGTTCTTTCTCCTGCTCACTGAAACGGCGGGCAGGATCATACCATACAGGGGCAGCCACCCTGAATACATGTTCCTTCCGGTCCACATATACAGGATACATTTTCAGCGCCCTGCCGCTGGCCTTATACCACAGCTGTCCCATACGCAGCCACCCGGTGTTGATCCGCGGATAACTGCCGTTTTCGCTTCCCGGTATTTCCGGGAAAATCAGCAGGTAATGATCTTTCTGCAGGATACGGATACTCTGGCGCAGGGTCAGCATGATCCGCTGGTCCCGGTATACCGGGATATTGGGAACGCTCTTCATGAAAGGAGGCATCAGCGCTGCAGCTGTATAGGGAACGGTGGCATTCAGCACCGGTGCGAAAAAGCTTTCCGGCTTCCACCACCGGCTCTTCCGGACATAAGCCGGAACCTCCTTTGCTGACAGCATCTCGCTGTTCACCCAGACATGCATCTTCTCCCGGAGTGGGAACTTGGCGCACATATCCACCGGCCCGTGATTTCCTGCACGGTTCACCACGAAAACACAGGGGCCTTCCTCAAAAGGAGTCTCCCACTCCGTCTTCATCCGGTGACTGAAGAGTCTGACTGTGGCTCCTGCCAGCTTGTAAAACCGCTTGCCCATAGTCATGCTCCTTTCCGTCTTTCAGAAAGTGAATCCTGATTTTTCAGTTCATATGCTGAATGATGCTTTTCATAACAACAGTGTCTGTAATCCTGAATGATGAATTCCGGATTGCCGGCTGCTTTTCCTGCAATTGTCTTACAGATTGCGGGAATAGTTGGGCGATTCCTTCGTGATGGATATGTCATGCGGATGGCTCTCAGCCAGTCCTGCATTGGTGATCCGGACAAATTCACTGTTCTTCCGCAGGTCGTCAATGGTCCTGGCGCCGCAGTAGCCCATGCCGGCGCGCAGGCCGCCCACCATCTGGAACACCGTATCAGCCAGGGTTCCCTTATAGGGCACCCGTCCTTCCACGCCTTCGGGCACCAGTTTCTTCTGTCCCTCCTGGAAATAACGGTCCTTGGAGCCGACGGACATGGCTGCCAGGCTGCCCATACCGCGGTAAACCTTGAAGGAACGTCCCTGATAGATTTCCATGGCGCCGGGGCTTTCCTCGGTACCTGCCAGCAGGCTGCCCAGCATGACGCAGCTGCCGCCCGCCGCCAGCGCTTTGGTAATATCGCCGGAATACTTGATACCGCCGTCAGCGATCACACGGATACCGTGCTTGTCAGCTTCCTCAGCGCAGTCAGAAATGGCTGTAATCTGCGGTACGCCGATACCTGCCACCACACGGGTCGTACAGATGGATCCGGGGCCGATGCCCACTTTCACGCAGTCCACGCCGGCAGAAATCAGGTCACGGGTGGCCGCAGCTGTTGCCACGTTTCCGGCAAACAGGGTGATATCCGGATACTTATTCCGGATCTTTTCCACCTGCCGGAGCACGCCCAGGCTGTGGCCGTGGGCTGTGTCGATATTGATCACGTCCACCTTAGCGGCCAGCAGGGCTTCAATCCGTTCAAATACGTCATTCGTTACGCCCACTGCGGCGCCGCACAGCAGCCGTCCGTTCTCGTCCTTGGCGCTGTTCGGATATTTGCTTGTTTTCTCAATGTCCTTGATCGTGATCAGTCCGCGCAGCATACCGTCCTTGTCCACGATCGGCAGTTTCTCGATCCGGTGGGAGGCCAGGATCTTTTTGGCTTCTTCCAGGGTGGTGCCTTCCGGCGCGGTGATCAGGTTTTCGCTGGTCATCACTTCGCCGATGGGACGGCTGTAATCCGTTTCAAACCGGAGGTCCCGGTTGGTCAGGATTCCGACCAGTTTTCCGTCCCGGGTAATGGGAACCCCGCTGATGCGATAGCGGCTCATCAGTTCTTCTGCATCGGAAATCAGGTTTTCCGGATGCAGGAAGAACGGGTCGGTAATAACGCCGTGTTCACTGCGCTTGACCTTGTCCACCTGCGCTGCCTGTTCCTCGATCGTCATGTTCTTATGGATAATTCCCAGTCCGCCTTCTCTGGCCATCGCGATGGCCATCCGGCTGTCCGTCACGGTATCCATGGCGGCGCTCAGCAGGGGAATATTCAGTTTGATATTTTTTGCCAGCTGGATCGAAAGATCCACATCCCGGGGCAGTACCTCGCTTTTCGCCGGTACCAGCAGCACGTCATCAAAAGTAAGCCCTTCCCTGATTTTGTCCTGCAGCATCCCTAGTATCCTCCCTCCGTATAATTAAAGTGTATTTTATCAAAATTAGCTCTTGACTGTCAATCGTTCCCGCCGTGTTTTTCAACATCAGGTCAGGAATGGAAAAAAGGTCGCCCGCGGCAGTGTATCCGGCCGCGGGCATCCGTTTTTCGGACATACGCACCGCTTTATTGCCGGCAGTTTGTCCGTGTTATTTTCCTGTCACTTCAATCTGTACCGTTCTCACAACAGGGACCGGAGCGTCTTCTGCCGTGCAGGTAACCGTAATCACAGTGCCTTCCGGCACATTTTTGCCGATCCTGACCGTTCCCCGGTCGATCTTTGCGATATTCTCATCCACGTCCAGAGCCCAGGTCACCTGCCGGTCCCACAGAATCTTCGGCATGATGGTTGCCTTCACCGTAACCTGGCCGCCCGGCCTGCCCGTTCCGTTCACACTGAGCAGGATATCCTCCACTGACTGGAGTACGCTAACATTCACCTTTGCGGTTTTTCCGCCGGGTTCCTTCGCTACAACCACCGCATTGCCTGCCTTTACAGGCAGGATATCGGCTGTTCCCTTCTCCGGATCCGCTGTGATTTCCACGATTCCCCGCTGTACAGCCGTCCAGCTGATCCCCGACGGCGGAACGGTCTTCGGTTCCGGAACCGCCTGTACCGTGACCGGATTCTTTTCACCGGTATAGATCCTGATGTTCGCCGGTTCCGCCGCAAGGCTGCTCATTGCGGGAAAAACGGTCATCTGCTTCTCTGCCGTCGTATGATAGACCGCGGATTCCGCCCTGACCGTAATCTCCATGACATCTGTAACCTTCCTGCCGGCGGACAGGTCTCCCTTCTGGTCAATGAGTACGTTTTCCGGAACCTTGCCGCTCCCGTTATCCCGTACCGACCACAGGATCTTATTGTTTTTCAGTTCCTTGTTTACCTTTTCCGGATTGTCAAATACCGCATTCATTCTGACCGTATTCCCGGCCGACAGTACATTGCTTCCGTCTTTGGCGGACAGGCTCAGGGTTCCGTCTTCCACGGTGGCGGAAGCCCGTATGGCGTCATACTTCACCATCCCTGCCAGCTTTTTCATGTCTTCCAGCGTGACTTTGGGCAGCTCATCCCAGGAAATGCCGTCCTGCGGTTCGGAATACAGCCGGATCTGCAGCATCCTGTTGTTTCGGGCATAATGCAGGATGCCGACAGACTGGTCACCCTCATCCGTTTTCCCCCTGAATGTGCAGATTCTGGCAATATGGCCGTCTATGGAAACGTTCCGGCTCTCGTACTCCCTGTTTTTTTCGTTATGCTGGTTATCGTAAACCGCTTCGGCAGTCTCCTGGTTCTCCGCAAATTCGTTCAGCGGATCAAACACATAGTAATCAATGTAAATCCGGTTCAGAGGAGATACATTCACAGACCGGCAGGTCATATAGTGACCGTCTCCGGGTCTGAAACGGAACGCGTTTTCATCTGCCGGAACCGGAACGCTGAATCCTTCAATCATATCCTCGGTCGTAAACAGTTCGCCGAATGCGTCATATACTGTTCCTTCTCCCAGCGCAGGCGCGCATATCAGTACAACCAGTGCGAATATAAGAATCCGGACCCGTCTTTTCATGTTTCTTCTCCTGCTGCAGTATTTTCAGTGATTGGGAATGGCAGAATCATTATATCTGCCTGTACCGGTGTTTTCAAGTCATATGGTGCATCATTCCCCGCTGGATTGTGCCGCCGTTTTGTGCTATCCTTCTTCTATCGTTCTGTTGAGGAGATGACTTTTGTGTCCCAGGATCGCCGGATGCGCAATGAACCGCCGAAACGCTCTGTTCTGGAGGAAGTCGGCAATGCTGTCACCCATGGTGTGGGAGCCCTGCTCGGCATTGCCGGGCTTGTCCTGCTTCTGCTGAAAGCGGATACCTCCCTCGGGGTGGTCTGTGCCCTGGTCTACGGTCTGTGCCTCGTCATCATGTTCCTCATGAGCTGCCTGTATCACTCCTTCCGCTGGGGTTCCGGTGTCAAGCGCCTCTGGCGCCGGTTTGATTATATTTCCATTTATCTGCTCATCGGCGGCACCTTTACGCCCATGTGGCTGCTCTTCTGGCGCGGCCTGTCCGGTACGGTGCTGTGCTGCGTACAGTGGGCTGTCATTATCACCGGCATTGTTTTTGTGGCTGTCTTCGGGCCGGGCCGTCCCAAAGCCCTGCACATTACGCTTTTCATCGTCCTGGGCTGGTGCGGCCTGGTTTTCCTGCCCCGCATGGTCCGTGAAAATCTGCCGCTCTTCCTGACCACCCTCATAGGAGGGATCATCTACACTGTCGGAATCATTCCCTTTGCGCTGAAAAGAAAAGGAGCTCATTTCCTCTGGCATTTCTTTGTTTTCTTCGGCGCCGTGGTTCACTGGTTCGGCATCTGGCTTTTTCTGTACTGACAGGATAACACAATATTTTTGTGCTTTTGTGTTGATTTGACATTTCTTTTGTGCTATTATACAGACAGATAAGAGTTTTTCTGCTGCCCGCGCTTCCGGATTCCGGCGCCGGGTGCCGGGCCGGACCGAAAGGAGGTCTTTGTTTTGTCCCGCGTTTATGTCCAGGTAACCTCCGATTTTGACCGGACCGGCTTTATGCAGCCCCGGGTCATTACCTGGCCGGACGGGCGCACTTTTCGGATTGAGGATGTCCGTGCCTTTCGTCCTGCCGGTTCCGGCCGTCTTCTGGATTGCTACACCGTTGTGATCCGCGGAAAAGAAAAGTCCCTTTTTTTCGAACGGGCCGGCGGAACTGCTTCCTGCCGTCTCGGCCGCTGGTACGTTGAAGCCTGAATCATCCGTATTTTGCGGGAATTATGCCTTATGAACAATCAGTCAGACCATATCTATCTTGCCATTGACCTCAAAAGCTTTTACGCTTCCGTGGAGTGTGTCGCCCGGGGCCTGGATGCGCTTTCCGTGAACCTGCTTGTTGCCGATGCCACGCGGACGGAAAAGACCATCTGTCTTGCTGTTTCCCCCAGTCTGAAGGCCTACGGAATTCCCGGGCGAATCCGCCTGTTCGATGTGGTCCGGAAAATTAAAGAAGTAAACGCCGAACGCCTGCGCAATGCCATCCGTCTGGGAAAAGCGGTCCGGAAGGCGGACGGTTCCTCCGGTTTCAGCGGTGTCTCGGCCGACGCCCGGGAGCTGGCCGCCGATCCGTCCCTGGAGCTGAGGTATATCGTCGCCCCGCCCCGTATGAAGCTCTATGAGCAGGTCAGCACCAGGGTCTTCTCCATCTATATGAAATATATCAGCAGTGAGGATATTCATGTTTATTCCATCGATGAATGCTTCCTGGATATCACCTGCTACCTGAAAACCTATGGAATGACGCCGCATGAACTGGCCATGACCATGATCCGGGATGTGCTCTATCACACCGGCATCACCGCCACCGCCGGCATCGGCACCAATATGTATCTTGCCAAGGTGGCCATGGACATTGTGGCCAAGCATGTCCCGGCGGACAGGGACGGCGTCCGTATTGCCGAGCTGGATGAAATGCGCTATCGGGAACTGCTCTGGTGCCACCGGCCGCTGACGGACTTCTGGCGCGTCGGCCACGGTCTTGCCCGCCGCCTGGAAAAACTGGGCTGCCACACCATGGGAGATATCGCCCGCCTGAGCCTGCAGGACGAAAACCTGCTCTATAACGCCATGGGAATCAATGCGGAGCTGCTCATCGACCATGCTTGGGGCTGGGAGCCTGCGCGCATGAAGGATATCCTGTCCTACCGCCCGGTTTCCAACAGCCTCAGCAGCGGCCAGGTCCTGTCAGAAGCCTGTGATGTCCGGAACGGCCGCCTGATCGTCCGGGAAATGACAGATCTGCTGACCCTGGACCTGGTCCGCAAAAAGCTTGTCACCCGCAGGCTCGAGCTGACAGTCTGTTATGACCGGGAAAGCCTTTCCGTAAAGTATCAGGGACATTCTGCCCGGGATACTGTCTGGCAGGTTTCCTCCACCGGGGAAATCTATACCGGTCCTCTCGCCGTTGATTTCTACGGCCGCATCACACCGAAGTATGCTCATGGCACCGAAAACCTTGACCGCTGGACCAGCAGCACCCGCCGCATTACAGACGCGGTTATGGCGCTGTATGACCGGATCATCTTTCCGGGAATGCTGGTCCGCCGGATCTGTGTGGTTGCCGCCGGGTTGATCCGGGAAAAAGACATTCCGGAAGAAGCCCCCCTGCAGCTGGACCTTTTTACCGATTATGAAAACCTGATCCGGGAAAAAGAAGAACAGGCCGCCGCGGACGCAAAAGAAAAGCGGCTGCAGGAAGCCGCCCTGGAAATCCGGGACCGGTTCGGCAAAAACGCCATGCTCAAAGGGATGAACCTGGAGGAGGCGGGCACCGCCATCGCACGCAACGGCCAGGTCGGCGGCCACAGGGCGTAAAGCCGCCGGCTCCTTCTCCGGCATCAAAACAGAAGAAAGGGATTCATATGTCATCGTCCGCTGATCTTTCTCCCCGCGTTGTTTACGCGGATATCATCGGTCTTCCCCGTCATCAGTCGGATACCCGCCCGCACATGAGCCTGCATGACCGGGCTGCCCAGTTTTCTCCCTTTGCGGCCCTCACCGGCTATGATGAGATGATCGGTGAGGAAGCCCGCCTGACCGATTCCCGGATCGATCCGGGTGAATCGGATCTGGAACTGCTTGACCGGAAACTCCGCAGGCTTTCCGCCCTGCTTGCGTCGCGCTGCCGTCCGCAGGTTTCCGCGCTCATCTTCACGCCGGATACCCGCAAAGCCGGCGGCCGTTATGACGTTGTGTCCGGGCAGGCTGAAAAACTGGACCCGTATGAAAACAAGCTGATCCTTCGCGTGGCGGAATCTCCCGTCCGAAGGGTCAGCCTGGAGCTGGACCGTCTCCTGGATCTGTCCGGGAACGGTCTTGAGGATGCGGACTGACGGTTATTGTTTCCGGAAAACCAGATGGTTTTCCCCCTCCCCTTCCCGCAGTCTGCGGGCAGCAACCACCAGCCGGTCTGTATCCTCTCCGATGCAGGTAACCAGCAGAAGGATCTGCTCATCAGCCCGGACATCCAGCATGCTGTCACAGGCGGCCAGTCCGGTCAGCCGGCTGATCGCCTGTTCCCGTGCTTCTCTGCTTTTTGTGTACAGGGACCAGAGATTATAATACCGGTTGTTTCCGGGAACTGTGCTGATTTCCGCTGCGGCAAAAACCGCGTACTGCCCGTTCTCATACATGCTGTCAAAAGTAACGATCCTGTGCCGGAACAGGTATTCCTGGCTCAGGTATTTTTTCAGTCTGCCGAACATGTTCCCGTTCTTCATATTATGGCCGTACAGGCAGAGTGTATACGGCCTTGTCAGCAGGTTGGTTTCTTCCTCCAGGAAAATTGCGCCGTTGCTGTTCCGCTTCCCGGTTGCGTCATGCTTCAGGAAATAGGTATTGTCCTTCCATGCCACTGCCTCGTCCACATTGTCCAGGCTGAGCCAGCCGATGATGTATCTGCTCTTTTTCCGCAGCCGGCGGAAGCGCTCCGGAACATTCATGTCGGGATTGTCCGGATACGGCACCGCCTCCAGTTCATCCTTTTCGGCTTCCTCCGGAACCGGTGTTTCCGGAAGCTTCACTGCCGCAGCAGCAGTAGCCGGTGCCGCGGTTTTTTCAGGCGGCATCGTCTGTGTTTCAGGCACTGTTTCAGTTTCTCTGTACAGGGCCTGCAGTTCTCTTCCGGTCTCCCGGGAGCCCGCGTATTCCAGGCCATAACCGGCCAGCCGTACCGCTCCGTAAACAACCGCGATCGCGAATAAGCACACCAAAGCCGGCCGCATCCGTCTGAATACGGTTTTCGGCGAAGACTGCTTATCCTCTCCGGACTGTTTTACCGGAACCTGTGCAGGTTCCTCCGGTTTCCTTTCCGGAATATACGGCATGGTCCGCTGTTTCCTTTCTTTATATCATCCCGTTGTTCGCCCGGAACTGCAGCTGATACAGTTCATAATATGTCCCCTGCTTTGCCATCAGTTCCTCATGGGTGCCCTGTTCAGTGATCCGGCCGTCATCCACCACTGCAATCTCATCTGCGTTTTTTATGGTGCTCAGCCTGTGGGCAACCACCAGCGTGGTCCTGCCCTGGCACAGTTCGTCCAGGGCTTGCTGGATCAGGATCTCCGTTGTATTGTCCAGTGCGCTGGTTGCCTCGTCCAGAATCAGGATCGGGGGATTTTTCAGGAACACCCGGGCAATGGAAAGCCTCTGTTTCTGTCCGCCGGACAGGCGGATTCCCCGTTCTCCGATATTCGTATCATACCCGTTGGGCAGGCTCATAATATAATCATGGATATTGGCCCGTTTTGCCGCCTGGATGATTTCTTCATCCGTTGCGTCCAGCTTGCCGTACCGGATATTTTCCTTCATGGTGTCGTTGAACAGATAGATGTCCTGCTGCACAATGCCGATATTCCGCCGTACGCTTTCCAGTGTCAGGCTGTTGATTTCTTTTCCGTCCAGCAGGATTTCCCCGCTCATCACGTCGTAAAAGTGCGGAATAAGGTGGCAGATCGTCGTTTTCCCGCCGCCGGACGGTCCCACCAGCGCAAAAGTTTTTCCCTTTGCAATGTCCAGGCTTACATGGCGCAGCACATTCTTGTCTTCATCATAGGCATAGCTCACATCTTTGAACTCGATATGCCCTTCCAGCTTGCCCGCGTCCTGTGCGCCCGGCCGGTCGGTTTCAGGCTTTGCGTCCATTATTTCGCAGAACCGTTCAAAGCCCGTCACGCCGTTCTCAAACTGTTCCATGAAGTTGATCAGCGTCATCACCGGATTGATGAACATATTCACGGAAACAATAAAGGCGGAATAGTCCCCGAACCGGATCCTGCCGTTGTAGAGGAAAAGGCCGCCGGCAATCAGCACCACCACATTGAATACATCCGTGATAAACGTGTTCCCGCTGTGGAAGCGTCCCATGGCGCTGTAGGCAGCCTTCCGTGCAATCTGGAATTTTCCGTTGCCGACCTCGAATTTTTCCTTTTCCTTGTCCGCATTGGTGAATGCCTTCGTGACCCGGATTCCGGAAATGGAGCTTTCCATGCTGGCATTGATTTCCGCCACAGCGGACCGTGTGTCCCGGAACGCCTGGCGCATCTTCTTCCGCAGGCTGTAGGAGATAATGATCAGGAAAGGCACGCAGGCGAAAATGATCAGGGTCAGCCAGATATCAATGGTGCTCAGGTATACAAAGGAGATCACAATGCTCAGCACGGAAATAATGATGTTTTCCGGTCCGTGGTGTGCCAGCTCGCTCACTTCGAACAGATCGTTGGTCATCCGGCTCATAATCTTGCCGGTCTCATGGGTGTCATAAAAACTGTACGGCAGGGTTTCCAGATGGGCAAACATATCCGTCCGCATCCTGGCCTGCATATAAACGCCCATCATATGTCCTTCATACTGGATAAAGTAATTCAGCAGCATCTTGATGAAATACAGGGCCAGCAGCGCCAGGCCGAAGATCACAATCATCCGGTAGTTGCGGTCCGGAATCAGCGTGTTCAGCATTGTACGCGTAATAATCGGATAAACCACCCCGATCACCGAAACCAGCAGGGCGGCTGTCATATCCATGGCAAACAGTTTTTTATGAGGCTTGTAATAGGAAACGAACCGTTTCAGCAGGCCCGCGGTTTCTTTTCTGCTCCGCTTTGAGCCACCGTTTTCACTCATTTTGCTTCTCCTGTTTTTTTGTCAAAAGTCAGAAGGAATTTGATCAGGTAGCTTCCCGCGCCGTTGCCTGCTGCTGCCAGCGGAATAACCCACCAGGCAATGCCCCCTGCAATGGCTGCGTATCCTGCCAGCGCAATGGAGTGGGCGTAAGCGGACAGAATGAACAGGGCCACCCCGTAAACCACAAAAGGCAGGCGGCTGATATCCCTGTTCTTCGGCGGTGTTGTAGCCAGGTACATGCAGATGCCGCACATCACACTCTGCCAGGCCACTTTCAGCGGATCCTGATAGGCTGCCGCAATCTTCTGTGCGCTCTCCCCGATTTCCGGAAGGAACAGCGAAGCCAGGAATCCGCAGGTGCCGGCGCCGATGACGTTCATCACCAGCATAATCAGCTTCTGCAGGGGATCGTAATCTGCCCGGGCCACCCGGCCTGTAAACAGCTCCGCGTCAAAATTCACCACAAACCAAAGGCCTGCGCTGAAAAGCACCGCTCCCGGTATTCCGCCGCCCACCTTCAGGTTTACAATACATCCCATACAAATCAGGACACCTGCCGCCGCGGCACGGGTCAGTGAAGTTTTCATTCCTTCCGTCCTCCTCTTCACGCTTTGTCCCATCGTAACCGGAAATAAAGGCAATGTCAAACATCTTCTGCCGGGTTTCCCGGAAAACGGATCAATGGGTCATCCTCTTGACATGGAACAGGGATATGATATAGTAAATCAGGTTTGTGTGTGATGTACGTTTTGAGCGACGCCGCAAATAATGTCCCGCCGGGCATTGTTTGTGGTTTTTTTCATTCAGGGCACAGGCCGGAAGGAGGAATGCATATGAATTGCAGCACAAAAATATCCGAACGGATGTGGAATCAGCCGGACAAGGGAGAACTGGAAGCCGAACGGGAAAACACCTTCATTGACGATATCGTTCAGAAAGCGCATATTGAGCGTGAACTGCTCGGTCATCTGGAAGGCATCCGGACTGTTTTTGACGGCGGCGCAGGCTGCGGGCGCTTTTCAATCCTGCTGGCCCGCCGGGGCCTGCACGTCACCCATTTAGACATTTCGCAGTCCATGCTTGATAAAGCCGCGGAGCTGGCTGAAAAGGCAGGTGTTCTGGACCGCATCACCTTCGTAAAGGGAGCGCTGGAGGATCTTTCCGCCTATGCGGACCGGAGTTTTGATATGGTGGTTTCCTTCGATGCGCCGGTTTCCTACACCTGGCCGGATCAGGAAAGAACAGTCCGGGAACTGGTCCGCATCGCGAAAAAGCGTGTGATGCTCAGTGTTTCCGGCCGGCTTGGCGCCCTGCCCTATCTGGCCAATCCCGTCCAGAAAAACCAGTTTATCCTGAACCGGAACAGCCCTGACAGCTGGGTCCAGTGGTGCCTGAACAGCCGCGACCGGATGATTGATCAGTTCACCTTCCGGAAGGAAAGCCTGATGAAGGCCTGGGACACCGGTCTTCTGTGCGATGTGGAGGAAACGCAGGCCGCCTATAACCGGGGTGAAGCGCCCTGGAGCATTTCCTATCACTTTATGCCGGATGAACTGGAAAGGATTCTGAAGGATTGCGGCGTTCAGGAAATCGCCCTGGCCGGCCCCGGCGCATTTGCCCGCACCATTCCCAATGAAATCCTGGTGAAGATCATGAATGATCCGGAACAGAAAAAGGATTTCCTGGAGTTCTGTCACCTCTATGACAGCAATCCTTACGTCTGCGGCATGGGAAAGGACAATCTTTTTGCCCGCGGGGAAATTGCCTGACCTTTCCTCCCGGTCTGCGGTCTCCTGCTGTCCTTTCACTCAATAATATGTTATCATTCAGGTACAGGCCGCCGCTTCGCTGAAGCTGCATTCCCGGCCTGTCATCAAAGGAGCTTTCTTATGGATTACCGCATTCTGATTGTGGAGGACGAACCGGGCATCGCCGGTTCCGTCTGTGCCGCCCTTTCCCGGTGGGGCCTGAAGGCGGAAGCCGTCACGGACTTCCGCCGTATCATGGAGGATTTTGAACGGGTGCAGCCGCATCTGGTTCTTCTGGACATTTCCCTGCCTTTCATGAACGGCTACCACTGGTGTGCGGAAATCCGGAAAACCTCCTCTGTTCCCGTGATATTTGTTTCATCCGCGTCTGATAATATGAACATCATCATGGCCATGAATATGGGGGCGGATGATTTCATCGCCAAGCCCTTTGACCCGGATGTCCTGGTAGCCAAGGTCCAGGCCCTGCTGCGCCGTTCCTATGATTTTGCCGGCTCTGCCCCGGTGCTGGAACATCGGGGCATACTGCTGAACACCGGGGACAACAGTCTCACCTGCAACGGGCAGAAACTGGATCTCTCCAGGAACGAATACCGGATCCTGCTGACCCTGATGCAGAACAAAGGGAAGATCGTCAGCCGGGAAAAGCTGATGGAGGCGCTCTGGCAGACGGACTCCTTTGTGGATGAAAACACCCTGACCGTGAATGTGGGACGCCTGCGGAAGAAGCTGGAAGCCGCGGGTGTCAGTGATTTCATTACGACCAAATTCGGCGAAGGTTATCTGGTGGGGTAAGAAAATGAAACTGCTGATACAATACCTGCGGAGCAGGGCGGCCTCGATCCTGCTGTTCGTGCTGTTTGCCGGGATCATGGCCTTTTCCTTCTCCCTGTACCACCTGCCGGTGAGGGCCGTGCTGTACCCGGCTGTGCTGTGTGCGCTGCTGGGCCTGGCCGCGCTGGCCGTCGGTTTCCTCCGCGCGCTGCGTATGCATAAGCTGATTTCCGGCCTGCGGGAGATGGACACGGAACTGCCCGAGGTCCGGGACGTGGAAGCCGCGGACTACCGGGAGATCGTCCGCCTGCTGCAGGAACAGAACCGGGAAGCCCGCACCCGCGCCGAAACGGAAATGAGCGCCATGATGGACTATTACACTCTCTGGGCGCACCAGATCAAAACACCCATCTCCTCCATGCGCCTGCGCCTGCAGGAGGATGATACGCCGCAGGCCCGGCTTCTCCTGTCCGACCTGGGCCGCATTGAGCGCTATGTGTCCATGGTGCTCACCTACCTGCGGCTGGAGGGCAGCAGCACGGACTATGTGATCCGGGAGACAGACCTGGACAGCATCCTGCGGCCGGTTTTCAAGCAGTTTGCCGGAGAATTCATCAGCCGGAAGCTGAAGCTGGACTATACGCCGGTGAACAAACGGGTGCTGACGGATGAGAAGTGGCTGGCCTTTGTGGTGGAACAGCTGCTGTCCAACGCACTGAAATACACCCCTGCCGGTTCCGTCTCCGTATATCTGGAGGAGCCGGCTGTTCTGTGCGTCCGGGACACCGGTATCGGCATTGCCCCGGAGGACCTTCCCCGGGTCTTCGAGCGGAGTTATACCGGGCTTACCGGACGGGCGGACAGGCGCGCCAGCGGTCTGGGCCTGAGCCTGTGCAGGCAGGTGTGCGACCGGCTGGGGCATGGTCTGAGTATTGAATCCGTTCCGGATCAGGGCACCACCGTACGCGTGGACCTGGCTTCCCGGAAACTGGATATGGAATAAATGTGACAGTTTTGTTCGTTTTGGTCTCCGCATTGTAAGCCGATTCGATGGAATGAACCGGCTTACTGTTCTAAAATGAGGCCATACCAACGAAACGGAGGGACTTGCGAATGAGTCTGCTTGAAGTCAAAGGACTGAAAAAGGTTTACAAAACGCGGTTCGGCGGCCAGGCCGTGGAGGCGCTGAAAAATGTGAATTTCACCGTGGAGGAAGGCGAGTATGTCGCCATCATGGGCGAAAGCGGTTCCGGCAAAACCACCCTGCTGAACATCCTGGCCGCCCTGGACAAGCCCACTTCCGGCACCGTGCTGCTGGAGGGCAGGGATTTCTCCAGGATCAAAGAGAATGAAGTGGCTTCCTTCCGCCGGGATAACCTGGGTTTCGTATTCCAGGAGTTCAACCTGCTGGACACCTTCTCCCTGGAAGACAACATCTTCCTGCCGCTGGTGCTGGCCGGCAAGGGCTTCCAGGAAATGAAAGCCACCCTGATGCCCATCGCGGTTTCCCTGGGCATTGAAGACCTGCTGAAGAAGTATCCCTACGAAGTTTCCGGCGGCCAGAAGCAGCGCGCCGCCGTTGCCCGGGCCCTGATCACCCATCCCCGGATCATCCTGGCCGACGAGCCTACCGGCGCCCTGGATTCCAAAGCCACGGACGAACTGCTGCGCCTCTTCGCGGACGTGAACCGCATGGGCCAGACCATCCTCATGGTCACCCACTCCGCCCGCGCCGCCAGCCGGGCCGGCCGCGTACTCTTCATCCGGGACGGCGAAGTGTTCCACCAGCTGTACCGCGGCGAGGAATCCGACGACATGTTCTACCAGAAGATCGTTGACACGCTGACCCTGCTGGTCCAGGGAGGTGAGCGGGCGTGAAGACCTTCTTCTATCCCCGCCTGGCCTGGGACGGTATCCGGAAAAACCGGCAGCTTGCCCGGCCCTACCTGCTCACCTGCATCTGCATGGTCGCCGTGTTCTACATCCTGAGTTTCCTGGCATCCCCCGCGGCGCTTGAACTTGTGCCGCGCGGCGCAGAGACCATGGGGGTCATCATGCACCTGGGCCGGTATGTGATCCTGCTTTTCTCCCTGGTTTTCCTCTATTACACCTATTCCTTTCTGCTCCGCCGCCGGGCCCGGGAGTTCGGCCTGTACAACGTGCTGGGCATGGGCAAGCGCAACCTGGTCCGCATCATTACCTGGGAAAGCCTGATCACCTTCGCCGTCGCGCTGGCAAGCGGCCTGTGCCTGGGCATTCTCCTGTCCAAACTGGCGGAGCTGGGCCTGATCAACATGCTGGGCGGCAATATCAGTTACTCGTTCCGCCTGGATACCGCTGCCATCGGCCAGACCTGCCTGTTCTACGCGGCTATCTTCGGCCTGCTCTGGCTGTCCGCGGTCATCCGCACCGCCCGCAGCAGCGCCGTTTCCCTGATGAAGTCCGAGAGCGCCGGCGAAAAGCCCCCGAAGGGCAACTGGCTCTTCGCGGTGCTTGGTGTGCTCATTCTCGGCGGCGCCTATTACATCGCTGTCACCGTAGCCAACCCGATTTCCGCCATCCTGTGGTTCTTCGGTGCTGTGCTGATGGTCATCGTGGCAACCTACCTGCTCCTGGTCACCGGCAGCGTGAAACTCTGCCGCATCCTGCAAAGCCGCAAAGGATACTACTATAAGGCAAAGCACTTCGTTTCCGTATCCTCCATGACCTTCCGCATGAAGCGCAACGGCGCCGGCCTGGCCTCCATCTGCATCATCGCCACCATGATCCTGGTCATGATCTCCACCACTACCTGCCTGTGGTTCGGGATAGATGATTCCCTCAATTCCTCCTATCCGCGGGAAATCAACCTGACCTTTTACATGAACGGCCCCGGTTACCTGACAGGGGACGGGCCCGACAGGGGCGCGACTGTCATACAGGATTACCTGAAAGAGAAAGGCATTTCCGCAACGGAAGTCCTGGAACGGCGGTATGTCAGCCTGGCCGGTATCCAGCAGGACGGTATCATCCAGTGTGATTATTCCACGACCGGTATAGATCAAAACTTCAACACCCTCCGGGAAATCTACCTGGTTTCTCCTGACTCCCCTGAAGTTTCCGGCATCGTACCCCCGGAACTGGCTGATGATGAAACCGTGGTAATCACCGGCGGCATGGATCTGAAAGAAGATACCCTCACGCTGGCCATGGGCAGTGTCACCCGCAGCTGGAAGGTCAGGCGGCAGACCCGGAGTGATTCGGCAAATCATTCCAGCATGGGTTTCCCCACCATGACCCTTGTTGTTTCCGACCTTTCCGGCTTTGTTGACAGCTTTGACGGGGAATCGGAAGAAGACGGCAGCCAGCGGCTCCGGTGCATGTGGAAATACAGCTTTGACACCGGCCTTTCCGATGAGGAAAACATCCGGCTCGACGAGGCAATTCACGATGAGCTTCTTCCCCGGATCCATGACGTATTCCCGGAAGATGCGATCGGCATCAGGCTCATCGAAACCCGTGCCGGCAGCTCTGCAGAATACTACGGCATGTACGGCAGCCTCTTCTTCATCGGCATCCTGCTGAGCATCGTGTTCCTCTTCGCCGCCGTGCTGATCATCTACTACAAGCAGATCTCCGAAGGCTATGAGGATGCGAAGCGCTTCGATATCATGCAGAAGGTCGGCATGACGAAAAAGGAGATCCGCTCCAGCATCAGTTCCCAGCTGCTGACCGTCTTTGCCCTCCCGCTGGCCTTTGCCGGCCTGCACCTGGTCTTTGCCTTCCCGATGATCCGTAAGATGCTGACCATTTTCGGCCTGTTCAACGTGGGACTCTTTATCCGCACCACCCTGATCAGCTTTGCGGTCTTCGCGCTCTTCTACGGCATCGTCTACCGCCTGACCTCCGGCATCTACTACCGGATCGTCAGCGGTGCCGGCGATCAGAACGCCTGACCTTTGCGCTCCGGCAATTGTATGTTTTCGAAACAGGTTCTTTTCTGTGAAAGGAACCTGTTTCCTTTTTATGGAAAGATCAGGAAACGGACCGGACAGAGCGAAACCGGATAATGCTTGATGTATATGGCGTTTTCATGTATAATACAACTAATGTACAATTATCACAGCGTCAGTATGCATAATTCGGGGCTCAGGCTCCGGGATAAGGTATGGGGTTATGGAACGGAAAAAGGTAGCCGTCTTCATATCAGCGCTGTATGAAGACATGGTCCGTGAAACCGTGGACGGCATGATGGATGCCGCCCGCGGGGAAAATATCAAGCTTGTCTTCTTTACAAGCTTTGCGGACAATCATACCAGCCGGCAGTACGTCCGGTATCAGGATTACGATACCGGTGATTTTGTTGTCTACCTTTTGCCTGACCTGAAGGATTTTGACGCCCTGATCACCTTTGATACCTATATGACCGGTTCCTTCATTGAACCGATTGACCGGCTGAAGAAGGCAGCCCCCTGTCCGGTGATTACCCTCGGAACCGTGAAGGAAGGGACCCACTGCATCGTCAATGATCAGGAAGTGTCTTTCTCGGAAGTCATTGAGCATCTCATCGTGCATCACGGCTGCCGCGATATTATCCACGTAGCAGGTCCCAGCAGGCGCTCCTTCTGTCAGGAACGTATCGATATCTTCCGCAGCGTAATGGCTGACCGCGGCCTTCCCTGCGGGGATGAGCGCATCTACTACGGCACCCTCCGGCCCGAATGCGGTGAAGATGTGGTGTCCCAGATCCTGGAGCATTATACCGCCTCCGGCGATAAGCCTCTGCCGGATGCCATCGTCTGTGTCAACGATTATACCGCCATCGGTGTGATCCAGGCGCTTGAATCCCACGGTTTCAGCGTGCCGGATGACGTCCTGGTCACCGGGTATGATGACATCCTCCGCGCCAGCTTCAATGAGCCTACCATCACCACGTCGGCCCAGCCTTTCTTCCGGGTCGGACAGACCGGTATGGAAACCCTGAAGTGTCTCCTGCGCGGCGGCGAGGCTGACAGTCTGATTTCTGTGCCGGGCACCCTGCGCCTGCGCCAGTCCTGCGGCTGTGAACCGCTCAACGTATACAGGAAGGACCTGATCCGGGAACAGTATGTCCATACTGTGCAGAATCTGGAAAACCTGGTGCTTTCCACCACCAATCTTTCTCTCGGCGGCGCCCTGGCTGAAACGGAAGAGGATATTTTTCGGGAGATCGAACAGGGCTGCCTGCGGGAAACCGGCTTCCGGGATGCAGTCTTATGCCTGATCGACGGCTGGAAAGAGAACAAGCTGATCACGCACCGCTATTCCCTGAAGGAGGAAACCTTCAGTGTCGTCTGCGGTTACTGGCGTGGAGAACCCGTCCGGAAGCAGAAGCTCCGGAAAGGCCAGCTGCTTCCGGATGAAATGATGGAAGATGAAAAACCGTACTATATCTTCCCCATTCACCATCTGCAGTATTTTTACGGATACCTGATTGTGGATCCGGTCCTGCAGGAAATGGAACAGCTGCACATCAAATCCTGGCTTGTCAGCGTCAGCGCCATCCTGATGAACTGGCAGCTCCGCAACAGGCTCACCGCCACCGTAAAGGAACTGGATTTCCTGTATCAGACAGATACCCTCACCGGCCTGTATAACCGCCGGGGCTATTACCGGTTCTTTGAAAGCTATTATGAAGAATGCCGTGCCGCGGGAACGGAACTGGCTGTTTTCCTGATCGACATGAACGGCATGAAAAAAATCAATGACCGTTACGGACACGCGGAGGGAGATTTCTGCCTTTGCACCATTGCGGAAGCCATGCGCAGAAGCGCCATGCTCGATGAGGTCTGCATCCGTACCGGCGGGGATGAGTTCATGGTCCTGGCAAAGCATTATGACAAACAGAAGGAAGATGCTTTCATTTCCCTGGTCCGGGAACATATTGACGATATCGTCAATAAAGCCGGAAAGCGCTATGCCGTCAAAGTCAGTATCGGCTGCTTCCGGAGTATTCCCCACGCTTCCTTTATTGCGCCTATTCAGAGCGAAGCCGAACTGTATTCAAGAAATGCCGACCAGGCCATGTATCTTGATAAGCAGGCTTCCAGGAAACAGTAATTATTCCGTTTTTCTCAGATCAGTATACCGTTGCAGTGATCAATTTCATGCTGGACAATCTGTGCCTGAAATCCCGCCAGAGTTTCTGTGTGGGATTTCATTTTCTGGTCCTGCCAGGTCAGCCTGATGGACCTGTACCGTTTTGTTTTCCGGATCCCTTCCAGTGAAAGGCAGCCTTCCTCTGTTTCGTATTCACCCGAACCCTCGAGGATGACCGGATTCAGCATAACCGCAACGACCGGTCCCCTGACAATGGCAATAATCCGTTTCCGCTCTCCGATCATGTTGGCTGCCATGCCGACGCACCGGTCCAGGTTCGCCGTCAGGGTATCAATCATGTCCGCGGCCACAGGAATGTCCGCCGCCGTAGCGGGCACCGAAGGCTGTGCGAGGAAAATCGGGTCGTGAATGATCTGCCGGATCATGCGCGGCCTCCTTTTTTCCTCCGGAACCGGGCGGGAAGATCATCCGGATTGATGGCCTTCAGCAGGAATGCGGCAGCGAGGTAGACGATGACACCGGCAGCAATGCACACCGCCACCAGCAGCAGGCGCCTTGAAAGGCCCGCGTTCAGCATCCCCTGTTCCCCGCCGAAAACAAAGGTGTAGAGTGCCCAGACCGTCCCGCCCATCAGGGCGGAAGCGCCCAGCGGACGAAGGATAATATTCATTACCGAGAACCGGTAGCTGGTATATTTGCAGGTATAGTACAGATTCGGGATCATGGAAACGGTATAGCATACCAGTGATGCGATGGGTGCGCCGTGAATGTTGATGTCATACCGGCTGACCAGGATCACGTTCAGGGCAATCTTGCAGATTACGCCCGCCACCAGCGTCAGCATGGCGATTCTCTGTTTCCCCGCTCCCTGCAGGGCCCCTGAAGTGGCCTGCACCATGGTGAACAGGATAATCGTCATGGCGGAGAATTCCAGCAGGCTGCTGGCCAGCATCAGTTCCTCATGGGAATAGCTGCCGCTGAAGCACAGGAAAACAATTGGTTTGGCCAGCAGGCTCATACCGATGGAACAGGGAAATCCGACCACCGAAGCAGCCTGCAGGCCGATGCCTGTTTCCCTGGCCACATATTTCATATCCTTCCGCGCCAGTCCGGCGGCCACAGCGGGCACCAGGTTGGTGGACATGGCCATGGCCAGTGCGGTAGGCACATTGATCAGCGGGAAAACAATGCCTGTCAGGAGGCCGTGACGGGCCTGGGCGGCATCGGCAGAAAAGCCTGAAGCCATCATCAGGCGCTTCAGCATGCTGGCGTCAATGGAATTGGAAAGAGGGACAATACAGGCTCCCAGGGTAATCGGAATAGCAATCATCACGATCCGCCGGGCCAGTGCGCGGCCGGAAACAGGAGTTTCGTCCGAGGCTGCGGGCGCCGTCTTCACAAACCGGCAGCGGATAATCATATACAGCATGGCTGCGCATTCTGCCAGGGACGTCCCCAGAAGCGCTCCGGCGCTGCCCAGGACCCAGCCGCCCCGGGCAAACCCGATGGAGGCAAGGGGCAGGGCTGCCGCCACCTTCCCCACCTGTTCAATCAGCTGGCTGACAGCCGTGGGCATCATGCGGCGCATGCCCTGCATATACCCGCGGTATGCGCTCATAATGCAGACGAAGAACAGGGAGGGAGCGATGCAGATAAAGCTTTGGTATCCCTGCGGTGTTTTGACAAATTCCGCCAGCGGGCGGGAAAGCAGTGCCAGGATAACCGTGGTGGCTACGCCCAGCACAGTAAGCAGCTTTAATGCGGTTTTGAAAACACGGTGGGCGTTTCCGGGCTCTCCGATGGTGATATAGTGGGAAACCATGCGTGAAATGGCCACCGGAATACCCGCGGAGGTAATGCTCAGCAGCAGATTGTACCAGGGCATGACCTGTCCGAACAGGCCCATTCCCAGGCTGCCGATCATATTGGACAGGGGAATCCGGTATAAAACGCCGACGATCTTGCAGATGAGCCCGGCAGCTCCGAGCACAGATATTCCGCCGATCAGGCTGCGCTGTCTTTCAGTCATAAGTCTTCCTTTCCATACGGAATCCTGTCAGATCCCGTACTGAAGAAATATTATAACACAATTCCGCTTTTTTTCATATCGGGTACAGGACTGGCATGAAAAAGCCGGATCCGCAGATCCGGCCTGATATCAGGATTGTTTACCGTCCCGGGTTTACTCAATTCCCCGGATCTCATTGAATGGGAACAGCACGCTGCGTGCGTGTCCGACAATCATGTCCCGGGAAATGGCGCCCTGGGCACGGCTGTCATTGGAATTGTTCCTGTGATCACCCATCACAAAGAAATGTCCCTCCGGCACTACTTCCGGTCCGTAGGTACTTCCGCTGCCGCTCCGGTATTCGTCCCGGATATAGGGCTCATCGTATTTCTCTCCGTTGATATACAGATAACCCTGCCGGAGTTCCACGGTGTCCCCGGGCAGTCCCACAACCCGCTTGACGAAGTTGGTGTCGCCGCGGCCGGGATATCTGCAGATCACCACGTCAAAGCGTTTGGGGTCGCCGCCGGTGGTGATGCGGGGCGCCTTTTCCTTCGAGGCGTCATCCTGCCACGGGAAGGAAAGCCAGGTGGAGGCGTAATCAAGCTTGGATACAAACATGATTTCCCCGTCTGCCAGCGTACTGTTCATGGATCTTCCGTCCACCCGCACAAGTTCAAAGGCAAACGCCCGGATGGGCAGTGCGATCAGAACGGCTGCCACCACTGTCAGAACCCATTCCAGGATTTCACGTGCCACTGTTTTCTTCTTTTTCTCCTTCGTTTTCTCTTTCATCACTCAGATCCTGCCTTTCAGATAATTTGGATAAAGGCCTGCGCGGTACACACAGAAGGAAGCAGCGCGACCAGCAGGCCGAATACCCCGGCCACTGCCCACCGGATGAAGGAAACGCTCTTTGGATCGTACAGGGCGGCTGCCTGCTCCAGCATGTTCAGTTCATTCCCGCGCCGGATAATTGCATCCAGATATTCATTCCGCATTATTGCTTCTTCCTTTCTTCAGTCTTCTGCGGATCCTGTGCAGCCGGATCCGGACCTGTCCGTCAGACATCTTCATTTCGTCTGCAATCTGCCTGGTCGTTTTTCCTTCCATGGAAAAAGCCAGCAGCAGTGTCCGGTCCTGCTCGTCCAGTGACGCCAGCAGATGAATCCGTTCAAGTCTTTCCCAGTTGTTCAGGTATTCTGTTTCAGCTGAATCCACCGGTGGATCCGGCAGATTTCCCGGCAGTTCCGGAAAGCGTTTTTGCTTCCGCAGCATATCGATGCAGATCCGTTTCACGATCGTATACAGATACGCCGAAAAGGAGCATTGATCATCCAGGTCCGCCCGCAGGGCATAGATCCTTGAAAAGGCCTCCTGTACCGCGTCCTCCGCGGCCTGGGAATCGTGAAGGATACCGCGTGCGTATGCTTCCGCCCCGGCCCGCCGGCGCATGATCAGCTGCTCAAGCGCCTCTGCGTCTCCGGTTTTCAGCAGCGCCACCAGTTCCCGGTCCTCCCTCACCAGTCTCACCAGCCTTCTTCACTATACTGTACGAATGAAACCGGCTTTTTGTTACAGCCGGTTTCATAATTATTTGTATTTTTGATCAGAATGCCCAGTTTCCGTTCCGGAAAACCGGCACTGTCTTCCCGTCCCCGGTCTTTGCGTCAATGTTCATGTCTTCCGTTCCGATCATGAAATCCACATGGATCATGGAATCATTAATGCCCAGTCCCCGGCACTCTTCCAGGGTTTTCTTTTCAAAATCCCTGATCGTATCGGCAAACCCCATGCCCAGTGCCAGATGGCAGGCCGCGTTTTCATCAAACAGCGTATTGTAGAACAGCAGCCCGCTGTTGCGGATGGGAGAATCGTAAGGTACCAGCGCGCACTCCCCCAGGTAGGCAGCGCCCTCATCGGCGGTAATGATGTTCGTCAGCAGCTGCTCATTTTTTTCAGCGTGCCATTCAACGGCTTTCCCGTTTTCAAAACGAATGCGGAAGTTTTCGATCAGCTGGCCGTCCCGGCTCAGGGGCATGCTGGCCACCACCGTACCCTCGGCCTTTCCCTTCATGGGGGAAATGAAGCACTCTTCCGTGGGAATATTGGGATTGAAAAAGATTCCCTGCAGGCTGGTATCCCCGCCGCCTTTGAACTCGGCTTCCGGTATCATTCCCACGGTAAAGTCCGTACCGTTTCCGGCGGTATAATGCAGTTCTTCGATTCCGAGGCTGTTCAGGTAATCGCAGCGGGCCTTCAGGTCTGCGTTATGGGTTTTCCAGGCGGCCACCGGGTCTTCCGTCACCCGGCTGGTGGAAAGGATTGCCTCCCAGAGTTTTTCCATGGCCTGGGACGTGCGCATGCCCGGAAACACCTTCTTCGCCCAGGCAGGACCGGGCACAGCGGCAATACACCACTGGTATTTGTTTTCCAGTTCATCCCGGTATCCCTTGATCAGCGGATACCGCATCTGCTGCGCCTTCAGCATTTTATCCTGGTCGATTCCCTTCAGTCCGTCCGGATCCTCCGATTCCAGATATATCCGGCACGGAATCTTTTCCACATAGTGTTCCCAGCGGGCTTTCTGATACCGGGTCAGGCTGCCCAGTGTGTCCAGGCTGCAGTATTTTACATGCAATTTTTCCAGCGGCGCGTAGTCAAAATCCACCACCACACGGCTGGCTCCCAGTTTATAGCACGCTTCCGTCACCATCCCGACAAATTCAGGCTGATCCGTCTGTGCCAGGATGAATACCTCCTGGCCCTTCTGTACATTGGCGCCGCATTCGGCAATCAGGCGGGCATATTTTTTCAGGATTGTTTTTCTCATCGTTTGTCCCTCTTTTTTGTTCTTTGGCTTGCCTTCCGTCCCGGAAAGCGCCTGTCTATTATACCGGATCCCCTCCGGAAATAGCAACCTGCAGTCTTTCCCGTTTCTGTCCGGTTCAAAAAAAGGCCGCATCATGCGGCCTTTTCCCGGGAGTGCCTGTATGCAGGATGTCAGTCGCAGGTATATCCGGGCCTGACATATAGTTCTTTTTCCGCCGGAACGATCTTTTCGTCCCAGATCTGCTGTTTCCAGTCCTCCTGATTGATCTCGCGGATAGCCACGGAAACGGCGGATACCGGGCAACCCAGGATTTCGGCAATGTCCTGTGCGATCTTTTCCGCACACTGTTTCTTTTGCTCCTCGGTTCTTCCGGGATAGCAGTTGATCTCTGCGTGGGGCATGTTTGTTCCTCCTGATTTATTTTATTGCTCAGCCTTGCTGAACTGGGTCTCATACAGTTCCTGATATGTGCCGCCCGCACGGACCAGCTCCTTATGGGTTCCGCGCTCCACGATCTGTCCTTCCCGCACCACCAGGATCTCATCCGCTGCCAGGATTGTGGACAGCCGGTGGGCAATCAGGATGGAGGTCCTCTCCTCAATCAGCGGATTGATGGCCGCCTGGATGGCCGCCTCGGAAATGGAATCCAGGGCAGAGGTTGCTTCATCGAAAATCAGCAGGGCCGGATCCTTCAGCAGTACCCGGGCAATGGAAATCCGCTGCTTCTCCCCGCCGGAAAGCTTCAGGCCCCGGTTGCCCACCATGGTGTCCAGTCCTTCCGGCTGGTTCCGGATGAAGTCATAGATATTGGCCTTTTTGCAGGCTTCGATCATTTCGGCCTCGGTGGCATCCGGCTTGGCATACAGCAGGTTCTGGCGGATGGTACCGTTGAACAGGTAGGTTTCCTGGGTCACCACGCCCACCTCGTCCCGCAGGGAGTGCAGCGTGTAATCCCGCACATCCGTGCCGTCAAAGGTTACGCTGCCCTTTGTGGGATCCCACAGCCGCGGAATCAGGTTGACGATGGTGCTCTTGCCGCTGCCGCTGGGGCCGACGATGGCCACGCAGTCCCCGCTGTGCAGGGTAAAGCTGATATCCTTCAGGATCATGCGCTCCCCGTCATAGGTAAAGTCCACATGATCAAAGACGATCTCACCCTTCGCGTTCACCAGTTCTTTCGCCCCGGGCCGGTCGTCAATCTCAGGCTTCATGTCATAGTATTCAAAGATCCGGGTGAACATGGCCATGGACCGGATCCAGTCCACCTGGATATTCAGCAGGCTGTTCACCGGGCCGTACATCCGTCCCAGCAGGGCCACCAGCACCGTAATGTCGCCCACGCTCAAGCTGCTGTCGTGCTTCATGATCAGGATGCCGCCCACCAGGTACAGCAGCATCGGCCCGATGGAGGTCAGGGTGCTCAGCAGCATGAAGAACCACCGGCCGGCCATCCGTTCCCGGATGTTCAGCCTGATCATCCGCCCGTTGGCTTCCTCGTAGCGGTCATATTCCGCCTTCTCCCGGCCGAAAAGCTTTACCAGCAGCTGCCCGCTGACGGACAGTGTCTCGTTCAGGATCCCGTTGATCTCGTCGTTACAGGCCTGGGCCTCCCCTGCCAGCTTCCACCGGCGTTTGCCCGCCATCCGCGTGGGCAGGGTAAACAGCGGCACCACCGCGATGCCCACCAGGGCAAGGATCCAGTTTTTCCGGAACATGGCGATCACCGCCACCACCAGCGTGATGGTGTTGGACAGGATGCTGGTGAAAGTCCCGGTCACCACGCTCTCCACCCCGGAAATATCGCTGGTCATCCGGGTGATGATGTCTCCCTGGTTGGCGGACGTAAAGAACCGCTGGGACATTTTCTGCAGGTGCCGGTACATCTGGTTCCGCATATCGAAGGAAATATGCTGGGCAATCCAGCTGTTCAGGTACGTTTCCGCCACGCTGATCAGGTTGGAGGCCAGGTACAGCAGCAGCGTCAGGATAATCAGCCGGATCAGGGCGGAAAGGCCCGCGCCGAACCAGCCGCCCAGATCCTTCCCGGTCAGTACGTCGATGATATTACCGGTCAGGATGGAAGGAAACAGGCTGCATACAGAGGAAACCACGATACAGCCCAGAACCAGTGCCAGCTGCTTCCAGTAGGGTTTCAGGTAGGAGAAAACCCGGCCGATCAGTTCCTTTGTGATCTTCGGAGCGTTCTTTTTCTCCTCGTCCGTCAGGAAACTGGCCCGCCCTCTCGGTCCTGCCATGCTTCATCTCCCTTTCCTGTTTTTTTTGTATGATACACTCCCGGGCATCCTTCTGTCCATACCTGCCGGATATCAAAATCACACCGCCTGCGCGGTGTGATTTGAATGGTACGTATATCGGTTTACATCGGGGATCCGTCTTCGGCTGAAAAGAAAACACCTGTCGGTCCCTGGAAATGTTCCTGGATCACTTCCCCGTCCGCGATCACCTGCATGCTGATCCCGCATTCCCATACCGGCCGGAGTTCACCTTTGGAATCGGCGGCCATCACCAGCCTTGCCGTATCTTCGGAAACCCACTGGCTTCGGATTGATGAATATCCCAGTTCCTTCAGCAGATCGTCATAGGGTTCTCCCACATATCCCCGCCAGTCGTATCCCTGTTCCTTTGCGGCATACTCCCGGGCCAGCTGAAGCGCTTCCTCCCGTGAAATCCTGATGGCTGCCTCTTTCACCGGTTCGGCAGAAAAATCCGTGCCCAGCATGACGGAGACAAGCTTGTTTTCCCTGTTGAATATGAACGCGCAGGTGCATCCGGCATCATATTCCCATCCGTAAGGCAATCCGCACACAGACGGACGGTAGTGAAGGATCGTCCAGGAAGGATCGAATTCCTCCATTCTTGCGCGGTCATCCGCACAGCTCAGACCCGCTGCTTTCAGTGTTTCTTCCATCTCCGGTGTTACAGGTTTTCCCAGGTAGTGCCATTGTCCGTCCTTCAGTTCGAAATTCAGGAGTGTTTTGAGTTCCCATTCCTGGTAATCCCTGTACGGCATGGCTGTAACCAGTTCCGGTTCACAGGAAGGAAGCGCGTCACGGAGCAGTTTCTCCGCAATTTCCCGGCAATTCCGGATACGTTCATTGTCTTCGGCAACCGGCGGACTGGGATACCATCCCTCGCCACTTGTAATCAGGGAAGGACACCAGGCATGGTTGTCTTCAAATTCTGTCTCACACTCCGCAGCCATGTACGCTGCGAACACATTCCTCATGATCTCCTCAGGAATGTCGGGATTCACTCTGATACTGCAGTAATAAGCCTTTTCCGGCAGTTCCTCCGCCATGCCCGCGGTCAGAAGCACCGTCAGGCAAAGGAGGCAAAGGAATAATTTCTTCATCTTTCTGTTTCCTCCTGTCATTTTCCGGGCTGCAGGACAAATGTGACTTCGCCCCGGGTTCCGCCGGTATACAGTTCCCTGTCATCCATGCCTTCCGTATACTCAACAACCCGGTAACGGACCGTACAGGGAATCCCTTCTTCCGTGATCTTTTTGTCATTGTCTGTATACAGGTAGCCTGGATGAAACTCCATTCCGCTGAGAACCGATCCGTCTTCTGCACGGAATGCGTCCATGCTGCTGCCTCCGGGAATCGGTGTAGCCACAAAATCGTATTCCACAAACAGAATCCGTTTGCTGCTGTCATCCATCATTTCCCGGATGGGACCGTGCCTGACCTCTTCGTCTTCATTCCGGCTGTCCCGCCAAAGATAATGTTCTGTGTGTGCTTCCTCCAGGTCGCCGGCCGGAATGGTTTCTCCCGGTGAGAAATAGGATCCGTCCACATCCAGGTCCCAAAGTCCGTGAAGTTCAAAATGTTCAGGATCCTTCACCGTGGTTCTGAAGCATACAAACAGCGTATCTTTTTCCGGTGCCCAGGAGATTTCCTCCACGGAGACATCCACCAGGCTGTTCTCGCTCTGCTTCTGTTCCGGTTTTTCAACCAGGTTCTCCGTCATGGCCTCATAGAGTTCAGGATCGCTGTTCCTGTACCATCTGGATACTTCTGAAACAACCCCCGCCGCAATGGCTGCCACGGCAATCAGCGCCAGTACCAGCGCAAATACAAGCCCCGCTGAGATTTTCTTTTTCATGATTCCCGTTTCCTTTCCCGGGGAGACAGCCGAAAGAAAGGCGCGGTGTGTTTCCGCCGGTATTTCCCGACCGGCCAGGCTGTTCAGCCTTTCGCGAAGTTCTTGCTCAGTCATTTCGACTCCTCCTTTCCGTTCCATTCCACACGAAGCATTTTGCGTGCCTGGTGCATCCGGTATTTGACCAGCGACAGGGAGATATGCTCTGTCCGGGCAATCTCTTCCAGGGAAAACCCTTCCAGGTAGTGCAGGACCAACGGAACCCGCTGTTTCTCCGGCAGGCTTTCCAGCATCATCCGGGTCTCTTCCTCCCTGTTTTCCGGGGCAGGCCGCTCCGGCAGGGTTTCTGCCGGAATCATCCGGCTGTTCTTCCGGTGCAGGTTATGGCATTCATTCACCATGATCCTGGAAATCCAGGTTTTGAAATACTTCTCTTCCCTGATCTTTCCCTGGTTCTGCCAGGCTTTCAGCGCGGTCTCCTGCATGGCGTCCTGGCGGTCTGTTTCAGACCGCAGCAGCGTGCAGGCAATCCGGTACAGCATCTGCTCGCTTTCCATCAGCTTCTGTGTGAACTGTCGTTCGTCCATCATTGTTGCAACCTCTTCGAAGGGATTATCACCAGTCATGACACTTATTAGACGTCCGGGAAAGGATAAAAGTTAGTCCGGAAAAAACGGACCGTCAATTCACCGGTCAAAACAACCCGGCTCCATCAGGAAGCCGGGTCTGTCAATCTCTTTCCGGGGCTTTGGATCTCTCAGGAAAAATCAAGGTCCATGGCAATGCGCACCTCATAATCCGGGAACGCTTTCCGCACGTCTTCCACAATGGCGTTGTAGACGGCGTAGCGGTCCTCCGCATCAAAGCTGATCACCGCGTCAAACCGCATCTGCCTGTTTTCCCTGTCCAGGTAGAATCCGTGCATTCCTTTGACATGTTCATGGCTGAATACGATGTCCCGCGCTTTCCGGTGCGCCTCGGTAATTTCCCTGTCTTTGGTATTCATGGAATATACGCCCACGGCGGTCAGGATCACATTGTGCTCCCGGTAGACCGTCTCCTCAATATCCCGGATCAGGCTGTCCAGTTTGTCGGCGGAATAGGTGTCCGGAATCTCGATATGGATGGAACCGTTCCAGGCGTCCGGTCCGTAGTTGTGAAGCACCAGGTCATAGGCGCCCTGTACGTCGGGAAAACTCCGCACAGTCTTCTTGATGCTTTTTGCCAGCTCCGGGTCATTGGCTTCGCCCAGAATCCGGGAAACTGTTTCCTTCAGCATGCCGATACCGGATTTGATGATGACCAGGGAGATTACAGCCGCCAGCCAGGCCTCCAGGGAAAGGCCGGTGGTCAGGAAGATCACTGCGGCCACCAGTGTGGCGGCGGAGATGATCGAATCCAGTCTGGCGTCCTCCCCGGAATTGATCAGGGAATCGGAATTGACTTTCTCGCCGATCCCTTTCACATACCGTCCCAGCACAAGCTTTACCGCCACCGCCACCCCTACGATAATCAGGGAAACCGTGGTATAGTCCGGCGTTTCCGGATGAATAATCTGCTTGACTGATTCCGTAAACGAAGTGATACCGGCATACAGCACAATAATGGAGATGATCATGGCGCTGAGATATTCGACCCTGCCGTATCCGAAGGGATGCTTTTTGTCCGGTTCCCTGCCTGCCAGCTTGGCTCCCACAATGGTAATCAGGGAGCTTCCGGCGTCAGAAATATTGTTGACCGCATCCAGCGTAATGGCAATGGAATGCGTCAGCAGGCCGATTGCCGCCTTGAATCCTGCCAGGAATACATTGGCGATGATCCCGATGATACTGGTCCGGACAATCGTTTTCTCCCGGGTGGGTTCAGTCCTGTTTTCAGTCTGTATGGAAGTTTTGTTCATGGATCGTAATCCTCCCCTGTATACGTCGTATCAGTCGCTGAAAATGATTATACCTGTTCCGGATACAAAATGCCACCGTCACGGTTCGGAAATTTAACACGCAGTCCCATGGCCGCCTCACGCTTTCCCATTGACCGGTTTGCGGTTTCGGAACAGATTCATGTTTTCAGGCCTGGTATATCGTTTCTTCTTACGTTCACGGTTCCGGACCCGTTTCCTGATTGCAGATCAATTCCTGCAGTTCCTCCGGAACCCGGTTCAGAAGAGTCTGAAATATAAAGGAGACAGGGATGCATCCCTGTCTCAGGATAAGTCAGTGGGAATTGTTCCGGAAGACTCACTCAGAAGCTCCCGCCCAGGTTATCCAGCGTGTCAATCACGACAACGCAATCCTCCCGTACGTTCTGCATAATCCGCTTCATGATGTTTTCAGGAACAGCTACGCAGCCGCCGGTCCACGGTTTCTGCGGGCCAAAGCAATGCAGGAAGATCGCTGAGCCGCGGCCGGGTGTGCCGTCTTCATTGAAACTGATATTCAGGCAGTACTGATACTGGTACTCATAATCCACAATGTGCTCGCTGTCGTCCATAACCAGATCCGGCACATCGCGGATGTCAACCATCTGGTTGTACTGCCGTTCCGGATCGCCGGACCAGTAGGTGTTCTCATCCGCCTGGATATACGGGATCGCGCAGCCCGGATCAGCCGCAATGCCAAAGGCTTTGTTGAAGCGGTATATGCCTGCCGGTGTCTGACCGCAGCCTTCCTTATGATCATTGTCTGCGCAAAGGCCGTTTTTCCCGACAAATCCGGGTGTGGAGAGGATCTGTTTCCAGTTCCCTCCCTCATCCTTCTGATGCATGGAGATATATGCCGTCGTCTGATCCATGCCGATTCCGGCCACCACAAAGAGCTGGTCGGCTTCCTGCGCAGCCGGAAGCTTCACCACCCACTCAGGGGAATCGTTTTCCCTTCGGATATCTGCATACAGGCCTGTCGGCGTTTCTTCCGGGAACGCACTGGTGATTGCAAGGGCAAAAACCGCTGTCAGCACCAAAAGGATCAGAAATCTGCTTTTCACTGCCGTTACCTCCCTTATGATCCTGTTCTGTGAGTATTGTGGTTTTCAGGCGCCGTATCCTTGTTCCCGGCTCCCGGGCGGGTCAGCCGGAACCGTTCCGCTGACTCTTTTGACTGGTTAAAATATACCATAACTGACGCAAATAAAAAAGGCCCCCGGAAACACAGTGCATTCTGGCTGCCGCACCGGGAGTGTTCTTTTTTGCCATGCAAAAAGGACAGCCTTCAGCTGTCCTTTTTGAGTGCATTCCTGTATTCCGGATTGTCCGGGCATCTTATTTTTCGGCGTTCTGAGTATCCAGCGGTTTCATTGTCGGGAACAGGAGAACATCACGGATAGTGGACGAATCTGTCAGCAGCATGATCAGCCGGTCCAGGCCGAAGCCCAGGCCGCCGGTGGGCGGCATACCGTATTCCAGGGCGTTCACAAAGTCCTCGTCCACTTCAGCGTGGATTCCCTGGGAGGCACGGAGGGCCACCTGGTCCTCAAACCGCCTGCGCTGGTCGATGGGGTCGTTCAGTTCGCTGAAGGCATTGCCCATCTCGTGGCCGGTGATGAAGAATTCAAAGCGTTCTGTCAGGCTGGGATTCTCAGGCTTGCGCTTGGCCAGCGGGGAAATCTCCACCGGATAGTCGATAATGAAGGTCGGCTGCACCAGGGACGCTTCCACATACTCGTCAAACAGGGCTGCCAGGCAGTCGCCCTTTGTGGCATCCTTTTCCACATGCACGTCCCGCTTGTCGCAGATGGCCCGGGCTTCCTCGTCGCTCTGCCAGGCGTTGTAATCCTCGCCGCAGGCTTCCTTCACAGCGTCCGCCATGGTGATGCGCTTCCAGGGAGCCTTCAGGTGGATCACCTCTCCCTGATAGGTCACGTCTGTGGTGCCCAGGGCTTTCATGGCCACAAACTCATAGAGCTGTTCCACCATCTCCATGACCTCTTTGTAATCCACATAGGCCTGGTAGGTTTCCACAGAGGTGAATTCCGGGTTATGGGTGGCGTCCATACCTTCATTGCGGAAGATACGGCCCACTTCATAAACCTTTTCAAATCCGCCCACGATCAGGCGCTTCAGGTACAGCTCCGTCTCGATGCGCAGGAACATGTCCAGGTCCAGGGCATTGTGATGCGTCCGGAAAGGCCGTGCGCTGGCGCCGATCTCCAGGGTGTGGAGCACAGGCGTATCCACCTCGATGAATCCCCGGGAATCCAGGAATTCACGGACAGCGGCGATGATCTTTGAACGCTTGCGGAAAGTGTCCCGCACTTCGGGATTCACAATCATATCCACGTAGCGCTGGCGGTACCGCAGGTCGGTATCCGTAAGGCCGTGGAATTTTTCCGGCAGGACCTTCAGGCTCTTGCAGAGCAGTTTCACTTCCGTGGCGTGAACGGAAATTTCACCGGTCTGGGTTTTGAAGACAGTTCCCTTAACACCCAGGATATCGCCGATATCGTCCTGTTTGAAGGCCATGTAGGGTTCTTCTCCCACATCGTCCCGGCGGACGTAGATCTGGATATCGCCTTCTCCGTCAAGCAGATGCGCGAAGGAAGCCTTGCCCATGACGCGGCGGCTTGTCATCCGGCCGGCGATGGTCACTTCTTTCCCTTCCAGCTCATCGAAGCTGTTCAGGATCTGCTGGCTGCGATGGGTAATACCCCAGCTGGTAATCTCGTAGGGATTCTGTCCCGCATCCAGCAGCTTCTGCAGCTTCTGGCGGCGGATAATCTCCTGCTCACTCAGCGGCGGGGTAAGGGGTGTTACGGGATAGTCTGCCATATCGGTTCATCCTTCTCTGTTTTTCAGATTAATTCTTCTTGATGGACAGGATCTTGTAGCGGAGCGTACCCGCGGGAATCGCGATGGTCGCAGTCTGGTTCTTCTTCATACCGATCAGGCCGGCGCCCACAGGGCTCTCGTTGGAGATCTTGTTTTCCATGGGATCGGCTTCGTTCGCGCCGACGATGGAATACTCATAGGTCTCGCCGTCATCCAGGTCCTTCACCTTCACGACGGTACCGATGGATACCTTCTCGGTGGTGATTTCATCGTCTGCCACAACGGTAGCGGTCCGGATGGTGGCCTGCAGGCGGGTAATCTGTTCCTCCACCTTGGCCTGTTCCTTCTTCGCCTCGTCGTACTCGGCATTTTCACTCAGGTCGCCGAAACCGCGGGCTACGGCAATCTGTTCGCTGATCTCGTTCCGGCGTACGGAAATGAGATAATCCAGTTCTTCTTCCAGTTTCTTCAGACCGCTTTCGGTCAGAATCGTTCCTTCAGCCATGATGGGGACTCCTTTCATAGTAAGAAACACCCTGCTTCCGCTCCCGGTACAAGGTGTTTCAGGATCTTCTGAGGATGAATGGGATTATACCTTTTTCCCCATGGATTGTCAACGTTTTCCCTTGTGCGGACTGCCGTCCGCCGTTATTTTATTTTTTCAGCAGGCCCAGTGCTGTTTTCAGCAGATCGCCGACAGTATCGGCCTTCCGGACCGCCATCTTGATCGCTTCCTTTTCGATAAAGTTCAGCTTGTGGTCCTTGTTTGCCTCAAACCAGTCAGTCAGCAGCTTCAGGTCTTCCTGTTCCATCTTTATTCCTCCGTTCTCTCCAGATTCAGTATGATCAGTTCGCATGGATTGTTGATCCGGGGAATCCGCGGTTTGGCGCCGTTGGTCATTCCCCGGGAAATCAGCATTTTCCCTCCGTCGTGCAGTCCGTGGGTCAGTTTCGGGAACAGCCCCTGGCCAGGCGCGTATAATCCCCGTCCGTGAAACTGGATCTGTCCCCCGTGGGCATGCCCGCACAGCGTCAGGTCAATATTTCTGCCGGACACATAGTCCCGGTATACTTCCGGATGATGGCACAGCAGCAGCCGGTAACCCGGCTCCTTCTCAAAGCGGTCCAGGAAGGCTGTGTCCGGACTCGTTTCAGGAAGCCCTGAGACACTGGACAGTCCGCCGATCCTGACGCCGTGGAAATCTGTGCTTTCATTGTCCAGCAGGGTTACCCGGCTTTCCGCGACCCGCTTCAGGTATTCCTCCCGGTCCCGGAATTTCTGTTCATGGTTCCCGATGGAATAAAACACCGGTACGATTCCCGGAACAACCTCCAGAAAGCGGTAGGCATTCTCATTGTTCCGCCGGTGGCGGTCCGCCAGGTCCCCGGGAATGAGTACCGCGTCACAGCGGCTGAAATCCTCAAGCACATCGTCAAAACGGTCGCTGTGCAGGTCCGGTGCAACGGCAAAGCGCAGTGTACGGTCAATCAGCGGGGTCCGGAACGTGTATTCGGTCCTGATCCTTTTCATGCGTTCCGATCCCTCTCCCGGCTCATGGCCAGGCACACAATGCTTCCGGCAATCATCGCCGCCGTCAGGATTCCTGCCGGCACGGCCAGCCGCGAAACGGCTCCCCGGTACATAAAGGCCAGGCTTTCAGAGGCTTCCCGGATCATAGGCAGGATATTGGCGCACAGATACAGGATCGCGGCTGCGATCAGCACCAGGACTGCCGCCCCAAGTGCGCCGCCGATATACCGGAGCGATCCCCGGATCGTCCTGCTTCCGGCCAGGGCAATCAGCCCGGCCAGCAGCGCGCACAGCGCCAGTGCGGCCCAGGGCACGCCCAGGAAGAAAGTGATCAGGTTCGGCAGGTCAATCCGTTCGCCGGCCTTCAGGAGGCCCAGCTGGATGATCTGCTGCCGCAGGGGAAGAACCGTCCGGATCACGCTGCTTTTCACCGCTTCCGCGGCGGTATATGCCATGGCTTCCGCAGCCTCGTCATCTCCGGGTTCAGAAACGGTGGCATTTTCAGCAATCGTCTGTTCCAGCTCTTTTGTATCCCAGCGGATATCCTCCCCGGTACGTCCGTACTGCAGGATGCTGCTCACCCACTGGGATGCCTGGGCGTTCAGGTCCCGCAGGGTGTCTTCATTGATCAGGGCGATGACCGGTTCTGCCTGGAAGCCATGCAGTTCTGCCAGGGATGTCACCCGTTCCCGGATCAGCTGCTGTTCCTCACGGATCAGTTCATCGCTTACCGGCGCCCCCTGTTCCGTCATGGCAGGCATCAGCGCCTGGCGTCCAAGGAAGCTCATGCAGAACAGCAGCAGCGCTCCGGTCAGCAGGAAGGCAAGCAGGATGGCAATAATCTTTCTCATGAAACCACCGTCCCCTTGATTGCCGCGCTGATCAGCTGCAGCAGGATCGGTCCGAACCGGACCGCCGCATAAATGATAACCGCCAGGAAAGGCAGCGCCAGCAGGGCCGGCAAAGCCCATTTTCCCTTTCCGCGGTTTTTTGTTTCAGTGCTCACTCTTTCTCGTTCTCTCCCTTCGTCTGTGCCTCCGGCTTTGGGTATCGTCCTTCATGGGCGCCTCTCCCCGGAGTTCCAGCAGCCTGTCACGCAGCTTTGCAGCCCGTTCAAATTCCAATTCTTTCGCCGCGTTGAGCATTTCATCCTCAATCTGGCGCATCAGGGCAGCCCGTTCATCTTCATTCAACGCGGCAGGAGCGGATTCCTCCACCCGCCTGGTGATTTCCAGCACGCTTCTGATGGCGTTGCGGACGCTCTCCGGTGTGATTCCGTTCACCCGGTTGTATTCCTCCTGCAGCGCCCGGCGGCGGTTTGTTTCAGACATGGCTTTTGCCATGCTTTCCGTCAGCTGGTCTCCGTACAGGATCACCCGCCCGTCCACATTGCGCGCCGCCCGTCCGATGGTCTGCACCAGGGAGGTTTCACTCCGCAGGAATCCCTCCTTGTCTGCGTCCAGGATAGCCACCAGTGCCACCTCCGGCAGGTCCAGTCCCTCCCGCAGCAGGTTGATGCCCACCAGCACGTCATATTCGCCCAGGCGCAGGTCGCGCAGCAGTTCCATCCGTTCAATGGTCTGGATATCACTGTGCAGGTACCGTACTTTGATATCCAGCTCCTTCAGGTAATCGGTCAGGCTTTCCGCCATCCGCTTGGTCAGCGTGGTCACCAGCACACGCTCGCCCTTCTCCGTCACCTTCCGGATCTCGCCCACCAGATCGTCCACCTGGCCTGTGGCAGGCCGCAGAATCACTTCCGGATCCAGCAGCCCTGTGGGCCGGATAATCTGTTCCACCACCTGCTGGGCTCTTTCCCGTTCATACGGTCCCGGGGTTGCGGAAACAAAAATGGTCTGTCCGATGCGCTTCTCGAATTCCTCAAACAGCAGCGGCCGGTTGTCATAAGCGGAAGGCAGGCGGAATCCGTATTCCACCAGCGTGTTTTTCCGGGCCCGGTCCCCGTTGTACATTGCCCGGATCTGGGGGACGGTCACATGGCTTTCATCAATCATGACCAGGAAATCCCCGGTGAAGTAATCCAGCAGCGTATAGGGAGCGTCTCCTGGCTTCCGGCCGTCAAAATACCGGGAATAGTTCTCAATTCCCTGGCAGTAGCCGATCTCCCGCATCATCTCAATATCATAACGGGTGCGCTGGGCAATCCGCTGCGCTTCCAGCAGTTTGCCCGCTGCTTCGAATTCCTCAATCCGTTTGGAAAGATCCCGTTCAATATCCCCGATATGTTCCTCCATATGGGCGGGGTCCGTGGCGTAATGGGTCGCGGGGAAAAGCGCCGCATGCTCCAGGGTGGCCAGGGCATGTCCGCTCACCGCGTCAATCACGGAAATCCGTTCAATCTCGTCCCCGAACAGTTCCACCCGGATGGCTTTCTCATGCTCTCCGGCGGGAATGATTTCGATGACGTCCCCCCGTACGCGGAACGTGCCCCGGTCAAACTCCAGGTCGTTGCGCTCATACTGAATGTCAATCAGGTCACGGATCAGTTTTGTCCGGCTGTATTCCATTCCCGGCCGCAGGGAAATCATCTGTCCCTCGTACTCGCTGGGATCGCCCATGGAATAGATGCAGCTGACGGAAGCGACAATAATGACGTCCTTCCGTTCCCGCAGCGCTGCGGTGGCTGAATGGCGCAGGCGGTCAATCTCGTCGTTGATGGAAGCATCCTTTTCAATATACGTGTCGGAGGAGGCGATATAGGCTTCCGGCTGGTAATAATCGTAGTAGCTGACAAAATACTCCACCCGGCTGTCCGGGAAAAAGGCCTTCAGTTCGCTGCACAGTTGGGCGGCCAGGGTTTTGTTGTGCGCGATAACCAGCGTGGGCTTCTGTACCTTCTCGATCACGGAAGCCATGGTGAAAGTCTTGCCGCTGCCGGTAACCCCCAGCAGGATCTGGTCTTTCAGTCCCGCCTTGATGCCCGCCGCCAGCGCCTCGATCGCCTGAGGCTGGTCTCCTGACGGCGCGTAAGGTGCTTTCAGTACAAACTGGTCCATGCCTTCTCCTCGTTTTCCGGGTAGCGCATCGTCACGGTCAGGCCGTCCGTGGCTGCCCAGGTTCTTTCAAAAATCTCCCGGGCCGCCGGCAGATACTCCTCCGGGTTTTCCATGCTCGTACTGAAATGGGTCAGCAGCAGCCCGCCCGTTCCTGTCTTCAGGGCTGTTTCAGCTGCTTCCCTGAAAAGCATATGATGGTTCTTCAGGGCCTGCGGCATTTTTTCCTCCGTCCCGTACATTCCCTCCAGGATCAGCAGGTCCGCATCCGCACAATGCTTCTCCAGTGTTTCACAGGGACGGGTATCTGTCGAAAACACCAGGGTAATGCCCTTGCGTTTTCCCCCGGTCACATCCTCCGGGCGGATTTTCTTCATTCCGTACCGGAGGGTCTCACCCTGCTGCAGCCTTTTCCAGTCCTGCATCGGCACCCCCAGGGAAGTCGCTTTCTCCGGGTCAAATACGGCGCTCCGTTCCAGGGTCATCCGGTAACCGAAGCAGGGAATGCCGCCGTGATCCACCGGAAACGCGTGGATCTTCAGGCCGATCAGTTCCGCGTCCCCTCCCTCAGGCGGCAGCTCATGCAGCAGCACCGCAAAGGAAAGGGGCGGTACGATGACGCACAGTCCTTCCACAACCCTTTTCAGCCCTTTGGGGCCCCAGATATGGAAGGGTTCGTCCCGTCCCGCCTTCTCCAGGCTCAGCAGAAGCCCGGCAATTCCTGTACAGTGATCTCCGTGATAGTGGGTCAGCAGCATGCCGTCCAGGCACCGGAAACCCCAGCCCAGCCTGCGGATTCCTACCTGTGTTCCTTCGCCGCAGTCAATCAGCAGGCTTCGTCCGTTTACCCGGACATAGAGGGAAGACAGCGCGCGCTCGGGAATCGGCAGTGTACCGCCTGTTCCCAGCGTGCAGAACTCAAGCATCAGTCTTCACCTCCGGTCCGCTTAATAATACTCAAAAGATACCGAATTCATCCTTCACCGTTCACCGCTGCAGTTTCACCCTGCAGTATCTGATCATTATGAATTATGAATTATGAATTATGAATTGTGAATTAATCCTTATTTCAGGATTACTTCACCACCTCGTCGTAAAGATCCAGGTACTTCTTCGCGGATCCGGCCCAGGAAACATCCTTGTCCATGTTCCGCTTCACCATTGCGTCCCAGGCGTCCCTTTCCGTGAAATAGACCGTCTTGGCCCGGTTCACGGCATCCAGCAGCAGTCCCGCGTCATAGCGGTCAAAGGTAAAGCCGTTCCCTTCATTCTTCTCCCTGCAGAAGGGCTGCACCGTATCCTTCAGGCCGCCGGTTTCCCGCACCACGGGCACCGTGCCGTAATGCATGGCAATCAGCTGCGTCAGGCCGCAGGGCTCAAAGAGGCTCGGCACCAGGAATGCGTCCGCGCCGGCATAAATCAGGTGTGCCAGGGTTTCATTATAGCTGATGTAGGAGCATACGCTGCCCTTGTACTGTCCCTCGAAATACCGGAACGCGTTCTCGTACCGCGGATCACCGGTCCCCAGGATCACCACCTGGGTATTGCCGTCAATCAGCTGCGGGAAAATCGCGTCCACCAGGTCCAGGCCCTTCTGGTCTGTCAGGCGGGAAATCAGGCCGATGACCATCTTACGTCCGTCCTGGTCCAGGCCAAGCTTCTTCTGCAGCGTGTCCTTGTTGATCCTTTTCCGCTCCACAGCGTTTTTGCTGTCATACTGGGCAGCCAGCAGCCCGTCGGCGGACGGATCCCACTGTTCCACGTCGATTCCGTTCACAATGCCGCTCAGCCGGGGGCTGTGGTAGCGCAGGTGGCTGTCCAGGCCTTCGCCGAAAGCGGGGGTCTGGATCTCCTGCGCATAGGTTTCGCTGACTGTGGTGATCCTGTCCGCAAAGGCAAGGCCGCCCTTGAACATGTTGGCCTCGTCCTCGTTCCGTTTCAGCACCGGGTAGTCAAACAGGTCATCCCGCAGGCCGGACCAGTATTTCAGATGCTGGATACTGCAGATTCCCTGGAACCGGAGATTGTGGATTGTCAGGACCGTCTTTGCACTTCCCACAGGCGTGTCCCAGAACTTGGTCCGCTTGTACAGCGGCACCAGGGAGGCCTGCCAGTCGTGGCAGTGGATCACGTCCGGCGCCCAGTTCAGGTAGTTCAGGATCGCCAGGGAGGCCTTGGAAAAATAGCAGTATTTCGGGATATCCTCCCAAAGTCCCGTATAGGGATCGCCCCAGTCAAAGAACTCCCGGTTCTCCACGAAATCGTAGATCACGCCGTCCATTTCCAGCTCCATAACGCCCACAAAGAAGGTCCTTCCCTCCTGTGTCTGGTCCATCATGAAGGATCCCTTGTATTCCATTTTTTCCTTGTATGTCTGGGCAATGCAGGCATACAGCGGAAGAATAACCCGTACCTCGCATCCTGCCTTAACCAGGGACCGAGGCAGCGCGTACATAACGTCTCCCAGGCCGCCTGTTTTGACAAAGGGGTAGCATTCCGATCCGACAAAGGCTATCCTGCGTTTTTTTGCCATGACCCATTCCTCCTGTCATGTTGATAAGCGTTTCTGTCCGGGATACAGCACACCCGTCCACTTTAGATCAGTATACCAGATTTGCCGCAGGAAAGAAAGAATTCCTGTTTCATATTTCTCAGTTCATGATCCGGCCCGGCAGAAAATGTTTTTTTCTTTCCGGTCCGCCCCCGGCGTTCCCGGATTGCAGTATCTGTTTCCTGCCGGTTTTGCGCCACGCTGCATCCTGGAAAAAGTACCTGTTCCCGGTGCTGGTTCACAATTATAAAAATACAGTTTCTTCTTGTTTTTTTTCCTTAAAATCTGTTGCATCATCGGCGGTTTTGTGTATGATTTATAATGTATTTCTATGGAAACGGAATAAAGGAGAGATGCAGCATGCGGAAACTGATCGAGTTCAGGAATATCGTCAAGAATTTTGACGGTCAGATCGTTCTCAAAGGTGTCAATCTGAACATTTATGAAAATGAATTCGTGACGCTGCTGGGTCCTTCCGGCTGTGGGAAAACAACGCTGCTGCGTATCCTGGGCGGTTTCCTGGAGCAGGATGAAGGCACCGTTATCTTCGACGGCCAGTGCATTGACAACGTTCCTGCTTACAAACGGGAAATCAACACCGTCTTCCAGCGTTATGCCCTGTTTCCCCATCTGAATGTTTTCGAAAATATCGCCTTCGGCCTGCGGATCAAAAAACTGGGCAATGACATCATTTCCCAGAAGGTGAACCGTATGCTTTCCCTGGTTAATCTGGAAGGCTATGAAAAGCGCAACGTCACCAAGCTTTCCGGCGGTCAGCAGCAGCGTGTTGCCATCGCCCGCGCTCTGGTCAATGAACCGAACGTCCTGCTGCTGGACGAGCCCCTGGGCGCCCTGGACCTGAAACTGCGCAAGGAAATGCAGCGGGAGCTGAAGCGCATCCAGCAGGAGGTCGGCATTACCTTTATTTTTGTCACCCATGACCAGGAGGAAGCCCTGACCATGAGCGACAAGATCGTGGTCATGAATGCCGGCTCCATCGAGCAGATCGGCACGCCCCTGGAAATATACAATGAACCTGTCAATTCCTATGTTGCCCGTTTCATCGGCGAGAGCAACATTATGGAAGGCGTTATGCTGTCGGATTATAAAGTCCGTTTCGATGATAAAACCTTCGAATGCACAGACTTCGGCTTCAAGTTCAATGAGCCGGTGGACGTGCTGATCCGGCCGGAGGACATCGCCATCGTGAAGCCCCGGGACGGTGTCATGCGCGGTGAGGTCAAGAGCGTCCTGTTCAAGGGCGTCCACTATGAACTCATGGTGGAGACCAAGACCGGTACCAGCAAAACCGTCAAAATGCACGTGGTCACCCAGCACGATATCGTCAACGAGGAAGCCGGCGAGAAGATCAGCGCCAACGACTTCTATGTGGACTCCGACGACCTGGAAAACAAGGAGATGACCGATGCGGACTTCATCTCCATCGCCAACGCCCAGGCCTGGGGAGAGGATGACCGTGATATCTCCCTGACCCATGTTACCCACAACATTGAGAACCGTCCCGGTGTCTACTCCATCACCTTCGGCACGGACAAGCATACCGAGGTCACTGTCAGGGTTTACGTAATCCATCCGGAATACGTGGAGGACGCCCGTCATAATATCGGTATCAGCGCCCTGGATTTCTTCATCACTCCCGATGAAATCCAGGAATCCATGGCCATCTCCACCGACCTGAAAACCTGGGCCAGCGCTGAAGCCTGGAACCTGCAGGATGACTCCCCCATCGACATCACGGACGTCAAGTTCGACTTCGATCCCGCGGACATCAAAGAAGGCTCTTACGATATCACCTTCGCCACCCAGGGCCGGGAATACAAGGTGGAGACCACATCCCATCACGAACCCGGGGATAAGGTAGGTCTGCTCTTCGGGCCGGACGATATCCATGTGATGCACAAGGCGGTGATCGAATGAAATCCTTTTTCCGGATGAGTTATCCCTACATCCTCTGGATCGGAATCTTCATCGTCGCGCCGATGCTCATGATCTTCCTCTATGCAGTCACCAAATCGGGTAACAGCACCCTCACTTTCCAGTTTACGCTGGATAACTTTGCCCGGTTCTTCCGGGACCCGGACTTTATCCGGGTACTGTTGACCAGCCTGCGCATCGCTTTCCTGACCACGGTTTTCTGCCTTCTGATCGGCTATCCTGCTGCCCTGTTCATCGCGAATCTCTCAGACCGGATGCAGACCCTGATGACCCTGCTGCTGACCCTGCCCATGTGGATCAATATGCTGCTGAAAACCTATGCCTGGCGCGGCATCCTGCTGAACTTTGATTTTTCCAGTGAACTGCGGGTATTCATCGGCATGGTCTATGACTTCCTGCCCTTTATGATCATCCAGATCCATACAGCCATCGCCAAGCTGGATCCCAACCTGTTGGTCGCCGCCCATGACCTGGGCGCCAACAGGGTGAAATCCTTCCTGAAGGTTACCCTGCCCCTGAGCGTACCCGGCATCATTTCCGGCATCACGCTGGTATTCCTGCCGGCCGTATCCAGCTTCGTCATTCCGAAGATGCTGGGCGGCGGTGACTACGTACTGATCGGCAACCTGATCGAAACCCATATGCTTGTCATCGGTGACTGGAACTACGGCAGCGCGATCTCCCTGATCATGGCCCTGATCATCATTGCGGCCATGTGGGCGACCAAGAAGCTGGACCGCAGCGCGCAGGAGGACTGATTATGGGAAATGAAAGTAATAAAAGGCTGGCCGGACTTGCCCTCATTAAAGAGGCCGAGCTGGAAACCGTCAAAAAAAAGCGGCCCGGAGACATCTCCGGCGAACCTGCTCCGAAAAAAACCGTGAAACGGCTTTCGCGCATCTTTTCTTCCTCATACCTGGTCCTGATCCTGCTGTTCGTATACGTACCTATCGTCTACCTGGTGCTGTTCTCCTTTAACGCGGGAAAATCCCAGACAAGCTTCACCGGTTTTTCCCTGCGGTGGTATGAGAGCATGTTCAAAGACCGGACAATGCTGGAAAGCATTTATGTCACCCTGATTGTGGCCGTTATTTCCACTGTTGTTTCCACCGTGCTGGGCACCATCGCCGCCATCGGCCTTTCCAAGGCAAGGAAACTGATCCGCTCCGCTGTGATGGAGATCAACAACCTGCCGGTGCTGAACCCGGACATCGTCACCGCCATCGGCCTGATGCTCCTGTTCATGTCCGTCAAGATCCAGGGCGGTATGCTCACCCTGATTCTCAGCCACATTTCTTTCTGCGTTCCCTATGTGATCCTGTCTGTCATGCCGAAACTCCGTCAGCTGGATGATAACGTAGCGGAAGCGGCACTGGATCTGGGCGCTACCCCCTTCAAAGCCCTGACCCGGGTCATCATCCCCCAGATTTCCCCGGCGATCCTTACCGGTGCGCTGATCGCTTTCAGCATGTCCCTGGATGATTTCGTGGTCTCCTATTTTAATGCAAGCGCCGGAATCAACACAATTTCCATGTACGTTTTCACCATGAAGCGGTATAATCTCAGCGTTAACGCCATGGCCACCCTGATCGTTGTGGCGGTCACCCTCATCCTGATCATCGCGAATGTGGTGCCCGCCATTAAGGATAAAAAAGCCCAAAAGGAGGAAACCTGATATGTCCAAGAAATTGATCTCTGTCCTGCTTCTCATCTGCCTGGTCTGCCTGCCGCTGTTCGCGCTGGCCGACGGAACCCTGAACGTGTTCAACTACGGCGAGTACATTGATGAGAACGTAATCTATAACTTTGAAAAGGAATTCGGCGTCCGCGTCAATTATTCCCTGAACAGTACCCCGGAAGAAATGTACACCAAGCTGCAGACCGGCGCCTCCTATGACGTGGTGGTCACCAGCGACTATATGATCGACCGCCTGATCAAGGAAGACCGGATCCTGCCCCTGGACAAGGAGATCGTCACCAACCTGGACCAGATCACCGACAACATGAAAGGCCTGTACTTTGATCCGGACAATACCTACAGCGCTCCCTACCTGTGGCAGAACGTGGTGCTGTGCTATGACACCACAAAGATCGATCCGGCCAAGGTGGAGGAAAAGGGCTGGGAGATCCTGCTGGAGCCGGAGCTGGACGGCCACGCCTTCATCTATGATTCTCCCCGGGACGTCTTCATGATGGCCTTCAAGGCCCTGGGCTACTCCATGAACACCGAGAACCCGGACGAACTGCAGGAAGCCTATGAGTGGCTGGTCAAAATGAAGCAGACCATCCATCCCTCCTTTGTGACCGATGAAATGATCGACGGCATGGCCCAGGGCGAAAAGTGGATCGCCATGATGTACAGCGGTGACGCCGCCTACGCCAGCATGGAAAATGAAAAGCTGGCGGTCTGGGCTCCCGAACAGGGCACCAACATCGCCATCGACTGTATGTTCATCCCCTCCAACGCCACCAATCCGGAAATGGCCAACCAGTTCATCAACTACGTGCTGGACTATGAAAACAGCATGATGATCACCGTGGAAACCTGTTATACCTCCCCCAACGCGAAGGTGCTGGAGGACGTGACTGCGCCCGGCGGTGAGTTTGACGGCGTGGAAGGCTACCTGCCCCGCTCCGGTTATGAAAAGGATGAAATCTATCAGTACGTGAAGCTGCTCCAGGCTGAAACGCCCGAACTGCTGCTGAAAGTGAAAATGCAGTAATACAGTTCCACTGTAACAGCTCCATTCTTAAACTGCATTTTGATAAAAGCATTATATAATTCTTCATTCTTCATTTTTCATTCTTAATTGTTAATTATTAATTATTAATTGTATTGGAGGTCCCCTCCCATGGACAACCAGACTAAAAAGCCGGTCATTTTCTCCGGCATTCAGCCCAGCGGCATGCTTACCATCGGCAATTATATCGGCGCCCTGGGGCGTTTCGCCACGCTCCAGGAGGACTATGACTGCATTTACTGCGTCGTGGACGAGCATGCCATCACCGTGCGCCAGAACCCGGCGGAACTCCGCCGCCGCTGCCTGGAACTAACCGCCCTGTATATCGCCAGCGGCCTGGATCCCGAAAAGGCCATTCTTTACTGCCAGAGCCATGTCAGCGCCCATGCGGAACTGGCCTGGATCCTGAACTGCTTCACCTATATGGGTGAGCTGAACCGCATGACCCAGTTCAAGGACAAATCCGCCAAGCACGCGGAAAATATCAACGCCGGCCTGTTCACCTATCCTGTGCTGATGGCCGCGGACATCCTGCTCTTCCAGACAAACTATGTGCCCATCGGTGCGGACCAGAAACAGCACCTGGAACTGTGCCGGGATATCGCCCAGCGTTTCAACGGCGTCTACGGCGATGTGTTCACCATTCCGGAACCCCTGATCAGCAAGACCGGCGCCCGGATCATGAGCCTGCAGGATCCCGAAAGCAAAATGAGCAAGAGCGATCCGGGAGACGGAACCGTGTTCCTCCTGGATGATCCTGATACCATCCGCCGCAAGATCAAGCGCGCTGTCACGGATTCCGACACCGCAATCCGTTTTGATCCGGATAACAAGCCCGGCGTCAGCAATCTGCTGACCATCATCTCCGCCCTGTCCGGCGAAAGCATCGACAGCGTCTGTGCGGAACTGGACGGCCAGGGCTACGGTGCCCTGAAGGCCCGTGCCGCGGACTGCACCGTCGCCGCCCTGGAGCCCCTGCAGGCGGAGTTTAAGCGCCTGATGTCCGATAAGGATTATCTGATGAAGGTCCAGAGCGAAAGCGCCGAAAAGGCCGCTTATCTGGCCTTGAAGACCCTGCGGAAAGTTCAGAAGAAAGTCGGCTTTGCCGCCAGGCCCTGAATAACAGTATATGAATATCAGAATCGTTAAAACGCTTTCCCTGCTCTTTTCCCTGCTGCTCCTTTGTTCCTTCTCATTGGCGGAAGAAACTGCGGATACATGGATCTGTCTCAGCTGCGGCCGCGATGCCCGGGGGGATGTCTGTGAGGTCTGCGGTGAGTATCAGGGCGCCTGGATCTGTACCGGCTGCGGAACGCGCAATCTTTCCGTTTCCTGCAGGCAGTGCAGAAAAACCAGGGAGGAATCCCTGTCGGAGCAGGCTTCCGATCCCCGCCCCTTTGCGGCTTATCCGGCCGTTCGCTTCCTTGCTGCGTCGGGTGATCCTGCTTCCCTGCTCCGCCTGGGCCGGTATTATGAAAAAGGAATCGTTGTGGAGCAGAACACCGATCAGGCTGTTTCCTGTTTCCGCAGTGCAGGAGAAGCCGGCAATGCGGATGCGTGGATCTACCTTGGAAGGCTTTATGATGCCGGTGTCCTGGTAAGCCGTGATTATGCTGAGGCCATGGATTGCTATCAGAAGGCAGCGGATCTGGGCAGTGCGGAAGCCTGCTGGTATCTGGGTTCTTTCTATGAGGAAGGAACCGGCGTTGAGCAGAACTATGGCATGGCCATTGATTATTATCATATGGCAGCCGAACGCGGAGATGCGGACGCCTGGATGAGCCTGGCTTACTGTTATCTCCAGGGAAACGGTGTGGAGGAAGACCGTTCCAAAGCCCTCGAATATTATGAGAAAGCTGCGGAAGCAGGCAGCGCAGCCGCCTGTGACTACCTTGGATACCTGTATATGAGCGGTTCCATGGTTCCCCAAAGCACAGAAAAAGGCCTCGAATGGTATAAAAAAGCTGCGGATCTCGGTTATGCCCGCAGCATGTATGCCCTCGGCTATGCCTTCCAGTGCGGCCAGGGCGTGGAAATCAACCTGCAGGAAGCCCTCCGCTGGTATGAAAAAGCCGCCCTCGCCGGCTACCGCAGCGCCTTCACCGTCTGGCAGCAATTCAAATAACCCACCTCATGATCCCCCATCCCGGCTTCTCTGATTACCCGTAAAATAATTCGTTGTAACATTATATAATTCTTCATTCTTCATTCTTCATTTTTCATTTAAACCAAGAGCCCGGAATCTGAGATTCCGGGCTCTTGGTTTACGGTGCTGGCGTTGCCATTGTCTCAGGCGTCTGTCCGGCGGCCGGGTTCTGTTTCGCGGCCGCTGCTTCTGCCATCAGGTCGATCAGTTTCTGGTCCACCTCGCCACCCGTATACAGTCCCTGGTCTTTCTGGAATGCCTTGACGGCGTTCACGGTTTTCTGCAGCATTTTTCCTGTGCATTTTGTATCGTAGTAACCCAGGTACTTCAGGGTTCTCTGGACCCAGTAAACATTTGCGTTCTCGCTCTTCTGCTTCAGTTTCTTTCCCTGCAGGTCAGGTTTATTCGCAATGCTGTATTCCGGCTCTGCTGTCGGAACCGGTGTGGAAATCGGAGTGCAGTACTTTTTATCCAGCGGCGGCAGCTTCAGCGCGTCCCGCAGTTCCGGATCCGGTTCCATGCCCTCTATGATCGATACCACAGTACCCTTGCCGATGTTGTCATAAATCCATTTCGCGTCCGGTACGGACAGCCGGATGCAGCCATGGCTGGCCCGTTTTCCCAGCGCCTTGTAGCTGGAAACATTCATGGCGGAATTGCTGACAGCCGTATAGATCGGGGAATGGAAAGCAATATCGCTGTTGATGCGCGTCCAGTATCTTGCGTAGCTGTTTCCCCATTTGGGGAAAACGCACCAGGTGGCGTGCCGTCCGTTCAGCACCCAGTCGCCCACTGAGCTCGGCGTGGCCTTCTTGCCCGTGGAGCAGAGCATCTGCCGCACCACCACCGTATAATCCCCGTTTTCGTCACGTCCGTAAACAGAAGTGACCTGGTTCTGCACGTCCACCACAACATGGAAGGGTACGGGCGTGGGTTCCGGGGTAGGCTTGGGCGTCGCCCCGGGCAGGACGATATGTACATCATTGAAGATCAGGTTCCAGGTTGCTTCGTCCACAACCCCCGAGGCTTCCAGGCCGTTCTGGGTCTGTACTGTTTTTACGGCGCGGACTGTATTCTTCTGGAAATTGCCGCTGACGGGGCCGTCATAATATCCGAGTTCTGCCAGCCGCTGCTGCATGCTTTTGACCAGCTTGCCCTTGGATCCGCTCTTGAGTTTCTTGGAAAACACCACCGGTTCATCCGGCACAGCCACGGTGTTTTCGTTATCGTCCACCAGGTAATTGTTCAGGTTCGTTACCGGCGTCGCGGTATCATCGGGTTTGTCATTCTTACCGATAACCCGGTTGGCCAGAAGCATATCCTGCAGGTCGGAATCTGCCACACCGCTGACTTCCAGTCCGTTTTTCTTCTGCAGCTGTTCCACGGCTTTCCGGGTGGCTTCCAGGAAATTGCCGCTGATTTTTCCTTTGTAGTATCCCAGTTCTGTCAGCTGGGTCTGAAGCTGTTTCACATCATCGCCGCTGGAGCCGAAGCGCAGCGGTCTGTGTGTCAGGGAAAAGAGGATGGAAAGCGTGCGGAGATCCGCTACGCCTGTCTCTTCCAGGTCAAAATCCGCCTGGAAGGTTTCCACGGCTTTCCGTGTACCTTCCTTAAACCTGCCGGACAGGTTTCCTGTATAGTATTTCAGGTCCTTCAGCCGGGTCTGCAGGGCCAGTACATCGTCCCCCTCATCCCCGTACTGAAGTGCGCGTCCGTGGGGAATATTCTCTTCTTCCTCTATCTCCAGCTCCTCTTCCTCCATCATATCCACGGGAACAGGATTGGAGTCGTCTCCTTCTTCCATGGGAACAGCTTCTGATTCGATGTCTTCATCCTGCTCCGCAAACGCGCATACAGAAAAGACCAGCATCAGAATCAGCAGGAATGACAGAATACGTTTCATCCGGACCACCTCGGCAGTAATTCATGGATCGCCGTTTGTCTGTTTCGGCGTATCAAAATTATTGTAATATTTCTGTAATGAATTTGCAAGTTTTTTCTTTCTGCCCGTAATCTTTTCATGTTTTAACGTATGCAAAAGACCGCCCCGAAGGGCGGTCTGTGGTTTCATCTGTCCGGCTTATTCAGGCCTTTTCCAGATCTGCTGCTTGCCTTCTCCGACACCGGCCGGCATATAGCCTTCCCTGCGGCAGACAAAGCCCAGGTCTGCGTTGTAGTTTGCCTTGTCGCTCTCTACCTGCAGCTCGGCGGATTCATAGAAGGTGCCGTCTGCCTCCTCCAGCACAGAAGCGATCATCGGAATATCGGTCCTCTGCTTTGTCGGCTTCACTTCAGCCGGCGCGTTAACCTGGAGGGTATACGCGGCGGGATACAGATCGCTGAAACGGTAGAATCCGTACTGGTCGGATACTGTCTCCGCTACAGCTTCCCCGTCCCGTAGCAGTGTAATCTGAACACCGGGAATACCGGGCTCATCCATACCCTGCAGGCCGTCGCCGTCCAGGTCCAGCCAGCAAAGGTCACCGATCCGTCCGGGCAGGACACAGCCGATATCGAGCTTCAGCTGGTCCTCAGCCATCTTCAGGTCAATCAGATCAGAAGAGCCGGTCCGGTTCAGTGTCTCTGTCAGCACGGAAATCTGTTCTCCGTCCAGCCTGCGGTCACCGGGTTCAATAATCACACAGCCTTCCGGCATGCTGGCTTCCAGCCGGTAGCTTCCAGGCATCAGTCTGTCAAACCGGTATGCTCCGTTATCCGCTGTAGTCTGGGTACTGAGAACATTTCCGTCTCCGTCCTTCAGCGTTATTTCCGCGCCGGCCAGGGTTTCCACCCGGTCGCCCCGGTCAATCCAGACGCTGCCGCCGATGCTGGTATAGCGTACAATGCCCAGCAGCAGGCCTTCCCTGTTTTCGTTTTCTGCCAGGTGCATTCCGGCAATAACCAGCTTCCCGTTTTCTTCCCGGAAATTGCTGTTTCCGTCCTTGGGCGCTATGGTCTGCGCATCCAGCGGGAAGGAAAGGGTAAAGGTACCGGGAATCATTCCGGAAGTGGAGAACCGTCCTTCTTCATCCGTACGAAGGGTATCAAACACCCGGCCGTTCCAGTCATCCGTCACGGTGATCTGGTAGCCTGCAGGCGTCTGCTCACCGGCATCAAACAGTCCGTTGTTGTTCTCGTCCAGCCACAGCTGTCCGCTGACCGCGGCAGGCATCACCGTGCCCAGGTTCTGGCCGGACCAGACCGCGCCCATCTCCACAGGCAGGCTGACGGACTGGGTCTTCTTGCCCGCGGTCAGCGGCAGGCCCAGTTCATCCGTGCGGCTGATGACATACATATCCTCACAGGTCACTGTCAGTGTATAGGTGTCAGGCCGGATCCCGCCCAGCAGGAAATGCCCGTCCTCGTCCGCAGTGACGGTAATCTCTTCCAGCTCGCTCCGGGAAGGTGTCAGCGTCAGGCTCAGCCCGTCCGCAGTCTCTTCGCCTTCATTCAGCTTTCCGTCACCGTTATGATCCAGGTAGGCGGTTCCTTCGATCCGTCCCAGGGTCAGCGCGCCGCAGACAGGTCCTTCGATCCTGTCGCCGGAAGCCATTTTGAAGGAATTGCTCATACCGATTCCTTCGCCGCTGATGGTATTGCCGCCGCCGGTTGTCCTGGCGAATACAGCGTTTTCCGGAAGATCATATTCCAGATGATAGCTGCCCGGCATCACGGCATCAAACAGATAAGTGCCGTCTTCCTTGATTTCGGCGCTGAAGGCTTCCCCTTCCTCGCCCATCAGCCGGACCTTCACACCGGCCAGGCCGTGTTCACCGCTGTCCTGGATGCCGTTGTCATTTTTATCCGCGAACACCGAGCCGGTCACAACGCCGGGCAGGATCATACCGATATCCATGCCGGTCTTCTTATCGCCGATGTCCATATGAATGGTTTCGGAATAGCCTTCGCCGTTTGTCCGGTTCAGGATCACATTCCCCTCGCCCAGCCGCGTAAAGGCATAGTCCTTCAGGGCGGTCACGCTCAGGGTATAGTCTCCCGGCGGTACAGCAGTCAGTTCATATTTGCCTTTGACGCTGGTCTTGTCCGTTGTGACGGTGTTTCCTTTTTCGTCCAGCAGCTTGACCAGATAGCCTGAGATTATTTTTTCCTTGCCGTTATGGGTTCCGGAGAAGTCATTATCCATGTATACCGTACCGACAATGCTGCCCGGATAGATCACGCCGACGTTCATTTGCTTTTGCTCGGCATCTGACAGGACAAAGTTCTTCCAGAAGTTTTCCCGTCTTCCGGGCCTGGCGGCAAAATGGTTCCCCAGGGGATCCTGCACAGTCCGGGTGAAATCACTGCCGTCCTGCGGAAGCACTGCCCGCATTTTATAGGTGTTGGCCCGCAGTCCGGTCAGCTTGTAGGTACCGTCTTCACCGGAATAGGTCACCGCGATTTCTTCATCGCTCGCCTGCTTGATTGCTGTAACCTTCACGCCGGGCATTGGCTGTTCGCCCTCGTCATACATGCCATTGTAGTTGGCGTCCAGGAAGCACCGGCCTTCGATCTGACCGGCCCACACAAAGCCCACATACTGGCGTTCCTTGCTGTCCTTGTCGTTCAGGTCCACCCTGCGGGACGCAGTCCCTGTTCCGTCCTTGTAGATGACGTTTTTCCGGCCGTTCTTGTTGCTTGCCCGGGTAAACATCATTCCTTCCGGAGCATGGACGGTCATGTTATACGCGGCAGGCGCCACCCGGTCGATAAACCAGGTGCCGTCCTCGCCGGACAGGGTTTCATAATGCAGGCCGTTCTTGACCCCGTTCAGTTCAATCAGGATACCCGGAAGTGCGGGTTCCCCGTCAGTATACAGTCCGTCCGCCTGCGAATCATACCAGCAGGCGCCGCTTACGTGCAGGCATTTGCTCAGGGATACGCCGGGTGTCACAGTGGTTTCGGCGCCCACAGCGAAAACATTGCTGATCTCTTCGCCTTCTCTGGAATCGCCGAACATGCTGGCATAGGCTTCCCCGGAACCCTTCGTGTTGAATTCCCAGCCCTGCGGCAGGATTGCTTTGATCCGGTAATTGCCTTCGGGCAGGTTTTCAAACAGGGCAATACCGTCATTCCCCGTACCGACAGCCGCAACGGGCTCATCGTTTTCTGTCATCAGGCAGATCTTCACATTGGAAACCGCATTGTCTCCGTCTTCCGCCAGTCCGTTGCTGTTCCGGTCATAGAAGGCGAACACGCGTACGGTGCCGCTGCCGCCGGAAAGGACTGTCCACAGGGGTTCCTGTGTCGGGGTAATTGCGGACAGGTCATAGGGCGGCAGAGTCGGAGTGGTTACCGGTCCTGCTGCGATCTGTACAGGCATGTCCGTATAGTCATCGTCTTCCGGGTTGTCCGCGTCTTCCGGTTCGGGCAGATCCCCGTCATCCTCATCGTCCGTGTCCGCGGGAACGGGTATCGTCTTTGCCGCGGCCGCTCCCTCCTTCAGGGGCTCCACCACAATAGGGACGGACAGGGTTCCTCCTGCTTCAGGGGTAACCTCCACTGTCGCTTTGCTCAGATCCCATTCCGGTGCGATGGTTTCAGGCAGCGGTTCAATCCGGATCCGTTCAGTACCGTTCAGCGTCAGGGTATCCTTCCCCGCCTCAACAATACCGACTTCCTCACCGTTCTGCAGCACGCGGAACCGGCCTTCCAGCGGGATATACGTTTCATTCCCGTCTTCGGCAATCCTCTTGCCCCAGAAATGAATCCCGATGGTTGCAACGTCCGCGCAGGCTGTAACGGTCATTCCGCAAAGCAGTGCCAGTATAAGGACCAGTGCGATGCAGCGGTTTGCTTTGATCATCTTCAAGAAAATCCTCCAGAATGCAGACTATGACGCGCTTTCCGGCATGCGGAGAGCGCGTCATGTCAGGAATTGATTGTTTGAACTCAGTTGCCGGTTGTAGAAAGCGTCTTCACCGAGTGACGGAACTTGTCATAAACATTATCCACATAGGTTGAAGTATAACCCTGGGGATAGCTCACATGCAGGACGTACAGCGTTTTGTTGGAGCAGGCGATAATGACGCGTCCGGCGATCTTTGCGCCCTTTTCCGTACCGTTGTCCAGGAGTGTTCCGGTGTAGTTGGCGTAAATCGCGTCGGTATTCATAAACTTCCGGCCGGCAGTCTGTGATTTCTCAAACTTCTGGAATCCGCCGTCTTTCCGGATTGCGTCAAGCTCATCCTTGACCTTCCTGATCAGCTCGTTCTTGCTTAAGTTTTTGTCCGTCCCTTCCTTCCGGATGGACAGCTTTGCTTCATAATCCATATCAGGCATCGGATTGGTCAGGATATAGGTGTTGGGTATAGTTTCATTCGGTTCCCATCCTGCAGGTGCCTCAAAGGAAAGATTCAGGCCTTTGGCCTCGTATTTCTGGTAAGTGAAAGTCAGCGGAGGCAGGGGCGTGGCTGTAGGCTTGTCGATCGGATCAATCAGCACAGGCGTCGCTCCGGCGTATTCCCCTTTCACAGTGGGCGCCGCAGTGGGATTGAACACGTCCTCATCCAGGCCTGTTGCCTCCTGGTCGCCGCCTTCTTCCTGGGAAGGATCATATTCATTCCAGTCGATTTCATCTTCCTGGGGCACTGCCGTCTCACCGAAGATGTTCTGCACATCCTGCGGTGCTTCTGTCGGCTGTTCCGCGTACTCCTGGGATACTGTTGTCGGGAAGGTTTCCTTCTGCTGGCATGCGGTCATCACCGCAGCGGCGCAAAGGACCAGTACCAGGCAAAGAATCCGTTTCTTCCACATGATTGTTTTCCTCCCTTTGAAGATATAACTCACAAAACGGGACTTTTATTCCTTCTCTTTCAACTTTTCATCATTTCGCATGATGAATTATGAATCCGCTTCCTCATATAAAGGATGATATACCCGCCTGTCCAGGCTGAAGATCCGCTCGCTGAAAGCCCCGGGCGGTGTCTTGTCCGTCACCGCCTTCATGGTATTCATCCGGGCGTCCATAATGTCAATCCAGTGCAGCGCTTCCGCTTCCGGAAACATCGGGGGTTTCGGGCTGCCGTACTCGCTTTCCCCGTGATGGCTCAGCAGCATGTGCTCCAGCAGGACCAGGTACTCTCCTGTAACGCCCGTTTCCTCGGCGACCCGGTTCAGGTTGGTAATGCCCCGGACCAGGTGCCCCAGCAGCTGGCCGTCCCGGGTATAATCTGTCACATTTCCGGTCTTGTCGCTCTTCATCTCATCAATCTTGCCCAGGTCGTGGATGATCACCCCTGCCAGCAGCAGGTCCCGGTTCAGCCAGGGATAAATCTCCAGCATTGACCCGGCCAGCCGGAGCATATCCGTTGTGTGATGCAGCAGTCCGCTGCGTTCCGCGTGATGCATCCGCTGTGCCGCGGGGAACCACTGAAGCCGGTCTCCGGCAATCTTCAGCATGCCCCGGGTCAGTTTCTTCAGATCCTCATTGGAGAAGCTTTCAACCGTCTCCTCAATCTGGCTCATCATGTCTTCCGGCTTCCTCGGTGCGCAGGGCACCAGGGCGTTCATATCCACCGGATCATCTTCCCTGCACAGCCGCCACTTTTCCACCCGCAGCTGCAGCCGCCCGTTGTATTCCTGTACCGTGCCGCGGACTTTGATCGGCTGCCCGGCTTCCGGGGTTTCCGCTTCCGGATCCCAGTTCCAGATCTTGCAGTTGATTTCTCCGGTCCGGTCGGTCAGGTTCATATCCACATAATCGCTGCCTTTGCTGTCCTTCCGCTTCTCTGCGGAACGAATCAGCAGGAATCCCTCAAAACGCATATCCCGCTGCAGCTGGCAAACCGTATAACTCTCCATCAACAACTCTCAACTTTCAACTCTGAACAATGAATTCTTCATTCTTCATTTTTCATTTTTCATTCTGAAATCCGTATCCGGATTTCAGAATGGCGCTTCCCCTGCCGGAAGGTTCTGGTAATCCTTGGCCAGGTTCGCGAAGGTTGTGAATTCGCTCAGCCAGGCAAGCTTAACCGTTCCCAGCGGACCGCTCCGCTGTTTGGAAATAATGACTTCACCGATATTCTTGTCTTCGGTATCCTTGTTGTAATACTCCTCCCGGTGCAGGAACATAACCACGTCTGCGTCCTGTTCAATGGAACCGGAGTCCCGCAGGTCGCTCAGCACCGGGCGCTTGTCAATCCTGTCCTTGTTGGCGCGGCTCAGCTGTGCACAGGCAATGATGGGAATCTTCAGCTCCAGCGCGATGGCCTTCAGGCTGCGGCTGATTTCGCTGACCTCCAGCTGCCTGCTTTCCGCCCGCCCGTCAGACCTCATCAGTCCCAGGTAGTCCACCACAACCAGGTCCAGGCCGCCCCGGTCCATCATCAGCCGCCGGCACCTGGAGCGCAGCTGTGTGGGCGAAATGCCTGCGGTATCGTCAATATACATCGGCGCGGCGGACAGCGGACCCAGGGACCGGGCAAGCCTGATCCAGTCGTCGTCATGCAGCGTGCCTTTGCGCACCCGCTGCATATCCACCCGCGCGTCCGAGCAGAGCAGGCGCAGGGCGATCTGTTCCCGCGGCATTTCCAGCGTGAACACCGCGGTGGTTTTCCCTTTGTTGACCGCGGCATGCTCTGCGATATTCATCGCAAAGGATGTTTTACCCATAGCCGGGCGGGCACCGATAATAATCAGTTCGCCCGGATGCAGGCCCGTCAGCATGGAATCCAGGTCGATGAATCCGGTGGGAACACCGGCAATCTCCCCGTGCTGCTTGGCCAGCTCCTCAATATAATCGTAGGCTTTCTCCAGGGCGACCTGCACCGGCTGCAGGGCTTCCCCGTCCTGCCGGTTCATCACAATGTCAAAGATCGCCTTTTCCGCGCCTGCCAGGATATCCGGAACCTCTTTGGTCTGTCCGTAGCAGTCTTTGGAAATTGTCTGGCAGGCGGAAATCAGTTTCCGGAGGGTGCTCCGCTCCAGCACAATTTTGATATACGCGTCCACATTGGCCGCCGTGGGCACATCAGAATTGATTTTCAGCAGGTACCGGACGCCGCCGATGCCGTCCAGCGTTCCCTTTCGGGCCAGCTCTGCCTGCACCGTCACCAGGTCGATCGGCATTTGCTGGCGGTTCATATCCGCCATGACCTGGAACAGTTCCCGGTGTTCCGGCTGGTAAAAATCATCGGACTTCAGCTGCTCTGCAGCCCGGAGCACGGCGGTGCTGTCCTGCAGCATTGCGCCCAGGACACTGATCTCCGCCTCAACGCTGTTGGGCGGAACCACGCTCCTCATTTCGTCCCTGATTTCCATCTCAGCCCTGCTTCCCAATCAAACACTTCATAATGATGAATTCTGAATTATGAATTGTTGAGCAGTTGTCCAAATCTTGATTTGGGCGAAGAGCCGATGACTGCCAGTGGCAGAAATCTCATCGGCTCTGAGGTCAAGCGAAAGGGAGTAAGCTCCACAGTGT
>JBGUGL010000021.1:0-117112 GCA_045111455.1 Christensenellales bacterium | reverse complement strand
CGGCATCAACAGCACCATCCGGAACTATTTCAAGAGCACGCTGCCGACAGACGTCTGCCTGGTTTACTACAGCGGCCACGGTGATGAAAGAACCGGTAATTCCGGAGGTTCCCTGGTTGGTGTGGACTACGAAGGTTCCATCATGCAGCTGTATTATCCCTATGAGCTGCGCAATGCGCTGCTGGATACCACCAAGGGCAAGGTAATCATTATTCTGGACAGCTGCGGAAGCGGCTCCGGTATTTATGCCAACGGTGAGGACGGAGAAGCGGATAGCAATCCCCAAAACTTCACCCAGGGTGTCATGAACGCTTTCAGCGGGTACCTGGGCGGCGGTGTGGAGGAAAATTCCGGCGAACTGCTTCAGGAACGGTTTGCGGTGCTGGCAGCCTGTCAGCATGGCACAGTTTCATCGGATATTTATTTCGTGAAAGAAGTTGTCAACAAACAGGAAAGAGTTGTGGCCAGACGGGGCGGCACGTTCACCTATGCGCTCGTCAACTCCATGGGCTGCAGTTATCCCGGCGGCACTTACGGCGGAAAGATCAGCGCGGATTCCAACGGCGATAAGAAACTGACGCTGAAGGAAGCCTACAGCGGGATCAAGTCCAGGGTGAGCAGCATGAACACGCTGCTGAAGAAAAACCAGTATGTGGCATTCTATGAACCGGAAAAGAAATACTATCTGTTTAATCCGATTAACCAGGCAGTCCAGATGGGCGGAACCGCAAGTACGGTGCTGTTCAAAAAATAACGGAAAAACACGCATGAGGAGCCGGTCCGCTGTTACAGCGGGCCGGCCTTTTCATCGGGGCGGGAGCATTGACAGAAAAAGGCCGCCATGATACTTTAAAGAAAATTCCGGAAAGGGAGCGGAAAACGTGACAGAGCATGCGGAAAGCCGGAGGACAGGGATCCGGACAGCGGCGGAGCGGTTGTTTGCGGCGCTGACGGGGATATCTCTTCTTGGCAGTCTGGGAGCCATGCTGTCCTGGTCCCAGAGCTGGGTAACGCCTATGTGGCTGACTTATCTCCGCCTTGCTGCCGCGGTGCTGGGACTGCTGCTTTGGAAACGGAAGGACGCGGGTTTCCGGATCCTGTCCGCTTATCTGGCCCTGGTGATTCTGCGCCTGCTGGTTCCTTCTCCGGAGAAGCTGTTTGACGCAAAAGTCAGCCAGACCCTGTTCAACGGAATCTGGGCCATGGTGGGCTGCTACTCCCTGGGACACGTCCTGGACAAAAAGCGGATTGAAAGATTCCTGAAGATTTTTCTGACGGGCTGGGTTGCCTGGATGGCCTGTTATGCGGCGATTGCCGTATATGCGGCCTGGACGGACCGGAAAATCTGGAATATTGGCCAGGGAGCCTTCTGGGGCCTGAATATTGTATCCGGGAGCGGAAGCGCCCGCCTGATGCTGTTTTTTGAACCCAATACCTCCGGCACGCTGCTCGGACTGGCGGTGACAGCGGCGTTTCTCTGCGCTGCGGGCAGCGGAAACCGGTGGCTGCGGGGGGCTCATATTCTGATGATGATTCCGTGCTGGATCGCGCTGAGCCTGACGGATAGCCGCGCTGCCCAGGCCAGCACGGCTGCAGGGATCGGGGTGGCCGCGGGAATTCTTGTCCTGGGACTGGTCAGACGGAAAACCAGGGGCAGGAATCTGCCGGCCTGGTCAGCTGCCGCGGCCTGCGCGGCGCTGGCGGCGGTCCTCTGCCTGGTGCTGTCCATGGGTACCACCGGGGCGTTCAACGCGCTGAAAGCGGGACGGGGAAATCTTGTGCCCGCGGCTGCAGCGGAAGGCATTACGGAAACAAAGCTGCCGGAAGTACACGTTACACCGGCGCAGATTACAGCAGATACGGGAACGGTTATCTGCTTTGCAGCGGAAGCGGATGCAGCCGGGAAGGACCTCAGTTATCAGTGGCAGTACAGTACAGACGGGAAAACCTGGATGGATATTACCGGCAAATCCGCGGTGACGCCGACCCTGAAACTGACGGTGAAAGCGTCCAATTACCTGCGGTGCTACCGCTGTGTGGTTACCGCGGAAAGCAGAACGGCAGCCAGTGAAACGGTGCGGGTTCTTGCGCCTTATTCTGTGGAGATTATTGTCCGGGGTGACAGCCGGGCGGAAGGGGATACCGCAACCCTGACAGCGGAGACGGAGGGAACCGAAGGGAAGGTTTCCTATCAGTGGCAGGTCAGCGAGGACGGCGGAAAGACCTGGGGAGATCTTCCGGAAGAACAGAACAGGAAGCTGACGGTGGCGGTGCTTGGTGAAAAGCGTTACCGCTGTGCGGTGACGGCTGACAACGGGTTTGTAATCAGTGCGGGCAAAAAAATCACAAAGCCCACCGGTACCAGCATCAAAACCAGGGGCATTAACAGGTCGGACCTCCTGAACGGCAGGACAAAGATCTGGAAACAGGTGATCCGCTTCCTGGCGGAACACCGCAGGGTCCTGCTGATCGGACGGACAGTTGCGGAACCGATGAAAGACACCGGGATTGTCCGGGATGAAGTTATTCCGGCGGAACATTGCCACAGCATGTTCCTGCAGACTGTTATGGAAAGCGGGATTCCGGGCCTGCTGCTGCTGCTGGCGTTTATCTTCTGTACGGCTGTACGGGCAGTCCGTGTGATGACAGCAGAGCAGCTTCCGACGCTTCTGCGGCTGGTGCCGGCGGCAGTCTGCGCGGTCTGGGTGGGCGAACTGGTGGAATGCATTGTCCGGATGGCCAATTATGATGTGCCGAATATGGCTGTGCTGATGCTGTATGCCGGAATTGTCTGTGCCCTGGGGCGCAGGGAGAAAGAAGCAGGGGATGTGAATCCATGAAGGACCGGAAAATCAGCCTGTGGGTTGTGAGCATCGCAGCGCTTGTGCTGGCGGCAGCAGCAGCGTTTCTTCCCTGGCTTCTGAAACCGGCGCTTCCGCTGGAAGGGGTCACCGTACTGCTGGCCGGAGACAGCCGGAGTTCGGACGATTATACTTTTTACAGGGAGACGCTGGAGAGGAAGACCGGCTGCCGGGCGGTCACGGCCGGAGGCAGCGGAAAGACGGCCGCCTACAATGCGTCGGATGAATATATGTCCTTTATCCTGGGCCAGTCCCATGATTATTCCATCTGGCTGGTGGGCGGCAACGATGACGGCAGTCCCGGAACGGTCGGAACCTTTGACGCGGGTTCCGGGCTGGCAGCGCAGGGAGAACCTGTGGTGGAGGAGACGGATCTGTCCGCGGATTACAGCGGAGCGGTCTTTATCCAGGCGGTCGACCATATGATGCGGAAATACCTGCAGGGGTGCGCAGGCCTGGAAAAAGCGCCGGAGATGATTTTCTGCACAGACCTTCCCCAGCAGCGGGAAAGCGCGGACAGTCCCTGGAGCCGGCAGGAAAACTGGGAGCGGAAACGCCTGGCCATCCTGGAGTGCTGTGAAAAGAACGGCGTGCCCTGCCTGGACCTTTACAGCCTGTGCGGATTCAATATGGCGGAGGAACCCATGTTCGTCCCGCCGACGGACAAGGTCAATGACCGCGGTAAATACTATATGGACGGGCTGCATCCGAATCCCCGGGGAATCGATGTGATTACGGAGTATGAAATCCGGATGATTCTGGAGAAAAGAAAAGCGGAAGAATGACATTCAGGCGTGCCGGAGGGCGCGCCTTTTTCAAAGGCACAAAATATAGTGGTTCAGGCAACGGAAAAACAGGGTCGGACACAAGATGTCAAAAGTGTTTCAAAAATGTAAAGGAAGTTAAAAAACTATTGAATGATTGTACTTTTTCTGTTATAATGACTTCTGTCCGTAAAGAATCAGACCTCCCGAAAAACGGAAAGCGGAATGATTGGGAAGCGTGACGGCGGATAATGCCGGGATCGTTGCGGATCAACTTACTGATTAAGGAAGGGAACAAACATGAAAAAGCTTGCGTTATTCCTGGCTCTGTGTTTGATGATTCAGGCCATCGGTCTGACCGCAGTTGCGGACGAGCAGGTCGCAGAGACTCCGGAAGTGGAAGTCACCGAGACTGTAACGCCGGAAGAAGAACCTGCCAAGGAAGAAGAACCCGTTAAGGAAGAGGAACCTGCCCGGGTGGAAGAACCCGCCCAGGTGGAGGAACCTGCCCAGGTGGAAGAACCTGCCAAGGTTGAGGAACCTGCCCAGGTGGAAGAACCTGCCCAGGTGGAAGAACCCGCCCAGGTGGAAGAACCCGCCCAGGTGGACGAACCCGCTCAGGTGGAAGAACCCGCTCAGGCGGAAGAACCTGCCCAGGCGGAGGAACCCGCCCAGGTGGACGAACCCGCCCAGGTGGACGAACCCGCCAGTGTTGAGGAACCTGCCGAGGCTGAGGAGCCTGAGGAAGAACCCGAAGAGGTTGTTCATTTCTCCGAGGGCTATATCCTGATCAAAGCCGGCACCCGGGTTTGTGCATCCACAAAGATCACAAACATCCTGGGAACGGTGACGAAGGATTCCTATGCCTGGGCAAAGAGTGAGAAGGAAGCGGAAGATCCTGCCAAGGACTGGCTGAAGATCTTCTTTGACACGGAAGACGGGGAAGAGGTCAAGGCCTTTATCCAGGTCAAGTCTGTGGAGATCCTGGCCGATGCGGAGCAGGATGCGCTGCAGGCCAAGCTGGCCCAGGCCAATGCCCGGACGCTGGGCGGAAAGCCCGTGCCCACGGCTGCGTTCAAAGCCGCTGAAACCACTGAAGCAGAAGAACCGGCTGCCGAACCGGCTGAAGCCGTTGAAGCTGAAGCTGCTGAGCCGGCTGAAGAAACAGAAGCCCCTGAAGAAGCTGCAGCCGAAGCCCCCGAAGAGGCTGAAACAGCTGAAAACGAAGAACAGGCTGAAGAAGCTAAGGACGTTGAACCTGCTGCGGAAGAGCCCCAGGGCGCCGTGGCTGGCAACAGTCTGGAAGAAAACGGCGATTCCAGCAATTTCATACTGGATGATAACGATTGTATCTGCGAATACAACGGCACCATGACAGCCCTGGTGCTGCCCACCAAGGTCGGCGGAAAGAGTGTTGCCGGTATCACCCAGACGGCTTTCAGCGGCAACAAACAGATCCAGAGCATTGCGATTCCTGAAACCGGTTATGCCAACATCGAGAACGGCGCCTTCAAGAACTGTACCGCCCTGGAGAGCGTCAGCATGGCCAACCCCGTAACGACAATCGTTGCGGAAGCCTTTATGGGCTGCACCAACCTGAAGGCGATTTCCTGGCCGGCCAATCTGACCGATATTGAGCATGATGCTTTCAACGGCTGTACTTCCCTGAGAGCCATTGGCATGACTTCCAAACTGGAAAACATCGGGGACAATGCCTTTAAAAACTGTACCGCCATCGCAGACTTTGATATGGAAGCAGCCACGGCTCTGAAGACCATCGGTTCCAGTGCCTTCTCCGGCTGCACTTCGCTGTCGGCCATCGTTCTCCCCTCCAGCGTGACGACCCTCAGTAACTCCGCTTTTGAAAACTGCAGCGCTGCAACGAAGCTTACCCTGCCTGGCAGCCTGCAAAGAATCGAAAGCTTCACTTTCAAAAACTGCTCTTCCGTGAAGAGTGTCTCCATCGGCAGCAGTGTCACCTTTATCGGCCAGGAAGCGTTCGCCAACTGCTCTGCCCTGGACTATGTGGTCATTCCCACCGGGATTAAGAATATCCTGAAGAATGCCTTCAGCGGCATCTCTGCCAATACCGTCCTGTTCATGAACTCCATCGGTACGGTGCAGATCAGTGAGAACGGACTGGGTACGAAAGGCATTGTACTCGGAAAGCCCAACAAGGATCCCCATAAGTATGTGAAAGCCCATTCCGGCATGAAGTTTGTGACTTCCGGACAATATGCCTACATCCTGCGCTGCTATCAGCACTTCCTGGAAAGAACCCCCAGCCTGGCGGAGAAAGCGAACTATATCCGGAAGCTGGCCAATGGAACCCTGAACGGTGTAACGATCGTGAAGGCTTTCCTGAACAGCCCGGAATGCAAGAACAAGAATTGGAGCAATGAGGATATCATCAAGAAACTGTACAGGGTGATGCTGGCCCGTACCAGTGACCCCACTGCTTCTGAAATCAAGGGCTGGAAAGAACAGCTGGCTGCCGGTATGACCATGGATTCTGTCATCGCCGGTATTGCGGGTGCCACAGAGTATAAGAACAAGTGCAAGTCCGCAAGCCTGACGCCCGGCAGCATCAAGCTGACCAACTACAGGGATCAGAAGAAGGCTTACACGATCTTCGTCCGGAATGCATATCAATATGCGAAGTATGACGGGAACAACTCCAAGGTCACGGCTGCAGATTTGGAAGCCGGCTGCAAGTACCTGATCAAGGATAAGTGGACTGCCTACAAGTTCCTGCATTCCCTGGTTGACAACAAGACCTTCACGAACAGGAAGTACAACAACACTACATTCGTAACCCGGATGTATCAGATTTACCTGCAGCGTACACCCACGCCTTCTGAAGTTACCAGCTGGGTAAACCAGATCGTTAACAAGAAGAAGAGCCGTGCCTGGGTTGAACAGGGCTTTGTCGGATCCGCGGAATACAAGAACAAGATGGCGGCCATCGGCCTGAAAGCCAAATAAAAAGCCTGACAGAAGAGGGCGGAGCGTGAAAGCTCCGCCCTCTTTTTGTGTGCCGCCGGTTTCCGGACTGCCGGACTGCTGCGGGGCCGGACAGGCGGAGATATGCGGGAGAATGCCGGAACAGATCGGATTGAGGCTTTTTCCGGATATGATGTGAAGAATGTTTGCCCTGCTTCCGGTAAATCAAAACCGCAGCCCGGTGATTGCACAGGCTGCGGCTTTGGGAAAACATCCGGGTGGAACGGGCTGTCATCTGCTGCCGTTCCGGAGGGTCAGGGAGTTCATGGACAGCGCCAGGAGGCGTTTATCGGTGCTGTGCCCCAGCTCCAGGGGAGAGACCGCGTCCGGCAGGTGAAGCCGGAGCCGAAGCTCTGTGCCGGAGACTGTGCCGGCGGGAATCAGCACGGAATGTTCGATGGTTCCCTTGGCGGTATAGGTGTCCAGCAGCTGATCGTTGACCCAGACTTCCACAGTCTGCTCACCGTTGTAGGTGCCGTGCCGGAGGCTGAGGACCATATCCCCGGGACGCTGGGGGAGCTCAAAGAGCATTTCCGCGTCATTGCCCGTGGTCCAGGTATAGATGGCCTCGTTTTTGCTGAAGCCGGAGACAAGGTAGCTGCGGGCGGTATCCCGTTCGTCAAAGTAGATGGTGGTGCCGGGTTTGTAATCCCGGGACAGGTGCAGGGTGTTCTCGTGATAGACGGTTCCGGTGGTTTTGGGTTTGGTTTTCCATACCGGGCCGTCAATGGCGTATTCCTTGATATTCACGATTCCCTCTTTCTCGGAATGCAGGTAGAAATACCGGGGAGAGGAAGCGCGGAAAGGCTCCAGGGAGGTCAGCGTGCCCCGGAGCGCCGAAACCATGATTTCCGGGAAGGCGGCATAGCTGAGGGGCAGATCCGAGGTTTCAAAGGGATGGGAGGCGCCGGCCAGCTTCACCATGAAAAGAGGAGACTGTTCCACACTGCTGTAGGCGCTGAACCCGTGGTCTGCCATGACCACCACGGTGGCGCTGTCATAGAGGCCGAGTTCCCTGAGCTGGGACAGGTATTCCGATACGATGGCCAGGGTGCCGAGGGCCTGGGTTTCCTCATCGCTTTCCCCGTAGGATACCCGCTGGCACTTTTCGTTCATGGTGTAAGGCGCGTGGGGACCCGTAAGGTGGTAGAAACGGAATCCGGGACGCTCTGCGGAGGCGCTTACGCGCCGGGAGATCAGGCTTTTGTGGAAGGATACGTCATCCAGTTTATAGGCGGCGTTTCCTCCGGCGCTGCTCTTCCAGATTTCAAAATCACCGGTATACATCCAGAAAAAGCGGGCCAGGGCGGAAGGTGCGTACCGGAAAGCCACCAGCTTCATAAAATGCGCCGTAAGCCTGGGAGCGGAGGAAGGCCGGGCCTCTCCGACCACGCTGTTGCCGATGGCATCTGCACGTGAGATATCGATATAGTGGGAAACGGTATAGAAACCGGAATCGTAATTGCCGGTGGCAAGCTCACTGATCAGGGGAGAGGATGCAAAGGATTTGGAAAGATAATCCGAATAGGACTGTTCTTCGGTGTTTGTACCGCCGGTGAGCATGAAGGGAATCGCGTATTTGGTGCGGGTGGCTCCGCCGACAGTATCGGGATAGAAGGTGAAGTTTTCAAAGTCTTCCCTGATCCGGTCAGAATATTTCTTGGAGAGATTGTTGAAGATATGGCTGTCAAAAGTATCCAGCACGAAAACGACGGTGTTGCTTTCCGGGGAGACCGTGAACTCGTTTTTCACGGCGAGGAAGCGATCGGCATCAGGGGCTTTCCGGGAATAGTGCTGTACCAGGAAAACCGAGAGGGAGATCACCTGGGTGATCAGCAGGATACAGGCGGCGGCTTCCAGGATCCGGCGGAATTTTTTCCGGAAACGGAACATCAGGAAGATAAACAGGACGATTACGGCAATCCACAGCAGGGCGTCCAGGATATAGGGCAGGGTATAGGCGGACCAGTTGATTTCGCTGCCGTTCAGGGTGCCGTAGTTCAGGACCAGAAGGTTTCCCTGCAGATAGAGCAGGAAGGAAACAGCATAGACCGCAGCCCGGAAAGCCACAGACAGCTTCGGCGGGAGGAGCCAGGAGAGCAGGACGATGATGACAAAAGCGCAAAGCGCCATAATACCCAGCCAGGAGGCAATATCCGCCAGGGCGAACCACAGGTCTTCGGCGGAGGAAAGATACAGATCCACCGGTGCGAAGACGAACAGGGTGAAGACCAGGGACAGGGCAGGCAGGATATGATGGACTGACAGGCGGTGCTTTTTCAAGAAACAGGACTCCTTCCTTTTATGACTGCGGGGACTGCCCGGGGAAAATCACGGGTCAAGGGAATTGAACACAATGGATTTCATGGAGAGGGCCAGCAGGCGGGCATCGTTGCTTTTCCCCAGGGAAGCGGGGGAAAGGGCGTCCGGCAGGTGCAGGTGAAGCCGGAGCTCCGTGCCGGTGACGGTGCCTTCGGGGATCAGGACGGTATACCGGGTGGGCCCTTCTGCGGTGTAGGTCTCAATCAGCTGATCATTGACCAGGACTTCCACAGTCTGTGCCCTGGCGTAGGTTCCGTGCTCCAGGACCAGCTGCAGTGTGCCGGGAGTCTTTGGAAAGGTAAAACGCATCTCCACATCGTTTCCCAGGGTCCATACGCTGGCGCCTTCATTGTTGGAAATCCCGGAGACAAAATAGGGGCGGGCGGTATCCCGTTCATCAAAGTACAGGGTTGTGCCGGGGGTATAGGCGCGGGAACTGTTCAGGGTTCCCTCATGGAAAGCGACGCCGGTTTCAGCGGCGGGAGCTTCCCAGACAGGTCCGTTGACAACATATTCCGTCAGGCTGACGGTGGCGTTGTTTTCCGAACGCATGTAACAGTACCGGGGTCCTGTGGTTTTCCAGGGCTCCAGGGAAGTCAGCGTGCCCCTGAGGGCGGAGACCAGGATTTCCGGCAGGGAGGAATAGGACAGGGGAAGTTCTGAGGTCTCAAAGGGATGGGAAGCACCGGAGAACTTTACCATAAACAGGGGGGACTGTCCCGCGTTGCTGTGGCTGTAGGATCCGTGGTCCGCCATCACCAGCACCGTGGCCCGGTCATAGAGGCCGAGGGCTTTCAGCTGCTCCAGGTAATCCGAGACGATTTTCAGCACGCCCAGGCACTGCTGCGTCTCATCCGTATTGCCGAAGCCGACCTGCTGTGCGTTCGCATCCAGGATAATGGGACTGTGGACGCCCCGCAGGTGCAGGAAACGGAAACAGGGTTTTTCCGCGTCGGGCTTTACTTTCTGCGTGGTCAGGTCCCGGTGGAAGGCAACGTCATCCAGGAGATAGGCGGAGTCGGCGCCTACCCGCCCTTTCCACCGTTCAAAGTCCCCGGAATACATCCAGAAGGTCCGGGAAAAGGCGGAGGGCAGGTAACGGAAGGCGACCAGCCGCATGAACTGGGCAGTCAGGCGCAGCCGGGAGGCAGGCGCCGGGGTTCCGGAGGCCACATTGCCGATGGCGTCTGTCCGGGTCAGGTCCATAAACTGTCCGAAAGTATAGAAACCGGAATCATACCGGCCGGTGGCCAGCTCGTTCATCAGCGGAGAGGCGGCATAGGCGTCCTTCAGGTAGTCGGTGTAGGTTCTTTCCTGCCGGTCCACGTCGCCGGTGAGGATAAAGGGGATCGCGTAGCGGGTCCGGGCAGCGCCGCCCACGGTATCCCGGTAGAAGGTAAAATCGGCGAATTCCCGGCCGATGAGCTCCGGATACTGTTCCGCGACTTTCTCAAAGAATACGCTGTCAACAGTGTCCAGCACAAAGACGATGGTATTCTCCTCCGGGGAGACGGTAAACTGCCCGCTGTCGGAGAGGTACAGGCTTTCCTTCGGTCCTTCCTTCCGGTTCAGCACCAGGGAAAAGGCCAGGGTCAGTACCTGGGTGACAAGCAGGACGCAGGCGGCGATTTCCAGGATCCGGCGGAATTTTTTCCGGTACCGGAACATAAACAGGATGAACAAAACAATGACAGCCAGCCAGAAAAGCGCGTCCAGCACATAAGGCAGGGTATAGGCAGACCAGTCGATGGTCCGCCCGTCCAGCTCCCCGTAATTCAGGACCAGCAGGTTTCCCTGCAGCCAGGAAAGGAATGAGCAGGCGTAAACCGCGGCGCGGAAAGCTACGGACAGCTTCGGGGGCAGCAGCACGGCCAGGAGGGTGATGAGAACAAACGCGGCAGCTGCGAAAATGAGCAGCCAGCGTATAAGGGCTCCCGGGGCAAACCAGAATTCCTCCGAAGAGGACAGGTACAGATCTGCCGGCGCAAAAACAAACAGTGTAAAAGCCAGCGAAAATCCCGGCAGGATATGATGTAACGACAGGCGGCGCTTATTCATGGCAGGGGCTCCCTTCTGCGCATCACGGTCGTTCAGTAAAGCTTCACTAACCTTATCAGTATATCATAAGACCGGAGAAATGGACAAACCGCCGGGCGCCTTTCTTGCCAATTATATATAGGTAAGGTATAATATTATGAATATGTATACGCAAGGAGGCAGCAAAATGAAAACGACTGCGCTGATCATGGCCGGCGGTCGGGGAGAACGTTTCTGGCCCAAGAGCAGAAAGTCAACGCCGAAACAGTTCCTGAATCTGGCGGATCGGGAGAAAACCATGATCCAGAGCACTGTGGAGCGGATCCTGCCGCTGGTAAAGGCAGAAGACATCCTCATTGCCACCAATAAGGATTACCGGGATCTGGTGCGGGAGCAGCTGCCTGCGCTTCCGGAGGACAATATCCTCCGCGAGCCTTTGGGAAGAAATACGGCACCGTGTATCGGCTGGGGTGCGGTGACAGTCAGGAAACGGTACGGGGATGCCCTGATGATGGTGCTGCCCTCCGATCACCTGATCCAGCAGCCCGCGCTTTTCCGCGGCGCGCTGAAAACCGCCCTGCGGACAGCTGAGGAGACGGACGCGCTGGTAACCCTGGGAATATCCCCCACCGTGCCGGACACCGGATACGGCTATATCAAGTATGATACGGAAGAAGGCACCGGGTTTGAGAGCGCCTTCCGGGTCCGGAAATTTGTGGAGAAGCCGGACCTGAAGACCGCAAAGCGGTATCTGGCCAGCGGCGAGTACCTGTGGAACAGCGGCATGTTTATCTGGAAAGCCTCCGCGGTGCTGCGCGAAATCCGGGAAAAACTGCCGGAGCTGTATCAGCAGTTGGAGACCATTGAACAGGCTATCGGCACGGAGCGGGAAGAAGACGTGCTCAAAGAGGTCTTCGGGCAGATTCAGCCGATCTCCATTGACTACGGCGTCATGGAAAAGGCAAAGAACGTGTACGTGCTGCCGTCCTCCTTCGGCTGGGATGATGTGGGAAGCTGGCTGGCGGTGGGCCGGATCAATCCGGCCAACGACGCGGGCAACGTGGTCCGCGGCGATGTGGTGGCGGTGAACTCCACCCGGTGCATCGTGGAAGGCGGTAGCAAGATGATTGCCATGGTGGGCCTGGAGGATACGATCATCGTGGATACGAAGGACGCGCTGCTGGTTTGCGCCAAGGAGAGCGCCGGGGATATCCGGAAGGTACTGGAGACGCTGAAGGCAGAAAACAGAACGGAGTTGTTATAAGCATGAAAAAAGCGCTGATTACCGGAATTACGGGCCAGGACGGAAGCTATCTGGCGGAATTGCTGCTGGAGAAAGGATATGAGGTTCACGGAATCGTCCGGCGCGCTTCCGTGCCGACAACCCAGCGGATCGACCATATCCTGGGCCGGCTGAACATCCATGAGGGAGACCTGACGGACGCCTCCTCCGTCTGCCGGATTGTGGCATCGGTGAAACCGGATGAAATCTATAACCTGGCGGCCCAGAGCCATGTACAGGTTTCCTTTGAGGCTGCGGAATACACCGGGGATGTGGATGCCCTGGGCGTGCTGCGGATCCTGGAAGCGGTGCATAATGCCGGCCTGGACAAAAGCTGCCGGATTTATCAGGCATCCACTTCGGAGCTCTACGGAAAGGTGGAAGCCGCGCCCCAGAATGAAGAAACCCCCTTCCATCCCTACAGCCCCTATGCGGTGGCCAAGCAGTACGGCTACTGGATGATCCGGCAGTACCGGGAAGCTTACGGGATGTTTGCGTGCAACGGAATCCTGTTCAACCATGAGAGTGAGCGCCGGGGAGAAAACTTCGTGACCCGGAAGATCACCCTGGCGGCCGCGCGGATCGCCTGCGGGCTGCAGGATCACCTGGAACTGGGCAATCTGGACAGCAAACGGGACTGGGGATATGCCCGGGATTATGTGGAATGCATGTGGAAAATGCTGCAGCTGGACGAGCCGGAGGATTTTGTCATTGCCACCGGGGTGCAGCATACGGTGAGAGAGTTTACAGAGCTGGCGTTTGCCCATGACGGGATTGAGCTGGAATGGCGGGGAACCGGCGTGGACGAGAAGGGGTACGACAAGGCCACCGGGAAAATGCTGGTATGTGTGAACCCGAAGTGGTACCGGCCTACGGACGTGGTGAATCTCCTGGGAGATCCTGCCAAAGCCCGGGCGAAGCTGGGCTGGGATCCACAGAAAACACCGCTGAAAACCCTGTGCGATGTGATGGCGGAACATGACCTGCAACTTGCGAAGAGAGAGGCTGGAAAATGAAGGCGTTGATCACCGGAAGCGCCGGATTTGTGGGACGGTACCTGCGGGCTGAACTGGAAGGGCACGGCTTTGAAGTGACCGGACTGGATCTGCAGGCAGGACCGGAGACCCTTGCGGCGGATCTGATGAACAAAGAGGAAACACTGGCTGCCGTGCGGACGGTTATGCCGGATGTGATCTTCCATCTGGCCGGGCAGGCGGATGTGGGCCGGAGCTGGCGGATACCGCAGCAGACGGTTGCGCTCAATGAGATCGCGGCAATCAATCTGCTGGAGGCTGTCAGGACGGTATGCCCCGCCTGTACGGTGGTGCTGGTGGGTTCCTCCGACCAGTACGGCAACCTGCGGGAAGCGGGCGTTTCCGTATCCGAGGAGACGCCTACGCGGCCCATGAATCCCTATGCCATCTCCAAGGATGCCCAGGAAAAACTGGGAAAAGCCTACGCGGCAGCCTACGGCCTGCGGGTCATGATGACCCGGAGCTTCAACCATGGCGGCGCGGGCCAGCGGACCGGATTCATGATCCCTGACTTTGCCTCCGGAATCGTCCGGGTGGAACGGGGAGAAGCGGAAGCGGTTTCCGTGGGCAACCTGGATTCCAGGCGGGATTTCACCCACGTGAAGGATATTGTGAGGGCCTACCGGCTCATCGCGGAGCGCGGTGATGCGGGAGAGGTATACAATGTGGGCTCCGGCACGGCCTGCAGTGCCCGGGAGGTACTGGAGCGGCTGATCGCCCTGGCGGAATGCCCGGTGCCTGTGCGGCAGGATCCTTCGCGGATGCGGCCCAGCGACACACCGGTGGTGTGCTGCAACCATGAAAAGCTTACCCGGGATACGGGATGGGAACCGGAACTGGGAATGGACGAGATCCTGAAAGATACGCTGGAATACTACAGAAACATTCAGCAATAAACCGGATTGCGGCAGGAAGGACAGACTGATGATCGGAACACTGAAGGAACTCTGGGAATACCGGACCATGATCCGGTCCCTGGTGCACAGGGATTTGCGGGGCCGTTACCAGGCCAGCGTGCTGGGATTTTTATGGACGTTTATCGTTCCCCTGTGCCAGCTGGCGATTTATTCCATTGTGTTCGGAAAGTTCCTGAAAAGCGACATCCCGAATTTTTCCCTGTACCTGTTTGTGGCGCTGATCCCCTGGAACTTTTTCTCCTCCTGCCTCACCGGCGGATCCGGCTGCGTGCTTCAGCAGCAGTCCATGGTGAACAAGATTTATTTTCCCCGGGAAATAATACCGGTGGCTTATGTGACAGGCGCCTTCGTGAACATGCTGTACTGTGAAATCATCGTGTTCGCGGTGGCGCTGATATCAGGTGTACACTTCAGCGCGCTCGGGCTGCTCTGTCTGCCGCTGGTTATGGCCATTGAATATATCCTGGCCCTGGGGGTTGCCCTGATCCTGAGTGCGGCCGATGTCTATTTCCGGGATCTGGAGCATATCATGGGCATCATCTCCATGGCGTGGATGTTCATGACGCCGATTATCTATGATATCGGCAGGGTGCCGGCGCGGTATCTGCCCCTTTATCAGCTGAATCCCATGGTCAGCATTGTGACGGCATACCGGGATATCCTGTATACGGGAGGCGTACCGAAGCTGGAAACCCTGGGAACCGCCCTGGGGATGGGCATCCTGTTCCTGGTGCTGGGCTTCCTGATCTTCGGCAAACTGAAGCGCCGCTTCTCGGAGGTGATCTGAGGATGGAGAAAAACGAAGCACCCGTGGTTATTGACGTACGGGATGTAAAGAAAAAGTTCAGGGTTTACCGGGACCGGGGAAATACCATGAAGGAGCAGCTGCTTTTTGCCGGCCGGCGGAAGCATGAGGACCACTGGGTGCTGAAGGGTGTCTCTTTCCAGGTGCACCGGGGTGAGGCGGTGGGCCTGATCGGCGAGAACGGCTGCGGGAAGAGCACCACCCTGAAAATGCTGACAAAGATCCTCTATCCGGATGAGGGGACCATTGCCATGAAAGGCCGGGTTTCCAGCCTGATTGAGTTGGGCGCCGGATTCCATCCCGATCTGAGCGGCCGGGAGAACATCTATACAAACGCTTCCATTTTCGGACTGAAAAGAAAAGAAATTGACCGGCGCCTGAAGGACATTATTGAATTCAGTGAGCTGGAGGAATTTATCGACGATCCGGTCAGGACCTATTCCAGCGGTATGTATATGCGGCTGGCCTTTGCTGTGGCCATCAATGTGGACGCGGACGTGCTGCTGATTGACGAGATCCTGGCCGTGGGCGATGCCGCGTTTCAGGCAAAGTGCTTCCGGAAACTGCAGGAGGTCAAGGGCAAGGGTGCGACGATTGTGATAGTCAGCCATTCCCTGTCCCAGATCGAGCAGGTCTGTGAACGGAGCATCTGGCTTGAGAACGGGGTGATCCGTATGGACGGGGCGCCCCGGGATGTGCATCCCCATTACATGGAACAGATGAGCCGGAAAAACCAGGAAAGACAGGCCAGGGAATCCGCCACCGACAAGTCGGAGATTGAAAGGGATGAATCGGGCAACCTGAAGCGCTGGGGCAGCGGGGAAGTGCGCATGACTTCCGTAACGGTCAAAGATGCGGAGGGGGCGGAACGGAAGGCCTTCACCCCCTGGGAGCCTTTTACGGTCCATATTGAGTACAAGGCTGAACGGGAAGTGAATGACGCGGTGATCGGCCTGGCGCTGTACCGGAGCGACGGAACCATGGTTTACGGAACCAACACCCTGATTGATACATCCGAGCCTGTGACTCTGAAAGATACAGGAAGCATTGACCTTCAGATCCGGAACATGCCGGCCAGCAACGGGGTCTATTCCATTGACCTGGCGCTGCACCGGCCGGACGGGTTCAATTATGATTTCTGGCGGAATATCTGCACGGTGGATATCGCGGACAAGGTACAGACCCCGGGAGAAATTGCACTTCCGCACAGCTGGAAAGTGAATTAACTGACAGAGAGGAACGAAAAAGATGGGAAAGCTCAAAAGGATTATCGGCTCCTTTGTACACGCGCCGGAACGGTTTGACGTACTGGCCGGGCGGATCGCGGATACGAACGAACTCATCGACCGGCTTGCGGGGCAGATCGGTCAGAGGCAAAGGGAATGGTTCGATCAGCTGTGCAACGACCGGGATATGCTTTCCCGCCTGAACCGGGGGCTGAGCATCTCACCCACGGTATGGGGAGATCCGTCCAGGCTTGAGATCGATGAAACCGCCAAGGTTTTCACCTGCTTTTTCAATACCAATTCCGGCCGGATCAGGATTGGCGAGGCTGTTTTTGCCGGATCGGATGTGAGCATCCTGGCCGGCAGCCATGATCCGCAGCTGACAGGCTATCTGCGCAGGGACGCTGAAATGAAGGAAGGCTGTGACATCGAGGTAGGCCGGGGCGTCTGGCTGGCCAGCCGGTGTACGCTGCTGGGACCCTGCCGGATCGGGGAAAATGCGGTGATTGCTGCCGGGGCTGTGGTCACGCCGGGCACGGAAGTACCGGCAGGCACGGTCTGGGGCGGTGTTCCCGCCAGGCAGATCGGTACGCTGGACCTGGCGGATATGTCCCCCGACAATCCTTCCGTGAAGAATGCCTTTGAGCGGAGCGAGGGGATTCTCTTTGCCGAAGGCTGGGGCGAGCGGATCGGCGGGCTGGTCGGGGCGCCGGGTCACTGGCTGTGCCGGGACAGCGCTGCCCTGATTACCAACCGGGCGGACTGGACCCTCATTTACCGGAGGGAAGGCGTCGGAACGGCAACGGTCCGGATATCCGGTCCCGCCGGGGAAACCGTGCTTGACCTGAATGAATCCGAAGGGGAGGAGCAGATCCATCTGCCCGTTCCGGAAGGCGAACTCAGCGAAGTGCGCCTGGTCCGGGAGAAGGGCGGCAAGATCTTTGCGGCCCTGATACCGGCCAAAGGGTCCCGGGCGGCGGAAGCTGAAAAAGCGGAGACCGCGGAGGACGGCCGGCAGGAAGTCACCGTGGATATTGAAGCGATTATGGAGGAGATCCGGGCTGAAGCCAGGCGGCGCGGTCCCTGCGACGATCTCCTGATGTTCGAGCAGATCCCGCCGGAGGCGGAAGCTACGGTGGCGTATCTGAAACGGAAAGTATCCGAACTGACAAAGGATTATGAGATTCCCCTGTCCTTTAAGGACCCCAGCAGGAATCCGCTGAAGCGGCTGGTGAAAAAAGCAGCCGTCAAGATGGCCGGCTGTGCCACTGTGCCGCTGTCCCAGAAGGTGACGGAAACGAACCGGAACCTGAAGACCGCGCTGGAGGAAGCGGTTGACGTGATGGAGAAGCAGCAGAAACAGATCGATGAGCTGACCAGGAAGGTCAGGAGACTGGACAGATGACGAAAACAGGGAGGAAGAGATGAAAATCGTTCAACTGCTGCCGTCCATGTCCTTCGGGGATGCGGTGAGCAATGACGCCGCCGCCATTCAGCAGATGATCCGGGAAAGCGGCATGGAGACGGTGCTGTATTCCCGGCATATCGATTCCCGGCTGCCGGCCGGAACCGTCCGCCATGTGAAGGACATGGAACCGCTGGCCGATGAGGATATCCTCCTTTATCACGGCTCCACCGGGGATCCTATGAACCTGCGGGTGCCGCTGCTGAAGGGGAAAAAGGTCATGCGGTATCACAACATCACTCCCCCGCATTTTTTTGAGGAATACTCCAGAAGAAGCAGGGCCCTGACGGAAAGCGGATACTGGGAGATGAAGACCGTCGCCCCGGATTTCAGCTACGCGGTGGCGGATTCCGACTATAACCGGCAGGACATGCGCCGGCTGGGCTTCCGCTGTCCCATTGACGTGTGCCCGGTGGTGATTCCCTTCAGCGATTATGACAGGGATCCGGATCCGGAAATCCTGGAGCGGTACAGCGGGGACGGATGGACCAACCTGCTGTTTGTGGGCAGGATTTCCCCGAACAAGCGCCAGGAGAATGTGATCCGGGCTTTTGAACACTATCACCGCCATTACAATCCGAAAAGCCGGCTGTTCCTGGTGGGTAGTCCGGTGGGCATGGAAACCTACCTGGTCAGGCTGCAGAAATATGTCAGGTCCCTGAGGCTGGAAGGCAGGGTGATTTTCACCGGCCAGATCAGTTTCCGCGCCATCCTGGCCTATTACCGGCTGGCGGATGTGTTTGTATGTATGAGCGAGCACGAGGGGTTCTGCGTGCCGATTGTGGAGGCCATGTATTTCGGAAAGCCGATTGTGGCGCTCCGGGCCGCGGCGGTGCCTGAAACCCTGGGGAACGGCGGTCTGCTGCTGGACAGCAGTGATCCGGCGGTGGCCGCGGCGGCCGTAGACCGGCTGGTGCGGGATGCCGCGCTGCGGGACCGGCTGGCCGGGGAGCAGAAGCGGAAGCTGCAGGGATTCAGCTATGAAAACGTCCGGGAACGCCTGATGGGCTGCCTGGAAGCGTTTATGAAGTAAACCGGACACGGGAAAGGGACAAAGCATGAGGTTATTCCAGTTGGTGCCGGTGCTGGGTTACGGGGACGCCATCGGCAATGATACGCTGGCGATCCGGGACGTGATCCGGCACATGGGAATCACAACGGATATTTACTATACGGACAGGGTGGACAAGCGTTTCCCGGAGGGAACAGCCCGGCCTGTCGGTGAAATGCCCGCGCTGCAGGCGGAGGATATCCTGATCTATCATGCCTGTACGGGAGCGCCGATCAATTTTGAACTGCCGAAGTATGGCGGCAGGAAAGTGATGATCTATCACAATGTGACGCCGCCGGCATTTTTCCGCGGGATCAATTCCGATATAGAAAAGATCCAGCAGAACGCGCTGGACGGATTCCGCTTCCTGGCAGACAGGATTGACTACTGCATTGCGGATTCGGAGTACAACCGGCAGGACCTGCTGGGGATGGGGTACCGCTGCCCCATTGATGTGTGCCCGATCGTGATTCCCTTCAGCGATTATGACGCGGAACCGGATGCGGCCACCATGGAGAGAATGCGGGCGGACAAACACAGCAACCTGCTGTTTGTGGGGCGGATCACCCCGAACAAGCGCCAGGAGGACATTATCCGCGCGTTTGCCTGCTACCGGCGCCGGTATGAGCCCGGCAGCCGCCTGATCCTGATCGGCAGCGCCGGCGGAACGGAAAACTATCTGGAGTCGCTGAAAGCGTATGTCCGGAAGCTGGGCCTGGAGGACAGCGTGATTTTTCCCGGGCATATCCGGTTCTCGGAAATCCTGGCCTATTACCGGACGGCGGACGCCTTTGTGTGCATGAGCGAGCATGAGGGCTTCTGTGTACCGCTGGTTGAGGCCATGTATTTCGGGGTGCCGATTGTTGCCTTCAACGCGGCGGCCGTGCCGGATACGCTGGGCGGCGGCGGACTGCTGCTGGACAGCAAGGAACCGGCCTATGTGGCAGCGGCAATCGACCGGGTACTGAATGACAGGAACCTGCGCCGTTATCTGAAAAGCGAGCAGGCAAAAGTACTGAAGCGGTTCAGCCATGAGGAAACGGAAAAAACGATGAGCGAGTGCATCCGCAGGGCCATGAGCCTGTAACATGCGGAAGCCGGGAGGTTTCAGGTGGGTATGATCAAAGACAGGATTGCTTTTGTTTGCCAGCGGTACGGCCTGGAAGTGAACGGGGGAGCCGAACTGCACTGCCGCCAGCTCGCCGAGAAGCTTTCCGCCTATTATGATGTGACGGTATACACTACCTGCGCAAAGGATTACATCACATGGGCCAATGAATATCCCGCGGGCACGGAGGAAATCAACGGAATCCACGTCAGGCGGTTCCCTGTCAGGAAAGAAAGGAACCAGGAGGAGTTCGCGAAGATCTCCGAAAAGGTTTTTTCCGATCCCCGGCATACGGACCGGCAGGAGCAGGAATGGATCGACAAACAGGGCCCCTACTGCCCAGACCTGATCAGTGTGCTGCAGGAGGAACACAAACAGTACAAAAGAGTGCTGTTCATGACCTACCTCTATTACCTGACAGCCATCGGGCTGCCGCTGGGCTTCCGGAACGCGGTACTGATTCCCACGGTGCATGACGAACCTCCGGTTTACCTGCGCTTTTATGACGCGGTTTTTGCCGCGGCAAAGGAGATTGCCTGGAATACGGAGGAGGAAAAGAGCTTTGCCGAAGGGCGGTTCCCCTGCGTGATCAATACGCCGGGGATCATGGCTGGCGTGGGAATTGACGGCCCCCAGGGACCGCTTCCCGAGATTCCGGAAGAAATCCGGAACAAACCGTATATTGTCTATGCGGGGCGGATTGATGAGAGCAAGGGATGCGGCGACATGTTCGCCTGCTTCCGGAAATACAAGCAGGAATTCCCCGGGGAACTGAAACTGGTGCTGATGGGGAAACCGGTGATGAAAATCCCGGACGATAAGGATATTGTCAGCCTTGGCTTTGTGACGGATGAAATGAAATTCGCCGTCATGAAGGAAGCGCTGGCGCTGGTGCTGTTTTCCCGCTTTGAAAGCCTGAGCATGGTGGTGCTGGAAAGCATGCTGATGCGGCGGCCTGTGCTGGTTACAGGCCAGTGCGTGGTGCTGAAGGGGCATTGCCAGCGGAGCAATGCCGGGCTGTATTTCAACAATTATCCGGAATTTGCCTGCGCGCTGAACTACCTGAGGGAGCATCCGGCGGAATATGCGGTGATGTGCCGGAACGGCGAGCGGTATGTGAAGGAAAACTATCAGTGGGATGTGATTGTGGACCGCTACCGGCGCATGTTCGGGGATCTGTGAGCGGACCGGGCAATCCGGCAGGAAAGGAGGGACGGGAGATGACCGGAACACGGGTAAACGGAAAGCGTCTTTGGAGCAGCGGCTGGTTCCTGGCCTGCCTGCTGCTGGTATGCACGCTGGCGCGCGTTGCCCTTTCTGTTTTTCCCAGGATCATTACCGTCTATCCCGATGAGCAGGTCAATCTGCAGCTGGCCCAGGGCATTCATCTGTTCGGGCGACTGGCGGCCGACGGCGGCGCTGCTGCTTCTCCGGGCATTCTTTATCCTGCGCTTCTGTCGCCTTTCTACGGGATTCCGGATCCGGAAATCCGGCTGAAGGCGATTTCCGTGCTGAACGCGCTGCTGGTTTCCTCGGCGCTGGTTCCTGCCTGGCTCCTGTGCCGCAGGCTCCTGAAGAAGAACCTGTCCGGGCTGGCGGCGTTGGCGCTGTTTGTGCTGTCCCCCAATCTCTGGGTTTCCGTAAGCTTTATGGCAGACAGCCTGTATATTCCCCTGGCTCTCTGGGGGATCCTGTTCCTTTTCCGCGGATTTGAGCAGGGCAGTCCGGGCCTGCGCAGGTCCTGCGGCCTGGGACTGTGGATGTATCTGCTTTGCCTGGCTTCGCAGGCCGGAACAGCGCTGGCCGCCGCTGCACTGGGACTGTTCATTTATGAGGCAGCCGCGGGACAGGATGAAAAAAAGGCGCTGACGGACGCCGCCTGTTTTATCGGCGCCTTCGGCGCGGCTTACCTGGCGGGAATGTTTCTCCTCTTCGGCGGAAAACCCTGCCATTATCCTGTGTTTTTCCCGGAGACGCCCCAGCAGCTGCTGTTCCTGCTGATGGCGGCGGCGGGGATCCTGCTGCATTTTATGACGGGGATCCTGCTTTTCCCGGCGGTGCTTCCGGCCATCGGCCTGAAGCGGCGGGAGGCTGCATACAGGAAACGCCTGGTTGTTCTTCTGGTTTATTCGGTTTCCGCGGCGCTTCTGACCGCGGCCTCGGTTTCCGTGCCCGGGGATTTCGGCAGCATGGATATCCGGGTGATGCTGCGCATGTTCACGCCGGCAGCGTGGCTGTTCATGCTGGCCTGGCTGGAGGCATTGGAAGCGGAGAATGAGGAAAAAACAGGCCTCCGGCATCCGGCAGTGATTGCGGTTGCCGTGCTGATCTTTACGGGACTGGTGCTTCTCCGGGTGCCCCGGTTTCAGGATGTGACCGACGCGCCGATGCTCCTGGCGGCCGGAAAGCTGAATGCCGGCCTGAAGCCGGTGCTGGTGAAGGCGATACCGGCTGCGTTCTTCCTTGCGGGCCTGGCACTCCTGGCGGCCGGAAAGAAAAAGGCTCTGGCGGTATGCGTTACCGTCTGCCTGCTGGCGGGGAATGTGCTGAACGGATATTTCCTGCTGCGGCAGGCCCGGGAGGAGGGAACGCCTCCCGCGGAAGGAATCCGCAGCCAGGCAAAGGGACTGGATGGTTTTCTGGAAGGGCTGGAGGGAAATATCCTGTTTGTCCGGAACGATGTCCCGGATGAGGCGGAACGGCTTACGGACACCTACTGCCGGACTGTGAAATGCAGGTCCATCGGGCTGACAGAGCTGCGCCGGCTTGCCGGCCGGGCGGAAGATCCGGGACAGCTGTCTCCGGGGGAAACCGGCCTGGGCATGGACCGGGTGGATTACATGATTTGTCCGGGGGAAACCTTCAGCAGGTATTCCGCCGGGGGAGAAGAGATTACCCCGGAAACCGTTTCCTATATGCATGTTTACCGGAACGGGCAGCCGGACAGGCTGGACCTGACGGATCTGCTGGTGGTCAGGCCGGGGCAGAGCATCCGCTTTGCAAAGGAGAATCCGGAACATCGGGGATATCCGGCCGGCGGTTTTTCCAACCCGGAGAGCGGGTTTACCTGGACGGAAGGTCCGGAAGCGACCATCACTTTTGTTCCGGTGTCGGAAGGAAATACCCCGGTGGACCTGGTCTGGACCCGGAAGATGACCAACGGCGGGGAACAGAAATGCCGGGTGTACGCGGACGGGGAACTGCTGTTTGACGGTGTTGTCAGGGGAGAGGGCGAGCTCCGGCTCCCGCTTCCGCAGGCAGCCACGGAAAAGGACGGGCCGGTGACGTTCCGTTTCGAGCTTCCGGACGCGCGGCAGCCCGGGAACGGGGATCCGCGGTTACTGGCGGTGGCGTTTGTTTCCCTTTCCCTGGCGGAAAGATAAGGCGGTCGATTCAGTAAAGGAGTGAAAGGATATGAAAGGGATCATTCTCGCGGGCGGAGCGGGTACCCGGCTTTATCCGCTGACCATGGTAACGTCCAAGCAGCTGCTGCCGGTGTATGACAAGCCGATGATCTACTACCCCCTGGGCACGATGATGCTGGCGGGCATCCGGGATATCCTGATTATCTCCACCCCGGACGATACGCCGCGGTTTGAGCATCTGCTGGGAGACGGGAGCCAGTTCGGCATCCGCCTGTCCTATCAGGTACAGCCTTCCCCGGACGGCCTGGCCCAGGCGTTCCTGCTGGGCGAGGAGTTCATCGGGCAGGAAGCCTGCGCCATGGTGCTGGGCGACAATATTTTCTACGGGAACGGTTTCCGGAAGGCGCTGAAAGCCGCCGCGGAAAACGCGGAAGCCGGCCGGGCCACGATTTTCGGATACTATGTCCATGACCCGGAACGGTTCGGCATCGTGGAATTTGATGAAAACGGCCGGGTGATTTCCGTGGAGGAAAAGCCGGAAAAGCCGAAGAGCAATTACTGCATTACCGGGCTTTACTTCTATCCGCAGGGCGTATCCGCCATGGCGCACGGGGTGAAGCCTTCCGCGCGGAACGAGCTGGAGATCACCACGCTGAATGATATGTACCTGAAGCAGGACCGGCTGGACGTGCAGCTGCTGGGCCGGGGCTTTGCCTGGCTGGATACCGGAACCATGGACAGCCTGGTGGAGGCGGCGGATTTTGTACAGATGATCCAGAAACGGCAGAGCATTGTGATTTCCGCCCCGGAGGAGATCGCCTATATCAACGGGTGGATTTCCAGGGATGAGCTGATGAAAAGCGCGGAGAAATACGGGAAGAGTCCCTACGGCGCCCACCTGAAGGCGGTGGCGGACGGGAAAGTCCGGTATTGATAATGAATTCGGGTGATCAGGCGGATCACCGCGGCAAACGGAGTAAGGTATATGATGAAAAAGATCGAGACAAAGCTTCCGGGGGTATATATCATTGAACCCGACGTGCGCGGGGATCAGCGGGGATATTTTATGGAAACCTGGAGTACCCGGAACTTTGAGGAACTGGACCTGCATTATGATTTTGTGCAGGACAACCAGAGCTTTTCCGCCCGGAAGGGCACCCTGCGGGGACTTCATTTCCAGAATATGCCTATGGCCCAGGCCAAGCTGGTCCGGGTGACCCGGGGTGCGGTCATGGATGTGGCGGTGGACCTGCGGAAGGGCAGCCCCACCTATAAGCAGTGGGTTGCGGTGGAACTGTCCGCGGACAACAAGCGGATGCTGATGGTTCCCCGGGGATTCGGACACGGGTTCCGGACCCTGACGGACGACGTGGAGTTCTGCTACAAGGTGGACAATCTGTACAGCAGCGAATGCGACCGGGGAATCCGGTTTGACGATCCGGCCATTGGGGTGGACTGGGGCGAGGTCCGGGAGGAACTGCTCAGCCCGAAGGATACGAAGGCCCCGCTGCTGGCGGATTCCGACTGCAACTTCGTTTACGGGGAGGTTTGAGCATGACCATTATTGTAACGGGCGGCGCGGGATTTATCGGAAGCAACTATATCTTTTACCTGCTTGAGAAGTATCCCGGGGACCGGGTGGTCTGCCTGGACAAACTTACCTATGCGGGGAACCTGTCCACGCTGAAGAGCGTCATGGACAAACCGGGTTTCCGCTTTGTGAAAGGCGATATCTGCGACCGGGAAGCGGTTTTCCGGCTCTTTGAGGAGGAGCATCCCGACGTGGTGGTGAACTTCGCGGCGGAGAGCCATGTGGACCGCAGCATTGAGGATCCGGGCGTGTTCCTGCAGACGAATGTGATGGGCACCGCGGTGCTGATGGACGCCAGCCGGAAGTACGGCGTCAGCCGGTATCACCAGGTTTCCACGGACGAGGTCTACGGGGACCTGCCCCTGGACCGGCCGGACCTGCTGTTTACCGAAGACACGCCGATCCATACTTCCAGCCCCTATTCCTCCTCCAAGGCGGGGGCTGACCTGCTGGTGATGGCCTATTACCGGACCTACGGGCTGCCCTGTACCATCAGCCGCTGCAGCAACAATTACGGACCCTACCAGTTTCCGGAGAAACTGATTCCCCTGATGATCGCCAACGCGGTGCAGGATAAGCCCCTGCCGGTATACGGGGAAGGGAAGAACGTCCGGGACTGGCTGTATGTGGAGGACCACTGCAAGGCCATCGACCTGATCGTCCGGAAAGGCCGGCCCGGGGAGGTTTATAACATCGGCGGCCATAATGAGATGGCCAATATCGATATCGTGAAGCTGATCTGCAGTGAACTGGGGAAGCCGGAGAGCCTCATCACCTTTGTGAGGGACCGGAAGGGCCATGACCTGCGTTACGCCATCGATCCGGCGAAGATCCACCGGGAGCTGGGCTGGCTGCCGGAAACCATGTTCGCGGAGGGAATCCGGAAAACCATCCGGTGGTACCTGGACAACCGGGACTGGTGGGAGGAAATCGTCAGCGGCGAATACCAGCATTACTATGAGAAAATGTACGGAAACCGGGGCGGGAACGACTGACCGCCAATAAATGCCGCAGGGGCGGAGGAAGAGGAACAGATATGAGCGTGAAAAATGTCAGGCACGGGATCAGGCTGTGGATCAAGAAACTGATGATTTCCCCGCAGGATGTATGGTTCAAGAAGCTGATTCCTGCGAATGTCCGGCATCTGATCAGCAAGCCGCTGGAAAAGCATGTGGTCCGGAAGACGAAGATTCCCAAGCCCTATGAGCCGGGCAGGTATCCGGCGGGCATCAACCTGTTCGGGCTGCTCAAATCGGAGATCGGGCTGGCCCAGGGCGCGAAGCTCTATGCCAGGGCGCTGGAAGTGGGAAATATTCCCCATACGCTGCTGAACCTGGATTTTATCCCGGACCTGCCGCAGGAGGATACCACCTTTGACGACCGGCTGACGGCGGACAACAAGTATGCCATCAACCTGACCCATATCAATCCGCCCCAGTGGCTGGATGCTTTGGGCACCTTCCCCCAGGACTATTTTGACAGGCACTACAACATCGGAATCTTCCAGTGGGAGCTGGAGACCATTCCGGATGACTGGAAGCCGTTGTTTGACTATGTGGACGAAGTGTGGACGCCTTCAGCCTTCACAGCCAGGACCATGCGGAAGGAAACGGACAAACCGGTGATTCCGGTGCTGTACGGCATTGAGACCCCCTGCGACGAGTCCCTGACCCGCGCGGATTTCGGACTTTCCGATGACGATTTCATCGTGCTGATGATGTTCGATTCCAACAGCTACGCCAGCCGGAAGAATCCGGGGGCGGCCATTGACGCGTTCCGGGAGGCCTACGGGGAGAATCCGGAGCATGTGAAGCTGGTGGTCAAGATCCACAATCCCAAGGCGGAGGATATCGCCTTTGTGGAGGAGCATATCGGCGGAAAAGCCGGCTATACCCTGATTACGGAACGGATGGACAAGGAACGGCTGAACAGCCTGATCCGGCTGTGCGATGTTTTTATCAGTATGCACCGGGCTGAAGGCTTCGGCCTGGTGATGGCGGAAGCCATGGCCCTGGGTACGCCCGCGGTGGCCACGGGCTGGAGCGCGAATACGGAATTCATGCCCGAGGAAGCCTCCTGCCCGGTTCGCTATACCCTGGTTCCGGTGAACGGCGGATACCAGTTTGACAACGGAGAACTGGTGTGGGCGGATCCGGATGTGCATCACGCGGCGGAATACCTGAAACGCCTGCGGGATGATCCGGAATATTACCGGCAGAAAGCGGAAGCCGGAAAGAAGTATATCGAGGAAAACCTGTCCCTGGAGCGCTGCGCGGAGGTAATGCGCAAACGCATGGAGGAGATCCTGGCCGGCGGGACGGACGCGAAAAAGGAATCGTAAATGGAGATCAGAACAGCGATCAACAGGATCAAAACCGGGATCCGCAATTACCTGACCTCGGATTTGTGGATCAAGAAGGTGATTCCGCCGGAAATCCGCCGCCGGTTTTCCGGAAAGGTCATGGACGCGCTGGGCGCGCGGACAGGCATTCCGGCGCCGTTTGTACCCGGGAAATATCCGATGGGAATCAACCTGTACGGTTTCCTGAAGGCGGAGAACGGCCTGGGCCAGGCCGTGAAAATGTATGCCCGGGCCCTGGAGGAGAAGCAGATTCCCCATACGCTGCTGAATACGGATTTTCTGGGCTGGCTGCCCCAGGAGGATACGTCCTTTGACGACCTGCTCACCACGGAAAACCGGTATGCGGTGAATGTGATCCATGTGAATCCGGACCAGTGGCAGGACGCCTGCGGCACCTTCCCCCGGAGCCATTTTGACGGGCATTACAATATCGGCGTGTGGCTGTGGGAACTGGAGCGGTTTCCGGATGAATGGATTCCCATGACCGCCTATGTGGATGAGGTATGGACCCCGTCTGAATTCATCGCCTCCGGGATCCGGAAAATCACGGACAAGCCGGTGACGGTGATTCCCTACGGCATTGAGACGCCCTTTGATGAAACCCTGGCCCGCGGGGATTTCGGCCTGAAGGAAGAGGACTTCCTGGTGCTGATGATGTACGACTCCAACAGCTTTGCCAGCCGGAAGAATCCGGGCGCCGCCATCGATGCTTTCCGGGAAGCCTTCGGGGAGAATCCGGCGGACGCGAAGCTGCTGATCAAAATCAGCAATCCGACACCGGAGGATATTGCCTTTGTGGAGGAACGGCTGACACCCGGCAGCTATATCCTGCTGACGGAGCGGATGGACCGGAGAAAGCTGAACAGCCTGATCCGCCTGTGCGATGTGTTCCTGAGCCTGCACCGGAGCGAGGGTTTCGGCCTGGTACTGGCGGAGGCCATGAGCCTGGGCACGGCCACGGTGGCAACCAACTGGAGCGCGAACACGGAATTCATGCCTGCGGGGACCGCATGCCTGGTGGACTGCAGGCAGGTTGAAGTGGGCAATGCCTACAAGTATGAACAGCCGGGCCGGACCTGGGCGGAACCGGATGTCCGCCAGGCGGCGGAATATCTGCGACGGCTGAAGGAGGATCCTGCTTTCCGGGAGGAAATTGCCCGGGCGGGGCAGGATCATATCCGGGAACAGCTGAGCGCTGCCCGGTGCGCCGGGCTGATTGCCACCCGGCTGGCAGGGATCGAAGCGGAAAACAACGGGGCAGAATAAAGGCGGTTACCCGGAGAAATAGCTGCCGGGCAACCGGAGAGGAGCAGGAAACATGCCGTCATTATCCGCCTATAAGAGCGAACTGGATTACAGTTATGCGCCGGGAATCTTTCCCAGCATGGAATGCCTGAACGGGCGGCCGGATAAGGTGCGCCGCCTGCTGGTTCACTCCTCCGCCGTGGGACGGGAAGGAACGGACCGGCTGTGTGCGCTTGCGGAGAAGCTGGGCGTCAGGGTGGAGGAAGCGGACCGCGCCCTGGCCCGGATCAGCGGAAAAGAGAACTGCTTCGCCGCCGCGGTGTTCGGGAAATTTGAGGATGAACCGGTTCCGGACAGGCCGCACATTGTGCTGCACAATCCCGGGGACAGCGGGAATGTGGGCACAATCCTGCGGACGGCCCTGGGCCTGGGTATAGAGGACGTGGTGCTGATCCGGCCCTGCGTGGACGTGTTTGATCCGAAAACGGTACGGGCCAGCATGGGAAGCCTGTTCCGGCTTCGGGTGAAAGTATACGACCGGTTTGAGGAATACCGGGAAGCTTTCCCGGACCGGGCGCTGTATCCCTTCATGCTGGACGCGTCGGTTCCCCTGCAGGAAGCGGTCAGGGAAAAGCCGCCGGTATGGACATTGGTGTTCGGCAATGAGGGGAGAGGCCTGCCGAAGGAATTCGCATCCCTGGGACAGGCGGTACGGATCGAGAGCAACGATAAGGTGGATTCGCTGAACCTGGCCATTGCGGCAGGGATCGGCATCTATGAATTTATACGGTCCTGAGGAGAAATCTGAGATGATGATTCAATCCCAGAAAAGATTATCCAATCTGGAGCTCCTGAGGGTCCTGTGTATCGTCGCGATCATTGCTGACCATTTTATCGGCCAGAATTCCCTGGCGGTACATGTCAGTCTCCCGGAATCATTTTTCTATATCCTTCTGACAAGCCTGTCCCGTGTCGGATGCAGTGTGTTTGTCATTATCTCGGCCTGGTTTTCCGTGGACATGTCTTTCCGTTTCCGGAAAATCCTGCATATCTGGCTGACGGTGGCAATGTTTTCCCTGCCGTTCCTGGTGTGGGCGCTGACGCATCCGGGCTTTTCGGAGGACCAGATGCAGATGCTGGCTTATCCGGTTGAGGAGAGGCCCTTATGGTTTGCGGGATACTTTATCGTGCTGATGGGATTCAGTCCGGCGCTGAATATGATTCTCCGGGAAGGATCCCGTAAACTGACGGAGTATATCCTCTTTTTCTTCGGGATTCTCATGACGGGTTACTGCACTGTCACCGCGAGGCAGGGCTTCTTTTCCAGTGATATCTGGCCTATGATTTTCCTGTATCTGCTGACCGGATACTGGAAAAAGTACCGGGAAATCCCTTCCCTGTCCCGGGCGCGGCTCTGCTTCTGTATCACATTCCTTTTCCTGGTCGGGGGACGGGTGCTGTGCCACTTCCTTCCGGCCGGCATTGCGGTCAATGTGCTGAAAAGATATATGGAGGCATACCGGACCAGGATGCAGACCCTGCCGAACCTCCTGATGGCCTATGGCCTGTTCTTTGGATTTTATCACCTGAAAATCAAACAGTCCCTGACAATCAACCGGCTGGCCGGCCTGAGCCTGGGAGTGTACTGCTTCCATCAGCTTCCCGGCTGGTATCCTTTTCTGTGGGACGGCATCCTGCGTGCTTCCTATCATGCGAAAAACCTGCCGGGAATCCAGCGCGCGCTGTATACCGTCACCGGGATTGCGGCAACCTGGATCATGGGGAATATCATAGAGTATATCCGTTCAAAGGTATCGGGGCTGCTGATCGAGAGAAGGCACTGGTTCGGCCAGCTGTGCCGGTATGCGGATCATCTGGTCAACGGAGAGGACGGGATCCTGTCCCGCAGGGACCGGGTCTGGATCAGGTGGTTTGTACTGGCTGTGCTGCTCTGGTTTATGATTACCCCGGTTTTCTTCAGCAGCCAGATGTATAATCTGTTTCAGTAACACAGGCTGTGTTTTTCCGGGAACGGAGGAGCGCGGCCGGCTTTTGCATGCCTGGTTTAAAACCTGATACAGGGTTCCCGGACAGGACCGGCGGAGGTTTTCAGGGCCGGTTTGATATCAGGAGGAAAATACTTGTGCGTACTTTTTGCGTATAAATCTTGAAAAAGTCTGATTTGTCTGGTATGATAGGAACAACATATGGGGGAAAGGACGTGTTTGCTGTGGCCGAACAGCCCAAATATTTACAGGTAGCCGATATACTGCGCAAGGAAATTGCAGACGGTGTTTTCCGTGACGGACAGACGCTGATGACAGAGGAAGAACTGCGCTTCCGTTTTGATGTTTCCCGTCAGACCATCCGGCAGGCCATTGCCCTGCTGGAAGAGGACGGACTTGTGGACAGGCGCCGGGGGAGCGGTACTTATGTACGCCACGGGCCCCGTCGCCGCCAGGGAACGATTCATGTGGGTGTGGTGACCACCTATATCACAGACTATATCTTCCCCTCCATTGTTTCGGGCATTGAATCCGTGCTGAATGAAAACGGCGTTGTCATGAACCTGAGCGCCACCTACAATGACAGCCGGACGGAACGGAACATTCTGGAGCGGATGATTGACGGACAGGTGGACGGCCTGATTGTGGAAGGTGCGCGCACCGCGAACCATCCGGAGAATGAAGATCTGTTCCGCCGCCTGGCGGAGCGGAATATTCCGGTGCTGTTCATGAACACCTATTATCCGGATATGCTGAACATCCCCCATGTGGTCATGGATGACTACGGCGGCGGCCGTATCGCGGCCCGGGAAGTGCTGAGCCGGGGATACCGGAAGCCCGGCGGCATGTTCAAGGTGGATGACCTGCAGGGCAAGGAACGGCTGAAGGGCTTCCTGGATGAGATGCGGGACGAAGGCGTCATCATTCCGGATGAGCGGCTGCTGCTGTTCGGTACGGAGCAGCGCATGAACTGGCCGAACACCCCGGAAGGCAAAGCCTTCGTGGACCGGCTGATGAAGCATGAAGTGGACTGCATGACCTGCTACAACGACGTGTTTGCCTCTTCCCTCATGGGCATTCTGCAGGCCCGGGGCATGAAGCTGCCGGACGAAATGGGCTTTATCGGTTTCGATAACGCGGTATATGCGGAAATGACCAATCCGAAGCTCACCACCCTGGGCCATCCGAAGGAAGCCTTCGGATCGCTGGTGGCGGAAAAGCTGCTGCGGATGATCAGCGGTGAGCGGGAACGCAGTGTGAATATGGCCTGGACGCTGATTGAGCGGGACAGCCTGCCGCGGGTGGACCGTCCGTGAGTACGGCAATCCTCTGCGTCGGTAAAATGAAGGAAAAACCCTACCGTCAGATGGCGGATGAATACCTGAAACGCCTGGGCCGGTACGGTAAATTCGAAGAGATCGAGATCCCGGACCTGCCGGAACCGGCTTCCGGATCCTCCGAAGCGCTGGAAGAGCAGCTGAAGGGGAAGGAAGGAGAGGCCATCCTGGCCAGGATCCGGCCGGGAGACCGGGTCATCGCCATGACCATCGGCGGGAAAAGACGCTCGTCAGAGGAACTGGCAAAGCATATCTCGGATCTGAAAACGGGCGGCGTGAGCCGGTTTGTGTTTGTCATCGGCGGAAGTCTCGGGCTGGGCGGGAACGTGCTGGCCCGGGCGGATGAGGAACTGAGCATGAGTCCCATGACTTTTCCTCACCAGCTGGCCAGGGTGATGCTGCTGGAGCAGCTGTACCGGGCGGAAAAGATCAATGCCGGGGAAAGATATCATAAGTGACAGGGCTGCCTGCCGGAAAGGGGCTGCTATGAGAAAAGGCAATAAGCTTGCGGTTTTGATCGTCTTATTGGTGGCGGCTTTACTGCTCCTCACGGTCAACACCCTGGAACCGGCGAAGAAGGAAAACAATACAGAGGCTCCGGTTATTACCGCGGCGCCCGCGGCTGCCCCGACGGACGCGCCGGCGCCGTCTGCAGCCTCCGGCCCCCTGGAGGAGGCGCAGCGGATTGCGGACTATCTCTTTGAGCACGGGGAGCTTCCGGATACTTTCCTGAGGAAACGGGACGCCCAGGCCCTGGGCTGGAACAGCGAGTACAATTACGTGAGCGATGTGGCGCCGGGAAAGAGCATCGGCGGGGATTATTTCGGCAACTATGAGCAGAAACTGCCTGTGGTGAAGGGCCGGAAGTATTATGAAGCGGACTGTTTCTATCAGGGCGGAAAGCGGAACGCCTACCGGATCATCTATTCCAATGACGGGCATGTGTGGTATACAGGAGACCACTATAATACTTTCACTGAACTGTTCCCCTCCGGAACCGGTTCGGTGAGGCAGGATGAATAAAGCAAACAACCTGCAGGCCCTTCGGACGGAAACCAAGGGAGGGAGACTGAATGAAGAGAATTCTGAAGATCATGGCTCTGGCAGGCGCCCTGGCGCTGTGCCTGCTGCTGACCGGCTGCTACCAGCCGCCGGATGAGGTGAACAACGGCCAGCCGGCCGGTGCTGTCACGACCTCGTTCTTCAATACGCTGGCTCCGACGGCCACGGTGGCAATCACGCCGGACAATATAGTTGTCATCGAAACCCAGAATATTTTCAGCGGGCTGAACAACGGCCAGGCCACACCGACGCCGACACCGGCCGACGGCGGCTGGGGAAACTGGGGAACCGCCCAGACACCCACTCCCGGACCGTCTTCTGAGATCAACTTCTTTAATTCACCCACACCTACCGGCGGGATGTCCCCCATTGAGGTGGTGACCACGTCCCCGCCGACAGCCACGCCCACTCCGGCGCCGGTAACGCCCACCCCCACGCCCAAAAGCCTGCAGCGCGGGTTTACCGGCAGCGAGGCGGTACGCGCGGTGCAGAGGCGCCTGAAGGAGCTGGGATATTACAAAGGCTCGGCGGACGGGGATTTCGGCCCCGCCACGGAAGCGGCTGTGAAGGCTTTCCAGAAAGCAAACGGGCTTACGGATGACGGCAAGGTCGGGGAAAAGACCCTGGCTAAGCTGAACGCGAACAATGCGGTTTCCGCGAAGAAAGCCAATGCCACAGCCGTGCCGAAGAATACGGCGAAGCCTACAAAGAAAGTGACCAATACCCCGAGGCCCACAGCCACCCCGAACCTGGAGAAGGATTACTACCTGACCGTGGGTTCCAAGGGCAAGAAGGTGGAGACGCTGCAGCGCCGGCTGATTGAACTGGGCTGGCTGAAGGGCTCCGTCACAGGCACCTATGACGAAACCACAGCAGCGGCGGTAAGCGCCTTCCAGAGCAAAACCAAGGATCTGTGGGAGGACGGCATCGCCGGTCCGGATACCCTGAGGGCGCTGTATTCCTCCGGGGCCAAGCGCGGATCGAACCCGGTTTCAACCAGCTCGGAGACGCTGGAGTTCGGCAGCGAAGGCAGTGAAGTTAAGAAACTGCAGCAGAAACTGAAGGACCTGGGCTACCTGAGCGGCAGCGCGGACGGTAAATTTGGCGTCGCCACAGAGGCGGCGGTGATTGCCTTCCAGAAGAACAACAACCTGACCGCGGACGGCAAGGCCGGCACGGCAACGCAGAACAAGCTGTACAGCGGAACGGCCAAGAAATCCACGGGTACCCAGGCCAAACTGGATTCCGGCAGCAACGGCTCCGGCGGCAATGCTTCCGGCAGGGACACCTCTGATATTTCCTCCACGGGCTATATCACCCTGGAGAGGGGAAGCTCCGGAGACCAGGTCAGGACGCTGCAGAAGCGGCTGAAGGAACTGAGCTATTACAGCGGCAGCACGGACGGTAACTACGGGGAGAGCACCATGGCGGCGGTCATGGCTTTCCAGCTGCGCAACAACCTGACCGTGGACGGCAAGGCCGGTCCCGCCACCCAGCGGGTGCTTTACGGCAGCAAGGCCAATATTACCTATCCCTCCATGCGGCAGGGTGAGGAAGGTTCCTCGGTGAAGAACCTGCAGTATACGCTGTATGAGCTGGGCTACTATGACGGAGCCATTGACGGCAAGTACGGCCAGACCACGGCGGATGCGGTCCGGGCGTTCCAGATCCAGAACGACATCAAGCCGGTGGACGGCGTGGCGGGAAGCAAGACCCTCAGTAAAATGTATTCTTCCGACGCGGTGGCCGCCACGGTGGCAAACGTGAATTACGAAACGGCGAAATCCGGGGACAAGGGTGACCTGGTGGTGCAGATACAGGACTGCCTGGTACAGCAGGGATACCTGGAGAGCATTACGGGCGTCTATGATTCCGCGACGGTCGCGGCGGTAAAGGCGTTCCAGGAAGCGAACGGCCTGACCGCGGACGGCAAATGCGGACCGGTAACACAGCAGGTGCTCTTCGGTTACTGATACCGGCGGATAAAAACGGAAAAGCAAAAGCTCCGGGTTTATGATCCCTTCGCGGAGGGAAATGCTCCGCGAAGGGATCCGGATATTACCGGATATTATAGGAAAGGCAGAAGCAGCTGATGATCCCGGTTCCGGGATCATTCTTATGGACAATGAAGAAAGCAATTGTGTGCCTTCTGCTCTGCCTGCTGTTCATTCTGTTGCTGGGAGTGAGGGGCGGGCCGGGTGCGGGAGTGACCCGGTGCCTTCTGATCGGATGCGACCGGTTTGTAACCCTGATGGGTACGGAGCCTGCAAGCGCCAATAATGTGGATACCATGGAGGCGCTGCTGACGGATTTCCTGCCGGGAGGCACGAAGATCAGCCGACAGGTGAACGGCCCGGGTACGGTTGAGGGGTTCGAACGGCTGGTGGAGGAAACCTTCCGGGAAGCGAATGAAGAGGATATCGCCCTGATTTACCTCAGCACCCACGGCATGCTCAATGAGGTCCGGGGACAGCAGCAGGTGTACCTGCTCCTGTCGGACGGCGAGGAAGAGGACCGCCTGGGTCCCGGCCGGCTGCGGAGAATCATGAATAAGGTGCCGGGGAAAAAGGTGCTGGTCCTGGATGCCTGCCACTCCGGCGCCATGATCGGCTGCGGCGGGGGATACAACTGGTTTGACGGGGAGGATTTCCGTGTCCTGGTTTCCAGCAGCGCCACAGAGAACAGCTGGTTCTGGAATACGGGAACGGATAAATATACCGGAACGGGGTATTTTACCTCGGCTATGGACAATGCCCTGCGGGCCAGCGATCCGGAACAGGTTGATCCGGACGGCAGCGGGGAGGTAAGCCTGGAGGAACTGATCGCGAGACTGCGGGAGATTCACGGAGCCAGCACGGTTTACTGCTGGCCGGAGGACAGCCGTGAAAGCCTTTTCCGGCTTCCGGCGGACCGGAAACCCGGCAGCCGGCTGCAGGCGGTCTCTTTCGGGCAGGCAGAGTTCCGGGAGGACAGCGTGGTGGTTCCGGTCCATTTCCGTGTGCCGGAACAGATGCGGGTGATGTATTATCTGGTACCCAGCGAGGAAGGAAGCTGGGACTTCGCGCACACGGTCAGGGAAATGGACACCGGGCGTACCGGCCTGATCCGCGGCCTGCTGAGCCCGGGGGAAAAAAACCGGAATATCAGGCTGCCCGCAGGCTTCTTCGGGGAGGACGGACGGGCGCTGCTGCAGGTAATCTCCCTGCGGGGCGACGGACTGACCCCTGTGGCGGAAGCGGGAAGAATGATCACGCTGGATGATCAATAATGGTTTTTTACCGGATGGGTCATGGACAATTGAATGGTTATCATGCATAATATATAGGTTAAGATATTGATCCGGGAAGACAGAGGTGGAAGAAAATGTCTGAATGTACACATGACTGCTCCAGCTGCGGCGCGGACTGTGCGTCCCGCAACAAGCCGGAGAGCCTGCTGGAAGCGCAGAACGCGTTCAGCAATGTCAAAAAGGTGATCGCTGTGGTCAGCGGCAAAGGCGGCGTGGGCAAGAGCCTGGTGACGAGCCTGCTGGCTGTGCTGACAAAGCGCAACGGCAGCAGCACGGCGGTGCTGGATGCCGATATTACAGGGCCCTCGATTCCGAAGATGTTCGGTGTGCATGACAAGGCCATGGGCACGGAAGACGGAATCCTGCCGGTGGAAAGCCGCACCGGTGTGAAAATGATGAGCGTGAACCTGCTGCTGGAAAACGATACGGATCCTGTGATCTGGCGCGGCGCGCTGATTACCGGCACGGTGAAGCAGTTCTGGACGGACGTGCTCTGGGGCGATGTGGATTACATGTTTGTGGATATGCCTCCGGGAACCGGGGATGTACCGCTGACCGTATTCCAGAGCCTGCCTGTGGACGGCATCATCATCGTGACCAGTCCCCAGGAACTGGTGGGCATGATCGTGGAAAAAGCCGCGAAGATGGCGAAGATGATGAATATTCCGGTCCTGGGCCTGGTGGAGAATATGAGCTGGATCGCCTGTCCGGACTGCGGGAAGAAGATCTTCCCCTTCGGAGAAAGCCAGACGGCGAAGGTCGCCCTGGAAGAGGGTGTTCCGCTGCTGGCCCAGCTGCCCATTGATCCGGCGCTGGCAAAGGAATGCGATACCGGCGTGATTGAGCTGTTTAACGAGGACTGGATGGAGCCTGTTCTTCGGGCGGTTGAAAGCTGTCCGAAGCGGACGCGCAATGCATAATGCTGTATGCATTGTGAATTGTGATTTGAAAGAGGAGCAGTCATGGCAAGGGGAAACCAGAACATAAACGACCAGCTGTACCGGACCCGGGGCCGCAATGCCGCCGAAAGCCGGGAAACCACAGAGGAAATCCGGCGGCGGCAGATACGCAACTGGATTATCCTTGTGAGCGTGGTGCTGTTGGTGTTCCTGGGCATTCATTTCCTGGGCCGGTACGGCAAGGGAAAGGAAATCGGCATGGCCAAACTGCCGTGCTATTCCAACCAGAACGTAACGCCTTTCCGGGACGGCCTGGTCTATTATGACGGGTCATCCATCCATCACCTGTCCTCCAACGGAATGATCCGCTGGAGTTTCCCGGCAGGCGGGGATATCAAGTTTGCTGTGGGACCCACGCATCTGGCCCTCTGGTCGGGAATGCAGCTGTTCCTGGTGGACAAGGACGGGAACGCCACCTATAACGAAAGCATGGAGGGCGAGGTACAGTTCGCCCGGGTGGGACAGCGCTATGTGGCGGTGGTCGTGGGCGACGATACGGCGCCCAAGCTGATCGTGAAAGACCTGAAAGGAGCGCAGGTGGACCAGGAGTCGGAAGCCTACGACGGCCTGATGCTTCTGGATGTGGGCTTCTTCGGGGAGCAGGGCGAATACATGTGGTCCCTGGCCCTGGACGTATTCGGTACGGCGCCGAACACGGTCCTGAATACCTACCAGGTGGGCAAGCTGACCTACAAGCAGGTTTCACTGGGAGAATCCCTGACCTACAAGGTAATCTATGAGAATGCCCGGCTGCGCGTGTTTACCACGCGGCAGGTATATACCTACGACTACCAGTGCACACCGGAGTCGAACAGTACCATGCTGGTGTACGGCTGGAAGCTGATTGATGAAGACATTCCCGAGCGGGGACGCGCGAAACTGCTGCTGGCGCCTACCAGCCAGACGTCCAGCGCCCAGCTGATTTCAGAGCTGCGGGTGCTGGAGGGAATGAGCGACAAGCGCTATACCCTGCCCACCACCTGTGTGGGAGCGAGCATCTACCGGGGGAACATTTACGCGGTATCCGCGGACTATATCTATCGGGCGGACGTATCGAGCCAGCGGTTCTTCGGCTACCAGATTCCCGCTCCGGAGGGAGTTAAAATTACAGCCTATTACGGAATTACGTCCGACGGGAAAATGCTGCTGGCATCCGGTGAAACGATGTACGCATTGACACTTCCGGAACGCTGATGAATTCATGACCATCATGATTGAGGACACAAGGGGAGAAAACAGGCATGGCTAAGGAAAAGAAGCAGGAGTTTGTGAACTTTATCACGCCCAGGAGTGAGGATTTTTCCCAGTGGTATACGGATGTGATCAAGCAGACGGAGCTGTGCGATTATGCGCCGGTGAGGGGCTGCATGATTATCCGCCCCTACGGTTACGCCATCTGGGAACGGATCCAGGCGGAAATGGACGCACGGTTCAAGGAAACCGGCGCGGAAAATGTGTATTTCCCAATGCTGATTCCGGAAAGCCTCCTGCTGAAGGAAGCGGAGCATGTGGAAGGTTTCGCCCCGGAAGTCGCGTGGGTGACGAAGGGCGGTACGGAAGAGCTGCAGGAACGGCTCGCCGTGCGTCCCACCAGCGAGACGATTTTCTGTTCCATGTATTCCAAATGGGTGCAGACCTGGCGGGATCTGCCCATGATGTATAACCAGTGGTGCTCTGTAATGCGCTGGGAAAAGGCGACCCGTCCCTTCCTGCGCACCAGCGAGTTCCTCTGGCAGGAGGGCCATACGATTCACGCCACCGCGGAGGAGGCGGAGGAAGAGACCCTGAAGATGCTGGAAGTTTACCGCGAAGTGGCCGAGGATGTACTGGCGCTGCCGGTGTATGTGGGCCGCAAGAGCGACAAGGAAAAATTCGCCGGCGCCCGGGCCACCTACTCCATGGAAGCCATGATGCAGGACGGCAAGGCCCTGCAGGCAGGTACCAGCCACAACTTCGGCACCAACTTTGCGGAAGCCTTTGATATCCGGTACCAGAGCAAGGAAGGAAAACTGGAGTATGTGCATGAGACCAGCTGGGGCACGAGCACGCGGCTGATCGGCGCCATCATTATGACCCACGGCGATGAGCGCGGCCTTCGGCTGCCCCCGAAAATCGCTCCGATCCAGGCGGTGATCCTGCCTATCGCAGCCCATAAGGGCGGCGTGATGGAAGCCTGCGAAAAGCTGTTCGGCGACCTGAAAAAGGCCGGGTTCCGGGTGAAGCTGGACGACCGGGATACCGTGTCTCCCGGATTCAAGTTCAACGACTGGGAACTGAAGGGCGTACCGGTGCGGCTGGAAGTCGGGCCGCGGGACCTGGAGAACGGCGTGGTGACGGTGTTCCGCCGGGATACCCTGGAGAAGTTCACGGTGGAGCTGGACGGAATTGCGGAAAAGCTCGGGGAGCTGCTTGAGGATATCCAGAAGACCCTGTATAATCAGGCAAAGGCTTTCCGGGATGAGCGGACTGTCCAGGTGGAAAACATGGAAGAACTCGGCCAGGCTGTGGAAAAGGGCTTTGCCCGGGCCATGTGGTGCGGGGACCGCGCCTGCGAGGATGAAATCAAGGAGAAGTTCAATGCTTCCTCCCGGAATATGCCCTTTGACCAGGAAGCCGCCCGCTTCGGCGACAGGTGTGTCTGCTGCGGCAAAAAGGCTGATAAGGTCATGTATTTCGCAAAAGCGTATTGATGCAGTGTTGTGCGGATCCTGATTCAGGGAAAGCTCCCGTAAACAGCAGGAGGTTGTGTTCATGAAGATTTATGTTGACGCAATGGGCGGGGATCTGGCGCCGGAGGCGCCGGTAAAAGGCGCGCTGAAAGCCCTGAGGCAGTTTCCGCATCTGACGATCATCCTGGCCGGAAAACTGGACGAGGTGAAACCCTTCCTGGGGGATTATGAGGATGTGAAGGACCGGCTGATCCTGGAGGAGGAGCCGGAGATCATCACGAATCATGAAAGCCCGGTGATGGGCGTGCGCAGAAAGGTGAACAGCGCAACCGTGCAGGGAATGCTGAAGGTTCGCAGCGGGGAAGCGGACGGCTTTGTGTCGGCAGGCTCCACCGGGGCGACCCTGGCTGGCGGTATGTTCCGCCTGGGCAGGATTCCCGGCATTGAACGGCCGGCCCTGGCGCCCCTGATGCCCAACGGCCGGGGCCATTTCCTGCTGATTGACTGCGGAGCCAATGTGGACTGCAAGCCGGAATACCTGGTGCAGTTCGGCATCATGGGAGACGCGTATATGCGGGGCGTGATGGGCATGAAGAATCCCCGGATCGGCCTGGTGAACATCGGGGCGGAAGCGGAAAAGGGCAACGCGCTGGTGAAGGAAACCTATCCGCTGATGGAGAAGGCGCCCTACAACTTCATCGGCAACGTGGAAGCCCGGGACGTGCCCCTGGACCAGGCGGACGTGTGCGTAACGGACGGATTCGGAGGCAATCTGATCCTGAAGTATACGGAAGGCCTGGCTGCCGCGCTGCTGGGAACCATCAAGCAGGAACTGATGGCGGATACCCGGGGAAAGATTGCCGGCCTGATTGCCAAACCGGCGTTCCGCCGGGTAAAGAAGATCATGAGCTCGGATGAAATCGGCGGGGCGCCGCTGCTGGGCGTGCAGGGCGCGGTGATCAAGGCCCACGGCTCCAGTAACGCGTATGCGTTCTGCAGCGCCATTGCCCAGTGTGTGAAGATGATTGACGGAAACGTCGTGAAAATCATTGAGGAAAATGTGGCCAAGCTGTTGAAAGAACAGCAGGAATAAGTTTCAGGAGTTAAAAGGAGGACTGTTACCATGGATTTTGAAAGCGTAAGGGACATGATCGCGGAACAGCTGAAGGCGGACCCGGCGGAAATCAAGCCAGAAAGCCGTCTGATTGAGGACCTGAAGGCGGACAGTGCCAACATCATGGTCATGATCATGGATATGGAAGACCGGTTCGGCATCACGGTGGAAGATGACCAGATCATGAAGCTGAAGACCGTGGGAGACGTGGCGGACTATATCGCCAAGGCAAAGGGCTGAGCAGAAGGACGCCATGCTGGATCAGGTGATGGAAGCCCTGGGTTACTCATTCCGCGACGAAGCGCTGCTTCGCCGCGCTTTGACGCACCCGTCCGTGGGAAAAAATGACAACCAGCGGCTGGAGTTCCTGGGAGACGCGGTCCTCCAGTATCTGATGAGTGACGCCCTGTACAGGGCTCATCCGGAAGAGCGGGAAGGTGCGCTGACCCACCGGCGGGCGCTGATGGTCTGCGAGGCGGCCCTGAGCCCCATTGCAAAGAAGCTGGGACTGGGTGAAGCCCTGGTCATGGACAAGGGCGAAGAACTGACCGGCGGCCGCGAGAAGCCCAGCGTCCTGTGCGATACCATGGAAGCGGTGCTTGCCGCGGTTTACCTGGACGGCGGAATGGAAGCTGCCAGGGGGGTCGTGGAGCGCTGCTGGCCGGGTGAGGATGAGGTGTCCCGCCCGCTGCAGGACGCCAAAGGCGCGCTCCAGGAGATCCTCCAGAAGGACGGGGGAGAATCCCCGACCTATGAAATCACCGGACAGAGCGGTCCGCCCCATGCCCCGGTGTTCTGTGCCACCGTGTACTGGCGCGGCAAGGCGCTGGCAGAAGGACAGGGCAGAACCAAGAAGCAGGCGGAACAGAGCGCCGCGCTGGCGGCAATCAAAACGCTGGATACAAATCACAATCCATAATTCATATGCCACGGGGAAAAGCCGGTCAGACTGCAGGTTTGTGTTGACAGGCTTTTTCTTTCGGGCATTGATCATGAACAGAAAAAGAAATCGAATTGCGGGGTGTTTTTCATGGCCAGGATCAGTCTGGACCGGAACCGGTCAAAGGGCACAATCTCCAGGTATATTTACGGACATTTCGCCGAGCATCTGGGACGCTGCATTTACGGCGGAATCTTTGTCGGCAGGGACAGCGCCGTTCCGAATGTGAACGGCATGCGGACGGACGTGGTGGAAGCCATGAAGAAGCTGAATCTGCCGGTGCTGCGCTGGCCGGGCGGCTGCTTTGCGGATGAATACCACTGGCGTGACGGCATCGGCCCGCAGCAGGCGCGGAAGCGGATGGTGAATACCCACTGGGGCGGCGTGGTGGAGGATAACAGCTTCGGCACCCATGAGTTCCTGGAGCTGTGCCGTCAGGTAGGCTGCGAACCGTATATCACGGGCAACGTGGGCAGCGGCACGGTGAAGGAAATGAGCGAGTGGGTGGAATACCTGAACTCGGACGGTGACAGCACCGTGGTGCAGGAACGCTGGGCCAACGGGCAGAAGGATGCCTGGGGCGTGCGCTACTGGGGCGTGGGCAACGAAAGCTGGGGCTGCGGCGGCAATATGCGGGCGGAGTATTACGCAGATGAATACCGCCGGTTCCAGACCTACTGCCGCCAGTACGGGGATCACAAACTGTACAAGATTGCCTGCGGTCCGTCGGACGCGGATGTGGAATGGACTGAAGTCCTGATGAAGAACGCGGCGCGGTTCATGGACGGACTGAGCATGCACAGCTATACAATTCCCGGCGGCTGGGACCATAAGAACCGGGCGACGGTATTTTCCCGGGACGATTACTGGGAAACGCTGGCCCTGGCCGCGGACATTGACCGGAGAATCGGCCTCCACGCGGCGGTGATGGACCGGTATGATCCTGAAAAGCGGATCGGCCTGATTATTGACGAGTGGGGCACCTGGTTCCAGGTGGAGCCGGATACAAATCCGGGCTTCCTTTATCAGCAGAACACCATGCGGGACGCCCTGGTGGCCTCGGTTTCCCTGGATATTTTCAACCGGCGGTGTGACCGGGTGCATATGGCGAATATTGCCCAGACGGTGAATGTGCTCCAGGCGATTATCCTGACGGAGGGGGACCGGATGGTCCTGACCCCCACCTATCATGTGTTTGATCTGTATAAGGGGCATATGGATGCGAAGGAGCTGGACTGCTTCGTTGAAGCGGAGGAAACCGGCAGTGACCGGTTCAGGATGGCCTCCGTGACGGCATCCGCCTCTGAAAAGGACGGACGGATCACCCTGACCCTGTCGAACCTGGAACCGGAGAAGGCGCAGGAGATCACGGTGAGCCTGAAGGGTGAAAGGATCAGCGGCGCGGAAGGACGGATTCTGGCCGGGAAGATGGATGAATATAATGATTTCGGCAGCGAAACGCTGGCGGTTCAGCCCTTCACGGACTTTGAAACCAGGGACGGAAACCTGATGATCCGGATGCCGGCCTGCGCCGTGGCGGAGATCAGGCTGTGAAGAGACCCTGCAGATGCCTGATCGGGGAGATGCCTGACGAGGCGGAACTGGCCGGGATCATCCGGGACCGGATCGATACGATTCCCGAGGAGGACCGTGTCCCGGAGGAAGAATATGCCGCTCGGCTGGCGAAATGCCGGGAATGCAGGCATCTGCAGCGCGGCACCTGTGCCCGCTGCGGCTGCTACGTCGAGATCCGGGCGGTGAGAAGGGCCCAGCGGTGCCCGGAAGTACCGCCGGCCTGGATATAACAAATATATTACAAAAAGATGAAAATCCCGTTGACAGTTCGTAACGTATAGGATAGAATCATAATGTATACGAATGTCGGCGGGATTTTTATGCCCTTTTCCCGCCCATGGGAGGTTATTGTATGGCCCAGCTGAAGAACCGCCTTCGCATGCTGACGGCGCTCATTGCTGCGCTGACCCTGCTTGTCTGCGCTGTTCCCGTTTCCGGGTTTGCCGCAACTGCCAAAACCCAGGAGCAGGAAGAAACCCTCGAGATCGTCAGCAGTTATCCCTATACCACGAAAACGAAGGTGAAGGTGAATCTGCGGTCCCGCCGTTCTGTCCGGAGCACACTGCTGAAAAAGATTCCGGCCGGCGCGGAGATCACGGTGAACGCGGTCAGGGGTTCCTGGGCTGAGGTGAAGTATAATAAGTATTCCGGCTATGTGATGACGGACTACATTGTGCTCAAGCAGGTCAAGAAGATCAAGGTAACCCCGACGCCCACCCCGGTGCCCACCCTGACGCCGGAGGAGAATGCCGGCGGGTACCAGATCCTGCAGAAGGGCGATTCCGGCCCGGAAGTGACAGCGCTGCAGGAAGCCCTGATTGAATTGGGATACCTGAAGGGCAAGACGGACGGTAAGTTTGGCCCCGCCACGGAGAAAGCGGTTATCACTTTCCAGCAGATGAACGAATATCCCGCCACGGGGATTATGGACGCGAATATCCAGGCGTTCCTGTACGCCGGAAAACCGAAGAATGCCTCCGGCACAAAAACCAAAATCAAAACCCTGAGCCCGGTGGAAGGCGTATCCATGCAGCGGGGCAACACCGGTTTCGCGGTTACGGCGCTGCAGAACCGCCTGATTGAACTGGGCTTCCTGAAGGGCACCGCCTCCGGCACCTATGATGCCGCCACGATCTCAGCGGTCCGTTCTTTCCAGAAAAAGAACGGAATCCCTTCCAACGGAACTGCGGACCTGAGAACCCAGCAGGCCATCTATTCCGGCACGGCGCTCAGTGCCAGCGCCACCGCCACGCCGAAGCCCACCGCCACGCCGAAGCCTACGCCTACGGTGGCAATCCCGCAGCAGTCCCTGCGGAGCGGGGATTCGGGTGACGACGTGAAGACGGTCCAGAAACGGCTGAAAGAACTGGGTTATTACAAGAGCAACATTGACGGCAAGATGGGCCGGGTAACAGTCAATGCCCTGAAGGCTTTCCAGAAGGACAATAAACTTGAAGACGACGGCGTGGCAGGAAAGGAAACCTACGCGATCCTGTTCAGCAGCAGCACCCTGGCCAAGGGAGCCACCCCGACGCCGGCGCCTGTAATCAGCCTGCCTGCTGCGGAATCCGGAACCTCTTCCCAGGCCGCCTGGCAGACCCTGCGCAAAAATGACAGCGGGGATGCGGTGGCGCAGCTGCAGGAAGCGCTGATCAGCCTGGGCTACCTGTCCGGCAAGGCGGACGGCAATTACGGCGCGAAAACCGTTGAAGCCGTACGGGCTTTCCAGAAGGCCAACGGCCTGACTGTGGACGGCGCCGCCGGCGAACAGACCCAGAAGGTGCTTTACGGCGGAAACGCGAAGAAGTCATCGACACAGGCAGCGGCGGCTTCCGCAACTGCCGCTCCCAGTAACGGCACCATGCGGGTGGGCTCCACGGGCTCTGATGTCCGGAGCCTGCAGCAGCGGCTTATTGAGCTTGGCTTCCTGGCCGGAAAGGCCGACGGCATTTACGGCAACAAGACTGCGTCCGCCGTCAGGGCTTACCAGAAAGCCAACAAGCTGTCCGCGGACGGCGTGGCAGGGCAGAAAACCCTTTCCAGCCTGAACAGCGCGGCTGCCGCGAAACCTGCGGCCAGCAGCTCAACCCCGGCGGCCCAGACGGCGCAGACCCAGTCGTCCACAAAGCCCAGCGCCTCCCGGGTGCAGTATGCCAACTGGTATACCACGGTCAAGTCCGTGGCCAAGCGGTATCCCTATGCCACAGTCTATGACTATTCCACAGGAATCAGCTGGCAGGTGCATATCTTCTCCGTCGGTGCCCACGCTGATTATGAACCTGTGACAGCCAACGATACGGCGAAGCTGGTCAGGGCGCTGGGCGGAAACACCTGGACCCCCAAAGCGGTTTGGGTGGTGTTCTCTGACGGCAGCGTATACATGGGATCGACGCACTCCATGCCCCACGAGGTGCAGCATGTGAGGGATAACAACTTCGCCGGCCACAGCTGCCTGCATTTCCCGCGGACCCAGGAACAGGTTACAGCCATCGGCCCCTACGCCACCAAGCATCAGAGTACCATCGATGCCGGCTGGGCAGCTACCCAGCGGATGAAGTGACACATGCCATGCTGAAGCATGGTTCATGGTGGTTGGTAAAGAGAATAAAAGAAAACCGGAAGCTTAATGCTTCCGGCTTTTTTCGTTCAGTTCGTCGATCTTTTTCCTCCGGGGCATGGGAGCGCAGCCCGGGCAGGGATTGAGTTTGCTGTAGGGCTTCTGCTCCAGTTCACCGTAGGTGAAGGAGGTCATGGGTTCATACTTGTCCTTGACCAGGGTGCAGGTGGGCTGGGAATGGTAGTTTTCACCGCCCTTGGGGTTGTAGTACAGGAGCAGGTCATCGGAAGGATAGGCCAGTTCCCGGTCCAGGTCATCCCAGATGATCACCTTGGTATAGGGCTTGCGGGAAAGATGATCCCAGAGCCACTTGGCATTGACGCCCTCCGGGGTCAGCTGGCGCTGGACCCGGACGCAGCCGTGGCTGGCTTTCTCTCCCAGGTAGCGTTCACACCGGGCGTAGGAGGTGTAGGTTTCACCGGCTTTGTTGGTTTCCTGCCGGCTGGGAACTTCATGAATCAGGATGCCGCTGTTGATGCGCATTCCGTAGGCGCACCAGAGGGTTTCAGCCTGGAAACCGCCCACCCAGCTGACCATCAGGAATTCCCCGGCGGGCGTTTCATGAAAGAGGGTGGCTTTGTTTTTCGCGAAGCCGGTGGAGCAGAGCAGGGTGGAGAACAGCTTGCCTTCTTTGAAAACATAGAGCCGTTGCTGCAGTTTGTCGATGACCAGGCCGTAGGTCTGGTCCACCGGCTCTTCCTTCAGGCGTTTGGTTTTGACCCAGCCCTGGAACTGCTCCGCGAAGACTTTGACCGCGGAATCCTCCTCGGAAGAGGAATAGGCTTCGATCAGGGTCCAGTCGCCTTCCTGCTTCAGCACATGGACGCCCTGGCTGGCGCAGGTGACCACGCCCACATAATCCTTGCATTTTTCATCCGGCTCCGCCAGGATCCGGACCTGCTCCCGCTGTTTTCCCTCAATGACGGTGACAGGCTGCGTCAGGACCTTCCAGATGGCAGCCTCGTCCATGCGGCCCATTTCCAGGTTCCAGAAGCATAGCTCGTGATCGCATTTAACAGGACTGTACTCATTGGGCGTGTGGTAAAAAACATCCGTGGCCAGGAGGGAATCGGTATCCGGAAGCTCTTCCCATTCCTCAACTTCCTCCCATTCCTCCACCACTTCGGTTTCCTCGGAGAGGGAGGAGCAGGTGAACAGCAGCAGGAAAGCCAGGAAAAGCGCGGTAAAACGTTTGATCAGGTGCATATGAATTCCCTTATATCAGGCAGGTCAGTAAGGATTACAGCAGCGGAATATGTCCGTTACGGCAGGCCCTGACGACTTCGTCCGGCCAGAGGCTGGCCTGGACTTCGCCCACATGGGCTTTCCGCAGGAAATAAACGCACATACGGCTCTGGCCGATGCCGCCGCCGATGGTCTGGGGAAGCTCGCCTGCCAGAAGGGCCTTCTGGAAGGGAAGCTCGGCGCGCTCCTCGCAGCCGCGGATCTTCAGCTGCTTCCGGAGGGTGTCGGGATCCACGCGGATGCCCATGGAGGAAACCTCCAGGGAAATGTCCAGCAGGGGATCGTAGAGGAGGATATCACCGTTGAGGTTCCAGTCATCATAGTCGGGAGCACGGCCGTCATGGGGTTTCCCGCTTTTCAGGGCGCCGCCCACCTGCATGAGGAACACGGCGCCGTATTTCTTCGCGGCAAGGTATTCCCGCTCCTTGGACGTCTTGTCCGGATATTCATCCTCCAGCTGCTGGGTGGTCACGAAGGTGATGGCGTCCGGCAGCTCCGGCTTGATATGGGGATAGTGGGCGCAGACAAAGCCTTCGGTCTTGCGGAAGGTCAGGTAAATGCGGTTCACGATGTCCCGCAGGAACTGCTCGTTCCGTTCGGAGGGAGCCATGATGCGCTCCCAGTCCCACTGGTCCACAAAAATGGAGTGGATGTTGTCGGTCTGCTCATCCCGGCGGATGGCGTTCATATCCGTGTACAGGCCTTCGCCCACGGAGAAACCGTAGGTTTTCAGCGCCTGGCGTTTCCATTTGGCCAGGGAATGGACGATTTCCACGGTGGCGCCGGTTTCCAGCACATCGAAGGAAACGGGACGTTCCACACCGTTCAGGTTATCGTTCAGGCCGCTTTCCGGATGGACCATGATGGGGGCGGAAACCCGCGTCAGGTTCAGGGCTTTGGCCAACTCCTGCTCGAAAAAGTCCTTGACGAGCTTAATGGCAATCTCCGTGTCCCGCAGATCCAGGACCGGGTTGTAGTCTTTGGGGATAATCAGGTTCATGGAGGATCCCTCCTTCCGAATAATACAGATAAGATAACACTTTTCAGGGGAAAAGGAAAGTTTTCGCTTTGTTTAAGGGGAAACAGGCGGAATATCGGGCGGTTCTTGACAAAGAATGGAGAAAATGCAATGATAGGAAACAGCGAAGGGGAGGGATTCTCCCACTTCGCCAATCCCTTTTGGAGAAAACACAGTTCACTGTGAATGAATCAATATCCTGACAGTTTGGAGAAGACCGTTATGCCTAAAGAAACTTTACTGATTGTCGGCCTGGGAAACCCGGGGGAGCAGTATGCCCATACCCGCCATAACGCGGGGTTTGAGGTCATGGCACGGCTGGAAGCATATTACGGGGTGAAACTGCGGAAAAAACTGCTGCTGCAGGGAATGACCGCGGAAGTGACGGACGGGGAGACAAAGATTGTACTGTGCGAGCCCCTGACCTTTATGAACCGGAGCGGGGACTGTGTCCGCCGGCTGCTGGCCCGTTTCAAGGTGCCCCAGGAGAATCTGCTGGTGATCTATGATGATATCGATCTGCCGCCGGGCAAGGTCCGGGTGCGCAAAAACGGCGGACCCGGCACGCATAACGGGATGCGGAGCATTGCCCAGCAGCTGGGGAAAACGGATTTCCCGCGGATCCGTGTGGGCACGGGGGACCGCCCGGCAGGGCAGGACCTGGCCGCCTGGGTGCTGGGGCATCCGGGGCCGGAAGAGCGGGAACAGCTGGAAGCGGCCTTTGACCGGGCGGCGGAAAGCGCCCGGATCTGGGTAAAGGAAGGCATTGACAAAGCCATGCAGCGGGGGAATCAATGAAGGAAACAATTTTATCGGGCATCAGCCTGCCGGAGCTGGACCAGCTGCTGAATACGGCGCCGGGGCATGCTGCCGCGGTGGCGGGCGTCAACCAGACGCTGGCTGCGGTGATTGCCTGCCTGGCGGCGGAAAAGGGGAAAAAGGTCCTGCTGGTGGCGGATAACGACCTGAAGGCGGCGCGGGCATCGGATGACGTGCGCCAGCTGACCGGCGGAGGCGGATGCCTTCCCGGGGGCGAGATTGACCTGACCCGGGCGGCCGGAAGCCTGGAAAGCAGCTGGCGGCGGCTGGAGGCCCTGGCTGCGGTGGCGGAAGGCAAAGTCAGGATCCTCTGCGCCGGGGTGGAAGCCATGGCGCAGCGCATGGGGCGCCCGGAACCCTTCCGGACCCTGAGCCTGAAACTGAAGCCGGGGGATGTGTTCCCGCCGGCGGAATTGTCGCGCCGCCTGAGCCGGATGGGGTATGACCGGGTGGGCATGGTGGAAGGCAAAGGCCAGTTCGCCCAGCGGGGATCGATTCTGGACGTGTATCCCCCGGCCCTGAGCCAGGGACTGCGGATTGAGTTCTTTGATGATGAAATTGACGGGATCCGGGAGTTTGACTGCATCAGCCAGCGGAGCCTGGGAGATGTGCCGGAGGCGGCGCTGACGCCTGCCTGCGAAGCGCTGCTGGAGGAGGATGAATATCCGGAAGCGGCCCGCAGGATGCGGGAGGCGATCGGCGGAATGCCCGGAGCGGAGCAGGGCCAGGAACTGCTGTTCGACAGCCTGCCGCCGCTGCCCGTGGATGATGATGACGCGGATCTTTTTGACCGGGCGGTGGCCCCGAAAATCCGCGAAAAGAAATACCAGGAAACACAGCAGGCGGAAGCGGATCGGCGGGTGGAGCGCCTGCGGGAGGACGCGGACACCCTGGAACAGGGCCTGCCGTTCCGGCGGATGCGGGCCTGGCTGCCGGTGCTGACAGACCGGACCGCATCGGTATGCGACTGGTTCCGGCCGGACCTGGTGCTGCTGTGTGAGCCGGACAGGCTCAGGAGCCGGACGGAGGAGCGCCTGCAGGGCTTTGCGGAGGATCTGCAGAGCGCCATGTCCCGGCATGAGGCGGTCCTCGGGCAGGAAAACCTGCTGAAGGGCTGGGATGAGATTCTCCGGGACCTGAACGGTTGTCCCCGGGGTCTCCTGACAGAGCTGCTGCTGGGCCTGGGAGGAATCCGGCCGGACACCGCGGTGACCGTCGGGGCTGCCGGTGTTCCCGGCTACGGCGGGCAGCTGCGCGCACTGAAAAAGGATATTGCCCTGTGGCGGGAAAAAGGATACCGGATCTGGCTGCTCTCCGGCGGAAGCAGCCGCGGAAAGCGGCTGGAGGAAAGCCTGAAGGAGCTGGATGAAAAGGCTGTCTTCAGCGAGGAAAGCCGCGGCGCGGCCCCCGGTGAAACGGTGATCCTGCCCATAACGCTTTCCGGCGGATTTGTGATTGAAGGAAAGGAAGGCCGGCCGGGTACTGCGGTGGTTTCCGATGCGGATATCTGGGGCGAGGGATATCGGAAAAGCAAGAGCCGGAAGCATTCCGGGGAACGGATTTCCACCTTTACGGACCTGAAGGTGGGCGACTACGTGGTGCATGAGGACCACGGCGTGGGCGTCTACCGGGGAATCACGCGGATCCAGAGCGAAGGCTCCTGGCATGATTACCTGCTGATTCATTACAGCGGAAATGACAAACTGTATGTGCCGGTGGAACAGCTGGAACGGGTACAGCGGTATATCGGCAACCCCAACCAGGCGCCGAAGCTGAACCGGCTGGGCGGCGGCGAGTGGGCCCGGCAGAAGGGCAAGGTCCGGGAAAGCCTGAAAACCCTGGCTTTTGACCTGAAAGCCCTGTATGCGGAGCGGACGCAGAATACCGGCTATGCCTTCAGCCCGGACAGCGCCTGGCAGCGGGAGTTTGAGGATGAATTCCCCTGGGAGCTCACGCCGGACCAGGAGCAGAGCGTCCGGGAAATCCGGGAGGATATGGAAAGCGACCGGAACATGGACCGGCTGCTGTGCGGCGATGTGGGCTACGGCAAAACAGAAGTGAGCCTGCGGGCAGCCTTCAAGGCCATTGCGGACAACAAGCAGGTGGCCCTGCTGGCGCCCACCACCATTCTTGTACAGCAGCACTATAACACCATTGTGAAGCGCTTCCGGCACACCGGGGCCCGGGTGGATTACATCAGCCGTTTCCGGACCGCGGCGGAGCAGCGGGAGGTGCTGGCAAAGCTGGCGGCGGGGGATATTGACCTGATTGTCGGAACCCACCGGCTGCTGGGGAAGGATGTTAAATTCAAAGACCTGGGACTGCTGATCGTGGACGAGGAGCAGCGCTTCGGTGTGGCCCATAAGGAAGTCATCAAGAATATGAAGCGGCAGGTGGATGTGCTGACGCTGAGCGCCACCCCCATTCCGCGGACGCTGCATATGTCCATGACGGGTATCCGGGACATGAGCGTGCTGGAGACGCCGCCGGAAGAGCGGATCCCGGTGCAGACGGTGGTTACGGAATACTCCGATGCCCTGATCCGGGACGCGATCCTGCGGGAAATCAGCCGGGGCGGGCAGGCGTATTACCTGTATAACCGGGTGCGCAGCATCGGCAGTTTTTATGAACGGCTGCGGGCGCTGGTGCCGGAGGCCCGGATCGGCGTTGCCCACGGGCAGATGCGGGAACACCAGCTGGAAGATGTGATGATGGACTTCTATAACGGCAATTACGATGTGCTGCTTTGCACCACCATCATTGAAAACGGGCTGGACGTGCCCAATGCCAATACCCTGATCGTATATGACGCGGAACGGTTCGGCTTGAGCCAGCTGTATCAGCTCCGGGGCCGGGTGGGCCGCAGCAGCCGGCAGGCTTATGCCTATTTTACGGTGCGGCCGGATCATATGCTGTCGGAAACCGCCCAGCAGCGGCTGACAGCGATCCGGGAGTTTACGGAGTTCGGGGCCGGTTTCCGGATTGCCATGCGGGACCTGGAAATCCGCGGCGCGGGAAACATCCTCGGGCCGGAACAGCACGGGCACCTGGCCACGGTGGGCTATGACATGTACTGCAAGCTGATGGAGGAAACGCTGAACGAGGTACAGGGCCGGCAGACGCTGCGGGAGCTGGAAACCCGGGTGGATCTGCGGGTGGACGCGTTCCTGCCTTCGGACTATGTGGCGGAAGAAAAGCAGCGGATGGAAATGTACAAGCGGATTGCTTCCGTCGTGTCGGATGAGGACCGGGCGGATGTGACGGACGAGCTGATCGACCGCTACGGCGATCTGCCGCCTGCGGCGGAAACCCTGCTGGATGTCAGCCAGCTGCGGGCTCTCTGCAACCGCCTGGGCGTAAGCCAGGTCACCCGGGGCAAGGAAGGGCTGATCCTGAAGCTGGATGAGCGCTATGTGCCGGATCCGGCCTGCCTGCTGCAGGCGATTTCCGAAACGGACGGGCGGCTGGCGCTGTCGGCCAGGGCGCCGGCCCGGATGATCCTGAAGGTACCGAACCTGCAGGAGCAGGAAATGCTGCAGGAGGCGCTCAGGATGGCGCGGAAGCTGGTAAAACGGGTAACGGAACTGGAAGAGGCAAAAAAAGCGGACCGGGAACAGCCGGCGGAGAACGGAGAAGTATGAAGAAAAAGACGTTCTGGATTATTGTCCTGGCCATCCTGGCCGTTGACCGGATCACAAAGGAACTGGCGCCGGGAATCCCGGCGGACGGCCTGGCGCTGATTCCGGGAGTGATCGGCCTGCGGTACGCGGAAAATACCGGAATCGCCTTTTCCCTGCTGAGCGGCGTGCCGCGGCTGACAGGGATCCTGGGCCTGGCGGTGGTGGCCGGCGGCTATGTATGGCTACGGAAAAAGAAAATCGCGCCCTTCCCGCTGGCCGGACTGGCGCTGATGGCGGGCGGCGCCCTGGGCAATATGGCCGACCGGCTGGTCCGCGGCTTTGTTCCGGATATGATTGAAACGCTTTTTATGAACTTTCCGGTGTTCAATGTCGCGGACAGCTGCCTGACGGTGGGCTGCGTGCTGATGATGATCAGCCTGCTCTGCCGCCCGCAAGACTGGCAAAGCAACAATTCATAATTCATAATGATAGTTACTGTGAACTGCTGGACAGAAAGGTGCTGCTATGACAGATACAGAGTATAAAATTTTGTCCGACGGGCGGCGGCTGGACGTGCTGCTGAGCGAAGCGACGGGCCTGAGCCGGAGCCGGGTGGCATCCCTGATGGAAGACGGCCTGTGTGTTTCCGGCGGAAAGGAATGCCGGAAGGCGGGCCTGAAGCTGCCGGAGGGACAGGAGATTGTCCTGACGGTTCCCGCACCCCGGGAGGCGGCTCCGAAGGCGGAGGACATCCCGCTGGAAATCCTGTATGAGGACGCGGACCTGGCGGTGGTGGTCAAGCCCCGGGGCATGGTGGTGCATCCCGCCGCGGGCCATCCGGACGGTACGCTGGTGAACGCGCTGCTGGCAAAGCTGGATTCCCTGGGCGGCATCGGCGGGGAGCTTCGGCCCGGTATTGTCCACCGGCTGGACAAGGAAACCAGCGGCCTGATGCTTGTGGCCAAGAACGATGAAACCCAGGAGGAACTGAGCCGGATGCTGAAGGACCGGGAGATTGAGAAGCATTACCGGGCCCTGGCGGAAGGACATTTTAAGGAAACGGAAGGCGAAATCAACGCGCCCATTGACCGGAGCAAAAAGGACCGGAAGAAGATGGCGGTGGATCCGGACGGGCGTCCAGCGCTGACCCGCTGGAAAGTGCTGGCGGAGGGACCGGCCTGCACCCTGCTGGATGTGCACATCCTGACCGGGAGGACCCATCAGATCCGCGTTCACCTGCGGAGCATCCAGCATCCGGTATGCGGGGATGAACTGTACGGGTTTGACAGGGGCGTAAAGGTGCCCTGCCTGATGCTCCATGCCTACAGCCTGAAGTTTGCCCATCCCCGGACGAAAAAGGAAATGACCTTCCGGGCGCCGCTTCCGGAGGACTTCCTGAAAGGCCTGAAGAGCAACGGTATAGATATTGAAATGTAAAAAACCGGTGTTTCGGATTATCCGAAACACCGGTTTTTGTGAATCAGTTTACAGGGTGCCTTCTTCCCGGAGCTCCTTCAGGTACCGGTCCAGGGCATTCTCCACGGCGGGCATGGGCTCGAAGCCGGCCTCCGCAAGCTTGGAACCGTCCAGGCGGGAGTTGAGCGGGCGCCGGGCGGGAGCGGGATATTCGGAAGAGGGAACAGGCAGCACCTGGCAGGGAAGCCCGGCTTTATCCATAATCATCTTTGCGAATTCATACCAGGACAGATAGCCTTCGTTCCGTACATGGTAGATGCCGTATTTCTCAGTGGGCAGCATGTCGCAGATCACCCGGGCGAGATCTTTGGTATAGGTGGGGGAACCGACCTGGTCATTGACCACGCGGATTTCCTTTTTTTCCTTTCCCAGCCGAAGCATGGTCCGCACAAAGTTGTGGCCGTTTTTCCCGTAAACCCAGCTGGTCCGCAGGATAAAGTAACGGGTCATCAGGGACCGGACGGCGTCTTCGCCCTGGACCTTGCTCATGCCGTAGACATTCACGGGTCCGTAGGGATCGTTGATCTGCCAGGGGGTATTGCCGGTGCCGGGGAAAACATAATCCGTGGAAATGAAAACCACCTTCGCGCCTACGCTCAGGGCGGCCCGGACCAGATTCACCGTGCCCATGCCATTGACGGCAGCGCAGATTTCCGGCTGGGACTCTGCCTTGTCCACATTGGTATAGGCGGCGCAGTGGACGATGGCGGTGGGCCTGTAGGCCTGCACATAGTTCCTGACGGCCTGCGCGTCGGTCAGGTCGAAATCTTCGGCGTCAACGCCGCGGCATTCGATCCCCCGGGCTTCCAGAAGCCGGACCGTATCCCAGCCAAGCTGACCGGCGTATCCGGTAACGAGAACCTTCATCATCTGCACCTCCGGATGAAATCATTCATAATTCGGAATGAAAAATTACCGCTGCAGCGGAGTAAATATGAAATCACGTTGATTCATTATATAACATCAGGGGTTTTTTCGGCAAGAAGGCAGGCATAAGAAAAAGCCTGCGGTGAAGCAGGTCGCTTCCGCAGGCGTATTGGCTGCCGGATATTCAGTCCGCGGAGTTCATCGGATGTTCGGTCCGCAACTTCAATCGGTGCGACTCCACACTGTGGAGATCGCTTGTTTCGGTTGAATTCACATTCGATGAAATTTCCTCCACTGGAGGTCATCGAATGTTCATCCCACGAACTCGTGGTAGATGGCGTGGATGGTGGCTTCGAAGTCGTTGTCGTTCACGCCCACGATAATGCTCAGCTCGCTGGAGCCCTGGTCGATCATCCGTACGTTGATCCGGGCGCGGCTCATGGCGGAGAAGAGACGGGCGGCGGTGCCGCAGTTGTGCACCATGCCGCGGCCGACGGTGGCGATGATGGACATGTTGTCGCTGACAGAGACGCTGCCGCTGCCGTTGACCAGGTTTTCGATCTCCCGGAGGATATCTGCCCGGTGGGGCTCCAGGGAGGCGCTGTTCACCACAACGCACATGCTGTCGATGCCGGTGGGCATATGTTCAAAGGAAACGCCGTAGCTTTCCAGCACCTGCAGCACCTTGCGGCCGAAACCGACTTCGCTGTTCATCATGCTCTTTTCCACGGAAATAACGCTGTATCCCTTATGGCCGGCAATGCCGGTGATGGTGGGAACGGATATTTCGTTGGGGGCATTCTTGCTGATCATGGTGCCGGGATGGTAGGGCTTGTTGGTGTTGCGGATGTTGGTAGGGATACCGGCCTTGTGCACCGGGAACATGGCGTCCTCGTGCAGGACGGAAGCGCCCATATGGCTCAGCTCCCGCAGTTCCTTATAGGTGATGGAGGAAATTTCGGCCGGATTGTCGATGATCCGGGGATCCGCCATCAGGAAGCCGGACACGTCGGTCCAGTTTTCATACACGTCGGCATTCACTGCCCGGGCCACCAGGGCGCCGGTGATGTCGCTGCCGCTGCGGGAGAAGGTGCAGACTTCGCCGTTGTCTTTGGAGCCGTAGAAGCCGGGCACAACGGAAGATTCGCCGTCCTTCAGGAGGGCGGAAAGCTTTTCCTGGGTTTTCTCATCGTCCAGTGTACCGTCTTCATGGAAGAAAATCCCGTCAATGGGGTCCACAAAACGCCATCCGAGGTAGTCAGCCATGAGGATGCCGCAGAGGTATTCCCCCCGGCTGGCGCACCAGTCCCGGCTCTTGCCGCTGCCGATGCCCTGCTCCACTTCGTCCAGCCTGGAAGCGATATCCACCTTCAGGTGCAGGCCCCGGGCAATGGACAGGTACCGCTCACGGATCTTTTCGAAAGCCTCCGCAAAGGATTTTCCCTCGGAAGCCAGGGAATGGCACTGATAGAGCAGGTCGGTCACTTTATCGTCTTCCTTGTAGCGCTTTCCGGGGGCGCTGGGAATCAGATAACGGCGGGTCGGCTCCAACTCCAGGATGCTGCGGACCTTGCGAAACTGTTCATCGTTGGCCAGAGAGCTGCCACCGAATTTGGTTACGATACATTCAAGCACAGATAATTTCCCTCCATGTCGTGCGCGGCGCATGCGCGAACCCTGTTAGGTCTTTGCAGACCAACGTTTATCATACCTCGGAGAGGGCTTAAATGTCAATGTTGATCTGTTTATCTCCGGGCGGTGACGGTGACGGCGAAAATCTGATCCGCTCCGCCTGCTCGCAGCGCTTCGGCGCATCGGCACAGGGTGGTGCCGGTGGTGCGGACATCGTCCACAAGCAGCACGGGAAAACGGATGTCTTCGGCAGGACGGAAAGCGCCCTGCAGGTTGGCGGCCCGCTGCTCCGCGCCCAGGCCCACCTGGTGCCTTTCCCGGCGGTCCCGCCGGAGCAGCAGCCGGCGGCAGGGCAGGGAGAGCTTTTCGGCAAAGGCCTCGGCCAGCAGCCGGCCGTGGTCCACAGCCCTTTCCCGGCGGCGGGATTCGGGCATGGTCACCCAGGTGACCACTGTGCCGGGCGGGAAGGATACCTCTTCCGGCAGGGGAAGGAGCAGTTCCGCCAGCAGCCGGGCGGCCCGGGCTTCCGCGCCGTATTTGAGCCGGTGAATCAGCAGGCGGGGGACGCCCTCATGGGGACGGAGCGACCAGGCGGCAAGGCCGGGCTCCGGGTCCGCCCGGTCCCAGGCGAAAAGGGCGCCGTCGTTCATCAGGGAATCCCGGCAGGCGGCGCAGAGGCTGCTGCCGTCGGTGACCCGGCCGCAGGCGCAGCACAAGGCACCCTCGGGCCAGATGATTTCCCGGGCTTTGGCCAGGATTGCTTTTTCCAGCGGCCCCCATTTTCCGAAGAGCCAGGATTCGAAAGGACGGGGGCTCATTGGACCAGCTCCCGTGTTTCAATGAGCCGGCGGGCCAGGGTGGTGTAGCGCCGGATCACATGGTCATTTTCCACCATGCGGCGGATCACTGCTTCCGTGCCCACCAGGACCACAAGGCTCCGGGCCCGGGTCATGGCGGTATAGAGCAGGTTGCGGGTAAGCAGCATGGGCGGGCCGGGAGTTACCGGCATCACGATGACCGGGAATTCGCTGCCCTGGGATTTATGCACACTGAGGCAGTAAGCCGGTTCCAGGTCCTCCAGGTCCCCGGATTCGTAGACGGCTTCCCGTTCCTCATCGAAGCGGACGGTGAGCATGTGGTTTTCCGGGTCCAGGTCGGTAATGAATCCCACGTCCCCGTTGAATACGCCGGAGCCTTCCTCAATGCCTTCAGGTGTTTCCCGCCGCCAGGGAAGCCGGTAGTCATTCCGGGTCTGGATGACTTTATCCCCCAGCCGGAACAGGGTTTCACCCCAGAGCAGCTGGGGCTTGTCCGGGCCGGGAGGATTCAGGGCCTCCTGCAGGCGGAGGTTGAGGCTGTTGACGCCGCATTCTCCCTTTCGGGAAGGGGCAAGCACCTGGATGTTCCGGACCGACAGGGCTGCCCGGTCCTTTTCCGGATAATGCAGGTAGCCGGGCAGCCGGGTGGTCACCAGGGCGGTGATGCTGTCGGCGGCATCGGCCAGGGAGGTTTTGCGCTCAAAGAAGAAATCCGTGCCCTTTTCGTTCAGCAGGGGCATTTTCCCGCTGTTGATCAGATGGGCGTTCAGGACGATATGGCTTTCGCCGCTCTGGCGGTAAATTTCCGTAAGACGGATACAGGGAACCTCGCCGCTGTCCAGGATATCTCCCAACACGTTGCCGGCGCCCACGCTGGGCAGCTGGTCTGCGTCCCCGACGAGAATCAGGCGGGTGCCGGGACGGATGGCCCTGAGCAGGGCGCGCATCAGGACCAGGTCGATCATGGAGGTTTCATCGGCAATCACGCAGTCTGCGTCCAGCGGATTGTCTTCTGTGCGGGTGAAGGTGCCCTGCTCCCCGCCGTACTCCAGCAGGCGGTGAATGGTCCGGGCCTCGGCGCCGGTGGCTTCGCTCATGCGCTTGGCCGCGCGGCCGGTGGGGGCGCACAGGACGGTTTCGTTTTCCCGGGAAAGCAGCTCCAGGATGCAGTTGATGATGGTGGTTTTGCCGGTGCCTGGACCGCCGGTAATCACGAAAACCCCGTTCTCCAGGGCGCCGGCAATGGCCTTGCGCTGGGTGGGGGAGAAAGTGATGCCCCGGCTCTTCTCAAAGGAGGAGATGGCCCGGGAAACGCCCGTATATTTATCCGGGGCGATGGAAACCATGAGCCGGCGGATCATCAGGGCGACTTCCTGTTCCGCCCTCAGGTAATAAGGCAGGTAAATCCGGCGGGTCTGCGGATCGTCAGCCTCCGCGTGGAGGGCGCCGGAAACCAGCAGCCCGCGCAGGGCCTGGCGGCAGAGCTCCAGGGGTACGCTGAGCAACGAAGCGGAGACGCTGCACAGTTCCTCCTCCGGCAGGTAGACGTGGCCGGAGGAAGCGGCGGATTCCCGCAGGATATATTTCATGGCAGAACGGATCCGGTCCTCGCTCTCGGGAGCGATGCCCAGGGACAGGCCGATGCGGTCCGCGGTTTTGAAGCCCACGCCTTCCAGGTCGTCACAGAGGCGGTAGGGGTTTTCCCGGATGATTTCCGGGGTGCGGTCCCCGTAATAGCGGCTGATCCGGATGGACAGGGCGGGCGGGATCCCGTAGGACTGGAGGAAAACCATGGCTCGGCGGGCGCTCTGCTGTTCCCGGTAGCTTTCGGTAATCATGGCGGCCCGTTTTTTGCCGATTCCGCGGACCTCACACAGCCGCTCCGGGTGCTCGGAAAGCACGGTGAGGGTATCCTCGCCGAAGGCGGCGACGATCAGGGTGGCGGTGGAAGGGCCGATGCCGTGAATCAGGCCGCTGCCGAGGAAACGTTCGATGCCCAGCAGGGTGGTGGGGGTTTTCAGCTCGCAGGAAACACAGCGGAACTGGCGGCCGTAGGTCCGGTGTTCCGTCCATTCGCCGTTGAAAACAGCCTGTTCGCCGGGACTCAGCTCCGGCAGGGTGCCGATGACTGTTACCTCGGACCGGCCGGAGCGGACAGTCAGCACGGAATAGCCGTTTTCCTGGTTCCGGAAGACGGTTCCCTCCACAGTCGCTTCAAGCTGTTCCATATCCTGCTCCGTATTCAGCATCAAAATGATGGGTGATACCTGATTCTATCATAGAAAGCTTCTATTGTCATCAGGGACAGGATTTGGTATAATAATCTGACAGCGAATAAATTCAAGGGACAGAGGGGTGGAACGTATGGATTTGATGAGAACTCTGCTGATATACATGTCGGCGACGATGACGCTGGCTGTGCAGAATACGACCGCTCCGAAGGTGACCCCTGTGCCTACCGCCGCGCCGGAAGCGGTGGTGGAGACGGTGGCCACGCCGGCACCCGGGGAAGACAAGATCACTGTCACGGTGCAGCCGGAACAGGCTGCCCAGGCGAAGAGCACCGCGAAGATCACACCGCTCCCGGTGCCCACCATCACGCCGAATATGAAGCGCTACCACAACCTGGCCATGGGCGCCAAGGGCAAGGAAGTCAGAGCCCTCCAGGAGAAACTGATTGAGATGGGTTATCTGCCGGAGGGCTCCGCGGACGGCGCCTACGGCAGGAAAACCTTTAACGCGGTCAAGAAGTTCCAGTACTACAACGGCCTGACCGCCGACGGCATTGCCGGCCGGAAGACCCAGACCAACCTGTTTGAAAACGAGTACGCTGCCGCGAATCCGGAAGTGACACCCACGCCGGAACCCACGGCCGCGGCAATTGCCACCCCGGCCCCGGCGGACGTACCGGAAACAAAGGAACCGGAGGCTGAAGCGGAGGAAACCGCCGAGGCGGAACCTGAAGCTCCGGAGGCAGAAACTGCAGAAACCGAAGCCCCGGAGGCGGAAACAGCCGAATCCGGTGAGGCTGAAACGGAGGAAGCGGAAGCCGGGCCTTCGGCAACCGAGGCTCCGGAGGTTACCCGGGCGCCCGGCGCCGGGATCAAAAAGGCGGAACCCGCCGCCCAGTCCCCGGAAGACATTCCGGAGGTCGTCGAGAACCTGGACCTGGACGCGGATGTATACGAGCAGATCACAGCCTCGGTGGCGCTGAATGAGGGCAACGGCCCGCTGGAATACATTGTGACCCGGGACGGCGTGCCGGCGACGGTCAAACCGCGGGTGAGCCAGAACGGCGCCAGGATCCGTGTCAGCCTGGACGATCTGTGCCAGTGCGTGGACACCTGGAAGCTGACGGATGACGGCGCGGGTTCGGTGGTGCTGGAAGCCGCGGGTTATACGCTGGTACTGTACAATGAGGTTACCGGCTGCTCCGCAACGCTGGACGGAACGGCGATCCCCATGGAGGCCGGTGACATGGATTTCGAGACGGAAGGGCATTTCATCAATGCGGAGTTCCTGGCTGCGGCCCTGAAGGGAACCGCCGCCTGGGACCAGGAGGAAAACACCCTGATGCTCCGGATCCGGGATAAGGAAGCGGTGGAATCCAAAGACTGATGGAAAATCCGGTCCCGAAATGACCGGATAGGTGATTGAAACCGTTTCCGAAATGCTGTATGATGGTTGTCCGCGGCTGCAGCCGCGGCAGGATACTATAAGCCGAAGGAGGTGCTTTGCCGTGAAGTCCGTTATGATCAGACTGAGCCTGGTTGAGAATGTGAACAATTTCGTGAACATCGTTACGCGCTATCCTTATGAAATGGATCTGCGTGCAGGGCGCCACGTGGTTGACGCAAAGTCGATCCTGGGGATTTTCTCCCTGGATCTGTCAAAGCCGATCACGCTGGAGATCTACAGCGATGACTGCGGTGATCTGCTGGAAGAGGTCAGCCCGTTCCTGGTTAAGGACGAATGATTCTTCCGGCCAGATAAAGAGAAACTGCCGGTCCGAAAGGGCCGGCAGTTCTTTTTCCGAACAATCGGAGGAAAAAACTTTAAATCATTCGGAAATTGTGGTATAATTACCATTTGTGGAGTTATATCGCAAGGAGAATGTGAAGTATGGACAGAATCCGCCGGAATGAGCGCATGACCGCCATGATGAAACTGCTGTCGGGAACCCCCAACAGGATTTTTACACTGAACAGCTTCTGTGAACTGTTCGGCACGGCCAAATCCACCATGAGCGAGGATGTGGACCTGCTGCAGCAGGTGACGGAAGCCTTTGATCTGGGCCGGGTGGATACGGTCACCGGCGCGGCCGGCGGGGTGAGATACCGCCCGGCTGTCAGCAGGGAAAAGGCGCGGGCCACCATTGTGGAACTGTGCGAAAAGCTCAGCGGCACGGAACGTGTCCTGCCGGGCGGCTTCCTGTATTACAGCGATATCCTCTCCACGCCGGAGATTGTGAACCGGATGGGTGAAATCATCGCCACGGAGTATTATGGGGAAGAACCCGATTTTGTCCTGACCATGGAAACAAAGGGAATCCCGGTGGCTTTTGCCACGGCAAACGCCCTGGGCGTGCCCCTGGTGATTGCGCGGCACTCCTCCCGGGTGTACGAGGGTTCCGCGGTGAACATCAATTATGTTTCCGGAAGCGGCAGCATTGAGACAATGAGCCTGAGCCGGCGGGCGGTGAAGGAAAACCAGAAGGCCCTGATCGTGGATGACTTCCTGAAGGGCGGCGGCACGGCAGGCGGTATGGTGGAACTGATGCGGGAGTTCAATGTCCGGGTGGTGGGTATGGCGTTTGTCATGGCTACGGCGGCGCCTGAGAAAAAGAGAATCAGCGGCGAAAAATCCCTGATGACCCTGGAAGTAACGGACGGGGAGCCCCCGGCCGCCGTGGTGAAGCCCGCGGAATGGCTGCGGTGATTTGCCAAAGAATGTGAACACATGATATAATTTTCAGATGTCAGAAAGGGGGGGGAGACGCAGGTGTATGATATGCAGCCTCCGCAGCCGGTACAGATGCCGGGTCCGGTGGAAAAGAAACGGATGAGCGTGCCGCAGATCATGCTGATCGTGCTGGTGGTTGCTTTTGCAGTCTGGTATCTGATCACTGCGCTGACCCCGCAATCGGCGTCTTTCGCCACGATTACGGCCGACACGGTCGGTTTCCGCTACGGCGGGGACTGCCTGATCATCCGGGATGAGACCCCCTATGACGAAGACAGCGTCGGCAGCGTGGAATACCTTGCGGAAGAGGGAAGCTATGTTTCCCGCGGGGTTGTGGTCTGCAAGGTTTATGTCTCCGGTTTCGATACCCGGGAAACGGAAACCCTCCAGACCTTCCGGGACAATATCAAGGAGTACCAGCTCAAACTGCTGCAGACCCAGTCAAAGACGGAAGGCGAACTGGCGAAGCTTGCCTCCGATGTGCTGACCTGCGCCCGGGAAGTACGGGAACTGGTGGGCGGCGCCAGGGGTAACATGCACAACCAGGAAGTGGATCTGAAAAATGCGATCCGGAAACGCCAGGAATGGCTGAAAAACAAGTATAACGATGACCAGCGCATGAGCAGGCTGTATGATGACGAGCAGGGCCAGCTGCAGCGCATTTCCAGCTGGACCAAGCAGGAGCCTGCTGAGGGGGAAGGCCTGGTCAGCTTCTATTCCGACGGCTATGAATACGGCCTGACCATGTCGAATTTCGACCAGTTCAGTCCTGCCCAGGTCCGGTCCATGCTGAACGGCAAAAAACCGGACGGGGACAATGCCCTGGACAAAGGGAAAACCACGGTTTACCGCCTGGTCCGGAATGGGCATTGGGTGGTGCTGATGCTGATTAAGGACAGCAACTGGAATCCGGTGGAAGGCGCGGAATATGAGCTGAAACTGGAAAACTTCAAGGATACCACGGTCAGGGCAAAGGTATTGAGCTTTACCCGGACGGGCGGGGAACTGGAGGTCCGCCTGGACGTACAGTCTGACGTGACGCCGGTCCTGTATATCCGCACCTGCCCGGGTGTGCTGGGAGACAGTGTTTCCAACCTGTGCGTGCCGGCCAGGGCCCTGTATACCCAGGACAATATGCCCGGCGTGGTGGTGGTGAACGGGGAATACAATGTTTTTATCCCCGTAAACGTGATCGACAAACGGGACGGAATGGTTTACATTTCCCCGATCCAGGCCGGAGTACTTCAGGAGGGACAGACGGTTAGGCTGTTCTGAGCGGGAAGGAAGAAAGAATCCATGACCGGAGAAGAGATACAGCGCAATGTGGCACGGATCCGGCAGGAACTGGCGGAGGCGTCGGAAGGACGCTGGCCGGTTCCGAAGCTGATTGCCGTTACGAAAACCCATAGCCCGGAGGAAATCCTCCCGCTGGCGGAAGCCGGCGTTACGGAGATCGGGGAGAACCGGGTACAGGAGCTGAACGCAAAGCTGCCGGGGCTGGAAAACCGTTTCCGGGTTCACCTGATCGGAAGACTGCAGCGGAACAAGGTAAAGCAGGTCATCGGGAACGTATGCATGATCCAGTCTGTGGACAGCGTGCCGCTGGCGGAGGAAATCCATAACCGGGCGCTGGTCGCGGGGATCCGGATGCCGGTGCTGGTGGAAGTGAGCCCTGCGGGGGAGGAACAGAAAGGCGGCGTTCCGTATGAGGAAACGGAAGCCTTTCTCAGGCAGATTGCCCCGCTGGAAGGACTGGATATCCGGGGCCTGATGGCGGTGATGCCGCTGACGGAGGACCGGAAATATCTGGACGGATTGTTTGCGCGGATGCGCGGGCTGTTTGACCGGCTCAGGGAAAAGGACCTGGGCGGGATTACCATGGAAGAGCTGAGCATGGGCATGTCCGGGGATTACCGGCTGGCTGCGGCTCACGGAGCAACCATGGTCCGGGTTGGCAGCGCCATTTTCGGACCCCGGGGCTAACGGGGCGGAGGAGAGGAAAAAGAATCATGGCATTTAAGGATCTGATGAAGAGTATTGGCGGAGCGTTCTCCCGGGTGTCTGCGGATATCACGCGCCGGCCGGACGGAGGGACCAGCCATTACCGCCCCCTGCGGAAAAAGACTGCGGAACCCCAGCCCGGCGACATGATGCAGGACCAGGGCCAGGATCTCCGTTATGTACATACAGGCTTTACGGGCATGAATCCGCCTGCATACGGCGGATATGAACAGCCGGCGTCTTACGACCAGACTGCCTACGGCCAGACGGCTTACGGGCAGACGGCCTATGGGCAGACTGTTTACGGACAGCCCGCCTATGGCCAGACCGCCTACGGGCAGACTGCTTACGGGCAGACTGCTTACGGACAGCCCGCCTATGACCAGACTGCCTACAATCCGCCGGCCGGAAACCAGACCGGGTATTTCCGGAACCAGGACCAGGCCGCCCAGACGGATTATGTGGGCAAGGGCAGCTTTTCCGGCCAGACCGGCTTTACCCAGGCCCGCAGGAACAACATTTCCTATATGCCCGGCGTGGAACCGGGCGGGGAACGGGGCCAGTTCCATGTGGAGCACATCATTACGCTGACAGGGCTGAAGAGCTGCTATGAAGCTATTGAGTGCATGAAGGACGGGGAAACCCTGATTGTGTTGCTGGACGCCATCGCCAATGAGAGCGAGAGCATGAGGTGCCAGGATATGCTGGCCGGCGCCGCTTTCACCCTGGGCTGTTCCGTACGGCTGCTGCCGGGAGCACGGATCGTGATTATCGCGCCGGAAGGCGTCAAAATTCTGCCGGAACAGTCTGCCGTGAATGACATGGTCAGGCCCCCGGAAATCATGGGAACCCGGATGAACGCGGCGGCTGCGGCTGAGGCGCCGTATCCGGGCCGCAGGGAACGCCGTACCGGCGCCAACGCGGCGGAATGGAACGCGGCCAGGAACGGGGAGCTGGACGGCTACAATCCTTATACCGGCACCGTGCCGGTGGCGGCCGGAGCCTACGGAAGCTTTGGCGGTTACGGATACTGATGCGGGACGCCGGGAAGGCATAACGGCGCCTGCACTGTAACATAAAAAACGCGGAGAGCAGCGGAGGAGGAAAGAGGATGGAACGGATCACAGCCGATGTTATCGCTGAAAAAGAGTTTACCATCGAGAGCCGGGGCTACAACAAGGATGAGGTGGACACCTTCCTGGACCTGATCTGTGAAGAACTGGACCGGCTGAACAACGAAATCCAGGATCTCCGCCAGAAGACCACCATTGTCCGGCCGGCGGCGCCTGCGGCGGAAACCTCCGGGGCGGGCCGGGAAAATGAAGAACGTTTCCGGGAAATCCTGGAAATGGCAGCAACTGTGAAGGAAGAAACCATCCGGAAAGCCCGGGAGGACGCGGAAGCCATCCGCCTCAAGGCGGAAACGGAAGCCGGTGAACGGCTGAACGGCCTCGTGGCGGAACAGGAAGAGCTGGAAAAGGAAGTGGCGGCGCTGAAACAGACTGCGGCGGAATACCGGCGGCAGTTTGAGGAACTGCTCCGCGCACAGCAGGAAGCGCTGGAAAAAGCGACCGGACTGTTCTGAGAAGGAGGAAACGGGCATGTTTGGATTCAGGCCGGACGGCAGAAGGCTGAATGATGTGGATCCCATTGTTCAGATTACGCCTTATCTGATGCCCATGCGCTGTGACGCGCAGGTGTTTCTCCAGCACCGGATGGATTATGAAAAGGTAGCGCGGTATATCGCGGAAAAGAACCGGCAGGGGGAAAAGATCACCTTCATGCAGGTCATTGCCGCGGCCTATGTCCGTTCGGTAAGCCAGCTGCCGGAACTGAACCGGTTTATTTTCAACAAGCAGTATTATGCCCGGAACAACTGTTCCGTGTCCTATGTGGTCCTCAAGGATCCGCAGGACAATGCCAGCAATGAAGTGACGGCGCGGATTGAGTTTGACCTGACAGATACGATCTTTGACGTCCGGGACCGGATGATTGCGGCCCAGGAAAAGATCCGGAACGAGGAGGATGACGCGTTCCTCACCAGACTGGCGGGCGCCCTGCTGAAGATTCCGGGCCTGGCCACCGGCATCGTGGGCCTGTACCGGCTGCTGGACCGCTACGGCCTGGCGCCGAAATTCCTGATCCGGGAACTGCCCTTTTACAGCGGACTGTTTATCACCAATAATGCTTCCATCGGCCTGAATCATGTATGGCACCACATCTATAATTTCGGCAATGTGGGCATGTTCATCGGCATGGGCAATATCATGAAGGAAGCCACGGTGGACGGAGAGGGAAAGGCCAGGATGAGACGGTGGCTGCCGCTGGGCATGACGGCGGATGAGCGGATGTGCTCGGGAGCCCACTATTCAGCTTTCTTTGCGTCCATGGTCAAGTATATGGACCATCCTGAACTGCTGGAAACCCCGCCGGAATCCGTCCGGTTCGATTTAAACGGCAGGTACGAGTACCACGTGCCCAAAGTGAAAAAATCCTGACGTTGTCAGGATTTTTTCCTTTGTGCAATTTATAATTCATAATTTGAAGTGTCATCTCCTCATGCCGTTTGACAACGGGGAGAGGTTTTTTTTCCATCAAAAAACAAAACGAAATTGATATTATCCGGCAAGGACAGTTTTTCAGGCCGGATTCTATAATATAAATTATTAAATGTTGAGCAACTGTCCAAATCTTTGATTTGGGTAACAGTTGCCATGCTACAGCTGTCAAAAGGCTTTTAAACCTTTTGGTAACAGCGATCGCAGAATTATTAATTAAACAAAGCTTTCCTCCCGGTTGAACACCGGAATAAAATCCCGGTCGGCGGAATCCGGCTCCTGCAGGTATCCGGGAAGATCCAGCGCCAGCATATGATCCCGGACCCGGCGGTATTCCTGTTCGGTGATCCGCCGGTCCAGCCCCGGAACGGAAACGCCGTTGCAGGGAATATACTGCCGCATGAGGCTGACGGGGATACCGGGCGGAAGCTCGTCCCGGATCCAGGTGAGCAGGCGCAGGCTTTCCGAGGTGAAACCCGGCAGGATCAGGTGGCGGACCAGCGTGCCCCGCAGCATGATCCCGTCTTCGCTGTATGCCGGAGCGCCGGTCTGGCGGCACATTTCCTTCAGGGCGGCGGAAGCGGCGGTGAAATAATCCGGCGCCCCGGCGCATACCCTGCCGGCCCGGGCGGAGAAGTGCTTCAGGTCCGGGAGGTAGACGTCCATGACGCCCTCCAGGCGGCGGAGGGTTTCCACCGTTTCATAACCGGAGGTGTTCCATACCAGGGGAAGCGGCGGGCGCCAGAGTTCCAGGGCTTCCAGGATCAGGGGCACAAAGGGGGTGCCGGTGATGAAGGACAGGGTATGCATCCCCAGGTCCGTCAGCCGTTTCAGCGTGTCGGACAGCTCCCGCGGGGTAAAGGGCCGGCCCGCGTTCCGATGGGAAATATCCCCGTTCTGGCAGTAGACGCAGCGGAGCGTACACCCGGAAAAAAAGACCGCGCCGGTACCCCGGGTGCCGGAAATGGGCGGTTCCTCCCACAGGTGGGGTGCGGCGCGGGCAATGAGCATCTGCTCCCCCAGGCCGCAGAACCCGGGCCGGACAGCGCGGTCCGCGCCGCAGCGGCGCGGACAAAGAGTACAGTTCATATCTTTCCCGATTCTTCATTCATGATCATTCCCGCGTGAAGCGCAGGACGGTTTCATCCGTTATTATATAAGGGCCCGGCGCAAAAGGCAACCGGGCCGGGACTTGTGATCCGGATGCCTTTTCGTTATAATATAAGATGTCGGAATCTTGCAGGAAAAGGAGATTACGAATATTGGACAAGTGGAATCGATACGATAAGAATGAATATACCGGGATCTCCGCCCAGCGCCGGAACAGGCGCAGAACGGGCAGCCAGCCGGCTGCGCCGGAAATGCCGTCCCGGAAACCTGTTTTACCGGAAAAACCGGCCGACGGGGCAAAATCCGCCTTTTCCGCGTCCCCGGCCTACGCGTCGGACGAAAGCTCCCTTGAGCGGATCAGGAGATTCATGAAGCCGGAAAAACCTGCCGAAACGGAAGATTCCGGGGAAGAGGAAGAGTTTGCGGAACAGACGGTGATTGAAGAGCCGGAGGTGTTTGAGTTCCCGGAAGAGACCGGTGTGACGGAAGAACGGGAGGAACCGGCGGAATCCGCGGAGCCTGCGGATGCTTTTGAGCCGGAGGAGCCCGCCGTCCCGGAAACAGATACGGATCCGCAGGAACCTGGCGTAACGGAGGAAGATGCAGAACCGGCAGAAACTGCCGGACTGGAAGCATATACGGAACCGGAGGAGGCTGTCAGGCCGGCGGAAACTGCCGGCCGGGAGGATTCCGGGGAAGCGGAAACGCCTGCAGAACCGGAAAAACCGGAAGAGCCCTCTCCGCTGTCAATGCAGGAAACCCGCAGGGAACCGGCCTATGTGGTCCAGGGTGCGGACAGCCGGGTTCCGCCGGAAGCGCGCAGGATGGCTGAGACGCCCTACGGCACAGCCGGAGACGCTGCACGCCCGGACACGCAGATGCGGACTGCCCAGAGAAGGCCGGTCCGGTCCGGGGAAACAAAGGCTGCCGTCCGCCCGCGGCATGAATCCGCTTCAGCAAGGCCGCAGGCCGGTGCGCAGCGGGCCAGGGTGCATGTGGGGTATGCGCCCGGACGGATGAGCGATGATATGACCCAGCAGATTCCCACCGGGGAGGCTGTGCGGGAATCTCTTTATACCCGGGATGCCCGGGCATATCTGGAAAAAAGGAAACAGCCCTTCCGGGTGGAAGAAAACGTCAGGCAGGCGCCGGAACGCCCCGGTGCCCGGGTCCTGGGCATCGTTGTGGCGCTGCTGGTCCTGGCCGGAGCGGTGCTGACCGGCATGATGCTTCAGAAAAACCGGAACGGTTCCGGCGGGCAGGTCATCCGGGAAGCGCCGCGGATCATCAGTTATGAGGCGCTGGACCTGGAGAACAGGATGGCGCCGACGGACCTGATGTTCAAGGTTGAAACGGATAATAATGCTGACGGAATCCGGCTGCGCGGAGAAGATGATAAGGATCTGGATACGGATGCCGAATCAGTGGATGGATCGAACAGCAAGCTGTGGCAGATGCGGTTCCATGTGGAATACGGGTTTGCCGGCACGGTCCGGCTGCAGGTGAAACGGATCGGGGATGAATACTGGTACGATACCGATTACACTTCCGACCTGAACGTGGTGAGCATGCCGGGCGTGGAACCGACCGTCACTCCCGGACCGTCGGAAGAGGAAGACGACGATTATTACAACCCGGACGAGGAGACACCGGAGCCCGGGACGGAAGGCGGGGACGGCCTTGCGGCGGAGAACCCGGAAGGAGATTCCGGGGAGGACGTACAGCAGCAGGGACCGGAAGAAGAACCGCCGCGGGATAACGCCGAAGAGGATCAGACCGATGAATCGGAGGATACCGGGGAACTTCCGGCCGGCGCCCTGAGAACCCAGGCGCCCACCAGTACGCCGGCGCCGGCGACTCCTGAACCCACCGCCGTACCGCCCCTGGCGGCAGCAGAGGCGGCGCCGGAAGCCAATCCGGCGCTGATCACCAGCACGACGGTCTATACAAGCGCTACCAAGAAAGCCAAGGAATACAGCCGTCCGGCCAAGGAACTGATCCATATGCCGTCAGCGGATGCGTATTCCACGAAGAAGCTGGGTGTGCTGACCTTCCGGGGGGATAATTTCCGCCGGAATGCAGCAGCAGGCACCCTGAGCGCCGCCCCGGCAGGACTCAGCGTCCTCTGGCAGACGGAAGCCGGCAGCGCCCGCGGTACAAACCAGTACTACTACGGCTATGAATGGACCGGACAGCCCGCCATTGCCCGCTGGAGCACGGAAGTCCGGGATCACAGCAATATTACGGAATCCAAAAGAACCAAAAGGGCCCTGAAGGAAGTCATCATTGCCGGCGTGGACGGGGCAATCCGTTTCCTGGACCTGGAGGATGGCCAGATCACCCGGAACAGCATTAAGCTGGGCTATCCCATGAAGGGCACGCCGAGCCTGCATCCCCGGGGCTTCCCCTTCATGAGCGTGGGACAGTTCGCGCGGAAAATGAAGTCGAAGACCGGCAAGATCGGCCTGAGGCAGTACAATCTGTTCAGCCAGCGCGAGACCAAGCTCATCGACGGCCTGGACGGAAAATACCACCGTCCGCTGAACAACGTTGGTAGCTTTGAAACCTCTGCGCTGATTGACCGGGAAAGCGATACCCTGATTGCCATCGGTACAAACGGAATGCTGTACCTGGAATCATTGGGCAGCACCTTTGATTACAATATGGGGGTTATGACCATTTCCCCGTCCACCACGGCGATGACCTCCAAGGCCAAGGGCCAGAAGAACACCGCCCTGATGGCGGTGGAATCCTCCTTCGCTGCCTATGATAAGTATGTCTTCTACGCGGATATGGGCGGCGTGCTGCGGTGCTTGGATACGAATACCCTGAAGCCTGTATGGGCTGTGGATACGGGGGATTCGGTCATGGCGGCCGTTGCCATGGATATGACGGGAGAACAGGAAAGCGGCCAGTCTGGAGACATGCGGGCGCTGAACCTGTATACTGCCAACATGCTGAACAACCGGAAGAAGGGCAACAGCAGCATCCAGATCCGCCGGTATGACGCCATGAGCGGCAAACAGGCCTGGAGCACGGACGTCGGCGTATACAAGGGCAAGAAGGACAAGGACGATGTGGGCGCGAAGGCCTCCCCGGTCATCGGGCAGGGGGCGCTGGACAGCCTGGTGTATTTCACGGTGACCGGCCTTTCGGAAGAAGGCGTATCCAAACTGGGCCTGCACAGTGACGCCAAGGCGGCGCTGATCGCCCTGGACAAGGATACGGGCAGCATTGCCTGGAGTTTCGGCCTGTCCAGCCGGAGTGAGTCCTCACCCATTGCGCTGTACGATGAAGCCGGAAATGGCTGGATCCTCCAGTGTGAGCAGAGCGGAAAAGTCCATCTCCTGGACGGACTGTCCGGCGAAGAGCTGGCCGGCCTGGAGCTGGAAGGAGAGATTATGGCCTCTCCCGCCGCGTACAACAATGTGGTGGTCATCGGAACCACCGGCAAGAAAACCTCTTTTGTCTACGGAATAGAGGTCAAACTGGATCACCCGCCGGAAGCGGAAGCGGCGGAGGAGGAGCCGCAGGCTGAAGCGGCGCCTGAACCGCAGGATGCCGAAGACGGCGGACAGCCGGAAGATATCTTTGAAGATATCCCGGAGGACGGGGATGATATGCCGGAAGACGGAGACGACCTTCCGGAATTCGAATTCGATGATGCGCAGGAAGGCGGGGCTGAAGATGAAGAAGTTCCTGGCGGCGCTTGATCAGGGAACGACCAGTTCCCGGGCGGTGATCTTTTCCGAAGACGGAGAAATGATCGCGGCTTTCAACAAGGAGTTTCCCCAGCATTATCCCAAGCCCGGCTGGGTGGAGCACGATCCGAAGGATATCCTGGACAGCCAGATCACGGCGCTCCAGGAAGCAGTGCGCCTGAGCGGTGTCAATCCGGCGGATATCGCAGCCATCGGCATCACCAACCAGCGGGAAACCACTTTTCTCTGGGACCGGAAAACGGGTGAATGTGTCGGCAACGCCATTGTATGGCAGTGCCGGCGCACAAGCCAGATGGTGGACCGGCTGGTGGCGGACGGCTGCGGGGATATGATCCGGGAAAAAACGGGCCTGGTGCCGGATGCGTATTTCTCCGGCACAAAGCTGAAATGGCTGCTGGATCATTACAACCTGGCGGACCGGGCGGAAAAGGGCGAACTGTGCTTCGGCACGGTGGACAGTTTCCTGTGCTGGCATATGCTGGAAGGCCGGCCCCATGTGACGGATGCCACCAATGCCGGGCGGACGATGCTGTTTAACCTGCATACCCAGGACTGGGATGAGGACCTGCTGAAACTGCTGGATATCCCGAAGGCCTGCCTGCCGAAGGTTGTGGACACAGCCGGCTTCATCGGCATGCTGGATCCGGCCATTCTGGGCCGGGCAATTCCGGTGACCGCCATGGCAGGCGACCAGCACGCGAGCCTCTTCGGCCAGGCCTGCCTGAAAACCGGGGATATCAAGAACACATACGGCACCGGCTGCTTTATGCTCATGAATACCGGCAGCAAACCGGTTATGAGCAGTCACGGGCTGCTGACCACCATGGCCTGGCGGATCGGCGGCAAACCCACCTATGCCCTGGAAGGCAGCGTGTTCATGGGCGGGGCCACGGTCCAGTGGCTCCGGGACGAACTGAAAATAATTGACCATGCGGCGGAAACGGAAGCCATTGCCCGGTCCGTGCAGAGCACAGGCGGGGTATACCTGGTGCCGGCCTTTACGGGCCTCGGCGCTCCCTGGTGGGATATGTACAGCCGGGGAACCCTGGTGGGGATGACCCGGGGTACCGGGCGGGCGCATATTGTCCGCGCGGCGCTGGAGGCAATAGCCTACCAGAGCGCAGACCTGATGGACGCCATGGCCGCGGACTGCGGCAGCCGGCCGGCAAGCCTGCAGGTGGACGGCGGCGCCAGCGCCAACAGTTTCCTCATGCAGTTCCAGGCGGACATTACCGCGATTCCGGTCATCCGCCCCCGGGTGCTGGAAACCACCGCCCTGGGCGCAGCCCTGCTGGCGGGACTGGGCGCGGGCCTGTACAGCAGCCCCGAAGAGGCGACCAAAGGCTGGCAGAAGGACCTGGAGTTCACGCCGCGGATGGACGAAGCCACCAGGCTGCTGAACCTCAGGGGCTGGCATAAGGCGGTGGAACGCTCATTACAATGGGCGAAGGACTGACGAACTGCAATCTGAAAGAAGGACAATCCTTGAAAGAGAAGATTCATAAACTGTTTACCAATGTCTGGACAATTCCCAATGTCCTGACCATACTCCGGATGATTCTGATTCCCGTGTTTGTCGTGCTTTTCTTCAAAGGCCTGAAGATGGCGTCGCTGGGTGTGTTCTGCGCGGCCAGCCTGACGGATATGCTGGACGGGTACCTGGCCCGGAAACTGAATCAGATTACCGACTTCGGCAAGCTCTTCGATCCGCTGGCGGACAAACTCATGGTAATTACCGCCATGGTCTGCCAGACCTTCTGGGGACCGCTGCCGCTGATCGCGGTGATCATTGTTGCGGCCAAGGAACTGGTGATGGTCCTGGGCGGCATGTTCATGCTGAACAGGGGCGTGGTCGTGTACAGCAACTATTTCGGAAAAACGGCCCAGGTGGGATTTATTGCCTCCCTGGTTCTGTCCTTCTTCCATGACAGGTTCCTGGAAGGGAACGTTGTCCTGTGGGGAATGACGCCGGATATTATCCTGCTCTGGATTACCGTGGCCCTGGCGATCATCGCCATGGCGGTGTATGCGGCGGGAGCGGTTCAAACGTTAAAGAAAAAGGATGAGAAAAAAGATGAGGACTGACGGAAGACAGCCGGACGAGAAGCGCCCGGTAAGCATTCAGACGGATTTTATGCGTACGGCATACGGCAGCTGCCTGATTGCCACGGGAAACACCCGGGTAATCTGCACGGCCAGTGTGGAGGAAACCGTACCGCCTTTCCTGAAAGGGAAGGGCCAGGGCTGGGTAACAGCGGAATATGCCATGCTGCCGGCTTCCACCGGGGAGCGGAAAAAGCGTGACGGCATCAAAAAGGACGGCCGGAGCGTGGAAATCCAGCGCCTGATCGGCCGGGCGCTGCGGCAGGCGGTGGACCTGAAGGCCCTGGGCGAGAGGACCATCACGCTGGACTGCGATGTGCTGGAGGCGGACGGCGGAACCCGGACGGCTTCCATTACCGGCGCCATGGTGGCCCTGACCTGCGCAGCGGACCGGCTGGTCCGGGAAAAGAAGCTGCCCATCAGTCCCATCGTACACCAGGTGGCGGCAATCAGCGCGGGCGTGATTGATGATGTGCCCTGCCTGGATCTGTGCTATCAGGAAGACAGCCGGGCCCAGGTGGATATGAACTTCGTGATGAATGAAAAAGGCGAGTTCATTGAACTGCAGGGAACCGGGGAAGGCCGTGCCTTTACCAAAGCCGAATTGGACAAGATTATGGAATACGGCGCCAAGGGCATCCGGGAACTGATGGAAGCCCAGCGGGAAGCCCTGGGAGAGCGGGCGGCGCATATCGCGCCCAAGCCGCTGCTGCTGGTGGCCACGGGCAATGAACATAAGCTGCGGGAACTGCAGGAGATGTTTAAGGACTTCTATACCCTGGCGCCCATGACTGCGGCAGGCTTCTTCGGCCCCATTGAGGAGGACGCGAGCACCTTTGCCGGAAACGCGGCCATCAAGGCGGAAACCGTCTGCGCAGCAACCGGCTTCCCGGCCCTCGGCGATGACAGCGGACTGGAAGTGGATGCCCTGGACGGCGAACCGGGCGTCTATTCTGCCCGGTACGCGGGAGAACACGGGGACGACGAGGCCAACAACGATCTCCTGCTCAGCCGGATGGAGGGCAAGGAGGATCGTGCCGCTGCCTTCAAGTGCGCCCTGGCCCTGAAGATCCCGGGCAAGGACACCATTATCGCGGAAGGCAGCTGCCCCGGCGTGATCCTGACGGAACGCAGGGGAACCGGCGGCTTCGGCTACGACCCGCTGTTCCTCTATGAACCCATGAACAAAACCTACGCCGAGATGAACGCGGAGGAGAAGAACCAGATCAGCCACCGTTCCCGGGCAGCGGAAATGATGCGCAGCATCATGTCCCAGCTGCTGTCGTAAGTGTCAGCTGATCAACGGAAAGGACGGCCCTGCTGTTATGCGGGCCGTTTTTTTGTCGGGAAGGCCGGGCCGGTCTCCTGCCCGGGAATGAAAACAGATGGACAAATGTAAATACAAGCCGTATAATTGTAAACATCATTTGCACAACCATCAGATTATAAAAGAGGAGGAAAAGCGAATGAGGAGAATCATATCAGTTTTGCTGGCTGCGCTGCTGGTCTTTCTTGTCATGGCTTCCGCAGCAGGTGCGCTGGCTGCTTCCGCCGCAACCCGGAAGGTTAAAATCAAGGCGGTGGATTCCGAAACCGGAAACGCTGTGTGCTCTGTGAAAGTGAAGATTTATCAGGTTACCAATCCGGCAAAGGGAACCACAAAGTATCTGATGACTGTCAGGACAGATTCAAAGGGGATCAGGACTGTTGACCTGGCACCTGGAACCTACAGGATCGTGGCTGTTGCGGGTGCGGCTGACGTCACCTTTATTCCCGGGAGAACAACCAGGTTCTATTTCCTGGAGAAAACAAAGCAAATCACAGTTGAAGAAGGAAAGGACAAAACGGTAACGCTCAAGCTTGCCAGAGATCCCCATGCTGGCTGCGTTCCTTCCTGCCCCTGAACGGTGAATGACGCCCTCCCGGGGGCGTTTTTCAGTGGACAGGGAAAGCCGGAAGGAATGGCATGGAAGGGGAAACGGGCGTCGGCGTTGAATGAAAAGGGGACACCAATCCGGAGGATGAATGAATGCGGGCGATCAAGTGTGAAATATGCGGCGGAACGGATATCATCAAGCAGGACGGCCTGTTTGTCTGTCAGTACTGCGGCGCAAAATATTCCCCGGAGGAAGTCCGGAAGCTGGCCGGCACGGTCCGGATCGACAGGACCGGGGAAACGGAAAACTGCATGACGCTGGCCCGGCGGTTTCTCCATGAGAACAATTACCCCAAAGCCGAAGAGTATTTCGAACTCGTTCTGCGGAATGATCCGAACAACCTGGAGGCGGTGTATTTCCTGCCCTTCTGCACGGCCATGAAGAGCAATCTCATGATGCTGGAATACGCGGCTGCCGGTTTCAGGCAGTCCCTGAACACCGTTTTTACCGCCATCGGCGAAACCGACGGGGAGGAACGGATCCGCCGGACATATACGGAACTGGTTTTCAGCAATACCCTGTACTTCTGCAGCCATCAGTATCATTCGGCGGCAAACGCCTATCCCGCTATTGCCAAAGACCCGTCCATGACGGTCTGCTTCAGGGCGGTGAACCGGGGCATGCAGGAAATTGCCAGCATCTATGCCTTCCTGGAGACAACCCTCAGGGACCGGTATCCCGAAGACCGGGAGCTGCGCGGGAAGGTGCAGAAAGACGAACTTGCCTTCTATGACGCGGTGGGAAAGTACATCATGAAACCGATTCAGCTGATGAAGGAAAAGAAGCGGCTGAAGCGGGAAATGAAATAAATCTGCCGGTTCGGGGAAACGGAAAAAGGCTCCTTTGCGGAGCCTTTTTTTTCGGGGCGGCGGTCCGCTCAAAATACATTCCGAAACCGCGCAAAACCTTGACTGTATAAGGGAAAAAGTGTAAAATAACCCCAACAGAAAACCATAATTGAAACTGGAGGGATACAGATGCTCCACGAGGGCAAGATCTGGATCGGGTCCTGTGATAACGGCCCGGTATATCTGCTGCCTTCCATGGCCAACCGCCACGGCCTGATTGCCGGCGCCACCGGTACCGGGAAGACCGTATCCCTGAAGGTGCTGGCGGAAAGCTTTTCCGATATGGGCGTGCCTGTGTTCCTGAGCGATATCAAGAGCGACCTGAGCGGTATGGTGTCCCCCGGTGAAGCATCCGAGGCGATTGAAAAGCGGCTCGCCAAATGCGGCGTGCCGGCGGACGCCTTCCGCTTCACTTCCTATCCCACCGAATACTGGGACGTTTACGGGGAACAGGGCATCTCCATCCGGGCGACGGTGCAGGACATGGGCCCGCTGCTGATGAGCCGGATGCTGAACCTGAATGAAACCCAGAGCGGCGTCATGAACATCGCTTTCCGGGTGGCTGCCCGGGAACAGCTCCCCCTGGAGCACCTGCAGGACCTGAAAAACCTGCTGATCCATGTGGGGGAAAACGCGAAGGACTACACCCTCGAATACGGCAATGTCACCGCCCAGAGCGTGGGCGCCATCCAGCGGGCGGTGGGCGTGCTGGAGGACCAGGGCGGCAGCGTGTTTTTCCGGGAGCCGGCCATTGACATCAATGACTGGATCCAGACAGATCCGGCGGACGGCAGGGGAAAGATCAACATCCTGTGCGCGGACCGGCTGTTCAACAATCCCACCATGTATTCCACTTTCCTGCTGTGGATGCTGACCAAGCTGTATGACCTGCTGCCTGAGCGGGGAGACGCGGAAAAGCCGAAGATTGTTTTCTTCTTCGACGAGGCGCACCTGCTGTTCAATAACTGCAGCCGTCCCCTGATGGAAAAGATCGAGCAGGTGGTCCGGTTGGTCCGTTCCAAGGGCGTGGGCGTGTATTTTATCACCCAGAGCCCGGCGGATATCCCCATGACGATCCTCGGCCAGCTGGGCAACCGGATCCAGCACGCCCTGCGGGCTTATACCCCGCTGGACCAGAAGGCCGTGAAGGTCGCCGCACAGACGTTCCGGACGAATCCGTCCTTTGATACAGAAGAAGCCATTACCACCCTGAAAACAGGTGAAGCGCTGGTTTCATTCCTGGATGAGCACGGAGCCCCGGGCGTGGTGGAGCGGGCCACCATTCTTCCCCCGCAGAGCTATATGGGAGCGATCAGCCAGGAGATTCGCAGGATGATCATCGCATCCAGTCCCCTGAAGGACAAGTATGAGGATGTGACGGAACCTGCCGAAGATCCGGGCACTCAGGAACAGCCGATGCCGCCGGTACAGGAAGCGCCCCAGGCGTCCCAGACGCCGCAGGTGCAGGAAATGGATCCACAGCGGTTTAAGCTGATAAACGGCCAGTGGTACTATTTCTGAGGCGCGGCACGAAGCTGATCACCATGTCACTGTTTACTCTACCGACCCCCGGAACGGCGCAGGGAGAGAGCGCCGCAGAGAGAAGATGGCAACATTCAAGGTTTTCGATCCTACAACCGGTCAGTATGTTGAAAAGGAAGTCGAGGGCATGGCTCCTGTGGCGGAAGCCATTCAGGAAGCGGCTGCGCCCGTGGCGGAAGCTGTCCAGCAGGCTGCTGCTCCCGTAGTGGAAGCGGTTCAGCAGGCGGCTGCCCCTGTGGTGGAAGCAGTCCAGCAGGCTGCCGCTCCCGTGGTTGAAGCGGTTCAGCAGGCTGCCCAGCCCGTTGTCCAGCAGGTCCAGCAGGCCGCTCAGCCGGTCGTGCAGGCGGTTCAGCAGGCGGCTGCTCCCGTTGTGCAGGCAGTCCAGCAGGCTGTTCCCACCATCCAGGTGCAGCCCCAGACCCAGAAGATGCCCGTAATGGTCCTGGACCAGGCTACTGGCCAGTATGTGCAGAAGATGGTGGACATGGTACTGGATCCCGCCACCGGCAACTATGTGCCCGCTCCCGTCGCCACGGATCCCAAGGCCCTGGAAGCACAGCAGAAAGCTGCTATCGCCGCCGCCAAGGAAGCGGACCGGAAAGCCCGGGAGCAGGAAGCTGCCGAGCGCCGCGCCCGGAACGACCAGCTGCGTGAAGAAGCCGCTGAGCGTGCCCGCCGGAACGACTCCGTTGCCGGCCGCGTGAAGAACACCGCCATCAGTTCCGCCACCCGCACCATCGTGAACGGACTGATTAAGAACCTGGGCAAGACCATCGGCGGCCTGTTCGGCGGAAAGAAATAATGCGATGAGCGTCCGCGCTTCAGCGCGGGTAACGCCATCCATGCTACAGGAGCCCGGGAACCGGAGCCAAAGGCGAACGGTGACCGGTTTGCGTGGTATGTTCCATGTGCAGGCCTTTGGCGTTTGCCGCCGGAAGCCTGCTCTGGTGAGCACATAAAAATATATACGGAGGGGAATTGTCATGAAAAAACTGCTCAAAGAGTTCAAGGATTTTGCAATGAAAGGTAATGTCCTGGACCTGGCCGTGGCCGTGGTTCTGGGCGGCGCGTTCAACAAGGTTGTCACCTCTGTGGTGGAAATCTTCCTGAACCCCATCATCGAAAGCCTGCCGAAGATGGAAAACGGCGGCACCGGATTCACAGGCTCCCTGATCACCTTCGCGGCTGTGGTTGTTGAATTCCTGCTGACCGCGCTGGTTCTCTTCCTGATCGTCAAGGCTGCCAACAAGGCCAAGAACCTGAAGAAGAAGGAAGAGCCCGCTGCCGAGCCCACCACCAAGGTGTGCCCCTTCTGCCAGACCGAAATCAGCATCAAGGCCACCCGCTGCCCGCACTGCACCAGCGAGCTGAAAGACTGAGTAAACAATTCATAATTCAGTCTTCATAATTCATAATTATGAAGACTGAGCAATACGGAGGCACACATATGCACTGGCGCATATCGTGCCTCCGTGCTATACTATGACACCGGTAAGCCTGTCCGAAGCGGAAGCAGAGGTGGGCAAGCGACTTTTACAGAAAGAAGGACATTAATCCATGAACAAGATCCTTGTTGAAACTTCTGCCCGCCATGTACATGTGACCAAGGAAGACCTGGAAGCCCTGTTCGGCGCCGGCCATGAGCTGACCGTCAAGAGCTGGCTGAGCCAGCCCGGACAGTTCGCCAGCGAAGAGCAGGTGGACGTGGTCGGTCCCAAGAACACCCTGAAGCGCGTCCGCATCCTCGGGCCTGTCCGCCCCGCCACCCAGGTGGAGCTTTCCCTGACGGATGCCCGTTCCATCGGCGTGACCGCTCCCGTGCGTGAATCCGGTGACATCGCCGGCTCCGGCGCCTGCAAGCTGGTGGGCCCCGCGGGTGAAGTGGAAGTGGCTGAAGGCGTCATCGCTGCCAAGCGCCATATCCATATGACTCCTGCCGATGCCGCGGAATACGGTGTAAAGGACAAGGATGTGGTTTCCGTGAAAGTGGAGACTGACGGCCGTGCCCTGACCTTCGGCGATGTGGTGGTCCGCGTGAGCGAGAAGTTCTCCCTGGCCATGCACATTGATACGGATGAGAGCAACGCTGCCTGCGCCGTGAACGGCACCATGGGTGAACTGATCAAATAATGCAGCTGCATTGTAAAGGAGAGTCCGGATTTCGGATTCTCCTTTTTTGCTGCTGTTTTGAGCGTTGACAAGGATACGGAAGACAGATATAATATGTCCGCAACTGAATACCTTATCACGAGTGACTGAGGGACGGGCCCAATGACGTCACGGCAACCGGCGGAAGCAAGGTGCCAAATCCCGCAGCGTGCACACCCCCCATGGGAGGCGCTGACAGATAAGGACGGTCCAAAAGATCGAATCCCGCCTGGTTTGTGTGCAAGCCAGGCGGTTTTTTTCAGCTTAATGAACAAAAGGAGGGAAACACAGTGAGCCATTATTTCTTCACATCTGAATCCGTAACGGAAGGACATCCCGACAAGATCTGCGACCAGATCTCCGATGCGATCCTGGACGCGATCCTCGAAAAAGACCCCAGGGGCCGCGTGGCGTGCGAAACCACCGTGTCCACAGGCCTGGTTCATATCATGGGCGAGATTTCCACCGAATGCTATGTGGATATTTCACGGATTGCGAGGGAAGTGATCCGGGATATCGGATACGACAGGGCCAAATACGGTTTTGACTGCGACACCTGTGGCATCATCACAAACATTGACGAGCAGTCCGCCGATATCGCGATGGGCGTGGACAAATCCCTGGAAGCGAAGGACGCGGGAAGCGAAGAGGACGACAACGGCGCGGGTGATCAGGGGATGATGTTCGGCTATGCCTGCGATGAAACCCCGGAGAAAATGCCCCTGGCAATTTCCCTGGCGCATAAACTGGCCAGGCAGCTGGCAAAAATCCGGAAAGAGGAGCAGGTCAGCTACCTGCGTCCGGATGGCAAGACCCAGGTGACCATTGAATATGACGAGGAACGCAGGCCGGTCCGCGTGGATACGATCGTCATCTCCACACAGCACGCGCCGGAGGCCTCGCTGGACCAGATCCGCAAGGATATGATCGATCTGGTGATCAAACCCATTGTTCCCGCCGGACTGCTGGATGACAGAACAAAGTTCTTCATCAATCCCACCGGCCGGTTTGTGATCGGCGGACCCCAGGGTGATTCCGGGCTGACAGGCCGGAAGATCATCGTGGACACCTACGGCGGCAGCGCGCCGCACGGCGGCGGCGCTTTCTCCGGGAAGGACCCGACGAAGGTGGACCGTTCCGCTGCCTACGCTGCGCGCTGGGCTGCGAAAAATGTGGTTGCCGCCGGACTGGCGAAGCGCTGCCAGATCCAGCTGGCTTACGCCATCGGTGTGGCTGAACCGGTCAGCGTGCTGGTTGAGACCTTCGGTACAGGGGTTGTAAGCGACGACAAACTGAGCGAGGCGGTCAGCAAAGTGTTTGACTTCAGGCCCACCGCGATCATCCGCGATCTCGGTCTGCGCCGGCCCATCTATCGCCAGACCGCTGCCTACGGCCATTTCGGCAGGACCGATGTGGACCTGCCCTGGGAACACGAAGATCATGTGGACGCGCTGAAAAACGCGGTGAAGTGAAATCAGTCCGGCTGAAGCCGGAGGTGAAGGATGCTCCCCGGAAAGTCCGGGGAGCGTCTTTCATTGGGGACTGCTGTCGCACAGACCACAGGATATTGTGTACGGGCGGATGCGGTGAAAAATAAAGGCTGCGTGACCGCGGACGATCCAAAAAAGGCTTGACAAGAAACCTCTGATTCTGATATATTTATTCAGCTGTCCGTTCTTTAACGGGCATGCATGGCAAGATGTTCTCGGAGCCGGGTTCACTCCCGGAACCGCAAAACGATTTAATCTGTGAGGAGTGTTGACCATGTTCCGTACTTACCAGCCCAAGAAGCGTCAGCGCAGCAAGGTGCATGGATTCCGTGCCCGTATGGCGACCAAGAATGGCCGTCGGGTGCTGGCTGCCCGCCGCCGCCGCGGCCGCAAAGAGCTGACGGTGTAACAGCCGCCGCAAAGCCGACTTCTAATGACTGTGGATGAGGCCCGCCCGTTACCGGGCGGGCTTTTCCTCATAAAGGGAGATCCGCGTGAAGCGGATGCAGAATGAATGGAAAGACGTTATCGGCTGAAGAAAAACAGGGCGTTCCAGTATGTCTACCATAAGGGACATTCGGTCGCCTGCCGTAACCTGGTCATGCTCCTTGCCCCCGGCAGGGAGCTGAAGGTCGGGTTTTCCGTCAGCAAGAAAACAGGCAACGCCGTGACCCGGAACCGGATCAAGCGCCGCCTGCGGGAATGCTTCCGGCCCCATCTGGGGGATGTGAAAACCGGCCTGTACGTTATCGTCGCCAGACCTTCAGCCGCGGAGGCCGCCTTCGGGGAACTGAAAAGGGATATCAGCTATCTGCTGAAAAAGCAGAACGCGCTGAAGTCTTCCCCGGATGAAGGGAACCGTGCCAGATGAAACGCGTCCTTCTTTACCTGATCCGTTTCTACAGACGGAATCTGAGCCGGCGCAAAAGGAAACCGTCCTGCCGCTATATTCCCACCTGTTCCGAGTATGCCGTAACAGCCATTGAGCGGTACGGCGCCTGGAGAGGCGGGCGGATGGCGGCGTGGCGCCTGCTGCGCTGCAACCCCTTCAGCAAGGGTGGTTATGATCCCGTACCGGATGATCCCTGCACTACACTAAGGAGGGAATAACCCGGAATGAATGAGTTTCTTTTCAACATCCTGGCCTGGATCAGAAGCTGGGTCGGGAACTGGGGATGGGCGATGGTGGTATTCACCCTCATGATCCGTCTCGTGCTGACGCCTCTGGACATCAAGAGCCGCGTGAGCATGCGGAAAACCACCAAGCTGCAGCCCCAGCTGGCAGCCCTGCAGAAAAAGTATGCCAACGACAAGGAAAAACTGAACGCCAAGACGGCGGAACTCTACAAAAAAGAGCATATCAACCCGCTGTCCAGCTGCCTGCCGCTGCTGCTGACCTGGCCTATCCTCATCGCCGTGTTCGGCGCCATGAGAATGGTGGCCAACAAGGAGCTGCTGCTTCAGCTGACCCAGATCCTGAACAACGAGATGCCGACGCTGGAGCCCTGGCTGTGGATCCGGAACCTGTGGATGCCGGACAGCCCCTTTGCCGCGGCCCTGCCGGACATGAACACCCTGCGCCAGATTCCCGGTGATCAGTGGATCGAATGGTTCAATGGCCTGGACCAGGCCAATCTGCCTGCCCTGATCAGGGACCTGAGCCTGACGGCTGACAGCTTTAGCCAGGCCAACCTGGCGGCTACGCTGCAGACCCTGGTGGGAACAGTGCAGGAGCCGGGCGTCATCTTCCAGAATGCCGCCTATGCTTCCGCCATTGCGGTCAAGCCCGGCTGGACCTTCAACCTGCTGATTACCCAGTTCTCCCTGATCAACACCTACAATGGCCTGCTGATCCTGCCCATCCTGTCCGCGGTCAGCCAGCTGGCCATGACCAAGATCATGGGCACCAACCAGCAGCAGCCTGCGGCCCAGGGACAGGGTGCGGGCGCCGGGAAGTTCATGCAGTATTTCTTCCCGATTTTCTCCATGGTGATCTGTCTGAGCTATTCCGCTGCGTTTGCCCTGTACTGGGTGGCCGGCAACCTGGCAAGCATGGGACAGACCTACGCGATCAACAAGTACCTGGATAACAAAGAAAAAGCGGCCGCTGCGATGGCCGGGGAAGGAACCGTGAAATGAAGCAGTACGAGTTTTCCGCCAGGACTGTGGAAGAAGCCGTTGAACAGGGGCTTCAGGAGCTTGGCGTTTCTATCGGAGATGTGGAAGTACAGGTTGTGGAAGAAGGCAGCAAGGGCCTGTTCGGCCTCTTCGGCTCCCGTCCGGTGAAGGTGCGCCTGACCGTGAAGGACGCTGAGGAAGATCCCCTGGCCGATCTGCTGGAAGATAAGAAACCCGAAAAGAAAGCGGAAAAGAAGCCTGAAGCCCGGGCAGAGAAGAAAGCGGAGCCGAAGCAGGAGCCCAAAGCCGAAAAGAAGGCTGAGAAGAAGCCCGCTCCCGAAAAGAAAAAGGCTGAGAAGAAGCCTGAACCCAAACAGGAAAAGGCTGAAGCTCCTGTTCAGGAAAAGGCCGCGAAGCCGGAAATCCGTCCCATGGAGAAGCCGGAAGTGACCATGATTCCCGCTGAAGAGCTGGCTGCGGATTCCCCCGCAGGCGTTGCCCATGAATTCCTGGCCGAGCTGACCAGGCTGATGGGCGTGGACGTGACCATCGACATGGGCACGGACGCGGAAGGCAATGTATTCGGATATATCAATGGCGATACCCTGGGCATCCTGATCGGACGCCGGGGTGAAACCCTGGATGCCGTGCAGTACCTGACCAGCCTGAAAGTGAACCGGGGCCGGGAAGGCTATACCCGCGTCACCCTGGATACCGAAAACTACCGCGCCAAGCGGGAGGATACCCTGATCCGCCTGGCGAACCGGATGGCAAACCGTGCCCTGCGCACCGGCCGGAAGGTGAGCCTGGAGCCCATGAATCCCTATGAGCGCCGGATCATCCACTACGCGCTGCAGCAGACGGAGGGCGTGGACACCCATTCCGAGGGTGAGGAACCCAACCGTCATGTGGTGATTACCCATAAGAAGTAAGCCGCGGAAACCGACATTGTTTTGGAGGTTTTAACATGTTAGACATTAATCTGCTCCGGAATGATCCGGAAAAGGTCCGGGAGAACATCCGCAAAAAGTTCCAGGATGCCAAACTGCCCATGGTGGACGAAGTGATTGCCATGGACAAGGAATACCGTGAAGCGATTCAGCAGGGCGATAACCTGCGCAGCAAGCGCAAGACCCTGTCCAAGCAGATCGGCGCCCTGCTGGGCAAAGACCAGAAGGAGGAAGCCGAGCAGGTAAAGGCGGAAGTGGCCGCCATGGCTGACGAGCTGGCCGCGCTGGAAGTAAAGGAAGAAGAGCTGAAGGCGGAAATCCGCAAGCGGATGCTGGTGATTCCCAACATCATTGACGACAGCGTGCCGATCGGCAAGGATGACAGCGAAAACGTCGAAATCGAACGTTTCGGCGAGCCCGTGGTTCCGGACTGGGAGATTCCCTATCACGTGGACATTATGGAGCGCCTGTCCGGCATCGACCTGGACGCGGCCCGCAAGACCAGCGGCAACGGCTTCTATTACCTGATGGGCGACATTGCCCGGCTGCACAGCGCGATCCTGAGCTATGCCCGGGATTTCATGATCGACCGGGGCTTCACCTATGTGGTGCCGCCCTTCATGATCCACGGCAACGTGGTGACCGGCGTTATGAGCTTTGCTGAAATGGAAAACATGATGTACAAGATCGAAGGCGAGGATCTGTACCTGATCGGTACCTCCGAGCATTCCATGATCGGCAAGTTCATTGACACGATTCTGGACGAGAAACAGCTGCCCCAGACCCTGACCAGCTACAGCCCCTGCTTCCGCAAGGAAGTGGGCGCCCACGGCATTGAGGAGCGGGGCGTGTACCGTATTCACCAGTTCGAGAAGCAGGAAATGATCGTGATCTGCAAGCCCGAGGACAGCCCCATGTGGTTTGACCGCCTCTGGCAGAACACGGTGGACTTCTTCCGGACCCTGGATATCCCGGTGCGTACGCTGGAGTGCTGCAGCGGCGACCTGGCTGACCTGAAGGTGAAGAGCCTGGACGTGGAAGCCTGGTCTCCCCGGCAGAAGAAGTACTTTGAAGTGGGTTCCTGCTCGAACCTGGGTGATGCCCAGGCCCGCAGGCTGCAGATCCGTGTGAAGGCGGAGGACGGCAGCAAGTACCTGGCCCACACCCTGAACAATACCTGCGTGGCGCCGCCCCGCATGCTGATTGCCTTCCTGGAGAACAACCTCCGGGCGGACGGCACTGTGGCGATCCCTGAAGCGCTGCGTATGTACATGGGGGGAAAGGATCACATTGGATGATGAAATCATCCAATGTGATCAATGAATAATGAAGAATGAAAAATGAACAATTATAGAATCTTCATTATCCAAAGGAGACAGCTATGTCTGAAGAGAAGAAAAAAGGCTTTTTTGCCCGACTGCGGGAAGGCCTGAGCAAAACCCGGGGAAACATGACCGAAAAAGTCGATGACATGGTCAGGGAGAACCGGAAGATCGATGAGGACTTTTATGAGGAGCTGGAGGATATCCTGCTCATGGCCGACTGCGGCCTGAAGGCCACCGAAACGATCGTGGATGAGCTCAGGAACCGGGTCAGGGCCGGCAGGGTCAAGGATGCCGCGGAAGCCCGGGAAATGCTCAAGCAGATCATGGTGGAGCAGATGGATATTCCCCGGCCGCCCCTGAAGTGGCCCATGGTGATGATGATTGTCGGCGTGAACGGCGTGGGCAAGACCACCACCATCGGCAAGCTTGCGCTGCGCTTCCAGGCCATCGGCCGGAAGGTGATGCTGTGCGCGGCGGATACCTTCCGCGCGGCAGCGGCGGAGCAGCTGACGGTCTGGGCGGAACGGGCCCGGGTGCCGATCATCAAGCACGCGGAGGGCGCGGATCCGGCAGCAGTGGTCTTTGACGGTATCAAATCCGCCAAGGCCCAGGGTGCGGACCTGCTGATCATTGACACCGCAGGGCGTCTGCACAACAAGAAAAACCTCATGGATGAGCTCAGCAAGATGCGCCGGGTCATCGACCGGGAGTATCCCGAAGCGGATACCCGCTGCATCCTGGTGCTGGATGCCACCACGGGCCAGAACGGCCTCATGCAGGCCCGGGCCTTCAAGGAAGTGGCGGAGATCGGCGGTATCATCCTTTCCAAGCTGGACGGCACTGCCAAGGGCGGAATTGCCCTGGCCATCCGTCAGGAACTGGAAGTGCCGGTGTGGTACATCGGCGTGGGTGAAGGCATTGATGACCTGCAGCCCTTCAACGCCAAGGAATTTGTGGATGCCCTCTTCTGATCATTCATAATTATGAACGGTCAGCCTTTCAGAGGAATGTCCGAAGAAAGAAATGTGCTGGTTTTTCAGGTTTAATAAAGTGATGGTATAAAGACTATAAATTGTGAATTATGAATTGTGAATTTATGATTCATAATTGCTCCGAAGGAGGATTATCATGGCAGAACTGACAATGGACAAACTGGTGGCGCTGTGCAAAAACCGCGGATTCATTTTTGCCGGTTCCGAAATTTACGGCGGCCTGGCAAATACCTGGGATTACGGCCCGCTGGGTGTGGAATTCAAGAACAATGTCAAAAAAGCCTGGTGGCAGAAGTTCGTGCAGGAGAGCAAGTATAATACCGGCCTGGACTGCGCGATCCTGATGAACCGGGAAGTCTGGGTGGCCAGCGGCCACGTGGGCGGATTCAATGATCCGCTGATGGACTGCAAAGCCTGTAAGGCCCGCTTCCGCGCGGACAAGCTGATTGAGGACTTCACCAAGGGCGAGGAGACCGGCGACGGCTGGACCAATGCCGAACTGGAGAAGTTCATTGCCGAGCATGATATCGTCTGCCCGGTGTGCGGCAAGAAGGATTTCACCGGTATCCGCCAGTTCAACCTGATGTTCAAGACCTTCGCGGGCGTGAACGAGGACAGCGCCAACGAGATTTATCTGCGTCCTGAAACGGCCCAGGGTATCTTCGTGAACTTCCAGAACGCCATGCGGACCACCCGGAAAAAGCTGCCGGCCGGTATTGCCCAGATCGGTAAGTCCTTCCGGAATGAAATCACCCCCGGTAACTTCATCTTCCGTGTGCGGGAATTCGAGCAGATGGAACTGGAGTTCTTCTGCAAGCCCGGCGAAGACCTGGAATGGTTCAACTACTGGCGGGGCTTCTGCCGTGACTGGCTGCTGAGCCTGGGCATCAAGGAAGAGAGCCTGCGGCTGCGGGACCATGAGCCTGAAAAGCTGGCCTTCTATTCCAAGGCCACCACGGACTTTGAGTTCCTGTTCCCCTTTGGCTGGGGCGAACTTTGGGGCGTGGCGGACCGTACCGACTATGACCTGACCCAGCACCAGAACCACTCCGGCAAGAGCATGGAGTACCTGGACCCGGTGACCAACGAGAAGTACATTCCGTACTGCATCGAACCCTCCCTGGGTGTGGACCGTATGGTCCTGGCCTTCCTGTGCAACGCCTACGAGGAAGAGGAACTGGAGGGCGGCGACGTGCGTACGGTGCTGCACCTGCATCCCGCCCTGGCGCCCTACAAAGCGGCTGTGCTGCCCCTGCAGAAGAACAAGCTGGGCGGCCTGGCCAGCGAAATCCATGCGGAACTGGCCAAGTACTTCCCCGTGGAATACGATGAGACCGGCTCCATCGGCAAGCGCTACCGCCGCCAGGATGAAATCGGTACGCCCTTCAGCATCTGCGTGGACTTCGAGACTGAAGAAACCCAGACCGTCACCATCCGTGACCGTGACACCATGACCCAGGAGCGCGTTCCGATCAGCGAAGTGCGCAAGTACATCGAAGACCGGATGCAGTTCTGATTCCCGGATATATGAAAAAGCCCGGACCGTGAAGGTCCGGGTATTTTTGTATCTTTGCCTTTTCAGCCCGGGAACAGTTCCCTTTTGCGGCCGATCATCTCATCTGTCCGGCTGATATATTCCAGGATATTGCTGACATTGGGAGCCCGGGTGATATGCCCTTCCTCCGGCCAGATCCGCTTGGAGATGCCGCCGGCGCCCATGGCCAGGATATGGCTGGTTTCCTCCATGATGTCCACGTTATAGAGGCAGGCATGTCCGGGCAAGGCGTATCCGGTGTTTTCCAGGTTGCCCGCCATGTATTTCTGCTTATACAGGTAATACGGCGCCATCCCCATGTCCCGGGCGGTTTTCCGTCCGGCTTCCACCATGCGGGCGGTCATTTCCCCGTCCGGCAGGGGATGGTTCTCCAGGCTCATCCTGGAGGAACGCTTGATGGCCAGGGTATGGACGGTCAGGCTTTCCGGCTTCAGGTTCCGGGCTTCATCCATGGTGCGGGCGAAGTCCATTTCATTTTCCCCGGGCAGTCCGGCAATGACATCCATGTTGATATGGGGAATGCCTTCCTCCCGGGCCAGGGCATAGGCGTCCCGCACCTGCTGCGCTGTGTGGGCCCGGCCGATGATCTCCAGGGTCCGGTCGTTCATGGTCTGGGGGTTGATGGAGATCCGGCCGATGCCGGCTTCCCGGATGGCCCGGAGCTTTTCCCGGCTCAGGGTATCCGGCCGTCCGGCTTCCACCGTGTATTCCATGGCGCCGGGGAAACAGTCCACGGTTTCCGCCATCAGCTGCCTGAAAGCATCCAAGGGCAGGGCTGTGGGGGTGCCGCCGCCCACATAGAGGGCGCGCAGCTTCCGTCCGCTGTTTTTCAGGATCTCCGCGCAGGCCTGCATTTCCCGGGCCAGGGCGGCCATATAGGGAGCCACCAGGCTGCCGTCCCCGATTTCCCCGGAGGAAAAGGAACAGTAGGCGCAGCGTGTCGTACAGAAGGGAATACCGATATAGACGTCCATCCAGGCGTCTCCCGGGGCGGGAAGCCGGCCTTGCTCCGCGGCGATTTCCGCCAGCAGCGCGGCTCGGTCCGGAGAAACGTCAAAGTCGCTGACCAGACGGTTTACGGCGGCTTCCGGGGGCAGGCCGACGGCCAGGGCTTCCAGCATCAGGTGGGTGGGCCGTACGCCGGTGAGGCTGCCCCAGGGCGGCCGGATTCCGGTGATCTCCCGCAGGAGGTCGTAAAGGGTCTGCTTGCAGAGGCGCCGGGCGGCTCGCCTGCGGTGCAGGATCCGGACCCGTTCGTCCGGATCCTCCGGCGCGGCGGCAGTGCGCTCTGCCCGGTGACCGTCAGCTTCAAAGCAGATCCGGAACAGACCGTCTCCGGCTGATGTGACAGGCACGAACTTCTTCGGTTCGTCCCAGACGCTTTCCGGAAATCCAAAAAGCCGGGTTAAGACTCTTAACTCCGGCTCAATTGTTTCCAGGTAGCTTTCTATTTCCGTCATGCTGCTTTTCCCCAACCCTTGTCATGTCCCACTTATTCTAATTGTGAATTATGAATTATGAATTATGAATTAATGATCAGTGTCCCGCGTGCATGGGAATGGTTCTTACCATGGGCATCAGCCTTCTCAGGGAGGCTTCCATCTGCGTTTCGCTGCCGCCGGGCAGGTCGGTGCGGCCCCATCCGTAGTCAAACAGGGTATCCCCGGTAAACAGTTCGTTTTCGATCAGGTAGCAGACGCTTCCCGGGGTATGGCCGGGGGTGTGCAGGACCTTCACCTTCAGCCCCGCCAGCTCCAGCTCGTCGCCTTCCCGGACCAGGTCGGTGGCTTCCGGCGCGGTAACGGACCGGCCGATGAGTCCCTGTCCGGCGTTGAGGGCAGGATCACCCAGCATGGGTGCGTCCAGGGAATGGATCACCAGGCGCGTATCCGCCTCCATCAGATCCCGGACGGCTCCGATATGGTCAAAATGGCCGTGGGTCAGGAGAATCGCAGCGATTTTCCGGTCTCCGGCGGTCCTGCGGATCCGCTCCGCCTCGTCTCCGGGATCGATCACGATGCATTCCCGGCCGTTTTCCGGGCTCAGGATATAGCAGCGGGTCTGGATCATACCGACGGTCAGTTCATCGATGCGCATGGTCAGAACACCTTCTCACTGTCCAGCAGGATGGTTACAGGGCCGTCATTGACCAGGGAAACCTTCATTTCCGTCCGGAAACGTCCGGTTTCCACGTGGATTCCCTGGCTCCGCCAGGCGGCTACAGCCCGTTCATACATTTCATTGGCAGGTTCCGGTCCCGCTGCCCGGATATAGGAAGGGCGCCGGCCGCCCCGGGCGTCGCCGTAGAGGGTGAACTGGGAAACCGCCAGGATGCTGCCTCCCACGTCCAGCAGGGAACGGTTCATAACGCCGTTTTCATCGTCAAAAATCCGGAGGTTCATCACTTTATCGGTGATGTATTTCAGGTCTTTGTCCGTGTCCTCGGCGGCAACGCCGATGAGGACCATGATCCCCGGACCGACGGATCCGACGGTTTCGCCCTCCACCGTGACCGAAGCCTGGGTAACCCGCTGGACAACTGCCCGCATAGATAATTCCTCCAGGATTATTAATTCATAATTCATAATTCACAATTCATAATTATATCTGGTTTGCTGAATGCCATGAACAAACCTTTTCATAATGAATTATGAATTACTTTGTTGCCCGGTAAACGTCCAGGATATCGGACTTGTTGCGCAGGGCCTGGATGACCTTGTTCATTTCCTCCCGGGAATGCACGTCCAGGGTCAGGTGCAGGGTGGAGATGCCGGTTTTTTCATCGCTCTGGATGGAAGCGGCCCGGATGGACACGCCGTTTTCCCCGATGACCGTGGCGATTTCGCCCAGCATGTTGACCCGGTTATAGGCCAGGATGGTAATGGTGGCGTAGAAGGTATTCTCGCCGTCGCTGGCCCATTCCACGGGAATGCGGCGTTCCTGTTCGCCGGCGGCGGCATTGACGCATTCCGCTTTGTGGATGGTGACGCCGCGGCCGCGGGTGATATAGCCCACGATTTCGTCTCCGGGAACGGGGCTGCAGCATTTGGCAAAGCGGACGGGAATATCCAGGTCCTCGCTGCCGGTCAGCACGATGCCGTGATGGGCCCGGTGCTGGCTCAGGCGCTTTTCGTCCGAGACCATGTCGTCCACGGAATGGACGGTCTGGGCGGGCTGCTCCTTCGCCTTCTGTTCTTCCGTCAGGCGGGTGACCACATAGACCGCGGCCATGCCGCCGTAGCCGACGGCGCCGCAGATATCGTCAAAGTCCGTGAACCCGGTGCGCTTCAGGATCGATTCGTAGTATTCCGGCTTGACGATGTCGGACATCCGGACGCCCCGGCGGATACATTCCTTTTCGATCATGGCCCGGCCCAGTTCCACGTTCTCTTCCTTCAGGGCCTTCTTCAGGAACTGGCGGATCTTGGCCTTGGCCTGGGGGGTTTTACAGATCCGGAGCCAGTCGCTGCTGGGTCCCTTGGAGGAGGCGGAGGTCAGGATTTCCACCCGGTCCCCGGTTTCCAGGGGAGTGTCCAGGGGAACGATCTTGCCGTTGATTTTGGCGCCTACGCACTGGTTGCCCACGCCGGAATGGATCCGGTAGGCAAAATCCAGGGGCGTGGCGCCCTTGGGCATGGATATAACGTCGCCCTTGGGAGTGAAGAGGAACACTTCCTCGGAGAAAAGGTCGGTTTTCAGGGTGTCCAGGAATTCCCGGGAGTCCCGGGTTTCCGTCTGCCAGTCCAGCATCTGCCGGACCCAGAACAGCTTATGGTCCAGGGAATCCTCGTGGCTGGCGCCTTCCTTGTACCGCCAGTGGGCGGCAATGCCGTATTCCGCCACCCGGTGCATATCCCAGGTGCGGATCTGCACTTCAAAGGGGAAGGGAATCTTCCGGCCGCCGACAACGGTGGTGTGCAGGGACTGGTACATGTTGGCCTTGGGAACGGAAATATAGTCCTTGAAGCGGCCCGGCACCTGGTTCCACAGGGTATGGACGATGCCCAGGACCGTGTAGCAGTCCGGAATGGTGTCAACAATGACCCGGATGGCAATCAGGTCATAGATCTGGTCAAAGGCCTTCTGCTGGATGACCATCTTGCGGTAGATGGAATAGAAATGCTTGCTCCGGCCGTCAATGTCGTAGTGGATGTGCTGCTGGTCCAGCCGTTCGGACAGCTCGTTGATGACCAGGCGGATATTCTCCTCCCGCTCCTGGCGCTTCATGCCCACCAGGTGCACGATCCGGTTATAGCCTTCCGGATCAAGATACTTCAGGGAAAGGTCCTCCAGCTCCTGCTTCACGGCGTAGACGCCGAGGCGGTGGGCCAGGGGGGCATAAATATCCAGTGTTTCCCGGGCAATGGCCACCCGGCGCTCCTCGGGCTGGAAACGGAGGGTGCGCATGTTGTGCAGCCGGTCCGCCAGCTTGATGAGCACCACCCGGATATCCCGGGACATGGCCAGGATCATCTTGCGCAGGGATTCCGCCTGGGCTTCCTCCCGGTTGGCGAAATCCAGTTTATTCAGTTTGGTGACGCCGTCCACCAGGTCCGCCACTTCATTGCCGAACTCCTCCCGGATCGTTTCCAGGGTGATACCGGAGCAGTCCTCCACGGTATCGTGGAGCAGTCCGGCGGCAATGGTGGGGGGATCGATCATCAGGTCCGTGAGGATGGAAGCCACCAGGCAGGGATGGGTAAAATAGGGCTCGCCGGATTTGCGGAACTGGCCCTCGTGCGCTTTCTGGGCAAACTTCCAGGCCTTTTCCACAAGCTGGTAGCCGTCCCCCGGATGGTATTTCTGGATCCGGTTGAGCATCTGGTCCAGCGGCATTGCCTCATAGGATGTGAAAGCCATCTCCGCACCTCCTTTCAGATACCTTGCATGCGGGCTTCATGGGAATGAATTCATAATTCAGAATTCATAATTCATAATTATATCATGTTTCCGGTTTTCTGTTAAATATTTTGGCTGAAACAGCCGGTCAGGGCCGGAAACAGCCAGCTCTCACAGTGTGCTATGCGTTGTTGATATATCCGATCTGGGCTTCAATCCGGATCCGGCCCCGGAAATCGTTCCGGACGGGTTTGTACAGCAGGTCCAGCTTCCGGGGCGCCTCATCCGCGGTTTCTCCCGCCCCAAAGGCGATGCCGTCCACCACGGTGAGATCCTCGTCCAGGACTGTGACCTTCAGGTGGGCGCCGTCCTTGCCGACTTTCCGCAGGGACTGGACTTCCGCGTCCCGCAGCAGGAACAGGGGTGCGGGATTGCCGCAGCCGGTGGGTTCCAGCGCGGAGAGCAGGTTCAGGGTTTCCGGGGTCCAGGTACGGAAGGGAACCGCCAGGTCATATTCCGCGGAGGGCAGGAAGCATTCTTCCGGCACGGCGGAGGCAATGGCGGATTCCAGGCGCTCCCGGAGAAGGGGGATATTTTCTTCCTTCACGGTGAGCCCGGCGGCCTGTTCATGGCCTCCGAAGCTTTCCAGCAGGTCGCCGCAGGCAGCCAGCATCCGGTAGATGTTGACGCCGGGAATGGATCGGCAGGAACCGGTGGCAATTCCCTCATGCAGGCTCAGGGCGATCACCGGCAGGTGAAAACGCTCACACAGTTTTCCGGCGGTCAGGCCGATGAGTCCCGGATTCCAGTCTTTCCCGGAGACGATGATCACATGGGCATCTGCCAGGCTGTCCAGGCTCAGCTGTGTCCGGGCGGCCTCGGTCATTTCCCGCTCCAGGTTCTGGCGGGTCCGGTTGGCCTGCTCCAGCAGTCCGGCAATATACTCGGCCTTTGCGGGATCGGGAGTCAGCAGCAGGTGCACCCCCAGCCTGGCGTCTCCCAGGCGTCCGGCAGCGTTCAGCCGCGGGCCCAGGCGGAAGGCGATATGGTCCGCGTTCAGCGGCGGTTCAATGCCGGCGGCGGCAATCAGCGCCTTCAGTCCCGGCCGGGAGGTGGTTTCCATGCGGCGGAGCCCCTCCCGCACGATAATCCGGTTCTCCCCCTTCAGGGGAACAATATCTGCCACGGTGGCCAGGGCGGCCAGGTCCAGGCGCTTTTCCACGCCGGGCATTCCCTGCAGGGCCTGGCAGATTTTCAGGGCAACGCCGGCGCCGCACAGGTACGGGCAGGGATAATCCCCCAGCAGCGGGTCCATGACCGCATCGGCTTCCGGCAGGGTTTCAGGCGGCTGGTGATGGTCGGTGACGATGACTGTCAGGCCCAGTTCCTTCGCCAGGGCGACTTCCGCCGCGTTGGAAATACCGCAGTCCACCGTAATCAGGAGCTGCGCTTTTGCGGCAATTTCCCGCACGGCATCCGGATTCAGGCCGTAGCCTTCGGTATGGCGGGAAGGGATCCGGTAGGCCAGGGAAGCGCCTTCCTCATGGAGGACATCCATCAGGATGGAGGCGGCGCAGACGCCGTCAGCGTCGTAATCGCCGTAGACCATGATCGTATCGCCCCTGCCGATGGCTTCCCGCAGGAGGGCGACGGTTTTTTCCATGCCGGGCAGCAGGAAAGGGTCATGCAGGCCGGAGAGGGAAGGGTTCAGGAAAAGCCGGGCCTCCTCCTCCGTGGTGATGCCCCGGGTGCGCAGCAGGGTGGAAAACCAGCCGGGAAGGTTCGGGAAAGGAGGACAGTCCTCATGATCGCGCTGGATAAAACGGGTACGGCTCATGGCGTCCTCCTTTCAATGAATAATTGCGGCAGGGACGGAGAATTCTGCATATAAAAAAGTGAAAGCAAAGGGAGGGACTGCGCGGCGCAGTCCCTCCCTGGTGTTTCTGATCAGGCTTTGGCTTTGCGGCTGCGGCGCTTTTCCTCCAGGAACGCCCAAACATAACCGTTGATCATGTTGGCGCTGTAGACACCGGAGAGGATACCGACGATGATCGGCAGAGCAAACTCCCGGATGGAGGCGACGCCCAGGATGCACAGCGCCACGATGGTAATCAGGGTGGTGACGGTGGTGCAGATGGTGCGGCCAAGGCTCTCCCGGATGGAAATGTTGGTGACTTCCTCCCGGGCGGTGGTGGGCATCTTCTTCGCGTTCTCACGGATACGGTCGAAGATCACGATGGTGTTGTTGATGGAGTATCCGACGATGGTCAGCGCCGCGGCGATGAACGAGGAGTTCATCTGGATCACGGAGCGGAAGATGACCATGAAGGACAGCATGATCAGCACGTCATGCAGCAGGCCGAACACGGCGGAAATGCCGGAGTTCAGGTCGAAGCGGATGGCGATGTACACCAGCATCAGGGCGGCGGCAAGCAGCACGGAGATGATGGCATTCTTCACCAGGGTGGCGCCGGCCACAGGGCCTACGTAGTTCACGTCGCCGATGGAAACGGCTTCCGCATACTTTTCCTTGATGCCGGCTTCGAAATCGGCCTGCACCTTCTGGATGTCGTCCTTGGAAACGTCCTTGACGCGGATGGTGACTTCGTTGTTATTGGCGCCCTGCACGGTGACGGTGCTCTTGGTGATGCCGAGGTTTTCCAGGGCGGCGGTCACGTCATCGGCGTTTACGGCGGTCTTCATGTCATACTGCATGGCAAGGCCGCCTTCGAAATCGATGCCCAGGTTGATGCCGCGGCCGCAGAGGGTCAGCACCAGGGCGGCGAGAATGATCAGGCCGGAGATAATCAGGCAGATCTTGGAACGGTTCTTAATAACCATTATGCCTCAACCTCCTTTTCGGTTTTCATACGCGTATAGAGGGAGGTCTTTGTGGCGCCCGCGTTCACGAAGCGGTTCATCAGGAAGCGGGTGACCATGACAGCGGTGAACATGGAAACAACCACGCCCAGCAGCAGGGTCTTGGCGAAGCCCTGGATGGAACCGGTGCCGTAGATCAGCAGCACGATGGCGGCGATCAGGGTGGTGACGTTGGCGTCCAGGATAGCGGACATGGCGTTCTTGAAGCCGGCGCGGACAGCAGCCTTCGCGCTGCGGCCGTTGCGGATTTCCTCGTTGAAGCGCTCGAAGATAATGACGTTCGCGTCAACCGCCATACCGATGCCCAGCACCACGCCGGCCAGGCCGGGCAGGGTCAGCTGGATATGGAACAGGGCGATCAGCAGGAACAGCAGGATCGTGTAGATGGTCAGCGCCCAGGAGGCGATCAGGCCGTTCAGCCTGTAGCGGACAATCATCAGGAGCATGATCAGCAGGATACCGATCATGGCAGCCTTCACAGAAGAGGAAACGGCATCCTGGCCCAGGGTGGCGGAAACCTTGTCCACCTTCTGCTGGGTCAGCTCCAGCGGCAGGGCGCCGGACTGGATCTTGGCGGCGGTGTTGATGGCATCCTGCAGGGTGTAGTTGCCCTGGATGGTGCCGCTGCCGTTCAGGATGGGCTCCTGCACAACAGGGTTCATCAGCTCAATGCCGTCCAGCACGATTGCCAGGTGTTTGCCCACATTCTCAGTGGTCATTTTGCCGAAGACCTTGGCGCCTTCATCGGTCAGGGTGAAGGCGATCTTGTATTCGCCCTGGTCCTGGATCGGCGTGGCGGTTTTGACCATATCGCCGGTCATGAAAGTGTTGCCGCTGGGATCTTTGAATTCCATCTTGGCGGCGGCGCCGATCAGGTCGAGCACGGAATCGTCCTGCACATCCGGGATTTCAACGCGGATGCCGTCATTGCCCAGGCGCTGGATATTGGCTTCGGTGTAGCCCTTATCGCTCAGGCGGGCACGGATGATGGACATGGTGCCTTCGATCAGTTCGTCAAAGTTCGCGGTGGAGCCTTCGGGCGCCTTGCCGGAATATTCAACATACATACCGCCCCGCAGGTCAAGACCCAGGGACAGGCTGGAAGGCCAGTTTTCGGAATTGGTGGTGGGAAGCCAGGGCAGAACCTTGTACAGGCCCCGCGGCGGCAGACTCAGACCGGTGACGCCAAGTACGCCCAGTACGATGGTGATGGCAAGCATCACGCAGAGCGCGACAATGGCTCCGGTTTTGCCGGATTTCATGTTGATCGTTTCCTCCTTCGAAACACAGTTGAAGATATTATAAACGCCTGACGGTTTCCCGTCAAGCGAAACAGAGGCTTATCAAGGGGGAAGAACAAGGTTTGATCAGTTCAGGTACATACCGGGGAAAAGCATGTTCACGCCCAGTACGGTGGCGCCGAAATCGGCGGCCAGGCGCTGCTGGGGAAGGCTTCGGCTCATGATCCGGGTGGTGATCCGGGTGACGCCTTCGGCGGCCATGATGGCCATCATCCGGTGCAGGAGGGCTTTGCCCATGCCCTGGTTCCGGCTGCCGGGCTCGATGTAGATGGCCACCAGTTCGCAGTCGGCTCCCTGGCCAGCCATGATGACCTCGCCGATGAGCACGGCGTTGCGGTACAGGCCCAGGGTCATGAAATGGGGCATGCGCTGGAGACTGCTGAGATACTTCATATCCACAAAGGTGATCTCATTCATCTGCAGCCGGTAGATCAGGCTGTTCTGCTCATCCCAGGTGTTCAGCGGCGTGGGCGCAACGGTGCAGCTCATGGGAATGCGGCCGTCCCCGAAGGGAATGGTCAGCTGGAGGATCTGGTCTGTCTCGCTGCAGTCAAAGCCGTTGTGCTCGTAGAAATCCTTCATCTGGATATCCGTGGGGGAAATGCTGGTGTACAGGCGGCAGCGCAGCTGCGGGTTTGCGTTCTGCAGGATGCGGGCCCGGGCCACCAGCGCGCCGAAAAGCAGATACCGGGACGCGGGGTCTCCAGCAATGGAAAAATACAGGTTGACAGGGCAGTCCGGATAGAGGCCGGGCTGCATCTGGTACAGGATAAAGCCGTAACCGGTCTGTGTGCCGAGATCGTCCACGGCATAGAACACATCTTCCGGGTTCAGCCCGTTGACAGGCTGCTGGGGATGTACGATGGTCATGGCAATAGCTCCTTTCTTGAACCTTCATATTATACCGGCTTTCCCGCGGGATGTCAAAATCCGCGGCGGAACAGTTTCCGGCCGGCGGAGAAAAGCCGGGGAACTTGCCATGCAAACGGAAACCGGATATAATAGTTCTGTTCAGCATGAAGGGAGGACGCTGTTTCGTTCGCGGCGTACGGCCCTGAAATGCGGCGATGAACGTGCTGATGAAGGAAAAGCAAACTGAGACTGAGACAGTCAGCATGCAAGGAGGACATTGAAACATGGCACAGAATCCTGTGTTTACAATCACCATGAGCGACGGACGGGTCATGAAAGGTGAACTGTATCCGGACGTTGCGCCCCAGTCCGTCGGCAATTTTGCCGCGCTGGCCAACAGCGGTTTTTATGACGGCCTGATTTTCCACCGGGTTATCCCCGGCTTCATGATCCAGGGCGGCGATCCCAAGGGAATCGGCATCGGCGGCCCCGGATACTGCATCAAGGGCGAGTTCGCGGCCAACGGCGTGAACAATCCCCTGAAGCACACTTACGGCGTGCTGAGCATGGCGCGCAGCATGATGCCCGATTCCGCGGGCAGCCAGTTCTTCATCATGACCAGTGACAGCCCCCACCTGGACGGCCAGTACGCCGCCTTCGGAAAGGTGCTGGAGGGCATGGACGTGGCGGAGGACATTGTGAAGGCAAAGCGGGACGCTTCCGACAAGCCCCTGGAGCCCCAGACCATGGCTTCCATCCGGGTGGACACCTTCGGACAGTGCTATCCCTTTGACCAGATCTGATTTCTGACAAGCGGCGCGGAAAGGGCGAGTTCCTTTCTGCGCTTTTTTTCCATATAAAAGGAGTGAACGGACATGGAAAAGCAAAAGTTCACGGTTACCGTGGCAGGAAAAAACTATACGCTGATTTCCAGCGATCCGCCGGTTTTTGTAAAGCGGGTGGCGGCCTTTGTGGACCGGAAGCTCAGTGAAACGGAAGCGGTGACCAACCTGCCTTCCGGACAGGCGGCGGTGCTGACCTGCTTCAACCTGGCGGAGGACCTGCTCAGGGCGCAGGATGAGAATACCCTGCTCCGGAAACAGGTGGAGAGACTGGCCAGTGCCAGTAAAATGCATAATGCATAATGCATAATGTATAATTATATATGGTTTTTTCTGCTGTTCGGTTAATCCGGCAGACTCTGGGAATATCAGCAACCAGTCATTATGAATTATGAATTCTTAATTATGAATTGAAATTGAATTTGGGGAGCGAAGCGACGATGGAGAACCTGGCTCCGGCGGGAAACCGGGAAGCACTGGAACGGGCGGACGCGGCCGGCGCGGACGCGGTATACCTGGGGTATGCCGCTTTCAGCGCGCGGGCAGGCGCCGGCAATTTCGACCGCCGGGAGCTGGAGGAAGCCATCCGCTACGCCCACCTGAGGCATATGCGGGTTCACGTGACGGTGAATACCCTGGTGAAGGACGGGGAGCTGGAAGCCGTAACGGAGGTGCTGCGGCTCCTGCGGGACCTGAAGGCGGATGCGGTGCTGGTGCAGGACCTGGGAGTACTGCGCATCGCCCGGAACCTGTTTCCGGGACTGACGGTGCATGCCAGTACCCAGATGGCCATCCATAACCGCACGGGCGTGCTCTGGTGCGGCAGGCAGGGAATCCGCCGGGCGGTGCTGGCCCGGGAATGCAGCCTGTCCGAAATCCGGAAATGCGCGGATACAGGGGTGGAGATCGAGGTCTTCGGCCACGGGGCGCAGTGCGTGGCGGTCAGCGGCCTGTGCCTTTTCTCCAGTATGGTGGGAGAACGGAGCGGAAACCGCGGCCGCTGTGCCCAGCCCTGCCGCATGGAATACACTTACCGGGGACGCCGGGGCGCCTGGCTCAGCCCCCGGGATGTATGCCTGCGGGATGAGCTGCCGAAGCTGCAGGAGGCCGGGGTTGCCTCTGTCAAGCTGGAAGGAAGGCTGAAACGGCCGGAATATGTGGCCGTGGTTACAGACAGCTACCGGAAGGGCCTGGACAGCCTGGACGGAGGAAACTTCCGGAAAGCGGATGAAGCGGAAAAGGAAGGATTGCTCCAGATTTTCAACCGGGGCGGTTTTATGAAGGGCTATGCCCTGGGCTGCGAGGACGCGGGTGTCATCTGCCCCGAAACGGTGAACCACCAGGGGATCCGGATCGGCGGGGTGGTATCGGCGGACGGGAAACTGGCCCGGGTGCGGCTGGAAAAGGAACTGGAAAACGGCGACGGCCTGGCGCTGCGCGGCGCCCATGAGGAGACCGGGCTGGTGTATGCCGGACCGGACCTGAAAGCAGGGGATACAGCTCTGCTGCGGCTGAGGCCCGGAGCAGCGGCAAAGGCCGGGGACGGCGTGTTCCGGCTGACATCCGCAGCACAGCTGGCAGCCGCGGAAAGCATGAAGGGCCGGACGGTACCGGCGGATCTTTCCCTGCGGGCCATACCGGGAGAACCTCTTGCCCTGACAGCCTCGGACGGGGAAAACACCGTGACGGTGACCGGAGAGGTGACGGACGCGGCAAGGACCCGCGCCGCCACAGAGGAAGAACTGGTCCGGAGCCTGGAGAAAACCGGGGATACGGTTTTTGTGCCCCGGGAGATCCGGGCGGAAACCCGGGATGCCTTTATTCCGGTGAGCCGGGTGAACGCCATCCGCCGGGAAGCGCTCAGCGCCTTGGCGGAGGCAAGGATCAGGGCTTTTGAACAGGATACGGGCAGGGACGGGACATACCCGGCGGAAGCCCTGCCGGCGGCGGATCTTCCGCCCATGGCCTGGGTCCGTACGGCGGATCAGGCAGCAGCAGCCCGGGCAGCGGGCCTGCGGGTTATCCGGTGCCCGGAGGATTACCGGCCGGAAGCACTGGAGACGCTGAAAGCGGAACTGGAGCCGGGGGACTGGCTGGCGCTGCCGGACGTCTGCGAGGAGGACACGCTGCATGCCCTGCGGGCCTGGACAGAGGAAAACCGGGAACTGCTGGGCGGCGTGGCGCTGGGTTCCGTGGGACAGCTGGGAATTTCCTGGCCGGTTCCCTTCGGGGCCGGCCCTGCCATTCCGGTTATGAACCGCCAGGCGGCGTCCCTCTTGCTGGAGGAAGGCTGCCGGTTCGTAACGGCTTCCCCGGAGCTGACAGGTCCGGAGCTGAAAACCCTCATGGCAGGAAATCCGCCGGTGGTCACCGTTGTGTACGGACGGACCCGGCTCATGCTGCTGCATCACTGTCCGGCCCGGACAGCCCTGGGACTGACCAAAGGGCACCGGGACTGCCGCATGTGCGATGAGAATCATCCGGACGCCCTGCAGGGCCAGGCGCTGGAGGACCGGCGGGGATACCGGTTCCCGCTGCTGCGGCAGCGGCTGCCGGAAGGCTGCCTGGTCCAGCTGATGAATGCGTTCCCGACGGACAATATTTACAATTCACAATTCATAATTCATAATTCACAATTACAGGAACACAGGAACCTGGCGGTTGTGATGACAACGGAAAACAAAGCGGATTGTGAAGAAGTGATGAGGGCTTTCAAGGAAGGCCGGAAGACGGCCGGGGAAACTACTTCAGGGCATTGGAAAAGACCGGTAGAATAATGATAAATTATGAATTGTGAATGATGAATTCATAATTCTGATTCCGAAGGAATTAAAAGATATGATGAAGGAAAGAACACTGCGGGTGCTGGAGTTTACCAGGATCCGGGAGATGCTGGCGGAGGGCGCGCTGACGGAAGCCGGGGCGGAAAAATGCCGGGCGCTGGTGCCGGCGGACGACCTGGCAACGGCCCAGGCCCTGCAGGCGGAAACGGAAGAAGCGGCGGTGATCCTGCAGTATACCGGCGGGCACCCCATGACAGCCTTCCCGGACATCCGTCCGGCGCTGGCCATCTGTGAAAAGGGCGGAAGCCTCAGCGCGGGAATGCTGCTGAACGTGGCGGAACTGCTGCGGTCCAGCCGGGCGGCCCGGGATGCGCTGGTGACGGAGCGGGAAAACACCCCGATCCTGAAGGCGAAGGCCGAAGGGCTTTTTGTGGCCCGGAACATTGAAAAGGATATTACCGACGCAATCATTTCCGAGGATGAGATCGCGGACCGGGCCAGCAGCGAGCTGTTCAATATCCGGCGGCACCTGCGGGGCGCCCAGGACCGGATCCGGGACAAGCTGAACCAGATGATCCACTCTGCCGTGCTGCAGAAGGCGCTGCAGGATCCCATCATCACGGTCCGGAACAACCGGTATGTGCTGCCCGTGAAAGCGGAATTCCGCAGCAGTGTCCCCGGCCTGGTGCATGACCAGAGCTCTTCCGGGGCAACCCTGTTCATTGAGCCAATGGCCGCGGTGGAAATGGGCAACGAGCTGAAGCAGTGGGAGCTGAAGGAACAGCAGGAGATCGAGAGGATCCTGGCTGCCCTTTCGGCGGAAGTGGCGCCCTATGCGGATTCCATGCTGGAAACCGAGGAACTGCTGGCGGAGCTGGATTTCATCTTTGCCAAGGGGCTGCTGAGCCGGCGGTTTGTCTGCGTGAGCCCGAAGCTGAACAATGAAGGCCGCCTGAAGATTATCCGGGGACGGCATCCCCTGATTGATCCGGAGAAGGTTGTGCCCTCCACGGTGTGGCTCGGGGAGAAGGATACCTTCACCACCCTGGTGGTGACCGGCCCCAACACCGGCGGCAAGACCGTCACCCTGAAGACCGTGGGCCTGTTTACCCTCATGGCCCAGGCGGGCCTGCAGGTGCCGGCGGACCTGGGAACGGAACTGGCGGTGTTTGAGCAGGTATTTGCGGATATCGGGGATGAGCAGAGCATCGAACAGAGCCTGTCCACCTTCTCCGGTCACATGACGAATATTGTGGAGATCATGCATGAAGTGACTCCCAGGGACCTGGTGCTCTTTGACGAGCTGGGCGCCGGTACGGATCCCACGGAGGGCGCCGCCCTGGCCCAGAGCATCCTGACCCGCCTGCTGCACATCGGCGTGCGGACCCTGGCCACCACCCATTACAGTGAACTGAAGGCGTTCGCCCTGACCACCAAGGGCGTGGAGAATGCTTCTGTGGAGTTTGACGTGGAGACCCTGCGGCCCACCTACCGCCTGTCCATCGGCGTGCCCGGAAAGAGCAACGCCTTTGAGATCAGCCGGCGGCTGGGCCTGCCGGAGAACCTGATTGACGCGGCGAGGAAACTGCTCAGCGGCAACGCCATCCGCTTTGAGGATGTGATCGCCAACGCGGAATATCACCGGCAGGTGGCGGAAAAGGAACGGCAGCTGGCGGAGGAGGCGAACCGGGAAACCATCCGCCTGCGCAATGAGGCCGAGCAGCTGCGCCGGGAAATGGAGCAGAAGCGGGAACAGGCCCTGCGCAAGGCCCGGGAGGACGCGAAGCATATTGTGGACCAGGCCCGGCGGGAAAGCGAAAGCGTGATTGCCGAGCTGAAGAAGATGAAGAAGAACGCCGCCGTTGGCGATGCCTCGGTGAATGACCTGCGCAGGAAGCTGGACAAAGAGAGCGATGCCCTGGCGGAGGGCCTGGGACAGAAGTCGTATGACGACGGCGAGGCGCCGAAGACCGTGAAGGCCGGGGACCAGGTGAAGATCCTGACCCTGGGCGCGGAAGGCACCGTGCTGGCGCCGCCGGATGAGAAGGGCGAGGTGCGGCTGCAGGCCGGCATGATGAAGTTCACCGCGCCCCTGGCCCAGCTGCGACTGATCCGCCAGGCGCCGGTAAAGGAAAAGACCACTGTGAAGGCAAAGACCGGCATGATGACCCGTACCGTGAAGAGCGAGTGCGACGTCCGGGGCATGAACCTGGAGGAAGCCCTGGACGCGGTGAGCCTGTACCTGGACGAGGCGGTGCTGGCCGGGCTGAACGAGGTGTATATCATCCACGGCAAGGGAACCGGGATCCTGCGGGCGGGGATCCAGCAGGACCTGAGGAAGAACCGCCATGTAAAGAGCTTCCGCCGGGGAATGTACGGCGAGGGAGAAGACGGAGTCACAGTGGTTACGCTGAAGTGAACTTCAGCGTGACCGCTGTGACAATGCAGAATTAAGAATGCAGAATGATGAATGGCTTACTATATATAATTCTGAATTCTGAATTGTTGAGCAACTGTCCAAATCTTTGATTTGGGTAACAGTTGCCATGCTACAGCTGTCAAAAGGCTTTTTAGCCTTTTGGTAACAGCGATCGCAGAATTATGAATTGATAACGACGGGGGAGTTAACGTGAAGGACAAGCCCAGTATCCTGGTTGTGGACGATGATCCGAACATCAGCCGGCTGGAACAGCTTTACCTGGAGAAGGAAGGGTATGAGGTACGGCTGGCCGCGGACGGAAACGAAGCCATCGAGGCCTTCCGGAAACTGCCGCCGGACCTGGTACTGCTGGATGTGATGCTGCCGGGCGCTGACGGGTATGAAGTGCTCAAGGCGGTCCGGAAAAGCGGCGACATCCCGGTGATCATGGTCACCGCCAAGGGGGAAACCTTTGATAAGGTGCTTTGCCTGGAGCTGGGGGCGGACGATTATATTGTGAAGCCCTTTGACGGCAAGGAACTGATTGCCCGGGTGAAGGCGGTGCTTCGCCGTTCCCGCGGCAGCGAGGAGGAGCAGGCGGGAGACCTGTCCTTCCCCGGGCTGACCGTCAGCCTGAAGGAATATGCCGCCCATTATGAAGGCAGGCGTCTGGAAATGCCGCCCAAGGAGCTGGAAGTGCTGTACTTCCTGGCCTCCCATCCGAACCAGGTGTTTACCCGGGAACAGCTGCTGAACCAGGTGTGGGGCTTTGAATTCTTCGGGGACAGCCGTACGGTGGATGTGCATATCAAACGGCTGCGGGAAAAACTGGCTGACAGTGAAAAGTACGGCTGGTCCCTGTACACGGTCCGCGGCATCGGATACAAATTTGCCACAGACAGGTAAGAAACGAATTCATAATTAAGAATTCATAATTCATAATTATGTATACTCAGAACCGGACAGCGGTATCGCGGGTTCAGGACTGTATCATTGTGAATTATGAATTATGAATTTTGAATTGACAAAGGGGTGTTGTTGTGTTTGCCCGGATCATGGCGATGGTGCTGGCGGTCATCCTGCTGACCACGGTCGGTCTGTCCGCGGTCTGGTGGCTGACACTGCGCAACCAGCAGATTGACGCCCGGCTGGATCACCTGATTTCCGAAGCAGAGGAAATTGCCTACCTGGCAGGCAACCTGTCCGGTGACAGCCTCATGGAAACCATGTGGGACCGGGACAGCGTGACGCGGTCCTACCTGAACCTGATGGCGGAGCGGGTGAACCGGGAATTCGGCGCCTATATCGCCGTAATGGACCGGGGCGGAAACGTCATGACCAACGACCAGGCGGTCTACAGCGAAAACCCTGAATTCATGGAAAGCCTGAACAGGACGGAAATCCAGGAAGCGTTCCAGCGGGTCCTGTCCGGGGAAACTATCCGGCTCCGTTCAGAAAGCGGGGAAGCCCCCACCTTTACAGTGGCGGTGCCCTATATGCGGGAGAACACGGTCACCGGGGCGGTGTTTATCCGCACCCGGGCCCAGCGGATCGAATCCGGCCTGGGGGAGATCCTGTGGCGGGTTGTGGCGCTGGCGGCAGCGCTCACGGCGCTGACCGGCGTAGCGGTATTCCTGTTTGTCCGCCGGCGTCTGAAGCCCCTCAAGAAACTGGAAACAGCGGCGGCCGCCATTGCGGATGGGGATTTCTCCGTGCAGGTGGATGAGAAAAAGGGAGACCCGGAGCTGCGGGAGCTCAGCGGCGCTTTCAATACCATGACCAGGAAACTGCAGGGCCTGGAAGCCAGCCGCCGGGAGTTTGTGGCCAACGTGAGCCATGAGCTGCGCAGCCCCATTACCAGCATCCGGGGCTTTGCCGAGGGCATGGCGGACGGCGTGATTCCCGAGACGGACCGGCCGAAATACCTGCGGCTGGTGGCGGATGAAAGCAAACGGCTCAGCGGGCTCATCGAAGACCTGCTGCAGCTGAGCCGGCTGGAGCGGGAGGACGCGAAGCCGGAGATGACGACCTTTGATATCAACGAGATGCTCCGCCGGGCGGTGATTTATCGGATGAACGACCTGGAGGCGAAGCAGATCGATGTCAGCTGCGAGTTTGAGGCGGACAGCTGCATGGTGAAGGCGGACAGCGACCGGATCGACCAGGTGGTGATCAACCTGCTGGACAACGCCATCAAGTTTACCCCAGAGGGCGGGAAGATCACGCTGGAATCCGCGGAAAAGAACGGAATCGCGGAGATCACCGTCCGGGACAGCGGCATCGGCGTGGCGCCGGAGGACCGGGAGAAGATTTTTGACCGCTTTTTTACGGCGGACCGGGCCCATACCTCCGGCAAGGGAACCGGCCTGGGCCTGAGTATCTGCAGGCGCATTATGGAGATGCATGGGCAGAGCATCCGCCTGCTGGATACGGAGAAAGGCGCAGCATTCCGTTTTACCCTGCAGTGCGTGCCCCGGGAAGGGTAATTCTTCTCCGGCGGCAGGTTCCCGGTCTGTACGTTTCCTGTACCGCAGGGAGCAGGGCGGATTTCCCCTTGACGGATGGGAAAAATGATGTATTATAAGGAAACGTCCGGAAACGATACCGGCTGGAAAGGAGGGGTCTGAGGGTTGGAAAAGCATCTGTTTCTGATCGGCATGCAGGGCTGCGGAAAGAGCAGCCTGGGAAAGCGCACAGCCAAGGAAACGGGCGTTCCCTTTGTGGATACCGACGCCTTGGTGGCCCAAAGCGCCGGTGGTACGGTGAATGACTTTTTTGCGAAGTACGGCGAGGATACATTCCGGAGGGCGGAGACCAACGCGCTGGCCGCGCTGACCTACGCCAAGCCGATGATCATATCCACCGGAGGCGGTACGGTGATGAACCCGGTCAACCGCCACATCATGCGGTCCTGGGGAACAATCGTGCTGATTGACCGGCCGCTGGAGGATATCCTGAGCGATATCAAACTGGACCGGCGCCCCGACATCCGGGACGGCGGCCTGAGCGAAGTGGAGAGGATCTGGCACGAACGGATCCCCGTTTACCGGAACCTGGCAGACATTACCCTGAAGAATGATCAGGGATATCACATGGCGGTCTATATCCTGACCCGGCTGGTCCGGGAACGGCTGTAACCGCCGGGGCGGGAGCGAGAAAAGATGGATTATCAGTTTGACCTGGTTGGCAAGATCGGCAGCATGGCGCTGATCCGGCAGGAAGACAGGGATATTGACTACAATATCTTTTCACGGATCGGGGCGGAGCTGAAGCCCGGCATGATCTGGGTAACCAGCGGCGCCACGGAAATCGGCCGGCTTGACTATATCAAGCGGACGGGCTGCGAGCTGAGCGGGGATCCGGACCAGGACAAGGCGGATTACGCTGCCCAGGGCCAGACCATCCTGATGCAGAACTACCGGCAGTTCATCCCGCCGGAATACGGCATCCGCCAGATCCTGGTGGAGCATACCCATTTCAATGACCCGGAGAAGCGGGAGCACATCCGGGCCCTGCTGGTCCGCGCGGCCCGGCAGAAGACCATCCCGATTGTGAACTACAATGACCCGGTATCCGACGAGGAAAACCGGAAGATGGAACTGGCTGCCCGGCGCGAAAAGGGCGGCGAGGTCCATGAGTGCGTGGATAACGATGAAACGGCCGCTGTCATCGCCGGCCTGGTGAAGGCAAAGACCCTGGTGCTGATGACCTCCACCGAGGGAATCTATCAGGACCGGCGGGATCCCTCCACCCTGGTGCGGGACGTGATCGGCAAAAGCTATGAGGAAGTGGAGCGCAAGGTGCGGGAGCTGCAGAACGCCTGCATCGGCGCCAGCCGCGCCGGCGCCAACGGCGCACGGGCCAAGCTGGAGTATGCGCTCAGCTGCGTGAAGGGCGGCACCACCGTTATCATCGGCCATGCGCGGCATCGGCTGAGCGACCTGAAAGAAGGCCGGGTGCCCTGTACCCGGATCGGTGTGGAAGCATGAATATGAATCCCGAACTGCATCGGGCGATACAGTATTTTACCCGGGAAAAGGAGATCATGTCCGGGTTGCTGCTGGTGTGTGAAGCCGGCGGCCGGACAGTGTCTGCCATGGACGGGGATGTACGGGAGAACAGCGTGTTTGATCTGGCAAGCCTGACCAAGCTGTTCACCGGCCTGTGCGCCCTGCGGCTGAAGGAAGAGGGCCTGCTGGATATCAGCAGGTCTGTTTTTTCATATGATTCCCGGTTTACCGGCCTGAAGGATGTGACGGTGGACCGGGTAATGACCTTCACGGCGGAGTTGAAAACCCCCGGGCGGATTGACGAATGCGATACCCGGGAGGAGGCCCTGGCGCGTCTTTTCGGCACGGTTTCCGTGGGCACGCCCAAAGGCCGGGCTTATTCGGACATTCCCTCCATGGTGCTGAAGTATGTGATCGAGGCCGCGGCGGGCATGCCGTTTATGGACTTTGTTCGGGAAACGGTGTTGGAACCGGCGGGCATGGCGGAAACCTGGGCCCTGGTGCCGGACAGCCGGATCCCGGACTGCCAGGACTACGCCCCGGAATACCGGATTATGGATGGAAAGCGGATCCGGCGGACAGGCCTGAAGCCCGGGGTTCCCCATGATCCGAAGGCAGCCGTGGTCCAGGCAGGCACGGAAGACCTGTGCGGCCATGCCGGGCTTTTTTCCACCGCGGCGGATATGGTGCGCTTCTGCCGGGCGGTACTGGCGGAGAAGATTGTCAGCGGGGCATCCCTGCGGGAGATGGCCGTGAACCGGACGGGGTATCTCCGGCCGGACGGCACCCACAGCCAGTACCTGGGCTGCCAGTGCTACGTGCGCCATCCTAACCAGTATTATTCGGAAATCCCGCGGTATATGGGCCGCCGGGCTTTCGGCAACGCCGGATTTACCGGGAACCACCTGTCCGTGGACCCGGAGCACGGCAGCTATGTGTTTTTCCTGGGGAACCGGGTCAAAGGCCGGCTGACCATGCTGCTGCCGGAAACCGGAAAAACCTTCGGGGATTACGGGCTGCAGGAGGACGGCAGCGGAATCATCACCTGGGAGGACGGAACCCGGGTACCCTCCTCCGTAAAGTATGTGCATCAGAAGGATGAGCACCTGCACAAGGCAGTGGCAAAGGTGCTTGGCCTGCCGGAAATAGAGTGGACAGAGGAATAAAAGGCGGACATATCGTTCATTGATTCGCTTGCGGATCAATGACACTTGTGATATACTCAATAGGTCAAAGATAGTCAGACGTCTCCTTTGACGAAGGGAGGGTGCAAGATGCGTCTGAGTGACTCCATTGAGCAATTTATCAAGGACCTGCTGAATGAGGAAGCCACGGAAGTGGAACTGAAGCGGAATGAACTGGCGGAGTATTTCGGCTGCGCGCCGAGCCAGATCAATTATGTGCTGGCGACCCGGTTTTCCCCGGATCACGGCTATCTGACGGAAAGCCGCCGGGGCGGCGGAGGATATATCCGCATTGTCCGGGTGGTCCAGGCTGGCTCCCAGCGGCTCATGTACCTGGTGAACGACCGGATCGGCGACACCCTGAGCGAGGAAGAGTGCCTGCGGCTGATCAGCCAGCTGAAGGAACAGCGGATCGTCACCGCGGACGAGGCAGCCCTGATGGCGTCCGCCCTGAGCACCCGGGCTCTGAGCGTGCCGGTGCCGGACGCGCTGAAGAATGCCATGCGGGCGAAGATGATGAAATCCATGCTGATGACCATAGCGGCGAGAAACAGAAGCTGAGAATCCGGAATAACATTCCGGAACTTTGCACATGAGATTAAGGCGGAAAAGAGGCGATCAGAGATGCTGTGCGAAGAATGCCATGTGAATGAAGCGAATTTTACGGTTTCCGTGGTGGCCGGTGAAGAAACCACGGTCAGGCATCTGTGTGCCGACTGTATGAGCCGGATGAACGCGGACCTGATGAAAGGAAACGTACGGAACCTGCTGAGTACCGTACTCAATGCCATCCGCGCCACTGCGGATGATGACAACAGAAAGGAATTTTCCATGCCGATTTTCGGACGTTTTACCCAGCGGGCACAGCAGACCCTGACGCTGGCCCAGCGCATTGCCGCGGAACTCCAGCAGCCCTACGTGGGAACGGAGCATTTCCTCCTGGCGCTGCTGAAGACAGATTCTTCCGTGCCGGAGGCCGTGTCCTCCCGGATGAGCTATGAATCCGTGGTGGCAGAACTGCGGGAGCACCTGAAGAATATCCAGGATCCGGATGAAACCAGGGGACCCCGGATTGAGCTGAGTCCCCGGGCCAAGAAGACCCTGGAAACCAGCGTGCTGGAATCCCACAAGCTGGGGCAGAACTATGTGACCGTGGAGCATATCTGGCTGGCCCTGCTGGGCAATGACGACGGCGTGGCCGGCGGCCTGTTCCGGAAGGCGGGGGTTGACCTGTCCGCTGCCCGGGAACAGCTGCTCCGCCAGATGCGGGAGAATGCCGGCAATGAGGAAGCGCCCCGCCGGATGCCCGGTTTCCCGCCCTTTGCACCGGCCAAGGGCAGAAACGGCGGCGAGAACAACAAGAGCGAGCTGGAGAAATACAGCCGGGACCTGACCGCCGCGGCGGAGAAGAACGAGCTGGATCCGGTCATCGGCCGGGAAACGGAAATCCAGCGGATCATCCAGATCCTGATCCGCCGGACCAAGAACAATCCGGTGCTCATCGGCGAGCCCGGTGTGGGCAAGAGCGCCGTGGCGGAAGGCCTGGCCCAGCGTATTGTGCAGGGCAATGTGCCGGAACTGCTGCTGGGCAAGCGCATCATGAGCCTGGACATCGGCAGCATGGTGGCCGGCACCAAGTACCGGGGCGAGTTTGAGGAACGGCTGAAGAACGTGATGGAGGAGCTGCACAAGGCCGGCAACGTGCTGCTGTTCATTGATGAAATCCATACCATTATCGGCGCCGGCGCCACAGAGGGAAGCCTGGACGCGGCGAACATCCTGAAGCCTGCCCTTTCCCGGGGCGAGATCCAGTGCATCGGCGCCACCACGCTGGACGAGTACCGCAAGCATATAGAGAAGGACGCGGCCCTGGAGCGCCGGTTCCAGCCGGTGGTGGTGGGCGAACCCACCGCGGAGGAAACCCTGTCCATCCTCTACGGCCTGCGGGACCGGTATGAGGCCCACCATAAGGTACGGATCACGGATGAAGCCCTGGCTGCGGCGGTGAAGCTCAGCGACCGGTATATTCCGGACCGGTACCTGCCGGACAAGGCCATCGACCTGATGGACGAGGCGGCCAGCCGGGTGCGGATCGCGGCCTGTACGGCACCGCCGGATGTGCGGGAACAGGAAAAACGCCTGGAAGCGGTGGTTATTGAAAAGAAGGAAGCCATCAGCCACCAGGATTTCGAAAAGGCAGCCGCCCTGCGGGACCAGGAGCGGAATATCCACCGGGAAATCGAGGAGAAGCGGGCCGAATGGAACCGTGCCCAGAGCGCTACCCGGGACACCGTCACGGACGAGGACATCGCCCAGGTGGTGAGCCAGTGGACCGGGATTCCCGTATCCCGCATGACGGAGCAGGAAGCCCAGCGGCTGGTGCGCCTGGAGGAGACGCTGCATAAGCGGCTCATCGGCCAGGAGGAAGCTGTCAGCGCCGTGGCCCGGGCAATCCGCCGGGCAAGGGCCGGCCTGAAGGATCCGAAGCGGCCCATCGGCAGTTTCATCTTCCTGGGTCCTACCGGTGTAGGCAAAACCGAGCTGTGCCGGGCCCTGGGCGAGGCCATTTTCGGGGACGAAGAGGCAGTGATCCGCCTGGATATGTCCGAGTATATGGAGAAGCATACCGTATCCCGGCTGGTGGGTTCGCCTCCCGGATACGTGGGCTATGAGGAAGGCGGCCAGCTGACGGAAGCGGTCCGCCGCAAACCCTACAGCGTCGTGCTGCTGGATGAGGTGGAAAAGGCCCATCCCGATGTGTTCAATATGCTGCTGCAGATCCTGGAGGACGGGCGGCTGACGGATAACACCGGACGGGTGGTTTCCTTCAAGAACACCATCGTGGTCATGACCTCCAATGCCGGCGCCCATACCATCGGCCACGGCAGGTCCATGGGCTTCGGGGCTGACCAGAAGGGCGAAGCCCGCAGCTATGAGGTCATGAAGGAATCCGTGATGAAGGAAGTCAAGGAGATCTTCCGGCCGGAGTTCATCAACCGGGTGGACGAGCTGATTGTGTTCCATGCCCTGAACGAGGAGGAGATCCGCCGGATCACGGAGCTGATGCTGACCCAGGTGGCAAACCGGCTGAAGGAGCAGGAAATCCTGCTGAGCTGGGACGAAAAGGTCACTGACAAGCTGGCCAGGGACGGCTACGATCCCAAGTTCGGCGCCCGTCCCCTGCGCAGGCTGATCCAGCGCACGGTGGAGGATACCATGAGCGAGGAGCTGCTGAAGGGCAATATCGGCCTGGGGCAGAAGATCCGGCTCACGGTGAAGGACGACCTCATTGTGCCCGTGGGTGAGAAGCCTGCGGAAACTGCAGAACAGAAGACCGTTCAGGAAGAAACGGCCAGGGAGGAGGATCCGGTTGGCTAAACTGTATTTTCGTTACGGCGCCATGGGATCCAGCAAGACGGCAAATGCCATCATGGTGCAGTATAATTACGGGGAACGGCACCAGAAGGTGCTGATGGTCAAACCCCAGCTGGAGAACCGGGACGGCACCCGGATCATCCGCTCCCGCAGCGGCCTGGAAACCGAATGCGTTTTCGCGGAGGAACTGGAAAACATTGATCTGAAGGGCTATGACTGTGTGATCGTGGATGAGGCCCAGTTCCTGACCAAGGAGCAGGTGGAGTTCCTGGTGCACATTGTGGACGACCTGGGAATCCCGGTCATTGCCTACGGCCTGCGGGCGGACTTCAAGGGCAACTTCTTTGAGGGAAGCCAGTGGCTGATGGCCTGGGCAGATACCATTGAGGAAGTGAAAACCATCTGCTGGTGCGGCAAGAAAGCCACCTGCAACGCCCGGGTGATTGACGGCAAGGTAGCCCGGGAGGGCGAGCAGATTGTCCTGGGCGGCGATGAAAGCTACGTTTCCCTCTGCCGCAAGCACTGGATGCGGGGACAGCTGGGACCGAAGGACAATTAACAATTAATAATCATAATATGTAAACGGGAGGAATGAACCATGCTGGAGGAACTCAAAAAGCAGGTATACGAGGCAAACATGCTGTTGCCTGCCTATCACCTGGTAACCTTTACCTGGGGCAATGTTTCCGGGATTGACCGGGAAAAGGGACTCTTCGTCATCAAGCCCAGCGGCGTTCCCTATGAGGAACTGAAGCCGGAGGACATGGTGGTGATCGACCTGGAGGGGAACAAGGTGGAAGGCGACCTGAATCCCTCTTCAGACACGCCCACCCACGCGGAACTGTACCGCCGCTTCCCGAATATCGGGGGCGTGGTGCACACCCATTCCCGCTGGGCTACCATCTGGGCCCAGAGCGGCCGGGATATTCCGGCTTACGGCACAACCCACGCGGACTACATCTACGGGAACATTCCCTGCTGCCGGGACCTGACCAAAGAAGAGGTGGAGAGCGCCTATGAGCTGAACACCGGTAAGGTGATTGCCTCCCACTTTGAACAGAACGGCCTGAACCCGGACTATGTGCCCTGCGTCCTGGCGCGGCATCACGGACCCTTTGCCTGGGGAAAGAATGCCATGGAAGCGGTGCATAACGCGGTGGTCATGGAAGAAGTGGCCATGATGGCCTGGCATACAGAAGTCCTGCCGGAAAACCAGACCCGCGAAAACCTGCCGGACTATGTGAAGGAAAAGCACTTCATGCGCAAACACGGTCCCAATGCCTATTACGGGCAGAAAAAGTAACTAAATTCCTCATTTTGGGCTGTTTTGATGTATATTGATTGTCTTTATTTGTCAAAAATGGAAAAATAACTTGCGTTTTCCACATGGCGGTAATATAATGTCGCCGGTTGAATCCTTCGGGTCTGTGGTTGCAAGCCGATGCCAGTCGCAGGCAAAGCGGTCCACGTAATCCGCCCAAAGTGGCGGGGAGCATGGTGCGGTCTAGATGTAAGTCCGTCCGGGACTCGATCCCGAGAGAAGCGAGTGAGGGCGCCTGAAGCGCAGAGCAAACTTCCAGGCGGCGTGTGTGGGGTCAAAGACCAGGTCAGCCGGAGGAATCGCCTATCAAATCTTTATGGGGGTTACCTGATCATGTACGAAGACAAAACGCTGGTATGCAAAGACTGTGGCGCTGAGTTCGTTTTCACTGCCGGTGAACAGGAATTCTATGCCGAAAAGGGATTCCAGAACGAGCCTACCCGCTGCAAGGCCTGCCGTCAGGCGCGTAAGGCCAGCCGTGCTGCCGGCGCTCCGCGTCAGATGTACGACGCTGTTTGCGCGGAATGCGGAAAGCCCACCCAGGTTCCTTTCGAGCCCAAGGAGGACCGCCCCGTATACTGCAGCGAGTGCTTCGCCGCCCGCCGCGGATAAGCATTAACAGCAACGCAAACAAAAAAGTCCCCGGAATCCGGTTCCGGGGACTTTTTCTTATGCCTGAATGCACACTTAAATGTGGTCGAAGAAGGGCGTGCCGTCTTCCCTGCGCAGGACGTCCTCCTCAAATTTGAGGGGCGTGGGCGCGGTGAGCATATACTTCAGGATCTCATCCATGCGGACGCTCTCCCGGAAGGTCACCAGGGAGAAGCTGACGCCGTGCTTGTGGGCCCGGCCGGTGCGGCCGATCCGGTGCAGGTAGTACTCGTTCTCGTTGGGCAGGTCATAGTTGATGACCGCTTCCACATCGTCCACGTCGATACCGCGGGCGGCTACGTCCGTGGAAACCAGGATCGGGAACTTGCCCCGCTTGAAGTCGTTCATGACGGTGTTCCGCTTGGACTGGGGGATATCCCCGTGGAGGCACTGGGCGTTGTAGCCCTCCTTCACCAGGCGGCTGGTCAGCTTGTCGGTCATGAACTTGGTGTTGCAGAAGATCATGATCCGGTGATAGACGTCCGCGTCCAGCAGGTAGAGCAGGTTGTCCGTTTTCCGGTCCTGTTCCGTGGCAATCACATACTGGGTGATCTGGGGACGGTCCTTTTTGGTGGCTTCCACCGTGATTTCCACCGGGTCATGCTGGTATTTCCAGGCGATGGTCAGCACGTCCTGGTTGGTGGTGGCGGAGAACAGCACCAGCTGCCGGTCGGAAGGGGTGGCTTCGATGATTTTCGTCACGTCCTTGACGAAGCCCATGTTCAGCATCTCGTCCGCTTCGTCCAGCACCATGGTATGGACCGCGTCCAGGCGGATGTTGCCCCGCTGCATATGGTCCAGCAGCCGGCCGGGGGTCGCGATGACGATCTGGGGCCGGCGCTTGAGGGCGGTAATCTGGCGGGAAATGGACTGGCCGCCGTAAATGACGGCGATACGTACCCCATCGATGAATTTGGCCAGGCGGGTCAGCTCATCGCCGATCTGCAGGGCCAGTTCCCGGGTGGGGGCCAGAACGATTTCCTGCACCCGGCCGTCCTTCAGCTGGACATACTCCAGCATGGGAATGCCGAAGGCGCAGGTTTTGCCGGTGCCCGTGGGGGCGATGGCGTTGATGTCCTGGCCTTCCATCATCAGGGGAATGGTTTTGGCCTGTACGGTGGAAGGCTCCTGGAAGCCCATTTCCCGCACGGCGCGGAGGATCTCGGAAGAGAGATCCATGGAATCAAATGTAACAGGTATATTGGTTTCGGATGACAAGGGGAACTCCTTTCGGGCTGACGGGTAATAACAGCTGTGCATTCCTGCGGAAAGCAGGAAACGGGATCAGTCGTGATAGGCCCTGATCGCCCTGGACAGCTGATCGGGACAGGAGGTGCCGCCGCGGCAGTCGACGCCTTCCAGCATATCGGCCACTTCATCGGCGGGCCGGCCGGTGACAAGCTTCGCGATGCCGGCGGTGTTGCCCTTGCAGCCGTTGTTGATCCGGCAGAAGGTAATAATGCCGTCCTGAATCTCCAGGTCGATGGAAGTGGAGCAGGTGCCTCTGCATTTGTAGTTGAACATAGCAGCCTCCTTGTTTTACGTGCAGACAACAGAAAGGAACGCTCCCGCTGCGGGAGCGTTCCGATTAAGCGTTGAGATTACTCAATGACCTTCGCCACAACGCCGGAACCAACGGTACGGCCGCCTTCACGGATAGCGAAGCGCAGTCCCTGCTCCATAGCGATGGGGGTGATCAGGGTGATTTCCATGTCGATGTTGTCGCCGGGCATCACCATTTCCACGCCGTCGGGCAGCTTGATGTTGCCGGTAACGTCAGTCGTCCGGAAGTA
>JBGUGL010000020.1:0-186579 GCA_045111455.1 Christensenellales bacterium | reverse complement strand
CAAGAGCGCTCAGCGCAAAACGCTGGAAGCCTTGAAAATCAAGGTATGCACCCGTAGCTCAGTAGGATAGAGCGGCCGCCTCCTAAGCGGCAGGCCGTGGGTTCGAATCCCGCCGGGTGTGCCAACAACTTGACCAGATTGTACATTTCGAGCGAAAAATCGGATGACAATCTGGTCATTTTTCTATTCGAATACTTCTCCAAATCGCAAAAAGCTGTTGGAATTTCGCCTAAAAAATCAGCGATTTTCCAACAGCATTTTTAAATCTCTGCTCAAATGCTTCAAACAAAAGCGGTAGACCAACTGAACAGCTGATCCTATATAAGGTTTTCAGAGCATTTTTGCCCTGATCGCTTCTTAACATTTTCGTGAAACTGCTGGATTTCTGCCAACAGAAAATGACGATTTCCAGCAGCCTTCACAATCCTCAAGCAAATCTTATTTCATCAAGAGTGTATCTGATCACTTCCCCAACAGAATCTTCATCCTCAGATGCTGGCACCTGTGTCAACCAGGGATGATCATCTGTGCTTGGTAATTCCTGTGTCTCTACAAGCTCCTGATTCATACGGCTTCACTCCCGTTGCTGTTTTTGGCAGAACCGCTATCGATTGTAGCGCTTTCAGAAGTGAAATACAATATATACCATGCTTTTTTATATGGCTTTTTATCAGCCGATCTCCCAGATCACAGTTACGGTATCGGACACTTCTATGTCATCCGGTTCCATATTGACATCATAGCTGCCGCCGGCTTCGCAGGGTTCGCACATACAGTCCTCCATTAGCAATTCTTTGTTCATCGGATGATATTCAAAGTTGATCTCTCCCCAAGAGTAGTCAATTGATTGAATATCCTTAAGAGACACACCTGCCGCTGACGTTAACACCGATGCCTTTTCCTTAGCATCCGAAATGGCCTTTCCCAGTAACTCGTTCTTGCTTGCTTCAGGATCTTTGACGAAATAGCTGATACGAAACTCTGGATGCAGCTGACAATGTGCCAGGGCATAAAGAATTCTTCCGAACCTCTCATTGTCAGAGTCAAACTCGATTTTCAGCACATGCTGAAACTTATATCCGATAAACCGCTGTTTCCAGCTATCATGCTCCTTATAGCTTTCAAATTCGGTATCGATATCGAACCGAAGTGTTTTCAATGCCGTCCGTTCGAAACCAAAAGGTTCAAGTGTGTCCCGGAGTTGTTCTGTATCCTCAGATGACCGGCGAAGGGTATCGGCATACTCCGGATAAATTCCTTCCAGCGTCATCGTAATCCGGGTCATATCCGGATGTACCTTGATCTGTCCTTTTCCTGTTACACGAATCGCTCTCATGGTTCCTTCCTTTCCGGCTTCAAAATGCCTGTTCATATTATTCGTTTTCGGGATTCTTGATAGCCGAGTCCATCTCGGCGATAATGTCAAGCAGCTCCATTGGCATGACAAACGGTTCAGTGAAGGCGTTGATCACAATGCCTGTCACTTTCTTTTTGTTGTTCCGAGCTAGATTAACTGCTTCCAGGAAATGCCTCTGGACTTTTGAGAAACTTTCGCCATATTTGCCCATCTCCTCGGCTGTTGAGAACACTGGGAAGAAGAATTCGTCACCATTCTGCAAAATATCCGGCACCATACGGATTTGATCCTGATTGGTAATGGTTTTTCCTACGAGTTTATCCAACCCGCCGTTTTCCTCAGCTTCCTGAATCATTTTGAGGACAGCATTGTTATCAGTTTCGCTCATGACCGCGTTGCAGGGTACCCAAACCCAGCTGTCACGAAGGATCTTCATCAGTTTGAGCATGTTCATCTGCGTCCGATTCCTGTTGCAGATCTCTATGGCCTTTTTTAGGAATGAACCGTCCTCAAGCAGATCCACAGTTAAAGCATCGTCTGGCACTGTATACTCCACATCGCCATCCGCCTTGAAGATCATTTGAATCAGTTCTTTGGCCAGCATAAAGGATTTTCCCCACGGATTAATAATGAATCCGGAATGATCAGAGGTCAAAGCTTCTTTCAGCATAATGTCGATGAAGTTGGAAACAATCTCGCTCGGTTCGCCTTTCTCGTGTTCCGCGGGAGATGTGAAGGCAGCGACCCATTCCTTTCCGTCCTTCGTCTGCACAGTACGAAATGCAAAACTTTTTCCGTCATCAGAAGACACTACCGGGAACACAAAGTGGCCATCTGCATGCATCCGTTGCCGGATTGCTTCGAGTACACCTACCAGGTTCTTCTTGCAGCTGTCCATGTAGAATCTGTCGATTGCTTCCTCGATCAGTTCATTTCCGGCAAGAAATGGGTCGTGAAAAGACGATTTCCGGCAATCCATAAACCGTGCGATCACTTCCAGCATGTCGTCCGGCAGACGCTTTTTGCATTCCAACAACATCTCTTTCGGCACATCATAGAAAGCTTCTGCAATTCCACAGGCGATACAAGTCAACGTGTCACAGTCGCCTCCCAGAGAAACTGCAGTACGGATTACATCTTCAAAGTTAGTTCCTTCCAGGAAGGCAGTGATTGCTTCAGGCACTGTCTGTTGGCAGCTTTCCACATGATGATACGTTGGCCGGATCTGATCGCATGTTCTTGACAGATCATATCCGAACTCCTGAATAATGTATGCCCTGATATCCTCTTTGTTGCTTCCTTTGCGGGCCATAAAGATGGCGCTCGCAGTCGCTTCGGCACCCTTGATGCCTTCAGGATGATTGTGCGTTACTTCCGCCGTCAGCCGAGCTATATGCCTTGTTTCTTTCATTGTGTCGTAGAGCCAGCCTGCTGCGGATACACGCATTGCAGAGCCGTTTCCGTAGCTTCCGTACGGTTCCGGTTGCTTGCTGCGCAGCCAGCGGTAGAACATCCCGCCGTATCCGGCATCAGGATACTTTTGACCCCACTTCTGCATTGACTCTACCAATGCCGCTTTGATTTCATCATCAGTCTTTCCCATAGCGGACAGTATTACTGGCTTCCTTGGCATCCTGAAACACACGAACACGTGCCGTGGATTTTCCGTTGTAATAAATCTTGTAAGTTCCGGCAGGAATTTCTTCCCCAATAGTATAGTTTCCTTTGGGAATTGTCGTGCCCTCTGGTACTTCATAACCATTCCCACGCTCTGCAACATTCCCAACACGTTCTACTTCGGCACCGTTATAACGGATGCTTAAGAATTCACCAGGATATAGACTGATTCTGGTTTCACCGTCGCCCTTAAGAGAGCCTTCAAGCCTCGGCATATCGCCAAGCCATAAACGGTCTACATCGTACTTGTACATTGATTCGTTTTCATATACATAATAATCAGTCCTGGCTACATCTTTGTCGCCATTCTGAACAAATTTGAAAGAATAGACACCCGCCGGAAGATCTTCACCAATTCTGTATTGTCCAGAACCAAGGGTCATTTTCTCGCCGCCGGGACGTTTTGCAATTTCATCCATCAAGTCTGCTTTTATTTGAATTAGTTCTTCAAGAGAGTAACCAGAAAAATCGATTGTAATGCTTTCAGCAAATGAAATATTCAAGCAGATGGTCAAAAGAGCAAACGAGAGTATGATTGCCAGCGCTTTTTTCACGGTAATTCCTCCTCTTCTTTGGGATTAATCTTCATTGCATTCCAAAAACGAACATCGGCGATCTTGGCGCATTCACTGCAACTCAATGCATCATAGAAACCGCCAGTTTCCAGGCGTTCATAATCAGGAGCATATACAACTGATTGAACTGTTGATTTTCTCATACAATACGGGCAAAGGTAAGTATACTCCAGCGTAGCTTGCCGTTCATCCTGTGTGATGATTCGGTAGGTCATTCCTGGTATCTGCTTATGTTTTGGCACAGTTGCACCTCATACTACTTCACCGGAAACAGCGATGTAGCCATTTCCCTGAAAATAGTCCATCAGTTTTCTGTGGCCCCACTTGCCGAGACGATAGGCTCCATACACCGCCATGCCCGTCAACAGTGTTTGGCCGATCCCCACAAGCCATCCTGTTCGGTATACTACGCAGATACCTGTCAGCTCACTTCCTTTGCCCAACTGCTTCAGAAAGTGGGCCATTTGTGCGCCACTCATTACAATCCCTCCTTCCGGATGGCTGTTTTACCATCCATAGGAAGCTTATCATACAAATTTTAGAATCTGGATTTATTGGTGTAGATGAAAAAAAGCACCGCATCGTGGCAGTGCCAAATCAAGTTTATCTCCCATGGTATGTGATCACAATCGGAACATCTGGCATGTATATCTTCCCGCCAGTGGTGACCGGCTGCCCATTGATCGTAATTTTAGCGGTTTTATCCGCGTTGACCAGCGCCGTCAGGATGTTCAGATCGTGAAGATTAACGCAGGATATATTGGTGAATCCGGCGGATTGCAATGAATCTTCAATCGCATAGTACTTCTTGTCGGTGAACGGTGCAAGCCCATTCGGGAACCGGATACCGCCCTGTTTCTCGATGATCTTCTCGTTTTCCTTCTCCGGGAGCCACTTGAAAATCAGATATGCACCACCACCAATAATTGGGCCACCGATATAGAACAGCATCAGAAATCCGCTTGTAAAACCGGACGATGAGCCAGCCATCTTTCCGATAATAATGATCAGCAGTACAACAGAAATGACAATCCATATCACAGTAAGAACTCTTCTGAGGTTACGGCCATGTATTTCCCGCTGTTCCTGAAGCTCCAATTCTTTCAATCTGATAAGCCTTTCGGTTTCAGCCTTCTTAATTCCAGCCTCATCTACTTGCCTGAAAATATACTCGTTCTCATTGCTGATCAGAATTTTGGCACCGCAATAGGAGCAGAAAGCCTGTGTCCGGTTTTCTTCGATGGAAAGCGTCTGACCGCAATCCGGACATTTCACAGAAATCAGCTGATAGCCCATGGTCATCATCTCCCGTTTGAAAATGTCTTATGTCTGACACTTACTTGATTGTACGAACAAACTCCCTGCACATGGTCAACGGGGACCCTGGGAACTGAGCATCGAACTTTTCCATCTCTGAAAGATTCATCAGAGCTCCATCCTTGATGGTTTCGTCGTAAGGATCCTTTACCCAACCAGCAAACGGATCGTCTTCATTCCCGACAAGGTTCTCCCTGCGGCACAACTCATATACCAAGCTATCTCGCATCCCAGTTGTCCCAATCTCATCAAAATATGCCTGGATGTTCAAAATGAATTCTGGATAGAACTTCTGATACGACAGGATATATTGAACACCGCTTGGTTCCTTCATCGACTTCACGATGCTGTACACATGATCTTCACAGGCTTCCACCTGAATCAGTCCCTGGTTTTCGTCCAGGAATGATCTGATTCCTGCAATCAGAGAATCTTTTGTGCGCGGAAGCGACTTTGATTCATCCACTGGAAAAACCAAAGCGAAGCACATCGCATTTCCTGTCTGAACCATATAAGGGATGGAATTTTCTGGATCGTCTGGCATGGAATCAACCTTCTGATAATATTCCAGGATAGATATCGTTTTACCCTTGATGGCAATCTTCTGACTGTTCACTTTTTGCTTCCTCCGAGCTTTCTTGATCTGTGATGGCTTCTGGTGTTGACCTGAGCCGTTCAGCCTGTGCTCGCACGTCTTCCGGGCAGAGTGGTAACTTCATTTCATAAGGCCAATCCTGTACTCGCTTTTCTGCCTCACTATAAGCTTCTTCAGCCTTAATGTATGATCGGAAGGTCCTCATACTTCCAGACCTTATACTTTTCATCGTATTCCTCAGGCACGGCGGAAGCAATCAGGTGACCTATACACCAGCTCACAATAAAGCCATGCCCCTGCAGATAACCATCATGCCTTTCGCGCGCGCCGAGAACATCCGCAATGGATCTTGCGACACTGGGCTTTTCAGCAATGACAAGCTCAGCCATTTTCTTAACTCCTCCATTTCAAAGCCCCGGCCTGTTAATCAAGCCGGGGCGTCAGTCTTATTTGTTCACTCATCCGTTTTTTCTTCCGCGGACTCTTCCTCGTCCTCTTCATCTTCATCGAAATCATAACTGGAAGAACCCTTGGATGCTTTGTTTTTGCCTTTCACCTTCAGGAAGTAGAACGCAGCTCCGCCCCCGATTACGAGGAGAACGACCAGAGCCAGGATTCCTGTCATCTGATTCTTCTCTTCCTTCACAGGTTCCGGATCAGAGGGAACCGCTGTAGGAACCGGTGTCGGTGCGGGAACAGTTGTAGGTTCAGGCGTTACAAAAATCACCTGAGGTGTTGCCGTAGGCATCTCTTCCTCACTCATCAGCGCCATCAGGTCACGCTCATCAACCAGGTTCAGGAAATAGGTCTCATACATTTCCGCTTCTTCATCAATCGGCTTATCATAGTCGATTACCAGATAGAAGACGTTGCCGTTCTTTGACTGCATGGTAATGAACTGCTTGTTGGTGGCTGCGGAATAAAGCACATCCAGTGTATGCCCGTTTCCATCAGCCAGGTACGGCATTCCGGGACCGATTGGAACATATTCGGTCTGCACAACAGGCGTGGGAGTCGGCTCTGGCTGAATATAGATAATCTGCGGGGTTACTTCCGGAGGTGTGTAAAGAAAATGGAAAATACTGCTAACAATAATACTCTGCCAATGTTTCGTGCCTTTTCTCATGAAATGAATATAGCATAACAATATATTTCTCATAGGTTTCAGGCAAGAAAGAGAGATAAAACGCCGCTTCATTACAAAATCCCATCTTTGCGCTGGGAACATTTCCTGTTTCTGTCCATGTATATCTTTTACATTCAACAACAATGTTTTGTTCTTCATCAACAATATCGAATTTGTGTTCTTTTGCAGGGCTTCCAATAAAAAGTTTCTTTTCTAGTTCAAAATTCTTATGGTATTTTTTCCGGAGACACTCCATTACTTGCTGCTGGAATATGGCACCATTCCTCGGATTTTCCGAATTGCTCATTCGTTCGTACTCCCGTCATATTTTGATTCCAAAATAACAATGATCCGTTGTAAATAATCAGTAATAAACTCATCACACTCTCCGGGCATAGTCCAGTGAGTATAATTCCTGCGGACTGCTTTCTGCTGCAGCAGCGGTGCCTGTGAAAAACAAACGACGGGATGGGCCGGACGGAGATCCTGTACGGAAAGGATGAACGCCGCCTTTATGAGGCGGCGCTGACGATTGTACAGGAAATATGCTGACGGCGGCAGGAATGCTGCTTACGGATTCAGCAGCGCTTTCATGCGGTCAATGAACATCTGAACTGCCGGAGAAAAAGGCTGGTATTTCTTCCAGATCACTGCTCCGGCAGTTTCTTTCTGCCCTTTCAGCGGGCGAAAGCAGAGCCTGCTGTTTCCGGCGGTATTGATAAGCTTATCGAAACCCAATACGAGACAAGCTCCTTCCTCCACCATGAGGGACGCATTGTTGATGAGGTTATAGCTCCCGACAAAACGGAGCCCCCGCAGTTCATCGGCGCTTTCCATCCGGGTCAGCGCAGCACGGGATGTAAGCAGCGGGATATCCGCCAGATCCTTCGGAGCGATTTCCTTTTTCTGTGCCAATGTGCAATCCTTTGGCATGAGCACGCCGAAGCGATCTTCCGGGGGCAGAAGAATTGCCCGGTATTTTGAGTAATCAACATCTGTAAAAATCAGTGCAAAATCAATCAGGCCGCTGTCCAGTTCGTCTGTCAGGTCCTGCGTGTCTCCGCTGGTTATGTGGAACCGGATATCCGGGTATTCCCGGATCAGCCGGCCTGCAGTCCTTGCCAGGTACCGGAACGCCTGGGATTCACCGGCACCGATGCGGATTGAGCCGGTCAGGCGGTTCCTGACCCGGGATATCTCATCTTCTGTCAGCTGCATTAACTGCACCATTTCTTCCGCACGGCGGCGCAGGACTATTCCTTCATCTGTCAGGGCAATTTTTCTGTTGCCGCGGATAAACAGAGGCGCGCCAAATTCCGCTTCCAGTTCTTTCATCTGCCGGGAGAGGGAAGGCTGGGCGACATGCAGGTATTCCGCTGCCGCGGAGATGGTTCCTTCTCTTACAACAGCCAGAAAATACTTCATCACGCGTATATCCATCAGGCATCACCTCCGGAATTCTTCCTATGCGATTTTAGCATAGGAAAACATATCAAACAAGTATTTGATTATAGCAGAAGTGTTGCTTATGATGAAACAGAACAAGGAGGCGATAAGGATGCTGAGTGAGCAGGAGATCGCTGAAAACCTGAAGGACGCGGGCTGCAGCGCTTATGAAACAGGCAGGATACTGGCCTGCCTGCAGGAGGGCAAGGGACAGCAGGCAGAAAAACTGATTGCCGGGTGCCGGAGAAAGCAGCTGGAAAAACTGCATGAAAGCCAGATCTGTATCGACCGGCTGGATTATCTGAGCTATCAGATCAACAGGACCAGAAAGGACAGAGTATGAAAAAGACTATTATTGTCGGACTCCTGATACTTATGCTGGCTATGATGCTGACCGGTTATGCAGAAGAACTGCCGGAGGAAAAAACTATGATGCAGATGAAGATCAACGACACGCCAGTAACAGTGACGTGGGAAGAGAATGAATCCGTTGATGCCCTAAAGGAGCTGGCGCAGAACGGCCTGACCATCAGGATGTCCATGTACGGCGGCTTTGAGCAGGTAGGTCCTATCGGCCAGCGCCTGCCCAGACAGGATGTGCAGACCAGCACTTCTTCCGGCGATATTGTGCTCTATTCCGGCAATCAGCTGGTGGTGTTCTACGGCAGCAATTCCTGGGCTTATACCCGGCTTGGGCATATTGATGATAAAACCCCGGATGAAATGAGGGAACTGCTGGGCAACGGTGACGTAATCATAACCCTTGAATATGACGGAGGAGATGACTGATATGATGAAGACTGAAACATTGACCCTGACCCGGGAATGGGACAAGACGTTCCCTAAGAGCGATAAGGTGGATCATTGCAAGGTGACCTTTGTGAACCGCTATGGCATCACTCTGGCAGCGGATATGTACGTACCCAAAGGCACAGAAGGAAAGCTCCCGGCTATCGCTGTCTGCGGTCCCTTCGGTGCGGTCAAGGAGCAGTGCTCCGGCCTGTATGCCCAGACCATGGCAGAGCGGGGCTTCCTGACCATCGCCTTTGATCCGTCCTTCACCGGGGAGAGCGGCGGCCAGCCGCGCTACATGGCTTCTCCGGACATCAATACAGAGGATTTCCAGGCGGCGGTGGATTTCCTGTCCGTGCAGGACAATGCGGATCCGGAGCGTATCGGTATCATCGGCATCTGCGGCTGGGGCGGGCTTGCACTGAATACCGCAGCCATTGACACCCGCGTGAAGGCCACTGCTGCCATGACCATGTACGATATGAGCCGTGTGAACGCCAACGGGTATTTTGACTCCATGGATGAAAATGCCCGCTACGCAGCCCGGGAAGCCTTGAATGCCCAGCGCATCAAGGATTATCGGAACGGAAGTTATGAGCTGGGCGGAGGTGTGGTTGATCCCCTGCCGGAGGATGCCCCCTTCTTTGTGAAGGATTATTATGCATACTACAAAACATCCCGCGGTTATCATCCCCGCAGCCTCAATTCCAACGGCGGCTGGAATAAAACCGGCACCATGTCCTTCATGAACATGCCCCAGCTGACCTATACCCGGGAGATCCGCAATGCGGTGCTGATCGTTCACGGTGAAAAAGCCCACTCCTGCTATTTCAGCCGGGATGCCTATGCTGCCATGATAAAGGACAGTAAATACACCGATAACAAGGAACTGATGATCATCCCGGGCGCGGTGCATACCGATCTCTATGATCAGGTGCATATCATTCCTTTTGATAAGCTTGAGCATTTTTTCCGGGAGTACCTGAAATGAAATATACAGCATTTCTGCTCTGCATTCTTATCATGACCGGCCTGATCTGCGGCATCGCCGCTGCAGAGGAGCAAAGGACGGTTATGCTGAACAGCGGTTATACCATGCCTGTCATCGGCCTGGGCACATGGACGCTTTCCGATGATCAGGCGGAAACTTCTGTTTATGCTGCGTTGAAGACCGGCATGCGGCTGATTGACACCGCCCGGTATTACGGCAATGAGGCGGGTGTGGGGCGCGGCGTCCGCAGGGCGATTGAAGACGGCATCGTCACACGGGAGGAAATCTTCGTTACCAGCAAGATCATGCCAGGCGATTATGAACGCGCCGCCCGGGGAATTGACGATTCTCTCCGGGATCTGGGCCTGGATTATGTCGACCTGATGCTGATTCACCAGCCCGGCTGGAATGATGAGGCGGTTTATCAGGCATTGGAGCAGGCGGTCCGGGACGGTAAAGTGCGCTCCATCGGCATTTCCAACTATTACACACCGGAGGCTGTGGAAGAGGTTCTGTCTTTCGCAGAGATCGTGCCTGCCGTTATCCAGAATGAGAATCATCTGTATTATCAGAACAGATCGCTGCAGGAGTATGTCAAACAATACGGGATTGCGCTGGAATCCTGGTATCCCTTCGGCGGCAGGGGCCACACGCAGGAACATTTTACAAACGAAATCATTGCGCGGATCGCAAAGGAACACGGGAAGACACCTGCGCAGGTGATTCTCCGCTGGCAGATTCAGGACGGATATATTCCCATTCCGGGATCCTCCAATCCGGAGCATATCGCAGAAAACTACAATGTGCTTGATTTTGAACTGAGTGAACAGGAAATGAGTGAAATCAGAAATATCGACCGACAGGAACGTTATGAAAACTGGTAAAGGAACGGGTCCTGCCGCCGGGAATGGCGGCAGGACCCGTTTCAATGATGCCGGACGGGCATATTATTCTTTTCGGGACTGAATGGTATCCATGACTTTCTTTTCATTGTAGGAAGCCAGGATTACCGCACCCAGCACACAGAAAACCACGGCCGCAACGGCGACAATCTGCAGGCCTTCCGCGGAGGCTTTCAGGTCATTGCTCTTCAGATCCTGGGAGGTTCCGAGCACCGCCAGGGAGGTAAAGACCAGCATAGCAACGGACTGGCCGAGCTTCATGGCAAAGGTGCGGGCGGCGAAGAACATGCCTTCCCGTTTCTCGCCGGTTTCGATGGAATCCTGTTCCGCCACATCCGCGACAATCGCCTGGGGAATGATGCCCAGCAGCGCCATGGGGAAAGCGGCAATCAGGACAACCAGGATACCGGGCAGCATACCGGTCAGGAAAGGTACCGTCCCGATCAGGGCGGTGATCACATAGGCCAGTGCAAGCCCCAGGAAGCCGCAGATGACCAGTTTCTTCTTTCCGAACTTCGCAACAAGCCTGGAAACGAAAGGATAGAAACAGGCGGAAAGTACCGTCATGCCGCCCATAAACAGCATGGTGTTGGATTCATCCAGCTTCATGGAGACCGTTACAAAGAACGGAAGGCCTGTCTGGAACAGGGTCAGGCCGATCCAGTAGGCAATATCGGAGAGGGAGAATTTCCGGAATTCCCTGTTCCGGAAGGTTTTGACCAGGCTCTTCATGGCGTTGGTTTCGCTGGGCTTTGCATCCACAAAATCCTTCTCATTCAGTTTGAATACGGGAATGAGCATGCAGACCAGGGCAAAAACAGCCAGGACGATGAACCAGATCCGGTAACTCCAGGCGTAGGGGACCATGCTCCGCAGCATACCAGCCAGCGCGAAGGGCAGATAAGCCAGCAGGGTGCCGAAGAAGAAGGTCAGGGAGATGGCAGTGGAAATAAACATCCTGTCTTCCTGGGTTTTTCCGAATTCGGAAATCAGCGCGTTATAGGGTGTGCAGTACATGGTCATGAACAGATAGAAGAGGATCAGCATAACCAGCACCCAGACAATATTCAGGGGGCTGGTGGGTTCCCCTTCCTTTACGCCGACGGGTGCGAAGAAGATCAGTACGGTGACGATGGCAAAGGGAACAGCTGCCCGCTTCATGAACGGGATTCTGCGGCCTTTCGGGTTTTTGCTGCGGTCGGACAGGGAGGCGATCCATGGGTCTGTTACCGCATCAAAAATCCGGCAGATGAAGGTGATCAGGCCGAGAATTGTCAGCGCTCCGAAAATGATCAGTCCGGTGGGCACATAGAAGAGGGCTCCTTCCCGGACAGAACTTTCGGTGGGCAGGTAGTAAGTCACCAGCCAGGTGGTCACAATTCCGCTGAGGATGGACCAGCCCAGCTGGCCAATAGCAAAGATCCACATTTCCTTTTTGGTGAGACGTCTGGTTTTCATTCGCTCATCCTGCTTTCATTTTTATTTGTACGACAGTTCTTATACAAATTATACCTGATCGGCATAAAAATACAAGGGTAATTTTGCCGGTATCCATTCATGCGGGATTACGGATCCGGAAAGCAGCATTGATTGCCCCGGAAGAACAGGGTATAATCCGGAAACGGAGACATGAATACACGGTTGATATCAATGACTGCCCGGGAGAATGAGATGTATTTATACCATTATTTCGATAAACGGTCCGGACCCTTTCGCAGCCTGACCGCTGTTTCACCGGAGGAAGCAGACCGGATCCTGGAACAAATCCGAAGGGAACGCCCGGAATCACTGTGTGCGCAAAGGGACGGGGAATACCTGCTCCGGAGGCGGAACTGTGAAGCAATCCTGCGACGGAAATTCCGGGCAAAAGGCGGAATCACCGAAACAGAATCGCCTTATTACATGGTCCTGGAACACAGTCCCTGGCTCAGCACCTGGTACGAACAGGGCGCGTTCCTGAAAATCCCCCTGGAGGAATTTGATCTGCGAAAGGTATCCTTTACCTACGGAGATTCCATGCCGACCTTCAGCCCCCGGGTAAACGACGGGAAGGAGTACCGGAGACAGGTTTATACTTATGATGAAATCCTGAAGGTGATTGAAAAATACGGGTTTCCCCAGGATTGGAACGACGACGGTGCCCGCGGACCGGAACGGTATATCGAGGCACATGTCTGGACGCGGGAACCGGTGGAAAGATATGCGCATTCCCGGGAGTGAGACTGATTTCCGGGACGGACAGGGGACTGCCGCGGAGCGGGTTTTTCGTTTGCATCAGCAGATTCATAATGGTAAAATGTGCTTCGTGCCGCATTTATACGGAACTCTGTGCGGACGAAAGGACAAGCAGGACCATGAACCAAAGAGATCTTTCTGAAATCAAACGGCGGCTGAATCCGGACAAAAGGTATCCGTCCCTGATCTGCGGCTGCTACGTTGACCATATCGGCAACCCCATTACGAGTTTCGCTGTTCCGGTGGGCACCCTGTATGAGAATGAAAATGAGAAATACATGTCCATCTTCAAAAAGGCTCTTTCCGGACAGATCGGGCAGACACTTACCCCCATCGCGTTTCCGGCAGAGAGCGACGGGCTGCTGCTGAAGGTCCGGGATACCGCCATGCGGGATGAGGATGCTGTCCAGACGCTGTTTACCAGGCTGATTGCCGGAATTCGTGCCGAGCATCCGGACCTGCAGTCCGTGGAGGATGCCCAGAACGCTGAAAACTGGCTGATTCTCCTGCTGCATGACCAGCTTGACGTCAGGAAACGGGATGTGAACGGGGAAATCGACCGCGAGAATTCCGACGGATCCTTCAGTTACTGCCTTTGCGCCATCTGTCCTGTGAAGCAGGACAAGCCTGCCCTGAGATATGCTCCGGAGGACGGCCTTTTCCATGAACGGCCTTCGGACTGGCTGGCCGGCGCCCCGGCTATGGGCTTTCTGTTTCCGCTTTATGAGGGCGGCGCCGCGGACGTGAACACCATGCTGTTCTACAGCAAGGACTGCAATGACGCCCACGAAGCTTTCCTGAAGGCCGCCTTCAACGTGGAAGCTGTGATGCCCGCTGCGGAACAGACAGAAACATTCCAGTCCCTGCTGGCCCAGACACTGGGGACGGAATGCTCCCTGGATGTGGTGCAGGAGATGCACGAGGTGGTTTCCGGACTGCTGGAGGAACAGGACAAGGATGATGAGCCCCTGATGCTGTCCAAGCAGGACGTGGCCAGGGTACTTACCGACGGCGGCGTGTCTCCCGAAAGGGTGGAGGCATTCCGAGACGGTTTTGACAAAACCTTCGGCGCCGGGACGGTGCTTCCTGCCGTGAATGTGGTTACACCCAAACAGTTCAAAGTGGATCTGCCCAGCGTTTCGATCAAGGTGGATCCCAAACAGGCGGACATCCTGGAGACCCGGGTGATTGACGGACGCAGCTATCTGCTGATCCCGATTGAAGGAGATATCGCGGTGAACGGACAGCCGGTATTTGCGACCAAATAAAAAAGGAAACCGTTCCGGGGACGGTTTCCTGAATCTGCAACGCATGAAATACAAGGACCTTTCAGGGGAAAGGTCCTTTTTTATTTTACGGCGACGGCGGTAAATTCGCCGGGCAGGGTTTCATTGGTCCAGGAGGGATGCTCATCAAACTGCTTCAGGGTCATGCCGCTGCGGATGACGGCGTTGATGATTTCACTGACGGTATACCTTCTGTAGCTGCACTTCGGCATCCGGCTGCGGATACTTTCCTCAAAGAAACGGGCGTGAGCCATTTCACCTTCATAGATTTCCGTGGAGAAATAACTCATGGCGGGCCTTCCCATATCCAGGGAATCCATGATTTTCCCGAAGGGATGGAAATCGCTGCAGATCATCTTTCCGCCTTTTTTCAGCAGGGCGCACATCATGGACATGAATTCATCGATATCGTGGAAATAGTGCAGAATGCCGCCTTCCATGAAGACCACGTCAAAGTATCCGCCGTATTTCTCCAGATCGATGGACAGCACATCGCAGACTTCATAGTGTATTTTCACATGGGCGGCTTCGGCTGTTTCCATGGCGTATCGTTTATTCTGTTCGGAGATGTCAAAGACCGTCACATCACTGCCGAGGAGCGCCAGGGGGATTGCTTTTTTGCCGCAGGAGCCGCAAATGTTGGCAACCCGGATTCCCTCATACCTGTCAAAATAAGCCGCATGCTGTTTCAGCATCCTGACCGGGTTTTCCATATCTTTTTCCGCACGCTGTTCCGGCGTGCCGGCCTGCATCACCCAGAAATCATAGGCATTGTATTCCCAGGCTTTTTTGTGCTGCAGACTGTAGTCTTTCATATGCATCCCTCCTGACGGCTGTTTTTTCGGTGAAGGAAAAGCAATATACCACAAAGGCAGCGGGTTTGCAATATCCGGAAAAAATAAACGGAACCTGCGGGGTTCACAGGTTCCGGTCCGTGTTCAGGGGATACTGCTTTTTGGGAATGTTGAGGTAGGGGATCACAGTATGCTGCGGCAGGGCGGAAGCCAGAGCAGAGATGGCGTTCATCATTGCCCGGCAGATACGGGTTCTTTCCTCCGCATCCGGGGTATCCGGACAGTACCGGACGGGTTCGCCGAAATATATACCCTTCAGCCGGGGCGCAATATATACCGGAACAAAGCAGAGGGCGGTTCCTGTTCTGCGGTAATACAACCGGGCCAGATCCACGAAGTGCTCCTGAAACTGACAGAGGATTGCGTTGTACGGTTCTGCTTTTTCAGGGAAGATGACGAGATCCGCGCCTTCTTTCAGATGCTCCATTGACCGGCGGAAGGTGGTCATGATCCGGGCATCCCGGTAAACAGGAACGGTGCGGGCATTGGTAAAGATGAATTCGGCCAGGGGACCGATCAAGCGGCTGAGGAGGCGGTAGAACCAGTGCCAGCGGCGGGGCTTCATGGACCAGAAATCCTGAAAGGCATAGGCCGGGACTTCCTTCCGGTCCATCATTTCCCCGGTACACCAGGTGTAACAGGTCCGGGCCGGATACAGCTCGGCAGCGATGGGGCCGTACATCTGGCAGTGATTTCCGACGATGACGCAGGGGTCAGGCGGCAGGTTCTCCGTTCCGAAAAGCGTATATTTGGGGGAAAACAGCCATACAGCCCGGCAGAGCAGGCGAAACAGCAGGGGAGTTTGAGAGGGCATGATCAGTTCTTTCCTTCCGAACGGGATTGCGCCTGGGCGCGGCTGTTGGTATCAATGGATTTTCCAAATACGACAAAACGGTCATACAGGTATTCCGTGACGAAATTGAGCAGCATGTTCATGACCGTTACGAGCATGCCGTTCCAGCCGCAGGTTCCCTCCAGCCAGTTGCCGAGGACGGTGGTGACAGGCGTGAAGACTGCATAATAGGCCGCCACCTTCAGCATGGCCACGGGGACATTGTTGGCGGAACGGAAAGTGAACTCCCGGTTCAGCGTGAAGTTCCATACCACTGACAGGACCAGGGCGATGAGATAGGCAACCCAGTATTCCCAGTGCAGCAGTTCATAGAGTACTGTGAATACGCCGATTTCAATCACACCGGCTGAGATGGAGAACAGCACGAATTTTACCGTACGGATCAGTTCGCTCCGGTCCTTTTTTCCCTGCTCCTGTTCCGGATTTCTGGTTTCTTCCTGCATGTGAATCACCTTGTCCTTTCATACCGGTCGATGACCGTCTGATACCGGTCAAGCACCATGGGGATGAGCTTTTCCCAGGAGAGGGGGATGGTTTCCCGGGCATTCTGCCCGATTTTTACGACATCCTCCTCTGTAAAGATCCGCATGATCTCATTGCACATCGCCTGCGGATCGGCAGCAGCTGTGAAGCCGTTGAAATTCTTCCGGATGGCTCCGGCGGCGTTGGAGTCTTCAACGGCCAGGGTCGGAACGGCCAGGACCGCGGCTTCCCGCAGCACCAGGGGCGCATTGTCGAACACGGAGGGGAAGAACAGCAGGGCGGCGTTCAGGTAGATTCCGGTGAGCAGGTCCCTGTCCCTGACCTGGCCGGTAAAACGGACATGATCCGCCAGGTTCAGGGAAGCCGCATAACGCTCAATATCCTGCTCGTCCTTGCCGGTGCCCACCATGACCAGGAACCAGTCGTCACTCCGGTCACAGAGGAGGCGGAAAGCATCCAGAATCAGGCGCTGGTTTTTATACCAGATCTGCTGGCCTACAAACAGCAGGATATGCTTTCCCTCCGGAATGCTGAATTCGGAAGCTGCCCGCGCTTTCAGTTCCTCCGGGTTTTCCGGAACGGAAACATCCGTCCCGTTGGGCATCACATAATAGGGCTTGCGAAACCCATAGGACCGGAGCGTATTGCCGGTTTCCTCTGAACAGGCCCAGACCTCATCGCAGCTTTCATACAGCTTCACAATCCGGTCCGTGACCATTTTCGAGATCGCGCGGCTTTTTGTGAATTCATAGATCGCATCGTAATATTTTGAGTGGAAGGTTGCCACCACCGGGATTTTCATTTTCTTTCCCAGGGAAACGGCATAGCTTCCCAGCAGGGAAGGGCTGTGCAGATGAAAAATATCCGGCTGCTTTTCCGCAATCGCCTTTTCCAGCTTCGGGTCAATCTTCGGCACCGCACTGGCATACCGGGAAAAAGGAACACGGGCAGTCAGGGATGTCAGCACGGGATACGGAAAGCTGTGCTTCTCCAGATAGCGGCTTTCCATGGCCGGGCAGACCACGGAAGCGCCGGGCATATGCCGGGCATATTCATGAACGGTTTCCGTAACGCCGTCGATCACGGGAAAATAGTTATCGATAAACTGAACCGGATGAAGCGCCTGAAGATTATCCATCCTGTTTTCCTCCCCGGGCGCGCCTGCCCTGTAAAGCGTTCACTCCGTAGATGCCGGCGCCGATGACGATAAAGGAATAATAGCTGAAAAGACGCCAGATCAGCATGGCCCAGAACACTCCTTCAGATCCCATGGCGGAAAAAACAAGGTAGAAGGCGCCTTCCGCCGCCCCGGCGTTTCCCGGTGTGGGCACCAGGCAGATGGCGGCATAGATATAGACTGTGCTTGCAAAAATATGCAGGAAGCTGACCGGTGCGCCGAACATCTTCAGCACAAAGTAAGGCATGCTGCAAAGGGCAATCCGGTAGACCAGCGACAGGGCGAGCAGGCAGAACAGGATAAACTTGTCCTTCGCGATGACGGAAAAACTGCTGTGGTAGCTGTCCAGCATTCCCATGACCTGCTCCGTGGATTCCTCCGGATTTTTGACCAGGCGGAGCTTTCCGCACAGGCGGATCGCTGCGGTCACGATCTTCCTGACGGTTTTCGGCATGAAGGAAAAGGAAGCCAGCAGACAGGGAATGAGTGAGAAGAGCAAAAGTCCGAAATAAGCAGTATACCGGATCGCGTCCAGTTCCACAGACCGGTGGGTGATGAACACCGCCAGCGCCAGCAGGATGAAACCGGCCTGCATGGTGATATATCCGCTGATGGTCATGGCGGAGGAAGCACCGTCGGAGTATCCGTGCCTGTGCAGCCAGAGAATCTGGAAGGGCTGGCCGCCGGCTCCGGAGGGCGTGATGCAGTCGTAATACTTTCCGAGGGCAGCTGTTTCAAAGGCGACACGGAAGGAGACCGGCGCTCGGAGGGATTTCATCATCAGCAGGTATTTCAGCGATTCCGCACACAGGAGCACCGCCAGGCAGAGACCGGTGCAGCCCAGGAAGAAAAGGGCGCGCCCGGAAAAGCCGAAACGGAATGTTCCGGCTGTGACCCCTGAAAACTCATTGACAGCGGTGGCAGCGATGACCGCGATATTGACCAGGACAAACAGGGCTGTCCAGATATGTTTCTTTTTCTGCTCCTGCCGGGTTCCGTTAGTGTTCACGTTCTCTGTTCCATTTCCTCTTATTTGACTTTCGGTACGTGGTATTCAACGCCCTGTTCGAAGCGTACCTGCTCCGGCGGGGGTTCCAGCTCTTCCGGATTGTCCAGGAGCCGGATTACCTCCGCGAAGAACGCGGCGTAGTGGGCACCGGAACAGACACGCTCGTCCGCGGTAATGCCCAGGGGCAGCCAGCGGCGCATGCGGGCTTTGCCGTCCGGTTCCACAAAGGCTTCCTTCTGGACACTGCCCATGCCGATAAACAGGCTCACATCGCCGAAATTATAAATATGATGAAGAGGATGATGCAGGCCGATGGATCCGTTGTTGGTAATGAACATTCCGCTGTAGAAGGGCAGTTCCCGGATCAGCACAGGCGGCGCGATACCGTACTTGTCCAGCAGCCGGACCAGGGTAACGATCAGTGTGGCGAGGCCGGGAACGGAAAGGAGCGCGCTGGCCAGCCGGATCACGAAATCCCCGTCCTCCGTGGCACGGCTCTGCTCCACCGCCGCGTTCATCCGGTCGCGTACGTCAAAGATGGTATCTGTCAGGTCAAAAAGGATGCGCACGGTGGTTTCATTGCTGTTGTTATCCTGGGGATCCTTCAGCACGGTGTAGGACACGGAGCAGTTGTTCCGGATATAGTACTGCTTGTTGAAAATGAAGCGGTTCACTTCGGGATTCTTACTGACAGCACGGACATAGGCGGCCACCAGGATCTGCATGAAGGTGATTTTCTGTCCTTCCAGGCTTTTCCTGCCGATATAGCGGCTCAGCTTTTCAAAGTCCGCCTTGTGCTCCAGAAAGACCTGGGCGTCACAGCGCATGGGCATCAGATAAGGGGTCATCTGTACAATAGGGTCCTGCTTCTTCAGGCGTCTTCCATCCGGCCTGCGTCCAAACATAAGTTATTCCTCCTTACAGATTAAGCAATCCTCCCCACAGACGGGGTTCATGCATTTATCATTTTCCGTCCGGAACCGATCTCTTGATTTTACCATGACCGGCTCCGCTTCTCAACAATCAGCGCAGTTTTTCCGGATAAAAAGGTATGTTCGGGGTACAGAAACGGTTTCCGGCAGCAAAAAAGCACGCTGCCAGATGAAAGGCAGCGTGCCTGCGGATTTACTTGCGGACAGGGATTTTTTTCCTCAGATCCTCCAGCCGGTTCAGCGCGTCATACAGGGTTTCATCGCGCTTGGCGAAGTGCAGGCGGATGAGATGGTTTACCGGTTCGCGGAAGAAGCTGGAACCGGGAACGGCTCCGACGCCCACATCCCGGGCAAGCACCTCGCAGAATTCCAGGTCGCTTTCAAAACCGAATTCCGAGATATCCAGAAGGATATAATAGGCGCCCTGGGGAACGGTGTGGGGGATCCGGAGATCATCCAGGCCCTTCAGGAACAGATTCCGCCTGGCGGTATACTTCGCGGCCAGATCCGCATAGTAGTCATCCCCGAAGCGAAGGCCGGTGACGGCGGCTTCCTGCAGAGGCGCGGCAGCGCCGACAGTCAGGAAGTCATGGACTTTTTTCGCCACATCAATGATCTGCGGCGGAGCAATGATGTAACCCAGGCGCCAGCCGGTGATGGAGTAGGTCTTGGACAGGGAAGAGCAGGAAATGGTCCGCTCCCACATGCCGGGCAGGGAAGCAAAATACACATGTTTGTTAGGCGCATATACGATGTGCTCATATACTTCGTCCGTGATGACAAAGGTATCGTATTTCTCCGCCAGGTCAGCAATGAGCTTCAGTTCCTCCAGGGTGAAGACCTTGCCGCAGGGATTGGAGGGGTTGCAGAGAATCAGGGCTTTGGGCTTCTGTCGGAAGGCGGCCTCCAGTTCATCAGCGCTGAAGCTGAATTCCGGCGGATGCAGGGGTACATAGATGGGTTCCGCACCGGAAAGGACAGCGTCCGCACCGTAGTTTTCATAGAAGGGTGAGAACACAATGACCTTGTCTCCGGGGTTTGCGACGCTCATCATGGCTGCCATCATGGCTTCGGTGCTGCCGCAGGTTACAACGATCTCGCTGTTGGGGTCGATCTTCCGGCCCATGAGCCGCGACTGCTTTTCCGCCAGCGCCTCCCGGAAATTCTGGGCGCCCCAGGTAATGGAGTACTGATGGAAATCCTCCCGGGACACTTCCGCCAGGCGGTTCAGGATCTCCTTCGGCGGTTCAAAATCCGGAAACCCCTGGGACAGGTTCACCGCGCCGTATTTCAGGGATATCCGCGTCATGCGGCGGATGACCGAATCCGTAAAGGTTTCCGTTCTTTTTGACAGCTGCGGCATAATGGTTCCTCCCGATCAGATATCGTAGCTCAGATTGCGTTCGTCAATAATACGCTTGGCTTTGTGTTCGCTGCGGGTGTTCAGGCCGCCGTCCGGATGGACAACCACCTGGGCAGGCTTGACACCGATGCGGGCTTTCAGGGCGGCGGAGACTTCCGCGGCCACTGCGTCGTCAGACGCTGAATTGTCGGAATTCTTTTCGATTTCCACGGAATATTTGCAGGTGAAGTCCTTCTCAAAGACACGGATCAGGTATTCACCGGTGATGCCGTGCAGGTCGCGGATGACGGCCTCGATATCGCTGGGGAACACATTCACAGCGGAAACGATGAACATGTCATCCTTCCGGCCGTTGATGTGGATCCGGCCATGAGTCCGGCCGCAGGAGCAGGGGGTGTTGTCGATCCAGCCGATATCGCCGGTGCGGAAGCGGATGAGGGGACGGGCATGTTTGCGCAGGGTGGTGAAGACCAGTTCGCCGACCTGGCCGGGCTCCAGCACTTCACCGGTATGGATATCGATGGTTTCCACCAGGATGTGGTTTTCCGCAATGTGCAGGCCGTTCTTGGCTTCGCACATGGCTGCGCAGGCACCGAAGATGTCAGAGAGACCGTAGAAGTCATAGACTTCGGCGCCCCAGAGATCTTCAATGGCGTGACGGGTGGCTTCGATAGAACCGCCGAGTTCACCGGCAACGATGATCTTTTTGATATTCAGGTCCTTCTTGGGGTCAATGCCGCTCTTGAGGGCTTTTTCACCCAGCTGCCAGGCGTAGGAAGGACTGGTCCAGATCACGGTGGGCTGGTAGGTTTTCAGCACATAGAGCAGGCGCTCGCTGGGCAGCGTGCCGCCCCAGATGCACAGAGCACCGAGGTTCTGGGCACCGATGACATCGGGACCGCCCACATACAGGGAGAAGTTCAGCGCATGGACATAGCGGTCACTGGGACGCATGCCCACCTGCCAGAACCAGCGGCTTTCCGTTTCCTGGAACTCGTCAAAGTCCTTCTTTGTGAAGGGACTCATGGTCGGAACACCGGTGGAACCGGAAGAAGTGGAAATGAAGACCACGTCCTCCTCCGGAACGGCGCACAGTTCACCGAGGAAGGAACCCACACCCTGAGTATCGCGCTGGGTCCGCTTGTCGATGAAGGGGAACTTCTGAATATCCTTTAATGTTTTGATATCGGAGGGCTTTACTCCTGCTTCGTCAAAGGATCTTTTATAATACGGAGCATGATCATAGGCGAACTGCACAATTTCCTTCAGGTCTTCCAGCTGCCTTTTTTCAAGCTCCGCGCGGGGCAGTGTTTCCAGTTCCTCATCCCAGTACTTGTTATTTACATCTCTGCTCATGGTCTTTTTTCCTCCTGTATGTTTTGATAATTTTTCCGGATTGATTCCCATTTATGATCCCTGGACCGGCGGATCAGTTCTATATCCTCCTCCGTCAGGTGCCTGAATCTTCCCTGCCTTTTCAGATAGTCCGCGGGATCGGAAAACTGCTTTGGCTGATGGGTCAGCGTAAATTCGCCGTCCCGGTATTCAGCCAGGTACCACAGACCGCAGTCGACCACCTGGCGGGCCACCTCCACCGTTTCATCCGTAGCGATTCCCCAGCCGGTGGGACAAGGGGCGATCACGTGGATATACTTTGTGCCGCGAATGGAGGAGGCTTTTTCCACTTTCGCGATAAAGTCATTCAGGTATCCTATGCTGGCTGTTGCCGCGTAGGGGATACCATGGGCCGCGACAATCTCAAACATGTTTTTCTTGGGGCGGAGGTTGCCGCGGATGTTTTTTCCCGCCGGTGTGGTGGTGGTCCGTGCCCCAAAGGGGGTCAGCGAACTTTTCTGGATACCGGTGTTCATGTAGGCTTCATTGTCATAGCAGATATACAGGATATCGTCATTCCTGTCGATCGCTCCGGACAGGGCCTGGATTCCGATATCTGCTGTTCCGCCGTCTCCGGCGAACCCCACCGCGTGGTATCCGGTTTCTCCTTTTGCCCGCAGGCCGGCTTCAATGCCTGTCAGCATGGAGGCGGTTCCGGCAAAGGTGGAGATGATGGCGTTATTGCCGAAGCACAGCTGCGGAAAGTTGAACCCGACTGCCGACATGCATCCGGCCGGCAGTACGGCAACGGAGCGCTCTCCAAGGACCTTCAGGGCGATGCGGACTGCCAGGCTTCCGCCGCATCCGGCACAGGCCTTGTGGCCGTAGAAGAATTCCTCCCGGTTCAGTGTTTTCGCGTTCAGACTCAACCTGCCTCACCTCCGGCTCCGACAAAATGCAGTCCCTGCAGTCCTTGCGACAGATCTTCAAAGATCTGCCGGATCTCCCCGGCGGAGATGTTCTTTCCGCCGAGACCGCCCACATAGTTGCCTGTGGGGAGGACGATTCCGGCTTTGTGCAGCGCGGAAAGGACATTGGTATAAACGGTGCCCTCGTTGCCGAAGGAGATGTTTTTCTCGAGCACTGCCAGAGCTTTCGCGTTTTTAACGGCAGCGGCGATCTCCTCATTCGGGAAGGGCCGCAGGTACCGGATCCGCAGCAGTCCGGCTTTTTTTCCGGCTGCCCGAAGTTCATCCACTGTTTCCTTTGCCAGACCGGAAATACTGCCGAGGGTGACCAGGATACAGTCCGCATCCTCTGTCCGGTAGTTTTCGGTCAGGCCTGTATAGCGCCTGCTGAAAATGTCCGCGAAGCGCTCTTCCGCCTCTGCAACAGCCTCCCGGACTTTCAGCAGCCCGGCGTGTTCCTTCATTTTGAACTGGGTATTATAATCCGGTCCGGCGGAGAAACCCAGATTGCGGGGATGGTCCAGGTCCAGCCGGTTTTCCGTTTCAAAGGGCGGCAGGAACGCGTCCGCCTGTTCCGCGGTCGGGACGTCCACCACTTCGTAGGTATGGGTCAGGACGAAGCCGTCCAGGTTTGCCATATACGGGGTGGAGACTTCCTTTTTCTCCGCGATGTAATATCCCAGCAGCGCCAGATCCAGGGCTTCCTGCGCATTTTCGGCATAGGCCTGGATCCATCCGCTGTCCAGCAGGGAGATGGAATCCCGCTGGTCTCCGTAAATGTTCCAGGGCAGGGCGGTGGAACGGTTCGCGTTCATCATCAGGATCGGGAAGCGTCCGCCGGAGGCGTACGTCAGGCATTCAGCCATATACAGCAGTCCCTGGGAGGAAGTGGCGGTAAACGCCCTGACGCCGACCGCTGAAGCGCCCATGGCACAGGAAAGGGCTGAGTGCTCGGATTCAACATGGATGAATTCAGACTTCAGGCTGCCATCCTCCACCATCTCTGAAAGCTTTTCCACAACGATGGTCTGGGGCGTGATGGGATAGGCGGAAATGACCTGGGGCCGTGCGAGGCGAACCCCTTCGGCAAAAGCTTCATTGCCGGAAAGAAATTTCTTTGCCATTATTTTTCCGCCTCCATCCTGATGGCTCCCGGCCGGCATTCCTTCAGGCAGATGCCACAGCCTTTGCAGAAATCGTAGTCAATGGCCACTTTGCTGTCCTTCCGGAAAATTACACCATCGGGACAGTGAAGATAACACTGCAGGCAGCCGACACACTTTTCCGGATCGATCACCGGACGGACGTTCCGCCAGCCGGCGTTTTTTGAGACCAGGTAGCCGGCTTCATAGGCGGTGGTGTCGGGGATCTCGGAAAATGACTGCGGGATGTGCTCCCTGAGATACGGCTTCATCCGGCCACCTCCCTGATTGCGGCCTTGATGGCCGCAATATTTCTGACCTGCAGTTTTTCAGGCATGTTTTCCCGGACTGCCTGTTCAACCGCTTCGATGCCGACAATGCCCGAGACGGCCGCGAAGGCACCCAGCATGATGGTGTTTGTAATCGGCAGGTGGAGGATTTCCCGGGCGATGGCGTCTCCATCCAGGGTGATCACCCGGCTGTCCCCAATCTTTCTCCGGGTGTTCAGGATGATTTGTCCGCCTTCCTTCAGTTCTCCGAAGGCAGCATCCGTGAACAGCGTATCATCCAGGTAAATGCTGTAGTCTGCTTTCACAATCTGGCTCCGGTCTCCGACGGGGGTGCTGCTGAGCTTGGTGAAGGCCCGGATCGGGGCGCCGCGCCGCTCGGGACCGAAAGAAGGAAATGCCAGGGCGTAATAGCCGTCGCTTTCCGCCACATAAGCTGCGCCCAGCAGCCTTGCGGCGGTGAAAGCTCCCTGGCCTCCTCTTCCGTGCCACAATATTTCTGTCATATGTTCACCTCTTATTTCTTCCACCGGAGCAGATGCTGCTGCAGCTTGTTGAAAAGGAATGAAATGGCGACGACCACGATGCCGATAATGATGATGCCGAGAATTGTCCTCGTATAGTCACCGAAGTCGGAATAATTCTTAACGTAATATCCCAGACCGTCCCGGGCGCCGATCATTTCGGCGGAGGTCAGCAGGATGAAGGATACCGTGAGCCCCTGGTTGCAGCCGATAAAAATCTGCGGGAGCGAAGCGGGGAGAATCACGGAGAAGAGCATGGTGAATGGATTCACATTCAGGACCCGGGCGGAATCCACAATTTTCTGTTCCACGTTCAGGACACCGCTCATGGTGCTGGCCAGCACCGGCCAGAAGGTGGCGAGGAAGATGACCATGACCGAGACGGAACGGAAGGTGGGGAGCAGCGCAATACCGTAGGGGATATAGACAATGGGCGGAATTGCACTCAGGAACTTGGAAATATAGGTTGCAGCGTTTCCAACGCGTGATTTCCAGCCGAGCAGCAGGCCCAGCGGGATGGAAACAACCGCGGCAAGAAGATATCCCTGAATGATGATGGAAAGGGAGCTTTGGACGTTCACGATGATTTTGGGGAAATCCGTGATGAACTGCGCAAAGACCCTGCCGGGCGGCGGAAAGAGCGTTTCCTTCAGCCACATGAGCTTGGCGGAGGCCAGGGTCCAAAGAATCAGGAACACATAGACAAATCCGATGATATCCAGGAACAGCGCCAGGCCTTCCGGCTTTTTGATCAGCGCTGATACGGCCAGCACCAGGATCTCCAGGCCCAGGGCGAACCAGACCACATGGAGGCATTCAGCCGGTTTTGCCGTCCTGTCCGGCAGGAACTGCAGGGCAATCAGGATCAGGAACAGAAGGTTCGTGACCCTGAGGAAGCGTTTTCTGACTGTCATTACAGCACCACCTCATCCCCGCCGATCTTATCGCCGATGTCCCCGTAGAAGAGGGAAAGGAGCCTGTTGCGGAAGGCGCTGTATTCTGCCGTCTGGACCAGTTCAGCACGGTTCCGGGGCCGGGAAAATGGGACGATGATTTCCTTGTAGACCCGTCCCGGACTTGCGGACATCATGACGATCCGGTCTGACAGCAGAATGGCCTCATCGATGTCGTGGGTGACGAACAGCACCGTTTTTTTCGCGGTTTTGCCGTCGCCTTCCCACAGCTTCAGCAGCAGTTCCTGCAGGATGGTGCGGTTCTTTGCGTCAATGGCGCCGAAGGGCTCGTCCATCAGCAGGATTTCCGTGTCCATGGCGAGAGCCCGGGCAATGGCAACCCGCTGCTGCATACCGCCGGACAACTGGGAGGGATACTTGCTTTTGAAAGCATCCAGGCCGACACGATCCAGGAATTCATCCGCCACCCTGAACCGTTCCGCCCTGGACAGTTTCGGGCGAGCCTGCCTGACCCCGAAAGCCACATTGTTTCTTGCGGTCATCCAGGGGAAAAGGGAGTAGTTCTGGAAGACCACGCCGCGGTCACTGCCTGTGCCTTTGATCGGCTCACCGTCGATCAGTATGGAACCTTCCGAAGGACGCCGGATGCCTTCAAGAATACTGAGCAGCGTACTTTTGCCACAGCCGCTGGATCCGATGACGCTGACGAATTCGCCGTTCTCCACAGAAAAAGTTACGTCATTCAGCGCGGTAAAATGCTTGTTTTTCTCCGTGTAATCCACCGACAGATGGCTGATTTCGATCTTACTCATGCGTTTCACCTCACAGTTCATTGCCCGCTGACGCAGGGACGTTCCGGAAAACAGGACGGAAGAGCGCTTCTTCCGTCCTGTCTGATGAACGGATTACTCGTACTGGTCAAAATGCTCCTTTAGGGACTGATAGACAGGATCATCGGGGAACTCCGCCAGGATTTCGGAGAGTGCCTTTTCATAGACCGCCGTATTATAGAGGGGATCTATGTCATAGTCCTGAATATAGCCCAGTTCAACGATGGAACCTTTCAACGCGACCGTTCCCTGTTTGTCCGGATCGGGAACGGATGTACCGTATCCGCCGTAAACCTCAGTTCTGATATATTCCTCATCAATATCAATGTACTGCTTGATATCCCTGATGGATTCATCCTGATGATCCTGGGAGAATTTGTATGCCTTGATCAGCGCACGTTCAAACGCGTTATACGCATTGGGGTAATCCGCAAGCGCGGCGGTCGGGGCGACCTGGCGGCAGCAGGGCTGATTCTTCAGGGCTTCCTCCTCGGAGCAGCGGTAGACAATTTCATATCCCAGTCCCTTGGCCAGGGAGGCGTAGGGAGAATAGACGGAGGCTGCATCAATGGAGCCGTTCTGCAGGGCGTTGAAGGCATCCTTCTGGCTGTCGAAGTAGATGATGTGCACCTGGCCTTCGCCTTCGCCGATTTCAATAGCGGCGTTTTTCAGCAGGATCTGGAGTTCAGCGTCCTGTACGCTGTTCTTGACGGAAGCCACGTTCCTGTCCTTCAGAATAGAAACATCCCATTCGGTCAGGCCTTCCGTGTATTCCGGCTTGATCACATATCCATGGCCGTTGGTCATGGCGCCGCCGAAGATGGTGAGATCCTGTCCCTGGCTCTGGAAGGAGAGAATCGGAACGGAGCCGATGAAAGCCACATCCAGTTTGCCGGAGATCAGGCCGGTGGCAAGCTCGGAGGCACTGGAGAACTGGGTCAGGGTCACGTTCAGGCCCTCTTCTTCAAAATACCCTTCCTCCTTCGCGATGAAGCCGAGCAGATGAGCCGTGGAGTTCAGGTAACCCAGGCCGAAATCGGCCTTTTCAACAGCGGCGGTTTCCGCACCGGCCGGAACTGCCAGAGTAAGCACCAGCGCAAGGAGCGCTGCAATTGCAACTGTTTTTTTCATATCAATCATCCTTTCAATCTGTTATCGGTCTTTCTGTACAGGGCAGACAGTTTTCAGTTTCCGCAGCAGTCCGGGATCTGGTCCGGAAGTTTCAGATTCTGTTCTGCGGGTTCATCCTGCCTGCAGCAGTCCGGATCACTGTCAGGATCATGCGACTCTGCAGATTCCATTCCGCAGCAGTCCGGGACAGCGGTTTCCTGCTCCGCGGCTTTAGCATGGCAGCAGTCCGGAGTTTCCTCCAGGGGCCCCTGTTCAGCGGATTCCTGCCGGCAGCACACTTCATTGCTGCTGCAGCAGTCTTCGTTTCCGGCGCTTTGGGGGCTGCCGGCAAAGAAGAAAAGCAGGAAACACAAAATTAAACTTAAGTACTGAGTCAAATCATTGTCCTCCCGGATGCAAAATGAGAATAAAAAATGGAAGTCTTTTGCATACTTCCAGTGTTTCGCTTATCGGATATCGCAGATGGCCCGTCACATTCGGGACATACAACATCGGCCGATACAGGAAACGCCGGACCGCATCGTACATGTACACATGTTCATTCGCGCCTGATGCGTGTTCATCATCGTTCGTTCCTCCTTTCCGTCGATGAGCCTATGATACTGTATACAAGCCAATTTGTCTAATATCCTATAGGTATAATAGGTAATAGCCTGTGACTATAAGGGATATTTGTATTTGCGCGTGCGGATATATCCGGGTCAGGTGTCCGGCCTGACCCGGCCGCGGCCGTTCAGATACTGGTCAAGCTCTGTAATGTACAGTTCCGCCACATGGCTGAGAATCATGTTTTTTCTGACAATATATCCGATTTCCATGCGGCTGCCGGCGGCATCCTCGTCAGGCTCGAAGGGAACGGCAATATAATCGGAACCGTTCAGTTCCTCACAGATGATGCCGGAGCAGAGGGTATAACCGTTGAGACCGACCATGAGATTAAGGACAGTGGCCCGGTCATTGGCCTTGATGGTCCTGGGATATTCGCTGGTGCTGAGAATCTCTTCGGCAAAATAGAAGGAGCCGGCAGCTCCCTGCTCAAAGGACAGGCAGGGGTAATCTGCCAGATCACTGAAGCGGATGGTTTTACGGCCGGCCAGCGGGTGGCATTTCCAGAGGTAAACGTAAGGGTTGCAGCCGATCAGGTGACGGAATTCCAGACCGTTTGTCCGCAGCAGTTTCCCGATGGCCTTGCGGTTGAAATCGCTGAGATACAGGATGCCGATCTCGCTGTTTCCGGAGGCAACATCATCGATGACTTCCCGGGTCCGGGTTTCCCGGATCGCAAATTCGTATTCCTCGGTGCCGAATTGCTTGACCATTTCCACGAAACTCTTTACCGCGAAGGAATAATGCTGGGTTGAAATGCCGAATTTCTTCTTCAGCGTGCCGCCTTTGCCGTACTTTTCCAGCAGCCGGTCATACTGGCCGACCACCTGGCGGGCATACTGGATGAATTCCATTCCGTCATTGGTCAGGGTGGCGCCCCGACCGCCGCGGTTAAAAACAGTGACGCCGATCTCCCGTTCCAGGTCCCGGATGGAGTTGGTGAGGGAAGGCTGGGAAATATAGAGAATTTCCGCTGCTTTGTTGTAGGATCCTGATTCCGAGATGGCGATCACATATTTCAGCTGCTGTATTGTCATTTGCTTCTCCTTGCGGCTTTCAGAGCCTGTTCTTGAATTCCTACAAAATAGATGGTATTATTAGGTTATAAGATTGCGAGGTAATGAAGATGAAGATTTCCACCAAAGGCCGTTACGCGCTCCGACTGCTGATTGACCTTGCGGAACATCAGCAGGCCGGGTATATCTCCCTGAATGAGATTGCGACGCGACAGAACATATCAAAGAAATACCTGGAGCAGATTATCCCGATTCTGAACAAGACCGGCATACTCCGGGCCAACCGCGGTTCCCAGGGCGGTTATATGCTGGCAGGATCTCCTGAAAAATACACGGTGGGGGATATTCTGCGCTGTACGGAGGGCTCCCTGGCCCCTGTGGACTGTGCAGAGCAGGATCCTGTGGAATGCGAACGCAGCGCGGAATGTGTGATGCTTCCGGTCTGGCAGGGCCTTTCCCGGGCAATCAATGAATATCTTGACAGCATCACGCTGCAGGATATCCTGGACCGGCAGCGGGCGCGGTACGCGAACGACTATGTAATCTGAAACGGATTTTATATTTTATAAAGAGGAAACGGCGCGTCTGGCTTTCAGGCGCGCCTGATTTCATTCATACAGGTTTTTGCTGAAGTAACGGTCGCCCCGGTCAGGCAGGATGACCGCGATATTGCCCCGGGCTCCTGACGCAATGAGTTTTTTGGCCGCGCTCAGCGCAGCTCCGGAGGAGGAACCGCCGAAAATGCCTTCCTTCCGGGCCAGTTCCCGGGCACCGGCAAAGGCATCACTGTCATCAATCTTGATCACTTCATCCACCAGGGACATATCCATGGTATCCGCAACAAAGTCATTGCCGATGCCTTCGATGTTATAGTCCCCGTGCTCGCCGCCGCCCATGGTGGATCCCACCGGATCGGCCAGGATTCCCCGAACAGCCGGATTCTGCTCCTTCAGATAGCGGACCACACCGGAATAGGTACCGCCGCTGCCGGCGCCGGCTACAAGGTAGTCAATCTTTCCGCCGAGGTCGCGCCAGATTTCCGGACCGGTTGTTTCATAATGGGCTTTCGGATTGGCCATGTTTTTGAACTGCCGGAGGGTTACGGCGCCGGGTATGGACGCGCGGAGCTCTTCCGCCCGGGCTTCCGCTCCCAGCATACCTTCCTCCCGGGGCGTGTTGATGATTTCCGCTCCCAAAGCCCGCATCAGCGTCTGCTTTTCCACGGAGAATTTTGTCGGAACCACAAAGATCACGCGGTATCCCCGGTTCAGCGCGGCAAAAGCAATGCCGAGGCCGGTGTTGCCCGCCGTGCCTTCAACAATCGTTCCGCCGGGCTTCAGCAGTCCTTTCCGCTCGGCATCCTCGATCATGGAACGGCCGATCCTGTCCTTGACACTGCCGCCCGGATTGTACAGTTCCAGCTTCGCAAACAGGCTGGCACCTTCAGGAAGCCCCAGATGGGTCAGTTTTACGAGGGGGGTGTTGCCAATCAGATCCTGGGTTGACTCAAAATAGCTCATATTTATTCCTCACTTTCCGCAATAGCCTGATCAAGATCCGCCAGCAGGTCCTCAATATCCTCAATGCCGACGGACAGGCGGATGAGGCCGTCGGTGATGCCGACCTTCTCCCGCACTTCTTTCGGAATGGAAGCATGGGTCATGCTGGCCGGATGGCAGACCAGGCTCTCCACGCCGCCGAGGCTTTCAGCCAGGGCAATCAGTTTCAGCGCTTTGAAGAATTTACGGATGTTATAATGCCCGTCCAGCTCAAAGGAAATCATCGCACCGCCGTTTCGGGCCTGGCGCCTGTTGATTTCATAGCCCTGCGCATCAGGCAGCCCGGGGTAGTACACTTTCTTCACGGCTTTATGGTTTTTCAGGAAGGCGGCGGCTTTTTCCGCGTTTTCCACGTGACGGTCCATCCGGACGCCGAGGGTCTTGATGCCGCGGATCAGCAGGAAGGAATCAAAGGGCCCCAGGACCCCGCCTGTGGCATTCTGGATGAAGGCCAGCCGTTCCGCCAGGAGGCTGTTGTTTACCACCACCAGACCGGCAACAAGATCACTGTGGCCGCCCAGGTATTTTGTGGCGCTGTGGACGACAATATCGACACCCAGTTCCAGGGGACGCTGAAGATAGGGCGTCATAAAGGTGTTGTCCACAATGGAAAGGATACCGCGGTCCTTCGCAATCCGAGCCACAGCTGCCAGGTCTGTGACTGTCAGGAGCGGGTTCGCCGGGCTTTCCACGAGGATGGCTTTCACCTCCGGGGTGATGTTCTTTTCCAGGTTTGCCGGATCGGAGGTATCCACAATCTCATAGCCGAGGCTGAAGTTTTTAAAAACCTTGTCCAGCACCCGGAAGGTGCCGCCGTATACATTGGATGAAATGATGACCTTGTCACCGGCTTTGAAAAGCGTCAGCACGGCGGTGATGGCAGCCATGCCGGAACCGAAGGCGAAGCCGGCAATGCCGCCTTCCAGTTCCGCAATCAGCGCTTCCAGCGCTGCCCGGGTGGGATTGCCTGTCCGGGAGTACTCCCAGCCGGTGTTTTCTCCCAGGCCCTGCTGCTCATAGGTGGAGGTCTGGTAAATCGGGGTATTGACTGCCCCGGTGACCCTGTCGCCGTAAATACCGCCGTGAATCAGAGCGGTGCCTGTTTTTCTGTACTGTGCCATATTCTTTTCCTCCGTTCTGCGCCTGAATCAGTACGCAAGCTTATTGGTATTCCAGTTTTTCAGCACCCGGAGCATATCCTCAGCGGTACGCCGGGCACCGGCCAGATCATGTTCCAGGTAATTGCCGCATTCCCGGCGTTCGGCACCGGGAATGGCCCCTTCAAATTCCGAGATGAAACTGAAGGACTGCCTGACCAGGCGGATTGCATCCCCGGCGCTGACCGCATCGCGCAGCAGCAGGTAGAACCCTGTACGGCAGCCCATGGGCCCCACATAGACCACGCTGTCCCTGTAAGCGCTGTTCCTTGCATAGGTGGCGAACAAATGCTCGAAGGTATGAAGCTCGGCATAACCAAGGTAATCGCCTCCGTTGGGCTTTTTCATGCGGATATCATAGGTGACCACGTCACCGTCCACACGGGATATGTACATTCCTTTTTCCAGCCGGTCGTGATCAACCGAGAAGCTGGCTATTTTCTCCATGGTGTTCTCTCCTTTATGCAGAAGCTTTGGATGCAAAATCAGATATACAGGTAATAGCTGTCGTTGAAGCGGTCGCCTTTTTTCGCCAGGATGAAATGGATGTTTTCGTAAGCTTTCTGGCCATCGGTCCGGCCGTCGAAAAACCGCTTCTGGATCCTTTCCGGAGAATTATGCTCATCCAGCAAGAAGCCGTGCCGCTCCAGGGCCCCTGCCACTTCGGACAGCGCGTAACCGTGCTGCATTTCCTCCCCGAGAGAACTGGTAATTTCAGACAGCCGGTGAACCCTCTCCGCTGTTTCCGGAGAAAAGGTGGTATCATCCGGGAAGTCGAAAACCAGTTTGCTTCCAAAGGAGGAAATGGCGCCGATGCGTTCCAGGGTTTCCTCAAAGACCGGAAGCGTCAGGTAATAGGTGACCCCGAGAATTGCAAAGAAGGAAGGTGCGGTCGGATTATAGCCGGCTTTCTTCAGTTCCTCCGCCATGTCATCCTTTCCGAAATCCACAGAGACATAACGCACATTGGCCGGGATGTTCCATTCCAGGGACCGGATTTTTTCCAGCTTGTAACGCTGGGTATCCGGATGGTCGATTTCGAAAACCCGGATATTGGGGTTATCGTTCCGGAAAGCAAAGGTATCCATACCGGCACCGCAGATCACATACTGGCATTCTCCCCGCTGCCAGGTGAAACGGGCAAGTTCCCGTTCCGCGAAGGCGGCCCGGGAGAGGGGGATGGGGGAGATGTACCGGTTCAGCTTGTCGCGGATTCTTCTTCCGCTGAAGGTATAAGCCTGGTCAAACAGGGTTTTATCATATTCATGTTCGATCAGCTGGCCAATCTCGTCGTATTCCTCCTTGCCCATGAGGTCATAGGCGAGATAATCATCGAAAATTTTGTTCTTTTCATGGTTCGAATGGTAAGCTCGAGCGAAGGAGCAAAGCTTTGCTGTGATGCTTTCCATGTCATCGATCATAGAATCACCTCTTCATCATTCAGGAAATAAAGAAATCCCGCCGTGTTCACATTCCGCAGCACCTGGCGGATCCGGAACAGGCGGGAATCAGTATGCGCAGGGATACGTTGATCAGCCGCCTGTGTCCTTACAACACAGACAGCAGCACATGGCTGCGGAGGCAGCGGAACGGACGGAACGGTACTCGACCGTTCCGCTGAAACTGTTCCGGCTGACCGGAGACCATGCTGCAGATTTCATCATTTCATCCCTCTTCCGGTTAATCAGAGAACATGGGGGTGGACAGGTAGCGCTCACCGGTATCCGGGAGCAGCGCTACGATGATTTTGCCCTTGTTTTCAGGGCGCCTGGCGAGTTCGGTGGCAGCCCAGACAGCGGCGCCGGAGGAGATTCCGACCAGCAGGCCTTCCTTCCTGGCCAGGGTTCTCCCGGTATCAAAGGCATCCTCGTTATCAACGGCGATTACTTCATCATAGATCCCGGTATCCAGGGTGTCCGGGACGAAGCCGGCGCCGATGCCCTGGATCTTATGCGGACCGGAGGTGCCTTTGGTGAGCATGGGAGAACCGGCAGGTTCAACGGCCACGATTTTTACTCCGGGGTTCTTTTCCTTCAGATACTGCCCCACGCCGGACACGGTGCCGCCTGTGCCGACACCTGCAACGAAAATATCCACTTTCCCGTCGGTATCCTCCCAGATTTCGGGACCGGTGGTGGCCCGGTGGGCTTCCGGATTGGCAATGTTTGTAAACTGGCTGGGGATGAAGCTGTGCGGAATATCGGCCGCAAGCTCGTGCGCCTTTTCAATGGCGCCCTTCATGCCCCGGGCACCCTCCGTCAGCACGAGCTCGGCCCCGTAGGCCTTCAGCAGGTTGCGGCGTTCAATGCTCATGGTTTCAGGCATGGTCAGGATGATCCGGTAGCCGCGGGCAGCTGCGACAGCGGCCAGGCCGATCCCGGTGTTGCCGCTGGTAGGCTCAATGATCACGGAGTCAGGCTTCAGGATGCCCTTGGCTTCAGCGTCGTCGATCATTGCCTTTGCGATCCGGTCTTTTACGCTGCCGGCAGGATTGAAATATTCCAGTTTGCCATAGATGACTGCCCCCAGGGAGTTCAGCCTGTTATAGTTTGTAAGCCTGAGAAGCGGAGTTCCCCCGATCAGGTCGGTAATTCTGTCATATGTTTTCATAATCCGTTATACTCCTCCCGGTTTGTTATTCATCAGTTCTCATACCGTCCTGTGACCGGGTCAACATCGTTTGCCGGGAAACTGCCGCACAGCGCTTCATCTCCAATACACAGATAACCTATCTGTATTATAGGTAATTTTATAGCACGCTTTCCGTGCCTTGTCAACCCGGACAGACAGTTTTATTTTTCTTTGTACACAGGAAAAGCAGAACGGATGCAAAAAGGCCTTTCCCGCAGGAAAGGGCCCTTGGCTCCGACGAATCTGTTTTATTCCGGCTTTGATTTTCCTTTCAGGGCGTCTGAGTAGAAGCAGCAGTCATTCCGGCCGTTGTCCTTGACATAGTACAGGGCAATATCCGCCTGGCGGAACATTTCCGCGGGGTCTGTGTTTTCCGGGTCAAAGGAAACGCCCGCACTGAGGGTGATGGGCGGCAGACCGTCCGCCACATTGCTCAGCTCCTGGTTGATCCGGATGACTTTGTCTTCAATCAGCTTACCGGGATCGCCGGAGATATGCACCATGAAGACCACAAATTCATCTCCGCCGATTCGGCAGATATAGTCGTCCGAACGGAAATTGTTCTTCAGGGCTGCGGAAATCTTTTTCAGCACCCGGTCGCCGGTTTCATGGCCGAAGGTATCATTGATTTCCTTGAAGGTATCGGCATCAAACAGCAGCATAGCGGTGGAGGAAAGATCCACGCTGGTCCGGATCAGTTCATAGCCTGCCCGGTTGTAAACGCCGGTCAGTTCATCGTGGGATGCTTTGAAATTCAGGTTTTCAATACTTTTCTTATAGGCGCTGTACATCACATTGTAGGTGCCGGCAAGGTACCGGAATTCAGAGGCACCCACGATGGGAATCGTCTGGTCTTTTTTGATATGGTCCACGGCTCGAAGCACCGGGTTCACGCCCAGATGACGGGTCAGCCACATCATCAGGAACACGGCCAGGGACTGGATGACGATGAGGGCACCCATCAGGAGCAGGTCACGCCTGAATTTAGCGGTCATATCCTGCTGGGTTCCGTAGGTGCCGGTTTTCAGCACCTCCACACATTCGGCCATATTGGCACGGACACGGTTTTTCTGCTCATAATAGGCGGTATCGTGGACAATACGCCGGGCCAGGGCGGTTTTCTGCTCCGGCTCCAGGGCGCTGTCCTCTTCACTGAGTACAATGCTTTTCAGGGCTTTGGGCAGATCCGCGTCCCCCTGTGATTCCAGGACCAGCTTCATGGCGTAGTATTCACGTTCCATGAGGGTGACAGATTCAGCCATGCCGTCTTTCAGCTTCTGCAGGGCAGGGGAGCCCGGCAGATAGGTCTCCATGACAGCGATGGCATGCTCCCGCCGGCGGACAGATTCGACTTCCCGGAAATAGTTGTCCAGATGCATACGGTCACCCATGACCGTATAACACTGGGCTTCATCAGTCAGGTAATCCGAAGCGTCCATCAGTTCGGAGGCGGCTTCCTCCATCCTGATATAATCATTTGTGGATTTTTCCATATCCCGGAAGCTGTGGAATGCACGGATTCCGGAGAACAGCAAACCAGTCATGATGATCAGGGTCATGATGATCATCATGACGGATGTGGTTTTCAGTGAGAGACCTTCTTCTTTTGCCTTTTTCAGTACCTGCAACACTTTCGCCTCCGACACGGGTCGCGGTCCGCCGGGACCGCACTGAAGGGAACGGAAAACTATGATAAAAACCCCTGCAGCCCTTATAATATACCACGAATAAGGAAACGGAAAAACCTTTTTTCCATCCCAAAAACGGAAAAACTGTCAAAAAAACAAAAAACCCATATCGCATCTGCGGTATGGGATAAAATGTTCAGTTAACCAATCATGATTTTTTCTTCAGGATACCTGGAGACGGAGCGGGTTTTTCCCTGACGCTTGGCGACGGCCACTGCCAGCGTGAGCGGTCCCACGCGGCCGAGGAACATCATGGGAAGCAGTACGGCACGGCTGACAGGGCGCAGGTTTGGAGTGCCGATGGCGGATACGCCGACGGTACCCATGGCGCTGGAGGCTTCAAAAAGGACATCTTCCAGGGGGAAACGGCCATCCTCCAGCAGGGAGATGACCAGTGTACCGGTGAGCAGGATTGTCACAAACAGAACAACGACTGCCAGAGCCCGCCGCAGGATATCATCCGGAAGCCTGCGGCGGGAGATGTTGACCTGGCTTTCACCCCGGACTACACTCAGCATCAGCAGGGCCAGTGCAGCCATAGTGGTGGTTTTGATTCCGCCGCCGGTGGAAGCGGGAGAAGCGCCGATGAGCATCAGGAGACTGCTGAACAGCTTGGAACCGTCCCTCAGGCGGGAAAGATCAAAGGAGTTGAAACCGGCTGTACGCATGGTCACAGACTGGAAGAAGGCGTTCAGGATTTTTTCTCCTTCGGGAACACCGGCCAGGGTTTCCGGATTTGCACGCTCCGTGAGCCAGTAAAAAAGTGTGCCAGCCAGCAGCAGGATCAGGGTGGATACCAGGACGATCCGGGTATGCAGGGACAGGCCGCGGAAACCCTGACGGTTGCGCAGGGTTTCCAGGATGACTGAAAAACCCAGGCCGCCGAGGAAAATCAGCAGGGCAACGGTCAGCAGCACCAGGGGATCCGCTGAAAACGAGGTCAGGCTGGCATACCGGCCGAAGAGGTCAAACCCGGCGTTGCAGAAGGCGCTGACTGCGTGGAACAGGGCCATCCACAGGCCATGACGCCACCCGTATACGGGAATAAAGCGAAGGGAGAGTATCGCCATGCCGATCAGTTCAATGCCAATAGACAGGAACAGATACAGCCGGGTGATGCTGCCCAGGTCAGACAGTGAGTCGAAATTCATGGATTCCCGGATCAGCATGCGTCCGCGGAGCGAAAGCTTGCGACCCAGCATGACCATGATCATGGTGGCGAACACCATGAATCCAAGACCGCCCACCTGGATCAGCACCAGCAGAACGGTCTGGCCGAACAAAGAAAAGGTTGTTCCTGTATCCAGGGCAACAAGGCCGGTGACGCAGACGGCGGAAGTTGCTGTGAACAGGCTGTCAAAAAACCCGATACGCTGGCCTTTGACGGCAGCAACAGGCAGCGCCAGCAAAACAGCTCCCAGCAGGATTGCGGCCAGAAAGCCAAGAACAAGGATGCTTTCAGCATGCCGGAAACCTGCTTTTCCTTTCTGTTTCTCAGGGACGGTCATGGTACATCCTCCGGATTCCTGTCCTGCCTGAGCATACGGTAACCGATGCCGATATGCGTCTGGATATAAGGCTGGGCATCTTCACCGGCCTGCAGTTTTTTGCGGAGCATGGCCATAAAGACCCGCAGGGAACCCACGTCCGAAGCAGAATAGCTGCCCCAGATTTCCTTCAGGATATAGTTGTGGGTCAGGACCTTGCCGGTATTCCTGGCCAGGAGGCACAGCAGCTTATATTCAATGGGTGTCAGGTGGATTTCGCTTTCTCCGATATATGCGCAGCCGGCGGCGTAGTCAATCCGCAGGCTGCCGTTTTCATAGAGCGCGTTTTCACGGACTGCAGCCGGCGGATCGGAATTGATCCGGCGAAGCGCCACCCGGAGACGGGCCAGCATTTCATCCACAGAGAAGGGCTTGGTCAGGTAATCGTCGGCGCCGGCGTCCAGGGCTTCCACTTTGTCAGCATCCTCGCTGCGGGCGGAAATGACAATGATGGGCATGTTTGACCAGCTCCGGACTTTCCGGATGATTTCCACCCCGTCCATATCCGGAAGCCCCAGGTCCAGCAGCATTACATCCGGCTGATGGGTAGTGGCTTCAATCAGCGCTTCCGCACCGTTCGGGGCCAGATGATAACGGTAATCCCGGGTTTCCAGGGTGACGGCCATCAGGTTGCGGACAGCCGCGTCATCCTCCACTACGAGGATCAACGGTTTATTACTCATACTCTTTCACCTCCGCAATCGGAAGGGTAAACCAGAATTTGGCGCCGTGGGGACTGATATTCTTCATTTTGATTTCCCCGCCATGGGCCTGAACAATGGAACGGCACAGGGCCAGACCGAGACCGATGCCCCGGCGGCTGTCCGGAGAACGCTTGACGCCGGTATAGAACATCTGGAACACTTTGTCCTCATCGCCTTCGGGGATTCCCTGTCCTTCGTCCTCCACCCAAAGGACAGCCATCTCTCCTTCGGCTTTTGCCCCGATGGTGATCCTGGCGTTTTCCGGGGTGTATTTGACGGCATTATTGATCAGGTTGATCAGTACCTGTACGATGAGGGCGGAATCCATCCGGGCCATCAGGAAATCATCCTGCAGGCTGGTTGCGATCTTCCGGCGGGAAGCGTTGCGGTCCAGATGACGCAGGGCTTCCTCAATGGCATCGGATACCATTTCAGACTGGAGATTCAGCTTCATGGTGCCGTTCTCGGTCCGGGTGATGGTCAGCAGGTTTACAACCAGGCCGTTCAGCCAGATGGCATCATCATAGATGGAAGCGTACAGGGCCTTTTTCCGGGATTCATCCAGCTCTCCCAGATCCTCCAGCAGGATTGCGGCATTGCCGGAAATGCTGGTGAGCGGGGTGCGCAGATCGTGGGAGATAGCGCGCAGCAGGTTGGCCCGCAGGGCTTCCTGCCGGACGCTTTCCTCCATGCGCTGTTTTTCGCGGGTCATATGATCCTTCTCGATGGCCAGGGCACATTCGTCCAGGATGGAGATCATGAGGTTTTTCCGGTATTCATCGATGGAAGGAGCGTTGTCGGCCCGAATGCCGGCAACGGCCCAGACCTTGTTTTCGCTGCGGATTGCCATATACAGGCACCGGGCCTGGGACCATCTCCGGGTGGTGCGGCCCGCATGCTTGCCGTTACGGCTGACCCATTCCGCTGTTTCCCGTTCCCCGGCCAGGTCCACCTGGTCAAAGCCGCTGTCCCCTTCGATTTCATTGAGGACAGGGGTTTCCGCCAGGGAACCGTCTGCCTGATCATAGTACAGGACACTGTGCTCCAGCAGGCGGCTCAGCTGCCGCAGCATGACGTTCAGGATGGCATTCCGGTCTTCTGCTTTCTGCAGCAGCTGGCTGGTGGAGAGCAGGACCTCGGTCTGGTACGCCTTGTTCGCTGTCTGGACGGACTGGGTTTTGATCCGGTTGGTGAGGGAACTGGAAAGAATGGCTGCGGCAAACATAACGGCGAAGGTGGCAAAATAGTCGGGACTGGACTGGAGAGAATAATAAGGTTCTGTAAAAAAGAAATTAAAGATCAGCACAGAGAACAGTGAATAAAGAAGACTGTAGATGTATCCGTCAGTAAACAGAGCAACGGCAAGTACACCCAGGATATAAATCAGCACCACATTGGTGAGGGACAGACCCACCGCGGTGAACAGGAAGCCCACTCCGGTGCACAGGACCAGGATCAGCAGGGTTTTGACCAGATCCCGGGGCGTGAGCCGTTCCTTCCGCAGCTTTCTTTTCAGGCTGAAACGATGGCTGTCTTCATGCAGGCGATTGGGGACGATAATAATCTCCACATCCGGCGCCAGTTCATTCAGCCGGGACATGAGCGTTTCCTTGGGCGTGAACAGCGCGCGCCGGCCGGGACTTTTTCCCAGCACGATCTTGGTAATGCCACTGACCTGCGCGTACTGCGCAATGGCGGTGGCCGGATCATTTCCGTAGATGGTTGTCAGGACCGCCCCCTGGCGCTCCGCAAGGTTCAGATGCTCATGGACGATTTTATCCTGCTCATCATTCCGGGCGTCTGAATCTTCCACATACAGGGCGATCAGCTCCGCGCCGATGGCCCGGGAAAGACGGGCGGCACGACGGATAACATCGGAACTGGTGGGCGAAGCGGAAACACACACCAGGATGCGTTCTCTTTCCGCGGTCTGCTCCGGCATGCTTTCCACCTCCCCCTGATTACATTCTGAATCAGTTTATATTATAGCGCATCCTGCATAAAGAGAATAACAAAGGATACACAGACGGCATTAAAATTGTATAAAGATTCCGCCGGACAGTTTAACACGGCTTTAACGCCGCGGAAAAATGCTTAACAGCACATTGACGGGAGCCATGATAGACTGACTCCGTATCGATACGGATACGTCAGGAGGTTATCATGAAGAATGTTCTGCTGATCGGACTGGGACGCTTCGGGCGCCATATGGCCCAGAAGCTGTCTGATCTCCATCATCAGGTACTGGTGATAGATAAGGATGAACATAAGGTCCAGGAGGCTATGTCCTACGTGACAAATGCGGAGATCGGGGATGCCACGGATCCGGCCCTGATTGATTCCCTGGGAGTCAGGGATTTTGACCTGTGCGTTGTGACCATGAGCCATGACCTGCAGGCTTCACTGGAGATCACAGCGCTGCTGAAGAAAAAAGGGGCGCCGTTTGTTGTGGTGCGCGTTTCCAGGGATACCCATGCCCAGTTCCTGCTTTCCTGCGGTGCGGATGATATCATTTATCCGGAAAAGCAGATTGCGGACTGGGCGGCGGTCCGATACAGCGGTGACCATGTTTATGACTATACCCGGCTTTCTCCGGATCATGCCATTTATGAAACAGAGATACCGGACAGCTGGGCGGGACATACACTGGTGGAGCTGGAGATCCGGCAGAAATATCACCTGAATATCCTGGCCATCCGCCGGGACGGAAATGTGGATCCGATGCCCGGGGCCAATTATGAGTTCCACAGGAATGACCGGGTGGTGCTGCTGGGGAGCGACAAGGATGTCCAGAAGTTCCTGAAGTTCTGACGGTTCAGCCCGGAAGCCCCTGCCGTGCGCAGGGGCTTCCGGTTTTTGGCAGATTCTGTTTTTTCGCTTTTTTGCTTGACAAACCCGTTCTTTTCAGATAATATGCACATCCACACGCTTGCAGGATGAAGATCCGTAAGCCTCTGCGAAAACATAAAACGGCAGAGGCTTTGTTTTGTTTTGCCGGGAAAGGATGAAAATGGAATCAGTCAGATTGCCGGAACATCCGGCGGCAGGGGAAGAGTACCTGCACCTGCAGCAGGCCCGTGACACCATCGACCGGGAAATCAGGGAGGTGGAGGAACTCACCGGCGCGAAAGCCGGGGAGTGCATGGACGTACAGATGAAAGAGGATCCGGACCAGCAGGAGGAGGTTACCATTCAGCTGTTCCGGGCCCAGCTGGACCGGCTGCGGCAGCTTCATATGGCCTCAGGCCAGGCATACTTTGCCCGGCTGGATTTCACTCCCGCCGGAAGCGATCCGGAAACCTGGTACCTGGGACGCTGGGGCGTGCTGGACCCTGTGACCCTCAGCCCGGTGGTGGTGGACTGGCGTTCCCCGGTGGCTAACCTGTACTATTCCGGACAGATCGGAAAAATGGATTATGAAGCCCCGGACGGACGTGTGACAGGGGAACTGACCCTGAAACGGATGCTGACGGTTCGGCAGCGGGAGCTGCTGAGCTTGTTCGACAGCGGCATCGTCTCCCAGGAGGCTTATCTGCAGGGCGTGCTTGGAAGCGTTTCCACAGACCGTCTGCGGGAAATCGTCACCACCATCCAGGCAGAACAGAATATTGTGATCCGGCATCCCCTGAACGGAAACCTGCTGGTGCAGGGGGCAGCCGGCAGCGGCAAAACCACCATTGCACTGCACCGGATTGCCTACCTGCTGTATACCTTCCAGAAGAGCCTGAAACCGGAAAATATGATGATCCTGGCGCCCAACCCGCTGTTCCTGTCCTATATTTCCCAAGTGCTTCCGGACCTGGGAGTGGAACGGGTGGTGCAGACCACCTTTGAAGGATGGTGCCGGGAAGGCATGGGCCGGCGGATGCCGAAAATCCTGCGGGAAAGCCGGCTGGAAAGGAACCTGACGATCTCTGCGGAGGAACGGCAGCGGACAGGACGGATACTCCGAATGAAGGGCTCCCTGGAGATGAAGAAGCAGCTGGCCGGGTACCTGGACCGCCTGCAGGAGCAGATCCTGCCGGAAAACGGTTTCCGGATGGCCGGAGTGATGCTGATGGACCGGACGGAACTGGAGAACGTATTCCTGCGGGATCTCCGGTACTTCCCCCTGGAACAGCGGATTACGGAACTGAAGAAGATCATCCGCAAAAGGGTGCAGTCAGCCGTGACCCTCCTGAAGGACAGATATACCGCCAATGCGGAGCAGATGACAGGCCGGATCAGGGCCGGTATGCGGGAAAGCGCACTGCGGCAGCAGAAGATCCGGGAGCTGTATGAGATCCGGGATCAGCGGCACAGGGAGATAGATGAACGGGCGGAGGCATATCTCAGCGGGTTCCGGGGGAAGTTTTCCCTGCCGGACCTGACCGGGCTGTACCGGTCATTCCTGGAGGAACATGCCCCGGAGGCACTGCCTGAGGACGGAAATCTGCGGCAGGAGGACCTGCCGATGCTTGCAATGATCTGCAAGGCGGTCTGCGGACTGAAGACAAAGCAGATGAAGCACATTGTGATTGACGAATGCCAGGATTTTTCCCCCTTCCAGATTGAGCTGCTGAAGGAGGCCAATCCTGCGGCAACCTTTACCCTGGTGGGCGACCTGTATCAGGGAATCCGCGCGGATGAGGGAATCCGGCGCTGGGAGGAATGGAAAGGGCCTGTTTTTGAGGAACGGGCGGAACTGAAGCAGCTGACTGTCAGCTACCGGAATACGGTGGAGATTATGAACCTGGCACAGAAGACGGCCGGCCGGCATCCCATTCCGGGCATATGTGAAACGAAGCCGGTGCTGCGGCACGGCAGGGAACCGCGGATTATCCGGGCGGAAAATGAAAAAACGCGCCTGGCCCTGATCCGGGAACAGGTGCGTGAATGGAAGCAGGAGGGATATCACAGCATTGCCCTGATAGAGAAGACAACAGAACAGGCGAAAAACCTTTACCGCCGGATTGGTGCGGAACTGGATGCGCACCTGCTTTCAGAAACGGATTCCGAGTACAGGGGCGGCGTGCTGATCCTGCCGGCCAGTATTGCCAAAGGAATGGAGTTTGACTGTGTGGGTATCTGTGACGCGTCTGATGAAAACTTCCCGGAGGATGAGTTCCTCTGTCGGGTTCTGTATGTAATGATGACCCGGCCCCTGCACCGCCTGTGCATCTGGCATAAGGGAGCGCCTTCCCCGATGTTGCCGTGAAAGGAAAAGACTGACGTATGCAGCGTCAGTCTTTTTTTGCGGCCTGCCGGGTGAACAGGATCAGGGCAACAACCAGGACCAGGGGGAATATGCTGCCGGCCAGCATGCCGGCCTGCAGGTTATCCCCGGCCTGCTGAGTGACTGTGCCCACCAGGCTCGGACCGAAGGCTCCGCCCAGGTCACCGGCCATGGCCAGCAGGGCAAAGAGGGCTGTACCGCCCAAGGGGAAACGCGGGGAAGTGATGCTGATGGTGCCGGGCCACATGATTCCTACGGAGAAGCCGCAGCATATACAGCCGACCAGGCCGAGAACCGGGCTGGCAGAAAGGGAAGCCAGCAGATAGCAGCACAGGCAGAGGATGCCGGAACCCAGCATGAACCGGGTCAGATTCATCTTCGCCCCGTATTTTCCGTAAATGACCCGGCAGATGCCCATGGAGACAGCAAACAGGCAGGGACCGGCCAGATCCCCGACAGCCTTGGAGAAGCCCAGGGCGGCTTCCGTAAAGGCAGAGGCCCACTGGGCCATGGCGAGCTCAGAGGCGCCGGCACAGACCATCAGCACAACGGCCAGCCAGAACAGGGGTTTCCTGAACAGGCTGCCGACGGTCATTCCCTTGCCTTCCTCGGTCAGACGTTCGATGGGACAGGTGGCAAAGTTGCAGATATTGTACAGGGGAATCAGCGCCCAGAAACAGGCCAGGATCTTCCAGTGCCCGATTCCGAACAGGGAAAAGAACAGTGTGGAGAGCAGGATGACTCCCACGGAACCCCAGCAGTAGAAGGAGTGCAGCAGGCTCATGACCGCGTCCTTATTTTCAAAGGGACAGGCTTCCACAATGGGGCTTACGAGCACCTCAATGAGGCCGCTGCCGATGGCATAGATTATGACACAGATCATGATGCCGATGAACGGATCGGCAAACAGGTCCGGGATAAAAGCAAACCCGGCCAGGCCGGATGCGGAGGCGATTTCCGAAGCAACCACGCTGCGCCGGTAACCGATCCGGTCCACAAACCGGGCACAGAACAGATCAACCAGCAGCTGCGTGATGAAAAAGGCCATGGGGATCAGGGCTATTTTTCCCAGGGAGATGCTGTAATCAGTATGAAATTTCAGGAACAGCAGGGGTGCAAAATTGGCGGTGATTGCCTGGGTAATAAAGCCCAGATAACAGGCCAGCAGGGTTTTCCGGTAATTCTTCTGCATGGTGTTTCCTCCAGATTGTGGTGCAGAGGGAATTATAACCTAATTGCCTGATGATTGCATCCCCAAAAAACAGACTGTCCGGTTCCTTGCATTCCGGGACGGGAACACATAGAATAGGAACAGCGAAACAGCGCTGCACAGCGCCGGGAAGGAGCAGAAAATGGGAATCACATACAGGAAACTGGAAGAGAAAGACCTGGAAAGGTTCATCAGCATGAGGATTGCCCAGCTGCGGGAGGAAGGCGCCACGGAGGATCTGGACCTGGTTCCGGCACTGCAGGATTTTTATCACCGGCATATGGCGGACGGAACCTATGTTTCCTGGCTGGCTGTGGACGGAGAAAAAATCGTGGGGACCAGCGGCATGTCCTTTGTGGAAAAACCGCCGTATTTCAGCTGCCCCACCGGGCGGATCGGCCTGCTGTCCAGTATGTATACGGATCCGGAATACCGCCGGCAGGGAATTGCGAAGGAACTGCTGGGACGGGTAGTGGAGGAGGCGCGCGCTTACGGATGCGGCGCGGTGCAGATTACCGCGTCCGATATGGGCGTACTGCTGTATTCAGACTTCGGCTTCGTAAAGAACGGTAATTTCATGCAGTATAAGCTGTGAACCGGGAAAGCTGCCGTATCCGCAAAATACCGGCGGCTATTATTCGGAATCGGCCCTTTATCCGGGACCGGCTCGGAAGGTATGATGGAAACAGAAAGAAAGACACGCCGGATAAGCGGCAGAAAACGGACGAAAGGGGAATGCAAGGATGTATTGCGAGAGATGCATGATGATCATCGACGAAGAGCGCTGCCCTGTCTGCGGCAGCAGGAAGATCAGGACGCCTGAAGCAACTGATCCCTGTTTTCTGACAGAACAGGATTTCGTCTCCTCCGGAATTCTGGAGGATGTACTGCAGCAGAAAGGGATTCCCTTCCTGAAGAAGAATGTGATGGGAGCAGGTATGGCCATCCGGGTGGGACCTATGCTGGAAAGAGGCAGGTTCTATGTTCCCTTTAACCGGTTCGAGGAGGCAGAAGCCCTTACGGCAGAACTGTTTTCAGCCTGGGAAGAAACCGGGGAAACAGTAACGGAATAAGCAAAGGTACCGGTACAGACGGACATGAAAACAGCCGCGGAGATAGCTCCGCGGCTGCTTTTACGCTGTCAGTTGACGCCCACGTTTTTCTCCCGGTCCAGACGGAAGGCAACGGAACGCTTCAGGTATTCAAAATACTCCTCATCCCGGCACATGGCTTTTCCGGGAGTGTCGGACAGTTTGGCAACGGCGCGGCCGTTGACAGTCTGCAGCTTGATGACGATGTTCAGCGGATCCACAAAGGTATCGTTGGAGCAGAAGGTGCCGATCCCGAAAGAGATCTTTGCCCTGCCGCGGAAATGATCGTAAAGCTTCTGGGCCCGGTCAAAGTCCAGGCTGTCGCTGAACAGCAGCAGCTTGGTCCGGGGATCCACCCCGTATTTCATGTAGTGGGCGATGATCTTTTCCCCCCAGAGATACGGATCACCGCTGTCGTGCCGGACACCGTTGAAGTTGTTGACCATAGCCCGGTTGAAATCCAGCAGAAACAGGTCTGTGGTGATGGTGTCCGTCAGGGCGGTTCCGTTATCGCCGCGGTATTCATCATACCAGTCCTCCATGGCATAATGGTTTGTGTAGGCAAGGGGAATGGAGTCAATTCCCTGGTACATCTGGACGAATTCATGGGCGTAGGTGCCCACGGGGGTCAGATTATACTTTTTCGCCAGATAAACGTTGGAGGTTCCCATGCAGCAGCCGGTTTCCTCCGCCAGGCGGCGGACAACCACATCCAGCCATTCCCGGCTCAGCCTGCGGCGGCAGCCGAATTCAGCAAAATGGAAGTTATACTTTCCGTTCCGGAAATCCCGGATTTTCTCATCCAGGCGGGCTTCCGCGGAACGAATCAGTTCGCTGTAGTCATACTTCATGCGGAAATAAACCTCGCTGATGATTTCCAGCAGGTAAATCTCAAACTGCATGGCGGAGAACAGTGGACCGCGGACGGTGACGCCCAGCTGCCCGTCTTCAGCCAGAGAGGTTTCCACATAATCCCGGATGGGATGCCAGAGCCGGAGAAATTCCACATAGTCATCCTTGATATACCGGATGGAACGCAGGTAGTCCAGCTCCTCCCGGGTGAAGCGCAGGGAACAGAGATGATCAATCTGCGCGTTGATTTCCTCAAACATATCCCGGGTGAAGACGATTCCCTCGTTCCTGCAGCGGAAATAGTATTCTCCGCTCAGATCCGTATGCTTGTGGAAGATCACCTGGTTCATATTGAATTTATACAGGTCTGTATCCAGCAGGGAAATTACGATCGGGTCAAGTTTCATGGCTTCTTACTCCTCCATGTCACTGAAAGGGTTCAGGATTACAGGCATCCGCCGCTTGTGGAGATTGGCCCTTTCACGTTTCCGGATTTTTTCATCTGTTTCCGGGTCACCGCAGGAGCCTTCCCGGATATAGCGGTGTATATCCGCGTAAAGAATTCCCATGCGTTCCTCGTCACTGAAACCGGACAGGCCGTCAGTGGGAGTTTTTTCCACCAGGACCCGGGGAATCTCCGGCATGGTCAATCCTACCTGGACCACCTCGAGGCTGGTCAGCCTGCCGAGCATGGCAAAGTCACAGGAGGTGTCCCCATCCTTGGTGCAGTAACCCACGGTAGCTTCGCTGAGGTTGCCGGTACCGGCCAGGCGGGCGCCCAGGGCCTGGGCAATGTAACGCAGGACTGTCATCCGCAGGCGGGGACCGACGTTGATGTCGCTTTCCCGGCTCAGGGGCACCTCAAATCCGTCATTGTCCGGGGAGGGACCGAACTGGTCTGTCACTTCCCGCAGAGCGGTATGGATTTTCCCGATGTTTACGGTTCTGGACCTGATTCCCAGGGCTGCACAGATTCGCCGGCTGTCTTCGATGTCCTTCTGCCCGCCGTCCGGCAGCATAACGCCGTACACATGATCCGCTCCCAGAGCGCGGGCGCAGATGGCGGCGGTGACGGTGGAATCCTTGCCGCCGGAGATGCCGACGACCACCCGGGAGAAATGCTGCTCCCCGGCCAGTTTCCGCAGTTCCGCCACAAGATTGTCCCGGGCGGCTTCAGGGTTAAATTGCTTTTCCATGTTTTTTGCTCCTTATCTGTCAGAATGTGATCCGGCTTTTTCCCGGAGAAAGAACCGGAGAACAGTTTCAAAGCGCCATGCTGTAAAGAAGGGCTGGCCGTCCCTGGCCCCGCCGGACTGAATTATCCGTCTGCCGCAGCTGGCCTGTTTTTTCATACCGGTTGATGATGGTCCGCCGGAAATTGCTGCTGTCAACCTTTTCCCCGAGCACAGCCTCGAAGGCGTCCTGAAGCTCACTGAGGGAGAAGGCGTTCATATCCGCCAGGAAGCGGAAGCCGATTTCCGTATAGTCGATTTTCCCGCGGAGCCGCCGGATACCGGTTTCAATGATGCGGCCATGATCAAAGGCCAGGTCGTTTCCGGATAAAAGGGTGCTGTCGGCACTTTTCAGCCGCAGGCCTTTTTCATTCAGCGAGGCGGCAAAGCAGACCAGGGAGGAATCTCCTTTGAGAACAGTATCCTGAACGGCTTTCCAGGGGAGAATATCCAGATAGGACATGGAGATGACACGGCCCCGGGGATCCCGATTCAGTTCCGAGAAAGTATAAAGCTGTTCAAAATATCCGTCAGCGGAGGGCAGCAGTCCGTTCATCATGCGTTCGGCAGCCGGTTCAGCGGATTCGTTTTCCCGGATAAAACGGCCGGGGAGGGCCCACATACCCTGATAGGGCGGCGCCTTCCGCTGGGACAGGAGAATGAAGAGCGTTCTTTCATGCACGGAAAGCGGCAGCACATCTATGGTGATCCAGATCCGGTCCTGTTCCATTAACGTATGCATAGCCTTCCTCCTTTATGGTCAAAATGACCATAACAAATATAAATAAAATAATATTACATGTCAAGTTTATTTTGTGCAAGTGACCATATTGAAAAGAAAAGCTGTTTTCTGTGTAACCGGAGTATCCGGTTGCCTTTCAGCCGGGGAAATGATAGAATTTCCGGGACGCCATGCGAAAGGGAGTGATGATCATGGCCGGATTTGTCCCCAAGGACAAGCTGAGCAAAAAGGCTCAGAAGGAACTGAACCGCCGGCAGCGGAAAACCTGGGAATTCAGCCCGGTGACCAGGATCGCTGACAACCGGAAACTGTACAACAGGAAAAGAAAAGCCCATGACCGTTATGAGGATTACGGCATGGGCAGTTTTTTTGTTGCGGAATGACCAGGAAAACGGTAAAATGAGCTCACAAGGAACAGATTCATACAGACAGGAGGGGCAGGACTATGTCCGGAACAGTGAGAAGATGCATATCGGTTTTCCTGGCACTGCTGCTGACGGCGGGAATGGTGTGCAGCGGCTGTGCGGAGAGCGCCCGGGAAGAAGAACAGACCGTGGATTACAGCGTGCTGATCAGTGACCTGTCAGCGGCAAAGGAGGCAGCCAGCCGGATAGACGCGGACCTGGAAGCCCTGAAGGATGACGAAATGGCCGCCTTCATTGCCGCAAAATGGCAGGAACTGTTCATGGAACCCGGTTACCGCGTGTATGTCCTGGGAAAGGATTCTCCTGCTGAACTGCAGATTACGGGAAGCCATGCTTTTGTGGTGCTGGGCTACGAACTGGAAAACGGTGAGATGACGGAAGAACTGAAGGAACGCTGCGAAGCTGCCGCAGCTGCCTGGCGGGAGTTTCCGGATTCCATCCTGGTGTGTTCAGGCGGCGCCACGGGTGATAACAACCCTGAGTACCATACGGAAGCAGGCCTGATGAAACAATACCTCTCCGAAACCTGCGGTATTCCGGAGGACAGCATTTTTACCGATGAAAGGGCCATGACCACCCTGGACAATGCGACAAATACCTTTGAGATCCTGAAGGAACAATGGATTGAAGAAATTACGCTGGTGACATCCACCTATCACCAGCGCTGGGCCAATATCCTGTATGCGGTGCTGGCGGAGCATGTCCGGGAAACAGAGGGACGGAATATCAGCATTGTGGGCAATTTCAGCTGTGAACGGCAGGCACCCGGCAGCCTGGCAGGCCGTGAAGCCCGGATCGCAGCGATGCAGCTGCAGGAAATGATGCAGCGGCTGTATCCGGATCCGTAAGACAGACAAGGGTTCAAAGACCGCAGATTATCCGCCGGAGAAGGTCGGAATGACCGGCTACGGCTTTTTTGCGGGTGGAGGCATAAGAAAACCGGTACCCTTTCGGGCGCCGGAACAGGATTCTCAGAAGAAATATCCGTTGGCAAGGTTTGAATAAACACCATCCGGGGAATGATACCATTTCCGGGTGTACAGGAAGCATTCATCCGGCTGAAGACTGGACTGATAGATCCACAGGCGGATATCCCAGTCCTCCAGCAGGAGCCGAAGCTGAACCCTTTCACCCGGGCCGCGGTTGTCGCCGGCTTCCACAAAGGTCCAGCGGGTATTCCCGACGGGAATCCGCAGGGTATCCTTTGCCCATTGCTCAGCCGCGGCAATCCAGGTTTTCAGGGAATCACCGGCATCATAGCTCTGGACTTTTGCGTTCAGAGAGGTGTAAGCGTATTCAAGACGGATACCGGAGAGTTCCGGGAGTTTTCCGGATTCCTGCATATGTTTGACGGTGAGACTGAGAGGGACAGGAGAGTCTGTGGAATACTGCACATTATCCGGGAGAAACTCATTGGTATACTGGGTAACGTTTTTGCCATAGAAATCCATTGCCGCGACCTGACTGTCGTTCAGCCGGAAAGAAGACGGAAGACAGAGCGAGTCCGTGGCGGAAAGGAGCGCGCTGGTCCTGAGGGATTCCGGATCCACGCTGCCGGTTCCGATTTCCGCAAAGAGGAAAGCCGTTATTTCATCATCTGTCAGCTTTCGGTAGGGATAGAAACGGAACTGCTTTGTATCCGTACCCCAGGTTCTCAGGGTTGTTTTGGATACGATCATGACAGGAGTGGACGCCGCACTGTCTGCCACGGTGATTTCCCCGCTGAGGATTTTCTCCCGGATGTCGTTCATGCGGGCTGTTTCCTCTTCGGAAAGATATCTGTTTTCCAGGACGTTGCAGTGGCGGCAGCAGTTCATGCTGCTCAGGGAATCCGGATCAAAGGAAATTCCCAGCTCCTTAAAGGCGAAAATCAGGGCAAGCAGCTGATTGTCGCTGAGCTGTTCACTGTCCGGCAGAAAGACATAGAAGGTTTGTCCGTTATAATCCTCCGGATTCAGCGGGTATACGGCGGCGCCGGAGTCAGCGTAGGGAATATTGACAATGGAAGGACCGGTATAGGTCATTTTCCCGGCTTCCACGGCAGCCATCAGGACGCGGATCCTTGCCAGCTCACGGTCGGTGAGCCAGGGACTGACTGTATTGTTGAAATCCATCTCCAGCGGTTTGGCGGCCTCCTCCTCTGAAACCGGCTCCCGTCCGGAAGGATTGTTGGGGTAAGGCAGATAAACGCCGGACTGATCGGTGCTTTCATCATATGATTCTGCATATGAATAATCACGGAAGGCTTTGTTCCACATATAGCATACGGAAATCTGGGCGTCGCTTTCATGAACCCACAGATAGAACTCCCATTCCGCAGTTTCCGCATTCAGATAAAGGGTATCGCTGTCCCTGTGGCTGACGGTCCAGTTGCGGGGAAGCTGATCCTCGGGAAGAGCCAGATTGTTTCTCGCCCACAGATCAGCCGCTTCGATGCAGGCTTCGGAATTGTCGCCTGTGTAAACTTCATCTGCGGGATAACTGACCCAGTATCTGACCGAGAGCCCCTCTATTTCCGCACTTTGTCCGGATCCTTCAAGCATCCAGATCAGAAGGTCGGCCAGCTCTCCAACGGGAGCATCGGTGAAGAAGGAGTCTGCTGTTTCAAAAAAGAGTTCATACCGATTTACCCGATTGCCGGCAAGGGCTTTCCAGCGGTTCTCTTCGGAAGTCATTTTTTCATCGGTTACCGACATGGAAAGCGGCATCCGGAGAATTTTGCGGGCTGCCTGAAGGGCAAGCCGGTTTATCTGGTCCGGATCGGTTTCCCAGGCAGAATGATCCGCAAAAAGGAAGGCGGCCAGTTCATCATCGGTGAGCCTTCTGTACGGATAAAGCAGGAAAGGGCCATAGCCCGGTACCGGATCAGTGAACTGACAGACGGTTCCCGGGGCAATATCGTCCCGGGTCAGCGTGCCGCGGACAATCATGGCCTGGAGGGTTTTCTGGCGGGCCTGTTCCTCCTGGTCCAGGTATCTGGAAGAGCCTACGTAAGCCTGGCGTGTGCAGTTCCGTTCGGTCAGGGAATCGGGATCGAAGGAGATATCCAGGTCCCGGAAGGACGCGATCAGGGAAAGCAGCTGGCTGTCCTCCAGTTTTTCCCCCGGAAGGATGACGTAAAAGGTTTCCCCGGCAAAGTCTTCAGGCTTCAGGGGGTAAACACCCAACTGCTCTTCCGTCAGCCGGTTTGCGACGGAGGGAATGCCTTCCAGGGAGATTTTCCCGCTTTCCAGCCGGCCGAGAAGTTCCCTGTATCTGGCCAGTTCACCGTCTGACAGGCGGGAATAATGATACTGATCCGCTTCAGGAACGGTACCGCGCTCAGGCATGTATTCCTCATAGGGCAAAATAATATCATTTTCAGGCCAGAGGATGGAAAAAGGTACAGTACCCTGAAGACCGTCGGCTTCCGGGGCTGCCTGCACGGTGTCTTCGGTTACAGCCAGGGCGGAAAGCGGCAGCAGAGCCAGCGCCAGAACAAGGGCTGTGAGCGACAGTGCAAGACGCCTGATTTGCCTGTGTCCGAACATCATTGAATCACTCCTTTCGTTCACAGGATACCTGATCTGTTGTTTCAGTGTATTCACACGGATGTAACGGCAGTGTAAAATCAACAGCAGTTCCTTCGCCGGGCACACTCCGGATTTCCAGGGTGGCCCCGTGCAGCCGGGCGATGGACTGACAGATGGCCAGGCCCAGTCCTGCGCCGCCGGAGGCCCGGGTCCTGGCAGGGTCCGCCTTCCAGAAAGGACGCATGCACTGGGAAACTTCTTCTGCGGTCATGCCGCGGCCCTCATCCGAAACCGAAAACCCCTGCGGGTGAAGGACAACCCGGACCGGCGTTTTCGTGCCGCTTTTCCAGGCATTATTGACCAGGTTGCGCAGCAGGTGGATGATCAGGGATTTATCGGCTGTGACGGTGGAATCTTCACCGGACAGCTCTGTTTCCGGTGAAACAGCCAGGGCTTCCTGCGCCATTTCCAGCAGGGAGAAGGATTCCGTCTGCAACTCCGAGCCGTTCATCTGGGTCAGTTTCATCAGGTTTTCATCCATTTCGGACAGGCGCCTGGATTCCTTTACAATGAGATCGCACATCCCGTCCCGGATTTCGGGTTTGTCCGGTTCCTTCTGGATAAGCCGGGCGGCGCTGACAATGGAGGTCAGGGGAGTGCGCATTTCGTGGGCCAGGGCATCAATCAGCTGCTGCCGCTGCTGAGTTTCTTCCCGGAGCGCTTCCTCTCTTGCACTGACAGCCTTGTTCATGGCGGCAAAAGCGTCAGTCAGTTTTCCGATATCATCCCGCCTGCCGGTGGGCTGAAGATCAAAAGGAGCTCCGCTGCGGACCGCTTCCGTCGAGCGGGAAAGGATCCTGAGCCTCCGGGTAATCCGGCCGGCAATCAGCAGGGAAAGCAGGGCAGCCACGGCAATTCCGCCGAGACAGATCAATCCTGCATATATGCGCTGCTTCCTGCGCATCTCATAAAAGCCGGAAAAATCAGTGGCTGTAATCAGCATGGTATTGTCACCCATCGGATGGGCAACATACAGCGCCTGGTCTTCGGAGGAGAGGAAGGAGGACCGGCCTGTCAGTTCCATCAGGCGGGCGGCATTGTCCGGCAGCCGCCCCGTCAGGGGGACCCGGTTCAGAAAGACCAGTACTTTCATACGCGGAGATTCAAACTGCTGCCTCAGCCTTATGGCAGACAGGCGGACCGCGTCATTGGCGCTTACTTTCTGGGCGGTTATGATTTGCTGCTGCATGATCAGAAACGCCTGCGCCACCGCGTTTTCCTCCTGAAGGGAGCTCTCCGTAGCGTTGGATACAGACAGGTCAAAACTCTGGTTGATCTGCAGATACAGCGACAGGGGGAGAAACAGCAGAATCAGCAGCAGCATGCCGGAGACAATCTGTTTTTTCATACATCCTCCCGGAAACGGTAACCGTATCTGATTATGGTTTCAATCCGGTCAGTTCCGATCTTTCCCCGCAGGCGCTGGACATGAACGTCCACGGTGCGGGTTTCGCCGGTATAGTGATATCCCCAGACGGCGCCCAGCAGTTCCTCCCGGCTCAGGGCAGTCCTGCCGGCGTCGATCAGGGCTTTCAGCAGGTTGAATTCCAGGGTGGTGAGGGAAACAGGGACACCGTTTCTCCATACCTCGCGGGTTTCGAAATTCACCCGGAGATCCCCGCGCTCATAGATGGAACTGTCAGACTGGGTCCGTTTGAGCACGTTTTCCACCCGGGCCAGCAGTTCCGCCGGCTCAAAGGGCTTCAGGATATAGTCATGGGCGCCCATGCGCAGTCCCTTTACCCGGTCCGGAACAGCGGTTTTCGCGGTCAGGAAGATGACAGGGATGCCGGCCTTGATCAGGTCCTGCCCCAGAGAAAATCCGTTCTCCCCGGGCATCATAATATCCAGCAGCACCAGGGCAGGCTTCTCCTTCCGGAGCGCGTCCCGGGCACAGGCAGCGTCCTCCAGTTCCCTGACCGTATAACCGGCCAGCTGCAGATGCATACCGGTGAGCATCCGGATATTCGGTTCATCCTCCACCAGAAAAATGGTATCCATGGGCGTTCGTCCTTTCCGTTTCAAGGTTCCGGAACCATTGTAACATTATCTGCAGGATAACGGTGTAACAAATCTGTAAACTTTGTAACAAGCCTTTCCTGCCTGTTACAAAACAGACCGGTATCCTTCCGGATACCGGTCCTGACAGAAACATATTTTTACAGTCCCTTGATCATGGCCAGATCACCATAGAGGATGGAATCATCCCCCAGGGACGCGTTTTTAATCTCCACGGTGGAACGGATCTGCGGCATACAGTAACGGTCCACTTCAGCCAGAATCTTTTTCAGGAACAGGTCTCCCAGGGCTTCGATGACACCGCCGCCGTAGAGGACCAGGTCCGGGGATATGGTATTGATGAGGTTGCCGGTGGCGACAGCCAGCCAATGACAGGCACGGTCCACCGCTTCCATGGCTACCTGGTCCCCGGCTTCCAGGGCTTTGACCAGCTTCTTGGAACGGAAGACGCCTTCGCTGACGGCTTCCTCCATCAGGGTTTTCCGTCCGCGGGAAATCTGCTGGCGGATATAGGCTGTCATGCCCTGCTTGCTGGAGAACGCTTCCAGGCAGCCGCGCTGGCCGCAGTTGCACAGGGGACCTTCAGGGTCCAGGATCATATGGCCGTATTCAGCGGCTTTGAACTGGTTCCCGGTAAAGAGAGAACCGTTGAGGATAAGCCCGCCGCCCATGCCGGTACCCACAAAAAAGCCCACGATGTTCTTATAGCCGCGCGCAGCGCCGAAATGGTATTCGCCCAGCACGCCCAGGTTGACGTCGTTGCCCACATAGAAGGGAACGCCGAACTGTTTGCGCATGGAGGAGGCCATGTCGTAATCGCGCCAGGGCAGGTTCGGCGTGAAGAGAACGATCCCCTTGTCCTGGTCAATGACGCCGGGGGCGCAGGAGGCGACGGCATTCAGCTTTTTGCGGTCGATGCCGGATTCCTTAATCATCTCCTCCACCACGTCGATGATGACCTTTTCCACATCAGCGGAGGCGGCGCCGCCGCTTTTGGACCGCTTTTTCAGGCGGTAAATGATCTTGTCCTTTTCATCAAAGATCGCACCGAGCACTTTGGTGCCGCCCACGTCCAGACAGATATTGTAGCTTTCAGACATGATTCAACCCCCTTCAGTTCAATGCACAATTCATGATGCACAATGCACAATTGATAACGGCAGGCATATCAGGAGCCAAAGAGACGGTGCAGCCAGCCGAACAGGCCGCCGGAGTTTTTTTCTCCGGACGTTTCAACGGCTGCGGGTGTTTCAGGCTCCTGAGCAGCGGGTTCCGCAAGGGAAACCCTGAGACCGCTGAAGTAACGGTACAGCGCTTCCTGGGAGGAAGTACCTTCACCGTCATCCTCCCGGACATAGGTGCCGTCCGGCTGCATGAGCCAGGATTTCTCCCGGTCGTTCCGCAGGGCATCCAGGATGACGTTCAGCTGCTCCCGGGTGTCCGGGGTAACCGCTTCAATAAAGGCTTCCACCCGGCGCTCCAGGTTGCGGTTCAGCAGGTCCCCGGAGCCGATGAAGAGACGCTGGTCCGCCCCTTCCCCGAAACTGTAGATGCGGGAATGCTCCAGCCAGCGGCCGATGACGCTCCTGACGGTGATGTTGTCCGTCATGCCGGGAATGCCGGGACGCAGGGAGCAGATCCCGCGGATGAACAGTTCCACCTTTACGCCCGCCTGGGAGCATTCGATGAGTTTTTCCATGATTTCCCGGTTGTTCAGGGAATTGATCTTGATGGCCACACGGCCGTCTTCCCCTTTTGCCAGTTCCCGGTCCAGCATTTCCAGGACCCGGGACTTGAAACTCAGGGGAGCGATCCACAGGGCATGGGCTTCCGGAGGCAGCTCCCCGTTTTCCAGGGCGGTGAATACCGCTTCCGCTTCCCGGCCGGCGTCTTCCCGGGCGGTGATAAGGGACAGGTCGGTATACTGCTCGCCGGTAACTTCGTTGTAGTTGCCGGTTCCGACCTGGGTGATCCTGCTCAGAGTCAGGCCGCGCTGGCGGGTGATGACGCACAGCTTGCTGTGCACCTTCTGGTCAGGAAGACCGTAGATGACACGGCAGCCCGCGTCTTCCAGCATCTCGGAATAGTCAATATTATTCTGCTCGTCAAAACGGGCGCGGAGCTCCAGCAGACAGAGCACATCCTTGCCGCGGTCGGCGGCATAAGCCAGGGCGGCGGCAATCTTGCTGCTGCCGGACATCCGGTACAGGGTGATTTTGATGGAAAGCACCTCGGGATCGTCCGCAGCTTCGTAAATCAGGTCCACAAAGGACATCATGCTCTGAAAAGGGAAACTCATCAACAGGTCTTGCCTGTCGATATAGCTGAAGTATTCCCCTTTTTTCAGTCCCAGATCCCGGGAAGGTTTCCGGTCCGGATAGCGAAGGTCCGCAGGTCCGCTGATACAGGAACGGAAGGAAAGATCGAAGGGAATGGACTGGGTGAACACCCGGTCCTCCGTCACATGGAGCTTCCGGAGGAGCAGGGCCCGGGCGGGATCGGTCAGCTTGCCGCTGATACGCACGCGTACAGGCATTTCACGCTTCCGCTTGGAAAGCATACCGGAGACCTTGTCACGGAAGTTATCATCAGCCCGGTCTTCCACACTGGAGAAGAAGACGTCCGCATTCCGGGTAACATCCATGATGGCGGACTGGACAATGGTTTCCTTTTTCAGCAGCAGCGGAAGGAAATGCCTTACCAGCGGCGCAGTCAGCACGATCTTCTGACAGCCGTCGATTTCAAAACTCTGATAGGCCGGAACCCGGTGAAGGGGAATGAAACAGAGCTTCTGGTCGGTTCCGCGGCCCAGGAAAGCAATGATGTTGGTTTCCCCGCTCCAGAGAAAGGGAAGGGGCTGGTCCGGGCTGATTATCTGGGGCTGCAGCAGATCCCGGATGTCGCCGAAAAGCTTCTTGCTCATCAGCTCATCCACTTTGCTGATTTTTTTGAAATCCAGCACATCCACATTACGGGCGTGCAGCTCTTCCCGGATGCCTTTCCAGATGCTTTCCAGCAGGGTCTGCTGCTCCCGGGTGACAACCAGGGCGGCAGCAATCTGCGTTTCCGGAAGCATGCCGGAAACAGGATCGCCGCTTTCCGGCGTCAGCATGGCCCGATGGGTGAGAATGCCGATGCGGACCCGGTAGAACTCCTCCAGATTGGACTGGTAAATCATCAGGAACTTCAGCCGCTCGAGCAGGGGAACAGACGGATCAGCCGCTTCCAGCAGGACCCGGCGGTTAAACTCCAGCCAGCTCAGTTCCCGGTTGACATACACGGTGTCCGGGGAAGGCGCAGTGCTGTGCTTGGTCTTTTTTTCCTTTGAAGGCATAGGTCAGATCAATCCTTTAAATTTATATAATGGGTATTCCTGAAGAAGAGGAAACACATCCGCGGGTTTCCCGGCGGAAACTGTTTTCCGGGTATGGACTTTTGCTGATGCAGGATCTCCCACTGCTATTTTACGACAGACAGGCCGCGAAATCAATACGGGAGGACCGGCTTTACGGCAGGCGGGTATCCGCTGTCCTGCGTTCATTACGCCGGATCCGGTTGATATGGCGTTCAAATTCGCCGCCGCTGATGAGCTCTGCCAGCACATACTGCTCAAAGGCGGGAACGGTGCAGCTGTAGAAACCGACCCGCTGCTCAAAAACCGGGAGCAGTGCCCGGGGAAGTACCATATATCCGACGCGGAAAGACGGGGAAACAGTGCGGGAAAAAGTGTTCAGATAGATTACATTCTGCCGGGAGGCTCCGGCAAACAGGGTTTCCTCCGGCTTGCGCAGGAGGGAGAATTCCGATTCATAGTCATCCTCCACGATGAAACGGTCCTCCTGATCAATCCAACGAAGGTATTCCCGGCGCTTGGAGGCTGTGGCGGTGACACCGCTGGGAAAACTGCGGAAGGGCGTGACATGGAGGACAGAGGCTTTTGTGGCCCGGAGCGCTTCTGAGAGAATGCCGTCTTTTCCGAGAGGACAGTAATCCACCTGCACACCCCGGGAACGGTATATCTGTTCAATCTTCTGATAGGAAGGCGACTCGATGCCGTAAATCCTCCCGCTGCCCAGCAGTTCCACTGTCAGCCCGTAAAGATATTCCGCGCCGGCGCCGATGACAATCTGGTCCGGCTGAACGCGGATGCCGCGGTTGCGGGCCAGATACCGACAGATAGCTTCCCGGAGTTCGGGACAGCCGGTTTTCGGCGGGCGGACAAGGATTTCCTCGCCGTATTCCGTCAGGACACGGCGCATAATCCGGGCCAGGGCGGGAAAGGGAAAGCAGTCCCGGCCGGGGGAGGGAGGAACCGGAGCGGTGCGCTGTTCCGGCGGCCCTGAAGGCGGGGAAAAACCGTCACCCTCCCGGTAAATGACATAGCAGCCGCTGCGGGGACGCGGCTCCGCGTAGCCCTCCTCGCACAGCAGTTCCAGGCTGTGCTCCGCCGTGATGGCGCTGACACCCCGGTCCCGGGCGAGGACACGCCTGGAAGGCAGGCGGCTGCCGAAGGGGCGGACACCGGAACGGATTTCCTCCCGCAGGGATTCGTACAGGGCCAGGTAGGCCGGTTTGGTGTTTTTCATCTGGTCTTATAAAATTCTCCGTTTCTGGCACTTTTCATATAGCCAAACAGAGCATATACTCCTTTGCATCCAAAGTCAAGTGAGGAAGTGTTTACGATGAAGAAGAATGAAATTCAGCTGACGCGGATCGTGTTCGGCGCAGTGATGGCAGCCCTGGTATTTGTGGTGACCCTGTTCAGATTCCCGCTGCTGGGCTCAAAGGTTCATTTCGCCAACGCTGTCTGCCTGCTGTGCGGCCTGCTGCTCGGGCCGGTCTGGGGCGGTACGGCTGCAGGCCTGGGATCCGCCCTGTACGACCTGTCGTTCTATAATGAGGGGATCGTCAATCTCCTGATCACCTTCGTTTCTAAGTTTGCCATGGCCTGGATCTGCGGCCTGATTGCCGGCAAACGGAACAATGAAAAAACACAGACGCTCATCCGGGTGGTGGCCGCCTGTGTTGCGGGTGCGTTGACCTATGTGGCGCTGTATATGCTGAAGAGCGCCATTTACGGAGCGATTGCGGGCAATGCCTGGGCGGCGGTTGCCAGCAAGTTCCCGGCGTCCATCATTAATGCGGGCGCTGCGATTGTGGCTGCCCCGATCTTCTACCATGCGGTGGTGCCGGCGCTCAAGGCCGGAGGTATCCTGAAGAAGCTGGACGAGGCAGCAAAGTAATTAAAGTTTGAAACCGGTGAACATGGCCTGGGCAATTTCCCTGCCCAGGTCATCTTTTATTTCAATACGATAAACGCAGCTGGTGCGGCCATCCTTTATACAGTGGGCCGCCGAAGTGAGACAGGTCCCCCTGGAGGCATTGAGAAAGTTCAGGCTGACCTGCTGGGCAACGGTGGGACGGTGGGCGTTGTTGGAAGCGGCGGCAAAAGTGAAATCCGCCAGGGCAAGGATCGCGCCGCCCATCAGGCCGCCTTCCGCATTCTGATGTCGCTCGGTAATATCCATGGCGCAGACGGCGCCGTCCGGTGTGAGCGCTTCGAGGGTCATGCCGTTGCCGGCGGCGAAGAGATCCCTGCTGAAAAATGCCCTGGCCTGTTCCAGGGATTCAAATACAGCCATCTGTAAACCTCCGATATAAAATGCTGAATATACTTCCGGCAGAACAGCCTCAGTCCCGGGCTTCAACGCTGATTCCCAGGGAACGGAGCCGATCCCAGTAATCCGGGAAGCTTTTGCGTACTGCTTCAGCACCCCGGATTTCCCCGCCGGTGCGGGTGCACAGCAGGGAAAGGGCCATGGCAATCCGATGGTCATTATGGCTTTCGAGGGGCACCGCCGGGGTCCGGATATTTCCGACGGGAACAGTAATGCGGTTCTCTTCTGTCTTCAGGAGGATGCCGAATTTCGCCATTTCCTCCGCCATGACAGCGCCGCGGTCGCTTTCCTTGAACTGCAGGCGCCGGGTGCCGGTGAACACTGCCCCGTGGCAAAGGGCTGCTGCGGCAAAGAGCGCAGGCGCCAGGTCGGGGCAGTCCGTGAGATCAAGTTCCGGACAGCCTGCCTGCAGTTTCGGAAGATACTCCTGATAAATTCTGTCACCCTGCAGGCTGTCTGCCCGCAGACCGGTAACAGCAACGCTGCCGCCGGCGCAGTTGAGGACCTCAAAAAAGGCTGCATTGGAATAATCCCCCTCCACCGCCGTATCCCGGGGACGGTAGGCGGCACTGCCGGGAACGGCCAGGGTATACTCATCCTTCCAGGATACCGGGATCCCGGCATCCTGCAGGGCCTGCAGCGTCAGGGACAGATAGGAACGGCTTTCCACCGGGGGAACCAGACGGACGGTGCTGTCCCGGGAAAGCAGGGGAAGGGCAAAAAGCAGGCCGGTGATGAACTGGCTGCTGATGTTTCCGGGGACGGCATATTCACCCGGGACCAGCCGGCCGCAGACCTGCAGGCCGCCGTTTTCCCGGGAGAGCAGGAAGCTCTGTTCCCGGCACAGATCCTCATATACGGACAGGGGCCTGGACAACAGCTTTTCACTGCCCTCCAGACGCATGGAGCTGCCGGAAAGCAGGCACAGGGGGATCATAAAACGCAGCGTGCTTCCGGATTCCCGGCAGCGAAGTATTGCATCACGGGACTTCCGGGGATCTGTACCCCGGACGAGGACTGCGTCTCCCTCCCGGAGAAGGGAAGCGCCCAGTGCCGTCAGGCAGTCTGCCGTAGCGAGGATATCCTCGCTGGGATCCACTCCGCGGACGATGCTTTCTCCCTCTGCCAGGGCGGCACAAATCAGCAGCCGGTGGGCCATGGACTTGGAGGGCGGCGCTGCAACGGTTCCGCGGGCGGCGCCGGGGCGGATAATGACTTTCATCGGTTCACTCCTGCCAGGAAATCCATGGCTTCCAGATAGCCGCTGAGACCATGGCCTTTGATGGTTTTTACACAGGCGGCGCGGACATAGCTGGTTTTCCGGAATTCCTCCCGGGAATCCGGATCTGAGATATGCACTTCCACTGCCGGGATGGATACAGCGTTCAGCGCGTCCAGCAGAGCGATGCTGGTATGGGTATAGGCCCCCGGATTGATAACAATGCCGTCCTGTTTTCCATAGGCCTGCTGGATGGCATCCACCAGAGCACCTTCGTGATTGGACTGACAGAGGGTGACGGAGACTCCCAGTTCCTTTGCATGGTCCTCAATGAGGCGGCAGAGGTCAGCATAGGTGGCACGGCCGTAGATTTCCGGTTCCCGGATTCCCAGCATATTCAGGTTTGGTCCGTTGATCACGAGAATATTCATACAATCACCAGCTTTCGATTCTTCCGGCAGTTTCCTCCGGGGTGCCTGTGACAGGAATGACCGTATCCGCAGCGGCCCGGTAGACAGGCTCCCGTTCAAGATACAGGCGTTTCATCTTGGCTGATGTATCCGCCAGGGGACGGTCATCCGTGGGAGTCAGGTCATCCGGATTGCGGTTCAGCCAGAAAAGGCGTCCGTTCTGCCGCAGGGATGCTACATTTTCCGGACGCAGCACTGCGCCGCCTCCGGTGGAAATGATCCGGCCTCCCTGCCTGGAAAGCTCACGGATCACGGCACTTTCCAGATCCCGGAAAGCAGGCTCGCCGTCCTCCCGGAAGATATCGGGAATGGATTTCCCGGCTTTCCGGACAATGAGTTCATCCGTGTCCGCCAGGGGCCTGCCGGTCCTGGCTGTGAGAATTTTGCCGACGGCGGATTTGCCGCTGCCGGGCATACCGATGAGCACAATATTTTCCTTTGCTCGCAGGATATGTTCATAAATCCGGTCTGTGAGATCGGGGGAATATACGGTATCCAGGAAATGCTCCGAGGCACGGACGGCCTGGGCTACCAGCATATACAGCCCGCCTTCCGCGGGAATGCCGCGGGAACGGGCATCCAGCACCAGCCGGCTGCGCAGGGGATTGTAGATCACATCGGCGACGCCCTGCAGACGGTCAAAGGGATCCAGCGGCAGCGGCTGGGCATCCGTTTCAGGGAACATGCCGCAGGGAGTGGTGTTCAGGATGATTTCTGCATCCGTATGGTTCCGAAGGACATCCTCATAGGTCAGGCTGCCTTCCCGTCCCGTGCGGCTGACACGGAGGATTTCCCGGGCACCGAGTTTCTCCGCCGCGAAGGATGCGGTGCGGGAGGTGCCGCCGGTGCCGGGAATCAGGACTTTTTTTCCCTTCAGGTCCAGGCCGATGCGGCGGATCAGGCGGGTCAGCCCGTCCAGGTCCGTGTTGAAGCCGAACAGTTTCCCGTTCCGGTTCACAACTGTGTTGACGGCGCCGATAGCCTTTGCGGTCTCATCAATTTCATCCAGGAAAGGGATGACAGCCTGCTTATAGGGAATTGTGACATTGATTCCTCGGAAAGCCCGCACCGTCAAAAAGACAGGGAGTTCATCCGGGGTCAGTTCCTTCAGTTCATAGGCATAAGCGCCGATCTGCTCATGGATTTCCCGGGAAAAGCTGTGGGGAAGGTGTTCCCCGATGCAGCCGTACTCAAATTCATTCTTCATCGTTCATCATGCACAATCAACAGTGCTTTTCAGAGTCAGGATCAAAGGATTATTTACCCGGATCCGCCAGGTAATCTGTACCGAAACGGAGGGCAAGGAGGTCGCAGAGGGCCAGGGTAATGACGCTGTCCACCACGATCCTGGCGCGGTGTACGATAGCAGGATCATGCCGTCCCTTAATGGCCAGGGTGGTTTCTTCCCCGGTGAGGGGATTCACTGTCTGCTGCTCCAGCGCAATGGAGGGAGTGGGCTTGACCGCACAGCGGAAGAGCAGGGGCATGCCGTTGGTGATGCCGCCGTTTATACCGCCGTTACGGTTGGTGACGGTGACGGGTTTTCCGCCGGCCATCCGGAAAGGATCGTTGGCCTGGCTGCCCTTCATATCCGCCAGGGCAAAGCCACTGCCGAATTCCACACCCTTGACAGCAGGAACGGAGAAAAGCGCATGGGAAAGGACACTTTCCACAGTGTCGAACCAGGGCTCGCCTACGCCGGCAGGCAGGCCCAGCACAGCAGTCTCCAGAATGCCGCCGACACTGTCCCCGCATGCGGCAGCCGCCTCAATGGCTTCGCGCATCTGCCCGCCCCGTTCTGCATCCAACACGGCAAAAGGCAAGGAATTCAGGCGGTGAATGTCGGCAGCCAGGTCCGGGCTGAAGGGAAGATCATCAATACCGGCACAACGGGCGACATGGGTACCGATAAAAATCCCCTTTGCCTGCAGTGCGGGAATGACGACCGCCGCGGCAGCCACCAGCCCCGCGGTGATCCGTCCGCTGAAGTGACCGCCGCCCCGGTAGTCCTCGAAACCATGGTATTTGGCATAGGCGGTATAGTCTGCATGCCCCGGCCGGGCAGGCCCCCGCTGATAATCCCCGCTGCGGGTATCCGCATTGGGAATCAGGATGGTCAGGGGGGTACCGGTGGTGCGGCCTTCAAAAACCCCGCTGACGATCCGGAAGGCATCCGCCTCCTGACGGGCGGTGGCAATGCGGCCGGCAGGGCGGCGGAGCGTCAGCCGGTCGGCAATAAATGCCTCATCCACGGTCAGGCCGGGAGCAAGGCCGTCAATAACGGCGCCAATTTCCGGGCCGTGGCTTTCACCGAAAAGGGTAACGGTGACAGAGGTGCCGAAAGTGTTTTTCATGATGCACTCCTGAAAGAGAATAAGTCATAATTCCATGGAAGAATGAGGCGGTTCCTTATTGAAAAAAGTAATCGGTATAGATTTGCCCCAGCTCTTCCAGGGTGAGTTCCTTTTCAATGAAGGAGCCAACCTCCTCCACAAGAATGGCACGGACTTTTCCGGCATATACTTTCTTATCGTGCATGACCGCCTGCATCACCCGGCCGGGATCCGCGGAGCAGGAGACCGGCAGTCCCAGCTTTGCCAGCACCGGGAGCAGACGCTCCCGGACAGGGCCGGAGCACAGGGGGAGCATACCCAGCGCCACGCATTCGCCGTGGAGCAGGCCGTTTTCTTCATGCAGGCTTTCGATTCCGTGACCCAAGGTGTGACCGAAATTCAGGACCCGGCGCAGGCCATGCTCTTTTTCATCCTGCTCCACTACAGTTTTTTTTGTCCGCAGGGCATCCGCAATGATCCGTTCCAGCGCAGGAACAGGTTCACCGGCTGCCAGGGAAGCAATTTCCCGGTCGATATCCATGGATTCAAAGCGGGCAAATCCTTCCGCGTCGAAACACAGCGCCATTTTGACGGCTTCCGCCAGCCCGTTGGCAATCTGACGCCGGGGCAGGGTGGCAAGGGTCCGGGGATCGACCAGTACCCGGCGCGGCTGATAAAAGGCGCCGACGATATTCTTGATCCCGTCCAGATCAATGGCGGTTTTACCGCCGATGGAGGAATCCACCTGGGACAGGACGGTGGTGGGAATGTTGTAGAAATCGATGCCGCGCATATAGCAGGAGGCGGCAAAGCCGGCCATATCCCCCACGACGCCGCCGCCCACTGCGACCACACAGTCGCCCCGGTCCATGCTGAAGGACAGCATCCGGCGCAGGATCATATGGAAATGATCGAAGTTTTTGCTGGATTCTCCCCGGGGAAACCGGACCACTTCCGCAGCAAGGCATGCGGCAGCCACCGTGTCGGCATAGGCCGCGGGTACGCCTGTGTCTGTGACAACCAGCACCTTCCGGTTCAGGTTCAGCAGTTCTCCGGCCCGTTCCAGGCAGCCGGCTTCCAGCAGGATATCATAACTGTTTTTTCCCAGCTCAATCCTGATTATTTCCTGACTCATTGGCATTCCTCCCTGACGGGAAAATACACCCGGGGGAACAGTACTGTCAATGCTTCTTTGCGTCCGGAGCGGTTTTCCTTCTGTTTTTCACACAGGTGCCTGAAAACGCCGGACCGGCCGGAACGAACGGACATCAGGGGACTGATTTGCATTTTTTACAGGAACATGAGATAATAGGCAGCAGATATAAACAGACGGATGTCGGTGCGAAGGTGAATGTGATGCTGAGGATCGGGCAGTTTTCAGATACATTTCTGCCGATTGTGGATGGTGTGGGCCGGGTGGTCCAGGCGTATTCGGAGACCCTTTGCAAAATGGGCCACCAGGTCACGGTCGTGGCGCCGATGTATGATACAGGGTTCCAGGGCGGCCTTCCTTACCAGCTGGTGGAGTATGTGGGAAGCAGCGTACCGGGACTGAAACAGTATAAAGTGGGTGAAGCGGTCCTGGACGCGCATTACCGCCAGAGAATCCGGATGATCGACCTGGATATCATCCACGCCCACAGCCCGTTTACCGCCGGATCGGAAGCGCTCCGGCTTGCCGCGGTAAGAAAGCTGCCGCTGGTAGCCACTTTCCATTCCAAATATTATGATGATTTTCTGAAGGCCACCCGCTCGGAGTCCATCGCCAAGATGGGGGTCAAGCTGGTGGTGAGCTTTTATAACAGGTGCGATGAAGTATGGGCTGTGGGCAGGAACACGGCGGACGTGCTGCGCGAGTACGGCTATGAAGGCGAAATCCAGGTCATGCCGAACGGCGCCACCATGCGGACGGCGAAGCCCGGAGACGTGGAACAGGTGAACCGGCGGTGGAACCTGGGTACAGATCCTCTGATTCTTTTTGTGGGCCAGATGGACTGGAAAAAGAATATTCTGACGGTGCTGGAAGCCTGCGCGGAAATGAAAAAAGCCGGTGTTTCCTTCCGGCTGCTGCTGGCAGGACAGGGAATGGATATGAAAGCCATCGGGGATAAAATCCACGATCTGAACATTCAGGACCGGGCGGAGCAGCTGGGACATATTACGGATGCCAGCCTGCTGGATGCACTGTATGCCCGGGCTTCCGTTTTCGCGTTTCCTTCCCTGTATGACGCGGCACCCATGGTGGTGCGGGAGGCTGCCGTAATGGGAACGCCTTCCGTGATGGTCCGGGGCAGTACCGCGGCGGAGGTGATCCGTCACGGGGAAAACGGCCTGCTGTGCGAAAACGATCCGAAGGATCTGGCACGGGTCATTACGGGGGCACTGCAGAATCCGGAACAGTTGAGAGCCATCGGCGAACAGGCCAGGGAAACCATTCCGGTTCCCTGGGAAAAGGTCCTGGAAACTGCCGTGGAACGGTATGAGCGGCTTGTGGCCCTGGGAAAAGAAGGGAAACTGAAAGACAAACGGAAGCGGATGCTGTAAGGAAGCTTATTCCGCTTCCATGATTTCAACACGTACATTGTCCGGACCGGTAAAACGAAGCATCCGGATTCCCGTGCAGGGGTCCCTGCGGTAATCCCCGGGTCGGATCCCGTTCATTTCCAGACGTTTGCGTACGGCGGACAGGCGCGTGGTGCACAGGGTGAGGTACTGCCGTTCCGGAGGCGGCTCCAGCACACTGCAGATCACCTGAACCTGGTATCTGCCCATTTCAAAGAGATAGACGGTTTCACCGGATTCCCGGCGGTCCAGCTGCTGGCGCAGCCTGAAGCCCAGCCGGTATGTATAGAACTCGTATACGGCGGCAGGGTCCGACCCCCTCAGGGTGGTGCGGAACATGCCGGTTTTTTTTGTGTACGGGAACAGGGATTTATGCCGGGCCCGGCGCTTCCAGCTGCGGTATTCCCGCAGATCCTGCCGCCAGGCAGGATGGGTGACCACATAGCCGACAGCCAGATACAGCAGCTGGCCGATGAGGCCGCCCAGGGTATTTGAGATAATATCGTCAAAATCGTAGGTACCCCGCCGGGTAATCAGCTGTATGTTTTCAATCAGCAGGCTGAGCAGGAAGCTGAAAGCCACAGGCCGTATGCGTACCCTGGCCCGGAACCAGCTGAACACATAGGGCAGCAGATAGCCTATGGGCACAAAGACCATGACATTCAGGAAAAACTGGGATATATCCCGGGGACGGGCAACATAAATCTGGGAAAGCGCAGCCGAAATGCCCTCCCGGAACAGGGTCCGGAACCAGCCGTAGAACCCGTTGGGTGTGGAAAAGGCGTTTTTCAGGTCTTCCAGGGGCGCCACATGCACCGTAAAATCATCGGAGGACGAGCGGGAGAAAAAGACCAGCCAGGCAAGAAGCAGCAGATAGAAGACCACACCGGCGGACAGCGTCCGCTTTCGCAGGCGCAGGAACCGGTCCGCGTCCGGGTTTTCACTCAGACCGCCTTCCAGGTTCACTTTCAGGCGCCGGCAGATCCGCCGGTCCACCCAGGGCAGCAGAATGACCAGGGCTGTCACGAATACCGTGATCAGGATGTGGAGCTCAATGCTGTAAGTATCCATCAGGTCTCTCTTTTCTTCAGTGCAGCGCCGGGAGGCAGCATGGAGGCGACAGTGAGATTGCGGGGATCATCCGACGGCAGGCCGCTGAGATAGGAACGGTCGCCGATCAGACCGGCCAGGCTTTCCGGGGAACCTTCCCCGTAACGCAGAAAACGGTAGGCGGCCGTAATGATACTGACGGCGAACTGGCGTGCTTTTTCCCGCAGTTCAGGGAAACTTTCGGAGGAAACCAGGGACGGGTCGAAAGGATTATGCCAGGTCCGGTGTTCTTCGTTTTCCGGATCCCTGCCGTGGAAGAAGGACTCCGAATACATCAGGGAACGCAGCACGGGCTTTTTTGTTATCCGGGCAAGCCAGACGGCAAATCCCCGCGGGTTTTCCATGATCCGGAAACACAGCCGGTAACGCAGGCAGGAACGGTTGATATCCTTCATGCAGTGTTTCCAGCCGTAGACTTCCTCATAGACGGCATCCAGATCCGCCTCCATGGCATCCGGCAGCCGGAGACGGGGAAAGTAATGATCCGTAACAGGATGGGAGGAACCCCAGAAGCCGTCCCGCTTCATCACGGCAGCATCCAGCGCGTGCTCCAGGCTCATATGGCTGCGGGGGAAAACGTGCAGTTCGTCAGTGACGTGAATCACATAGGGATGGGCGGTGCTGTCCAGCGCATAATGGCAGCAGAAACCGGCCATATAGGAAAACAGTTCCCCGGGACAGGCTGAATTGCAGGCCCGGTGAAGCAGGGAAAGCAGAAACGTTCCGGGTTTTGTGGTATGCATCCTGCGGCCGCGGCTTTCATGATGGCCGAAGGGTTTGTACAGGAACCAGACATCCGGACCGAAGAGCGCAAAATGCCAGGGTTCGGAAACAATGTAATTCCGAACTTCTTCCGGCAGGGAAGCGAGAACTTCCCGGCCAAAGGAAACATGAACCACCGGATCAGGCATATTTTTCCTCCGTTTTCAATGAATTGACCCCGGTTCAGTATAACAATTTTTCCGCAGAGCGACAAGGGAGTTTGCCCGGAACGGAATTGTGTTATATAATAATTAAATAAGACCAATCCAAAAACCCGGAACGTTACCCATCAGAATTACCTTCAGACATTAAGGAGGGAATAGAATATGAAGAAATCTGTATGCCGTGGGGCAATACTGATTCTGGCAGTTATACTGGCATGCCAGTGCCTGCTGCCGTGCGCCCTCGCGGAAAACGCCGCAGCGGCCCCGCAGGCCTCAGAAGCGCCTACGGACAGACCGAAGGTTTCGGCTGAATATCTTCAGAACCAGGGAATCCTGACAGTCGGCGCCCAGGGAGATGACGTGACCAAGCTGCAGCAGCGGCTGAAAGACCTGGGATACCTGAGCGGCAAAGTGGACGGCAAGTACGGCGGCGGCACCAAGCGCGCCGTGATTGCCTTCCAGCGCAGGAATAAGCTGACCGCAGACGGGGAAGCCGGCGCGACTACCCAGCAGCTGCTGTATTCCGAAGAAGCTCTGCCGGCTCCCGGAAATGAAAAGACCGATGTGCTGGCCCCCGCTGTACCGATGCTGGTGAACAAGGAAACGGGCCGCAATGTGGATGAGTTCTTCAAACCGGCTGACCTGGTAAAGGTTAAGGATGTGCTGGGAACCAAGCTGGCCAAGATCAAATACAAGGATACCATGGGCGTCCGGACGGCGGTGGAAGCCCTGAAAGCCATGCTGGAAGCCGCGAAGGAAGACGGCATCGGCAAGAAGTGGCAGATTGCCGCAGGCTACCGGACCTGGGACCAGCAGACAAAGATGCTGAACTCCAAAATCAGCTCCTATAAGAAAAAGAACAAGGACTGGAGCAGCTCCAAGGCGCGCCGGGCAGCACTCCGGTCCGTGGCGGAACCGGGCACCAGCGAACATCACCTGGGACTGGCCTTCGATGTTAACAAGCAGGGTTCCTCCACCTTTGCCGGAACCAAGCACAGTGAGTGGCTGAATGAACACTGCTGGGAATACGGTTTCATAATCCGCTATACCAAGGAGAAGGAAAATATTACCGGATTTGTGGCAGAACCCTGGCACATCCGCTATGTGGGTGTTGAGCATGCCATGTATATGAAGGAACACGATCTGTGCCTGGAGGAGTATGTGAAGGGCATTGAGGACGGAACGATTGTGATTCCGGGCGTGGAAGCGGAAACAGGAGCTTCCGTACCGGATGACAGTGAAGAAGAAAGCATACCGGCGGATCCGGCGGAAACTTCTCCGGACGCGGTTGAAGAAGTGGACCTGGAAGATCTGACGGAAGCAGAGCCGGAAGAAGAGCCGGCAGCATAAGCCCACGGACACCCGGAGACAGAGAAGGGAGAAGAAGGCATGCGTAAAGGAATTGCCCTCGGACTGGTCCTGATCCTGCTGCTGACCCTGTCCGGCTGCGCCGGCAAACAGGAACCGGCCGGGGAAAACTCATCCATCGTGGTGGGCTTTTCACAGCTGGGTGCGGAAAGCAGCTGGCGGATGGCAAACACCGCCAGTATGGAGCAGGCTGCCAGGGAGGCCGGATACGGCCTGATGATGGAGAATGCCAACCAGAAGCAGGAAAAGCAGATTGACGCGATCCGTTCCTTTATTGCCTACCGGGTGGATGTCATTGTCTTCTCACCGATTGTGGAAGCAGACTGGGATAATGTGCTGTCTGAAGCAAAGCAGGCCGGCATTCCGGTGATCCTGATGGACCGGATGATCGAGACGAAAGATGACAGTCTGTATACCGCCTATATCGGCGCGGACTTTTATGCGGAAGGCCGTAAAGCGGGTGAATACCTGGTCCGCAAAGCAGATGCAATCGGCGCGGATCACCTGCGGGTTGTCGAAATATGCGGTACAAAGGATTCCACGCCCATGCGGGACCGTCAGCGGGGCTTTATGGATGTGATAGAAAAAGACGAACGGTTTACGGTAATTGACAGCGTGGACGGCGATTTCCTTCGCTCCAAAGGTGAGGAATGCATGCGGGAATTGCTTAACAAATACGGAGAAGACGGCATAGATGTTATTTATTCCCACAATGATTCGATGACGCTGGGTGTGCTGGATGTGCTGGAAAAGGAAAATTCCTCTGCAGTGAAAAACATGATCCTGATTACTGTGGACGGGGAAAAGGAAGCGGTGGATGCCCTGAAGGCAGGCCGGATCAACTGCGTGGTGCAGTGCACACCGCACCTGGGACCGGCTGTAATGAAACTGGTGGGAGAACTGAAAGCGGGGAAGGTGCCGCTCAAGGTCAATCATCCGGAGGAAGGTGTTTTCTCGGATTTTGATGATCTGACAGATCCGGCGGTGGAGGGATTCTGAGATGCGGCGGAGCGGAACGACCAGCATCGCTTCCCAGGTGCGCCGGTCAGTGGTATCCATTTCGGTCCTGCTGGCGGTGCCGGCGGTAATCGGCCTGGTAATTATGCTGATGTATTCCGCACGGACACAGGCGATGATCCGAAGGATGGATGAGGCGGCCGGCATGAAACCGGCGCTGGAAAACACCATCGCGGAGAACCTGTTTTCCGTAGCGGCCGGCAGAACCTCCTTTGAAAGCAGCGGCGCGGTGGAACTGATCGAGCAGACGGACCAGACACTGGACAAGCTGCTGGCAGAGACAGAGGGAAGCGGCCAGATGCAGCTGACCATTGCCCGCCGGACCATGAATACGCTGGAACAGTACGTGCTCAGGGTCAGGGACGGGATGGAAGCGGGGATGCCCATCTCGGAAATAGAGAGCATTGTGGACGAAGTCAGGAATGTGGGACGCCTTGTGGCGGATATGCTTGATGCTTTCACTTCGGAAGAAATTGCCAGCGCCACCGACGTCAGCCGCCGGCTGCGGACCCTTGTGATGGCTGCCGCCGGAGCGGAAGTGCTGCTGCTTCTGTTTGCATTTATCCGGACCCGTGACGAAACCCGGCGGCTGACAGTCTCCATTTATACCGCCATTCATTCGCTGGAAAAAACAGTCCGGAGAATCGCCGAAGGCAACTTCAGTGACCGCGTCCGGGGCATGAATGTGGAGGAACTGCGGGAACTGGGAGAACAGACAAACCAGATGGCGGACCGGCTGGAAACCCTGATTGAGCAGATCCGGCAGAACCAGGACCATCTGTCCAAGGCGGAACTGCGGACGCTTCAGGCCCAGATCAACCCGCATTTCCTGTACAACACACTGGATACGATTATATGGCAGGCAGAATCCGGAAAAGGCGAAGAGGTGGTTCGCCTGACCCGGAACCTGAGCGATTTTTTCCGGATTTCCCTTTCCTCCGGCGCAGACTGGATTCCGGTCAGCCAGGAACTGAAGCATGTTTCCGCCTACCTGAGTATCCAGAAGATCCGGTACCGGGATATCCTGGAATATGAAGTGGAACAGCCGGAAAGCCTGGAAGATGCCTATATGCTGAAGCTCCTGCTGCAGCCGCTGGTGGAGAATGCCCTGTATCACGGGATTAAGAACAAACGCGGCGGCGGGAAGATTTCAGTGCAGGTGACCCTGAAGAACCGGACGATGACCTTTACCGTGAAGGACACCGGCAAGGGCATGACGCCGGAACAGCTGGAGGAACTCAAGGAAGGCCTGCAGGCAGAGCCCCCGAATGCACAGGCAGCCCTGGAACCCGGAAGCCATTCCGGATTCGGAATGCGGAATGTGGATATGCGTATCCGCCTTTATTACAGAAAGAAAACCGGCCTGATTATCCGGTCGGGACCGGAGGGTACAGAGGTATCCTTCAGTATACCGATTCACACAAGGGAGGAAATTGACCATGATGAAAGTCTTTCTCGTGGATGACGAGATTGCCATCCGGGAGAATCTGAGGAATTCCTTTCCCTGGGAAGAGAAAGGCTATCAGCTGGTCGGTGAGGCCCCGGACGGGGAGATGGCCCTGCCGATGCTGCGTGACCTGAACGCGGATATCCTCCTGACGGATATCCGGATGCCGTTCATGGACGGCATCCGGCTGTGCGAGGAAGTCCAGCGGACCATGCCCTGGGTGGAGCGGATCATCCTGTCCGGATATGATGACTTTTCCTATGCCCAGAAGGCAATTTCCCTGGGAGTGAAGGAGTATCTTCTGAAGCCGGTGACCGCCGCGGAACTGGAGGCGGCGCTGAACCGTGTCAGCCGGCAGATTGAGGAAAAACGCCGGGACAGGGAAAACCTGACTGCGCTCAGGGAACGCCTGACCTCCGGAAACCAGTTCCTGCGGGACAAGCTGCTGGCCTCCCTGTTTACGGACGAGGGAGACACGGGGGATGACGAGGTCATGCTCCGGCAGATGCGGGACCTGGGTGTTAATCTTGCTGCAAGCTGCTATACCGTGATTGATATCGCGTTCCCGGCAGAAGGAGAAAAGCGGATTGCCTGCCGGAACGCGCTGATTTCCCTGGCGGAAATGAGCGGCGGCGGCGTACACGTCTGCAGCGCTCCCAAGGGTGCCCGGGCACTGGTGCTGGGCGACAATCCGGAGGATACCGAGGAGCGGGCATATTCCTTTGCCAACTCGGCGATGCATCTGCCGGAACTGGCCCGGGAAAAACGCCTGCTGATCTCTGTGGGAGAGACAGTAAAGGATTTCCGGGACATCCGCCAGTCCATGAAGAGCGCCCGGCATGCCAGGCATCTGCAGGGACCGGAAGCAAATGAAGAAAGAAAAATTATCGGTGTCAATGAGAAAGCCGGACTGCACCAGCCGCTTTCGGAAACGGAACTGAGTCCCCTGTATGAACGTCTTCAGTATGCGACGGGGGAGGAAGTGGAGCCGATTCTGACAGAATATACCCGTTCGCTGGATCCGACGCTGGCGCTTGGCTACCTGCGGGTGGCCGGCCTGCTGGCAGCCCGAAGGATTATCCAGGAGGCTGAAGGCGTACCGAAGGAAGTGCTTTCAGATGATCTGGTGGAAGAAGCACTGCACACGGAAGGCGATGAAGGTTTCCGCCTGCTGACGGAACTGCTGCGCAAGGCGATCGCTTTCCGCAACCGGAACCGGGCGGGCTACGGGGACCCGACCATCAGCCGGGCAAGGGCATATTTATCGGAGCACTATGCGGATCCGAACCTGATGCTGCAGGATGTAGCGGGGGAGGTTCATCTTTCCCAGAGCCATTTTTCCACCGTGTTTGCCCAGGAGACCGGCCTGACCTTTACCCAGTATCTGACTGCCCTGCGGATCGGCAAAGCCAGGGAACTGCTGGAAGCTACAGATATGCGGTCTTCCCAGATTGCCCAGGAGGTGGGATATAACGATTCCCACTATTTCAGCTACCTGTTCAAGAAAACAACCGGCCTGACACCCAGTGAGTACAGGCGGAAAAACCGGAACGGAGAATAAAAACCAACTTTTGGGATAAAATATCAAACGTTTGCAGACTTTCTGAATGGAAGAAACGGAAGAAAACATACCAAAACAAAAATCCTCTGTATTTTAATACCGGGGGATTTTTTTTATACTTAAGCCAAGATGGCTCATAAGCCAAAATATGAATGGAGGAAAACCCTATGAAGAAAGTACTTGCTCTGGTAATCGCTCTGGCGATGCTGCTGACCGTGGCATCCGCGATGGCTGACGGCATCAAGGTTGGCGTTATCAACCTGGATCCCGCTGAATCCGGCTATCGTCAGGCAAACGTGAAGAATCTGACCGATACCTTCACTGCGGAGAATGGCTATGATGCCACCTTCGTGACTGCCCCCACCGCTGATAAGCAGCTGGATGCTTTTAAGAGCTTCATCACTGCTGATGTGGACTACATCCTGGTTTCCGCCGCTGACACCACCGGCTGGGACAAGGTACTGGAAGAAGCGAAGGAAGCCGGCATCGGCGTGTTCCTGTTCGACCGTATGATCGATACTGATCCTTCCAATTATCTTGCGGCTGTCGTTTCCGACATGCGCGTTGAAGGCGAAACCGCCGTTGCCTGGCTGGAGAGCCTTGGCCTTGAAGAGTATAAGATCCTGCACATCCAGGGACAGCTGGGCAGCGCCGCTCAGATCGGCCGCAGCGATCCGCTGACTGAAAAGTGCGAAGCTGAAGCCAACTGGACCATCGTCCGTGAAGGCACCGGCGGAGACAGCTGGGATCCTGAAGAAGCCCGCAAGATCGCTGAAGCTGCGATCGACGCCGGCATCGAATTCAACATTGTGTACGCTGAGAACGACGGCATGGCAGACGGCGTTGTGGCTGCTCTGGATGCCAAGAAGATCACTCACGGCGTGAACGGCGATGTGAAGATCATGGGCTTTGACTGCAACAAGTGGGCGCTCGAAAAGCTGCTGGCCGGCGAATGGAACTATGACGGACAGTGCTCTCCCTTCCAGGCTGGCGTGATCGATCAGATGATCAAAGCCCTGGCGGACGGCGGAGATCTGTCTGCCTTCGGCCTGAACGAGCTGAATCAGGTTATCTCTGAAGAAAAGGGCTTCGATGCCACCACAATTACCCAGGAAGACATCGACAAGTACGGCCTGTAATTCACAGTAATTCCAACAGGCGCGGTATGAACGAACGGCAGACGCGCGTTCATACCGCGCCTTCTTTCTGAAAATAGCTGCGGAGACACAGGAGACTTTCCTTTCGTCTCCTGTACCTTTTTCGGGCACCATTCCTTTACAGGTGATGCCTGAATCAAAATGATTTGGAAGGAGTTGGCCCCGATGCCAAATGAGGAGAATCAAGCGATTTTGACTATGCGCGGGATCAGTAAGCAGTTTCCGGGCACGCGGGCACTGAACAACGTGGATTTTACCCTGCGCAAGGGGGAAATCCATGCCCTGATGGGAGAGAACGGTGCCGGCAAATCCACGCTGATCAAGGTTCTGACCGGCGTATATCCCAAAGACGCAGGCAGTATCTGGGTGGACGGAACGGAAGGGGAAGCGCATATTCATTCCCCTCAGGATGCACAGGACATCGGGATCAGCACGGTGTATCAGGAAATTACGCTGTGTCCGAACCTGACTGTTGCTGAAAACATGTTCATCGGGAGGGCAAAGGGTTCGTTCGTTAACTGGAAGGAACGCAACAAACGGACGACAGAGATCCTGGACAACCTGAACATACCGGCACGTGCCAAACAGGAACTGTCCCAGTGTTCCCTGGCTGTGCAGCAGATGGTGGCTATTGCCCGGGCAGTCGACATGAAATGCAAGGTGCTGATTCTGGACGAGCCGACATCATCGCTGGACGAGAAAGAAGTGGAGATGCTGTTCAGCCTGATGCGGGATCTGCGGAACCGCGGTGTCGGCATCATCTTCGTTACGCATTTCCTTGAGCAGGTTTATGAGGTCAGTGACCGGATTACCGTGCTCAGGAACGGAGAGCTGGTCGGTGAATACGCGATTGAGGACCTGCCGCAGGTGGAACTTGTCGCCAAGATGATGGGCAGAGATCTGGACAATGTGATGGATCTTGAGGCCATCGGCGAAAAAAGCATCGGCAGTGAGGAAGTCATCTATGAGGCAACCGACCTGAGCAGCACGGAGAGCAAGCCGTTTGACTTCCGTATTCGGAAGGGCGAGGTAAACGGATTCACCGGTTTGCTTGGATCGGGCCGGAGCGAGAGCGTACGGGCGATATTCGGCGCAGACCGTGTAACCGGCGGTTCAGTGAAAGTCAAAGGCAAGACGGTCGAAATCAACAACCCCTATAAGGCGATGAAAAAAGGGATCGGGTATCTGGCGGAAGACCGGAAACGGGACGGTATTATTGCTGACCTGAGCGTGAGGGAGAACATCATCCTGGCGATGCAGGTTCTGAAAGGCTTTTTCCATCCGATGAGCCGGGCACAGATGGAAGCGTTCGCGGACGAATATATCAGTGCACTGAATATTAAAACAGCGAGCCAGGATACACCGATCGGATCGCTCAGCGGCGGCAACCAGCAGAAAGTCATTCTGGCCCGGTGGCTGCTGACACATCCGGATTACCTGATTCTGGATGAGCCAACCCGGGGCATCGACGTAGGGACCAAGCTGGAAATCCAGCGCCTGGTGCTGAAGCTTGCGGAAGAAGGAATGAGCATCACGTTCATTTCCTCTGAAATTGAAGAAATGCTGAGGACGTGTTCCCGGTTGATCGTCATGCGCGACCGGAATATTGTGGGCGAACTGACCGGTGACCAGCTGAATCAGACCCAGATCATGAAGACCATTGCGGGAGGTGGGCAGTAAAATGAGCGGTAAGGCAACCATAAAACCGAGTGCGGGCCGCAGCGCTCTGAACAAGGTGAAGACAACTGCCAACCAACTGGCTATTCCGCTGATTGCATTGGGCGTACTGCTGCTGTTCAACCTGATATGCTGTTTTGTGGCGAAGGCACCGGACGGCCGGCCGGATTTCACCCGGCTGAACTTCAGCAATCCGGACTTCAGCTTCTTCAATATCAGTCTGGCGACAGACGAAAGGGGATCGGTGCTGACCGGCAGCCTGATCAGCATCATTGACAGTGCCAGTGTGCTGGCAATCGTTGCAATCGGCATGACGCTGGTGACTGCCTCCTGCGGCGGCCAGGATATTTCAGTCGGTGCTGTGGGATCCATCGCAGGCGCGTTTTTCGTAATGATGCTTCATCCGGCCAAAGAGGTCCAGCTGAGCACACTGACCACGATCGCATGGCCCAATCTGATACTGGGCATATTAGTGGCCATCCTGGTTGCCATCATCTTCAAGCTGTTTAACGGGATGCTGGTGGCTGTATTCAGAATTCAACCAATGATCGCCACACTGATTCTCTTCAGCTGCGGACGATCGATTGCGTACTATTTTCTTTTCCAGAGGCTCGGCGTCGGAAGCATCAAACTGGACAACCCCATCATCTTTGCCATCGGCAAAGCGATTCCCGGAATTCCTGTGCCGACGTCAATCTTTATCGTTATACTCATGGGACTGCTGATGACGCTGATTTTCAGGCGTACGAACCTGCGGCTGTATACCCAGTCTGTCGGTATCAACGAGAAAGCGGCACGGCTGAACGGTATCAACCCGACTGTAGTCAAACTGCTGAGCTTTGTGATTCTGGGCGTTTGCGTGGCGGTGGCCTCGATTGTCAAAATCAGCAACCTGGGCACGCTGACAACAAAATCACTGATGGATTCCATTGAAATGGATGCAATCCTGGCGGTGGCTATCGGCGGCAACAGTCTGGGAGGCGGAAAGTTCCGCCTGAGCGGTACTATCCTTGGCGCTTATACGATCCAGACGCTGACGACAACGCTGAACGTGCTGCAGGTCGAATCGGAAAGCATGAAAGCGTATAAGGCCATTGTGATCCTGGTGATTATGGTCGCAGGATCACCGGTCATCAAGAACTGGATTACCTCTCTGAAGAACAGGCGGCAGGCTTCGGAAGGCGCTGTGCAGCGGAAGGAGGCGGCCTGAGATGACGAGAATTCAACAGAACGCGGGAACCGGAAAGCGATTTGAACGTTTGACGGATGCCCAGCTGCTGACTATGATCAGCGCCGGAATCCTTCTGATCCTGTGTGTGGGATCTGTGCTGTTTATGGGTGATTCGGGGTTTAACAAGCCCCAGATGTTCCTGGACATTGTGAACTATTATTCCTACCTGATTATTATCAGCTGCGCACTGACAATTGTCATGATCGGCGGAGGAATAAACATCAGCGTCGGCGGCGTGATTTGCCTGACGTGTATGGCCTGCTCGATATTCCTGAATGACAGCGGGATCGAAAACAGCGCTCTTCTGCTGCTGGCAACCTTCCTGCTGGCGATCGGAATCGGTGCGGTATTCGGGGCGTTCCAGGGCGCACTGATCAGCTATCTGGGGATTCAGCCGTTCATTATTACGCTTTCAGGTATGTTCCTGGCCCGGGGTCTGACAACAATGCTGAGCGGCGGCGGTAATGTCAATGTTCCGAACAGCAGTCCTTTTTCACTGCTCGAGGATGCGACGATCAAGATTCCGTGGCTCGGATATCTGAAGCAGAAAAAAAGCGTTACCCTCTGGATTGACGGGAACCTTCACTCTGCTGCCGTGATTGCGATCGCGGTTGTGGTGATCATTTTCCTGGCTATGCGCTACACAAAATTCGGCCGGAACACTTACGCTATCGGCGGTAATCAGCAGAGCGCGCAGATGCTGGGCATCAATGTAAAACGTACCCGGTTCAACACATATCTGCTGAGCGGAACGTTAAGCGGCCTGGCGGGCTTTGTGTTTATGATGTATAACGGCGCAGCGGGAAAAACGGGTATAGGGCTTCGCAGTGAGATGGACGCCATCGCAGCCTCCATTATCGGCGGTACGCTTTTAAGCGGCGGTGTAGGCAACGTTATCGGCTCATTCTTTGGTGCTATGATCCTGGGCACACTGCAGAAGATTATCTGGTTCAGCGGACTGCAGGAAGCCTACTGGCAGGATATGGCCAGCGGAGTGATGCTGGGAATCTTTATCGTGCTGCAGAGTGTGGTTCTGAGCAGCAGGGACAAGCACCGTAATAAGAAGAGTGCGCTTAAGGCAGTCCGGCTGAAAGAATAGGGTCCCTGTTGCGAAAAGCATATGCAAACGGCCGTATCCGGTTTCCTGATACGGCCGTTTTATGTCATTCAGTTTTACTCGCCTGCGAAAATGATATCGTCCCGGAGACGGTAGAGGGTGGCGCCGCATTTTTTACGACAGAAGAAAGCAACCCAGTCGTCAATGGACATTTCATAGTCATACATGACTTTACCGTACCGGAGGCCCTTGATCCGCTTGCCGGCCCGGTTGCTTTCCAGCGAGCGGACCGTATCGGTTTCCGGATCATAATCCGACATAAAGATGGCACTGTGGGCGCCTTTGCCGCCGGAATAGTCACCGGTCATCTGGAAATAATCGCCTTTCCGGGTCTGTTTCATAAATTCACGGGCCAGGGCGATATTCTCCTCTTTGGACAGCTTCTTATCATACAGGAACTGGGCTGCCACCTCAAAGGGATTGCCGTCGGAGGCGGCAATATCCTCCCAGCAGTAACCGTAGGAGTAGGGCTTGCATTTCTTTGCGGGAAGATTGTTGGGAATCTTCAGTTCCTTTTCAGGATACTCCGCCATGCGGTATTTGTCCCGGTTCTGGCGGAACAGGTATACCGTGAAGTTCTTGCAGACATAGATGTCGCCCTTGTAATGAGCCCGCTGGTATTTACCGTCGGCTTTGTCATAGAGCGACCTGCCCAGTTCAATGATGTCTTCAATGAAAGCATCCCGGGCGGTGGGAGAGGAAGGCTCCGGATCTGCAGATTCTGCCTGATCGCCGGATTCATCATCCAGCAGGAGCTCTTCAGTGACCTCCTCAGCTGCGGCAGGCACAGCGGGGATGCAGGAAAACAAAAACAGGAAAGCTGTCAGGATAAGAAAGATTCTTCCTTGGGTTCGGATCATTTAACGGTTTCTCCTTCTACCAGCACACCGGGAACGGTAACGTGCTTCGGCTGATGGTTTTCAGGGTCTTCGATGGCATCGAGCATTAAACCGAACACTTCCCGGGCGATCCGGGCCGTGTCCTGACGGTAGGTGGTCAGATAGGGATGAAGCATCTGGCTGATGCGGATTCCGTCATAGCCGGCCAGGCTGATATCCTGCGGTACTTTGATTCCCTGGGATATCAGCTGCCAAAGGGCACCCATGCAGCTGTAGTCATCGGGACAAAGCACGCATGTAGGCGGATCATTCAGATCCAGCAGCGCCTTGACGACCAGGTAGCAATCCGCGGGATTATGGAAATGGCCTTCCCGGACATATTCCACAGGAACCCGGATTCCAAGCTCCGCACAGATTTTGTAGAAGCCGGCCAGCCGTTCCCTGCTGACGGTGCCTTTTTCGCCCTGGATAAAGGCGATTTTACGGTGGCCCCGGTCAAAGGCATAACGGACAATCTGGTCTATACTGGCGCGGTTGTCACTGATCACACAGTCACAGCCTTCGTAGGGATGGTCAATGATGACGGTGGGAATGCTGCTGGTGGCCAGGCGGACGATCCCGGATGATTCATAGTCGGCCTGTACCACGATGACACCGTCCAGATTCCGCTGGCGGGCGTGTTCATAGTAACTGTTATCCGCAAGGGAACTCCGGCCGAGAAAGGTCAGATCGTAGCCGTTTTTGTCCGCCTCACAGCGCAGGTCATCAATAAGGGAACTGAAGTATTCATGGTTCATCTGGTCCTCATAGAGGACGCCGATGTTGTTGGAGCGGCAGGTTTTCAAAGTTTTTGCCGCGGCATTGGGGTAGTACCCCATATCCCGGGCTGTCTGCCGGATAAAGGCAGTTCTCTCCTTACTGTCGCTGGTCAGGCCGTTCAGTGCCCGGGAAACTGTTGCAATGGAAACACCACAGACTTCAGCAATATCCTTCAATCTGACCATGAATATACCTCCCGAAAGAGTCGCAAATTTTGAAATCGTTTACGTGAACATGATAATGCAAAATGATTACATTGTCAACGTCTGATTTGCAAAATATAGTTACATTTAAAATGCAAAAATGCAAACGAAATGAAAAATGCAAATTCGAGACAGGCGGCGAAAACGCCTCTGTCCTTCATACGGGAGCGTTGTTTCCGGGCTTTCAGGATCCGCTTGACAGGCATTGCTGCAATGAATACAGGAGAATTCCGGAAACCTGCCCGGCACTGCAAATGGCAGGGAAGAACGGGGATCAGCAGCAGTATTCCGGAATGTTTACCGATGCGTCAGTTAATCCGTTTGGCTGCCGGAATCAGCAGTGTGCAGATTACGATGGCTATAATCGTATTGGGCAGCATATAGGTGCCGTTATACAGCACAGAATATAAAACCGGGGTCATTCCGGTATAGCCCATAAACTCTTCAGGCATATACTGGGCATAAACCGTAATGCCGCTGATAAAGTGAATGATGAACCGGGCAAAACAGCCGGTGAGAGCTGCGAGCGGAAGAAGCGAGTACTGCTTTTTGAACAGTCCCGCAAACCCGACAAAGGCATAGGCCACGGCGTAGTCAAAGATGATGGAAACCCAGCTGATTGCACCTCCGGAAGCGAGGAAGTATTTCAGTGTTCCAAAGACCAGCCCCGCACCGATGCCCCAGCCGAATCCCCAGCGTACGGCAAAGAGAATCAGGGGAATCATGACAAAATCGATACTTCCCCCAAAGCCGCCGAACCCGGACATAACCGGGATTTTCAGGTAGCTTAACGCGATGGACAGGGCGACACAGATGCCCCCTTCAGTCAGACAGCGGGTAGATACTTGTTTTTTTCCGGTTTGAGACATTGGAAAGATCCCTCCTTATTTAATAAGAAAACAGAAAGAGCGAATGACGCGGAAAACAAAGAACCTGCTGCCTGTTATTTCAGGAAGCAGGTTTAACATTCAGCAGACTCGCTTCCCTACGGTAGGATTACCTACACAGGTTCCAAGGGTCAGGCAGGCGCCCTCTCAGCCGGAAACCGGCTCCCCCAGCGTCAACGTTCGCAACGGAACAGCGTTATTATAACATCCGGCGCCTGTTTGTCAACGGGACGGCTTTTCAGGGAATCCGGGAAAAACCTGCAAAGAAACTTGACTTTTTCCGCTGCCGGGATTACTTTTTCCCCGGGCTTGGCCCGGAAAAGAGAGGTGTACTCAGTGAAACGGTGTGTGATTATCGGAAACGCGGCAATCGGCCGGTATGACCGGGTCCGGAACATCCTGAGGCCGGATGACTATCTCGTGTTCTGTGACGGGGGCCTGAAGCATGCGGAGCAGCTGGGCAGGGAACCGGACCTGATTGTGGGGGATTTTGATTCCCATGAACAGCCTGTAACAACCGTGGAGACCATTGTACTGCCGCGGGAGAAGGATGATACGGATACGGTTTACGCCGTGAAGGAAGCCATCCGGCGGGGGTATACAGAGTTCCTGCTGGCCGGCGTTGCGGGGGAACGGTTTGACCATACCTTCGGGAATATTGCCCTGCTGCTGTATCTGGATTCCCGGGGAATGAAGGCGCGGATCCTGGATGATTATTCGGAAATGGAAATTGTCTCGCGGGATCCGGCGGAAATAGAGGACAGCTGGTCATTTTTCTCCCTGCTGAATATCAGCGGAACCGCGAAGGGAATCCGGATCCGGGATGCAAAATATCCGCTGGAGGACGGGGAAATCCGCAGCGAATACCAGTTCGGCATCAGCAACGAGGTGCTTCCGGGCAGGACTGCACGGGTGACCGTGCAGGAGGGAAGACTGCTGCTGGTGAAAGTTTTCTGACGCAGATGATTGTTTGTTTCTTGTTCTTTCAGGAGCCTTCCCCTTGACGGAAGAGGGTATCCGTACTACCATTGCGGTGCGATGAAAGAGATCCAGTAAGTTAACAGTAATTCCGTACAGAGAGCTGCCGGGCGGTGCGAGGCAGCCGGGACTGTTGAACTGAAATACTCTCCGGAGCTGCGATCTGAACCCCGGAAGGGAAGTAGGAGAGCCGGGGGCGCCCGATACAGCGCAAAGGATATGAAAGTATCCGGAGGCCGTTTCCGACGGAACGGCAAAATACGAGGTGGTACCGCGATGATTATTCGCCCTCTGTGTCCTGACGGACGCAGGGGCTTTTTTTCGGAACGGAACCACAGAAAGAAGGTTTCATATGGCGACTGGTGATCTGATCCTCAAAGTCGGTATGCTCCTGGTTTTCTTCGGTGTCATGGTTTATGTCGGCTTCTACTGCAGAAAGCATTCCACCGACGTGAACGGCTTTGTGCTCGGCGGCCGGAGTGTCGGCCCCTGGCTGACGGCTTTTGCCTACGGCACGTCCTATTTTTCCGCGGTTATCTTTGTCGGCTATGCCGGACAGTTCGGATGGAAATTCGGTATTGCCGCCACCTGGGTCGGCATCGGAAACGCTCTGATCGGATCCCTGATGGCCTGGGTTATCCTGGGCCGGCGCACGCGGATCATGACGCAGCATCTGTCCAGCGCCACCATGCCGGACTTCTTCGAGAAGCGGTTTAACGCGACCTCCCTGAAGATTGCGGCTTCCATTATTATCTTTATCTTCATGATTCCCTATACCGCGTCCCTGTACAACGGCCTGAGCCGCCTTTTCCGGATGGCTTTCAATATTGACTACTCCGTGTGCGTGATCGTGATGGCAGTGCTGACCGCGATTTACGTGATTGTCGGCGGCTATATGGCAACAGCCGTGAATGACTTTATCCAGGGTATTATTATGCTGGTGGGCATTGTGGCTGTAATCGGGGCTGTCCTTGGCAGCAAGGGCGGATTCATGGCTTCCCTTGAAGGGCTGTCCGCGGCCAGGGATACCAGCGCGGGTTTCGCAAACGGCACAGTTCCCGGAATCTTCAATTCCTTCTTCGGACCGGATCCGCTGAGCCTGCTGGGCGTTGTGCTGCTGACATCCCTGGGCACCTGGGGCCTTCCCCAGATGGTGGGTAAATTCTATGCCATCAGGAGTGAGGGTTCCATTCATAAGGGAACCATCATCTCCACATTTTTCGCCATTGTGGTGGCCGGCGGCTGCTACTTCCTGGGCGGTTTCGGACGCCTGTTCGCGGCTGAACTGGGCGCTGTGGACGGCGGCAATCCGGCGGGCGGGTTTGACAATGTGATCCCGACCATGCTGCAGACGCTGTCTCCGTTCCTGATCGCGGTTGTGATCATCCTGGTGCTTTCAGCTTCCATGTCCACCCTGTCCTCCCTGGTGCTGACATCCTCCTCCACCGTGACGCTGGACCTGCTGAAGGGCCGTGTTGTCAAGGATATGGATGAGAAGAAGCAGCTGCTGATTATGCGGGTGCTGATTGTGGTTTTCATTGTGATTTCCGCCGCACTGGCAATTGTACAGGCGAACTCCAGCGTTGCCTTTATTGCCCAGGCCATGGGTGTCAGCTGGGGCGCCATGGCAGGCGCGTTCCTGGCGCCCTTCCTTTACGGACTGTACTGGAAGCGTACCACGAAGAGAGGCTGCTGGGCTGCCATGGTTTTCTCTTCCGTGTTTATGATTATTGACATGCTGGCGAACCTGAAGGTACTGAACCTGAACCTTGGTTTCCTCCAGTCCCCGATCAACGCGGGCGCTTTCTGCATGATTGCGGGCCTGATCCTGGTACCGGCGGTCAGCCTGATCACAAAGGCTCCGGAAAAAGACCGGGTGGAGCAGATTTTTGCCTGCTATCAGCGCAAAGTTACGGTTACCGCCAAGGATTCCATTGAGACAGAAGAATAATTCCGGCTGCGGAAACAAAATGTTACGAAAGTTTGACATCTTTATAGCCGTGTGATAAAATTTATAAGGTTATTCAAGAATTCACCGGGAGGATTATAAAGATGAAGAAACTGCTGAGCCTGGCCCTGGCGCTGGTGCTGATCTGCAGCATGTCTGCGGCCCTGGCTGATCCCACAGCCATTGACGGTATTTCTGATCGCCATATCAAGATCAATCCCGCCGGACTGAATCCCTCTGCGGACGAAATGTTCGAACAGATGATCAGTCCCACCACCGGCCGGCGCCTGGATGAAATCGACGTGCCGGCCAACTTCCTGGGAATGGCCCTGACCGGAACCTATCAGCCGATTATGGTCCAGATTTCCAATGCCTCCAACGGCGTGGGCGTTTCCAAGAGCGGCAAACGCTATGTCACAGCTCCCATCAACGGAACTTACGCGGATATCGTGTATGAAGCACCCCAGAAGCGGAGCGGCAGCGAGACCCGCATGTCCATGATTTTCTCGGACACTGTTCCGGATTATGTGGGCTTTGTCCGCAGCACCCGCCTGACCCACTGCCGGCTCCGGCAGGAGTGGGAGTGCATCTTCTGTACTTCCGGTTATTCCAGTTCTGACGTTCCCGGTGAATGGAAAAAACTGGGTGTAAAGAATCCGGAAGGCGCCAAGGAAGGCGATCCGGGTGTTGTGTATGTCGGTGACTATCCCAAAGTCTGGAAACCTTATGTCTGGCGTGTCAGCGGCATTGAAAGCGCCAACAGCGAAGTGTTCATGCTGGCGGATCTCCTGCGGGACGTTGTTCCGAAGGATCATGTGCCCGCCAACCATACCTGGAAATTCACGGATGAAGTGCCTGCAGGCGGCGACAATGCTGAATTTGTCTATGTCACCTTCGGCAACTGGGAAAACTCTGACAGCCGCCTTGAGTACAGTGCGGAAGACAATGCCTATGTGCGGATTGTAAAGATCAGCAAGTCTGAGGAACAGGTTTATATGGACACACAGCTGATTGAGCCTGAAATCAAGACGGTGAAGAGCAACGGCAAAAACGTGAAGAAGATTGTGGCGGAAGACCGCGTGGAGAATGAAATCTTCAAGTTCAACAACGTGATTGTCCAGAGCGTGAATTTCAAATGGAAGGGCGGGGCGCGGCCCGATCCGCAGCTGGTGGGAAGCGGCAACGCAGACTACTTCATGTGCGGAAAGCATTATGCCGGCGTCTGGGAACGCAAGGATATCAACAGCCGTACCGTATTCTACGGAGCGGACGGAAATGAGATTGAAATGCAGCGCGGCAAGACGCTGATCATCCTGCTGGATTACAGTGAAAAGCACTCCGGCGGCAAGGGCACAGCCGGCGTCAAATATGAATAATCCCCTGCAAAAAACAGGAGAGTCACGAAAGTGACTCTCTTTTTTATAACAATTCCTGCATGTATTTGTAACAAACCCTTGCATTTTCCGCACAAGTATTATACAATTTCAGCAGTATTGGTTACGAAAGGGTGTTTTCTGTGGGAAAAAGGATCCTCCTGGTCGACGATGAACCTTTGATCCTGAAAGGCCTGAAATATACGCTGGAGCAGGAAGGCTACGAGACGGACAGCGCCATGGACGGCGAAGAAGCGCTGGCCAAGTTTGATGCCGGTTCTTTTGACCTGATCCTGCTGGATGTGATGCTGCCGAAGCTGGACGGCATTGCTGTCTGCCAGCGGATCCGCGAACACAGTGACGTACCGATCATTATGCTGACCGCCAAGGGTGAGGATATGGACAAAATCCTGGGCCTGGAATACGGTGCGGATGATTACATGACCAAGCCCTTCAATATCCTGGAGGTCAAGGCCCGGATCAAGACGATTCTCCGCCGGGTGGCAGGAAGCGTGCAGCAGCAGGAACACCGGGTGATCCGCGTGCACGATATGGAAGTGAACCTGATCAAGCGGAGTGTGACACTGGGCGGGAAGGATATCAAACTGACTGCGAAGGAATTTGACCTGCTGCAGATGTTTGTTACCAACCGGGGCACCGTGTTCAGCAGGGAACAGATGCTTGAGACCGTATGGAAATATGATTACGCCGGCGACGCCCGTACGGTGGATGTCCACATCCGCCGCCTGAGGGAAAAGATTGAACGGGACACATCAAAGCCTGAATTCATCTTTACCAAATGGGGAGTTGGTTACTATTTCACGGATCAGGACTAAATTCGCAATAATGGCCAGCATCAGGTGGAAGATCCTGCTGGCCTTTTTTCTCATTGTAGGCGTTTCTTTTTTTGTGGCTGCGACAACCATGACCGGAATGGTCAGCACCTATCTGTTTGAACAGCGGAAACGGGACGATACCATGAAGACGGAGAAGTTTGCCCAGAAGGCAGCTCCTCTTTTTCAGTCTGTCTCTGCCAATGAACTGAATGACCTGCTGGAGGAAAACGCGACCATTATGGACGGCCGCCTGCTCCTGATCGATAATGACGGAAAGATTCAGTATGATACTTTCGAGACGCTCTGCGGGCAAAGAATCGGCGTGGATGAAGCGATCCGGATACTGGCCGGGGAAAAGCTGCAGGACAGCGGTATCCACGCACCGGGAAAAGCAGTGGCTGAGGCCATGAGCGGAGAATCCGACACGGATTATGTGGCATACAGCGCCTGTCAGATGGATGGCTACCAGGGCCCGATCGGTGTGGTGCTGTTTGTCAGCCGGGTAAAAAGCCTGATGGATTCCCTGGACCAGGTGCGTATGCAGCTGCTGCGGGTATTTGCGGTAATTGCCGTGGCGGCACTGGTATTCGCGCTGATCCTGAGCCGGCTGCTGACAAACCCGATTACTGCTGTCAGCCGGACCATGAGAAAGATGGGAAAAGGCGACCTGAGTGTCCGCGTGCCGGTAAAGGGCAGCGGCGAGCTGCGGGAACTGGCGGAAAACTACAATACCATGGCTGCACAGCTGGAAAGCCTGGATAAAACCAGGAATCAGTTTGTCTCCAATGCCAGCCATGAACTGAAGACGCCCCTGGCCACCATGAAGATCCTGCTGGAATCCATGATTTACCAGCCTGACATGCCGGCAGAGGTCCGGGAGGATTTCATGAAGGACATGAATCATGAAATTGACCGGCTGACCGGGATCGTTACGGACCTGCTGGTGCTGACCCGGATGGACAACAGCGAGGATATGAAGCGCGACACGGTGAATATGAGCGAACTGACCCGGGAGACGATCCGTCTGCTGACCCCGGCCGCAGAGCAGCACCAGCAGACGCTGGCGGAGGATGTGCAGGAGGACCTGTTCCTGTACGGAGACCGCAGCAAGCTGAGCCAGATCCTTTACAACCTGATGGACAATGCCATTAAATACACGCCGGAAAAGGGATTTATTCATGTGTCCCTGAAACAGGAAGAGGAGAGTATTGTCTGGCATGTGCGCGATAACGGCATCGGCATTCCGCCGGAGGACCAGGAGCATATCTTTGAGCGCTTCTACCGGGTGGACAAGGCCAGGGGCCGGGAAACCGGCGGCACAGGCCTGGGGCTGAGCATTGTGAAGCAAATGGTGAAGATGCATAACGGTACGATCTCGGTCCGGAGTGATCCCGGAAAGGGTTCCGAATTTGTGGTGTCATTCCCGCAGGAAGGAGCGGCGTCATGAAAAAAAGACTGATTTGCCTGCTGACAGCAATTTGCTGTGCAATCCTTCTGAGCGGCTGCACAGGGAACGTGATTGATGAAAACCAGGATCCGGTCCCGGAACTGGGGCGGGCGGAAGCGCGCTTTTCGGCTCCGGACGGTGACGGAATTATCGCTGAAAGCCGGGAATACAATATCTATCTGCCGGGAACGGACAAGCAGCACCTGGTACCCCGGTCCGTCCGCCTGGAAGCCATGAACCTGAATGATACAGCGGAAGCACTGGTAAAAGAGCTGCTGGCTTATGAAGGGGACAGGGAAGCCAGCCGGATGGGCAACGGACGGGTCCTCGAACTGTACGGCACTCATCCCATCGAGCTCAGCGGCGGTGTGTGTACGGTGAACCTGGGCCGTTCCGCCCAGGCACTGGACAAAAGCGTCTATTACAAGAACTGCCTGGCCATCGCGGAAACCTTATGCGAACTGAATGAAGTCAATGCAGTGAATATTCTGGTGGCGGACCAGAGCCTGGCGCTGGATATTTCCGGCTATCTGCCCATGGGTACGCTGATTGCGCATCCGGGCGCCAATATTCCGGTGCTGTGGGAGCAGATGGAGGCCAAGAAAACACCGCTGTCTGAAAAGGAAAGCAATAATCCGCTGAGTTCGCTGGCAACCCTGTATTACCCGCTGCCGGACAGCCGGGGAGTAGCCTGCACGATCCGTACAGTCAGTTTTGAGGGACAGACCCCCAGACAGCTGGCCATGGGCCTGATTGACGCGGTAAGCAATGTCCGCCGGAGCATGACCGGGGGACAGGCTTTTCCGGACCTGAGAAGCCTGCTGCTGCATGAACCGGTGACCAGCGACAGGGAAAACGGCACCCGGATCCTGACGCTGAGCCTGCGGGAGGATGCTGAATCTGTTCTTGAGGAAGCCAGAACGGACCTGGACTGTTTTACGGCGGCCATGACCTGTACGCTGACAACCTTTATTCCGAATATTGCGGAGGTTTGCATCCGGATCGGGGACAAACCGATTACAGAACTGAAAAAAAACCGGCGGTTTGATCCGGTGATCGCCCTGAGCGGCCTGGTGAAGCGCAGCGCTGTCCAGCAGTATCTGACGAGCAGTGTGATCGTCTATTTTGCCCGGAACGGGATTCTCTGTGAATGTGAGCGGCCTGTGGCCCGGGAATCCGTGGACAGCCTCCGGGCACAGCTGTGCGCGCTCATGGAAGGACCGGACACCACAGAGCAGGAGGAAGGAATTACCGCAACCCTGCCTGATTCGGTGCGGGAGGATGACATCCTGGGTGTTTCCGCCGAAGGCGATACACTGCTGGTGAACCTGAGCGAAAGCTTCCGTGCGGAGATCCAGGCACAGGGACCGGAAGCGGAAACCCTGCTGTGTTACAGCATGGTAAACACACTGTGTAAAAATTCCGGCATGAAACGGGTCCGGTTCTTCTTCGAGGGAGAGCAGGTGGAACACGTGGCAGGCACGATCTACTGGGCCGGTGAATTTATGTATAATATCGGACTGGCGGAAAAGGGCCTTGGATAATCAGGCCTGCACCGCCGGGTCCAGCACAGGCCGCCGCGTCACAGACGCGGCGGCTTTTTGCTTCAATCCGAAAAAACGGGAAATAATTCATATTGCGTTCATATTCCGGACAAAAAAGGATACTATACTGACCTCGAAAACCGGAAAGGAGGTTTTTAAGATGAGTAAGATCCTGAATAAAAAAGTAATGGGCGTCATTGCCCTGGCGCTTGTTTGTGTATTTGCGGGAACCGTAATCGGTGCTGTGCAGCCTTCCGCCAGCGCAGAGGAAAAGGTGGTCCTGACCTCTCCCTTCACGGAGGCAATCGCAAAGGTCCGGGACAGCGTTGTCGGCGTGAATAATTACCAGATTGTGAACAATTACGGCAACGGCTATGACAATTTCGGCGGATATTTCCCCTGGAGCTACTTCGGCTTCGGAAACGGCTACGGCAACGGCCGCGGGAACGGCTACGGATACAATCAGCCGGATTCTTCCGAGGAAGTAAAATACGGCAGCGGTTCGGGTGTGGTGATTGCCAAGGAGTATGTGCTGACCAACTATCATGTGGTGGAAGAGGCGCACAGCCTGAAGGTTTCCATCGGCGATGATGAGGGAGATCTGTATGACGCCACCGTGGTTGCCAGCAACGCAGACAAGGATGTGGCTGTGCTGAAGGTGCCCGGCCTGCCGCTGGAACCTGTGGAAATCGGCGACAGTGAGAAACTGGCCGTGGGTGACTGGGTGGTATGCATCGGCAACCCGATCGGTTTTACCGGTACAGCCACTGCGGGTATCGTTTCCGGCCTGAACCGGGAGATTGCCAGCGAGAACAGCACTGTTGACAAATACGGACGTGCCAGCCAGGTGGTGAACAGCATGATCCAGACCGACGCGGCCATCAACAGCGGCAACAGCGGCGGCGGCATGTTCAACACTGACGGCCAGCTGGTGGGTATTCCTACCCTGAAATACAGCGGTACCCGGTACAGCTCCAATGCTGCCATTGAGAGCATCGGCATGTGCATCCCGATCAATGAGGCCAAGGAAGTCATTGACGCAGCCCTGAGCGGCAAAGTGAATGAGGACCAGAAGGCTTCCGGTACAACAGTTACGGATAATACCGGCAGCGACCTGAAGGGCAAGCCCCGGATGGGTGTGACCGTAACGACTTCCGACGGCAGGAACGGCGACTACCCCAAGGGCGTGTATATCCGTGAAGTGGAAGCGGGCAGCCCTGCGGAGAAAGCCGGTATCCAGGCCGGTGACATCATTGTGGAGGTCAATGGCCAGGTGGTTACCAGCGTCAGCGAAGAAGTTGAGATCGTATCCAAGCTCAGCGAAAACGATGAGGTGGCTGTGAAGGTGTTCCGGCCCAAGGAAGTTGTTGATGCGAAGAGCGGCAGGATTTCCACGGAAGGCGATTATATGGATATGACCGTGGTGCTGGCCATGATTGATACGGTAAACCAGTAACAGATCCGGCAGAAAAGACAAAAGTGCTCCGGGATTTCCCGGAGCACTTTTCCTGTGCCCGGAAGATTGATATTATACCGGAAATATGATAAAACGGTATCGGCCGCTGCTCCCTGAGAAGCGGAATTATCAATCCGGAGGGACACTGTGAAGATCAGACGTATTGCCGCCGCAATCCTGGCCCTGCTGCTTCTGGCAGCAGCCTGCCTGGCAGCCGCAGAGGAAAAGGAAGAAACAGATTACGCTTCAGTGACATACCTGAACCTGGATGAGAGCGGGCGGAAACTGTATTACAAGAACATCAGGCCGATCCTGGCCAAATATCCCAATCTGAAAAAGGTAGACATGTACAATGCGGAGGTAACCCGGACCCAGATCGAAGAAATGGTGAAGCTGTATCCCGATGTGGAGTTCGGCTGGACCATGAAACTGGGAGACAGGCACCTGGTGAGGACAGATGCCACGGCTTTTTCCACCCTTCATTTTTCCGGTGAAAAGGTGCACGGAACAAAGGAACTTTCCATGCTGCGCTACTGCAAGAACCTGAAAGCCCTGGACATCGGCCATAATGCGGTGGATGATCTGTCCTGGCTGCAGGAACTGCCGGATCTGCGGGTGCTGATCGTGGCCATCAACCGGCTGACTGACATTTCTCCGCTGGCCGGCCTGAAGAAACTGGAATACCTGGAGATTTTCAATAACCAGATCACGGATATTTCCCCGCTGAAGGGACTGACCCACCTGATGGACCTGAATATCGGTTTCAACCGGATTGCGGATTTTTCTCCGCTGTATGAGATGAAGAACCTGCAGAGGCTGTGGGTTCACAAAGCGGAAAACCGGAACGGGAAGGAGAACGGGATTTCCGAATCCGTTGTGGCCGCACTGACAAAAAACCTCCCGAAGTGCCAGATCAACTTTACGTCGATGCCGACACTGGGAGGCTGGCGGGAACACCCGCATTTCTATGTGATCAAGGAAATGTTTCAGGGGTCTGAATACATTCCTTTCAGCGATTCGTTTGAGGACGACGGTGTAGACCAAGTGCCGGTACCTGGTAAATAAACAGGATCACGCACAGGACAGCACCCATCATGAGATATCCTCCATAGAGACCCATAAATTGGCTGGGACTCCGCTGACGGAGGAATTCGATGCCGACGATGGCAGCGAAACAAAGGAACAGATAAACTGCAGGGAAAAACCGGAAGGTTCCCTGCTTTTTTTCACGGCGCATGCAGGCGAGAACCATCAGGACCATCAGGATCACTGCGCAGAGAAGCTGCTCGACTTTGACAAATCCCCAGCTGAAGGCCCGGTTGCGCATATTCTCCAGCAGGATCTGGCAGGTGCAGAGACGGAAAACTGTGATTTCAAACCGCAGGCCCGGCCGGTCATACTCTGTATGCAGGGACAGCAGGCCGATCACCAGGGCGGCGACCGCTTCCCAGACAAAGATGGCTTCGTGGGGTTCGCCGTACTTGTTGAACATGGCCAGCACCAGGAAATGGGAGTTTTCCGGAATCTCGATGAACCGTCCGGTACCGAGGGCGCCCAGTTCCGCTTCTGCCAGTCGCAGGCCGGCAATCAGCAGGATACCGGGCAGGACAAACCGGTCAGCCAGTCCGGCAGAAGGTTTGTATCCGGCTATCCGGGCGGAGAGTATCAGCCCGAGCCATACCCCCACGGCGCCGCCGGTGAAACAGAAGGTGGAAGGGCTCAGGCTGAACAGCGCATCCCATTCTCCCCATTCCAGAATGACTTCCAGCTCCAGCAGGAGAACGTAGAATACCTTCGCGCAAACAAAGCCCAACAGGGTGCATACCGGGAAAGAGACCGCGGCAGCAGCAGCACCGCGGCGATCGGAATGCAGCAGGTTCAGCACGATGAACAACAGGAAAACCGCTGGCACCATGCAAAGAAGCAGTATCAGATAGGTGGACACAGAGGCTCACTCCGTTTCTTGCAGAGGATCAGTCGCCGGGCCAGGCAGAAGCAAAGTAAATGATATCCGCCAGCTGACGCTCGTTGCTGTTTTCCGGGTCGTTGATCTTGTGGTTGTTGAAGACCAGAACAGCGCTGTCGCCTCCGTCCAGGTTGTAGGCACACTGGATATCTTCCATTCCGGCCACGAACCTGCGCCATTCACCGAATTTGAAGGCTTTGCTGCCGCGCTTGTGCGGACCGGTAACGATGACCCGGTATTTCAGGTGACCGGTCTGCGCAATGGCCACACGCTGGGAAAACTGGCTGGCGTTGATGGACGTGGACATGCTCTCGCAGATTTTCCCGTCCTTGACCAGAATAGGCCCGAAGTAGAAGGCGTTGATGATTTTATGTTCTTTCATCAGTTTGTTGACGTCTTCCTCCCTGGGGGTTGCCAGGCAATGGAAGTCGCCGTTTTCATCGATCAGCAGGATGTCATGGCCGCGCATACGGGCCAGCTGGTTTTCAAACAGGACACCCTGGCGGAGAATCAGCGGGACACCCCGGGAGTAGTTGAAGAAGTCTCCGTCCACAGCCAGCACGGCATTGACGCGCTTGGCGAGGACATGGCCGTATTCGGTTCCTTCCTTGGAATCGAAACCCTCCGCGGCGACCGTACGCAGCTGGCTGGGGTCCTGGATCTCAATATCAGCGATCCAGTACAGCACGCCTTTTTCGTCTCCGGTGGTGATTTTTACCTTCAGCGTCGGATCTTCATAAACCGTATCGGAAAGGTAGAATTTCTGATCGACAGGCATACCGGGGGAGAAATCGATCGGAAGGGTATAATGCGGCGCTTCTGTCGCTTCAGCAAGGGCAGAAAAAGAGAAACAAAAAAGAAAAAACAGGGCGGCCAGCAACACGGACAGTCTTTTCATCAGCAATCCTCCGCAGCACTGTAAAAACAGGCTGAAAATACCTATTGATTATATAAGATCGGTCAAATGATGTCAAACCGGGATCACTGCCGGAAAAAGCCAAAAACTGTGCAGCAGGGATGGCGGAGAGAACTGATCTGGTATATACTGCATATAAATGACAGAACGGATCACGGATCCGGGAGAGGATGCCTGTATGATAAAACGACTCGGAGCGGTCGGCCTCCTGATAATTCTGCTTCTTTCCGCCGTAACCTGCGGCCTGGCCGAGAAGACAATCCTGATGACCTTTACCGGGGACTGTACCCTGGGCAGTGAGGAGAACAACCGCAAAAAACCGGATTCCTTTGATTCGTGTATGGAAAAGAACGGATATGACTACTGTTTTGCCAATTTCAGGGAGATGTTTGAGCAGGATGACCTTACAGTGGTGAATCTGGAAGGCGTCCTGTCGGACAGTTCCTATCAGGAGAACAAGAAGAAACCGTTCCGCTTCCGGGGACCGACGGATTTCGTGAAGATCCTGACAGGCAGTTCAGTGGAAGCGGCCTGCATTGCCAACAACCACATTATGGATTTCGGCGCCCAGGGGGAAAAGAGCACCCGGGAAGCCCTGGAAGCCGCAGGTGTGGGCTGGTTCAGGAATGAAAACCATTATCTGTACAAGCATGAGGGAATCACCATCGCGTTCTTTGCACTGGAGAATTCCAAATATTATTCCCTCCGTAAAAAACTGCCGAAGGTTTTCCGGGAGCTGAAGGAGACCGGCGGCGTGAACGCGATTGTCGTGTGTGTGCATACCGGGCTGGAATACCGGGGCAAACATGACAAGGCAGCGGCAGAGATGACGAACAATCTGGTGAACTGGGGTGCGGATCTGGTGGTCATGCACCATCCCCATGTGCTGCAGGGCATGGAAATCATCAATAACCGGAATGTTTTCTATTCCCTGGGGAATTTCGTATTCGGCGGCAACAACTCCATCAAGACCAAGGTGTATTCTTCCATGACGGTCACTTCCCTGTATACCATGGTGCTGCAGGTAAAAATGACTTTTTCAGAAACGGGGACCTACCTGGGACAGCAGGCTGTGATCTATCCCGCGCATATCAGCAGCGATCCCCAGGTGAACTATTACCAGCCCCTGCGGCTGAATGCTGAGGATGCGGTTCCTGTAAGGGAAGCGATCCAGCGGGATACGGCCTTTGAACTGCCGGCGATTGAGGAAAAGGACGGATTATCCCTGATGGAATTCGAATACCTGCCTGCGCCGGAGGCAGCACAGAAGACTGAAACGCAGGAAGAGCAGACCGGGAATATGATTCCTGTGCCGGAGGAACCGTAAACAGGCAGAACGGAAAGATACATGAAAAGGGCCGGGCTTTATGCCCGGCCCTTTTCAGAACCGTTTACACCAGGCGCATGCCGGCTTCGGTCTGTTCATTATTGTAGCGCTTGAGCAGCGTGTGGATCCTGTCGTAGGGATTCAGCAGCTTGCTGAGGCTTCGGTCATGGTTCAGGGTGGCGATTATGAAGGAGATATATTTGCTCATATCCGCTTCCACAAACCATTCGGTTTCGGCCAGTTCGGGTTTCCGGTAGGTAAGGTTGGTGGAGATTACCCGGTCAATGTAACCATTGCGGTAAGCTTCCTCAAAGGCGTCAATCCCGCTGGTGAACAGGGCGAAGGTGCAGCCGGCGAAAATCCGGTTGGCCTTGCGCTTTTTCAGTTCCTTGGCCAGGTCAATGATGCTTTCACCGCTGGAGATCATATCGTCCGCCACAAAGACATCCTTGCCCTCGACGCTGTCACCCAGGTATTCATGGGCGACGATGGGATTGCGGCCGTTCACAATGCGGGTATAGTCCCGGCGCTTATAGAACAGGCCCAGATCGAGCCCCAGGACAGATGCGTAAAAGATGTTGCGGTCAATGGCACCCTCGTCCGGTGAGACGATCATCATGTGATCCTTATCGATCCGCAGGGTCTTGTCCCGCTTCAGCAGGGCCTTGAAGATCTGGTAGCTGGGCATTACGCTTTCAAACCCGGTGGTGGGGATGGCGTTCTGAACACGGGGATCATGTGCATCAAAGGTGATGATGTTGCTGACGCCCATGTTTTCGAGCTCCTGCAGCGCCATGGCGCAGTCCAGGCTTTCCCGGGCGGAACGGCGGTGCTGGCGGCCTTCATACAGCATGGGCATAATGACGGTCACGCGCTTGGCCTTGCCGCCCATTGCGGCGATGATCCGCTTCAGATTGGCAAAATGCTCATCCGGGCTCATGGGGATCCGCTGTCCGAACATTTCGTATTCCACATTATAGGCGCCGGGATCACAGAGAATATACATATCGTATCCACGGATACTCTCTTTGATCATGCCTTTGGCTTCTCCGTTTCCGAAACGGGGACAGGTCACTTCAATCAGGAAATCCTGCCGCTCCGCACCGGGGGTGGTGCTCATATCACCGGGCATGGATTCCTCGGTATGATCCTGCCATTTCTTCAGCCAGCTGTTTACTTTTTTGCCCATTTCTTCAGTGCCGGGCATGGCAATGAGCCCCAGAGGGCCGACAGGGTAAGTCAGAAAAGAGTCTTTGTTCCAGGTGCTGACGAAATCTGTCATAGCAAACCCTCCCGCTGCGGTCACGAAGTACGTACGGAGTTATTATACTCACAAAGTCCGGGAATGAGAAGTGAGAATCTGGTTGTTTCTGCGCCTATTTTAGCCATGCGCATGAAATGCTTGCGCCGCAGGCATGTTTTTCATATAATTATTCTATTACAAATTATTCAAAAGAAAGGGGATCCGGCCGGGATGAAAGTGAAAAAAACAGTTTTCCTGGGAGCGCTGCTGGCGGTCTTTTTCATGCTGTCCGTCTGCTCTGCGGAACCCCTGCAGCCCTGCCATAAGGTGACAAATACGGTCCGGACGACCACCCAGAGCAATAAATCCCAGATCAGGCTCTGGCATGCGGAAACGGCGGTTCCCGCTGTTACAAAGGAAATCAACGGGCTGGCAGAAGCATGGGCAGCGGAGCTGGGCCCGGAACTGCCCAAGGCCGGAAACAACGGCAAAAAAAACAGCAGGTTGGATGTGGAAATCCGCTACAGCCGCACAGGACTGCACTGGATGAGCTTCCTGGTGCAGGCCAGGACTGCCTACCACCAGAAACTGACCGGACAGCGGTTTGCCACGCGGACTTATGATATGGAAACCGGCGAGCGGATTCTGCTTTCAGATCTGTTTGACGAGAACGACGAAATATGGGAGATGCTGGGCGGAAGAGTCAGGCAAACGCTGAAGGACTACTGGCCGGACGAGGAGCCGGACGCTGCGAAGCTGGACGGCCTTTGCGAGCGGCAGGCCCTGGAGCAGGCGGATTATACGCTCCACGGCATGTCCCTGGTGCTTCACTATCCCGCAGAGGACCTGTACAAAGACAGGTGCACCCTGATGGACGTGACCTTCTTCTATCCGGAAATCCGGGAATGGATGACGGAGAAGGCCATGACGGAAACCAACAACCTGGCTTATTACAAGACCTGCGCCCTGACCTTTGATGACGGTCCTTCCGCCAAGAATACGCCGAAAGTCCTGGACTCCCTGATGGAGACGGGCGCCCGGGCCACCTTCTTTGTGATCGGAAACCGGATTAAAGACAACCGGTTCCTGGTACAGCGGGAGCATGACAACGGCCATGCGGTTGCCTCCCATAACTGGCATCACGGCAATGTGACCAAGTCCTCCGGCGCTGCCCTGCGGGCCATGCCGAAGAAGGTCAATGACGCTATGATCAAATCCATCGGGATTCCGGTACGCTACGACCGGGTTCCGGGCGGGCGCTATCCCCGCATGGTGGAGGTCAAAGTGGGCTGGTCCTATATCCAGTGGAGCCTGGATACCTATGACTGGCGGGGAATCAGCACAGCGGAAGTGATGCGGAAGGTCCGGAAGAAGATTCATGACGGGGATATCATTCTTTGCCACGATATCAAGGATCATACGCCTGAATCCACCCGCCAGATTGTCCGCTACCTGGAAGAGGAAGGGTATATGCTCCTGACGGTGGATGAACTGTTTGCCAAGGACGGGGTTGAACTGGAACCCAACAAGGTATACTACCGCTGCGACCAGGGAGACACATCCATCCGGAAGGACTGACATTAAAAACAGCGCCCCGGAGGGCGCCTGCGGATCAGTTTCCCTTTTTATCTTTTGCCTTAATCGGATGCCGCTCCCGGGCGGCTTTTTTCTTTTGCTTGTTCCGGTACATCAGGGAGTCGGCCGCCTTGATGCACTCATCCACAGGCATACGGTTTTCTGCTTCGGTCCGGACGGTACCGATGGAAAGACTCAGGCGGAAGGGAATGACGGAAGTGCTGTTGTATTCCTCCACGGCGGCAAGGATCCTGTCATCCAGATGCCGGATTTTTCCCGAATCGATGATAACGAATTCATCTCCGCCGAAACGCATGATAAATGCGTCTTCAGAACAGGCGACCTTCAGGATCCGGGCTGTGATTTTCAGGGCGGTGTCACCGGCTTCATGGCCCAGAATATCGTTGATTGACTTCATATCATCCATATCAATAAACAGAACCTGAACGGACCCTTCCGAAGCCATCAGGTCGTCATAGCGCTGCAGGCCGCAGCGGGAGAGACCGAAACGGTTGTAGAGTCCGGTCAGCGCGTCATGCACGTACAGATCATCCAGTGTATCGTTCAGGTTGCGGAGCAGGCTCTTTTTCCGGACGTTTTCAATGGCGATTTCCAGGAAGGTCAGAATGCTTTCATGCAGGTTCAGCCTGGAAGCGGCACAGATTCCGTTCAGTGCAATATATCCGATGGAATAGGTGTTGTAATGAAGGGGGTAAAAAATCAGGAAGGATTCCTTTTTCATCAGGCGGGCGGGGAGAAGGTGAGAGGCGGGAAACCGGATGAGGCCGCCCGCGTCTGTTCTTTCAGACGGCCCCGGATCATACAGAACCATGGTGCTGTCAAAATCTTCCGCATAGTTGGGCCACATGCTCTTGTCATAGCTGTCAAAATAGAATGCATTGATACACAGATAGATTTTCTCGCATCCGAAGATGCTGTGGTTATGGCTGATGATCCGCATCAGGTCAGGAAGATCTTCGGCTTCGAACAGATCCTGCGCCATCTTGTCCTGCTGGACATAAAAGGAACGAAGAAAACGGGTCTGCCGGAAAAACAGGTCTCTGAGCTCTCTGCGGCGGGGCACGTTGTTACAGCCGCAGGATTCGGAAAGAATCAACTCATAGTTGTATGGGAACCGGTCGCGTTTTTCGCCGCCCCGGATCATATCAACCAGCACGTCCACGGCGTAATAGTCCAGTCTGCTGTGGTCGCTGTGCACTGTGGACAGGCGGGGACTGGAAAGGGCGGCGCTGGAAACATCGTCAAAGCCGCAGACCCGCACATCCCGGGGTACACGAATACCGTCTTCCTGCAGGGCTTCGATGAGCCCGAGGGCCATATCGTCGTTTGCACAGACAAACGCATCGGGCAGGGGCGCGTTATCCCGGGCGTATCTCCGGGCAGCACTCTTCCCGTCGCTGGTACGCCAGGTGCAGCGAATTACCTCGGTGTTATCCTCCGTGATTCCGTTATCCCGGCAGGCGGCCAGGAAGCCTTCCAGCCGGTCGCTCCCTTCGGTACAGCCATTTTCCAGATGGCCGGTCAGGTAGACCAGCCGCCGGGCTCCGTGCTCCCTGATCACATGTTCGGTTATGTCGTACTGGGCCTGCCGGTTATCGAAACTGATCAGGGAACAGCCCTGCATGACACAGCCGAGCGTCACCGCCGGAATGCCGCTGGCGCTGACCATGCGTTCAACAGCTTCCCGGGCTTCCTGGAGAATAATCTGGTTGCCCTGGATAACAACGCCGTCAAACCGGGACAGATCCGGCAGGCGGAAAATGGCATATTCACTTTTATCACGGTCATCTCCTGTGTCTTTGCCAAAGCAGTCAAAAGCACAGATCTGTACTTCAGGGTGGTCGAGGGTATACTGAAACAGCCCGTGGAAGGTGCTTTCCACCAGCTCATAGTTCCAGTCAGCGGTCAGAAAAGCGATCCGCAGCCTGTGATCGGTTAATGCCATCATCCACGCTCCTTCTGTGGGGGCGGGTCCTGTGCGCTTTTTCTTCTTATCTACTTATATTATGCACCTGCTGAAGAATTGTCAACAACAAAGAGTACAAATTCAGCGAAAAGACAGAACAGGGAAAGGCCGGCCGGATCCGGCTGAAGTACAGGGGAAGAAAGACTATGCAAACCCAAAGGTAAGTGATAAAATGAAATATTGGACATGGATCAAAGGCCGGACAGGCCGCATTTCAGGAAGGTAACATGGAATGAAGCAAACCAAAGATACCCGCATTCACAAAGGCAGCCGGTTCCTGGCGCTTTTTCTCGTTATGCTTGTATTCACCTGCCAGGCTTTTGCGGAAGAGGCGGCAGCACTGAAACCCTACAGCAGCGAAGCGGGCTATACTTATGTTTATTTCGGAAGGTATCCCCAGTCAATTGACGGCGGGAATCCGGATGACGGAACCACCACCTGGTCCTGGCGAAAGCTGTACAGGGACTGGGAAGAACAGACCCGGAAGGAACTGGGACTGAAGAAAAAAGACGTACTGGAACCGTTTGACCCGGGCCCGCTGGAACCGGATCCGATTCTGTGGCGTGTTCTGTCCGTGGACGGACAGAAAGCATATCTGATGAGTGAGTACGTCCTGTTTGCTGCCCCGGTTCACCCCAGCATGACGGAATACCGGGAGACCGGAAACGACTTCGGCCGGACGCAGCTGTGCAAAAGGCTGAACGGAGAGTTTGCGGAAACGGCATTCACGGAGGAAGAAAGGAGTGCGCTGCTTCCCTTCGGGGAGTACGGAAAAATATCCCTTCCTTCCGGTAATGACCTGAACGACAGTTCCACGGGCATTACGAAGAAAAAACCGTCAACCAGGAAAGCGAAAGCCACAGAATACGCGGTCCGCGTAACAGGCGCCTTTGTCTATCAGGTTTCCATGGGCAACAGCTCCCCCTACTGGCTTCGGGAACAGGCGGACAGCGACAAACGCCAGGCCCGTTCCACCAAGCAGGACGGCAATGTGGGACGCCTGCACTGTGACGCAACGGATGTGGGGGCCAGACCGGTCATCCAGCTGGCTTTGGGAAGCTTTCTGATAACAGGCGGAGACGGATCAAAGGAAGATCCGTTCCGGCTTTCCATCCAGGAGCAATACGTACCCTTACCTGCTGAATAAGCTTTACTTTTCAGGCGGTCTCTGGTACTATTGATACAGCGTAAAGCGAGAAAAACAAAAAGAGCAAGCCCCTTCCGGTCCACGTGTTCAGACAGATGTTTTCATCGTCCCTGCGTGTTCCGGGAACGGGCGGGAACCGATCATGAAAGGAGTCGACCCTGCAGTGAAAAACACATTTCGCGGCGGCGTTCATCCGGAAGGTCATAAGGACCTGAGCCGGGAAAGCCGTCTGCGCCTCTTCGATCCGAAGGGAGAGATGGTTTTCCCGCTGTCCATGCACATCGGAAAACCCGCGAAACCGGTGGTTCAGAAAAATGATGAGGTGAAGGTGGGCCAACTGCTGGCAGAGGCAGACGGCTTTGTGTCCGCATGTATCCATTCCAGCTGTTCAGGCAAGGTGAAGGCAATTGAGAAGCGCCGTGTGCTGGGCGGCGGCATGGCCCAGTGCATTGTGATTGACAATGACGGCCTGTTCACCCCCGCAGCGGATTATTCCCAGCGGACGGAAGCATCCCAGCTGTCCAACAGCGATATTATCCAGCGCGTCCAGGAGGCGGGTATTGTAGGCCTGGGCGGCGCGGGTTTCCCGACTGCTGTAAAGCTGCAGCCGAAGAATCCGGATGCGATCGAATACGTAATTGCCAACGGTGCAGAATGTGAGCCTTACCTGACCTGCAACGATCAGCTGATGCGGATCCACTCCAATGAGATCGTGGAAGGCCTGGAACTGGTGCTGCGGCTGTTCCCCAATGCGGAGGGCGTTATCTGCATTGAAGACAACAAGCCGGAAGCAGCAGAGGCCATGCGGCTGGCAGCTTCCGGGAAGCCCCGGATCAGCGTCCGGGTCATGATCACCAAGTATCCCCAGGGCGGTGAACGCAGCCTGATCCAGGCTGTGGCCGGCGTGGATTTCCCCACCAGCAAACTGCCGGCGGATGTGGGATGCGTGGTGCAGAACGTCGGAACGCTTTACGCCATCCAGCGGGCTGTGCTGTACGGAGAACCTCTTTACAGCCAGTGCTTTACCATTACCGGTGAAGCAGTGGCGAATCCCGGAAACTATATGGTCCGGGTGGGCACCAGCTATGCCGAACTGCTGGAGGAAGCCGGCGGAACGAAGGAAGGAACGGAAATCCGGAAAGCGCTTTCCGGCGGCCCCATGATGGGCATTGCCATTACGGACCTGAATATCCCGATCCAGAAGCAGAACAACGGACTGACGCTGCTGGCGGAGGATCCGGTGGAAGCGGCGGAAGCGCTGATGACGAGCTGCCTGCGCTGCGGACGCTGCACCACAGTGTGCCCCATGGGCCTGACACCCCAGCTGATGTGTGACGCTGCGGTGGCGGGAGATTATGAACGGTATGAGAAAAAACTGTACGGTATGGACTGCATCCAGTGCGGCAGCTGCAGCTTCGCCTGCCCGGCCAAACGGCCGCTGACGCCGACCTTCAAGCAGGCCAAAGCAGAAATCCTGGAGAAGAGGAAACGGGAAGGAGGCGCTCAGAAGTGAATACGACGCTGAATCTTTCCGCGGCTCCTCACGCGAGGGACCGGTGGACAACTCCCTTTATTATGCGGATGGTGACGCTGAGCCTGCTGCCGGCCACCATCGTGGGTATTCTGGTATACGGATGGAACGCCTTCGGGATTGTGGCACTGGCAGTGATTTCCGCCGTGGCTGCGGAATGGCTGTTCTGCAAGGCGTGCAAAAAGCCCAGCACCATCTGGGACGGCAGCGCGGTGGTTACAGGCCTCCTGCTGGCCCTGTCCCTGGGACCGCAGACACCCCTGTATATTCCGGTGATCGGTTCCGTGTTCGCCATCGTCGTCTGCAAGGGCTGCTTTGGCGGACTGGGCAAGAATTTCATTAACCCGGCGCTGGCTGCCCGCTGTTTCCTGCTGATTTCCTTTGCCAACGCCATGGCTATCAAGCCGGTGGTGGACGCTGTGGCATCCGCGACGCCCATGGGCGCCCTGAAGGCCGGTGAAGCCGTGAATATTACGAGCATGTTCCTGGGCACGGCGGACGGTGTAATCGGCAGCTCCATCCTGGCACTGCTGGCCGGCGGACTGCTGCTGTGGAGCATGGATATCATCCACGGGCAGATCTGCTTCTCCGTGCTGATCGGTTTTACGCTGTTTGTCGGTCTGTTCGGCGGCCGGGGATTTGACCCCTCTTTCCTGCTGGCACATGTGTGCGGCGGCGGTGTGGTGATGGGCGCTTTCTTCATGGCCACTGACTATGTGACCAGCCCTGTCAGCCGGCTGGGCCAGTTCATTTACGGCTGCCTGATCGGCGTGCTGGGCGGCCTGTTCCGCCTGAAGGGCAACACGGCTGACTCCTTCAGCTATGCGATTATCATCGGCAATGTCTGTTCCCCGCTGATTGACACCTATATTGTGCAGAAACCCTTCGCCTACAGGAAGATCGGCAAGACCAGGAAAACCAAGAAGGAATCCTTTGCGATTCCGAAGCCTGTGATTGCCCTGACCCTGATTGCAGCCCTGGCAGGTGTAGCCCTGAGCGGCGTATATTCCATGACCAAGGACACCATTGAAGAACAGAAGCTGCTGGCGGAAGCTGCTTCCTATAAGGAAGTATGCCCCGAGGCGGAAAGCTTCGAGATCTCCGAGAACGCAAAGGCGAAACTGGATGAACTGGCCGGCGGGAACTGGGGAAGCAATTTCGGCGCAACCCGGATCAATGAAGCGTTTGTCGGCAAGGACGCTTCCGGAAATATCGCCGGTTATGCTCTCAGCGTATCTTCGAAGGGCTTCGGCGGAGATGTGACCATGGCCCTGGGCCTGACGGCGGAAGGCGCGGTCAACAGGATCTCCTTTACGGAACTGAATGAAACAGCCGGCCTGGGCATGCGGGCGGATGAGGATTCCTTCAAGGATCAGTTCGCCGGAAAGAGCGGAAGCGTCAATTACGGAGAGGACGGGGTTGAGGCCATGTCCGGTGCGACGGTCACCTCCACCGCTGTCAGGAATGCTGTGAACGCCGGCCTTGACTTCTATGAAACTGTGCTGAAAGGAGGCAACTGACGATGAAAAAATATATCGAACGCCTCTGGAACGGCCTGGTTAAGGAAAATCCGGTGCTGGTACTGATGCTGGGCATGTGCCCGGCACTGGCGGTTTCCACCCAGGCGGCCAACGGTATCGGCATGGGACTGAGCACGCTGGCAGTGCTGGTGCTGAGCAACTTTGTCATCAGCTGCCTCCGGAAGGTTATCCCGGACCAGGTCCGGCTCCCCGCGTATATTGTCATTGTGGCCAGCCTGGTGACAGTGACGGAACTGCTGATTGAAGCCTATATTCCCAGCCTCTATAAGGCACTGGGCATTTATATCCCGCTGATTGTGGTGAACTGCATTATCCTGGGCCGGGCGGAAGCCTATGCCAACAAGCATACACCTTTGCTGTCCGTGATGGACGGTATCGGTATGGGCCTGGGTTTCACGGTGGCGCTGACCCTGGCGGGTATGATCCGTGAGCTGCTGGGCGCCGGTACGGTGTTCGGCCTGCGGCTGCTGCCGGAAAGCTTCGGCATGACGATCTTTATCCAGCCTCCGGGAGCCTTCCTGGTCTTTGCCCTGATCATCGCGGTAATGAACGCAATCGGAATCAAGACCCGCCAGCGCAAACTGGTGGAGAGCGACTGCGACGGCAACTGTGCCCTGTGCGGAGCCGTCTGCGAAACCCGGGATACCGATCCGGTGGCTGACGCTGAGAAGAAGGGAGGCGAGCAGGCGTGAACAACACAAGCCTGATTCTCATCATTGTGGGAAGCGCCCTGGTGAACAACGTGGTGCTGAACCAGTTCCTGGGCATCTGCTCCTTCCTGGGTGTCAGCAAGCAGATGAAAGCTTCCATCAGCCTGGGCGGGGCCGTGATCTTTGTTATCACGATCGCCTCGGCAGTGGCAAGCCTGCTGTATGACTATGTACTCAGGCCTCTGGGCATGGAGTTCATGAAGACCATCATCTTTATCCTGGTGATTGCCGCCCTGGTGCAGATCGTGGAGATGTTCCTGAAAAAGAAGTCTCCTGCCGTCTACCGGGCCCTGGGAATCTACCTGCCCCTGATTACCACCAACTGCGCGGTGCTGGGCGTTGCCCTGACCAATGTGCAGGACGGATATAACTTTATCCAGTGCGTGACCAGCGGCTTCGGCACCGCGGTGGGCTATACCATCGCCATTGTGCTGCTGGCGGGCATCCGGTCCCGGATCAATGAAAAGGACCTGCCCAAGCCCTTGCGGGGCGCACCCATTGTCATGATTGCCGCGGCGCTGATGTCCATTGCATTCATGGGCTTCGGCGGCCTGGTACTGTGAGAGGAGGGGCCGGGAAATGAATATTATCCTGATCACGACTCTGGTTATCGCAGTGATCGGCATTTGTGTCGGCGCCGGACTGGTTTTCACGGGAAAGAAATTTGCCGTGGAAGTGGATGAGCGGGAGGTTGCTGTGCGGGAAAAGCTGCCCGGCAACAACTGCGGCGCCTGCGGCTATGCGGGCTGTGACGCACTGGCAGGAGCCATCGCCAAGGGGGAAGCCCCGGTGAATGCGTGCCCGGTGGGCGGCGCACCTGTGGCGGAAGCCATCGGTGATATCATGGGCATGACGGCCGGAGCCATGGAACGGAAAGTCGCGTTTGTCGCCTGCAAGGGCACCTGTGATGTGACAAAGAACCAGGGAAACTATATCGGCATCAGGGACTGCCGGACGGCAGTGCTTTCCGGTATGAACATTACAGACTGTATTTACGGCTGCCTGGGCTTCGGCTCCTGCGCGGAGGTCTGCCCTGAACAGGCAATCTCCATCCGGGACGGCGTGGCAGTGGTCAACCGGAAACGCTGTGTCAGCTGCGGCCTGTGCGCCAAGACCTGTCCCCGGGGACTGATTTCCCTGATTCCGGAAAGCCGGATTGTCCGGGTTCAGTGTTCCAATAAGGATAAGGGTCCTGTGGTACGGAAAATGTGTTCTGCCGGTTGTATCGGCTGCGGCCTTTGCGTGAAGCAGTGCGAGTTCGATGCCATTGAGTTTGACGGCACACTGGCCCGGATCAATCCGGATAAGTGCACTCTTTGCGGCAAGTGCGCGGAGAAATGTCCGGCCAAGGTCATTATGACCACCCCGGTGTGATGGCATTAGGGAGGAAACAGAATGGACTATTTTGAGAAGAAACAATGGATCCGAATCTCGGTATGCACAGTGCTGGTGGCGATTGTTGTCCTGGCGCTGACCGGGGTTTTCGGCGGAAACGGTCCGCTGGTATATGATCCTTCCGCGGTGAACGGCGCTGCGGCCTCTTCCGCCCAGGCTTCCGAACAGGGCTTCGGCGGAGAAGTTACCGCACGGGTAGCCTTGGAGGACGGAAAAATCAAGACCCTGACAATTGATACACCGAATGAGACAGAAGGCCTGGGCAAGCGTGCTTCCGAAGAAGCTTTTACCGACCAGTTCATCGGCAAGAGCGCTCCCTTCACCTTCGGCGAAGACGGCATCGAAGCCCTGTCCGGCGCCACGGTGACCTCCAATGCTGCCCTGAAGGCAATCAACAAGGCAGCGGGCGCTGAAGCCCCCGCTGAACCGGAAAAGGCGGAAGAACCGGCGAAGGAAGCGGAAGCCCCCGCAGCGGATGAAAACGCCCTGACAGTTTCCGAACAGGGCTTCGGCGGTGACGTGACAGTGCATGTGACCCTGGACGGAGACAAGATCCAGACGCTGACCATTGATACACCCAATGAAACCGCCGGCCTGGGCCAGCGGGCTTCCGAGGAAGCGTTCACCAGTCAGTTCATCGGCAAGAGCGGCCCCTTCACTTACGGGGAAAACGGCATCGAAGCGCTGACCGGCGCGACGATTACCTCCGAAGCCGCCCTGAAGGCGATCAACAAGGCAGCGGGCGCTGAAGCCCCCGCTGAAACGGAAAAGGACGAAGAACCGGCTGAAGCTCCCGCAGAGGAAAAAACGGAGACTCCCGCAGAACAGCCAGAAACAAAGCAGGAAGCCGGTGCGGACGGACAGGCCTACGCGGTCTACCGGATAACGAAGGAAAATGACTTCAGTAAGGTCACGGTGACCGCCGCTGCCAAGAACGGCGCCCTGACCGAAGTGAAGATTGCTTCCGAAGGGGAGGAAGGCAAAGACCTGCTGACCGATGAGATCCGGAACGAATGGGCGAAAGCGATCCTGGAAAGCGGAAGCGCTGCTCCCGACGCTGTGACCGGCGCGACGCTGAAGTTCTCCGCCGCGTCCGTGACGGAAGCCATGACGGAAATCCTGGCTGAAATGAAGGGTGAGAGAGCGGAAGCTCACGCTGAGGAACCCGCGGCTGCAGAAGCTCCCGCCGCAACGGAAGCTCCCGCAGCAGCGGAAGCGCCTGCACGCAAGGTTCCCGCATCCGCGGCCTACCGCGCGGTTGCAGAGAACAATTTCAGCAAAATCACGGTTATCGCTTCCGCGAAGAACGGCAAGCTGGACAGCGTGAAAATCCTGTCCGAGGGCGAAGGCAACAACGACCTGCTGACCGATGAAATCCGGAACGAATGGGCCAAGGCTATCCTGGAAAGCGGCAGCGCAACGCCGGACGCTATTACCGGCGCAACCCTGAAGTTCTCCGCAGGATCCGTGCAGGAAGCCATGGAAGAAATCCTGGCCCGGATGAACGGAGAAGCCGCAGCAGCTCCCGCAGAGGAACCCGCGGCTGAAGAACCTGCCGCGGAAAAGACGTCCGGAAACGGAAACGACATCCTGTCAGCAATCGCTGTCTCCATGGGGAAAGAAAAGGAGAACAGCTATGTGACAGACTACCTGGAGCAGGATCCTTATCTGGTTAATATTTATGAAGGATACGGCTTTGCCAAGGACTACGGCAGTGCCAGGAGTCATGCCTACACACTGGAAGATGTGCAGAAAACCCAGAGGCCGCATCCCAAGGCCAACTGCCTGACCTGCAAGACGCCGGATATACATAAGCTGATTGCGGAACAGGGCGTCAGCGTTTATTCCATGCCCTTTGAAGAAATGATGGCGCAGACAACCAACGCCATTACCTGCTACACCTGCCACGGAGCAGATGACGGGAACGGCGGAAAAATGGTTGTGACCCATCAGTATGTGAATGAAGCGTTGGGAGAGAATGTCAGCGAAATCATGGCAGCGTCCCTGTCCTGCGGTCAGTGCCATATTGAGTATTACTTCACGCCGGAAGACAGTGAAGCCATGATGCCTTATCACAGCAAAGCCGAGATGACTCCCGAGGCGATCCTGGCATACTACGATGCCCTGGGCTTCTATGACTGGGAGCAGCCCGGCACCGGAACGAAGATGCTCAAGGCGCAGCATCCGGAACTGGAAACCTGGGCTTACGGCAAGCATGCGGCCATGCTGAGCTGCGCGGACTGCCATATGCCAGTTGAAGCGACGGAAAGTGGCATTCAGTATCATGACCACCACCTGGTCAGTCCCCTGGAAAACGAAACCCTGCTGGCGAAATGTGCTGCATGCCACGGCAGTGCAGACAATACGATCACACTGGTGAAGGGTATCCAGGTAAAAGTGACGGCCAGGGAAACAGAAGTGGGAAACATGCTGTCCGGACTGAAGGATGAACTGGCGGCGGCAGTTGCCGCCGGCGGAATGAGCGGGGAAAAACTGGACGCGGTGCGGAAACTGCATCGGGAAGCCCAGTGGTTCTTCGATTTCTGCTATGTGGAGAATTCGGAAGGTGCTCATAATTCCGCACTGGCATATAACTGCCTGGATACTTCGGAATCCAAAATCAACGAAGCAAAGGAGCTGCTTGCTTCTGCCGGTCAATCCGACGTAACCGGATCTGCTCCTGCCGCGACGGAAGAGGAAACTCCGAAAAAACCGCCGCTTTATGCAGGCTACCGGGCTGAAAAAGAGAACGCCTTCAGCAAGGTGACGGTTGTCGCGTACGCGAAGAACGGAACCCTGACCGATGTGAAGATCACTTCCGAAGGGGAAGAGGGCAAAGACCTGCTGACCGACGCGATTCGCGAAGAATGGGGCAAGGCTATCCTGGAAAGCGGCAGTGCCGCTCCGGATGCCATTACAGGTGCTACGCTGACCTTCTCCGCCGGCTCGGTTCAGGAGGCCATGACGGAAATTCTTGACAAAATAAACGGGAAATGATATCCCAATGTGGGTGAAACATTACGGAGACCGCGGACGGAATGCATCCGCGGTCTCCCTTGTGTATGGGATCGTTTGAAAATGAAAAGAATCGGAAAGTTTCTCTCATCTATGCCCTTTGCCATTACACTGCTGGTACTGCTGGCGGCTGCCTGTGCCATGAGCTCGGCAATCCCGCAGGGAGCAACCTGGGAGCAGTATGCCGTACAATACGGGGAGCGGACCGCAGGATGGATTGTAGGCCTGCAGCTGGATGACGCTTTCCACAGCTGGTGGTTTATCGGGCTGAGTGCTTTTCTGTGCCTGAACCTGCTCTGCTGCAACCTGACCCGGCTGCCTTCGCTGCTAAAGAGAGTCAGGACATTTGGGAATCCTGAGAAAATGATTTCCGCTAACGCTACCGCGGAAGCACAGGGAACAGGAGATCCGCAGCAGATGTTCACTGCACTGCGGATGGGAAAACCGGCGGGCAGAAAAACCGGTGACGGCCGGGAAATGCTTTTTTCCGCGGGGAACAGAGCCGGCTTCTGGGGCGCGTGGATGTGCCATCTGGGTATTCTGCTGCTGATCCTCGGCTTTGCGCTGGGACAGATGACCGCGGAAAATTATACGGTATATGCGCTGCCAGGGCAGAAAAAACCGCTTGAAAATACAGGCCTGACAGTCAGGGTGGACGATTTCCGGACTGAACGTACGGAAAGCGGGGCTGTTCAGCAGTATACAGCCATGCTGACTGTCGCAGACCCGGAAAACCATACCGTTGAAAGCGGAACTGCCAGCGTGAACGCTCCTGCCGCGCTTTTCGGCTATAAATTCTTCCAGAATTCGGTCGGCTGGGGCGCTGACGTAACAGTACTGAAGAATGGAGAGGTGCTCCAGAAGGATTCCCTGTGCGCAGGAGAGTATATTCCGGTAAAGGACAAACAGGAACTGGTGGTTTACCTCCAGGCTTTTTATCCGGATTATGTTCAGATGACGGGAATGAGCCCAATGACAGCTTCTGAAGAACTGAACAATCCGGCCTATCTGTACAGGATTTACTACAAGGGGGAACTTCTGGGCATGAATGCCCTGATGTCCGGAGAAGAAGTGACCATCGATGAATATACGGTGCGTTTTGATCATCCCCGGAATTATACGCTGCTGGCAGTCAAGCGGGACCGTTTCACTTTTCTGGTACTGCTGGGAGGGCTGATTACGCTTGCCGGACTTGTCCTGGCCTTCTGGGTGCAGCCCCGCGCTGTGTGGGCAGTCAGAGAGGATAACGGCTGGCATGTTTACGGAATGAACCGGAAAGGCGGAGCCCTGTTCCGGGATGAGTTCGGCAAGGCTGCCGCTGCGACAGGCTTTACAGCGGCAGATACGGAAAAGGGAGGGAATGATTGATGCTTCAGGCAGAAAACACGCTTTTTACCATCGCAGTGATAGGATATTTTGTGCTGACAGTCCTGAACTTTGCCTTTGTGGCACTGAAAAAGGAAAAGCTTTCTTCTGCGGCGTTTTTCCTGCAGACCGGGTTGTTTATACTGCATACGGCAGCTCTGGTGCTCCGGGGAATCGGCGCGGGACGCTGGCCGATGACGAACCAGTATGAGTTTGCCACCAGTTTTGCCTGGGCGCTGTGCCTGGTCAGCCTGATCTTTATCCGGAAATACCGTTTTCCGGTGCTGGGCGCGTTTTCTTCGCCGCTGATCCTGCTGATGATCGGCTATGCAGCCATGCAGAGCAGGGAAGTGAAGGAACTGATGCCTTCACTGCGTTCCAGCTGGCTGGCTTTTCATGTTTCCACAGCGATCATCGCGTACGGATCTTTCGGGGTTGCTTTCGTCCTTTCCCTGATCTTCCTTTTCCGGGGAAGGATAAAGGAGGAAGGCTTCTGGGGGCAGCACATTCCACAGCCGGAAAAGCTTGATATGATCAGCTATCGCAGCGTGTGCCTGGGCATGCTGTTCCTGACGCTCACGATTCTGACCGGCGCGATCTGGGCTGAACAGGCCTGGGGAAGCTACTGGTCCTGGGATCCGAAGGAAACCTGGTCGCTGGTAACATGGATTATCTATGCGGTTTACCTTCATCTGCGGCTGCGCCGGGGATGGAAGGGAAAGGCCGCAGCTTGGTTTGCGGTCATCGGGTTTATCTGCGTGATCTTTACCTATATCGGTGTAAATACATTCCTGCCGGGAATCCACAGCTATGCTTAAGGACATTCAGTGTTCACTGCGGATTACGAATCTGTGTTCCGATAAGAGAGGATTGCCATGAGTTTTCAGACATTTGAAATTACTGCCGGAATGAAAAATATCCGCCTGATGGGGCGGATGGACCTGACCCAAAGCCCCCTGGCCCTGGATTGGACCGGGAGCGGAATGGAATTCCGCTTCCGGGGTACGGATGCCTGGGCCAGACTGGAAGCGCCTGCGGCAGCACCGATCATGTGGATGATTGTGCTGGCGGACGGCCGTCCCGTCACTCGCTTTCCGGTAGAACCGGGAATCCGGATGTATCCGCTGCTGCTGGGCCTGGAGGCGGACAAGGAGCGCACAGTGACTCTGCTGAAGGAAACCCAGTGCATGCCGGACAGCCCTGCAGCCACCGTGCTTCTGCACAGCCTGCGCATCGACGGGGAACTGAGGGACCTGCCGGAACGGGCAATGAAAATAGAGTTCATCGGGGACAGCCTGACAAGCGGAGAAGGCGCCCTGGCAGCGGAAAATAACGAGGAATGGGTAACGCCCTGGTTTACTGCCCGGGGGAACTATTCCTGGTATGCCAGCGAGGCACTGAATGCAGAGCGGCATATCCTTTCCCAAAGCGGCTGGGGTGTCTGCTGGGACTGGCAGCACACAGAAGCCAACAATCTGTCCGACGCTTATGAATACACAGTGGGTGTGCTGCACGGACCGGAGGCAGAAGCGCGTGGCTGCGGCAAACCCTGGAATTTCAGCAGCTGGCAGCCGGATATTGTGTGCATCCGCCTGATGACCAATGACAATAACGGAATGAATGAACGCCGGTCTTTTGAAACGGACAGGGAAACCGTTATCCGCGGCGGAATGAAGCTGATCCGGAAAGTACGGAAGCATAATGCCCGGGCCAAAATTGTCTGGGTCCTGCCCGGAACGGACTGCCATCCGGAACTGGCGGCGGAAGCAGTGAAACGGATGCAGGAGGAAGGATTCACTGATCTTTATACCTTCACCCTGCCGGATTACGGTCCGGGAGACCTGGGCGCCCGGTGGCATCCGAATGCGGAATGGAACCGCATGGCAGGGGAACTGCTGGGTTCATACCTGAAAACAATTGTGTGATCAGCAGTTCCCGGGATATACATACCGCAGGCGCTGCCTGGCGGCACCGACAAGTTCATAAACTTTCCGGACATCAGTAGGCGCCTTATCCGCCATACGGTGGCGGGGGAAGAACCGTGAAACATGCAGGGGAATATCCTTTCCCTGCATGTTTCCGTATACGTTTTTCAGATCCGCAATCCAGCCGCTGAGTTCCAGCATCTCCTCTCTGCTGTCGTTTTCCCCGGGGACGATCAGGGCGGTCAGTTCCACATGGCAATGCCTGACAGCCTCCCGGATAAAGTCCAGCACCATCTGCCGGCTGCCGCCGAGGACATCCCGGTAATACCGGTCTGTAAACCCTTTCAGGTCGATATTCATGGCATCGATGAGGGGAATAAGTTCTTCCAGCACATCCAGGGATGCACAGCCGTTGGTTACCAGGATATTGGCCATGCCCTTCCGGCGGATGAGCCTGGCTGTATCCCGGACGAATTCATAGCAGACCAGCGGCTCATTATAAGTGAATGCCAGTCCGATGTTCCCGCGGGAACGGGTGCTTTCCGCCAGGGCGGCCAGCTGTTCCGGAGAAACTTCCCGGACCGGCACAGAAAAAACACCGTCTTCTGCCTGGGCGATCTCATGATTCTGGCAGAAGGGACAGCGGAGATTACAGCCCAGACCGCCGGCAGACAGGACCAGGCTTCCGGGCCGGAACCGGGCCAGGGGCTTTTTTTCAATGGGATCCAGAGCCAGGGAGGAAATTTTGCCGTACCAGAGCGGCTTTACGGCGCCGGCAGCTCCTGTGCGGGCACCGCAGGGACCGACCTGCCCTTCTTTCAGGTCACAGTGCCGGAAACATACATTGCAGCGGGCCATTCTTCCTCCGCCGGTCAAAAATGCCGGACTACTTCAAACCGTTCCAGGGTAATGGGATCCTTCGGGGATATACCGCCTTTCCGCATGGCGATATCCACCTGTTCATCCACGGTGTCCACACCGGCCAGATCCGGCAGAAGCAGGCCCCGCCGGGAACCGCTGGAAACAATGACCCCGTATTTTTTCACATCCAGATCGTCCTTGCCGGAAACAGGCTCAGGCGCTGAAAGAACATCTACATTGATTTCCAGCCATTTCAGTTCCTCCGGCCGGATCGGGTCAAAGCGGGGATCACGGGTGGAGGCACTGACTGCATTAATGATGATCTCCCGGGCAATATTTTCACGGACAGGCAGGAAAGTGCCGATACATCCCCTCAGTTTACCGTCCTTATGGATGGAGACAAAAACACCGGCCCTGCGCTGCAGCATCTCTTCCGTAGCCCAGTCCGGAATATCCGGGATTTTCCGCCCTGTGACACAGAGCTCAACTGTTTCCCGGGCAAGCCGGACGAAAGGATCTTCGGCGGCGCGGCGCTTCCGGAGCTTCTCTTCCTGCGCGGCACGGTACAGATCCAGGAATTTCCGGCTGCAGTCCGGCCCCGCGGGACGGAAGGAACAGATACCATAGCCTACACCGGTAATATCCTCATGGGACAGGACCTTCGCTTCCACTGCCAGCCCGTCAAGCGCTCCTGCCATGATCACGAAGGAACGGTGTCCGCATTCCGCGGCTTTTTCACAGAAGGTTTCGTCAAAATCAAGCATTTCCCCGAAGGCAGCCCTGCCGGCCGCGTCCATAATCCGCGCATCATAAACCGGACCTTCCTCCGCATAGCCGTAGGGACCGTAGGACTGCAGCTTGTGGGAAAGGTCACCGCTGGCAATGATCACAGCTTTCCGGCCGGTTTCCTCCACAGCCTGCCCGATGAGCTGCCCGAAGGCATAGTGATCCGCCAGAGGCAGGCCGGAAAGCCCGATCCGGACCAGCCGGAAATCTTTCAGGTACTTTTCGACAAAATACAGGGGAACCATGGTGCCGTGGTCGAGAGCCGGATCCTGTTCCCCCATGGTGCCGGCGGGAAACCCGGACCGGCCGGCAAGGACGCAGATCTTTTTCACGAGCTCCGTGTCATAGGTTTCCCGGAAACAGACTTCAGGCGCACGGAATCGTCCGAAGTCACCGGAAGCCTGCTTTCCGGGGGAAATGTGGAAATAATCTGCATACATCAGGGCATGGGGACTGGTGATGATGATTGTTTCCGGCCGGATTTCCGCAATCTGCGCGGCAACGGCCTCATAGGCCCGGACCGTTTGCTGAATCTGCTGTTCACTGCCCCGCCCGACCCGGGGAACAATCATAGGCGGATGCGGAACCATATATGAAGCTATAACGGGCATGCTGATCCCTCCTGAAACCATCTTACTCCCTGACCGGGGCTTTCGGCAAGGAAAATGATTCTGCCTTTTTTCTGTACCTTCGTTGACTCCCGGGAGCCGGAAACCTATAATAGGTTTAATCATTTTGTAAGGAGGCGGAAGCCATGGCCAAACTGACCATTGACCGTGAGACCTGCAAGGGCTGCGGACTCTGTGCCGACGTTTGTCCCAAACATCTGCTTGCGCTGAGCAAGGAGATCAACACCAAAGGATACCATCCCATCGGGATTACGGACCAGGAATCCTGCATCGGCTGCGCTTTCTGCGCGCGGATGTGCCCGGACGCCGTCATCAAGGTGGAGAAATAAAGGAGGAAGCGAATCCATGGGTGAAAAAATGCTCATGAAGGGTAATGAAGCAATTGCCGAAGCAGCCATCCAGGCAGGATGCCGCTTCTTCTTCGGCTATCCCATTACCCCCCAGAACCAGATCCCGGAATATATGTCCAAGCGGCTGCCGAAAATCGAAGGCGGCTGTTTCCTGCAGGCGGAGAGCGAAGTGGCTGCCATCAACATGGTCTACGGCGCGGCCGGCGCCGGAGCGAGGGTTATGACCTCCTCCTCCAGCCCGGGAATTTCCCTGAAGCAGGAAGGCATCAGCTATATCGTGGGCGCCGAACTGCCCTGCGTCATCGTGAACATGGTTCGCGGCGGCCCCGGACTGGGTTCCATCCAGCCCGCCCAGAGCGACTATTACCAGTCCACCCGCGGCGGCGGTCACGGCGACTACCGGATGCTGGTGCTGGCTCCCTCTTCCGTGCAGGAAGCGGTGGAACTGACACAGGAAGCCTTTGACCTGGCAGATAAGTACCGGAACCCTGTGCTGATTATGGGCGACGGCCTGATCGGCCAGATGATGGAGCCGGTGGAAATGCCGGAACGCAAGGAACGGACTGACCTGCCCGAGAAGACCTGGGCTGCCACCGGCTGGACGCCGGACTGCGGCCGGGAACGGGCTGTCATCAATTCCCTGTATATTGATCCGGCTGTGCTGGAAAAGCACGTCAACAAGCTGTACGCCAAGTACGCAGTGATGGAAGAGAACGAATGCCGCTGGCAGGAGGAAATGACCGAGGATGCGGACTATGTGATCGTGGCCTACGGCACCACCGCCCGTATCGCCCGCAGCGCCATGCGCAAGCTGCGTGACGAAGGTATCAGGGCAGGCCTGATCCGTCCCATCACCCTGTGGCCTTTCCCGGCTGCGCCGATCGCCAAGGCCGCTGAGCACGCGAAGGCTTTCCTGACTGTGGAAATGAGCATGGGCCAGATGGTGGACGACGTAAAGCTGGCTGTGGACGGCAAAAAGCCTGTACACTTCTTCGGCCGTACCGGCGGTATTGTGCCTACGGTCCGGGAGATTATCACCCAGGTTGAAACCCTGGCAAAGGAGGGGAAATAAGCATGGCTGTTGTGTATGAAAAGACAAAGATGCTGACCGACAAGCCGCTGCATTATTGCCCCGGCTGCACGCACGGCATTATTCACCGCCTGGTGGCGGAAGCCATCGACGAGCTGGGCATCCAGGGAAAGACCATCGGTATCGCGCCGGTGGGCTGCGCCGTGTTTGCCTATGACTATTTCAACTGCGACATGATGGAAGCTGCCCATGGCCGTGCTCCGGCGGTGGCCACCGGCTGCAAACGGGTCAATCCCAGCAACATCGTGTTCACCTACCAGGGCGACGGTGATCTGGCCTCCATCGGTGCGGCGGAAATTACCCACGCGGCGACCCGGGGAGAAAACATTACCGTGATTTTTGTGAACAATGCCATTTACGGCATGACCGGCGGCCAGATGGCTCCCACCACCCTGCCGGGCCAGGTAACCACCACCTCTCCCTACGGCCGGGATCCCAAGCTGTGCGGCTATCCCATCCGGGTCAGCGAAATGCTGGCGACCCTGGACGGTCCCGCCTTCATTTCCCGGGTTTCCGTGCATGACGTGAAGCATATCATGGAAGCGAAGAAAGCTATTAAGAAGGCTTTCGAGATGCAGATTGCCGGCAAGGGCTTCTCCCTGGTGGAAGTGCTGTCAGCCTGCCCCACCAACTGGGGAATGACGCCCCAGGAAGCGCTTAAGTGGGTGGAAACCAACATGATTCCCCAGTACCCGCTGGGTGTGAAAAAGGAGGTTGAGTAATCCATGGAAGCTCAATTTCTGATTGCCGGTTTCGGCGGACAGGGTGTGCTGCTGATCGGCCAGCTGCTGGCCAAGGCGGCTATGCATGAGGGGATGAACGTCTCCTGGATGCCTTCCTACGGTCCTGAAATGCGCGGCGGCGAAGCCAACTGTGCCGTGGTTATTTCCGATGAACCCATCGGCTCCCCGCTGGTTACGGAGATTCCGATTGCCGTCATCATGAACAAACCCAGCATGATCAAGTTCACCCCCGCCATGGAAAAGGGCGGCATCATGCTGTATAACTCCTCACTGATTGATATTACTCCGGACCGGGACGATATCACCGCTATCCCCGTGGACTGCAACGGCATCGCGGAAGCACTGGGTAACAGCCGGACTGCCAACATGGTCATGCTGGGAGCAATTCTGGCGAAAACCGGCGTGGTAAGCATCGACTCCGCCATGGAAGCCCTGAAGGCCACCTTCGGCCCCAAGAAGGAGCACCTGCTGCCCATCAACCGCCAGGCGATGGAAAAAGGCGCCGAGGCGGTCAAGTAACTTTATATTCCGCAAAGACCTGCGGCAGAAGTGCCGCAGGCCTTTTTAATGCATCGAAGGACCTATTCCGACATTGACTTTTCAGCCGGTTTCCTGTATCGTTTATAGGGTTGGACCATTCTCTTTCCGGCTTATGCGGAAAGGGATTCAGAATATCTTCTACAGGAGGAATTTCCGATATGAAAAAGCCCGTTGTACTGGTTGTGATGGACGGCGTAGGTGAATCATCCGATCCGCTGGGAAACATGGTTATGCAGGCCACAACCCCCACGTTGGATGCGCTGAAAGCGAATGACCCTTTCCGGAGCATCAAGGCTCACGGCACCGCCGTCGGCCTTCCCTCTGACGACGATATGGGCAACAGCGAAGTGGGCCACAATGCGCTGGGCTGCGGCCAGGTTTATTCCCAGGGCGCCAAGCTGGTCAACGAATCCATTGAGAGCGGCAAGATCTATGCGTCCGGCACCTGGCAGGAGCTGGTGGCCGGCGTGAAAGCCTCCGGCGGTGCGCTGCACTTCATCGGCCTGCTGAGCGACGGCAACGTGCACAGCAATATCGGTCACCTGCTGGCCATGCTGAAGGAAGCCAAGGCTGAAGGCGTCAGCAAGGCCCGGGTGCATATTCTGCTGGACGGCCGTGACGTACCCGCCACTTCCGCCCTGGAATATGTTGATCAGCTGGAAAAGACCATCGCGGAACTGAAGGATGCCTCCTATGACATTTGCATTGCTTCCGGCGGCGGCCGTATGCAGATCACCATGGATCGCTACCAGGCCAACTGGGGCATGGTGGAAAAGGGATGGAATATCCACGTCCACGGTGAAGGCCGTCAGTTTGCCTCTGCGAAGGAAGCTATTGAAACCCTACGCGCCGAGACCGGTGCAATCGACCAGGATCTGCCCGGCTTTGTGATCGCCGAGAACGGTGCCCCCGTGGGTGCCATGAAGGACGGCGACAGCGTGATCCTGTTCAACTTCCGCGGCGACCGTGCCCTGGAGCTTTCCATGGCCTTTGACGGAGACGCGTCCTTTGACAAGTTTGACCGGGGCGTTGTGCCGCAGGTGCTGTATGCCGGCATGCTGGAGTATGACGGAGATCTGCATATTCCCCACAAGTACCTGGTGAATCCGCCGCAGATCCGCAATACGCTGACAGAGCTTCTGGTGGAGAACGGAATCAATGAATATGCCTGTTCCGAAACCCAGAAATACGGACATGTGACCTATTTCTGGAACGGCAACCGCAGTGAAAAGTTCAGCGAGGAGCTGGAAACCTGGCAGGAAGTGCCTTCCGATGTGCGCTCCTTCGATGAGTGCCCCTGGATGAAGGGAACGGAAATCACCGACCTGGTGATTGCTGCCATCGAAAGCGGCAAATACGGGTTCATCCGCTGCAACTTCCCCAACGGCGACATGGTGGGACATACCGGCAACCTGTATGCTACGGAAATCGCGGTGGAAACCGTGGACCTGTGCCTGAACCGGATCCAGAAGGCCTGCGACGAGCACGGCTGCATCCTGGTGGTGACTGCCGACCACGGCAACAGCGACCAGATGCTGGAGAAGAACAAGAAGGGCGTGGTTTCCGTCCGCACCGCCCACAGCCTGCGGCCGGTTCCCTTTATCATCCACGATCCGGACGAACGCCATGAACTGGACACCGAGGGCGAGTACGGCCTGGCCAATGTAGCCCCCACCGTGGTGGAGCTTCTGGGACTGAAGCCCTATGACTGCTGGGAGAAATCCATGCTGAAATAATCAGTTGACAGCCGGGCAATGCCCGGCTGTTCTTCTGTATACAATCCAAGAACCGGGAGGGAAGCCGGTGAGCCTTTTCATCACACCCGGTCCGCAGCGGACCGGAAGCCTCTTTGACGGCCGTACACGGGTGCGGGACGATGGGCCGGTCTATGTGATCGGCGCGGTCAACATGGACCTGAGCGGCACACCGTCTGCACCCCTGCGGACGGGGGATTCCAATCCGGGACGCATCACCCTGACTCCCGGGGGCGTGGGACGCAATATTGCCGAGAACCTGCGGCTGCTGGGCCGCCGGGTTTCCCTGATTACGATCATGGGGGATGATACCTATGCCGGGATCATCCGGGAACACTGCATAAACGCGGGAATTGACCTGCAATACAGCTTTACGAATCCCATGGGAAGGACTTCAGCCTACCTGTGCGTGAATGAGGAAAACGGGGACCTGCATGCGGCTGTGGCGGACATGTCCATCTGTGACGGCCTGACCCCGGAAAAACTGGAACCGCTGCTGCCGCTGCTCAATCATGGCAGCATGGTTATTGCGGATGCCAATCTGCCGGAGGAAACACTGGCCTGGATCGCAAAGCATATCACCGTGCCGGTGGCGGCAGATCCTGTGTCCGTGGCAAAGGCCGGGAAACTGAAATGCCTGCTGCCCAGGCTGACACTGATCAAACCCAATGTGCCTGAAGCGGAACTGCTTACCGGAATGGATATCCGCGGGGAAGTCAATCTGAGCCGCGCGGCGGATGCCCTGCACCGGATGGGTGTGGAACGGGTGTACATTTCCCTGGGCGGAAAAGGCGTATGGGCGGATGATATCCGGCGTGGCGGTGAGCTGATTACCTGCGCGCCGGGAAGGGTGGTAAATACCACCGGCTGCGGGGATGCCTTCGTGGCAGCCGCGGCAGATGCCTACCTGAACGGTTTGGGTACGCTGGAAGCGGCCCGGCGGGCGCTGGCAGCTGCGGCCATCTGCGCGGAAGACACCGCGGCGGTCAGCTCCCGGCTGTGCCCGGAAGCCATTGACCGGAAGCTGAGCTTTCCGACATGATCCGCGGGCGGAGAACCTGAACAATGCAACAAGAAGGAGATTACCATGAACAATCTGAAGCAATATCTTTCGGTTTCCCCTGAAGTACAGGAAGCGCTGGCGGCGGGAAAACCCGTTGTGGCGCTGGAATCCACCATCATTTCCCATGGCATGCCTTATCCGCAGAATGTGGAAACAGCCCTGAATGTGGAACGGATTATCCGGGAAAACGGCGCTGTGCCTGCCACCATCGCCATTATCCGGGGAAAAATCACCGTGGGCTGCAGCCCGGAACAAATTGAGTACCTGGGTAAAAAAGGCCTGGCTGTAACCAAGGCGAGCCGCCGGGACCTGCCTGTACTGCTGATGCGGGGGGAGGACGGCGCCACCACGGTAACCACCACCATGATCGGTGCGGCACTGGCCGGCATCCGGGTCTTTGCCACCGGCGGTATCGGGGGCGTCCACCGCGGTGCGGAAACCACCATGGATATTTCCGCAGACCTGGAGGAGCTTGCACAGACGCCGGTGATGGTGATCTGCGCGGGCGCCAAGAGTATCCTGGACCTGGGTCTGACCCTGGAATACCTGGAAACCCACGGTGTTCCTGTGATCGGATACGGCACAGAGGAGCTTCCGGCGTTCTACACCCGGTCTTCCGGATTCAAGGTGGATTACCGCCTGGATACGCCGAAGGAGATTGCAGACGCATTCCGGGTGAAGCTGGACTGCGGCCTTCAGGGCGGCATGCTGGTGACCAATCCGATTCCGGAAGAGTATTCCATGGATCCGGAATATATCAATAAGAACATTGATGAGGCTATTGCTGAATGTGAGAGGCTGGGCATTCACGGAAAACAGACGACGCCTTACCTGCTGGACAAGATCCAGAAGCTGACGGGCGGCGATTCCCTGAAGGCAAATATCCAGCTGGTGTACAATAACGCGAAGCTCGGTGCGCAGATCGCCGCGGAACTGTGCAGGTAAATCAGTCCGACAGAAATACAGGAACAGGGGGAAAAGCTCATGGCATTTTTACAGATCCAGTTTTTCTCGGCCGCACTGAATGTGGCTTCCACGGTCAACGTCATCCTGCCGGAGGCGAACCAGGGGATCGGCATGGGCGCGTCCAGGGATGAGCGGCTGCCGAAGGTGCTGTATCTGCTGCACGGATACAGTGATGACCAGTCCATCTGGATGCGGCGTACTTCCGTGGAACGGTACGCGGCGGACCATAACCTGGCGGTGATCATGCCGGCGGTGAATCACAGCTTCTACTGCAACGAAGCTTATGGAGAAAAGTACTGGGATTATGTGAGCGAAGAACTGCCCACGACCATGCACCGGTTCCTGCGGCTGAGCAGCAAACCGGAGGACACCTATGTGGCGGGCCTGAGCATGGGCGGTTACGGTGCCATGCGACTGGCCCTGACCCATCCGGAACGATTTGCTGCGGCAGCTTCTTTCAGCGGCGCGGTGGATCTGGCAGCCATTATGAACCGGAACCACAGCGGCGCGGAGATGGACCGGGTTTTCGGAGACCGGAAGGAGATCAAAGGGTCAGAGTTTGACCCCTATTTCCTGATGGAAAGGAACGCGAATGCCCCGCACAAACCCTGGCTGTATGTGAGCTGCGGAACGAAGGATTTCCTCTTCTACCATCACCGGACCTTTGTTCCCGCCTTACGGAAAAACGGCTGGGATGTGCTGAACCATGAGGAACCGGACGCCACCCATGAGTGGGGGTTCTGGGACCAGCAGATCAAGGCGTTTATCGAACTGATTTACGCGAAGGAATAATCAGAAACAGATATTGACGGACAGGCAGGAAATTCCTATAATATATCTGTACATTGCGTACCGCTTAAAGCTTCTTCGGGGATGGGTGAAATTCCCTACCGGCGGTAAAGCCCGCGAACTGAGCCCTGCTCAGCCGATCCGGTCAGATTCCGGAGCCGACAGTAAAGTCTGGATGAGAGAAGAACGGAAAAGAGTCAAATATGCGCCTGCGCGCTTTTAAGCTCTCCGCCCCTTGAAGCAAACCGGGAAGTTGCTTTGAGGGGCGCGCTCATTTTAAGGAGGGCTTTTCCATGACCAGTACCACACAAACCCGGATTTCTGTCGGCAAGATGACCCGCATTGCTATCCTGGCAGCGGCGGCATCCATTCTTTTCCTCATTGAGATTCCTGTAGTTGCCTTTTACAAGCTTGACCTCTCCAATATTCCGGTCCTGCTGGGCGCCTTCTCCATGGGAACCGTTCCCGGCCTGATCATCCTGGGCCTCAAGAGTGCCATTGGCCTGCTGCATTCTTCCAGTGCCGGCGTCGGCGAGCTGGCGGACTTCATTATGGGCGCGGCCCTGATGATTCCGGCTTCGATGATTTATCACCGTAACAAGACCCGCAATAACGCAATCATCGGCATGGCGGTCGGTACCGTCTGCATGGTGATTGCAGGCATCCTGGCAAACAAGTGGATTATGCTTCCTTTCTACATGGGCGCCTTCCACATGGATATGGACGGGATCATCAAGGCTGCCGGTGTGGCCGGCGTGGACAGCGAGTGGAAGCTGCTGCTCCTGATCACCGGTCCCTTCAATCTCCTGAAGGGCGTGGTGCTGAGCGTGGTGGCCGGGCTGATCTACAAGCCGCTGTCTCCGATCCTTCATGAAAGAATCCGGTAAAAACAGCCTCATCCTTCGGGACCGGGCAGGGAGAAATCCCTCCCGGCCCCGTTTTTTGATAGGCATTTTCCGGCGGGCATGGTATAATCCCAATGACCCGGTGAACGGGAAGGAACATAAAGGTCAGAGACTGACCGTGGAAGGAACAGAGAAGCAATGCCGATGGACGGACTGACGGCAGGATTTGCTGCCAGGGAACTGAATGCAATACTCCGGGGCGGGCGGATCGATAAAATCACCCAGCCGGAACGGGATGCGGTGGTGCTGGTCATCCGTGCGGGAGGCGAGAATCACCGGCTTCTTCTGTGCGCCTCGCCGAATAATGCCAGGTGCCATCTGACCATGGGCTCCTTCTCCAACCCGCTGGAGCCGCCGGCCCTGTGCATGCTGATGCGCAAACAGCTGACCGGCGCGAGGATTACGGAAATCCGCCAGGTGGGCGGAGACCGGATTATCCATGTGGATATGGACGCTGTGAATGAACTGGGTGACCATGTGCTCCGCCGGCTGGTGCTGGAAATCATGGGGCGGCATTCCAACCTGCTGCTGCTGGATGAAAATGACAGGATCCTGGAAGCGACCCGGCACGTAAACCCGGAAATGAGCCGGGTCAGGCAGATTCAGCCGGGAATGACTTATCTGCCGCCCCCGGCACAGGATAAACTGGATCCGGGAACCGCAACGGCGGAGGAACTGTACAGCCGCCTTTCAGCCCTGGCCGGGGGAAAACTGAGCCGGGCACTGGCGGAAACCGTTACGGGACTGAGCCGGGCTTCCGCGGAGGAATTGGCCTGCCGTGTCCTGCAGCCCGGAGAGGAAGAACCGTCGGACCTGAAGGATGCCTGCGAACGCCTGACGGATCTGCTGGGACGGCTTCCGGAAATGGCGGATGCCCGGGTGCTGGCAGGAGAAAACGGTGAGGCAGAGGATGTTTTTCCCTTCCTTTATCTGTCCAGGCGGACAGACAGCCAGCGGCCGTATAAGACACTCAGTGAAGCCCTGGATAATTATTTCGGGTCCCGGGATGCACGGGACCGGCTGAACCAGCGAAGTGCCTCCATGATCCGGATGCTGAAGGGACAGCTGGACCGGTGCCAGAGGAAGCTCACCATTCAGCTGGAGGAGCTTTCCTCCGCAGAACAGATGGAGGAATACCGCCGCCGGGGTGAAGCGCTGAACGCCAACCTGTACCGGCTGAAGAAGGGTATGACAGAGGCAGTGCTGCCGGACTGGAATGATCCGGAGGGAGGAACAATTACCGTTCCCCTGGATATCAAACTGACGCCGAGCCAGAATGCCCAGAAGTATTTCAAAAAATATCAGAAAGCACGTTCAGCACGGGAAATCGCCGCACAGCAGCGGGACAAAACAGTGGCGGAAATGGACTACCTGGAGGGAATGCTGCTGGACGTGGACAAGTGCGTGGGCGAAAGCGAACTGGAGGAAATCCGGCAGGAGCTGGTACGGACGGGCTATATGAAAAAGAACACCAACCGCCGCCAGCAGCGCCAGCTTCCCCAGAGCAAACCCTACCGCTATGTATCAGATGACGGAATTCAGATTCTGGTGGGAAAGAATGCTGCCCAGAACGACCGGATCACCCTGAACGCAAAGCCGGAGGAAATGTGGCTTCATGCCAAGGATATGCCGGGAAGCCATGTGATCATCTGCCGGGAAGGGGAAATCCCCCTTGCCACCATGAAGCAGGCAGCCATGCTGGCAGCGTGGTACAGCAAGGGCCAGCGGAGTTCCATGGTCCCGGTGGACTATACCCTGAAAAAGTATGTGAAGAAACCTTCCGGGGCAGCTCCCGGAAAGGTGATCTATACACACCAGAAAACAGCTTATATGACACCGGAAGAGGAAGAAATAAAGAAGATCAGGCTTGAGGAAGCCTGATCCTCTTATTTTAATTCATAATTCACAATTATATATGGTTAGCTGCCGGATATATTATTCACCTCTGAGGGTGCGGTAGACGGAGTCGAAGCAGGTTTTGATCCTGTAGTCGGTGGTCAGCAGGCAGCCGTAGGGGCTGTTCAGGTTATAGACATAATTGCCCTTCATCCCTTCGTAGGCATCCACCAGGCCCCAGATGCAGACTGCAGTAAGCGGCTGGCTTTCAGCTGTGTTGGCTTTCATGAATACATCGCTGAAGAGCCTCGCATAGAAGGCATCATGCTCCGCAACTTTGGTTTTGTCAAAGTTGCGGACTGCCATTTCCGTCAGCTGGACTTCCAGACCCAGGGATGAGTAGGTACTGATGGCCCTCTGCACATTGGTGATAATGGAGGGATCCAGGCAGCCACTCTGCACGCCGTAGCCGCCCATGTATCCCTGCATGCCGATGCCGTCGATCAGCTTCCGGGGATTGCCGTTCTCATCTGTGGCATAGGACTGGATGCTTTTGGCCAGGGCGCAGGCCGCGTTGCGCTTTTCCGGGAAGAACAGGTTGTAATCGTTATAGAACAGCTTAATATCCGCACCGAGCTTTTCCTGGGTGTTCCGGGCACAGAGGAAGGCATATTCCACATAATCGTCCCCGAGATATTCCCGGAAGCAGTTGCCGTTCCCGTCGCGCTTCAGGCGCAGGTGGCGGGGATCGGAAACTTTGAACTCACCGGGGTTTTCACCGATGGCTTCATTGACCACATCCCAGCAGTAGATGACACCGGGGAACTTTTCCTCAAAATGGGTCATTACCTGGTCGATATAGCTGGCCAGGCGTTCCCGCATGGTCTGCTGGTCCGCGACAGGCTTGCTCATATCATAGTCTTCACGGAAGAACCACTGGGTCATATAGGCATCCCAGACCAGTACATGGCCGCGGACCCTGATTCCGTGCTGCTGCGCCCAGGAGATCATCATATCCGCCTGGCCATAGCTCATGCGGGGCATGCCGTCTTCGGAATTCCGGGACTTCTGCTGGTCAAGCAGGGAATAAGCCTTGGTTTCATTGCAGCAGGTCAGTGAATTGAAATGCCGCGCCAGGAAATCCATAAATGTCGGGTTGTTCATATCCTGGGCGCTGAAGGCGCCGCCCAGCTTAAAGCCGTAAGGCTCTGCCAGGGACCAGAGGGGTTCATAGTCTTCTGATACGGTGCCGGCAGCTTCCGTCAGGCCGGACAGGGGAAGCAGGCAGATAACCAGGGCAAGGCACAGCACAAAAATGCGTTTCATGAGGGGAAGTCTCCTTTAAATGAAGTGCGATGAGTGAAGAGTGCAGAATTCAGGAAGCATCAGCCGTGAATGGCCCGGCGTTACCGGCGCTGAAGCGCTGACGCCTGCATGGACGATCTGTTACCGGCACTAAAGTGCTGACAGATCTGTCTCAGACTTCCTCCATGGTGCAGCCGCCGATAAACTCGCGCAGCAGGGAAAGCGGCGGGATCTCATCCAGCAGTTCCCTGTCCACATCCGGCAGATAGTTCAGTGCCTTGATCAGGCGGCGGGAAAGCAGGTAATTGGGAGAGGAGGAAGGGACTTCCTTCAGCAGATCATAGGCGAAAAGCTTCAGGATCGGCAGCTCATAATGGAGGGCTGTGTTGAACATGCTGTCGGCATTTTCCTGATAGGTGAAGATGTATTTCTCCTCTGCACTGCGTACCCTGGGCCACATTTCCAGGGTGGTTTCCGGCGGATAGCCGCGGAACTGGTTGTCCCGCACGATGCGGCGCAGCAGGCGGACATCTGTGGTCCGGATCCGGTTGTGGTCATCCAGGTTCAGGACAGTCAGCGCGCTGGCAAAGATCTTATAGATCTCATCCGCGGGCAGCATGTCACACACCTGGGGATTCAGGCCGTGGATCCCCTCCATGATGATGATTTCACCGGGAGCGAGGGAAGTGGGCGGCGTCAGGTAATCCTTGGAGCCGGAGGCAAAGTCAAAGTTGGGCATGAAAACTTCCTCACCGTTCAGCAGCCCGGTCAGGGTATCGGAGAGCAGCTTCAGGTCCAGGGCGTCAATGGAGTCATAGTCCCTGGTGCCGTCCACCTGCAGGGGCATATCCTCCCGGTTGATGAAGAAGTCATCCATGGAGATACGGCGGCAGGTGTGGCCGTACATCTGCAGGTGTACGCCGAGACGGCCGGAGAAGGTGGTTTTGCCGCTGGAAGAGGGGCCGGCTACCAGTACGATGTGCTTGTTCTGCTCGTGAATCTTCCGGGCAATATCATTGATGGCGGATTCGTGAAGTGCCTCATTGACACGGATGAAATTGCGCAGCTTTTTTTCCTCGATCATCCGGGACAGATCGGATACGTTGGTGACGCCCAGGATTTCACACCAGTCAGCGCTCTGGCTGAAGACCTCCAGGTGCTTCGGCCGGTAGACATAGGGAGCCGCATGGTCAAAGTCCGCACCGGCCGGGAGCTGCAGCACAAAGCCACCCCGGAGTTCGAACATGGTGAAAACCTTCACATAGCCAGTGGAGACAGTCATGGCACCGTAGAAATACTCCCACATGCCGTCGATGCAGTACATATTGAAATAGGGGACGGAGCGGTGCTTCAGCAGCGCTACCTTGTCCTCCATCTGCTCTTCCTCAAAGTAACGGATGGCGTCATCCCTGGACCAGCGCTTCTTTTCAAAGACCAGGTCCAGATCCGTCAGGCGCCGCATCTCGTTTTCAATGCGGACAATGTCCTGCCGGTGCAGATCCACTCCGGGCAGGCGGACGAATACGCCGTAGCCGACGGAATACTCGATCCTGACACGCTGATAGGGATAGAGATGGCGAAGGGCCAGCAGCATCACAAAGCGCAGGGAACGCTCATAAATCCGGCGGCCCTCCTCGTTCTCCAGGGTCAGGGGTATCAGCGTGCAGTCCTGGCGGAGCACGTCATTCAGCTCGCAGACCACACCGCCGGACTGGGCGGCGAGAGTGCCCCTGGGGAAAGCATCAAGCGCTTTCAGGCACTCCATGACGGTCCTGCCTTCCGGGAATTCTTTTTCGTTGTTCATGGAACGGATAATCATGAAAAAACCTCCTATCAGAAGTTGTTTCGGATATACGGTGCCATTTCTGTACGATCCCGTGAGGAAAGGTATGCTGTTCGCTATAGAGTTTTCGGTATTACTGATCGAAGGGCATGCTGGAAATATCCGCGTTCAGCAGTTCTTCATCGGGATCGGGGAGAGAACCATGCTCCGCCAGGTATTTTTCCTGGCGCTGCTGCACCTGAAGCTGCTTGGTATGTATATATGCCACATTGGCATGGGTGGCCGGCGCCGTGGCGCGGGTCATGATCTTTTTGCCGTCATCATCAATCCGGAAATGCAGGCGGATCAGGATCCGTCCGTGATTTTTACATTTGGCGATGGCAATATACTTATCAGCGCTCTGTTTAATATATTCGCCGTCCAATGCCAGAACCCTTCCGCAGCGGGGACAGGTCGGATGAAGGGCGGATTCGCTGGCCAGGGCATCCCGGACGGAATCGAAGGCCTCGCCGGGTGTTTTTTCCCGGGAGGAACGCCGGCCATGGATCAGCTGCTTCGGCTGCCGCGCGTAGTTCAGTACAGCGGAGGGGTCCGGAAGGGTACGGAATACCAGGGCTGTATACCAGGCATCGTTCAGCGCGTTATGGAAGGACATGTTCTCGTCCGGTTCAATGTTCATGAGCTCCATGGCGGCCTTCAGGCCTGCCCGGTCCTTCAGTTTGTGCTCCTGGCTGAAAAGCTGCTGGATATCGCACAGAGGCGGCAGCGGAATATCCTCACAATGGAAGAAATTGATATTCTGGTAGAGAACGCTGACATCGTCGATTCCCCAGGTGAGCAGGGTATAGTCCTCCCCGCACCAGGAGGTGAACTGTTCCAGCGCTTCCCGGAAGGCGGGAGCGCCGGCCAGGGTTTCAGAATCCAGGCCGGTCATCCGGCGGATCCGGGGATGAATCCGGAGATAGTGGGTAGGTGCAATGGGAATGGAAATGGAATCGGCAGGATTCAGGTCCGCGTCGAGCTTCACGGCGCCGATCTGGATCATTTCGAAAATCAGTTTATCGCCGACCTCACGGTAGGTGCGGCTCTGGTAGGAGATGGGCTGGTTCCATTCCAGGTCAAGGATGATATAGGTCATACGGTTCAGCAACCTCAATTCATAATTCACAATTCATAATTCATAATTGGCAGTTTCCCCTGCAGACGCGCCTGCGAGTGCGCCTGTACTCCAGGCAATCTGCAGGTTGAACCCGCCGGTGTGGGCATCGACATCGATCATCTCGCCGGCAAAATACAGATTGGGGATGAGCTTGCTGCGCAGGGTGCCGGGCTCGATTTCCTTCACGCTGACGCCGCCGCGGGTGACAATGGCTTCAGCCAGGGGACGTGGGGCACGGACCGTAAGGGGCAGCGCCTTGAGCGCGGTGAGCAGCGCCTCCCGCTGGACGGCGGTAATCTGATTGCAGGGCAGGGCAGCGGGGATGCCGCAGAGCCCGGGGAAGATTTCCGCAAAGCTGGCGGGCAGCAGGCCCGGCAGAATACTCTTCAGCTGCTTTTTGCCGGCTTCGGCGAAGTCCCGGCGCAGCCTGGCATCCAGCTGTTCCCGGGTCAGACCGGGTTTCAGGTCGACGGAGAGTTTTGCGCCGGCAGCAGGCACCGGCAGATGGCAGCTGGCTTCCAGTACCAGGGGACCTGAGATTCCGAAGTGGGTGAAAAGCATCTCGCCCAGTTCGGAGTACAGTGTTTTTTTGCCGGAGGACAAGGTCAGCGTGACGTTTCGCAGACTGAGCCCCTGCAGCTGCATAGGCCAGGATTCTTCTGTTTCCAGTCCCACCAGGACCGGGGAGGCGGGAATAATGGTATGCCCCAGGGCTTCCGCCAAACGGTATCCGTCTCCGGTAGAACCGGTGGAGGGATAGCTCAGGCCGCCGCAGGCCAGAATCACCGCATCAGCGGGAAGAAAGGTTCCGTCCGCCAGTTCTGCGCCGGCAATCCGACCTTTCTCAGCTTTCAGGATGCGGACATCGCTATTCAGCCGGATCCGGACATTCAGCTTCCGCAGCAGGCCTGTCAGGGCTTTGGTGACGTCACTGGCTTTTTCGGAGGAGGGAAAGACCCGCTTTCCGCGCTGCACCGTGACAGGGCAGCCGTTTTCCTCCAGCAGAGCCATCATATCCCGGGGTGAGAAATGGTCCAGCGCGCTGTAAAGGAACCGCGGATTGCGGGGAACCTGGGCGAGGAACCCGTCCCGGTCGCAGTCATTGGTCACATTGCAGCGGCCTTTGCCGGTAATGTAGACTTTCTTCCCGAGCTTTTCATTCTTTTCCAGCAGGGTGACATGCGCCCCTGCCCGGGCGGCAAAAACAGCGGCCATCATGCCGGCTGCGCCGCCCCCGATGACCAGTATTTCAGACATAACTGTTCAGCCTCCGGATCGTTACAGCAGAAGCGGCGGAATCACGTTCCGCGGCTCCCGGGAAAGTATACGGGAAAAGCGCCAATTATGCAAGAAGATCAAGCATTGAACGTAAAAACGCGCCGCAGTCGCAGGGAATGAAGAGATCCGCATATCCGCGGATCGGGGCATCCGGATCTGTGTTGACGGCCACCAGCGTCCGGGCGGACACACCGGCCATGTGCTGAACAGCTCCGGAGATCCCGAGGGCAAGATACAGTTTGGGGGAGACAGTTTTCCCGGTCTGCCCCACCTGCCGGGGATAGGGCATCACACCGTTATCCACCAGGGGACGGCTGGAGGCGAGCGTACCGTGCAGTCTCCGGGCCAGTTTTTCCGCCAGGGCAATATTTTCTGCGCTGCCGATTCCCTGGCCTACAGCCACCAGGACATCCGCTTCGCCGATGTCGGAATCCCGGGCAGAGGCAAGACGTTCCAGCCACTCAAAGGCACGCGGGTATTCCGGGCCGCTTTCCTCAATCAGCTTCCAGGACCTGCCCGGATCCGGTGAGGGTGCGGGAAACACTTTCGGACGGACAGTGGCCATCTGGGGCCGGTGATCCGGGCAGATGATGGTGGCCATCAGGTTGCCGCCGAAAGCAGGACGCGTCTGCAGCAGCAACCCTGTCTGCGGATCTACAGCCAGGGCTGTACAGTCCGCTGTGAGGCCGGTGCCCAGCCGGGCGGCCAGCCTCGGCGCCAGGGAACGGCCGAAGGCGGTGGCCCCCAGCAGCAGGACAGCAGGATCATATTTACGGACCAGACAGGCCAGAATTTCCGTATACTGCAGTTCATCCGGGTTCACGGAATCTGCGTTTCCGGCCAGCAGTACAAAATCAGCTCCGCCGGCAGCGAGCTTCGGCGCTGCGTCGGTGCTGCCGCCCGGAAGCAGGGCGGTAACGGAACAGCGCATGTCTGCCGCCAGGCGGGAAGCCTGCCCAAGCAGTTCAAAGGCAACGGGATGAACGCCCGTCGGAGCCGGTTCGCAGAAAACCCAGATGCCGCCGGGATTCAATTGACCTGACATTCAAGAATCCTCCTGATGTATTATTCCGGAATCAGTCCGGCTGCAGACAGCCGGTCCAGCAGCGCTTTTGCCTGCTGCTCCGGGGTTCCGGAAAGGATTTCGCTCTTCTTTTCCAGCACAGGACGCACCGAGGAAACCACACGGGTGGCAGAACCGCCCAGTCCTGTGAGGGAGGGGTCCAGATCCAGGGATTCATGCCCGGCACGGGGAATGTCCCTTTCTTCAGCCTTCAGTATGCCGGTGAGGGAGGGAAGACGCGGATTGTTGATCTCTTTGAGTACTGTCAGCAGGGCGGGGAGCCTGACCCGGAGCCGGACATACCCGCAGTCTGTCAGCCGCCGGATGACGGCAGATTCTTCTGTGATTTCCTCCACGGCAGCCACATCACTGACATGGGGAATTCCGAGGCACTCAGCCAGCATCGGCCCGACCTGGGCTGTATCTCCGTCTGTGGCCATACGGCCGCAAAGAATCAGATCCGGCATGCCGTCCGCGGCAACTGCTGCAGCCAGCACCCGGGCAGTGGCAAGGGTATCCGATCCGGCAAAAGCGCGGTCAGTCAGGAGAAGGACATCATCCACGCCAAGGGCCAGTACCCGGCGGAGCATATCCGCGGCGGCGGGAATACCCATGGAGAACGCTTTCACAGTGCCGCCGACACGTGCCCTGAGCCGCAGGGCTTCCTCGACAGCATAAGCATCAAAGGGATTCAGGATGGACCCTGTTCCGTCCCGGATAATGGTGTGGGTAACGGGATCCATCCGTGTTTCGTTGGACGCGGGTACCTGTTTGACACATACGTCAATCTTCATGGCCGAACGCCTCCTCCGGTGTCAGAATGTTACCCGGACCCAGCAGGCCGGAAGGGTCGAAATCCCGCTTCAGACGGTTCAGTTTCCGCATCTTGTCCGGGCCGTACATGATCAGGGCCAGCTTCCGCTTGATTTTGCCGGCACCGTGCTCGGCTGAGATGCTGCCGCCCATGCGGTGAACATCCCGGGCCCATTTTTCAAAGATCGCATGACCCTGTTCATATTCCTGACGGTTTCGGGCAAGAATGTTCGGATGCACATGGTTTTCGCCGATGTGGCCGAAGATGATCCAGGGCAGGCCGGAGACGGAGAGGTCATGCCGGTATATATGATACAGCTCGTCAAAATGCTCATCATCCACAGCCATATCTGTTGAAAGAATGGTAATGCAGGGTTCGTTTTTCCGGTTCTGCTCCACGATCAGGTCAATGGTTTCCGGTACACTGTGGCGGAAAAAGAGCAGTTGTTCCAGTTCCAGCGCGTCCCGTGCCACCCAGGTGCTGTCAGGGTTTCCGCCTGCCGCGGAAAGCAGGCCGGAAAGCTCTTTCAGCGCAGGAATCATTTCAGCGGGATCATTCCCGTTGAATTCCGCATAGACAGCGCACCGCCCGTCATCCGGAATATCCGGAAGCCGGTGAAAAGCAGGCGTGACGGCCTTCTGGCGCATAACCATCCGCAGGGCGTTGGGTCCGAAAAACTCAATGGAAGCGGCTTTCCGGCCAAAGCGGGGAACGCCCTCATCCGGATGCCCTTTCAGGGCACGGACATAGGCCAGGGCGCACTCATCATCCGGAAAGAAGGCGGTCATGCCCCACAGGTGCTTCGGGGCAGGCATGAGCTCCAGTTCCAGTTCGCTGATGATTCCCAGGGTTCCCTGACTGCCGATGAACAGGTCCGCCAGATCCATATCCCGGCGGAGGAAGAAACCGGCATCCTTGATGGGCGGCGTTTCAAAATCGGGAAGTTCCGCGTGGAAAAAACTGCCGTCAGTCAGAGGAATGCAGATTTTCCGGCCGTCCGCTTTGTCCCGTCCGCGGGTCAGCTGCGCAATCCGGCCGTCCGCCAGCACGACCCGCAGACCGTGAATATGTGCCCGGGTGCAGCCGTACAGGACACTGCGCGCGCCGCAGGCGTTACAGGCAGCCATACCGCCGAGACTGGCGGTAGGTTCCGTAGGATCCGGCGGGAAAAAGAGCTGACCGGGACGAAGGACCCGCAGAGCCTCCAGGGAAGTCTCATCCCAGCCGCTGACATCAAAGGCCTTGAGCAGGAGGGCACGGCGCAGCTGGGCCAGACGAAGCCCCGGCTGAACCCGCAGATAAAAGATGCCGTTTTCATCCCTGCGCAGGCCGAGAATGCGATTCATCCGCTGCAGGTTCAGGATCAGGCCGCCGGCAGGGCTGGCACCGCCGGCCAGGCCGGTAAGCGCCCCCTGGGCTGTGAGCGGAATCCTGTGAGCTGCACACCAGCGGACGGCTTCAGCCAGTTCCTTTTCACAGGTTGGAAAAGCAATATATTCCGCATGCCCCATGGTACGGGATTCATCAAAGAGATAATCCGCGTATTCCGGTGACATTTTTCGGATCAGCGCCAATGATTTATCCTCCTTTGATTGCTGATGACGAGAAAAGAACCGCAGACACAGGGCCTGCGGAACGAATTCATACTCAGGTCAGGTGTTGTTGTAGTTCTCCAGGAATTTCCGGGTACGTTCATTTTTCGGATTGTCGATGACATCTGCCGGAGCACCGTATTCCACCACCAGGCCGCGGTCCATGAACAGCACGTTGTCCGCCACCTGGCGGGCGAACTGCATTTCATGGGTTACGATAATCATGGTGGTTTTTCGGGAAGCCAGGGAACGGATTACGTTCAGTACTTCGCCGGTCAGCTCCGGATCCAGGGCAGAGGTGGGTTCGTCAAAGCACAGGATGTCCGGATTCAGCGCCAGAGCCCGGGCAATGGCCACCCGCTGCTGCTGGCCGCCGGAAAGCTGGTGCGGATAGTTGTCCGCTTTGGCAGCCAGGCCGACAGAGTCCAGCAGCGCCTTTCCCTTCCCGCGGATTTCCTCAATGATCTGTTTTTTGTTTGCCTTATAGTCCGGACGCTCCTTTGCCAGCAGTTCGCCGGCCAGGGTTACGTTCTGGAAGGCGGTGTACTGGGGAAAGAGGTTGAAGGACTGGAAAACCAGGCCGAAATGCAGCCGCTTCCGGCGCAGCTCCGCATTGCTGACGCTGCCGGCTTTTTTTCCGTCAAAGATCACTTCATCATTTACCTTGATGATGCCGCTGTCCGGTGTCTCCAGAAAGTTGAGGCAGCGCAGCAGCGTGGTTTTGCCGCTGCCGGAGGAACCGATGATTGCCAGGGATTCCCCCTTCTCCAGGGAGAAACTGATGTCCTTCAGCACCTCGGTGGAGCCGAAGCTTTTTCCTACATTGCGTACTTCCAGAATTGCCATATCATCGCCTCCTTACGCCCGGAAATAGTCCATCCGCTTTTCAAGCCAGCCCAGCAGCAGAGTCAGCAGGCCGTTGAAGAGCAGGAAGTACAGCCCTGTGGAAAACAGCGGACCGATGAGACCCTTCTTGGTATACCGTTCAGCCGCAAGAATAATCTCAGTAATTCCGATGACCCGGGCGAGGGAGGTATCCTTTACCAGCGTAATCACTTCATTTCCCATGGGCGGGGTGATCCGTTTGACCACCTGCAGCAGCACCACCCGGAAGAAAACCTGCGCCCGGGTCATGCCGAGCACAGCGCCTGCCTCATACTGGCCTTTGGAGATACTCTCGATACCGCCGCGGTAGATTTCGGAAAAATAAGCGGCATAATTGATTACAAAGGCAATCAGGGCAGCGGTAAGCCGGTCGCGCATGGGCGTCTGGAAGAGCAGCCCGGGGGCGTACAGCACGACAAACAGCTGAAGCATCAGCGGGGTGCCGCGGATGATCCAGACAAAAGTGCGCGTGAGCCAACGAAGGGGTTTGAAGCGGGACATGGAGCCGAAGGTGATCACCAGACCAAGCGGGATGGCCATGACCAGCGTCAGGACAAAAATCTTGAGGTTCTCACCGAACCCATTGAACAGATCCGCAATGATATCATTGATGTTCATTCTCAGGAGCGTCCTTTCCGGGGCTGTGTAAGATTACGGGATATAACAGCGACAGCCAGGCCCCGGCGGTCCGGGGTCTGGCTGTAATGCGGCTGCGGAGCGGAAAGAATTATTCCACGGGAACCAGCGCATCGGTCAGGCCGTAGCGGCCGGCGATTTCAGCGATGGTGCCGTCCTTGGTCAGCTCGATGATGGCTTCGTTCACCTTTTCGGTGACGTCGCTGCCCTTGCGGAAGGCGATGCCGTATTCCTGCAGGCCGAAGTTGTTGTCCAGGTTGACCACCATGTCGGCGTAGTCGGTGCCTTCACCAACCATGGCCAGGGCGCAGACGCTGTCCACCAGCGCAATATCGGCGGTGCCGGCCTTGACTTCCATCAGGGCTTTGGCCATGGAGTCAACAGGCGTATAGTTTGCTTCCGCGAAGAATTCCTTGGCGGAAACTTCAACCGTTTCATCATCGGCGATGTCGCCGGTGAGCTTGCCTTCACCGGTGGAACCCTGTTCGGCCACCACATAGACATCCTTCATGCCGCCGGCCAGCAGGGCATCGATCTTGTCAGCCTTGGCCACGATAGCCTGGGTGTTGTACAGGTAAGCATTGGTCATGGACATGTTTTCCTTACGCTCTTCGGTGATGCACATGCCGTTCCAGATGCAGTCGATGTTCTTGGAGTTCAGTTCGATCTCCTTGGAATCCCAGTTGATTTCCTCAAACTTGACTTCCACGCCCAGCTTGTTGAAAACAGCAGTGGTCAGTTCCGTATCGAAGCCGATGAACTGATCGCCTTCATAATAATTCATGGGAGCGAACAGGGTCATGCCGACAACAACAACCCCTTTGTTCTGAATGTATTCCCAGTCAGATTCCTCTGCCGCGGCGATGCCGAGCATACCCGCCGCCATCAGAATGGCCAGAACCAGAGCTACCAGTTTCTTCATAATGATTGCCTCCTCGTGACACTTTTTCATGCTATCGCTTTAGCGTAGCAAATCAATGTACGTATTATAACAGGCTTTTGGCAGAAAGTCAAAGAAAACTTTCAGACAATTTGTTGTCTGAAAACGACAGATGTGTTACACTTCAGAACGTACATTATTACAAATGAACAGAGGTCCGGAAATGAAGCAGAGGGTGGAAAAGCAGGCAGGTCATCGCAGGGTACAGCTGCAGATGATAGTTCTGCTGCTGCTCTTTACCCTGCTGGCCACCCAGCTGACAGGCTGGATTATTTATGACCGGACTTCGGAGCAGGTGATCCGGGATACCTGGCAGCAGCAGGAAGCCCTGCTGCGCAGTGCATGCGCATCTGTAAACCGGGAAATTGAACAGATCAAGTCCTTTTCCTGGATGCTGAATAACAACAACGGCGTTGAGAAGTACCTGCGCCTGAAAGAGCAGACGCCGAAGGATATCCTGACCAAGCGGGATATCATTGAGGAACTGCAGCAGATGAAGGCGTTCAGCAATACCGTGACGGACATCGGCATCTATGTGGAAAGCCTTGATATTATTATTACCGGAGAAAGCAGCTATGATGCGGCGGACTTTTACAGCCGGATCACAGGCATTTCACAGCAGCAGATGATGGCGGAACGCGCCATGCCCGGTACGGTGGCACTGGGACGCTATGCCGGAAGCGGAACGCTGCACCGGATTCTGACCGGGGAGCCGGTGCTGGCCTTTATCAGCAGCCTGCCGCTGAATGCACTGAACGGAAAAAGTTATGCGTTTTTTCACCTGAACACGGACAGGCTGTATGCCTGCCTGCCGGAAAGCGAGGCAGGGACACTGCTGCTGACGGACCGGGAAGGATATCCGGTGAAGCCTGCAGAGAAGAAAGAATATGGAGAAATCAGCCGGCGGTATATGCAGGACAGGCAGAATCGGATCAAGGCCGGCAGCGCTGAATACGGCGTACTGAACATGGAAACTGCCGCGGACGGACTTTACTGTACGGCAGTGATTCCCTACAGTGCTCTGCTGGAACCGCAGATCCGCCTGCGAAATGTGGTGATGTGGGTCATGGGATCCTGCATGGTGATTGGCCTGGTGGCTGCGGTGCTGGCCAGCAAACGGCTGTACGCGCCACTGGAACGGTTGATCGGAAACGTGCGCCAGCTGTGCAAGAGCCTGCCTGAAGAAACCCGGGGCAGTGAATATAAGCTGCTGGATGATGCCATCCACCTGATTACCGCGGAGAACCATGAACTGACCCTGTCCAACCGGGAGGTAAACCGCCTGCTGAAAAACCGCCTGCTGAACGACTGGATGGAGGGAAGACTGAAAACTGATCCGGAGGAAACTCTGGGGAAGGCCGGAGTAACGCTGCCTTATGATTCTGTGCGGATTGCCGTGACGGAGACTGCATTGCGGGATTTGGAACGGCTGGAAGCCCGGACCGGAGAGAACACCGCGGAAAGGGTAGAGGAACTGGCAGCAGCAGGAGAACGGGGCCCCATGAAGATCTGGTGCGCACGGCGGACGGACGGTATGCTTCTGATCCTGTTCAATCTGGACAGGGAAAAGGTTCCGGATAAGGACGTGGAACAGTTCCTGCAGGAATGCAGGGAACAGGTGCTTGGGGACTGTCCCTGTGCTATGGGCCTGGGCGGGATCCGGGATAAGGAACGGGCGTCGGAATCCCTGGTGGATGCCATGGTTGAGCTGCGGAGCGGTGAGGAGAGCCGGGAGGAAAAACATTACGCGAGACTGACAGAATATATCCGCCGGGAATATATGAATGATATTTCCCTGGACAGCGCGGGAGAAGCGCTGGGCATGTCCTCCAGCTATATCGGACTGGTATTCCGGAAGGTGGGGGAGACCAGCTTCCTGAAATACCTGACGGATATCCGGATGGAGGAAACAAAGCGGCTGCTGAAGGAGACGGATCTTACGCTGCGGGAGATCGGGGAGAAAGTCGGCATTGAAAACCAGAATACCCTGATTCGCACGTTTAAAAAGGCGGAAGGCGTCACCCCCGGACAGTACCGGGTAGCGAATCAGGCGATGAATTCGCAGAATGGATGATTGCGTTTTTGCATATCTGAAGCCAGTTTCACTGAATCGCGGATAGCACGGAAAAAATATTCCGTGCTATCTTTTTATCGGCGTGGAGGTGAATTTCATATGAACAGATCCCGCGGGGCACAGCTGCGGCGGAGATTATGGGCAGGCAGGTACCTGTACCTGATGTTTTTGCCTGTTCTTCTTTATTATATTATCTTCCGCTACGGGCCCATGCTGGGGTTGGTGATCTCCTTTGAGAAATACGATCTGCTGAAAGGAAACAAAAGCCTGATCGACGGTATCCTGAACAGTAAATGGGTGGGATTCAAAAACTTTCAGAGCTTTTTTGAATCCATTTATCTGTGGAGACTGCTCCGGAATACCCTGCTGATCAACCTGTATGACCTGCTGTTCAACTTCCCGGCGGCGATTATGCTGGCACTGCTGATCAACGAGGTGCAGAACCGCCGGTTCAAGAAAACGGTCCAGACCATTACCTATATGCCTTATTTCGTTTCCAGCGTGGTGATCGCCAGCATGGTAGTGCAGTTCCTTTCTCCTTCCAGCGGGATTGTGAACAACATTATAGCCGCACTGGGCGGAGAACGGCAGTATTTTATGGTTCAGCCGGAGTCCTTCCGCACGATCTATACGCTGATGAACCTCTGGAAGAATATCGGATGGAATTCCATCATCTTCCTGGCTGCCATCAGCGGCATCAACGGGGAACTGTATGAAGCCTGCCGGGTGGACGGCGGCGGGTATCTCCGGCAGATGTGGCACATTACACTGCCCGGAATCGCCAGTACGATTGTGGTACTGCTGATCATGCGGCTGGGACATGTGCTGGATGCCGGCTATGAAACCATCCTTCTGCTGAAGAACAATGCCAACCAGGAAACCAGTGAAGTGATCGGTACATTTGTTTACCGGCGCGGTATTGAAAAAGGCGAGTACAGTTATGCTACCGCTGTAGGCATGTTCCAGAGCGTGATCGGGTTCGGACTGGTCATTTTTGCAAACTGGCTGAGCCGCCGCTACAGCGAAACGAGCCTGTGGTAAAGGAGGGTGGAAGCAGATATGGAACTGACGGGAAAACACACCGGGGCTATCCGGGTTTCCACCAGCCGCAGGGTTTTTCTGGTTTTCAATACGCTTTTTTTGCTCCTGATCAGCTTTGCTATGCTGTATCCGGTTGTTTATGTGATCGCAGCGTCCTTCTCAGATGAACTTGCCATTCTGAAGGGAGACGTGTTCCTGCTGCCGGTACGGGCTTATACCAAAGCCTATGAGAAGGTATTCAAATATCCGGGACTGTGGCAGAGCTACGGCAATACGCTTCTGTATACCTTCCTGGGCACAGCCATCAACCTGATCCTGACAGTGTTCGGCGCATGGTCGCTGAGCCAGAAAAAGATGGTGGGCCGCAGGTTCTTCACCCTGATGTGCACGTTTACCATGTTCTTCAGCGGCGGTATGATCCCGACTTTCCTGGTGGTAAAGGGGCTCGGACTGCGTGACACAATCTGGGCTATGGTACTGCCGGGAGCGGTCAGTACCTATAACATGATCCTGATGCGGACCTTCTTCCGCCAGATTCCGGAAAGCCTGGTGGAGGCGGCAGAGCTGGACGGGTGCCGGGATTTCGGGATCCTGTTCCGGATTGTACTGCCCCTGAGCCTGGCCAGCCTGATGACCATCGGCATGTTCTACGCCGTGGGACACTGGAACAGTTATTTCCCGGCAGTTCTTTACCTGAACAAGCGGGAACTGTTTCCCCTGCAGATTATTCTGCGCCAGGTGGTGCTGCTGAATGAAATTGTGGAAAATTCCAGCAGTACGGAAAATGTGATGGCGGAAGGCATCAAATATGCCACCATCGTGGTGGCCATGCTCCCGATCCTTTGTATTTACCCTTTTGTGCAGCGGTATTTTGTCAAAGGTGTCATGATCGGTTCCGTGAAGGAGTGAGCATTCTTTCGGTCCAACCCCGAAGGGGTTAAGATAGAAAGTTTACCAAATGACAGAAGGAGGAAAAACCATGAAACACTTTTCCCGTCTCCTGGCGCTGCTGCTGGCAGTCTGCCTGCTGCCTTTGACCTTTGTGGCAGCCGCGTCCGCGGAGGAACCCGTGACCATCACGATCTGGGGTTCCGACCGTGAGAACATGCCCTTCCGCAACGGCCTGTGGACCATTGACAAGCTGCAGGAAAAGCTGGGCATCAAGATTGAGATCATTTCCGCCCCCACGGAGAACCTGGCGGAGAAATACGGCCTGCTGATTGCCGGCGGCGATTTCCCCACCATCGTGCAGTACAAGGCGAAGGACCTGCTGCTGTACAAGGATGCCTGGACGCCCCTGAATGACCTGATCAACGAGACGGACACCCCGAACCTGTGGAAGGTATACAGCGATCCGGATATCCGCCGGAAGGTTTCCGACGCGGACGGCATCATGCGTTTCATCGGCCAGCGGACGGCCATTACTGCCGGCAAGCTCTACTTCTGGCGCCAGGACTGGCTGGACAAGCTGAACCTGGAAACCCCGAAGACCACCGAAGACCTGTACAACGTCTTCAAAGCCATCAAGGAAGGCGACCCCAACGGCAACGGAGAAGCGGACGAAATTCCCTTTGCGGTGCGCAAGAACGGCAGCAACAACCGCGGCAACGTGATTCCCTTCATCCACAACTGGGGCATTGCGGAAACCTTCTTCGCGGAAGACGGCCAGGTGAAGTTCGGCGCGACTGATCCCCGGATGAAGGATGCGCTGGAATGGCTGGCACGCTGCTATGCGGACGGCCTGCTGGATCAGGAATACCTGACCCGGGACAAGACGTCCTGGTACAGCGCCTGGACCAACAACCAGGTGTTCATGAGCTATGACTGGAGCGCCTATATCGACAACGTGGCCAACCTGTTCAAGGATGTGGAGACGGATATTAACATCAAGGGTACCGTGCCTCCGGAAGGCCCCACCGGCATCAGCGAGACCCGGGACCAGCTGCAGCCCATCACCGTGGACGAGGACTGGAATGCCGGCATCTATGCAGGCGCCACAGAAGAACAGAAAAAGGCAGCCCTGAAGCTGCTGGACTATGTCTACAGCGATGAAGGTATGATCCTGATGAACTTCGGCGAAGAGGGAACCCACTTCAATGTTGTTGACGGCGATTACAAATACTCTGACCTGATCATGCATAATCCGGACGGCCTGTCTCCCCAGGACGCGCTGCGCTCCTTCGGGATCCAGAGCATGCTGACCCTGCTGCAGGATGCCCGCTATGAGCGCGCCTTCGTCAGCGACGAAGTGAACCGAATCCGTGACATCTATGAACAGGAAGGCCATATCGGCGATGCATTCCCGACGCTGGCGTTCACTGAGGATGAACAGGATATCATCAACGAGAAATACACTGAGATCGAAACCTACATGAATGAGACTGTCGATAAGTTCATCATGGGTACGGAGTCCCTGGACAAGTTCGATGACTATGTAGCCCAGATCGAAAGCATGGGCCTGGCGGATGTGCTGGCTGTTTACCAGGCAGCGTATGACCGCTACATGAAGTAAGCTGTATCGGGTAATCCTCTTTCGGAGGGCAGGCAGAAATGCCGGCCCTCCTCTTTTTGCTCGCAGGTCTTTCAGCCTGTGACTGTCCGGAAGGTTTATTGTATCCAAAATTTGCCATTGACGCTGCTTCTGCGCATAAGGTATGATGAAGGCAGGAAAGGCATGAGACCGACAACTGAACAGAAACGGACGGAGGGAAAAGAATGAAAAGACTGTTCGCGGCCGGCGAGGTCTGCGGCGGCGTTCACGGCGGCAACCGCCTGGGCGGCAACGCAGTGGCGGATATCGTCATCTTCGGCCGCATCGCGGCGGAAAGCGCCATGGCCTATCTGACCAAATAAACATCTGAAACCGGACAGGACAGCCCCCGGGGAGGCACCCGGGGGTTTTTCTCTGTTCTTTCTGCTTGTCTGTTCTTGTCCATGTTATACAGGGATGATAAGATAAAACCTATAAAAACCGTCAGCCTGACATAACAATTCTGAGGTGAGCACATGAAGCAATACGTAATGGGGAACGGAGCCATCGCGCTGGGCGCGCTTGCTGCAGGCGTCCGCCTGGTGGCGGGCTATCCGGGAACCCCTTCTTCGGAAATTATAGAGACGGTCTCCAAAGCTCCCCATGAAGGCGTGCACCTGGAGTGGTCCGTGAACGAGAAGGCGGCGCTGGAAGTGGCGGCTGCCGCGGCATACAGCGGCGCCCGGGCCCTGGTGACCATGAAACAGATGGGACTCAATGTGGCGTCCGATCCCCTGATGTCCGTGGCCTATATCGGCGTGAAGGGAGGACTGGTCATCGTCAGCGCTGACGATCCGGGTCCCATCTCCTCCCAGACGGAGCAGGATACCCGGAGATACGCGGACTTCTGCCGGATCCCGGTGTTTGATCCCGCCACCCCGGAGGAAGCCTATACCATGATTCAGGACGCCTTTGAATACTCCGAAAAATACAATACGCCGGTGCTGTTCCGGCCCACCACCCGGGTCTGCCATGCCTACGCCGCCATTGAGACCCCGGACAGTTTCGTGCCGGGAAAGTGCGAAGGCTTTGAACGGGACCCGGGACGCTGGGTGATCTTCCCCCGGCTGTCCTATATGAATCACGGAAAGATTGAAAAACGCAACATGGAGATCGGCAAAGACCTGTCTGCCTACCGGTTCAATACCGCAGAGGGCGGAAAGGGCGAAAAGGCCGTGGTGACCTCCGGCGTCAGCTATACCTATGTCAAAGAATGCCTGAAAGGCCATGAGGATGTGCGGGTGATCCGGATCGCCACCGCGTTTCCTTTCCCGGAGGATTTCCTCCTGAAAGCCCTGGAGGGCGTGAAAGAGGTTCTGTGCATTGAGGAACTCAGCCCCTACATTGAGGAGCAGATCCTGAAGACCGCCGGAAAGCATCACCTGGCTGTGAAGGTTTCCGGCAAGCTGGACGGCAGCGTGCCGCACAACGGAGAGAACAGCGTGGAGCTGAGCTTCGGAATCCTGAACCGGTTCCTGGACATCCGGACAGGGCTGGAGCAGACGGATATCTTGGACGCGCCGGCACTGCCGGTCCGTCCGCCGGTACTCTGCGCAGGCTGTCCGCACCGGGCTTCCTTCTATGCCGTGAAGCAGGCCATGAAGGGAAAGAAAGCGGTTTTCTGCGGGGATATCGGCTGCTACACGCTGGGGAACGCCATGCCCCTGGACATGGTGGACACCTGCCTGTGCATGGGCGCCGGCATTACCATGGCCCAGGGCATGAGCCACATGAACCCGGATACCGTTTCCTTCGCGTTTGTGGGAGACTCCACTTTCTTCGCCTCCGGCATGACCGGCGTGGTGAACGCGGTGTACAACGAGGCGGATATGATCCTGTGCGTGCTGGACAATTCCACCACCGCCATGACCGGCCATCAGCCTCATCCGGGCACCGGAAGGAACATGATGGGCAATTTTGTGGAAAAGGTGAGCATTGAGAAGGTACTGGAAGGAATCGGCGTGAAGAAAATCCTCACGGTGGATCCCCTGAAGCTGGACGAGGCTGTGGCTGCGGTGCGGGAATGCGCGGAGGAAAAAGGCGTGAAGGCCATCATCTTCCGGTCTCCCTGCGTGGCCATCACCAAACCGGAAAAGAAGATGGCCGTTGATGCAGATAAATGCATCGGCTGCAGGAAGTGCATCCGGGAGATCGGATGCCCGGCACTGGTAACGGCGGACGGAAAGGCTGCCATCGACCGGAACCTCTGTACGGGCTGCGGCCTGTGCACCTTCATCTGCCCGGTGAAAGCGATCGGAGGTGAGGAGAAATGAACAAGGATATCCTGATCTGCGGCGTGGGCGGCCAGGGAACCGTACTGGCCTCCAAGATCATTGCGGCAGCAGCCATGGAGGAGGGAAGCCCTGTCCATTCCGCCGAAACCATCGGCATGGCGCAGCGCGGCGGGTCTGTGACCAGCCATGTGCGGATCGGCGGGGAGGCGTTCTCGCCCCTGATTCCCTTCGGCGGCGCGGATATGCTGCTGTCCTTTGAGCCGGGAGAGGCGGTCCGGAATTTGCGGTACCTGAAAAAGGACGGGATTGCCGTGGTGAACACCTGTGCCGTGAAGCCGGTGACGGAATCCCTGAAGGATACCGGCTATGACGGCAGTGAAATGACCGCGTACCTGAAGGGAAAATGCAGCTGCATTTTCATAAACGCGGAGGAAGTGTGCAAACCCTTCGGATCCACCAGGTTTTTCAATATTATCATGCTGGGCGTGGCAGCGGGGTCCGGGCATCTGGGACTGGAGAAGGAAACCCTGCTGAAACAGATTGAACAGCGCGTACCGTCCAGGTTCCTGGACGTGAACCTCCGGGCGTTCAACGCCGGGATTGAGATTGCCGGACAGGCGGTCCGGTAAACCGAAAGGAGAGAGCGGACATGAGGATCAATGACACCCAGCTGACACTGGTGGACAAACAGATCAAGCGCATCCTGGCCAGCGGCAATTACTACAGCGAAGTGTACAAAAAAGCAGGGATCACGGGCGTGAGCAGCGCGGAGGACTTTGAGAAGATCCCCTTTACCGACAAGGCAGACCTGCGCAATGCCTATCCCCTGGGAATCCAGGCGGTGCCGGATGAGCAGGTGGTACGGATTCACTCTTCCTCCGGTACGACCGGCAAGCCGGTGATTATTCCCTATACTGCGAAGGACGTGGACGACTGGGCTGCCATGTTTGCCCGGTGCTACGAGATCGCCGGAATCACCAACAAAGACCGGATCCAGATTACCCCCGGCTACGGCCTGTGGACGGCGGGCATCGGCTTCCAGGCCGGCTGCGAGAAGCTGGGCGCCATGGCCATTCCCATGGGCCCCGGCAATACGGACAAGCAGCTGCAGATGATGATTGACCTGCAGTCAACGGTGATCTGCGCCACCTCCTCCTATGCACTGCTGCTGGCGGAGGAGATCAACAAGCGCGGGCTGAAGGACCGGATCAAACTGAAAAAGGGTGTTATCGGGTCCGAACGCTGGAGCGACGCGAAGCGGAAGTATATCGCGGACGCCCTGGGTATCGAGCTGTACGATATCTACGGCCTGACGGAGATCTACGGCCCCGGCATCGGCATCAACTGCCCGGACCAGACCGGCATGCATATTTTCGACGATTACCTGTACACGGAGATCATTGATCCCCAGACCGGCGAAGTGCTTCCGGACGGGGAGGAGGGCGAAATTGTTATCACCACACTGGTGAAGGAAGGAGCGCCCCTGATCCGCTTCCGCACCCACGACCTGTCCAGGATCATTCCCGGGGAATGCTCCTGCGGCCGGCATTATCCCCGGCTGGAGACCATCAAGGGCAGAAGCGATGATATGTTCAAAGTGCACGGCGTGAACCTGTTCCCCAGCCAGGTGGAGGAAGTCCTGGGCATGGTGGACGGCGTTTCCAGCGAGTACAAGATTGATATTGCCCATGACGACAGCATCAACCGGGATATCATCATGGTCACCGCGGAAGCGGAAGGCCGGGTGGATTTCGCACAGACCGGGGAGAAAATCAAACAGCTCTTCAAATCCCGTCTGAACGTGACTCCCAAAGTGGCTGTGATTGCCCTGAACACCCTGCCCCGTTCCGAAAAGAAAACCCGCCGGGTGTTTGATCACCGGGAGGAATAAGGACGGCGGCCAATCCCTGGTTACCGGATGTATGAATGTGCCAGTACAGCTGAAAAACAATCCGTCCTCTTGACAGACAGGCAGAGGAAGAGTATCCTTCACCTAAACCAGTGAGGAAGAATAGTAGCAACCCCGCGGCACGGTACAGGGAGCCGCCGACAGTGGAACGGCGGTGCGTGCGGAGGATGTGAATGGGCTTCTGAGGGCACTCCGAAAAGCAATGAGTAGGAAGTGACGGGGGACGCACCCGTTATCAGGGCGGCACGTATCAGGGGTACGTGATGAAAGAGATGACCTTCCTCCGGGAAAGTCAAACTGAGTGGCACCGCGAAATATTCGCCTCAGTACACGGAACACGTGTGCTGAGGTTTTTTATTTCCGGCTCAAAACCTTCCCCTGTACTTCAGGACAAACAATGAAAGGAAGGACAAGACAATGAAAAAGACACTGGCACTGGTACTCTCCCTGCTCCTGGTTTTCTCCATGATTTCCTTTGCTTCCGCGGAAGAGGAAGCGGCAGAAGAAACAAGCTTCAAGATCGGTATCTGCAATTTCGTGGATGACGCAAGCCTGAACCAGATCATCCGGAATATCCGCGCACAGCTGGAAGAGATTGCCGAAGAGGAAGGCGTAACCTTTGAAATCATTGAAGACAACTGCAACCTGGACGGCAGCGTGATGCAGCAGATCATTTCCAACTTTATTGCAGAAGATGTGGATCTGATGGTGGGTGTGGCGACGCCTGTGGCCATGACCATGCAGGGCATGACTGAAGAAAATAAAATCCCGGTGGTATTCGCCGCTGTTTCCGATCCGGAAGGCGCAGGCCTGGTGGAAAGCAATGATGCGCCCGGCGCCAACATTACCGGCACATCCGACTTCCTGAACACTTCCGCCGTGCTGAACCTGATTTTCGCGGCCAATCCGGAAGCGAAAAAGGTAGCCTTGCTGTACAACCCCTCTGAAGACGCCTCCACCGCTCCCATCAGGGATGCGAAGGAAATCCTGGGCGCCAAAGGCATCGAAGTGAAGGAATACACCGGCTCCAATCCCTCTGAAGTCATGCTGGCGGCGGATGCCATTGTGGCGGATGAAATGGACGCGGTCTTTACCCCCACCGACAATACGATCATGGCGGCGGAGCTCTCCATCTATGAGAAGTTCGCCGAAGCGAAGATTCCGCACTACACCGGCGCTGACTCCTTCGCCCTGAACGGCGCTTTCGTGGGCTACGGTGTGGATTATGCTAACCTGGGCCGGGTAACCGGTGACATGATCGCTGCCATCCTGCTGGAAGGCGCGGATCCTGCAACCCTGCCGGTGCAGACCTTCGACAACGGCACCGCAACCGTGAATACCGAAACCTGCGAGGCGATCGGCTTCGACTTCGAAACCATCCGGGAAGCCTTCGGACCGTTCTGCACCCAGGTGAACGAGATCGTGACCGCGGAAGCCTTCGAGTGATACGGTTCCTCCCGAACCGGGAGAAAAAGCGTTTTCCCAACAAGACAAACCATTATTCAGAATCAGAGATTAGCAAAGAATTATGAGCTTAGACAAACTCCTGGCGTTAGGCCAGACAGCCATGGAACTGGGTCTGGTGAATTCCCTGACGGTGCTGAGCCTGTTCCTGAGCTATTCCATGCTGAACGTGTGCGACCTGTCCACGGACGGGTGCTTCACCCTCGGCGCGGCAACAGGCGCGCTGGTGGCGATTGCAGGGTACCCCTGGCTTTCGCTGCCGGCCGCCATGCTGGCCGGCATGATCTCCGGCTTTGTGACGGCAACCCTGCAGACCCGGATGGGCGTGCAGAGCCTGCTGGCGGGTATTGTTGTGAATACTGCCCTGTATTCGGTGAATATGGCGCTGACCGGCAACAAAGCCACCCTGAGCATGAACAAGGTTCCCACCATCTTTTCCATGGCAAAGGACCTGCTGAAGGGTACCCCCCTGGCGGGACAGAGCACGCTGCTGGTGATGCTGGTTATCACTGCTCTGGTGGTCTGCTTCATGTGTGTCTTCCTGAAGACGAAGCTGGGCCTGGCCATCCGCGCCACCGGCAGCAATGCAGACATGGTGCGTTCCTCCTCCATCAATCCCACGTTCACGACGACCGTGGGTCTTTGCGTTTCCAACGCCTTCACGGCGCTGAGCGGCTGCCTGATGGCACAGCAGCAGAAAAATTTTGAGATCAACATGGGCTCCGGCATGGTAACCGTAGCCCTGGCCAGCCTGCTGATCGGCGGCGTGTTTGTGGCAAGGCACAAACCGATTCCGCTGCGGGCTGTGGGAGCGGTCCTGGGCGCGGTAGTATTCCGGATTGTATATGCCCTGGCCCTGCGGTTCAATATGCCGGCCTTCATGCTGAAGGCAGTTTCTTCAATCATCGTGGTTCTGGCCATTTCCGGCCCCTATCTGCGGAAACAGTTCCCGCTGATGGTGCGCCGCTGGAAGGCTGCCCGGGAAGGGAGGAACGCCTGATGCTGGAACTGAAGAATGTCTGCAAAACCTTCCATGCCGGTACACCGGATGAGAAGAAAGCCCTGATTGATATTTCCCTGACCATCGGGGACGGGGATTTTGTCAGTATTATCGGCGCCAACGGCGCCGGCAAGTCCACTCTGTTCAACGCTATCTGCGGCAGCTTCATTATTGACTCCGGTTCCGTATACCTGGACGGAAAGAATGTGACCATGGTGCCGGAACACCAGCGTGCGAGACAGATCGGCCGCCTGTTCCAGGATCCCATGCGGGGCAGTGCGCCGGACATGAGTATCGAGGAAAACCTGGCGCTGGCAGCCGGAAACGGCGGGTGGCTTTCCCGCGTTTCCGCGGCAGACAAGAAAGCGTTCCGGGACCGGCTCAGCCTGCTGGGCATGGGACTGGAGGACCGGATGCGCCAGCCGGTGGGACTGCTTTCCGGCGGACAGCGGCAGGCACTGACCCTGCTGATGGCTACCTATCATGTGCCGAAGGTGCTTCTGCTGGATGAGCATACTGCCGCACTGGACCCGGGCACAGCGGAAAAGGTGCTGGAGCTGACCCGCAGCATTGTGGAGGAGAACCGCATTACCTGCCTGATGATCACCCACAATATGCAGTCTGCCCTGGACCTGGGCAACCGGACCCTGATGATGGACCGGGGACGGGTTATCTATGACGTGACCGGTGAGGACCGGGCGGGACTGACCATCAGCGACCTGACAGACAAGTTCCGCCAGCTGAGCGGCCGGGCGCTGGATAACGACCGGATGCTTCTGGGCGTGGCGGAATGAGAATAATAAAAAGACCGTTCGAAAAACATGTTTCGAACGGTCTTTTACTGCCCGGTTACAGGCCGCAGCTTCCGCGGCAGACCAGGGAAACAGGCAGGACCACCTGCTGGGGCGGAAGGGCGGGCTCATGAATCCGTTTGCGGAGCAGGTCGATGGCTGTGGCAGCCTCTTCCCGCAGGCTGGGATCAATGGTGCAGATCGGCTTGGGGAAATTGATATACCGCATGATATTGTCAAATCCGACAATGGAGAAGGAATGGCTGAGCCCTGCGCTCTCCATCATGGTGATGATGCTCCATGCTTCCACGTCGCAGAAGGAGAACAGGCCGGTGACTCCCTCCTCCTGCCAGCTTTGCAGCTGATGCAGGATTTCCTCCTCGTTTTCGGGTTCGGCATAGTGAATATTCCGCTCCGGAATGCTGGATTCCAGACAGGCTCGCTGGAAACCTTCAAAACGTTTGCGGGAGGAGAAAATCACGTGCCGGAAGGAGATCATGGCCAGATTGCGATGTCCCCGGGAAATAAGATGCTCCGCTGCCAGATGGCCGCCTTCCTCGTCATCGCAGATGACACAGTCATCCAGGGATCCCTCCAGATAACGGCTAAGCAGTACAAAGGGAATGCCGGAGGACCGAAGCAGGTCCAGAGCCGGGGAGTCAAAGGAGCAGGGAGTGATGAGCACGCCGTCTACCTGACGGGACAGGGCCATCTCCACCATGCGGATTTCAGTATCGGGATCATCCCGGGAACCGAGAATCATCAGGCTGTACCCCAGGCGGACCGCTTCCTGCTGGATCAGGTCGCCCAATACAGCGTAGAAGGGGTTCATCATGGAGCCGGCAATCATGGCAATGGTTTTTGTCCGGCCGGAACGAAGGGAAGAAGCAATATAATTCCGGACGTAGCCCATTTTCCGGGCGACCTGCTGAATATGCAGGCAGGTTTCCCGGCTGATATCCTCTTTGTTTTTCAGCGCGCGGGATACGGTGTTTACGGTGAAACCCGTAGCCTTCGCGATATCCTGCAGGGTTATCCGGCTGCTGTCCCTGGCCATGTAAGCGACACTCCGTTTCTCATAGGTTGAACACATCCTACCATACTTTTTTTATAGAATCAAAAAAAGGGGTTGACAGGGCAATGTCATTAAGATAAGTCGAGTCGAAAGGCTCGACTTTTCTGATCTATTGATTACGTACTGAAATCTGTTAAGTTAAGGATCTGCGTAGAAGAAATCCGGTTCCAATTCCGCTGATCGGAATGTTGATCTTTGTCGTGATTCCCTTCGGAATGTCCATTTATACCAGTTTTACCTCCTGGCCGATGGGCCAGCCGATTGAAAAAGCCAAAATGGTGGGCCTGCTGACCCTGCAGGAGAACGGCGATCCGCTGGATGCCGCTGCCTGGCGGAAATCACCGGTTCCGGTGATGGTGACCGAGGAAAGAAACGGACTGTACGGCCCCGGACACAATTCCTTCACCGTGGATGAAGACGGCAGGGATATCATTGTATTCCATGCCCGGCCTTATCCCGGCTTTCAAGGAGACGCCCTCAGCGATCCGAACCGGCACTGTTTCCTGCGGACTGTGGAATATACTGAAGACGGGATGCCGGTGTTTACCTGCGGAGAGTAAGCCAAACGGCAATGATGAAGCTCCTGTATCCGGGAGCTTCTCTTCAATTGCCTCATGGGGGAACGTCAATTGCCTCATTCAGGCAGGAGATGACGATATTGAAACGCGGCTTGAATGATCTTTCGGTTCTGTGATATATTAAACAAAAGGTGCTTGAAGGATCGCAGAGCGGGAAAGGGAAGGGCATGATCTTTTTTCAGCAGTTCTATCTTGATAAGGAAAAGGATATCGCGGTCGACCTTCACATGGAGGGAGACCGCCTGTTTTATACCATCCGGACGCCGAACCATCACACCGGCAACCTGATCACGAACCTGGCGAAACTGTGCGGGCTGGCCACGGAAGAGGATGACCGGGGACTGAAGGTGATCCGGGATGAGATTCCCTGTTATTTTGACGGGGACAACCGGAAAATGTATATCCTGCGGCTGGGAAACACGAAGATTGCCAATATTTTCCCTGACGGCCGGGTGGAACTGAAAGCATCCATTCCCGCTATTTCCAAAACCCTGATGAGCCAGACGAGGGATTATAAGCTGGGTGTTGCCAAAACCATTGTCAAGACCTATATCCGCAGTGAGTGCAAGTTCCGGACGGACCTGCACACCCACATGAACGGCAACCTGCCGCCGGACGCACTGATCGCCCTGGGAATTGTGCGGCAGCTGCGCTATCCCTATTACTACATCAAAAAACTGGGGCTGCGGTGCGACCTGTCCCAGACAGCCAAGCTGGAGGAACGCCGGATTGAAGCAGTGAAAGCCCTGGGAGAGACCGGACTGACGGGAAGACACCGGGACCGCAGGATTGATGACAATACCTTTATTAACTTCGCCGAACTGATCCTGGGCAATCCGGCAGATGCCCAGTACAATATTGACCGGATCCGGAACTCCCTGACGATCCCCAAAGACGGACAGGCGGTGTTTGCCGACCTGGAAAAAGTATACCTGTACCGCTATGTCTTCACCAAGGGGCAGATGGCGGAGGATCCCCTGAGCGGCATCAACCTGGCCCTGATCCCGGACCGGGAGGTACTGGCCTATGCGGAGCAGATGAGCCGGGACCGGGAAACAGAAAGGTTTGGCAGCAATACCCTGTATCAGGATCTGCTGCTGTGGATTGCCCGGGAATATAAACGGCGGGGAATTGAATACGCAGAAATCTCGGATACAGGACTGCTGAACCGGGAGGTTTTTGCCGCAAGGCTGCGGGAAATTCACGAAGTGATGCCGGCAGTAACCCGGGAGACCGGGGTCATGCTCCGGTTCCTGGCAGGCATCCGCCGGATTCCGCTGACGATTATCCGGGACCGGATTACACCCAATGATTACCTGGCGGACAACCTGCAGATTCTCCGTGCTATCGCCGGAGATCCCTATGTGGCCGGCAGCGACATCATCGGAGAGGAAATCAACAATATCCTGGAACTGCGGGCGGTTATCCGGGAACTGGTGAAGATTGCCGGGGAAAACGAGGGCTTTGTGATCCGGATCCATGCCGGGGAGAATGATTCCCTGCGGGATAATGTGGCCAACAGTATTGCCTGTGTGGCGGAAGCGCTGGCACCGGGGCAGAAGATGCCGGTACTGCGGATCGGCCACGGCCTGTACACCTGTGACCTGCGAAGCCCCCGGGGCAGGAAACTGCTGGAGGATATGAAGGAACTGCAGGTGACACTGGAATTCCAGATTACTTCCAATGTGCGGCTGAACAACCTGTCCAGGCTGGACAACCATCCGCTGCGGCAGTACCTGCGGGCGGGTGTGGCCTGCGTGCAGGGGACTGACGGCGGCGCACTGTACGGAACGGATTCCATTGATGAGGAACTGTCCCTGGAAAAACTGCTGGGACTGACCTTTGAGGAACTGAAAAAGATGTGCCGGACAGACGGGCGGATCCTGCGGGAGAGCCGCCTGGTCTTTGAACGGCGGATGGAGAATTTCCGCCGGGAATGCGGCGCCGGGGACGCGGAAAAATGGTATCTGCGCCGGCTGGAAAAAACACCGCGGATTACCCAGGACCTGTGGAAGGAATCCGGACGGATTGACGCGGCGGAAGAACTCAGGGACCGGATCGCACCGCTGCCGGAAGGCATGTTTCCCGTGGTGGTGGGCGGTGGAAGCTTTAACCACAGCGGACACCGGACAGCGGTGAGGGAAGAGGACCGGCAGCTGATTGACCGGCTGCTGGAAACGCTGGACCCCGCAAAAACCTGTTTTGTGATCGGCCACAGCCTGACGGGCGTGGAAGGATACCTGGTACAGCGGAACAACGGACGGTTCCGGATCGCCGCAATCGTGCCAAACCGGATCAGCCGGGCGGAAAGGAAACGGCTGCTGGAAGCAGGCGTTTCCGTGCGGATTTCCATTGAAAGCTCCGGAATGGGCCTGTATAAAAGCTTTGCCTATGAAATATTCAAACGGATGAATTCGGTGCTGCTGGCCTTTGACGGAAACGCGCCGGCCCTGAACCTGATCCAGGAAGCAAAAAACGGCCGGTGCAGGTGCCGGATCTTTGTCAATCCCCGGTCCAGGGGGCTGACGGTGAAGGCAAAACTGCTGGAAGGATATGTACAGCCGCTGACGGATGCGGAAACGATTGCCGAAGCGGTGAGGAATTTGCACTGAAAAGGGTTGTTCTCTTTACAAGAACTGCCGGACAGGGGTAAAATAATCTTCAGTTTACACTGGAAGGCGGTGGGTATATGAGCGAGGAAAGAAAGGCGGCTGAGCGGCTCCTGCTTCGATTGCTGGGCCTTGCCGCAGCATTTGCAGCGCTTCGCTGGGTCCTGCCGGAGATATGGGACAAACTGTCGCCGTTTATCATCGCTGTACCGATTGCGGCAGCCCTGCAGCCGGTGATCCGCTTCCTGCAGAAGCGAATCAGGTTAAAGCGGAGTCCCGCTTCCCTGATCCCGGTGCTTCTGCTGCTGTTCCTTTTCCTGGGACTGCTGATCTGGCTGCTGGTTTTTGCCATTGAACAGGCGCCCAAAGTGATCAATCATTCCGGGGACATGGTGACAGAAACCATCAATACGATCCGCCAGGCGTTCAGCAACCTGCTGACGCATGTCAGGGAAACCACGGATCCGGGAGTGGCATCCTGGGTCGAGGATGCCATGAAGTCGCTGCTGGAAAAGATCACCGAGTGGGGAACCGGTGCAGCCGGAGACGCGGCCAAGTATGTGGTGGATTCCACTGTGGGTCTGACGACAGCCATGCCGTACAGCCTCATCTATATCAGTTTCCTGACCATCGGCCTGTATTTTATTTCCAAGAACTATGACGATATCCGCAGCTACCTGCCGGGCGGCAAGCGCCGCAAGCAGGACAGCCGGACGACACAGCTGACGAATTCCACGCTGAAAAGCCTGTTCGGGTATCTGCGGGTGCAGGGTACCTTCGGCCTGATGGTCTGGATTGTATCCTGGATTTACCTGACTGTTTTCGGGTTTTCCTACGCAGGCGTCACAGCCCTTTTCTGCGGCGTGATGGAGCTGGTGCCCATGATCGGCAGCGGCGTGCCCTATATCGTGATGAGTATCGTGCAGTTCCTGCTGGGCAATGCCCGGGCAGGAATCCTGCTGCTGGTGCTCACGCTGAGCCTTCAGCTGCTGCGCCGGGTGCTGGAGCCGAAACTCATGTCGGACTCCATCGGCATTACACCGCTGGAAAGCCTGATCGGCATGTTTGTGGGTATGCGCTTCGGCGGAATTCTCGGTTTGATCGGCGGTCCGGTCCTGATGTCCGTGCTGGTGGGCGCTTTCAAGGGTGGGCTTTTTGCGCCGACGGTGCGGGATTTCCACCTAATCTCATGTTATATCAAGAACAGACTGAAATAAGGAGGATCTTCCATGTACAGTTGTCCCGGATGCGGATCCCAGCTGCTGTTTGATATTCCATCCCAGCAGCTGAAGTGCGGCCGGTGTGACCGGACCGTGTCCATCGAAGAAGCAGATGAAAAAGAATTCCGGAAGGCAGGGGAAAGCTTTACGGTGGACCTGCTGACCTGTCCCAACTGCGGCGGCGGGATCCATGCCATGAACACCGCAGCAGCGGCTTTCTGCAGCTATTGCGGTTCCTCTGTCATGCTGGAAAAAACAGACACGCAGTATGATCCGCCGGAATCCCTGATTCCCTTCAAAATCACCCGGGAGCAATGCTTTGAGAAGTTCAGGGAAATGCTGAAAGGCAGCTTCTGCGCAGATCACCGGCTGAAGAATAATATTACGGCGGACAGCTTCCGCGGAATTTATGTGCCCTATCACACCTACGAGGCCGGAGTGGAAGGCGATGCATGGATTGAGGGAGAAAAAAGCACATCCAACTATACGTATTATTACAAATCCCAGCTGGAGCTGAACCATCACTACACAGGGATTATACATGACGCGTCAAAGGAAATGCCCGACAGCATTTCCGAGTCCATCTCCGTCACCCATGACGCGCAGAGCATGACGGTTCCCTTCTCGCCGGCTTATCTGAGCGGTTTTTATGCGGATATCTCGGATACAGATCCGGATACCTATATTCCCTATGCCCGTTCGGAGGCAATCCGGAAGGGCCTGGAGGATACGCTGCCGACGCTGAAGGACGATGAACTGCATTATTCCACCCACGATGCGGAAAAGGCGCTGCTGCCCAAGGCGCAGGCCGCCTATACAGGGGATACCCTGCTGCCGGTCTGGTTTATGTCCATGAAGAGCGGAAAGCGGGTGCTGTATGCGGTGCAGAATGCCGTGACAGGCGAAATGTGGGCGGACATCCCGATGGATATATCCCGCTTTGCCCTGGTGGCGCTGGTGATTGCGGCCGGACTGTTCTTTGCTTTCAACAGCTTCCTGACGCTGCGGCCTGAGATGGTTATGATTGCGGCGATGCTGCTGGCAATTTTCGCGCAGATCGCCGTAAACGGCCGGACCACCCGGATCAGGGAAAAGGAAATGGCCGAGGCTGTGATCCAGGGCGAAACCCTGAACATTGAAGACAGAATGTCCAAGATGAAACGGCTGCAGAAGCGGGTGAACCGACAGAAAAACCACGGCATTTTCCGGTACCTGGGCACCTTCGGCGTTGCGGTGATCTCCTGTGCGGGACTGCAGGCACTGTCCAGGCTGGACGATGTCCGGATTTTCCGCTACGGTTCCATCGGCCTGCTGGTGATCATGGCGGCACTGATGCTGCCGATCTGGGATGACCGGATCAAACTGCCCTTCGGGTGCAAGGCTGCCTTCATCGCAATGGCTGCCGGTACCGCAATCCTGAACCTGGACCCTTTCCACAGCGCGGATATGCCGATCTATATTGTCACGCTGGCCATTATGGGCGGCGTGGTCTGGGAATGCATCAACCTGATGCGGCTGTACAACAAATCCTGCTCCAATACGCCGCCCCAGTTTGAGAGCCATCAGGGAGGTGAGATGCTGTGAAAAAAGTATTTGCTTTCTTCCTGATCCTGATGCTGCTGGTTCCCTGCCTGGCAGGAGCGGAAACAAAGACCTGGACGAACGAAGAAACCGGTTTTACTGCCGTGATTGACGACAGCGCCGGTTTGCTGGACACGGCGGAATATGACAGTGTGACGGAAGCCATGAAAGGGATTACAGAGCGCTGCAATGCCGGACTGTACACCTATGCGGGCGGTTCAACGGAATATGTGATGACAAAGGCAAAAAACTGGGGAAACAGCACCTTTACCGGTGATTACACCATGTTTATCATCGATATGGCGACCCGGCAGCTGGCGGTGTATTCCAGTGAAAGGGTTTACAGGACCATTACCCAGGCAAAGGCCTATACCATCACTGACAATGTTTATTCCTACGCGTCCAGGAAACAGTATGCCACCTGCGCTGTGACCGCCTTCAACCAGATGCGCAGAACGCTGGAGGGAGAGACTGTCAAAGGTCCGATGCGCTATATCAGCAATGCGCTGCTGGCGCTGCTGGGCGCCCTGCTGCTGGCCTATCTGTTCATTTCTGCCCGGATGGAGCAGGAAGTGAAAGTCAGTATGCCGGATATTGTAACGGCTACGGTGGGTGCCGGCGCATTTATTGCCGGGAAAAAACTGGTGAGGAAAGTAAAGCATGAAAGCAGTTCGGGCCATGGCGGCGGCAGCTTCGGCGGCGGAGGCGGCTTCGGCGGAGGCGGCGGTTTCAGCGGTGGCGGAGGCGGCAGCCACGGATTCTGATCCGTAAGCGGGAGTGCGCGGAAAATGACAGTCTATATTGACGCGGATGCCTGCCCGGTTACCCGTATCGCGGAAGACATTGCGCGGAAACACGGTATTCCGGTCACCCTTCTGTGCGATACAAACCATCAGCTTGTATCGGATTACAGTACCGTCAAAGTGATCGGCGCCGGCGCTGACGCGGTGGATATCGCCCTGATCAATCTCTGCCGGCGCGGGGATATTGTGGTGACCCAGGATTACGGTGTGGCCGCCCTGGCGCTTGGCAAAGGCGCGCGGGCGATTCATCAGAGCGGCAGGCAGTATACGGATGATAATATTGACGGCCTCCTGATGGAGCGCCACCTGGCCGGGAAAGCCAGACGCAGCGGGAAACATCACCTGAAAGGCCCGGCAAAGCGTACGGAGGAAGACGACCGGCGCTTTGCAGAAAGCTTCGGGAAAATGATTCAGGAGGCCATGAATGACCAAAGTCCAGTTTTATGACCGGGTGGAGGATGAAAAACTCCGGTTTGCGGTGATTCTCACCCGGACGGACGGGCATTGGGTGTTCTGCAAACACAGGGAACGCAGTACCCTGGAGATTCCCGGAGGACACCGGGAACCGGGGGAAGGGATCCTGGCCGCGGCAAAGCGGGAACTGTATGAGGAAACAGGCGCCCTTGACTTCAGCATTGAACCTGTATGTGTTTATTCCGTCACTGCTCCCGGGCATTTTGAGGGGCAGGAAGTATTCGGAATGCTTTATTATGCGGAAGTGAAGACGTTTGAGCAGGAGCTTCACAGTGAGATTGAAAAGATCTGTATCCGAGACGACCTGCCGGATGCCTGGACATACCCTGATATCCAGCCGCTTCTGATGCGGGAAATCATCAGAAGAAGAGCGGAAAAAGAAGCCACAACATAACATAACCGGTTCCTGCGGGAAGAAAGACACAAGATGAACGATGCATTACCCTCCACAGCCACGATGACCCGGAAAGCCCTTTCTGTTGCCTGGCCGGCAATGACGGAAAGCTTTTTCGTGGCACTGGCCGGTATGATTGATACCATGATGGTTTCCGCCCTGGGCAGTTATGCTGTGGCGGCGGTAGGCCTGACCAACCAGCCTAAATTTATTGGCCTGACCATCTTTTTCGGCATCAATGTAGCCGTTTCCGCCCTGGTGGCCCGGCGCAAGGGAGAGCAGCGGCAGGATACAGCCAACCAGATTCTGCTGACAGCCATTATCCTGGCCTGCATTGCCTGCGTGGCGGTGTCCGTCCTGTTTGTGGTATTCGCTCCCTGGATGATGGAGCTGGCAGGCAGCAATGCCGATACCCATGAAGCAGCGGTTACGTATTTCCGGATCATCATGGGCGGCACGTTCTTCAATGTGATCACCATGGTAATCAACTCCGCCCAGCGGGGAAGCGGCAATACCAAACTGTCCATGACCACGAACCTGACCAGCAGCGTGGTCAATGTGGTGTTCAACTATCTGCTGATTGAAGGCCGATTCGGATTTCCCAGATGGGGGATCCGCGGGGCAGCCATCGCCACGGTGCTGGGTACGGTGGTGGCAGCCGGAATGGCGGTAGCCTCCCTGTTCCGCCGCAACAGCTATGTGCGCATTCCGCTGATGAAGCAGCTGAAGCTGCGGTATTCCGGCAGCTGCGCGAAATCCATCTGGCACCTGGCATTGAATACGTCCCTGGAGAATATCGCGGCCCGGATCGGCTTCCTGGCCACGGCAGTGATTGCTGCGAGACTGGGCACCGATGAATTTGCAGCCCATAATATCGGTATGAGCGTACTGGGGCTGGGATTCTCCTTCGCGGACGGCATGCAGGTAGCGGCAGTGGCGCTGGCAGGCGAGTCCCTGGGCGCCGGACGGAAAGCAATGGCAAAACGCTACGGCAGCATCTGCCAGCGGATCGGCCTGCTGATTTCCTTTATCCTGGCGCTGCTGCTGTTTTTCGGCGGACGGTGGTTCTTCAGCCTGTATTTCCAGGAACCGCATATCCTGGAGATGGGTGAAATCATCTGCCGGTACCTGATGATCATTATTCTGCTGCAGATCAGCCAGATTATTTTCACCGGCTGCCTGCGGGCGGCAGGGGACGTACGGTATGTGCTTTTTGCCGCAATGATTTCCATTGCCGGAATCCGGACCCTGTCCACGGTGCTGATGGTGAATGTGCTGGGCTGGGGCCTGCACGGGGTCTGGCTGGGCGTCCTGGCGGACCAGCTGAGCCGGTTTATCATGATGGCGCTCCGGTTCAGGCAGGGAAAATGGGTGGATCTGAAAATCTGACAATCCGCAAAGCTGCTTTGATCTGCCGCGTGAGCGGGAATCCTATTATTGACATGACGGAGCCGGAAAATGATCAGACTTATCAGTGTTACCGAAGAAAACTGGCTTGATATCGCCTCGCTGGCTGTAAAAGAGCACCAGCGGGATTATGTGGCCCCGGCGGTGGGAATCCTGGCCAGGGGATATGTCTACCGCGACTGCAACGCAAAAGTTTACGCTTTCGACAATGAGGGTGTCATTGTCGGGATGGCCCTTGTCCGGGAATTCACAGACGAGCCCCTGGGTTATGACCTGCAGCAGTTTATGATCGACGGACGGTACCAGAACCGCGGATACGGTTCCGAAGCCCTGGGGCTTGTCCTGGATGCCCTGCGGAAGGAAAAGCATTATGACCATGTGGAACTGTGCGTGAAAAAAGCGGATACTGAAGCAATCCGCCTTTATGAGAAACACGGTTTCATGGATTCGGGATATGTGGATGAAGACCTGCCCGATTCGCTGAATATGATCTGTTCTCTTTCCTGATTCCAAACCGGTCCGGACGGAACCGGGAGAAAAAGAAAAGCGCTTTGGCATGTGAACCAAAGCGCTTTTTTCATGTCATGGCAATCAGTCGGTGAAGATGGGGGTGGAGTAGTAGCGGTCGCCGCTGTCGGGCAGCAGGGCTACGATCACCTTTCCTTTGTTCTCCGGACGCTTCGCCAGCTGGATGGCGCCGAACAGGGCGGCACCGGAGGAAATGCCCACGGAGATGCCTTCTTTCTTGGCCAGCAGCTTTGCGGTGGCAAAAGCATCTGCGTTGGCAGCCTTGAAGATCTCGTCATAAATCTTTGTGTTCAGTACATCCGGCACAAAGCCCGCGCCGATGCCCTGGATCTTATGGGCGCCCGCATGGCCTTCGGACAGCACGGGGGAATCTTCCGGCTCCAGGGCAACGATCCTGACTTCCGGTTTCAGGGATTTCAGGTATTCACCGACACCGGTGAGGGTGCCGCCGGTGCCGACGCCGGCAATGAACAGGTCCACCTTTCCGTCTGTATCGTTCCAGATTTCAGGACCGGTGGTAGCCCGGTGAATGGCGGGGTTTGCGGGGTTTACAAACTGACCGGGGATGAAGCTGTTGGGGATTTCCTTTGCCAGTTCATCAGCCTTGGCGATGGCGCCCTTCATGCCTTTGGCTCCCTCGGTCAGCACCAGCTCGGCGCCGTAGGCCTTCAGGATGTTCCGGCGCTCCACACTCATGGTTTCGGGCATGGTCAGGATGATACGGTAGCCTTTGGCAGCCGCGATGGAGGCCAGGCCGATACCGGTGTTGCCGCTGGTGGGCTCGATGATGACGGAGTCCTTCTTCAGCAGGCCCTTCTGTTCAGCATCTTCGATCATCGCCTTGGCGATACGGTCCTTGACGCTGCCGGCGGGATTGAAATACTCCAGCTTCACCAGGACGGTGGCTTCCAGGCCCAGTTCCTTTTCAATATTCACCACTTCGACCAGCGGGGTGTTGCCGATCAGATCCAGCGCTCCCTTGTAAATCTTAGACATTTGAATGTTCCTCCCTCAATGTGTTGGGACAAGGATATCATATTAAACCTATCAAGTCAATAGGCAATAAGATAAATCATTTCTATTATCAACTATAATGTACGTCTATACCCCGCCGGTTCTGTTGACTTTACCGGCGGAGGGGAGTAAAGTCAAATACATCATTATAAGGAGAAAACACATGGAGAAGCGGAACTATCAGCGTGAAATGGAAGCGGAGATTGCCGGGCTGGAAGGACGGCGGCCCACCCTGCTTCTGCACAGCTGCTGCGGTCCCTGTTCCAGTGCGGTGCTGGAAAGGCTGACAGAGCATTTCCGGGTAACGCTCCTGTATTACAATCCGAATATCGAGCCGGAAGAGGAATACCTCCACCGGCTTTCGGAACAGAAGCGTCTGCTGACGCTGCTGCCGGAGGAGATTCCCCTGCTGGCCTGCGAATACGACCATGAAGCGTTTGATGCCTTTGCTCCGACGATGGCGGAGGCTCCCGAGGGCGGGGAACGCTGCCTGGCCTGTTTTGCCCTGCGGCTGAATTATACCGCGGAGCAGGCGAAAACACAGGGTTTTGAGTATTTTACCACCACGCTTTCCGTGAGCCCGCACAAGAACGCTGACAATGTGAACCGGATCGGGGAGGAAGCAGGGAAGAAATACGGGGTAAAATACCTGTTTGCGGATTTCAAGAAGAAGAACGGATACCTGCGGTCACTGGAACTGTCCAGGCAGTTTGGGCTGTACCGGCAGGATTACTGCGGATGCAGGTACTCAAATCAGAAGAATTCTGATTTGAGTACAATGCAGAATTAAGAATGCAGAATGATATAATGTTTCTGCCTGCCGATGAGAGAAAACAACGGCGCAAACTTTGGCTCTTACCGGCAGGATCAATTCATAATTGATAATTCATAATGATATGGAAACGGAGAAGAAATCGATGGATTTTGTAAACAGACTGGCAGGGGAATTCAAGCTGCGGCCGCAGCAGGTTAAGGCGGCGGTGGAACTGCTGGACGCAGGAAATACCATTCCTTTTATTGCACGGTACCGGAAGGAAGCTACGGGCTCCCTGGATGACCAGGTGCTGCGGGAAATGGCGGAACGGCTGGAATACCTGCGGAACCTGGAGAAACGGCGGGAAGAGATCGCCGGTTCCCTGGAGGAACAGGGCGTACTGACGGACGAACTGAAGGAACAACTGGCAAAAGCGGTGACCCTCAGTGAACTGGAGGATATTTACCGGCCCTTCCGGCCGAAACGGCGGACCCGGGCCACTATGGCCAAGGAACGGGGCCTGGAGCCCCTGACGCTGTGGCTGATGCTGCAGCAGGCGGGGGAGCCCGCCGCGGAAGCGGAAAAGTACATTGATGCTGAAAAGGATGTGCCTGACGCGGAAACAGCGCTGGCCGGCGCACGGGATATCCTGGCGGAGACCGTCAGCGACAGCGCGGAGATCCGCAAGGAGCTCCGGACGCTGCTGAACCGGGAAGGCGTGCTCTGCAGCAAAGCCGCGAAGGAAGAGGACAGCGTGTACAGTATGTACTACGACTTCCGTGAACCGGTGCGGACCATTGCAGCCCACCGGATCCTGGCGGTGAACCGGGGAGAGCGGGAGGAGTTCCTGAAGGTGACACTGGAGGCGCCGGAGGAAAAAGCCCTGGAGCTGATCCGGAAAGCCTTTGTCCGGAACAGCACCGCTGCGGCCGGACAGGTGGCAGAAGCGTGTGCGGACGCATGGGAGCGGCTGGTGTTTCCCTCCCTGGAACGGGAAATCCGCAACGACCTGACGGACCGGGCCAATGTGAGCGCCATCAAGGTGTTCAGCGATAACCTGCACCAACTGCTGATGCAGCCGCCCATCAAGGGAAAGGTGACCCTGGGAGTTGACCCGGGTTTCCGGACCGGCTGCAAGCTGGCGGTGGTGGACGAGAACGGCAAGGTGCTGGATACCGGCGTGGGCCATTTCACCCTGCCCGGCAATGAGGCCGGCAAGGCCGCTTCAGCGAAGCTGATCAAAGGGTTTGCCAAAAAGTACGGTATTACTGCTATCGCCATCGGCAACGGAACCGCCAGCCGGGAAAGCGAACAGTTCATCGTGTCCCTGCTGCCGGAAATGCCCGGCACGGCCTATATGATTGTCAGTGAAGCGGGAGCTTCGGTTTACAGCGCCAGCAAGCTGGCGGCGGAGGAATTCCCGGACTTTGACGTAACCCAGCGCAGTGCGGTGTCCATTGCCCGGCGCATGCAGGATCCGCTGGCAGAGCTGGTGAAGATCGATCCCAAAGCCATCGGCGTGGGACAGTACCAGCACGACCTGAAACAGAACGAACTGACGGCGGCGCTGGACGGTGTGGTGGAACAGTGCGTAAACCAGGTGGGCGTGGAGGTCAGCACCGCATCCGCGGAACTGCTGAGCCATGTGGCGGGTATTGGCCCGGCCCTGGCAAAGAACATTGTGGCATACCGGGAGGAGAACGGTATTCCCAGCCGGGCAGCCCTGAAAAAGGTGCCGAAGCTGGGACCGAAGGCCTTTGAGCAGTGTGCGGGTTTCCTGCGTGTAATGGACAGCAAAAACCCGCTGGACGCCACCGCGGTTCATCCTGAGAGCTATGACGCGGCCAAGCTGCTGCTGGAGAAACTGGGCTATGACCTGAAGGAGATCCGGGGCGGCGCGGCGGACGTGGTCCACCGGGCAAGCCGCTACGGCCATGAAAAACTGGCAGCGGAGATCGGCGTGGGCCTGCCGACACTGAACGATATGCTGGCGGAACTGGCAAAGCCCGGCCGGGATCCCCGTGACGAGCTGCCCAAGCCGGTGCTGCGTACGGATGTGCTGGAGATGAAGGACCTGAAGCCCGGGATGGAACTGACGGGCACTGTGCGCAACGTGATTGATTTTGGCGCCTTTGTGGACATCGGCGTTCACCAGGACGGACTGGTTCATATCAGCCGGATGGCGGAAAAGTTTATCAAACATCCCTCTGAAGTGGTTAAGGTAGGGGATATTGTGAAGGTCTGGGTGGTCAGTGTGGATGAGCAGAAGAAGCGGATCGCACTGACCATGGTGCAGGGACGGAACTGAGAGGAGGCGCGGAAGTGATCCACGGAGGCGGAGTCTGGGAGACGGGAAATCCGGCGGACTGGCTGGATTTTTCGGCGAATCTCCGTCCGGAAGGACCGCCGGAATGGGTCATGGACACCCTGCGTTCCACCCTGGAGGAAATCCGTTACTATCCGGATCTGAATATGAAAAAAGCCCGCCGGGGACTGGCGGAATATACCGGTCTGCCGGAGGAATGGATCCTTCCGGCGGCAGGGGGTACGGCAGCAATTGATCTGGCGCTTGCGCGCTTTTCCGGCCGTGTATTGATCCAGGAACCAACCTTCGGGGAATACAGGCACCTGGCGGAAGCCCGGGGACGCCGGACCGGAGAGTGGAAGGGTGAATGCGGCAGGGGAGACACCCTGATTCTGGCCAATCCCAATAATCCGGACGGAAGCGTCCGGAACAGGGAGGCACTGCTGGGCCTGCAGGAAAGACTGCAGGGCGAGGGAGCGGAACTGGTTGTGGATGAGGCTTTCGCGGACTACTGCCCGGAATGCAGCCTGCGGAAGGCTGTGAGGCCGGGACTGGTCATCGTGGGCTCCATGACGAAAATCCTGGGAATCCCCGGAGTGCGGCTGGGTTTTGTCTGCGCAGTGCCGGAGGTGATCCGGGAGCTTGAGGGGCGGATGCTGCCCTGGAGCCTGGGAACCCAGGCGGCAGCCATTGCTGCGGCGCTGCCGGAACACAGGGAGGAAATCCGGGAGGACACGGAAAGGAACCGCCGGAGGCGGGAAGCTTTCGCAAAGGAACTGGAGCAGCTGGGAGCAGAAGTTGCTCCTTCCCGGAGCAATTTCCTGCTGGCGGATTTTCACCGGGATATGGCGGAAACAGCGGAGGCACTGAAAGCGCGAAGAATCCTGGTGCGTACCTGCGGCTCCTTCGGACTGGAAAACAGCTTTCTCCGTCTGGCGGTAAGGACGGAAGCGGAAAACGAAAAACTGATTACGGCATTGGAGGAAATACTGCATGCGCGGTAAATGCCTGATGATCCAGGGAACGGCGTCTTCGGTGGGCAAAAGTGTGCTCTGCGCCGCGCTGCTGCGTATCCTGAAGCAGGATGGCCTGAAGGTTGCTCCTTTCAAAGCCCAGAATATGTCCCTGAACTCCTTTGCCACCAAAGACGGCCTGGAAATGGGCAGGGCCCAGGTGACCCAGGCCCAGGCCGCCGGCCTGGAGCCGGACGTGCGTATGAATCCGGTGCTGCTGAAACCCACCAGCGACCGGCGCAGCCAGGTGATCGTGGAAGGGAAACCCATCGGCAGCATGACCGCCATGGAATACCATCAGTACAAGCCGGAACTTCGGAAAAAGATCAAGGCAATTTACGATTCCCTGGAAAATGAAACGGAGTGCGTCATCATTGAGGGGGCGGGCAGCCCGGCGGAGATCAACCTGCGGGAAGGGGACATTGTGAACATGTCCATGGCAGCAACCGCCGATGCACCGGTGATCCTGGTGGGGGATATTGACCTGGGCGGCGTCTTCGCCTCCCTGTACGGCACGGTGATGCTGCTGACAGAGGAGGAACGTGCCCGGGTTAAAGGGGTGATTATCAACAAGTTCCGGGGGGATGTAAAAATCCTGGAGCCGGGGCTCAGGATGCTGGAGGAGCGGATCCATATCCCTGTACTGGGCGTGGTGCCGTGGATGGATGTGGAGCTGGAGGATGAGGACAGCGTCACGGAACGGTTCCGGCGGCAGAGCGGGCAGGGAGATATTGACGTGGCTGTGATCCGGCTTCGCCATATTTCCAACTTTACGGATTTCCAGTCCCTGGCCCTGCAGCCGGGAGCCAGGGTGCGGTATGCGGAGAAACCGGCAGACCTGGAAAAGGCAGACCTGGTGATCCTGCCCGGCACCAAAAACACCATTGAAGACCTGCTGGACCTGCGCAACCGGGGGATGGACGCAGCTGTCATCCGCCATGCCCGCCGGGGCGGTATGGTGATGGGCGTCTGCGGCGGATACCAGATGCTGGGAAACAGGCTCAGGGATCCGGAATATTCAGAATCCCAGGTGCCGGAAACGGCAGGGCTGGGACTGCTGGATATGGATACGGTATTTGAAAAGGAAAAACGCACGGTCCAGGCCACGGCCACCGTTGCCTGCAGGGAAGGCTGGCCGGCGGAAATAAACGGGATGAACCTGGACGGCTATGAAATCCATACAGGCAGGAACAGCTTCGGTCCGGAAACCGTATCCTGGCTGGAGATCGGCGGAAAGACGGACGGTGTCATGAACCCGCGGGGAAATGTGCTGGGCACCTATCTGCACGGAATTTTTGACGACGGGAAAATGTTTGCCGCCATGGCGGAACGGATCCGCCGGCTGCGGGGAGACGCGGACAGGAAACAGCAGCCCGTAAATATGGAGGAGTTCCGGGAAAGGGAGTTTGACCGGATTGCCGCCATTGTGCGGGAGAGTGTGAATATGGATGCCGTGTACCGGATTATACGCGGGGAGGACGTACCATGCGTTTCGGAATAGCCGCATTGCTTGCAGGACTGCTTCTGGACCTGCTGCTGGGTGATCCGGAATGGCTGTATCATCCGGTTCGGCTGATCGGGAAACTGATCACCTTCCTGGAGAAGCGCCTGCGGGCCCGGGGCGGAAACCTGCGCAGGAGTGCAGTGGTGCTGACTGCTGTGACGGTGGGGAGTACCATGGCGGCAGCTGCGCTGATTCTCGGACTTCTGAGTTTGGGAGGCCGGATTCCGCTGTTTATCGGCATGACGCTGATGAACTGGATGGGCATTGCCCTGAAATGTATGGCGAAGGAAGCCCGGGGAGTGGAAAAGGCCCTGAATGACAGCCTGCCGGCAGCCCGGAAACAGGTAGCCCGGATCGTGGGCCGGGACACACAGAACCTGAACGGGGAAGAGATCGTCAAGGCAACGGTGGAAACCGTGGCGGAAAACACCACAGACGGGGTGATTTCCCCGCTGTTCTGGGCCCTGCTGGGCGGACCGGTACTGCTGTGGGGATTCAAGGCGGCCAGTACGCTGGATTCCATGGTGGGTTATATGGACGAGAAATACCGGGATATCGGCTGGAGCAGCGCCCGGCTGGATGACCTGCTGAATTATATTCCTGCCCGCCTGACGGCGCTGCTGATGGTCTGCGCCGCATACCTGACCGGAATGGACGGAAAGAACGCCTTCCGGATTGTATGCCGGGACCATGCGAACCATAAAAGCCCCAACTGCGCCTGGAGTGAGGCGGCGGCAGCCGGCGCACTGCATATTCAGCTGGGAGGAACGCACGAATACTTCGGAAAGCCTGTGGAAAAGCCGACCATCGGCGATGCGGACCGGCCTGCGGAACCGCAGGATATCCGGCGGGCCAACAGGCTGCTGTACGTGACCGGCGGACTGATGGCGGTGATGATCGCGGTGATCGGACTGCTGCTGTAAAGCAGGCGGAAAGGAAAGGCAGACATGAGCGATACAAAGGATGCCAGCCGGTTTTTCCAGAACCGGGAGTGCCGGTATTTTCCCTGCCATCCGGGGGTGCCGGAGGAGGAGTTCAACTGCCTGTTCTGCTACTGTCCCCTGTATATGCTGGGCAGGAAATGCGGGGGAAACTGCACCTATACGGAAAAGGGCATCAAGAGCTGCAAGAACTGCGCTTTTCCCCATTACCGGGAAAACTATGACCGGATCAACAGCCGCTTTGAGGAGATCAAAGCCGTGATCCGGCGTGAGGACGGGACGGACGAATGAACAGTACGGAACAGGCACGGAAACGCTGGGACAGCATCGCAAAACCGCTGCATTCCCTGGGACGGCTGGAGGACCTGGTGGTGCAGATCGCCGGGATTCAGGAGACCGCGGATGTACGGATTGATAAACGGTGCGCCCTGGTTTTCTGCGGGGACCACGGCGTGGTCCGGGAAGGCGTGAGCCAGGCCGGCAGCGAAGTGACAGCCCTGGTGGCCCGCAGCATTGCTGAAGGCACGGGAAACATTAACCTGATGGCGCAGGAAGCAAGGACTGATGTGCTGGCGGTGGATATGGGCATGCTGACGGCGGTGCCGGGGACCCTGGACCGCAGGGCCGGCGCAGGGACAGCGGATATCGCCGAAGGACCTGCCATGACCCGGGAACAGGCGGAAAAGGCTCTGCAGGCAGGCATAGACCTGATGAAGGACCTGAAGGAGCAGGGATACCGGATTGCGGTGATCGGTGAAATGGGCATCGGGAATACCACGGCTTCCAGCGCGGTGGCTGCCTTACTGCTGAACATGCCCGTGCGGGAAGTGACCGGACGGGGCGCTGGACTGTCCGATGCCGGACTGGAAAGAAAGATCGCGGTGATTGAACGCGCCATCCGGGTGAATCAGCCGGATCCGGCAGATCCTGTTGACGTACTGGCCAAACTGGGCGGCTTTGAAATTGCCGGAATGGCCGGGGCGTTCCTGGGTGCTTACCGGTATCATCTTCCCGCTGTGACAGACGGGATGATCCCGTCGGTGGCAGCCCTGACAGCCGCCCGGATCTGCCCGGAGGCAGTGTCCGCCATTCTGCCGGGACATGTAAGCAAGGAACCGGTGGACCGGATGATCCTGGAAGAGCTGAAAATGGAACCGGTGATTGATGCACGGATGGCACTGGGGGAAGGCACGGGCGGTATACTGCTGCTGCCGCTGCTGGACATGGCACTGCGGGTTTATCACGGTCCCCATACCTTTGAAGGCCTGGGCATGGCGCCTTATACACCGCAGGGAGGACAGGGATGATCGTACTGATAACGGGCGGCAGCGGCTGCGGGAAGTCCACCTGGGCGGAGAAACTGATGGACCGGCTGCAGTATGACCGGCGCTTCTATATTGCCACGATGCAGGTATACGATGAGGAATCCCGGCAGCGGGTGGCCCGGCACCGGGTTCAAAGGGCAGATAAAAACTTCGTGACTGTCGAATGTGAAAAGGATCTGGACAGCGCGGAAATACCGCAGGGAAGCGCCGTGCTGCTGGAGGACCTGGTCAACCTGACGGCCAATGAGATGTTTGACAACGGGGATGTGACCCGGATTATTCCGGCGATCCGGCGGCTGGCTGCCCGGTGCAGCTGGCTGGTGATGGTGACCAACGACCTGTTTTCAGACGGGGAGGAGTATTCCCCGTCCGTGCAGGAATATCTTCGCTGCCTGGCTGAGATCAACCGGGAAGCGGCGGAAATGGCTGATTCCGTGATTGAAGTGGTTTATTCCATTCCCGTTGCCGTGAAAGGAGAGCTGCCATGCGTATCATCCGATCCTTTCTGATTGCCTTCTCCACCTATTCACGGATTCCGGTGCCTCAGGTGGAATGGACGGAAGAAAACCGGCGGTATGCCATGTGCTTTTTCCCGCTGGTAGGCGCGGTGACAGGCCTGGCACTGTGGGGGTGGCTGGCCCTGTGTGACATGCTGGGCTTCGGCCGCCTGCTTCGCGGCGCCGTCGCAGCCCTGCTGCCGCTGCTGATCACCGGCGGTATCCATATGGACGGATTTATGGACACCGCGGATGCCCTGGCATCCTGGCAGCCGAAGGAGAAACGGCTGGAGATCCTGAAGGACAGCCATACCGGTGCTTTCGCGGTGATGGGCTGCGCGGGATACCTGCTGCTGTCTGCTGCGCTTTTTGGCGAAGCGGAGACAGCTTACGGTCCGATGCTGCTCTGTGTGTTTGTGCTTTCCCGGACCCTGAGCGCGCTGGCACTGACCTTTTTCCGGAACGCCCGGCCCCAGGGCATGCTGGATGAATTTTCCCGGACAGCGCAGAAACGGCAGATCCTGATCAGCAGCGGAGTCTACGGCGCAGCCTGCCTGGGTGTATGGGTACTGGCGGGAGGCTGGACAGCCGTGCTGTGCGTGGCAGCCGCAGCGCTGTGCTGCGCGTATTACAGGCATATGGCCTATAAACAGTTCGGCGGCGTGACAGGAGACCTGGCAGGCTGGTTCCTGCAGGTGACGGAACTGGCACTGACTGCGGCGATTATACTGGGAGGGAGACTGCTGTGAAACTGTATATCGGCGGAGCCTATCAGGGCCAGGCGGAACTGGCCAGGCAGGAGAACCCTTCTGCGGAGATTTTTCCGGATTTTCATGAAACAATCCGGAAGGCTGTGCTGACAGAGGGACAGGATCCCCGGAATTTTGCGGAGCAGTTCTGCAGGGAACATCCGGATGCTGTGATTTCAGCCAATGAGGTGGGCGCCGGGGTGGTGCCTGTGGCGGCGGAGGAAAGGGCTTTCCGGGAAGCTGCGGGCCGGGTGCTTTGCGTGATCGCGGGACAGTCGGAACAGGTGACGCGCTGCGTCTGCGGAATCGGGGTGAGAATCAAATGAGATGGATCCTGATCCGTCACGGAAAGACCCGGGGGAACCTGGAGGGACGGTATGTGGGCTGCCGGACGGATGAGCCGCTCTCCCCGGAAGGAATTGAAGAGCTGAAGCAGCGCTCCTATCCCAGGGCGGAATGGGTATACGTGAGTCCCATGAGCCGCTGTATTGAGACAGCGGAGATCCTGTATCCGGGCGTTCCCATGGAGATTGTTCCGGATTTCCGGGAATGTGATTTCGGGGATTTTGAAGGGAAGAATTACGCGGAACTGAACGGCCGGGCGGATTACCAGGCCTGGATTGATTCCGGCGGGCAGATGGCGTTTCCCGGAGGGGAAAGCAGGCTGATGCTCAGCACACGTACCATTAAAGCTTTTGTGGAACTGCAGCAAAAAACGCCGCGGGATGAGTGCGCGCTCATCGTCCACGGCGGTACCATTATGGCAATCATGGAGATTTTTGCCAAACCCCGCAGCAATTTCTATGACCATCAGGTCAAAAACGGCTGCGGCTACATACTTGAAGAGGACGGATCCTATACGCCCATCCCGTAATCAGCAGGTTACGCCTGCCACTGGGACAGCATTTCCTGCATCCAGGCATATACATCCATTCCGTATACCTGTTTCAGGTTATCCGGTGTCATGACGTCGGCAATCAGTCCCCGGGACACGGTCTTTCCGTGATCCAGCAGGATGGCGTGGGTTCCGTACTTTCTGGCCAGGCTCAGGTCATGGACCACAGAGAGTACAGCCCGGCCGGGCTCCTTCAGCCATTCCCGGATCAGGGAGAAGATATGCTGCTGGTATTTCAGGTCCAGGTGGTTGGCAGGTTCATCCAGAATCAGCACCTGCGGATTCTGAGCAAAGACCTGGGCAAGGAAAACGCGCTGCATCTCTCCGCCGGAGAGGGTCAGCATACTGGCGTGACGGAGCTCCGTGAGCCCGGTGATATCCAGCGCTTTTTCCACCTCGGCCTTTCCGTCATCATCCCGGCCGGAAAAGAGGCCGGCCTTATAGGCATAACGGCCCAGTCTCACGACTTCCTCCACAGTGTAGGCATAGCCTACATTATTTTTTTGGGCCAGCACGCCGATATTCCTTGCAAGCTGCGCAGGTTTCAGTTTCCGGATGTCCTGATCCTTCCACAGGATGCTTCCGCTGTAGGGTGCCCCCTGGGAGATTGTTTCGATCAGGGTGGATTTCCCGGCGCCGTTCGGCCCGGCCAGCATGAGCCACTGGCCTTCCTCCAGGCGGAAGGAAAGATCGTCGACAACCGTAAAGCTGCCGTAGCGGACTGTGATGTGTTCTCCCTGCAGCATTCCGGTCACCTGGCCTTTCTTGTTCTGTTAAAGATGATTACAAAGGCGACTGCCCCGACCATGGACGTGACAACACCGATGGACAGCTCAATGGGACTGAGCAGGGTGCGGGCAACCAAATCCGCCAGCAGCAGGAAAATGGCCCCGGAGAACAGGGAGGCCGGGAGCAGGCGCTTATGGTTCGGCCCTACCAGCATCCGGGCGATATGGGGCATAACCAGGCCGACGAAGCTGACCGTGCCGGAAATGGATACACAGACGCCGATGAGCACAGATACGGTGATCATGATGATCAGTTTCACCCGTTTCACGTTCACGCCGATGTGCCTGGCGTTGCCTTCACCGATGGCAAAGGCATTCAGCTCCGGACTGAAACGGAACAGGATCCCGCCGCCCAGGAGCAGCGCAAAGAAAAGCAGCCTGGCCTGGATGTAGTTTGTCCCTGAAAAGGAACCGAGTGTCCAATAACTCAGGGAGCGGGTATGATCACTGCAGAAGGTAATGAGCAGTGAAATAATGCTGGAAATGAACATGGTGAAGATAACACCGATCAGGATGATACTGCTGGTGCTCAGAGACCGGTCCAGGGCGTAGGCAAGGGAAAGGATCAGGATCAGTGATCCAAAGGCGAAAGCCATGGCCATGATCATGGTACCGCCGTAAGCGGAACCGGGGATCGTAAAACCGGTCACAATCGCAATGATCGCACCCAGGGCCGCACCGGAGGAAACGCCCATGGTGGAACCGTCCGCCAGGGGATTGCGCAGCAGTCCCTGCATGGCGGCGCCGCATATGGATAAAGACGCCCCGGCCAGTGTAACGCACAGCACACGGGGCAGCCGGACATTCAGAATGATGTTTTTGGCGATGTTCTGGGGAATCGGCAGACCCCAGACAGCGTTCCATACCGCTGTGACGGTATCGGAAAAAGTGATCCTGACACTGCCGACGCAGACACACAGGACCATAGTCAGGAACAACGCTATCGACAGGAACAGATAGGTAAGGGGCGAAAAACGCTCCCGCAGGAGCAGCCGGGATTTCTGCATAGCAACCTCATCAAAAGGAAAGGGGAACCGGAACCGTTCCGGTTCCCCCTGAATCAGTGGGATTAAGCAGCCGGGACTTCCTCGGCTTCTTCACCATAGACAAAATTGTAAAGTTCGATGACAGCGTCCTTCACACGCGGACCGGGACGGGTCATGATGCTGGTTTCATCATAATAGATGTTCTTTTCCTTAATGGCAGTGATGTCACCCCAGCCATCGCGGGACATGATTTCATCGATACCTGCGGAGCCCATGCCGTTCATCAGGACGATGTAATCCGGATTGCGCTCGATGACCTGCTCATCGCTGATCATCAGCCAGGGATCAGCCTGGTCGCTGAAAATGTTTTTGAGACCGCAGATCTCAGCCAGTTCATGGGTAAAGCTGCTGCTGCCGCAGGAGTACAGATACGGAGGCGGAGAGATTTCGAAATAGACGGTCTTCTCATTGCCTTCGGTCTTGGCCCTGATCTCATCGCAGGTGGCCTGGATGTCAGCGATCAGTGCTTCCGCGTTTTCATTCTTGCCCATGAGCGCACCGATCATGCGGATGGCCGTATAGATGCTGGCGATATCGGACGTGGTGCTGACCACGACCTTCACGCCGTTGTCTTCCAGCTGCTTGACCTGGTCTTCGGACTGGCTCATATCGTTGAGCAGGACGACCTGGGGATTGAGATTCAGAATCTCCTCAATGTTGGTTTCCTTGCCGGACTGAACCACGGGCAGGCTGGTGATGGAAGCAGGGTAATCGCAGTACTGTCCGATACCTACCAGCGCGTCCTCGCAGCCGAGAGCGCACAGGATTTCGCAGTCGGAAGGCTGCAGGGCCACAATCCGGGTGGCAGGCTCCTCCAGGGTGATCTCACGGCCGTACATATCCGTGACCGTGACAGCGGCATCATCAGCCAGTACTGATGTCATGCTGAAAACCATGAGCGCCGCAAGGAAAAGGGATACCAGTTTCTTGGACATATAAATGTCCCTCCTCAAACAGGATCAGATGAATCAGCGGGAGGGGCCTTCAAAAAAGAAAAGCATTCCTCCCTGAGGAACGCCATGCGAAACAGAAGCCTGTATTGCGGGCCTGTCGCAAGCATATCCCTTTACCCAGGGGACAATAATGATTCACGGTGTAAACAAGTCTCCCGGCTTGGCTTCATCCGCTGACGCACCTTCCCGCCGTCAGGCAGTGGTTTCATTGCGTCTTGTCAGCTTCACGGTTACTGGGTTAGCCCGGAACTTTCATCCGGTTCCTGTATCATTGGTTCAGGAGAACCGCCGATGCGCATCGCTGCGCAGATACACCGGCTATTCATCTGTCGGGAACATTATATCCGTACGTTTACCGCCCGTCAATTTCATTTGATAAGCCAATTTAAGAACATTTTGCGAGATTGACAGTCCTATTGTTCGGCGGTAAAATAACTTGTTGTGTTTTGGCACAAGAATGACGACCGGAGGATGACAAAATGGCTTGTACAGCGATCGTTGGAATCAACTGGGGAGACGAAGGCAAGGGCCGTATGGTGGACCTGCTGACCGAGCAGATTGATATCGTGGTCCGTTATCAGGGCGGCGGCAACGCCGGCCATACCGTAATCAATGAATACGGGAAGTTTGCCCTGCACCTGCTGCCCTCCGGTATTTTCCGGAAGAATGTGGTGAATATCCTGGGCAACGGAGTAGCCATGGATCCGGAAAGCCTGATGAATGAAATCAAAGACGTGGCAGACAAGGGCGTTGCCGTAACTCCGGCAAACCTGAAGATCAGCGACCGCGCCTCCCTGCTCATGCCCTGGCACCGCCGGCTGGATGAGCTGGAGGAACAGCGCCTGGCTGACAAGAAATACGGTTCCACCAAACAGGGAATCGCGCCGTTTTATTCCGATAAATACCAGAAGAAGACCATCATGGCCGGTGAACTGTTCTATCCGGAACTGCTGAAAACCCGCCTGAAGGACCTGATGGAGTGGAAGAACCTGATCATCACCGGCGTATACGGTGCTGAGCCTTATACCTGGGAAGAGATTGAAAACTGGCTGAACACCAGCTGTGAAGCCATCAAACCTTTCATCTGCGATACCGGATCCCTGCTTCGGGAGGCGGAGGAGAACGGGAAGAAGATCCTGTTTGAAGCCCAGTTGGGTTCCCTGCGGGACCTGGATCACGGCATCTATCCCATGACCACTTCCTCCAACACCATCGCAGCTTATGCGCCGGTGGGCTCCGGCCTGCCCGGAGCGGAGCTGGACCGGATCATCGGAGTGGTGAAAGCCTACTCCACCTGCGTGGGCGAAGGCCCCTTCACCTGTGAAATGTTCGGTGAGGAAGCGGAGAAACTGCGGGAAGCCGGCAATGAATACGGCGCAAAGACCGGCAGGCCCCGCCGGGTGGGTCCCGTGGACCTGGTGGCAACCCGCTACGGCGTGGAAGTGCAGGCCGCCACGGAGATTGCCCTGACCAAGCTGGATGTGCTGAGCTACATGGATGAGATTCCGGTATGCGTCCGTTATGAACTGAACGGGGAAGAAACCGACCGGTTCCCCTTCCCGGCAGCGCTTGGCGCCTGCAAGCCGGTGATCGAAACCGTAAAGGGCTGGAAGAAGGATATCAGCGGCATCCGCTCCTGGGCGGACCTGCCGGAGGAAGCAAAGGAATATGTACAGATGATCGAGCAGGCGATCCGCTGCCCGATCAAGTGGGTCTCCGTCGGACCGGAGAGAGAAAGTATTATTGTACGCGGAGAATAAGAACGATGACACAGCAGTATGAAACGCCCCTTTCTTCACGGTATGCATCAAAGTATATGCTGGAGCTGTTCTCCGCAGATACCCGCTACCAGACCTGGCGGCGCCTGTGGGTGGCGCTGGCGAAGGCGGAGATGGAACTGGGCCTGCCGGTGACGCAGGCACAGGTGGATGAACTGGCTGCCCATATCACGGATATCGATTATGACTGCGTGAAGGAAAGGGAAAAGGAAGTCCGGCACGACGTCATGGCCCATGTGTACGCCTACGGCAAGGTAGCCCCTTCCGCAGCGGGCATTATCCATCTGGGCGCCACCAGCTGCTATGTGACCGACAATGCCGACCTGGTGATCTACCGGGACGGCCTGAAGTACCTGCGGGGAGAACTGCTGGGCGCCATGAAGAGCCTGTGCGACTTCGCGGAGAAATACAAGGACCTGCCCACCTTGGGCTACACCCATTACCAGCCGGCCCAGCCGGTAACCGTGGGCAAGCGGGCTTCCCTGTGGCTGCAGGACCTGGCCTCCGACCTGGAGGAGATCGACTTTGTGATCGATCACCTGCGGTTCCTGGGCTGCCGGGGAACCACCGGCACCGAGGCGAGCTTCATGGACCTTTTTGAGGGCGATGAAGCGAAAATAGACGAAATGAACCGCCGGATTGCGGGGACCTTCGGATTTACCGAATGCTTCACGGTCAGCGGACAGACCTATCCCCGCAAGACAGACAGTCGGATCCTGAACGCCCTGAGCGCCCTGGCCCAGAGCTGCTACCGCATGGCGAACGATATCCGCCTGCTGCAGCATGACCGGCAGATTGACGAACCCTTCGAGGAAAACCAGATCGGCTCTTCCGCCATGGCCTACAAGCGGAACCCCATGCGCTGCGAACGCGTATGCTCCCTGGCCCGTTACCTGATGGCGGATGCCGCCAACGCGCCCATGACCGCCTCGGTCCAGTGGATGGAACGGACCCTGGATGATTCCGCCAACCGGCGGATCTCCATGCCGGAAGCCTTCCTCTGCGCAGACGCGATCCTGCGCCTGGTGCGGAATATCGCAGGCGGCCTGCGGGTGAACGAGAAAGTGATCGACAAGACCCTGCGGGAGTATATGCCCTTCCTGGCCACCGAAAACCTGATGATGGAAGCGGTGAAGCGGGGCGGAAACCGGCAGCAGCTGCATGAAATTATCCGCCGCTGCTCCATGGCTGCCACGGAGAAGATGAAGCAGGGCGAACCCTGCGACCTGCTGGCCCGGCTGGCGGCGGAAAAGGACTTCGGACTTACGGAGGAGGAAATGCGCTCCGTGCTGGATCCGGCCAGGTACACCGGCCGCTGCGGCGCCCAGGTGACTGCCCTGGCGGACAGGCTGCGCCCGCTGTTTGCGGAAGCCGCGGAGACAAAAGATTCCATTGACCTTTAAACCTGCATCCGCTGCGGCGGGGGAGAGATTCCGACTCCGCCCGGGACGACTGAAGAGGAAACTGCTTTATGCATATGCGGACCAAGAAATGGGCCAGACCTGAACTTCAGGCCTGCCCTTTCTATATTGATTCCATCAAGGGACCGGATTCCGAGCGGGGAATCCTGAAAGGTACCTGGCGGAGCCGCTTCGCGGATCCGTCCCTGCCGCTGCACCTGGAAATGGGGTGCGGCAAGGCTGTGAGCACCGCAAAGATGATCGCGGACAACCCGGGAATCAATTATGTGGCGGCAGACCTGAGCGCGGACGTGCTGGGTGTGGCCCGGCGGAACATTGTGGCTGCCTGCGGGGAAAATCCCGGGAACGTGCAGCTGCTGATGGCGGATATCTGCTTTGTGGATTCCGTCTTCGGCCCGGAGGATGCCCCGGAACGCATTTATATTCATTTCTGCAATCCCTGGACGCTCCACCTGCGCCATGAAAAGCGCCGCCTGACCCATCCGCGCCAGCTGATGCAGTACCGCTCTTTCCTGAAAGAGGGCGGGGAAATCTGGTTCAAGACGGATGACGATGTGCTCTTTGAAGATTCCCTGGCATACTTTGACCTGTGCGGATTTGAGCCGGTGGTTCTCGGAAGGGATCTGCACGCAGACGGGTTTACCCCCAATTATGTCAGCGAGCATGAGGAAAAGTACATGGCCCAGGGCGTGCCGATCAAGTACGGCGTATTCCGGATGAAGCCCGAAACCCCGGACTTTGATCCCACCCGTTTTCACCTGAAGCACTGAATGACACAGCGCATGCAATTTATGCATGCGCTTTCTGTATATATGCATAACTATTCCTGTATATTCCCTGTACAATTGCATAATATTCATGAAATAAAAAGAAAAATGAATAAAAATGCAAAAAATGTGTTGACAAGAGTATACCCGGGTGATATACTGACGCCAATCCGATGAAAAACAACGGAATGAGGAGGAAATAACAATGAAGAAACTGATCGCTCTGCTGGTTGCCCTGATGATGCTGGGAACTGCTGCTGCCGCTATGGCTGATACGCTGGTTATGGGTACAAATGCAAGCTTCCCGCCCTATGAGTACTATGAAAACAACGAGATCGTCGGCATCGACGCCGAGATCGCCGCTGCCATTGCTGAAAAGCTGGGCATGGAACTGAAGATTGAAGACATGGATTTCAAGGCCATTATTCCCGCTGTGACCGAGGGCAAGATTGATTTCGGCATGGCCGGCATGACCGTGACCGAAGAACGCCTGCAGAGCGTGAACTTCTCTGACACCTATGCCACCGGCATCCAGGCGATCATTGTGAAGGAAGATTCCGAAATCGCCAGCTATGACGACCTGGCTGCAGAAGGTGCAACCTGGAAGATCGGTGTGCAGGATTCCACCACCGGTGATATCTACTGCACGGATGAGTTCGGTGAAGACCGTGTATCCAAGTACGCTGTCGGCGCTGATGCTGTGGAAGCCCTGAAGACCGGCAAGGTTGACTGCGTCATCATCGACAATGAGCCTGCCAAGGCTTATGTGGACGCAAACGAAGGCCTGAAGATCCTGGACGGCGCGTACACCGAGGAAGAATACGCAATCTGCGTGAACCTGGAGAACAACGAGCTGCTGGAAAAGATCAACGGCGCCCTGAAGGAACTGACCGAGGACGGCACCGTGGCTGCCATCATCGCAAAGTATATTCCTGCTGAATAAGCAACGCATCGATTGAAAAGCAATACGGGAGCGAGCAGTCGCTCCCTATTGCTTGTTAGAGAGGGACTGCATGAAAAGCAAGAACAGAAAAGGCCTGAAATGTATTCTCGCGGTGGCGGCGGTTGCTGTCATCGCTGTCATTGTTTATTTCACATCCTTCCATAATGCTGATATCCTGAAGATTGAGAACGGCAGGGTCAAAGGGATCAAACCGACCTGGCTGGTAGGCACCACCGTGGAAAACGGGCAGGAGACCTATGTCAAAATCGGTGATGTGACCGCTCCGAAAGACTACAAATCGGTCAGCAGCGCCGAGGATACAGACGGCGACCCGATTACCACCAATTTCGTGTTTAAAGGCAAAAAGCCGGATCAGAATCCCGGAACCATCTTCGTGGAACCGTGTGCCTGGAGACCCGGTGCCGGAGAGTATAATGAAAAAACCATACTGGAAACCGGGGAAGGAAGCGGCTATATGTCGGATCCTTCCGGGGAGGACCGGTACAGGTTCTACGGCACCCTGGCCGAGATTGCTGGGACGGAGGAAAACTCCGCCACTGTATTTGTGGCTTCCCCCTATGAGGATGTCTGCATCAAGGTGACGGCTGTGATGCCTGCGGACCGCGGAACGGATGCAGCCCGTGTACTGCTGTATGACGCAATACAAAAAGTAACACCCGGGAAACAGATCAGCCCCCTGGCGGCGGATTTCAAGCTGAATTTCCTGGATGACAGCCGCTGGAACTACCTGCTGAACGGCCTGCTGGTCACGCTGGAAATCACTTTCGCGGCGGTGCTGCTGGGCATCGTGATCGGTATTGTGGTCGCGACGGTCCGCTCCACCTGGGACCAGAACAACGAAAACATGCATCGCGGACCCGGAAGGACAGCCCTGGGCTTCTTCAACGGCCTGTGCAAGCTTTACCTGACTGTGATCCGGGGAACGCCTGTGGTCATCCAGCTGATGATCATGTATTACATTATCTTTGCCTCTTCGCGCAACGGGGTGCTGATTGCCATGCTGGCCTTCGGCATCAACAGCGGCGCCTATGTGGCGGAGATCATCCGCGGCGGTATTATGAGCGTGGACCGCGGCCAGCTGGAAGCGGGCCGCAGCCTGGGCTTCAATTATGTCCAGACGATGCGGCACATCATCATCCCGCAGGCGATGAAGAGCGTGCTTCCCGCACTGGCAAATGAGTTTATCGTACTGCTGAAGGAAACCTCGGTTTCCGGCTATGTGGCTGTGAAGGACCTGACAAAGGGCGGCGACATTATCCGCGGCGTAACCTATTCCGCATTTATGCCGCTGATCGCGGTGGCGGTGATCTACCTGATCATGGTCATGTTCTTCACCTGGCTGGTCGGCAAGCTGGAAAGGAGGCTGCGCAACAGTGACCACTGAACTGAAAAACAAAGAAATCATTATCTCCGTGAAAGGACTGGAAAAACATTTCGGCAGCGGAGATATCAAAGCGCTGCGCGGGGTTGATACCGACATCCATAAAGGTGAGGTGCTGGTGGTAATCGGCCCCTCCGGCAGCGGAAAGAGCACTTTCCTGCGCTGCCTGAATCTGCTGGAAATGCCTACGGGCGGGACAATCACCTTTGAGGGAACGGACATTACCGATCCGAAGGTGAATATTAATATTCACCGGCAGAAAATGGGCATGGTGTTCCAGCATTTCAACCTGTTTCCCCACATGACAGTACTGAAGAACATGACCATCGCGCCGATCCAGCTGCTGAAGAAGAGCAAAGAAGAGGCGGAAAAGAAGGCCATGGCCCTGCTGGAGCGCGTGAACCTGGCGGACCGGGCCAACGCCTATCCCAGCCAGCTTTCCGGCGGCCAGAAACAGCGGATCGCCATTGTGCGGGCCCTGTGCATGGAACCGGAGGTCATGCTTTTTGACGAACCCACTTCCGCCCTGGACCCGGAAATGGTGGGCGAGGTGCTGGATGTTATGAAGGAACTGGCCAGGAGCGGCATGACCATGGTCTGCGTGACCCATGAAATGGGCTTTGCCCGGGAAGTGGCGGACAGGGTGCTCTTCTTTGACGAGGGAAAGATTGTGGAGGAGGGAACGCCCGGGGAGATCTTTACCAACCCGAAGGAACAGCGTACGAAGGATTTCCTGAACAAAGTTTTGTGATATAATAATCCTGATCCGGGATTGCGGATTCCGGATCAAAGCCTACTCCGGAGGACTGGAAACACATGTCAACAATTTCCCGGATACTGTCCCTGCTGACAGCCGGCTCCATGATGGTTTCAGGAGCCCTGAACACTGCGGCGCCCCAGAATGATGTGGACGGCCCGCTGTTTCTGGTAAACCGCCAGTGGACCGTGTCTGAGGCGTATGAACCCGATGATCTGACCAAAAGCGATGTGGCCGGCCAGGTGCGCCGCCTGAGACCCGCGGCAGCGGAAGCACTGCGGGATATGTTCCGGGCCTGCAGGGAGGAAACCGGTATCCAGCTGCTTTCCATCAGCGGATACCGTTCCTATGAAAAGCAGAGCAATATCTATGCCCGGAAACTCCGCTCCGTGAAGAAGAACGTGGCGAAGGCCCAGGAGTTTGTGGCTCCGCCGGGAGCCAGCGAACACCAGCTGGGCGTGGCCATGGACATAGGCCAGAAACATAAGGTGAACCTGGAGGTATCCTTCGCGAAAACGGAGGGCGCCAAATGGTGCCGGGAGAACTGCTGGAGGTTCGGGTTCATCCTGAGGTATGACGAGCCCTGGGAGGAAATCACCGGCTACAAGTATGAGCCGTGGCATTTCCGCTACGTGGGCAGGGAATACGCCAAGGAGATCCATGATGCCAACGTCCCGCTGGAGACCTGGCTGATCAGTCACCGGGCGGAGGTGCTGCGGGAACTGGTCAGCGGGGAGGGCGGCGCTGACCTGATTGTGCCGGCCACGCCCACTGACCTGGCCGTACCGGCCACTCCCACCGACCTGGCAGAAACGGTGATTCCGCTGCCGGAAGCCACGCCCACAGATCTGGGTGCAAAGGTGGCAGATTAAAGCGAAAGGTTATTGAAGAAAACTGATGAAGAAGTTCCTGTGTATCTTTTTTTCAGCAATCCTGCTGCTGCAGGCCTGTGCGCTGGCAGAGCTGGACGAGGAAGAACTGCTGATTGAGGAAACCGTTGAAGGGGAGGAAGGCTTCGGGACCTATGAAACGCCGGAGGAACCGGCAGCGGAGGACCCGGCGGAAGCCGCCTGGAATTTCCCCGTTGCCCTGGAGGATATGAATCCGGAATACATTATCCTGGCCAACAAGCATTATCTGCTGGACAAGAAATATGTGCCTAAAGACCTGGTGAAGGTGCCCTCCAAACCGGACAAGGGCGGGATTTCCTGGGCGGTGCGGCCCAAGGACGGCCAGAAGCTGCGGAAGGAATGTTCCGAAGCTCTGTGCGATATGAACGCCGCCATCAGGGCTGTGGCGGAAGAAAACGGCTACAGGAAGCTGTACCTGAAGAGCGCCTACCGTTCCTATTCCACCCAGAATACCATGTACAAGAACCGCCTGAAGAAGAATCACGGCAAGGATGACGGCTGGGTTTCCAAGGCAGGAGCAAGCGATCACCAGACCGGGCTGGGCTGCGACGTGGTGCCCGCGAACTGGCGGGACAAGGCCATGAACGACAAAATGATGAAGGAACCGGAGTGCCAGTGGATGGCGGATCACTGCCATGAATTCGGCTTCATTATCCGGTACCCGGCGGACAAGCAGGAAATCACCGAGATCAAGACGGAACCCTGGCATCTGCGCTATGTGGGCATTCCCGCAGCTACCTATATTATGGAAAACGGCCTGTGCCTGGAGGAGTTCACGGAGGAACTGCAGCAGGCAATCCGGGACTACCTGGCAGCCGGCGGAGACCGGAGCCGGGTGGAGGCCTTTATCCAGAACCCGACGGAGGAGTAAATGAAACTGCTGATTGTGGACGACGAGGCACGGATCCGTGCCCTGATTGCCAAATATGCAGCCTTTGAGGGCTATGAAACCGAAGAAGCGGAAAACGGCATGCAGGCGATTGAGAAGTGCCGGCAGGGCCGCTATGACCTGATTATCATGGACGTGATGATGCCGGAGCTGGACGGCTTTTCCGCGGTGCGGGAGATCCGGAAAACCAATCCGGTGCCGGTGATCATGCTCTCCGCCCGGGGCGAGGAGTATGACAGGATCCACGGCTTTGAACTGGGAATTGACGATTATGTGGTGAAGCCCTTTTCTCCCAAGGAACTGATGATGCGTGTGGGCGCGGTGCTCAAGCGCAGCGGAGAACCGGAGAAGAAGGCGGAGGACATCGTTTCCATCGGCGGGCTGACGGTTGATTTCACCGCCCGGCGGGTTACCGTGGACGGCGCGGAGGCGGACCTGAGCCCCAAGGAATATGACCTGCTGTTCTATATGATCCGGAACCGCGGCATTGCCCTGACCCGGGAAAAGCTCATCAGCGACGTATGGGGATACGATTTCTTCGGGGATGACCGGACACTGGATACGCATATCAAGCTGCTGCGGAAGCAGCTGGGCCCTTACGCGGACAGGATCACGACGCTCAGAGGGGTAGGGTATCGCTTTGAAAAAGAATAATCTGGCTTTCCGGGAGGCATTCATTGCCGGCCGTATCGGCATCCGGAGCAAGATCCTGATTTATCTCGCGGTTCTCGCGGGATTTATCATTTCCACGGTATGGATGCTGCAGGGCGTCCTGTTCCGGAGCCTGTACAGGGGCGCCACCGTGATCCAGATTGAGGACGCCGTGCGGACCCAGTTTTTCCTGACGGTGGGCGCCATCCTCATTGCCACGGTCATGGTGGGTTTCACTATGGCCAAGAGCATCTCCGAGCCCATCATTGAAACGAACCTGGCCGCCCGGGAGCTGAGCAGGTCCCGTTATACACGGCCGCCCCACAGCGGCGGGTACCGGGAAATTGCCGAGCTGAATGACACACTGGTGCGGGCGGCGGAGGACCTGGGCAAGGTGGAGGATCTGCAGCGGGAGCTGATTGCCAATATCAGCCATGACCTGCGGACACCCCTGACCATGATTGTTGGCTACGCGGAGGCCATGCGGGATATTCCGGAGGAAATGAATCCGGAAAACATGCAGATCATCATCGACGAAACCAACCGGCTGAGTTCCATGGTGAATGAGGTGCTGGATTTCAGCCGCCTGCGTACCGGGAACCTGGAGCTGGAGAAAAAGCCCTTCAGCCTGACGGAGGAAATCCGGGAGATCTGCAGCCGGGTGGGCAGCATGACAGCCGTGGACGGCTATACGGTGAAGGTGGACCCGGCGGAGGACCGGACAGTGGTCGGGGACAGCGGGCGGATCAGCCAGGTGCTGTACAACCTGCTGGGGAATGCCCTGACCTATACCGGCACGGACAAGGAAGTACGGGTGAAGCAGCGGGACGCGGGCTCCCGGGTGCGGGTGGAAATCTCCGACAGCGGGGAAGGCATTCCCGCGGATGAACTGCCGTACATCTGGGACCGGTATTACCGCAGCCGGGAGAATCACCGCCGGTCGGTGATCGGCAGCGGCCTGGGACTGAATATCTGCAGGAGCATTCTGGAAAAGCACGGGGCGGAATACGGTGTGAAGAGTGAACCGGGGCAGGGAACCACCTTCTGGTTTGAACTGCCGAAAGCCCCTTCCGAAGAGAAATAAAAAGCATAAAAACAACCGATGCAGATGCATCGGTTGTTTTTTGCGAGCGGGTGATGGGAATCGAACCCACGTGACCAGCTTGGAAGGCTGGAGCTCTACCATTGAGCTACACCCGCGAGTGGAGCGGTAGACGGGACTCGGACCCGCGACATCCACCTTGGCAAGGTGGCACTCTACCAACTGAGCTACTACCGCATAACGGGGAACCGGGAAACTGTGCGGACGAAGAGACTCGAACTCTTACGCCTTTCGACACCAGATCCTAAGTCTGGCGCGTCTGCCATTCCGCCACGCCCGCAGGACAGAACCGGCGAAAGCAGAAGAAAGTGACCCATTGGAGATTCGAACTCCAGACACCTTGATTAAAAGTCAAGTGCTCTGCCAACTGAGCTAATGGGTCATAGAAAAGCTGGGGTGGCAGGGCTCGAACCTACGAATGCGGGAGTCAAAGTCCCGTGCCTTACCACTTGGCTACACCCCAACGTAGGTAATCTGCCAGC
>JBGUGL010000019.1:0-78192 GCA_045111455.1 Christensenellales bacterium | reverse complement strand
AGACCAATACCCCCAAGATCCGGGAAGCCCGCCGGGTGAACCTGGAGCTGCTGCTGAGCAACCATGACAAGAAGTGCCTGGACTGCGCCCGCAACCAGAAGTGCGAACTGCAGCAGATGTGCCAGGATCTGGGCGTGGACGATGTGGACAAGTACAAGGGCAAGATGAACGAGTATGACATCGATGACCTGAGCCCCTCCATCGTCCGCAACAACAACAAGTGCATCCTGTGCCGCCGCTGCGTGGCTGCCTGCAACAACACCCAGGCTGTCGGCGTCATCGGTCCCATGGGACGCGGCTTCAAGACCAAGATCGGCAGCGCCTGGGAACAGCCCCTGAACGATGTGGCCTGCATCAACTGCGGCCAGTGTATCGCAGCCTGCCCCACCGGTGCCCTGTATGAGAAGGATTCCACCAAGGCTGTCTGGGATCTGCTGAACGACGAAACCAAGACAGTGGTTGTGCAGCCCGCTCCCGCGGTCCGCGCCGCCCTGGGTGAAGAGTTCGGCATTCCCATGGGCACCTCCGTGACCGGCAAGCTGGCTGCTGCCCTGCGCCGCCTGGGCTTCAACAAGGTGTTCGACACCGACTGGGCTGCTGACCTGACCATCATGGAAGAGGGCACTGAGTTCATCAGCCGCCTGAACAACGGCGGTGTGCTGCCCCTGATCACCAGCTGCTCTCCCGGCTGGATCAAGTTCTGTGAAACCTACTATCCGGACTTCATTCCGAACCTGTCCTCCTGCAAGTCTCCCCACGAGATGGAAGGCGCCATGATCAAGTCCTACTGGGCGGAGAAGGTCGGCATCGACCCCAAGGATATCAAGGTTGTTTCCGTGATGCCCTGCACCGCCAAGAAGTTCGAGGCGAAGCGTCCTGAACTGGGACATAACGGACTGGCCGATGTGGATGAAGTCATCACCACCCGTGAGCTGGCCAAGATGATCAAGGAAGCAGGCATCGACTTCGCGAACCTGCCGGACGAAGACTTTGATCCCGTCCTGGGTGAAAGCTCCGGCGCCGGCGTCATCTTCGGCGCAACCGGCGGCGTTATGGAAGCTGCCCTGCGTACCGTGTACGAAATCGTGACCAAGGAAACCCTGGACAAGGTTGACTTCACAGAGGTCCGCGGTATTGAAGGCGTGAAGGAAGCCACCATCAAGGTCGGCGACCTGGATGTGAACGTGGCGGTTGCCCATGGCACCGCGAACGCTGCCAAGCTGCTGGACAGCGTCCGCAGCGGCGAGAAGACCTACCACTTCATCGAGGTCATGGGATGCCCCGGCGGCTGCGTAACCGGCGGCGGACAGCCCATTGTTTCCGCACAGAAGCGGATGGAATGCGATCCCAAGACCCTGCGCGCAGCAGCCCTGTACAATGAGGATGCCAACAAGCCGCAGCGGAAGTCCCATGAGAACGCTTCCATCATGGCCGTGTACAAGGATTACCTGGGTGAGCCCAACAGTCACCTGGCCCACGAACTGCTGCATACCCACTATACAGCACGTCCGAAGTACAAGAAGTAATTTCCAGGTTTTTACAGACAGCGCATTCGGAAGAATGCGCTGTCTTTTGTTGTAAATATATACGGTTGTAAATATAACAAAACATGGTGTAACCAATCAGGAAGGACCAAAACATTCAGATGTAACCGCAGGATCAGGATGCTGAAAATGGTGAAAACATATGGAACACTAGGCGGAAAAAGACAGAGATCACAAACCATGTATACAGGAGAATAAACTGTTTTTTTATTGTAATATCATTTTTTATCCGGTATAATAAATTGGTAAATGTCAAAATACTGTTTTTAGTTGTGAAAATATGTAACCAATTAACCGGACAATATAAATGAATGAAAAAAACGGGACCAATGACGCTTGCTGGCCCGCGGATACATTCTGTCATAGCTTTGGTATTTTGCGGCCTGCAAAGAATACAGGCCGCAGGGCGGAGCTATGCCGGAAGAAAGGAACTATGTACACCTACTGCCTTTTTTGTGAAACAAACAAGACCGAATACATTGCCAGAGCAGTCAGTGAAACGACCGGCTGCAGGGCGATACGCCCGAGACAGATTCAGCATACCTGGGCAAAAGGCGGCGGCACAAGGGACACTGTCAACGATCTGATGCCGGGTTATGTATTCCTGTATTACAAGGAAAAAGCCAATGTGGCATTTTTGAATTCCCTGCAGGGTGTGATCCGGTGCCTTTCAAGCACAGCCGGAGAATATGAACTGTCCGGAGAAGATGAGCAGTTTGCCATGATGCTGCTGGAGAAAGACGGTCTGATCGGGAAGACTCCTGTTTACCAGGAAGGACAGATGATTAAGATAGCCGGCGGCGCTTTCGGGGGCGTTACAGCCAGAATACTGAAGGTGGAACGGCGCCTGTCACGAATGCAGATAGAAATTCCTTTTGTCAGCCAGCCGGTGAAGACCTGGGTGGAATACGAGATTGTGGAACCGGAAAAAAACTGAAGCAGCAAAGAACCCTGATGAATCGGAGAGGAAAACAGATGATGAATAAAGAGCAGAATACAGGACTGACGGAAACCGTCAACGGACTGTCCGTCCGGAATGTCAGCCCGGCTGCTGACGGGAATACTCCTGAATACTATTCCGGGATAGACTGGGTTTCCGTACTGTTCCGGCTGCTGGAGAAAGTGCACTGGATTATTCTGGGCGCATTGCTTGGGGCGGTTATCACATGGTTTGCTGTAACCCGTATTGTAACACCGGTATACCAGGCTACTTCAAAAATCTATATCGCCGGCTCAGAAACAACCATTTCGCTTTCAGACCTCCAGATGGGTTCCACCCTTGCGGTCGACTACCAGGAAGTGTTTAAGATCTGGCATGTTCACGAGATGGTGGATGAACGGCTGAACCTGAACTACAGCTATACAGAACTGGCCGACATGGTCTCAGTCAGCAATCCCAGCGGATCCCACCTGCTGTATATTTATGTGAATTCACCCAATCCGGAAGAGGCGAAACTGCTGGCGGACACATACGCGGAAGTGGTGCAGGACTATATCGCCAATAAAATGGAACTGCGCAAACCGCAGATCCTGGAAAAAGCCAGGACCCCCAGCAGGCCGATTTCTCCCAATGTGACGGCTTCGGTCGCCAAAGGCGCTCTTTTCGGCGGACTGTTTATGATTGTGGTTTTCCTCTTTGTTTTCATCCTGGATGACCGGATCCGGACAGGAGAAGATATCACAAAAGCGGTTGATCTGCCATTGTTTGGTACTGTGACCCGGCAGAATATGGAGAAGAACGCTGCTGAGCAGGATGAACAGGACCGGGCGGCGACTCCGCTTGCTGTTAACGGAGAACACCAGGCTGTTTTCCGCGGAAACCTGAAACTGGATTACGCAGGAGAAGAAGCCATCAATGCCATATGCTCGAGCATGACTTTTGCCGGGAAAAGCCTGAAGAGAGTCCTGATCAGCAGCTGCGGCGCCAATGAGGGGAAAACCTTTACAGCGCTGCAGATTGCCATTGGAATGACAAGAAGGGGTACAAGGGTTCTGCTGATTGATGCCGATCTCCGGCTGTCGGTCATGAAAACGAAGTATGATATCCACTTCGGCAGCCAGCCTGTGGGCCTGGCGCACCTGCTGTCCGGCCAGTGTACTGCGGAAGACGCAATTTATCATACCAATATTCCCAATCTTGACCTGATGCCGGACGGAGCCAGCATCAAAACCCCCCTGTCACTGCTGACATCTCCGGAATTTGACAGCCTGATGAAGACGGCCGGCGAAGCCTATGATCTCGTCATCGTGGATACGCCGCCCCTGGGCGCGGTGGTGGATGCGGCTGAGATTTCCCGCAGATGCGATGGCAGCATGCTGGTGCTGGAGTATAACCGGACGCAGGCCAAAGCCCTGAAGGAAGCTGTGGGACTGCTGCGGCAGACCGGAACGCCGGTGCTTGGGTGCGTGGTGAATAAGGCCGCGGTCAGCCGGATCGGAAAAAGCCGTTATTCCTATTACTACGGCGGAAAAAACGGATACCAGAAGCAGGAAACAAAAACGCCCCGGTTTCTGGCCGGACTGAAAAGAGGAATCAGCCGCCGTGAGTGATCATCGCAGGACAGTGCTGATCAGGGCTGTACTTATCCTCCTGATTGCAGGCGCAGCTTTCTTCCTGCTTATCACGCTGGCGAACAGATCATGGCAGGAGCAGTACTGCCAGCAGGAAACCCGGGAAACAGGCAACCGGGCCTTCATGGATGAAGGCATTGTTGACTGGAAAGGAAACAGATACAGGAAGAAGCCGGCTATGACGCTGATTCTTCTTGCCGGAATTGATAAAGACGGTACAGAGACTGCACCGTCCGGCGTCAATTACCGGAACGGCGGGCAGGCGGATTTCCTGATGCTGCTGGGAATAGATCACGGGGAGAAACAGATTCATCAGCTGCAGATTGACCGGGATACGATGGCGGAAATCACCATACTCGGCGTTTACGGCAATGAAACAGGCACCCGGGAACTGCAGATCTGCCTGGCACACAGTTTCGGAGCCAGACCGGAAGACAACGCCAGATATACAGTCCGGGCAGTCCGGAAATTGATGAATGACCTGGAAATCGACGGTTATTACATGGTTGATTACAGTTCTGTTCCGGCACTGACAGAGTTGCTGGGAGGCGTCCCGGTTACGATTGATGAGGACATGACCAGCGTCAATCCTGAATGGTATAAGGGACATACGATCACGCTGCACGGGAAGGATGCCGAGACTTTTGTCCGCACCCGGAAAACAGTCGGAAGCGGAACAAATGCGGAGCGTATGAACCGGCAGGCTGTATACCTGCGCAGCGTGACAGCGGGAATCCATCAGAAGCTGTCTGAAAATGCGGAATTTGCTTCTGAAATGATGGCTACTCTGCATTCAATCGCTGTAACAGACCTGCCGGATAAGAAACTACTGGAGGAAATCAGGGAAGCAGCTTCCTACGAAGTGCTGCCTGTCGATCGCCTTCAGGGGCACTATGAACCGGATGACAGCGGCTTCATCGCATTTTATCCGGATACGGACAGCGCGACAGAGTGGATCATGAAGCATCTGTACAGTATCCGCCAATAGCTCAAAGCCCCGGCAGCTGCTGATAACCATACCATGAAAGAACAGGAAAAAACGCCCAATAACCCGATGTAAAAAACGCAACGATAGGAAAGGAAGGCATCCCATGAAAAAATTGCTGACAGCTCTCCTGATTACCCTGATTGTACTGCTCCCGGTGTTTGCGACCGCGCAGAATTCTCCGTCCAACCAGGACATCGCAGATGTCGAGGTGACAGAGGTGGTACCGGAGGATGAGGACGAAGAGGTGGTGCCACCTGTTGTCGACATTGTTCCGGATACACCGGAAACCACAGAACTTCAGGAAGAAATGAAGACGGTTTTCCGCCTGAAGATCTACTATGTGTACCTGGACGGAAGCACAGCAGCAGCGACCTATGATGTGATGCTTCAGGCAGGAACGGAGTACAGTGTGCCTTCTCCTGAAATCAACGGCTATACAGCCTCCATCCAGGTTGTCAGCGGCGTCATGCCGGGACGGGATGTGGAGTATACCGTTGTGTATTTTTCACCTGAAGACAAAGAAGGGGTATTCCCGTATTCAGAGATGCCCGAACTGTTCCACCTCGGAGATTATGAGGTACCTGCCGGACTGGGCTATTCCATCAGCAATGTGGGTATCTGCTTCGAATAAACCGATCAGGCCGCGGAAAGACCTGAAAGCATGAAACAACAAGGGGGCATCCTGATGAAAAAATGGCTCTGCATTCTTCTGGCCTGTGCTCTGATCCTGAATTTGGTTCCCGCTTTGGCAGAATCTTCAGAAAACGCAGAAGGACAGGATTACTGGGTATCCTATGACTATAACAACCTGACAGTCGGCAATCCCACGGAGATGAGCGGATATTTCTTTACGTCACTGTGGGGAAACAATACCAGCGATATTGATGTGCGCCAGCTGACTGCCGGATACAACCTGATCCGGTGGGATGGGGAAACAAGCCTTTTCCGGTTTGATCATACTGTTGTCAGCGGCGCCTCGATCGGCGATGACCAGGACGGCAACCGCAGATACCTGGTTTCCTTATACAAGGACCTGACCTATTCTGACGGAAGCCCGATCAGCGCCTGGGACTATGCTTTTTCCGTGCTGCTCCAGGCAAATCCCCTGATTGCCCGACTGGGCGGGATCCAGGCGGATCTGAGCTATCTGGTTGGCTATGAAGATTATGCTGAAGGCCGGACAAAGACACTGAAGGGCCTGCGTGTCAAGGACGATTACAATATTGTATTTACAGTAAAAAAGGAATCGCTTCCTTACTTCTATGAGCTGGCCCGCTTCAGTTTCAATCCCTATCCGATCGGAACCATTGCCCCGGGCTGCAAGGTATATGACAGCGAAGACGGAGTATATATCGCCGGTGCTGATCAGGGTGAGGATCCTTTCACGGAGGAACTGCTCCGGCAGACCATCCTGGCGCCTGAAACGGGTTATCGGGTCCATCCTGTTCCCGGATCCGGCCCCTATACCATTCAATCCTTTGACGGTAAAACCGCCTGCTTTGAGATCAATCCATGGTACAAAGGCGATGAAGACGGTTCAAAGCCCAGGATCAGGCAGCTGACCTATACATGGGCTCAAAATGAAGACATGATTGCAGGACTGAGGAACGGGACATATGCCCTGCTGAACAAGGCAACCCTTGCCGACGCAATCCGGCAGGGACTGGAACTGTGCACTGCCGGAAATCAGTTCACCCGGTCGGCATATCCCCGCACCGGCCTGACTTATTTCTACTTCCTGCCCGGAAGCCCCATGGTGCAGAGCGGAAAGCTCAGGCAGGCATTGGCATACTGCCTGAATAAAACGGATTTTATCCGCCGGTATGTCGGATATTACGGCCTGGAATCAGACGGCCTTTACGGCCTTGGACAGTGGATGTACCAGCTGGCGGCCGGTATCATGCCTTATCCCACGGAGAATGCGGCTGAAGAGGTTTCCGGTGAAGAAGCTTCCGGCTGGGAAAGCATCACCCTGGATGGCCTGACCCGTTATCCGTTTGACCTGGAGCAGGCTGCCGCGCTCCTTGACGGGGACGGATGGAATCTGAATGAACAGGGCTCCGCCTTTGTTCCGGGAACGGATACTGTCCGCTGCAGAAAGACTGAGAACGGACTGCAGCCGCTGGAACTGACGATTGCCTATACAGGCGCCCCAGAGACGGAGAAACCGCTGAACACTTACTTCCTGGACAATCTTGCCCAGGCCGGCATCAGGACGAACCTGGTTTCCACCACGCTGTCCCGGATTGAGAAGGTTTTTGACGGAAGCATTGACGAAGCCTATGACCTGATCTATCTGGGCAACAACTTCTCCTTTGTATTCAATCCGTCACTCATTTTCAGCGCCGCTGCTGACCGGAAGCAGGACAACGCAGATCCGGACAGCCTTCCCGCGGTTCATGCGGAATTGGAGGAGCTCGCACTGGAGATGGACCGGACAGAGCCCTCTGATATATTGGGATATATGCAGAAATGGGTGAAATTCCAGGAACGGATCAGCGAAACCCTGCCGATCCTGCCTGTCTATATCAACATGTATTTTGATTTCTATACCCGTGAACTGCATGATTACTGGGTTGCAGATCATACCACCTGGGCAGGAGCCATTATTTCGGCACGTATGTATAAGGAGACTGTCTCGGATGAGGAAATGCAGGCTCTGAGGGAAGACTATGACCATGTGATGGGAGATGAAAAAGCGGATCCTGCAGCTGTTACCAGTGCAGCCCATCATGTGAAAACACAGCCGGATCCTTCCGCCGGCGCTCTGGCGGGTTTCCCGCAAAGCATTCAGGACCAGATTCCGGCCGAATACCGCACAGTGAATGAATTTATCACTGCCCGGATCAGTGATGATTACAGGAATGTAAAGTCAGCCACGATCTGCTTTCACTTCCAGACGAAATACCACGGCGGAGAGACCGTCTATCTCATCTTCGGATCTGTCGGCGAAGGCGGGACAAAATGGATGGTTAACCAGGCAACGGTCCTCAAAAACGGCAGCGTCAGCGTTGAACTGCAGAAGGATCAGCTTGATCTCCTGGCAGGGAAAACGTTCCCGCTGGTTGTAGTGAGCAAACAATAAGGGAAAGCTATTCTGAAATGCCTGAAATCGCAGTACATCATTTTTTCGGAGTCCGCGTCCTGCAGAATCTTCCGCAGGAGATCAGGGAGGCAATCCTTCCGGATTTATTCCTGACAGGCACCCGCGGACCGGATCCGCTGGGAATCGTGCGATTCTGGTGCCCTCCGGTATGGAAACGCCTGCACGGGCGGAGCAGCGTGATGCATAACCGGCATTCAGGAAGCTTTTTCCGGCGGCTTGCACAGGAAATACGAAAGCAGACAGGAACACCGCGGGAACAGCTCTTCTCTTATGCCTGCGGATTCCTGACGCATTATTTCCTGGACAGCATCTGCCATCCATATGTGATCTATCGGACGGGTCTTGGCAGAGGGTGTGCGGGAAACCACCGTTCCATGGAACACGCCCTGGACCGGCTCGCACTGGAGCAAAACGGCCTGAAATTAGCGGAAAGGCCGATTTCCCGGAAAATCCTGCAGAAGAAAGGCCTGCCGAAGACAATGAAGCAGTCTGTTGATGCAGTGTATGCAGATGTTTACGGATGGCATGATGCATGGCGGCAAATCAACAGGGCACTGAGGGATGAACGGCGCTTTGTCCGCCTGATTGAGGATCCGAAAGGCATCCTGGCACGAGTTGCCAGGGGAAGCACGATGGCTTCGCTCAGCTATGCCGAAGACGCATACGCAGACGCGGATATCGGGAATGAACAGCATCTGGACTGGCATAATCCTTATGAACCGGCTGCCGTGTCAAACCAATCCTTTGCGGAACTGACTGAGACGGCTGAACAACAGGTTATACAGGCTATCTGTGACCTGTATCAATACATGAAGGGAACAGGTCCCTATCCTTCAATCATCGGGGACCGATCCTATGAAAGCGGACTGGACACAACAGATCCGCGCAATGAAGTGGAACCGCAATTTGAGGTTCTGCGCAGATAAACACAGTACGGAGACGATCAATTAATGGAATACTTACGGCTGAACAACTCTGACCTGACCGTATCCCGCTTCTGTATGGGCGGATGTCCGATGGGCGGCTATGACTGGGGAGAAACCAATCAGCAGGATTTTATCAGCGCTATCCATACAGCCCTGTCGGAGGGCGTCACCTTTTTTGACACCGCGGACACTTACGGACTGGGACAATCGGAGCGGACTCTTGCAGAGGGCCTGGGATGCCATCGGAAAGATGTTGTGATTCAGACCAAATTCGGCGTCAGGGCCGGAAACGGCCGCACTGTCATAGACAATTCCCCTGCATGGCTCCGGGAAGCACTGGACGGCTCCCTGAAACGCCTGAACACGGATTATATCGATATTTATGTTGTGCATTACTGGGATCAGAAAACGCCTACGGAAGAGATTACAGCTGAACTGGAGCGACAAAAGGCGGCAGGGAAAATCCGTTATTTCGGCCTGTCCAATGTTCGGCGCAGCGAACTGCCGTTCTGTGCTCCGTATAAGGGACAGTTCGTCACCTCACAGCATGAGTTCTCACTCTGCTGCCGGCACCGGGAGGAAGAACTCCGGCTGGTGGAGGAAAAAATGGGCACAACACCGATGACCTGGGGAAGCCTGGGACAGGGAATGCTGAGCGGAAAATATAATGAGGACGTCTCGTTCCCGGACAATGACCGCCGCAGAAAAGAAGTATATGTGAACTTCCACGGCGAAAAACTGAAACAGAATCTGAGAATCGTGGAGACGATCAGGCAGGTTGCAGTGAATCACAACGTAAGCTGCGCAGCAGCAGCCATCCGGTTTATCATGGATTACCTTCCGACAGCAATTCCGATTGCGGGAATCAAAAACGCAGAGCAGATGAAAGCAAACCTGCAGTCCATGGGCTGGCATCTTTCTCCGGAGGAAATCCGCCTCCTGAATGATGCTTCCCTTGCGGGAAAAACGGAATCAGAGGGAAACGGCATATGACAAGAAGAATCCTGATAACCTGCACTGATTCCATGATGAAGCAGTTCCTGGAACCCCATGTCAGGAATCTTACTGAAAACGGTTATGAAGTGGAGATTGCCTGTTCCGAAGTGCTGAACCGGATGGCGGAGGTGCGGGAAGATCTTGGAGATCTTGTCAGGATTCATCAGCTGCACCTGCAACGAAGCCCGCTGGCTTTGTCGAACATTAAAGGTTACAGAGAAGTAAAAAAGATCATTGGCAGCGGGAAATATGACCTGATCTGGACCAATGAACCGGTGATGGGTGTTGTGACCCGCCTTGCTGCACGAAATGCCAGAAAGCAGGGTACCAAAGTCATGTACATGGTACATGGCTTTCACTTTTACAAAGGTGCACCGCTGCTGAACTGGCTGGTTTTCTATCCGGTTGAACGCCTGATGGCCTCCAAAGCGGATTGCATCTGCACAATCAACCGGGAAGACTACGTACGGGCACAGAAGATGCATACGCCCAAAGCGGCTTATATTCATGGCGCCGGAATTGATACTGACAGACTTCAGCCCGGAGAAAAACCGACAGACCTGAGAAAGGAACTTGGCCTCCCGCAGAATGCTTTCCTGGTTCTTTCTGTCGGTGAGCTGAACGGGAACAAGAACCAGCAGGTCATTATCCGGGCAATCGCACAGCTGAAGGATCCGGATATCCATTATGTGCTTTGCGGCAGGGGAGACCGGCTGGAAACGCTGAAAGCACTGGCCGGCGAACTGGGAGTTTCAGACCGTGTTCATTTTCTCGGATACCGGAAGGATATCGCGGATATCTGCCGGCAATGTGATGTGTTTGCACTGCCATCCAGGCGGGAAGGGCTGCCCTTTGCAGCTATGGAGGCAATGTACTGCGGCATGCCGGTGATTAATTCAGGCATTCGGGGACTGACAGATATTACCGAAGACGGAGCATCCGGTTATATCTGCACACCGGATAACGTTCAGCAGTATGCGGACGGGATCCAAAGACTGAAAAACAGTCCGGACGCCCGGGCAAAGATGGGGACACGCAATCGGAAGACTGTGGAAGCTTTTACAGCAGCGCAGACAAAACAGGAGATACTCCGCCTGATCCGGGAGCTTCTGTCATAAGATCCGGCGTTATTCATTTTTACAAATCCCAAAGGAGAAAAGACAAGTCCGTTGATTATTTCCGCTGTATACCTGATTGTGCTGGCTGCCACGCTGGTGTTCGGCTACCTGGCACAGACGAATCCCAAAAGCAGGATAACGCGAACAGGCACGTACCGGACCCGGCCTGATCCTGTTTTTGCTTTCGCAACAGCGGCAATCCTGATTGCCGTGGCCGGTCTGCGGTACAGGGTCGGTACGGATTATATGGCCTATTACCGGACCAGGGTGACCGATTGGAAGATAGTATGGGACTATCTGATTCATTTCAGGGAACCCGGCATCCGCCTGCTGAGCAGGATTTCCACCCTGATCGCAGACGACGGGGCAGTGCTCATATTCGTCTGCGCGGTTATCATCACCGGAATATACAGCCTGGTGATCTACCGGTACAGCCCCATGTACCTGGTCAGCATGCTGATCTTTCTCTTCCTGGGCGACTGGACGGGCAGTTTCAACGGGATCCGCCAATACCTTGCGGCAGCAATTGTGTTTGCCGGACACCGGTATATCCTGAAACGCAAATTTGTTCCTTATCTGCTGACAGTGGTTCTCGCCATGCTGTTTCATAAGTCAGCAATCGTCATGATCCTTCCTTACTTTCTGTATGCAAGGAAGCCGGATACCACACAATTTATCATCCTGGCTGCAGGGGCCGTCCTTATCCGGTTTTCCTATGAACTTGTGATGCAGCTGGTTGAATTGTTCAAGGGAACTATTATTGACTGGACCGATGCATATATGACACGCGATATCAATCCGTTGAGAATCGCGGTCGGGTTTGTTCCGGTGATTCTTTTCTTTACGTCCTGTGACCGGAAAAAAATGGACAAAACGCAGGAGTTTTACATGAACGGAATGCTGTTCCATGCGTTTGCCATGATGGCGGGTATGGGCAGCGCATATCTGGGAAGGGTTGGAATTCATACCGGGGCAATGGTAAGCATCGGTTATGGCTATCTGTTCGGAATGATTCCGAAAGAGAAACACAGGGATGCCATTATGACAGCAGTACTGCTGGTACTCCTGGTTTACTGGATTTACTCCCTGCAATCGGAAAGCCTTCGTAATTTCAGGTGGATTTTCACTGCTCAATAATAAGCAGAAAGATATGATATGGAAAAAATATTGTTTTTAATCCATGATCTGGGCGGCGGCGGCGCTGAAAAGATTTTAGTCAATCTGGTCAGTCATATGGATCGGACCAGATATGATATGACGGTTATTGCCTTGTTTGGCGGTGGCGTTAACGAACAGTTCTTACCGTCACATGTTCATTATTATACTGTTTTCCCTAAAATGATTCCCGGCAACAGAATATGGATGAAGCTGTTGTCTCCCAAACAGCTGCATCATCTGATTATTCGTGATCATTATGATATAGAAATATCTTTTCTGGAAGGACCGGCAGCACGGATTATCAGCGGATGTCCGGATGTGAGCACTAAAACTGTATCGTGGATACACGGTGAACAGCATTCGGAAAAGAAAGCTGCTTCATCGTTCAGGTCAATCAGGGAAGCAAAGCAGTGCTACAAACGATATGATCAAATCGTTTGCGTGTCTGAAACGGTTAAGGAAGATTTCACGGCTTTATTTCCGGAGGTCGGGCATATTTCTGTTTGTTACAATGTTATTGATTCTGATAAGATTCTTTCACTGAAGGATGAACCGGTTGAGGAAGGGCTTTTCAATCCGAAGGAGGTTAATCTTGTTGCTGTAGGGAAGATTGTTCCGCAGAAAGGATTTGACCGCCTTGCAAGAATTGTCAGGAGACTGCGTGAAGATGGTATTCCGGTTCACTTATACGCTCTTGGGACCGGCAGCGAACAGAACAATATAAACGCTTATCTTCAGGATAATCATTTGTTGGATGCATTCACTTTCCTGGGATACAGGACAAACCCCTATAAGTATGTAGCAAAGTGTGACCTGTTTGTCTGCGCATCATTTGCAGAAGGCTTTTCCACGGCAACGATTGAAGCCCTGATTGTCGGAACACCGGTCTGCACCGTGGAAGTTTCCGGAATGAAAGAGATGCTGGGAAACAATAACGAATATGGGATAATAACAGAAAATGACGAAAATGCCCTGTATGACGGCATCAGATATATGCTGGAAGAAGATCATCTAAAGCATTATAAGGCGAAAGCACAGGAACGCGGGAAAACATTCAATGCAGAAAGTGCAGTGAGGAATGCGGAATTAATACTGACCCGATTGACTGCCTCAGGAGTGTAAGAGTGGAACCATTAATATCGGTCATTATTCCTGTCCACAATGCTGAAGAAACTTTGCATCGCTGCCTGGACAGCGTATGCAGCCAATCGTTCAGCAATTTGGAAATCATAATCATAAATGACGGATCAACTGACAGGAGCGGAATGATCTGTGACAGTTATGCAGAAAGAGATCAACGGATCCGGGTCATTCATCAGGAAAACAAAGGAGTTTCAGCAGCCAGGAACAGGGGAATCAATTCAGCAGCAGGGGAGTATCTCACTTTTCTCGACAGCGATGACTGGATTGAACAGGGATTATATCAGTATATGGCAGATGAAATACGGGAAAAAGATTCAGACATTATTCAATGGTCATATTATATTGACAGCGCTGACGGACAATGCCTGTCTGTCCGGAACCAAAAGGTAAGATCATTGAAGGATTGCGATTGCAGGAATATTGTCGGCTTTTTTTCTGCGATAGGTTATGTCTGGAATAAAATATACAGGACAGAAATGATCAAAGCATCGTCAGCACAATTTGACAAGAATGCTGCTTTGTATGAAGACATGCTGTTTAACCTTGAATTGTTATCCGGCGGATACGAAATATGTTTTACTGATTACGCAGGGACGCACTACGTGCAGTATTCAAAGTCCCTGGGAAGAAAACGAACATCTGCAAACTATTCACTTGGCATATTATGCCTTGATCGGAAGCTTTCTTTTTTGGATAAATTCGATTTATCTGAAAAAGAAAAAGAGAAATACCATGATCGGGAGATAACAGATTTATCCTATAACGAAATGAAACCGAACGACCGGAATTATTGCCCATCCGAATCAATTATGGAGATGATTAAGAGGGAACTTTGCAATGTTTCTGTTTTTCGGCTGGACAGGAAAAGGATTATAAAGCTTTTCATTCTCAGGTTCCTGCTTCTTTTATCACGTTTCAGGAGAATAGAATGCAGATAAAACAATTAATCCCTGAACCAGTAAAAATACGAATTAAGCTTTTGTTTACCAGTTCTGAACAGCAAAAATGGGTTGATGCTGTCAGCCATGACAAAAGGAATGTTTTTGTCTTTCTTTGCGGCTTTTATCAGAATTTGGGAGATCTGGCAATTACTTTTTCGCAAGTCAGACTTCTTAAGGAGGTTTTTCCCAGCGCCAATATAGTAACGGTGCCAAGTGTGGAAACTTACAGCGCTGTAAAGACGATCCGCCGGCATATACGCAAAGATGATCTGATAACAATCCTGGGCGGCGGTAATATGGATGATACCTATGTTTCACTGGAAAACGCCAGATTATACATAATCAGATCATTTAAGCACAATCGCATTATCAGTTTCCCCCAGACCTATGCTTTTTCAAATACCAAAAAAGGAAGAAGAAGAGAGAAAACCAGCCGAAAAGTATATGAAAGGAATCAGCAGCTGACGATTTTTGTGCGTGAACAAATATCGCTGAAAAAAATCAAATCAACGCTGCCGCGGACGGATATCAGATACTGCCCGGATATCGTATTGTCATTAAGGCTTCCGATTAAATCAACCACCAGGGATAAAGTGTTGATTTGCTTAAGGAAAGATGCCGAACGCAGGACGAGAAGTGATTTTCCTGATCAGTTGATTGGTGAAGCTGAAAAACATTATCAAAAAATAATAGTACGTGATACTGTTGATGTTGCACTGAAAGACTGCCAGGCGGACACATATGAAAGAACACTCGATGAATTCTGGTCGATGATACAGGAATGCCGGGTAGTTATAACTGACCGCCTTCATTGTATGATTTTCTGTGTTATCAACCGGACTCCGTGCATTGTACTGGACAACTCAAATCATAAGATTTCCGCGATATACGATGCCTGGCTGAAAAACATCCCCTTCATTTCAATGGCTGATGATAATGATGCAGCTGCTATTGTTGGGAAATCATTACAATTATCCGGACAACCGTACACAGATTACGAATGTGATTTCTCAAAACATTTTGCGCCATTAATCGAATCTCTTCATGAATGATCAATAAAACCGGATGATATCATAAAAGACGCCTCAGGCAAAGAGATCCATCAGGAAGCCAGGGGGGAATTTTTACCGGTGCCGGCAGATTCATGGCGTTTTCTTTACAGAAGGCACAAAAAACCAGAAAAAAAGCACGAATGGTTTCACGGGAGCAAGCATGAATTCACAGGGACGAATTGAGAATTCCGTAAAAAACTCATCACTTGGCCTGTTATCACAAGTGGTGCATATAGTTGCGGGTTTGATTGTCAGGACTGTATTCATTCATTACTTAAATGCCGAATACCTTGGAGTAAACGGGCTTTTTACAAATATCCTTACAGTACTCTCGTTGGCTGAACTGGGATTTGGAAGTGCAATTACATATAATTTATATAAGCCGATTTCCACAAATGACAAGGTTCAAATTGCAAAATACATGAATCTTTATCATGATGCATATCGGGTAATTGGATGCGTTGTTGCGGTTTTAGGTTTGTGTTTTATTCCTTTTTTGGAAAACATTATCCATGGACAGTCCAATATCGAACAGTTAACTCTGATTTATGGATTGTTTCTTCTCAATACAGTCTTTTCATATCTGTTTTCATATAAACGCTCTATTTTCAATGCGGATCAGAAGCAACGTGTCTTGTCCTTCATAAATCTTATTTATCTGCTTGTTAAAAGCGTTCTTCAAATCATAGTTCTTGTCCGATTCAGATCATTTATTGTTTATTTATCAGTCCAGATTTTTTGCACTCTTCTGGAGAATATTACCGCTTCTGTATATGCAGACCGGTGCTATCCCTTTTTGAAACTGTATTCAAAAGAGAGACTGTCTGAACAGGAACGGAAAAACATTTTCAGAGATATCAAAGCCATGATCATTTATAAAATCGGCGGAGTTGCGCTGAACGGGACTGACAATATTATCATCTCTGCATTTGACGGTTTGATCAGTGTTGGTGTGCTGTCAAACTATTCAATGATTGTCGGGAGTATCCAATCGCTTATCACAAAAATAACCGGGGGTCTTACAGGCAGTATCGGCAATTATATAGCAAAAGAGAGCAAGGACAATTGTGAAAAACTGCTTTTTAATGTCACTTTCCTGCACTACATATTATATGGCATGTGCTTTGTCGGATGCATGGCTGTAATTAATCCATTTATTACGATGTGGGCCGGCGATAAATATGTATTGGGCTTCTGGACAGTTTTTGTTTTTTGCCTGAATATATACATAGAAGGGATGATGACACCGGTCTGGACATTCAGAACAACAATGGGCCTTTTTACACATGGAAGATTTCTTCCGCTGGTGACAGCCGGAATCAATCTCATTGTTTCCATCCTGCTGGCGAGACGCATGGGACTTATTGGCGTATTGCTTGGCACAACTGTATCGAGGTTTCTTGCAGGAATATGGCCTGCACAATATATCATTTTCCATTATGGATTGAATAAAGATGCAGGAAGATATTATGCCAAGTGGATAATCAACCTCTTTATTGTTTGCCTGGATATATGGCTGATTTCTCTTCTTTCAAAATATCTTGGATTGAGCGGTGTTGCAGCCATCATTGTTTACGGTATTTTTGCCATACTGTTTTTTTCAGTCAGTACCATACTGGTGTATATGAGGTCGACAGAACTTCTATACACGGCAACAATGCTCAAGAACTTTTTCCGATCGATTCGCAAACGAACTGTACATCCCTCATAACTGCATTCGAAAAATCATCGACCGATCTGAAATAAATACTGTGAATAACACAGGGTATATAGCATCGCAGAAATAAAGAACGATCCTGCGCAGCCGGTTGACCAGGCCAATCCACCGGATCTTCGGTATAGATGCACTGGCGATATTCAGGAAGAAGAAACCGTAACAGCGGCAGCGCGTGCTTCCGCATAAAAACGTATACAGGAGTAACAAAGACATACTTTCATGGTCAGCATTATCCTTGCGGTATATAACGGTGAACGGTTCCTGCGGGAATGCCTGGACAGCCTTCGGGATCAGAAGGACTGTGAACTGCAGTTTATCCTGGTGGACGACGGATCAACAGACGGCAGCGGCCGGATCTGCGAAGAATATGCCGGGTGTGATCCGCGGTTTCTTGTGTTTCATACGGAAAACAGGGGGTTGTGTAAAGCCAGGGAATTCGGGATCCGCATCGCAGCTGAGCAGGGCGCAAAGTATATCGGATTTGCGGACAGCGATGACTGGGCGGAACCGGATATGTACAGCGTTCTCCTGGAAGCGGCGGAAGCAGAAGAAGCGGATGTGGCGGAATGCGGGTATTATCGGGAGTATTCTGACAAAACAGAATCCTGGCTTCCGGGCAGTCCCGCAACCGGGGCAGGCGAAGCACTGTTTGACCTGCTGAAAGGTGCCCCGCATGATTATGTATGGAATAAACTGTGGCGGACAGAACTGCTGGCCGGTTTTCGGCTTCCGTTGGACGGGGCATATGCAGACGATATGGCGCTTACCTGGAGGATTTATACCCGGGTACGGGTCATAACCACAGTCAGAAAGCCGCTGTATCACTACAGGCAGGTGCAGTCAAGTATTGCGCATGTGAATAATATCAATCTTGTGAACCGGTGGAAGGTTGCCCTGGACAGATACAACGGCCTGCAGGGAGAACCAAGGGTACTGATGACAGATGCGCAGTGGGGAAAGGTCAGGAAGAACCAGCTGAGGAGCTGCGTGTTTATTGCCGGGAAAAACTGGCTGCACTGGCTGGAGTATCTGAAAGACCAGCGGGAAAAACATCACGGGGACCTGCTGGAAATGTCACGGTTTGTAAGGGAAACTGTGCCGATCTTCGGGGAAACGGGCTGGGATCTGCCACTGAGGATCTGTTCGTTTTTGACCAGATATCCCAACAGGATTTCCCTCCTGCTGGCCCGAGGGCTGAACCTCCTGACGCCGGGCCGAAAGAAAATGATGTATTGAGAAAAGGACAGACGCATTTCAGATGAGACACACCGATCCTGCCGGAACACCGAAGGTTTCTGTGATCATGGGGATCCATAACTGTGAACAGACCCTGCGGGAAGCTGTGGATTCCATTTGCCGGCAGACCTATACCAACTGGGAACTGATTCTCTGGGACGACGGTTCCACAGACGAAACCTATGAGATGGCGAAGCAATATGCGGCGGAGGATCCGGCCAGGATCTATGCCTTTCATGACGAGCAGAACCGCAGGTTATCCCATGCGCTGAATGAGTGTCTGCGCCATGCAACAGGGGAGCTGATTGCCCGGATGGACGGGGACGATCTTTCCCGTCCGGACCGGCTGGAAAAGCAGGTGCACTACCTGCAGGAACATCCGGAAACCGACCTGGTGGGAACGCAGATGAACCGGTTTGATGAGAGCGGATACACGGGCGTCCTGCGGGCCCCGCTGCAGCCAGAGCCGGAAATGCTCCGCAGCGGAACACCGATTCATCACGCCACCATCATGACCTACCGGTCAGTGTATGAAGCGCTGGGCGGATACACGGAAAGTGAAACGGTGGAAGGCGTGGAGGATGTGGACCTGTGGTTCCGCTTCTTTGAAAAAGGGTTCAAAGCGGCCACGCTGGACGAAGCGCTGTATGACGTGCGGATGAACCAGGAGGCGCTGAAACGAAGGACCTTGGGCAGACGGATCCGCTCCATCCGGACAAGGGCAGCGGGATATAAAAGACTTGGCTTCCCGCGGAGATGGCTTATTGTCCCGGCGTGCATCCTGATCGCCAAGGGACTGGTGCCTTATCCGGTGAAGAAATGGTTTATGCTGCATCATTCCGATTAATCGTTGTGTGATGGGGATATGAAAAAAAAGATCGCTATTATTCTGCATGGCCTGAGTCCCAATGGAGTGGAGACGATGTTCGCACAGTTATCTGCCCTTTGGGACCGGGAAAAGTTCGAACTGTACTATTTTCTGGCAGTGGATCCCGGCGCAGAACAGTACTATGAGGAGCAGGTTGTGCAGAACGGGTGCCATGTGGTTCATCTGCATGATCTCAACGGGGGACGAAAGCTGCAATGGGCACGGACCTTGCGGAAGGCACTGGCAGAATATGGCCCGTTTGACGCGGTACATTCCAATCTGAGCCTTCTCAGCGGACTGAATCTGCGAATCGCCAGGAAGGAAAATGTTCCCGTAAGGATTGCGCATGTGCATACATTCCCCAGGAAAAGTGATTCCTTGGCACGACGCCTGTATCAGTCCGGGATGAGACCGCTGATTGCAATCAACGCTACAGACAGACTTGCATGCTCCGGGGAGGCAGGGAAGGAAGCTTATGGGAAGAGCTCTTTCCAGGTCATTGAAAACGGAATTATGCTGAAAGATTTCCTGGCTGCCGGAGAACAAAAACCGGACAGAGACGGAAAACAGGGGAGACCCCGTTTTGTTACGGTCGGCAGAATCAGCGAGGATAAAAACCCGGGATTCCTGCTGGAAGTTTTCTGCTTCGTTCACAAAATGCTTCCCGGTGCTTCCCTGACATGGGTAGGGGATGGTCCGCAGCGCCGGTCGATTGAGAAAAGGGCAGCTGAACTTGGGCTGCAGGATGCCGTTTTCTTTACGGGCGTCCGGGAAAATGTGCCCGAAATCCTGGCACAGTGCGATTACTTTTTATTTCCGTCTCTTCATGAAGGCTTCGGAAATGCACTGACAGAGGCACAGGCTGCCGGACTGGACTGTTTTGCGTCTGACGCGGTCCCGAAAAGCACGGATTGCGGGAAGATCCGGTTCCTGTCCCTTGGACAGACCGCTGAAGAATGGGCGGAGGAAATTGCGGAACACATTGATACCGGGAAGCATATGCAGCTGGACAGGAACCGTATTGAACATTTTGATATCAACAGAATGGCTCAAAGGTTAATGCAGCTGTATGATCAATAAACAATGCCGGAGAAAACCTGATGGACCAGAATACACTGAAGAGACTGCAGGACACGGAACTGGAGATACTGACTGCTTTTGACAGGTTTTGCACAGATAACAATATCAGATACTCGCTGTATGCCGGAACGGCTCTGGGTGCGGTAAGGCATAAGGGATTCATCTCCTGGGATGATGATGTTGACGTCGTTATGACAAGGGGAGAGTACAACAGATTCATCGATCAGATACGAACTCATCCGATTGACGGTTATACGATGGATTCGCCGGAACTGAATGCCTGCTGTGCCATATCCCATGCCAAAATGATGAAGAACGGAACCCTGCTGATTTCATCTGACTGGGAATACAGCCACAGGGGAAATCACGGTATATGGATCGACATTTTTCCGCTGGATAAGATTACGGAGAAAACGAAAAAGCAAGTATACAGGATCGGAAAAAAGATTATTTTCCTGACCCGTGCGTATGGCGGAAATAAAAATGACGGGTGGATCAGGAAGTCAATCCGCACCCTGGCACGATGCATTCCGAAGGCGGTGGCCCGCAGGATGCTGGACCGTTGTTTTAACGAACTTGCTGTCAATGACCGGCAGACACAGACAGACTACCAATGGACAGTGCTTGCTGCAGTATGCACTTTCCGGAATGTGTACCGGGCCGAAATGATGGAAAAAATGCATCGAACTGCATTCAACGAACAAATGTTCCTGATCACAGACGGTTATGAATCCATGCTTCATCAGCTGTATGGGGATTATATGACGCTTCCGCCGGCTGAAGAGCGGGTTTGCAAACACCAACCGGCCAGGATTGCTTTTTGACGGGAAATGAAACGGGGAGACAAATGATCAGAGAAACCAGAGATTCTGCCGGACTGTTCAGAAACAAACAGTATGTCATGGAAACGGATTGCAGCGATCTGCTCCAGGAACTGACGGGGGAAGAACTGAAGCATCTGCAGCAGGCACTGTTTGAAATCTATCAGGACATTCAGCAGGTTTGCAACCGGATTAATGTGATTCCTTTCCTGGTGGGCGGAACAGCACTGGGCGCAGTCAGGCACGGCGACTTTATTCCGTGGGATGACGATCTTGACCTCGGCATGCTGCGGGAGGATTATGACCGTTTCCTGGAGGAGTTTTCCCGGACTTACCCGGATAAATACATCGTCAATGCGCCGGGCTTTTCCGGCAATGCAAAGGCAAGGTTCGCAAAGGTTATAAAAACCGGGACCAGATGCTGTGAGATTATCAGGAACCGCAATGAAGAACTGAACGGCGTTTTTATCGATATTTTTCCGCTGGACCATGTGCCGAAGAACAGACTGCTCCGCAGGATGAAAGGCCTGGCATGTGATTGCCTGTGTTTTATCTCCGGCCAGGTATACCGGACTGACCATGAGGATCCGCTGAGCCGGGCTTTTAACCGGAAAACCGGGACGGCGGACTATACACTGCGGACATTGACCGGACGTTTATTCAGCTTTTCGTCCTCTTCCAAATGGTATAACCGGCTGGATCGCTGCATGCGGTCCAAAGATACAGACAGCGGACTGATTACAAGCGCAGCCGGGATGAAGCATTACTTTGGCGAGATCATTCATATCGATGATGTGCTGCCGGCGAGGGAGATCATGTTTCACGGAGCATCTGCACTGGTTTTCAGGAACGTGGAAAAATACCTGACGATGCTGTACGGTGATTATATGGTTATTCCTCCGCCGGAAAAAAGATGGAAGCATTTTGTAAGGGAACTGAAGCTGTGAAGGAAAGCAGCCTGTAAGCATGAGGTGAATCAGAGAGATGAACATAGCTGTGATTTTTGCCGGCGGCGTAGGAAAACGGATGAACAGTAAAGACATTCCCAAGCAGTTCCTGGAGCTGTTCGGGAAGCCGATTATTATACGGACCCTTGAGCATTTTGAAAAGAACGCCCGGACGGATGCGATCGTAATTGCCTGCCTGGAAGAATACACAGAGTACCTTTCAGGCCTTCTGCAGCGCTATGACATTCACAAAGTCCGCAGGATTGTACCGGGCGGTGAAACGGGCCAGTTATCCATTTACAACGGCCTTCTTGCAGCCCGGGAAGTCGCAGGAGAGGATGACGCAGTCGTCATGATCCATGACGGCGTCAGGCCATTGATCACTGATGAGCTGATTACAAGAAACATTGAAACGGTCGGGGAGTACGGCAACTGCATTACCTCCGGTGTTGTGCAGGAAACGATTGCGGAGGTGGATGATGAGGGCGTTGTCCGATCGGTTCCGGAAAGGAAGCATTCGAGGGTTGCCAAAGCTCCGCAGAGCTGCCGCCTGAGTGAGATTTTAGCTGTTCACGAGCAGGCCATGAAGGACGGCGTTTACGACTCCATTGATACCTGTACGCTTCTGAACGCGTATGGGATAAAGCTCCATATGACAGACGGTCCGTCTGAAAACATCAAAATCACCACACGGGAGGATTATTTCCTGGCACGTTCCATTCTGGAAGCGCGAGAGAACAATCAACTGTACTATCCGGATGAAGAAAGGAATCAACAGACTTGAAATCAATCAGGGAAGAAATCTCCGGGAAGAGAATACTTGTTACCGGGGCAACGGGCCTGATCGGGAAAGCGCTGATCAAAACGCTTCTTGAAGGTGAGGCAACTGTTTACGCGCTTGTCCGGGACCGGCAGAAAGCCCTGTCACTGTGGGGGGACCGGGTGACCCTCATCGAGTCGGATGTTACGGAAATTCCGCCGGAAAACAGGAATATCGATTATGTGATTCACGGCGCGGCAAACACTTCCAGCCGGATGTTTGTCGAGAAGCCTGCGGAGGTGATCCGCACCAATATCTCCGGCACATTGCATATGCTTGAGTTTGCCCGGGCCAATCCTGTAAAGGGATTTGTTTTTCTGTCATCCGCGGAGGTTTACGGAAATCCGGATGGGGACGTGATGACAGATGAAGAATCCGGGTGCAATCTTGATACGATGGCAGTGCGATCCAGCTATCCGGAGAGCAAAAGGATGTGCGAGAATCTTTGCGCCGCATACTGCGCACAGTTTCAGGTGCCGGTGAAAGTTGTCCGGCTTGCGCAAACCTTCGGTGCCGGAACGGATTACCGTGATCAGAGAGTGTTTGCGGAATTTGCAAGATGTGTGATTGAAAACCGGGATATAATCCTGCGAACGGCCGGTGAAACCAAAAGATGCTATCTGTCCGTGAAAGACGCAGTCCGGGCAATCCTGCTTGTCATGATCCGCGGAGAGATCAGCGAAGCATATAACGCTGCAAACGAAGAGACCTACTGCACCATCAGGGAAATGGCGGAGATGGTTTGCCGTGACTGCGCAGGGGATAAGATCCGGGTCCGGTATGACCTGTCGGATAAACCGGATGCGTACGGATATGCTCCTGTCATGAAGATGCAGCTTTCCAGTGAAAAACTGCGCTGCCTGGGGTGGGAACCCCGGGAAGGGCTCAAAGACATGTATCAGGAAATGATCCGGGATATGGAAAACCGGATCCCGGGCGAAAAAGGCTGAACAGGAAGGGGAAACCGTTGAAGGTGAATGGGGCTTCAGTAACGGATTATCCGGAGAAGATAAGCGTTATCATGCCTGCCTACAATACTGATATTCAGTATCTGAGGGAAGCGGTGGAGAGTATCCTGAATCAAAGCTTCAAAGACTTTGAACTGATCGTCATTGACGACGGCTCCACGAACGGAACATGGGATTATCTGAGCAGCCTTTCCGATAATCGGATCCGGCTGATCCGGAATAAGACCAATATCGGGGTAACCAGATCGCTGAATATCGGATTAAAGGCGGCAAGGGGCCGGTATATCGCCAGAATGGATGCAGATGACATATCCATGCCGGATCGGCTTGAAAAACAGCTGGCCTGGATGGAACTGCATCCTGAAACGGTCATGTGCGGATCCGCCGTACAAAACATCGGTGATGCAACAAACATTCGCAGAACCAGGATCAAAGATATGGATACATATCGGATCAAGACACTGTTTTATTATCCCGGACCGCTCCATCCCACAATGTTTATCAGGCACAGCATCCTGGATGCGCACGGAATTGAATATGATGAATCACTGATATACGCGCAGGATTATGCACTGTGCGCAGAACTGGGGAAACTGGGTACCGTGGAAATCCTTCCGGATGTGCTGCTCAACAGGCGTGTCCATTCCTCAAGGATTACCCAGAAGCATTATGAAACTCAGAAGCAGTGTTCAATCAAAACACAGAAGAAGCTGCTGCATGAATTGCTGGACAGTGTAACGGAAGAAGAAGCAATGCTTCATTACCGGTTTTCATATGAAAAAAGATTTGAGGGCGCGGCTGACATTTTCAGATGCGTCTCCTGGTACATGAAACTGATCCGGGCAAACAATCAAAGAAAAGTGTATCCACGAATGAAGTTTGCACTGTATGCGGTCAAACTGCTGGCACTGATCACCGGCCAGTCCGTCATCCCCGGGGCAACAGGGATTATTGTTTCAATAAGAAGCAGGCTGGGCGCGAAACATCCATAAAAGAAGAAACATGACAAAAGCATGAACCGGAAGATTACAGACATATTCCCGGTCATCTGAGCGGCGCGTTTACCGGAACGCGCCGCTTTTGTTTCTGCAGCCTTTATGATAAAATATACCGGATACGGAAGGGAGCGTGAAGGCATGATTCAGGAAGTGAGGATCACTACGCTGGAGGATCTGATGCCGCTGCTGTCAGAGCAGGATTACAGGCCGGAACTGAAACGGAACCGGTCCGGTTTTCTGTATCGGGGCATGCCGAATTCGGAATACAAAATGGCTACCAGCCTGAGCCGCTGCTGCAAGGATAAGCAGCGGACGCTGGAACCTGCCATCCTGAACAATTTTGCCAAGTACGCCGTCCGGGAGGATCCGACAGTCGCCCGGAACGTGTGGTACCAGATGATTACCGGACAGCACAACGGCCTGCCGACACGGCTGCTGGACTGGACCCATTCCTCCCTGGTGGCGCTGCATTTTGCCATGACCGAGGAAAACCTGGCAGAAATGGACGCCCACGACTGTGTGGTGTGGCGTATCGATATGAACGAGCAGATTGATCACTTGCCGGAAAAATACCGGCTGGCAATCGGCAGGGAACAGACAACCCTGTTTTCAGTGGATACGCTGACCCGCATTACGGACAGCCTGTACCAGTATGACGAGGATATGGGCGACCGGAGCATGGTGATTATCGAACCGCCGAGTACCAACGACCGGATTATCATGCAGTATTCCTTCTTCTCGGTGATCCCCATGGGCATGACGGATATCGAAAGATTCCTGGACACGCATACGCAGCATACCGTGAAGTATGTGATTGACCGGCAGCTGCGCTGGCGGGTACGGGATATGCTGGACAGCCTGAACATCAGTGAGCGGCTGCTGTATCCCGGCCTGGAAGGGCTCAGCAAATGGATCGCGCGGCATTATTATGTGAAATGACAAGGTCATTTCACAATGCATAATGCATAATGCACAATGCATAATGATATATGGTTTTGACCAATATGAAAGGGGACAGGCAGATGAACAGGATGAGCAGGAGGGTTGCGGGAATCTGCCTGTTTTTTCTATGCGTGTTCTGCTTTGCATGTGCGGCTCAGGCGGATGTGGTGATCAATGAGGTGATGGCATCCAACGGGTATTATGAGAGCGGGCATGCCTGGGACTGGATTGAACTGTACAACAACGGTGAAAGCACAGAGAATCTTTCGGGCTGGGGACTGACGGACAGCAAGAAGGACCTGTACAAATTTACATTTCCGGAAGGAACAAAGCTGAAAGCAGGGGATTGCCTGACTGTGTGGTGCACCGGATCGGCCAATAAAACGCCGGGGAAGGGCAGCACCTTTTACGCGGATTACAAGATTTCCTCGGACGGGGAGACACTGCGGCTGACGGACCGTGAAGGAACGGAAAAACAGAAGCTGAAGCTTCCGCAGCAATACGGCTGCATTACCTACGGCCTGCCCGCAGGGGGCGGGGAATACGGATTCTTTGAAGAAGCCACCCGGGGAAAGAAAAACGGGAAGGAAGCCTTTGCCGGCAGGACGGCGGAACCGGAGATCATGACAGCGGCCGGGTTTTACACCGGCAGCGTGACCGTGGAAGCCCGCGGGGAGGACGGTGCAGTGCTCCGGTATACCACGGACGGGGAAACACCGACGGAAAAGAGCAAAGTTTTTCCGGAAGAGGGCCTGAAAATCAACAAAACCACGCCGCTGCGGGTGAAGGCTTTCCGGGAGGATGCGGTTTCCTCAGCGGCGGCAGGCGCAACATACTTTATTGACGATGCGCCTCAGACAGCCATCGTTTCCCTGATTTCCGACGACAAATATCTTTTCAGCAAAAAAACCGGTATGCTTGTAAAAGGTACGGGGAATATCCCGAATTATTCAAAGGGATATGAGTACCCGGTGCATATTGAGTATTTCAACAGGGAAGGAACACGGGAAATCAGCCAGACCGGCACTATGACCTGCTCCGGCCACAGCGCGCGGATCAATGAGCAGAAGAGCATTGCCCTGTATGCCCGGAAGGCGTGGGGGCAGGACCGGTTCGCGTTTAACCCGTTCCCTACAAGGAACTACGACAGCTATAAGAGCCTGCTGCTGCGGGCGGCCAACAGCGACGCCTACGCCACGCGGCTGCGGGACATTGTGGCAAGCTCCCTGGCTGAGGGACAGGGGATCCTGTACCAGGACCATGAAGTAATCCAGGTCTATATCAACGGCCGGTACTGGGGACATTACAACCTGCGGGAGAAGATCAACAAGCATTTTGTGGCGGCCTATGAGGGCGTGACAGAGGAAAAGGATATTGACAATATCGATATCCTGGCACGGACAGGAACGGACCAGTTCCTGCAGAACGGAGACAACAGGGACTGGCTGGAGCTGTGCGATTTCTGCAAGAAGAAGGATCTGAACAGCCCGGACAACCTGGCCTGGGTGGAGGAACGGCTGGATATTGACAACATGTTCACCCATGCCGCCTATGAGATCATCCTGGGCAATGTGGACTTTACCAACGTGCGGGTATACCGGGTGCCGGGCGGCAAATGGAAGTACCTGCTGTTCGACGTGGAGGCCTGCTGGCGGAACCTGGACCGTACGCCGATCGAATACTATATCAAGCCGCTGAATGCCAAGATCCAGGGCTTCCGGCATGAGCCGCTGAATGCCCTGCTGAAGGTGCCGGAAATGAAGGACCGGTTCCTGCGGCGGGTGAATGAGCTGCTTTCCACGGTATTCCGCTGGGATAATGTGGAGAAGCATTTTGACGATGTGATCAGCGAGCTGCTTCCGATCCTGCCGAGGCATATTGCCCGGTGGAAGAATATGAAGCTGGAAAACTGGAAAAAGAACATCCATGCCACGAAGTATTATGCCCGGGTGAGGCCGAAGAAGATCCCGGAAATGCTGAAGAAAGCAATGAAGCTGACAAAAGCAGAGGTCAATGAATATTTCGGTGAGACGCTGGAGCTGCTGGAAGAAACTAATCGTAAAACAGAATAATCCGGAGAATTATTCTGCTTTACGGAATTCACAATTCACAATTCATAATGACAGAAACTGAAGTACAGGGCGGAGATATGACATGATAAAGCTGACGGGACATATTGTGGAGGACGGGGGACTGCTGTGGCTGCTCTCTTCCGGGGCAGAGATTGGGTTCCGGGTGATGGGAGCGATGAAGCTGCAGCTGAAGCTCCGGGCGGATGATACGGTACAGGATCCGGAGACGGAACCCCTGCTGCCGCGCTTTGAGGTCAGGCTGGACGGGGAAAAAGTACTGGACAGCCGGCTGACGGAACGGGAAACCGCTGTGACGGTGTTCGAAGGGACCGGAAAGCGGGACGCGGAGGTCCGCCTGATCAAACTGAGCGAATGCACCCAGAGCCTGATGGCGCTGCAGGGGATTGAGACGGACGGAGAGATTGATCCGCTGCCGGAAAGGCCCCTGAAAATGGAATTCATCGGGGATTCCATTACCTGCGGATACGGCGTGGAAGGAAAGGACGTGGACGCGCCCTTTACCACAGCGGCGGAAAATGCCGCAAAGGCTTACGCTTTCCTGACAGCAGAAGCGCTGAACGCGGACGCGGTGATGACCAGCTTTTCCGGCTACGGGATCGTGTCAGGATACACGGACAATCCGGAGAACCGCAATGAAGATGAACTGGTGACAGCCTATTACGGGAAGGAAGGACGGAACAGCTTCCGGCTTCCCTCCGGCAGGCGGGTCCAGGATATTTCCCGGGATTTCAGCGCCTTTCAGCCGGATTATATCGTCATGAACCTGGGAACGAATGACCTGAGCTGGTGCGGAGAGAACCGGGACAGGGGAGCGCTGTTCGAACGGGAATACAGGGCGTTCCTGAAAACAGTCCGGAAGCACAATCCTGCCGCACGGATTCTCTGTATCCTGGGCGTGATGGGAACAGGCCTGAACCGGACCGTAGAGCAGGCGGTGGAGGAATACCGCCGGGAAACCGGGGACCGGGAAATCCGGGCCCTGATGCTGGAGGAACAGAACGCTGCCCGGGACGGCCTCGGTTCCTATTCCCACCCCAGCGAAATTACCCAGCGGCTGCTGGCGGAGAAAGTGACGGACGCGATCAGAGAATGGATGCAGATATGAAACTGAGATATCCCTGCCTGGTACTGGACCATGATGATACGACGGTGAACTCCACCGCCACGGTTCATTATCCCTGTTTTGTGGAATACATGGCCAAATATTTCCCCCGGGTGAAAATGACCCTGGAGGAGTATTTCCGCTACAATTTTGAACCGGGCGTGATCGAGATGTTCACCGACATCTGCGGTATGACCTGGGAGCAGATGGAAGATGAGGAAGCCTACTGGAAAGAGTATGTGAAGCATCATATTCCGAAGGCTTATCCGGGGATCCGGGAAATCCTGGAGGAACAGAAGAGGCGGGGAGGGAAGATCTGTGTGGTCAGCCATTCCTTCTCCGATTATATCCTGCGGGACTACCGGGAGAACGGACTGCCGGAACCGGACCTGATCTTCGGGTGGGAACGCCCGCCGGAGCAGCGCAAGCCGGCGGTATATCCGCTGCAGGAAATTATGAGAACCTTCGGGATGAAACCGGAGGAACTGCTGGTGATTGATGACCTGAAACCGGGCTATGATATGGCCAAAGCCGCCGGCGTCCCCTTCGCGGCCGCCGGATGGGCCAACGATATTCCTGAAATTGAGTCTTTCATGCGGAAAAACTGCGGCCTCTATTTCAAAAAAGTGGACGAACTGAACAGGTACCTGTACGCCTGAAAGCGTTGCCAAAAAAGAGATATACGTTTTATATACCGGGTATATGTTTTATATATCCGGTATATGTTTTTTATACCCGGCGGGCCGAATAAAAACAAACCAAACCAATAAAATCAAACTTGCGGCGCGTTGAACCGAAAATTTTCGTCTGTTATAATTTTATTAAATCAAGCGGATGGATCATATTCATACAGAGCGCCTTCAGTGGAGATGATCTGTCTTCGTTAACAGGACCAATATCATAAGGAGGACATGTTTCATGAAAAAGATCATTGCTCTCGTACTTGCACTGACGATGCTGTGCGGCCTGATGGTCACGGCACATGCGGATGACAAGATCAAGATCGGCGTCTCCATCTGGAGCTCCACCGACACCCTGGGAAGCGAATGCAAGCGCCTGATCGACGCGGCTGCCGCTGCCCTGGACGTTGATGTCCAGTGGGTTGACCAGGCTCACATCTCCGAGCAGGTGACCGCTTCCGCCGAAACCCTGGCCATGGCGGACTGCGACGGTATCATCATCTGCAACTCCGCTTCCGCGGAAATGGGTTCCGTCATCAAGACCTGTGATGAGAACGAAGTGTACGTTGCCCAGTTCTTCCGCGTAATCAACGAGGAAGCGAACCCCGACGAGTACGCCCAGGCGAAGGCCTCCAAGTACTATGTGGGCGCTGTGCATGAATCCGAGTTTGACAACGGCAAGACCCTGGTGACCATTCTGGGCAACAAGGGCTGCCGCAAGATCGGCCTGGAAGGTTGGGAACCCGGTGACGCCACGTTCCTGGGCCGCTGGGAAGGCTACAAGGCCGGCGTGGAAGAATGGAACGCCGCGAACCCCGATGACCAGATTGAACTGCTGGAGCCCCAGTACGGCCGCACCACCACCGACACCGGCCGTGCCACTGCTGAAGCCATCATCGACGCGAATCCCGACATCGACGCCCTGATCGTTGCGGGCGGCGGCGGAGACACCCTGCTGGGCGCTATCGCCGGTATCGAAGCCAAGGGCCTGACCGGCAAGATCGCCGTGGTCTCCACGGACTTCCTGCCTGACCTGGATGCCAAGCTGGAAAGCGGCGCCATGGCTGCTGAGTCCGGCGGACATTACGCTGACCCCTTCTTCGCTTTCCTGATGGTCTACAATGCCATCAAGGGCAACTATCCCACCAGCGAAGACGGCTTCTATGACATGGTCTTCCCCTACATGTTCGTTGACTCTCCGGAAAGCTATGCCAACTACGCGGCATACTTCACCGGCGATCAGCTGCCCTACACGGAAGAAGAGATCAAGGCCCTGGCCGAGCTGTCCTATGATGACCTGGCCGCTGCCTGTGCCTCCCTGTCCGTTGAGGACGTTGTGGCCCGTCACGCCAAATAATCATGTTTCCATGCGGACGGTCACCAGGCGCGGTGACCGTCCCGATTTTTCATATAAGCCTTTTTATGCTATAATGAATCAAACAGAGAAAACTGCACACACAGGTTCAGACTATCGGGCCGGATTACTGAAGGCCTGACAAAAAAGGGAGCGAGGCCTATGCCCACCAAACTGCAGAAACTGAAAGGGACCAAAGCATATGGATATCTGATGCTGCTGGCGATGGTTCTGTTCTTTTATGCCGTGTTCAAGGTACTGACCCCGGGGAATTTCGGTTCTCCGGACAACCTGTATTCCTATCTTCAGTCTTCCATCATCTATTCCGTGGGCGGCTGCGGCCTGTACTTCATTGTGGTCATGGGCCTGTTTGACTTTGCCGTGGGCGCCAACATCGTGCTTTCGTCCATTGTGGGCGTGATCCTGTCCCAGCATTTCGGCTATATCGGATTCATCGTCGGATGCCTGGGCTGCGGCACCCTGATCGGCCTGATGATCGGTATGCTGTACAACCAGCTGAATGTGCCTTCCATGATTGTCACGGTGGGCCTGATGCTGATCCTGGAATGCGTGGCGGTGATTGTAGCCGGCGGCGTCAAGCAGACGCTGGCGCCGGAACTGCGCTTCTTCAGCGGCGCGCCGGGCAATATCATCCTGGCGGGCCTGGCCTTTGTGCTGATGTATTTTATCCTGAACTATACCAAGATCGGTACCTACTGCAACGCCATCGGCTCCAACGAGTTCACCGCGAAAAACATGGGTATCAATGTGAAGAAATACAAGCTGATCGGCTTTATGCTGCTCCACTTCTTTGTAGGTATCATGGCCATCCTGACGGTTTCCTACGGAACCACCATGACGGCCCTGACGGGCATGAGCACCATGAGCCGGAACTTCCAGCCACTGATGGGTACGTTCTTCGGGGTTGCATTCCGGAAGTACGGAATCCCGATCAGCGCCATTGTGATCGGCGAATTCATCATCTCCATTATCTTTAACGGCTTTGTGGCACTGGGCGCCCCGACCACCATCCAGAACGTGGTGACCGGCGCTGCACTGCTGGCGATTGTTGCACTGACGGCCCGGGCCGGCAGGGGCAGCGTGGTGAAGTAAGGGGGATGTGTATGGATAAGAAGACAATACTGGTGGCCGAACAGATCGACAAGAGATTCGGCATCACCCATGCAGTAAACCATGTATCGCTGACCATCGCCGCCGGGGAAATCCGGGGACTGATCGGTGAAAACGGATCCGGCAAGAGCACCTTCTGCCAGATGCTGTGCGGAATCTATACCATCGGCGGGGGCACATTTACCCTGGACGGGAAGGAACTGCACATCCGCAACCAGGTGGACGCGAACAACGCGGGCATCGCCATTATCGTGCAGGAAATGGGAACCCTGTCCGGCCTGACCGTTGCGGAAAACATTTTCCTGGGTCATGAAGAACCCTTCATGCACATGGGGATCAAGGACAGCCGGGCCATGAACCGGGCAGCCCAGAAACTGCTTGATGAATACGGCTTCGGCCGGATCAAGGCCGGCGTGATGATCGACCACTATAATTTCGAAGACCGGAAGCTGGTGGAGATTGTCAAGGCGACCTATATGAAGCCGAAGATCCTGGTGATTGACGAAACCACCACCGCCCTGAGCCAGAACGGCCGCCTGGAGCTTTATAAAATCATGGATGCAGTCCGGGCGGACGGGCGTACGGTGATCTTCATCAGCCACGACCTGGGCGAGGTGCTGGCCCATACGGATACGGTATCTGTGCTGCGGGACGGCGAATACATTGATACAGTGGAGTCATCCCAGGTGACGGAGGATGACCTCAAACGCCTGATGGTGGGCCGGGAAATCGGTACGGCCTATTACCGGACGGATTACGGGGAGCCGGTAAGCGGCGAGGTGGTCCTGACGGTGGACCAGGTCAGTGTTCCCGGAGAACTGAACGGAATCACCTTTGAACTGCACCGGGGAGAGATCCTGGGCTTCGGCGGGCTCTCCGAATGCGGTATGCATGAGGTTGGAAAAGCAATCTTCGGCGCTTCCTGGGACCGGCAGGGCGCGGTCCGGCTGGCGGACGGAACGGAAATCAACGATATTCCCACCGCTATCCGGCATTCCATCGCCTACGCCTCCAAGGACCGGGACAACGAGTCCATCATCCTGAATGAATCCATCCGGAACAACATTGTGCTTCCATCGCTGAACGACCTGGCCAGCCATGGACTGCTGAACGGGCGCAAGCTGAACCGGTTTGCGGACGAACAGGCGAAGAACATGCAGACCAAGATGCAGAACGTGGGGCAGTTTGTTTCCGACCTGTCCGGCGGCAACAAGCAGAAAGTGGTCCTGGCACGCTGGCTGGGCAAGGGAAGCGATATCCTGGTGCTGGATTCCCCGACGCGCGGCATTGACGTGAAGGTCAAGCAGGCGATCTACGCCCTGATGGCGGACCTGAAGAAACAGGGCCGGGCCATCATCATGATCAGCGAGGAAATTCCGGAGCTGCTGGGTATGGCGGACCGGATCCTCATCATGAAGGACGGAAGGATCAACGGTGAATTCCTGCGCGATCCGGCCCTGAACGAAGAAGACCTGATCGCGAAGATGGTGTAAGGGAGGCGAAGAGAATGGAAAAAAGCAATAAATCATCCAACGGGCAGTCCAGACTCCGCAGCTTCCTGACAGGAGACCGGATCAAAGCGGCACTTCCGCTGATCGGATTTATCATTATCCTGCTGGTTATGCATATTGCCACGGACGGCAAGATCCTGACCCCGAAAAAGCTGCGGCTGCTGTTCTCCCAGATTTATTATCCCACCATCGTTGCCACCGGCGTATTCTTCATTATGACGCTGGGCTCCATTGACTTTACCGAAGGTTCCACACTGGGCGTTGCCTCCATTGTAGTGAGCGTGCTGTCCTTCTACAGCATTCCGCTTGCGATCCTGGGCGGCATCCTGACCGGCGCGGCCATCGGCGCCGTCAACGGTTTCTTCCATGTGAAGTTCCGCCTGCCGAGCTTCATCGTCACGATCTGTACCATGTACCTGTTCCGCGGCGTCTGCGCGTATTTCACCACAGAAACCGCGGTACCCGCCAGTAATGCCATCAAGGCCCTGGACCAGGACTGGCTTAAAATCACTATTACGCTGGCAGTGCTGGCGGTGGCTTTCTTCCTGTTCAAGTTCACGCGGATCGGCAATGACGTGAAAGCAGTCGGTTCCGGTGAAACCGCCGCCCGGTTCTCCGGTGTGCGGACCGGCAGGGTGAAATTCCTGGCTTTTGTGGCGGCCGGCGCGCTGACAGGCCTGGCGGCATTTGTCAACGTGATCAAGGTAGGTTCCATCACCGCAACCGCCGGTAACCAGCTGGAAACCCAGATTCTGATTTCCCTGGTGCTGGGCGGCCTGCCGATCACGGGCGGCGCGAAGGTGCGTTTCTCCAATATCATTATCGGTACGCTGATGTACGCCATCCTGAACAGCGGCCTTTCCATCCTGGGCTACGAACCCCAGGTGCAGCAGCTGATCAAGGGTATCGTGTTCCTGATCTTTGTGGCGCTGACCATTGACCGCAAGGCACTGAAGGTCATCAAATAACGCGTATCCTTATTCTCCTCCTTTTTGGCTTCCTTCCGTTCCGGAAGGAAGCATTTTTATGCGGGTATAGTAAAAAAACACTGATATTAAATAACGTTGCGGTTTCAGAATGCGTTGTACGTACTTAATCCGTGGAATATTAAGTACGTACAAATTCCACCAAAACATGAAACGATTCGTTTTTATTTGATGAATGTTCAATTTCATTTGCACTTGTCAAAACCGGTAGATTTCAGGCCAAAATGTATGTTAGGATACATACTGTTTGAAGCAGGTTTCTATGCGGCATGGATCCGCATGAAAAAATAATATTTTTAAGGAGACGGTAACATGAAGAAGACCCTTGCTATCCTGGTGGCTGCCATCCTGATGCTGAGCTGCTTCAGCTTCGCGTCCGCGGAAGCCAAGACCTACAAAGTCGGCGTATCCATTTATCAGTACACTGATAACTTTATGACCCTGTACCGGAATGAAATCGAAGCTTACTTCAAGACCCTCGAAACCGAAGATGTGAAGTATGAAATCACCATGGCGGACGGCAAGAACGACATGGCTGAACAGACCAACCAGGTCCGTAACTTCATCACCCAGGGCATGGACGTGATCATCCTGAACCTGGTGCAGACCTCTTCCGCCGACGCTGTCATCGATGAAATCGTGGCCGCCGGTATCCCGCTGGTGCTGATCAACCGTGAGCCCCTGGCCTACGATGCTGACGGCAACACGCTGGATGAGCAGTATGAAGGCATCCTGAACAACGCCCAGGTTTGCTACGTCGGCGCTGACGCCCGTCAGTCCGGTACCTACCAGGGTGAAATGATCGCCGCTCTGGACAACAAGGGCGACATCAACGGAGACGGCAAAGTTTCCTACATCATGATCGAAGGCGACCCGGAAAACATCGACGCCCAGTATCGCACCGAGTTCTCCGTGAAGGCACTGACCGATGCCGGTATCGAAGTGGAGTGCCTGGATGACCAGGTGGGCAACTGGGATCAGACCAAGGGCCAGGAACTGTGCGCGAACGCCCTGAGCAAGTACGGCGACAAGGTTGAAGTTGTGTTCTGCAACAACGACGGTATGGCGCTGGGCGCTCAGACCGCTATTGAAGCTGCCGGCCGCAAAGTGGGCGAAGACATCTACCTGGTGGGTGTTGACGCGCTGCCCGAAGCCATCGACCTGATCAAGGAAGGCAACATGACCGGTACCGTTCTGAACGACCACATCGGCCAGAGCCATGCCGCGGTTGACGTTGCTGTGAAACTGCTGAACGGCGAAGCGATCGAGAACTACTACTGGGTTAACTACGTGAAGGTCGACAAGGCCTATGCGGAAGCTAACTATTGATCATCCGCTGAAGCAGATCAGTTACTGATTCGCAGGTGGGTGAGCCGGGTATTGGCTCACCCACCTTTTCGGAGTATAATAAACTATCATGAACAAAGCGCTTTTTGATCCGAGCCCCGGCAGGACCCGGATCAAAGGGCACTGAACAGAACAAGATGAGAGGAGGCATGCCCTCATGTCTGAATACGTGCTGGAAATGACAGGCGTCAGCAAGTCTTTTCCGGGTGTTAAGGCACTGGACAACGTGCAGCTGAAGCTGCGCCCGGGCAAGGTACACGCCCTGATGGGGGAGAACGGCGCCGGAAAATCCACGCTGATGAAGTGTATGTTCGGCATCTACAAAATGGATGAAGGACAGATCCTGATGGACGGGGAGCCGGTGACGATCAGCGATCCCATGGACGCACTGAAAAAGGGAATCGCCATGGTGCACCAGGAACTGCAGCCCATCCCTGCCCGGACGGTGGGTGAAAACATTTTCCTTGGCCGGTATCCCATGAAGAAGGCACTGGGATTCATTCCGATGATCGACCATGCGAAAATGTATGCCGACACAGCGAACCTGCTGAAGAAAGTTCGGATGAATTTTGATCCGAAGCAGAAGGTAGGGGAGCTGAGCGTTTCCCAGATGCAGTCTGTGGAAATCGCAAAGGCGGTATCGGCCAACTGCCGGGTGCTGATTCTGGATGAGCCGACCTCCTCCCTGACAGCCAACGAGGTGGAAGCGCTGTTCCGGATCATCGAGGATCTGAAGGCTGAGAACGTCGCCATTGTGTATATCTCTCACAAGATGGATGAGATTCTTCGCATTGCCGACGAAGTCAGCATCATGCGGGACGGTAAATACATCGGCACCTGGGATGCAAGCGAACTGACCACAGATAAGATCATTACACTGATGGTGGGCCGGGAACTGACCAACCTGTATCCGAAACGGGAAAACGTTCCCGGGGAAGTGGTTTTTGAGGTGAAGGATTTCACCTCCATCAACCCGCGGTCTTTCCGGAATGTCAGCTTCCAGCTGCGCAAGGGCGAAATCCTCGGCGTAGGAGGCCTGGTGGGCGCCCAGCGGACAGAACTGATGGAAGGCCTGTTCGGTATCCGTTCCCACACCACCGGCCAGATTTTCTATAAAGGAAAGGAACTGACAATCAACCGGCCAAAGGACGCCATTGACCAGGGGATCGCGATGCTGACGGAAGACCGCCGCGGAAGCGGGATCATGGGCGTTCTCAGTGTGGCGGACAACATATCCATTTCCTCCCTGAACCAGTACCTGGATTACGGATACTTTATCAACGGCAAAAAGGTGGAGCAGCTGGTCCAGGACAATGTGCAGAAGATGAATATCAAAACGCCTTCATCGAAAACGCTGATCAAATCCCTTTCCGGCGGCAACCAGCAGAAGGTCCTGGTGGGACGCTGGCTGGCAAACAATCCGGACGTACTGATCCTGGATGAGCCGACACGCGGTATTGACGTCGGTGCCAAGTACGAAATCTACTGCATTATCGCGGATCTGGCCAAGGAAGGAAAGAGCATCATCATGATCTCTTCCGAGATGGGCGAGCTGATCGGCATGTCGGACCGGATCATGGTGATGTGCGACGGCCGGGTGACCGGCTTTGTGGACGGAAGCCAGGCTACGCAGGAAAGCATCATGACTTACGCGACGCAGTTTGAATAATCAAGGAGGAAATACAGATGGAAGCTAAGAAAGAGATCAGTTTCGGAAAGAGACTGGTAAAGATTGTCACCCGGAATCCCATCGTCTTCCTGCTGCTGATCGCGGCAATCATTGTGGGCTGCTCGGTGGAGAACTTCTTTTCCTGGGGCAACCTGACAAACCTGCTCAGCAATACGGCTATCCGGTTCCTGATCGCCCTGGGCGTTTCCGGATGCCTGATCACGAAGGGTACCGACCTGTCCGCCGGCCGCCAGGTCGGTTTCGCAGCGGTCATTGCCGGTATCATGTGCCAGCGGGGAGATTATAACGGCCGCCTGTGGAAGTTCCTGCCTGAAATGAACATCGGGCTGGTTTTCCTGGTGGTGGTTCTCTTCGGTGTGATCTGGGGCCTGATCAATGGCTTTATTGTGACCAAACTGCATGTGCCGCCTTTCATTGCCACCCTGGGTACCCAGACGATCATCTACGGTATTTCCCTGGTGATTTCCGATGCCCAGCCCATCGGCGGTTTCCAGAAGATCTATACCACCCTGATCAACGGCCGTATCGGCAATGTGAGGGGATTCCACCTGCCGTACCTGCTGTTTGTGGCAGCGGTGTTCGGCCTGGTCTTTTGGTTTATCTACAATAAGATGCGCTTCGGCAAATACATGTATGCCATCGGCGGCAATGATGTGGCAGCGGAGGTTTCCGGTGTGAATACCACCCGGACCCTGATGCGGATCTATACCACGGCGGGCATCATGTACGCGGTTGCCGGATACCTCCTGGCGGCCAAGTCCGGCGGCGCGTCCGCTTCCATGGGCCAGGGCTATGAACTGGAAGCCATTGCGGGATGCACCATCGGCGGCGTTTCCACCACAGGCGGTATCGGTACGGTGCCGGGAATCCTGATCGGCGTGCTGGTGTTTGAACTGCTGAAGATTATCCTGCAGTTCCTGGGCGTCAATCCGTATTACAACTATGTGGTGCAGGGCCTGGTCATCGTGCTGGCCGTATCCCTGGATATCCGCAAGTATATTGCGAAGAAGTAAGGCTATGGATAAGGAAAAGGAACTCGAACAGCGGGAAAAGGCGCTGGAGGAACGGGAAAAAAACCTGGAGAAGCGGGAAAAGGAATTGGGTTTCTTTTCCCAGGCAATCAAGGACAAGAAGGAATCCTGGTATGACCGGATCAACGTCAGCGTGAAAACGATGGACAAGATCATCTGGGTCGTTTCCGGGCTCCTGGTGATTGTATTCATCCTGATTATCCTGGAAGCCACCGGCGTGTTCAAACTGTAACGGATACGTGACTGAACAGATATGCGCACCACGCTGCCGGAGAAGCCCGGCAGCGTGGTTTTTCTGCAGTCAGAAACGAAGAACGGAAAAGGACTTGCATTTCTGAAGAAAAAAAGGTAAACAATAAAGGTAAATCTTCTGACTGAGGAGCTTTGAAATGAATAACAAAAATACAGGGAGATCCTCCATACTTGCTCTTGCCGGCGGATACCTGCTCTATCTGGCTTACGAAATGCTGCAGAGCCTGCTGGCCAACGAGCCGACCACCATGCCCCGGGCACTGCAGATCACGGTGATTGTCCTCTTTACAGGAATCGGAATAGCCGTACTGGTTTACGCATGGAAAGTATGGAAAAAAGGAAGGGAAGACCAGGACGAAAATCCTGTGGACCTTGAGGCGCAGGACGGTGAAGCAAAAAGTGAGGAACAGGATCCCGAAAAGTGAAAACGTTTGCCCCTGAAAGTGAGGAAAATCCATATTGTTTTCTTTCGGTATCGTTTCCAATTTTTCTGAAAATCTATTTACAAACAGTCTGTGAAAGTGTAAAATATGGTCAGTTCATTTCCGGAAAAGCAATCCGGAAAAAAATTAAAAAAGGAGTGTACCCAAACTATGAAGAAGATTCTTGCTCTGGTACTCGCTCTGGTAATGGTTATGTCCGTTGCCTCCGCTCTGGCTGAAAAGGTTGGCGTGTCCATGCCGACCAAAGACCTGCAGCGCTGGAATCAGGATGGCGCCAACATGGAAGCCAAACTGAAGGAAGCTGGCTACGAAGTCGAACTGCAGTTCGCCTCCAATGACCCCCAGCAGCAGCTGGCTCAGGTTGAGACCATGATCGACAACGGCTGCGCCGTGGTCGTTATCGCTGCTATCGAGGGTAAGTCCCTGGGCGCTGCTCTGGACAAGGCCGCTGAAAAGGGCGTCAAAGTTATCGCTTATGACCGTCTGCTGATGGACAGCGAAGCTGTTGACTACTATGCTACTTTCGACAACTTCAAGGTTGGTGTCATTCAGGGCACCTACGTGAAGGATGCTCTGAAACTGGACGAAGCTGAAGGCCCCTTCGTGATTGAGTTCACCGCCGGTGACCCCGGTGACAACAATGCGGGCTTCTTCTTCGACGGCGCTATGTCCGTGCTGAAGCCCTATATTGAATCCGGCAAGCTGGTTGTGACCTCCGGACAGACTGAGTTCGAAAAGGTTGCTACCCCCGAATGGAAGCCGGACACCGCTCAGGCTCGTGCTGAGAACATTCTGTCTTCCTACTATGCCGACGGCACCAAGCTGGATGCCTGGCTGTGCTCCAACGACTCCACCGCTCTGGGTGTGACCAACGCTCTGGAAGCCAACTATGACATCGCTTCCTATGGCTGGCCGATCATCACCGGTCAGGACTGCGACGTTACCAACACCAACAACATGATCGATGGCAAGCAGGCTATGTCCGTGTTCAAAGACACCCGCACCCTGGCTGCTCAGGTCGTGAAGATGGTTGGCCAGATCCTGAATGGCGAAACCGTTGACGTGAACGACGAGAAGACCTATGACAACGGCAAGAAGGTCGTTCCTTCCTTCCTGTGCGATCCTGTTATCGGCACTGCGGAGAACTACAAGGAACTGCTGATCGATTCCGGCTACTACATCCTGCTGGATGACGGCCATGTCGACAAGCTTCCCGAATAATTAACCCCGTATCATGACTTAAGATGCAGGCGGGCCCCAGCCCGCCTGCATCGTTTAAGGAGAAAGACAATTACTGATTTCCAATCCAATTCATACGTCCTGCAGACCGCGGGGCGGTCTGAGAGGAAAGCTGGAGGAGAGCCATGGCAAAGATATTGCTTGAAATGAAGAATATCACGAAGACTTTCCCGGGCGTAAAAGCACTGGATAACGTGAATTTTCAGGTTGAAGAGGGAGAAATTCATGCGCTGGTGGGAGAAAACGGCGCCGGAAAATCCACCCTGATGAACGTGCTGAGCGGCATCTATCCCTACGGAACATACGAAGGGGATATCATCTACGATGGAAAAGTCTGCGAATTCCATAATATCAAGGATTCCGAAAAACTGGGCATCGTCATTATCCATCAGGAACTGGCTCTGGTTCCGGAAATGACGATCGGTGAAAACATGTACCTGGGCAATGAATGCGGCCATAAATACGCGATTGACTGGAACACCACCTACGCTGAAGCTGATAAGTACCTGAGAATGGTCGGACTTTCCGAAAGTTCCAAGGTTCAGGTCAAAACCATCGGCACCGGCAAACAACAGTTGGTTGAAATCGCCAAGGCGCTGGCAAAGAAAGCGCGGCTGCTGATTCTGGATGAGCCCACATCCTCCCTGAATGAAGAAGATTCCCGCGCATTGCTGGATCTCATGCTGGAGTTCAAAAAGCAAGGGATGACGATGATCATCATCTCTCACAAACTCAACGAGGTCGCTTATGTCGCGGATACGATAACTGTGGTCCGTGACGGTGCTACCATTGAGACCATCGACAACCGCGGTACCGAACAGGTTTCCGAAGAACGGATTATCAAAGGCATGGTCGGCCGCGAGATTACCAACCGTTTCCCGAAACGGGATAACGTGGAAATCGGCGATATCCAGATGGAAGTGGATCACTGGACCGTTCATCATCCGCTGTATCCGGAACGAAAAGTGGTTGACGACGTATCCATGTATGTCCGCAAGGGCGAAGTTGTCGGGATTTACGGCCTGATGGGCGCCGGACGGACAGAGCTGGCCATGAGTATTTTCGGCCAGAGTTACGGAACCAATTTTTCCGGCGAACTGAAGATCGACGGAAAACCGGTGAAGCTGAAGAAGAGTGAAGCGGACGCGATCAAGCATAAGATCGCCTATGTGACCGAAGACCGGAAGGGCAACGGCCTGGTGCTGAGCCAGTCCATCAAAGTCAACACTTCCCTGGCTCATCTGGACGCTATCTCCAGCCATACAGTGATTGACGGCGATAAGGAATACGCTGTTGCAGAGGAATACCGGGACAAGCTGAAGATCAAGACGCCGACCGTGGAACAGCTGGTGGGCAATCTTTCCGGCGGTAACCAGCAGAAGGTACTGCTGGCCAAGTGGATGTTTGCGGAACCGGATATCATGCTGCTGGACGAGCCGACCCGCGGTATCGACGTGGGCGCCAAGTATGAAATCTACTGCATCATCAACGATCTAGCTGCCGCAGGTAAATCCGTGGTGATGATTTCCTCCGAACTGCCGGAGGTGCTGGGCCTGTGCGACCGGATCTACATCATGAACGAAGGCAAGATGGTCGGCGAGATGAAGGGATCCGAAGCAACGCAGGAGAGCATCATGGCTGTGATCCTTAAATCCGGAAGGGGTGAATAAAGATGAGTGAAAATGTCAAAAAAGCCCCGAGTTTGAGGGAACTTACGCAGAAGTACAAGGTGGGTGAGCTTTTCCAGAAGTACACGATGGTGCTTGCCCTGGTTTTGGTGACAGCGTTCTTCGCGCTGCGAACCGGCGGCAAAACCCTGCTTCCCGCCAATATCAACAACCTGATCGCGCAGAATGCTTACGTATTCGTGCTTGCAGCCGGTATGCTGCTGTGCATACTGACCGGCGGTAACATCGACCTGTCTGTCGGTTCAGTGGTTTGCTTTGCTGCCGCAGTTGGTACTGTTATGATGCAGTCGGGCGTGAACATGTGGATTGCAGTGCTTGCCATGCTGGCAATCGGTCTGGCGGTAGGCACTTTCCAGGGCTTCTGGATTGCAAAACTGCATGTTCCCGCATTTATTGCCACGCTGTCCGGTATGTATGCCTTCCGCGGCTTCTCCAATGTGGTGCTGGGTGGTTATCAGGTATCCATCACGAATCAGAGCTTCCTGGATCTGTTTGGGGGCGGCGCTGGCTGCTATGTGCCGGATTATCTTCGTCAGTTGTTCGGACTTGCCAACGGAAAGCCTAACATCACTTGCCTTGTGGTGGGCGGCCTGGCAGTTGTCATCTATATCCTGATGACGATCAGGAAAATCCATATCCAGAAGAAACTGCAGATCCATCAGTCCATTATCGGCATGGCGATCACCACTGTTCTGATCTCCGCGGTCATCATCTGGCTGACGCTGAAGCTGGCCAGTCACAGAGGTATCCCTACTGTGATGATCTGGATCTGCCTGGTGCTCGGTGTCTATCAATATATTACCACCCGGACTGCTATCGGACGTCATCTGTATGCGGTGGGCGGCAATGAAAAGGCAACAGCGCTGTCCGGTGTCAAGACCCGTAATGTTTTCTGGTTTGCTTATGCCAGCATCGGCCTGATGGCCGGACTGGCCGGTATCCTGACTGCTGCCCGGGCGAGAGGCATTGATCCCACCTATGGTGAAGGCTATGAGATGGATGCTATCGCCTCATGCTTTATCGGTGGCGCTTCCGCGTACGGCGGCATCGGCAAGGTATCCGGTATGATTATCGGTGCTGTGCTGATGGGTGTGATAAACCAGGGCATGGGTATCCTGGGCGTTGATTCCAACTACCAGAAAGTTGTTAAAGGAATCGTGCTGCTTGTGGCCGTTATGTTTGACGTGCTGAGCAAGCGGCAGAAGCGGTAAGGAAGGAGGATGACAACGATGGATAAAAAAGCAATTGTATCTACCCTGAAAAAGAATGCCATGCTCGTCGTCCTGGTCCTTGTATATCTGTTCTTTATGGTTTTGACCGGAGGCGGTATCTTCAGGCCGACAAGCTTTAATGCTTTGATCAGCCAGAATGCCTATGTTTATATTCTTGGCTGCGGTATGCTGATGTGTATGCTGACCGGCGGCAACATCGACCTTTCCTGCGGTGCTTTCGTATGCCTGCTGGGCGCGATCAGCGGTGTGCTGATGGTGATTCAGGGATGGGGAACCGGTGTTTCGCTACTGGTAGTACTGCTGATTGGTATAGTATACGGCTGCGGACTGGGCGCACTGGTGGCTTATGTGCGTGTTCCGCCGTGGATCGCGACCCTGGCCGGTTATCTGGCATTCCGCGGACTGGGCACCGCTATCCTGCGCGCGAATTCCTCCACAGGTTCGATCGGACCGTTCCCGGACAGTTTCCTGAATGTATTTTCGCGTGTCATTTTTAAGACGCCCGAAGGAGTAATGAATATTCCCTGCATAGTTCTCGGTATTGTTGCGGCAGCACTGGTTGTGTTTCTGGTATTCAGGAACCGAGCGGTACGGCTGAAAAAAGGCTATGAAGCGGATTCCATGGGTGCTGCGGCTGCCAAGAGCGGCATTGGCGCAGCTGTGATTCTGCTTGTGATGTACAAGCTGTCCCTGGCCGGTGGTATTCCTACCGTATTGCTGTGGGTGGCAGGTATTGTGCTGATCTACTCCTTCATTACCAGTAAAACCACCATTGGCCGTCACTTTTATGTGGTGGGCGGTAACATTGAGGCAGCCCGTCTATCCGGTGTGAACACCAAGCGGATTATGTTCCTAGCCTACCTGAATATGGCGGTTCTGACATCCATTTCTGCCATGACCGTTATTGCCCGGTTTACCGCTGCCAACGCAAACGCAGGTAAGAACTTCGAAATGGACGCCATTTCCGCCTGCGTGGTGGGCGGCGTTTCCGCCAGCGGCGGCGCAGGTTCCGTCCTGGGTATGGTGATCGGCGCTACCCTGATCGGCGTGATCAACCTGGGCATGTTCCAGATCAGCCTGGATGCGAACTACCAGCGGGTGGTCAAGGGCTTCGTGCTGCTGGCCGCCGTGGTGTTCGATATCCTGTCCAAGAAAAAGCAGAGCTGATTATCAAAAGGTTTTTAAACGGAAGAGCAGCTGCTCTTCCGTTTTCTGTTGCTTTTTTTCCTGCGATGGCATATGCTTGTATCAACAGACGGATTATGGGGTGAATAATGAATATGACATGTAACCAGTGCGGGAAGTATATCGAAGGGGACGGAATCGCATTCTGCCCCTATTGCGGCGCGAAACTGACGGCAGGGGAAAACGGGCCCCGGAATGAGGAAGCGGAAAAATGGATCCGGAAGGCGCTGGGTGTAAACAGCTATCCGGAGAGGAAAAAGATTCTGCAGGAAGGGCTGAAAGCGTGCCCGGACAGCCGGGAGATTGCCTGGGAAATGCTGTTCGTCGGGGAGGAACCGCCCAAGCATACGCGGGGAATAGATTATTCAGTGATTAAGAGCTGGATCCTGGAGATCTATTTCAAACCGGAAGAATTCAATGAAGAGAAAAGGAACCGGATGAGGGCCGAACTTTTTGACGCACCGCAGCTGAAGGAATGCCTGAACCGCTTTGACAATCCGGAGGATAAGCAGCGGGAATACCTGCAGCGGCTGTGCACGGAATATGTGGAACTGTTCCTGGAAGGCAGTAACCAGGTGATGGGGAACATTTTCGGGTTCCATATTGAACGGAACAGGGATAAGCGGCTGGCTGCGCCGGTGGCGCATATGATCGAACGGATCCGCGCAGATGAAAAGCTGTCCCCGGAACAGCGGGAACAGCTCTGGAAAGCCATGTATCAGGGATACGCGGCCAGGACAAAGGGAAACACTGAGTATCTGGATGAGCAGCTGAAATGATTTCAGCTGCTCATCCGGATACAATGAAAAATGAAGAATGAAGAATGAAGAATGGCGGAAAAAACTCCTGCGGTGCCGCAGGAGTTTTTATTGATTCATTATGAATTTATAAACCCGTTGATGAGTTCCTCCGCTTCGGCTTCAGGATTATTCGACATATCCAGCCAGTGGATGCGGGGATCCCGGCGGAACCAGGTCATCTGGCGCTTGGCAAACTTTTTGATGGCGTTGCCAAGTTCTTCTTTCATCTGTTCATAGCCGATCTTTCCGGTAAGGTACCAGGTCAGGTATTTGTATTCCAGGCCGAGCTTGACCATGAATTCTTCACTGACGCCTTCATCCAGCAGGGCTTTGACTTCCTCCACCATGCCTTCCTGAAGCCGCTTTTCGAGCCTTTCATCTATGCGCTGCTTCAGGATTTCCCGGGGCCAGGTCACACCGAGCTTCAGCAGATCATAGCGCGGAGTTTTTCCGACGGGCTGATAATCATCGGCATCCAGCTTTTCCAGGGCACGCATGACCCGGTGACGGTTTTTCGGATCAATATCCGTTTCCGGAAGCTTTTGTTTCAGCATCTCATAAAGCTCCGGCGTAGAGAAGGTTTCCAGATGCGCCCGGAGACTGTGATCCGGCGCTTTGTCGCTGAGATTGTAACCGTCCGCAACGGCGTCCACATACAAACCGGTGCCGCCCACCAGGAAAGGCAGACGGTTCCGCTGCAGGATTCCGTCTATGGCTTCATAAGCCAGACGCTGAAAATCCGCCATGGAGAAGAACTCCCCGGGATCGCGGACGTCCAGCAGGTGATGGGGAACACCGTCCATTTCCTCCGGGGTGATTTTTCCGGAGCCCAGATCAAGCCTGCGGAAAACCTGCCGGGAATCCGCGGATATAATCTCGCCTCCGAAACGGGCAGCAAGCTGAACTCCCAGGGAACTTTTCCCGGAAGCGTTTGTCCCTTCAATTACAATCAGTTTCGGAAGCATCCAACTCACTCCTTTTATCCCTCTGAGGGCCTGAAAAGATGATAACACAGGGGTTCGGGCCGTGCAAGGGTGCCAAAATGAGACTAAGTCACAGAAAACCGGCACATTTTGTGCCTAAAACGCCCCAAACGGCACAAAATAAGGGTGTTCGGGCAAAAAAAGACTTGACATCAGGCATGGAAAGGATATACTTAAACCGTAAATTCTATCAAGGAGGTCCTCCAACATGAATAAGGGAGAACTGATCGCTGCTCTGGCAGCCAAGACTGAAATGACCAAGAAGGATTCTGAAGCCGCTCTGAACGCCGTTCTGGACGTGATCGCTGAGAGCATGGCTAAGGGTGAGAAAGTACAGCTGATCGGATTTGGCACCTTCGAAGCCAAGAACCGTCCCGCTCGCGTCGCCCGTAACCCCCGCACCGGCGCTTCCGTGAAAATCGCTGCTTGCAAGGCTCCCGCTTTCAAGGCTGGCAAGGCTCTGAAGGACGCTGTCAACAAGTAATCCGGAATTGCGACCCGCAGCAAAATGCTGCGGGTTTTTTTGCGTTTTGTACGACCTTTTGCACATGGGTTACATGAGCCCAAAGTGGTTGCAAAAGGGTATAAGTTATGCTAAACTGACCTTACTGGTTCTGCATATGGTTTAACAAGGGAGGAATAGTTATGGCCGCACAATCGGGCAGAAAGCGCTTAATCATCTGCGCTGCGTTGGCCCTTTTTGTATGCGCGGTCATTATTGCCGCTGCAACCGGCCTCAAACTGCCTGAGGCAACCGGGAAGACCGTCCGGAAGGACGGGAAAATCACCGTGGACTGCAGCAATATGTCTGAAGGCTATATCATGGTCAAGGGAAAGAAATCTTCCAAACGGCTGAAGATCCAGATCGCCACGGCAGGCGCAAAACTGAACTATGACCTGAATTCCAACGGGGAATACGAAGTTTTCCCGCTCCAGTTCGGAAGCGGAAAATACCAGGTTGCCCTGTTTGAAAATGTCAGCGGAAAGAAGTATTCCAAAGAAGGTTCTGTGAAGCTGAGCGTAAAAATGGAGAATGAACTCAGCTGCTTCCTGTATCCAAATCAATACGTCAATTATGACGAAAACACAGCCTGTGTCAAATATGCCGGAGAACTGTGCAAGGGCATGACGGATCAGGCTGATATCTTTGCGGCAGTTACCAATTATGTTAAAGGCGGCACTTTTGTTTACGACTATATCAAGAGCGTGACGGTGAAACCCGGGCAGCTTCCCCAGATTGATGAATGCTGGGAAACCCGGATGGGTATCTGCCAGGATCTTTCCGCCATGACCTGCGCCATGCTTCGCTCACAGGGCATTCCGGCACGCCTGATGATCGGTACGGTTGGAGCGAATACCTATCATGCATGGGTTGTGGCTGTGGTTAACGGAGATGAGCGGTTCTTCGATCCCACAGCGGAACTGAATGCCAGCTCCAAGACAGAAACCTATACCACCGAACGCTACTATTAAGCCGATATCCAAATAGACACAGATGGAGGGAACGCTAGATGGCAAACGGAGCGAAGAAAAAGAAAAGGATCATGTCATCTGAAGAACTGAGCAGTTTCTGCGATCAGATTGCACTGATGCTCAGTTCCGGCATGACGCTCCGGGACGGCATTGAGATGCTGGCCGAAGATGAAATGAAAGGGAATGACAAGGTCCATCCCTACACGAACCTGTACAAGGTGGTGGATGAGACCGGTTCCCTTTATGTTGCCATGAAGGAAAACGAGGAGGACTGGCCGTCCTATATGATCGAAATGGTGGACATCGGGGAACAGACCGGCCGCCTGGAAGACATCATGGTCAGCCTTTCCACCTATTACCAGCGGGAAGGCCGTATCCGCTCCGCCGCGGTGAGCGCCATTACATATCCGCTGGTGCTGGGCGTTATGCTGGTAATCATTATCGGAATCCTGCTTTGGCGCGTGCTGCCGATCTTCCGCAGGGTTCTGGCTTCCCTGGGTATTGATGCTTCCAGCAGCGGTTCCGTGCTCATGAAAATCGGCACATGGGCGGGCTGGGTTGTGCTGGGGCTGATTGCCCTGGTGGTGATCTGCGCTATCGTCATCGCGATCCTCATGAAGACAAAGCACAGGAGCAAGACCCTGAACCTTATCAAGAACATCTTCCCGCCGGTACGCAGGCTGACTGAAAAGCTTTCCGCGTCCCGGGTGGCGGGCATCCTCGGACTGATGCTGCAGAGCGGTTTCCCCATGGAAAACGCGCTGGAGATGGCGCCTGCAGCCCTGGCTGACCAGGAATCCATTGACAAAGTCAATTTCATCCGGGATGAAATGAAGAAAGGCCAGACTTTCCAGGAAGCATTGTCCAAGAGCGGCCTGTTTGCGGATTTCCATAACAGGATGCTGAAAGTGGGCGCAGCTTCCGGCCATGAGCCCCAGGTGATGGAAAAGATCGCGGAAATCTATGAAGGCCAGGTGGAAGACGGACTGGATCATCTGATTTCCATTGTGGAACCGACACTGGTGGCCCTGCTGTGCATCGTGATCGGCGCGATCCTGCTGAGCGTGATGCTGCCGATGGCCGGCGTGCTCGGTTCGATGTAATAACGGACAGCGTTCCCTGAAGGCAGGCTGCCTGATACTGAACGGCATGCTGAGTCCGGCATGCCGGGATCCTTATGAAAATGAACAGGAAAGGAGCGGGAAGAATGAGAATCAACAAAAAAGATATCGCAGCGATCCTCATTTTTGTCGCCCTGATCATTATATTTGTAGTGACCATCAACGGCATCACCACCAAGAACAGCAACCGTGAACTGCAGATTGTACGCGACGCCGTGAAAAATGCAGCGCTGACCTGCTACGCAGTGGAAGGTATGTATCCCGATGACCTTGAATACCTGCGGGAGCATTACCATCTTTCCTACAATGAGGAGAAGTATCACGTATTCTATGAGCCGCTGGCGTCCAACCTGATGCCCTCCATCAAAGTTGCCGAGAGGGGAGGGAAAATGGACAAGTGACTAAAGGTATCAAATTCCGGACCCCCCGTACGATCCAGAGCGTATTTGTGCTTCTGCTGCTGTGTCTGTTTGCCTGTCTGAGTACCTTCCTGGTAACCATCGGCGCACAGATTTACCGGAATACGGTGGACAGTGCGGAAGAGAACAGCCATTCCCGGATTATGACCGCTGTGGTCCGAAGCGCCGTATGGGCGGAAGACGGCGGCGAAGTGAAAGTCGAACGCTTTGATGAACTGGGGATTAACGCCTTAACGATTGTAAACGAGTATAACGGGGAAAAGTACTACAAGCGCCTGTACTGTGCGGTTGATCCCGATCCGCTGGACGGGGAGCCCCGCTCCTTCCTTTGGGAGAGCTATAACAGCAGCGCGGTGGAATTCCAGGCCGACAGCGGCGAGACCCTTTGCGAGCTGAACCGGTTTGAGCCGTCAATTGAAGGAAATGTGCTGAATGTGGACCTTGAGTCCGCCAACGGCACAAAGAGCACCATCCGGATTGCTCTGCGGACTGGAGGTGCTGAACAATGAGAGAAGGCAGCCGTTCCAACGCACTGCTGATTGAACTTCTGCTGGTGATCCTGATCTTTATGATCGCAGCCGCGATTCTTGTACAGGTATTCGCGGATGCCAGACTGAAGAGCAGAACCGCCTATGCCACCAACGCTTCCATGCTGGAGGCACAGAACATTGCGGATGAACTGTATGCTGCGGACAGTCCTGAAAAGGTGCTTGCAGACTATGGATTCACCGCGGAAAAGGACGGATGGGTGCTGCAGAAGGACGGATACCTGCTGAAGGTTGAAGTCCGGGAGGAAGATTCCGAAGCCGGCACCCTGAGAACCTACAGCATATCCGGAATTGAAGGGGACAAAACCCTGCTGACACTTCCTTCCACACGGTATATCCCGAAGGAGGTGAGCCCGTGAACAAGCGCAAGATTGCATTGGGACCGGGTGCGGCTTCCCTGATCCTGATTGTGGTGGTTCTTTCCCTGTGCATGATGGCGATGCTGACACAGATCAGCGCCCGGAACGATTATAATCTTTGCCATCGCAGCGCGGAAATGGTTCAGCGGGTATATGAGCTGAACGCAAAAAGTGAAGAAAAACTGGCAGAACTGGATGCTCTGCTGCTTACCGTCCGGAAAGATGCGGGCAGCATGGAAGAGTACCTGAACAAGGTGAGCGAAATTCTTCCGGAAAACATGAAAATTACGGAGGACCGGATCACCTGGACCGAACCCCTGGATAACCGGAATCTGGAATGTATCGTGCAGCTGACCCCGCTCGGGGAAAAGCAGCGGACAAAGTGGATCTCTCACAAGCTCATTGTGGATGAGCCGGAGGATGATTGGGAATGGTAGAGACACTTGATGAGATTCTGAGAAAAGCGCTGGAGTACCATGGATCAGATGTGTTTGTTGTGCCCGGGTCACAGATTATGACCAAGGCCAACGGCAAAATGATCGCTATTTCGGAAGAAAGAGCGCTGCCGGCTGATATCGAAGTCCTCGTGAACCGGGCATATGAGCTTGCCAACCGTTCCGAAGACACCCTCAAAGAAGAGGGAGACGACGATTTCTCTTTTGCAGTACGGGACCTGAGCCGTTTCCGCTGCAACACATACCGGCAGCGCGGCTCCCTGGCCATGACCTGCCGTGTGGTTGCCTTTGGCATTCCCAATCCGGACACCTGCAATATCCCGGATGTGGTTATGCGCCTGGCAAACAAACGCAGCGGTATGATCCTGGTAACCGGCCCGGCCGGCAGCGGAAAAAGCACCACGCTGGCCTGCCTGGTGGACCGGATTAACGAAAGCAGGAACGGTCATATTATCACGATTGAAGACCCGATCGAATACCTGCATCCGCACAAGAAGTGCATTGTCAGCCAGAGGGAAGTTCCCAGCGATTCATCAAGCTTTGCCCGGGCACTGCGCGCCTCCCTGCGTCAGGCCCCGGATGTGATCATGCTCGGCGAAATGCGGGATGTTGAAACCATTTCCACTGCCATCACCGCCGCTGAAACCGGCCACCTGGTACTGTCCTCCCTGCATACGCTGGGTGCGGCAAAGACCATCGACCGGGTTATTGATGCTTTTCCTGCCAATCAGCAGAACCAGATCCGTGCCCAGCTGTCCATGGTGCTGAGGGCAGTTGTTTCCCAGCGCCTGATCCTGACAAAGGACGGCACGCTGTATCCCGTGTTCGAAGTGATGTGCGTCAATCCGGCAATACAGAACCTGATCCGGGAAGGGAAGACGCACCAGATCGACAATGCGATCTTCGGCGGCGGCGCGGATATGCTGTCCATGGATACCGAACTGGCCAGGATGCTGCGGGATGACAAGATAACCAAAGAACAGGCAGCCCTGCTTGCAATTCATCCGGAGACGGTGGAACGGCAGGCCCGTTTCATGAGAGGATAACAGAATATTTCAGTGACATACCCGGCTTTATACAAGCCGGGTTTTATTGTTGACCAAATGAATCCGGAATGGTATAATTACACAAACGTAAATTATAATTAACAACAAGTAACCTGATGCGATCTTCTGAAAACCGGCAAAGACAGCGGTTAAACAAGAAATATGGCATTGAAACAGGGAAAAGAAGAATCCAAAAGCAGAACAAACAGATACACATAAATACAGAACAAATGAAATATTGTAACTAATTGTGCTGATTCTATACGCAAGCAGTATAAAACCAGATCTGCCGATCTGTATCATGCCGGAGGAAGCAAAATGCCTGCCGGGGAAGGAGTTTAATCATGATATCCGGAAAAAGAAAGACCATAGGCGTGTTTCTGTGCAAAGCCTATACATTTTTTGACAACGCTGTATACCATGCCCTGGAGGAGAGCGCACGGAAGCATGACTGCGATATCATTGTTTTTACCACCGTGGGTTTCTTTTCCAGCCGAAATGATTACGACGCGCAGGAAAAACGGATGTTCGGTTTCGCTCCCATTGAAAAGCTGGACGGAATCCTGGTGGCGCCTGATACCTATGAAATTGAAGGGTTCCGGGATCAGATGATGGAGGAACTGACCTCCCGGGCCCGCTGTCCTGTGATAGCGATCCGGCACCGGGGCGGGGAGTTTGACTGTGTCTATACGGATGATGAGATGGCTTTACGGCCGCTTATGAAGCATCTGCTGGAGGAACATAAACTGACCCGGATCAAATTCCTGGCGGGTTATGAAGGTCACCCGGACAGCGAGCGGAGGCAGCAGGTTTACTGCGAAGAAATGGCGGCCCATGGGATCGAAGTGGTGGAGGAGCGGGACATACAGCAGGGCAATATGTGGCTGACCAGCGGAGAAATCGCCTATGAGGCGTTCTTCCGGAACCGGGAGGAATATCCGGAAGCGGTGGTGTGCGCCAACGATTATATGGCTGTGGGACTGATGAGAACGCTGCGGGAAAAGGGAATACGCGTTCCGGAGGATGTGATTGTAACAGGATTTGACAATGTTTCGGATATCACGCCGACGGAACCGACGCTGACAACTGTGGAACAGGATTTTGCCGGCATGACAGTTACAGCTATGGACGAACTTGTCAGGCAGATTCGGGCAAAAGAAAAGGGAGAAAGCGCCGGAGAAAGGCATATGATTCCCATCGGCGGCAGGCTGATTATCGGCGAAAGCTGCGGCTGCGGCTGCCGCGGAAATGACTATTATATCAAGATCAGTACTGAAGCAAACCGCAAGGCGGACAGCATGACATCCCGGGAAGTCAGTATGACTTACCTGACGATTGAACTGAATGCCTGCGACGACCTGAAAGACCTGCACCGGGTACTGGTGAACAAAATGGATGACACCCCGATGGTGCGGGATTATTATCTGTGCCTGTTTGAGAAGGGCAAGGATGAAAAGGGCGATCCTGTTTTTGCGGAGGAGATCACAGACCGGGCCTGCCTGGTGCATGCCATGAGAAACCGGAAAGACCACGGTATGCCGATGATTACCTTTGAGCGCAGGGATTTGCTGCCGGAAATGGCGGAACGGAAGGATGAGCCCCAGGTGTTTTTCCTGATCCTGCTTCACCAGCGGGAGGATGCATACGGGTACGCCATGTTCCACTATGAACCCGGAGAAGTTCCGTCAAATTTTTTCCAGCACTGGAATGTCATCCTTTCCGGCGCATTAAGCAACATGCATAAACGGGACGAGCTGCGGCTGCTGTATGAAGAGAGAAGACTCAGCAGTATCACGGATGTGCTGACGCGCCTGCTGAACCGCCGGGGACTGGAGGAACAGCTGGCTCCGGTCTGGCAGCGGATGTGCGCGGGCGGGGAAACAGTAGCCTTTGTCAGCTTCGATATGGACTGGCTGAAGCAGATCAACGACACCTACGGCCATCAGGCAGGAGATTATGCAATCCGCCTGACCGGCAGCGCCATCCGAAGAGCAGCTCCCAGGGATGCCATCCTGGCCCGGGTGGGCGGGGATGAATTCCTGGCGGTGCTTCCGCGGGCTGATTTGCAGGCAGCGAAGCAGTTTATGAAGGGATTCCAGCGTGAACTGGAGACACTGAATGAACTGGAGGACAGGGCATTCAATGTGGAAGCAAGCTGCGGCGCAGTGGTATTCCGGCTGAACAGCTATTCCACGATCGAGGAATGCGTCCACAAGAGCGATGCGGAGATGTACCGCAAAAAGGAAAAGCGGCATTCAGCCCGCACATGATCAAACACCGGGCAGGGGATTGTCAATCTCCTGTCCGGTTTTCTGTCAGACGGTATTATTCTGCTGTTTCCGCATTCCTGTTGCATAGGATCACGGAGGAGAAAGGCGGAAGGGCAAAGGTGAGGAATCCTTCGGAAACCACGCCTGCCTGTTCCGATTCTTTCGTATGGTCATCCTGGGTGGTCAGGATGCGGCGGAAGAAGGTTTCCCCTTCATGGGAACCGGCATCACGGACGAAAAGACGGAAATCCGTCAAGCCGCCGGTGTTGTTTACGGCAATGATGCAGCGCATGTTGTCATTGAAACGTGCGTAGGCAATCCGCCCGTATTCGGCCAGAAGCGGCTTCATGGAGCCGTCCCTGAGGACGGGCAGTTCCCGGCGCAGCCGGATCAGGTCCCGGTGCAGGTCAATGAGGCTCTGATCCTCATGGCCCCAGGGATAGGTCCGGCGGTCATCAGGATCGGTCCAGCCGACCTGGCCGGCTTCGTCAGCATAGTATACGGTGGGGGCTCCGGGCCAGGACATCTGGATGGTGACAGCCTCCCGGAAGACGCCTTTGTTAATGCCGGCACCGGCGGCTCCCGGGCCCAGGGTAGTAATCCGCCCGATCATACGGTTGGTGCGGGTCAGGAACCGGGAATGGTCATGGTTGGATAATTCATTCATGGCACAGGACAGGGAAGGATATTTGAACCGTGCCATCTTATCCATCATGATGCCGAAGAAGGCGGAACCGTTCTGGTAAAGGTCATCCCGGTAGGAATCGGAATGCTTCTCCATGCCCGTGAGGAACCAGGTAACCGGTTCCATAAAGGCGTCATAGTTCATGATGGAATCCCACTCGCGCCCGTTCAGCCAGGGAGAGGGATCGCCGTAATGCTCGGCGATGATCAGGGCATTCGGGTTAATTGCCTTGACGCGGGAACGGAAGGTCTGCCAGAACTTATGGTTGAAGTCCGCACTGTGACCCAGGTCCGCGGCCACATCCAGGCGCCATCCGTCGATATTGTAGGGCGGGGAAAGCCATTTTTCTGCGATTTTATAGATCTCCTCGCACAGCTCCGGGGAACCTTCGTAATTCAGCTTGGGCAGGGTGGAATAGCCCCACCAGCCCTCGTACATGGGGCTGCGGCCGTTGCTGGAATCATTGAAATGGAAATAGGACCGGTAAGGACTGTGGATGCTCTGGAAAGCACCCGGCTGGAAACCTGCCTTGCCCAGGTAAATACCCTCATGGTCCATCCATTTGTTGAAGGAACCGCAGTGATTGAACACGCCGTCCAGAATGATGCGCATGCCGCGGCGGTGAAGTTCCTGGCACAGGGCGGCAAACAGTTCATCGCTCTTTTCCAGGTTTTCCATGCTGGTGACCCGGCGGATATACTTCGGGGCATAGCCGTTATGCTTTTCCCAGGCCTGCATCACATGGTCCATATCATCGGTGATGACGCCGAAATGAGGATCAATGTGTTCATAATCCTGGCAGTCATATTTATGGCTGGAAGGGGAGACGAAGATCGGGTTGAGATAGAGCACCTCGATGCCCAGGTCCTGCAGGTAATCCAGCTTGTCCATGATTCCCTGGAGGTCTCCGCCGTAGAAGGAACGGATATCGGTATCGGTGGGTGTGGCGTCCCAGTCTGCAATATGCTTGGAATGACCGACCGTATAGTAGTATTCGTTATCCACCACATCATTGGAGGGATCGCCGTTGCAGAAGCGATCCGGGAAGATCTGGTACTGCACGGCGCCTTTGGCCCAGTCCGGCACATGGAAGCCGGGGATGAAGCGGAAGGCATAGGCAGGATTGTGATCAGGGATATTATGGTCATCGGCGTGGGCGCCGCTTTTATCAAAAGAAATCTTTGTGCCGTCGGGACATTCAATCAGGAACCGGTAAATGACCTCGTTTTCATTGCAGACAATTCCGGCTTCATAATAATCAAAAAAGTCATCGCTTCTGACCTTGACCATCATGGTTCCTACGGTCAGCGGATCGAACAGAAGCATGACCCGCTCAGCACTGTCTTTTGCGACCCGCAGGCGGATGGTGACGGTATCTCCACTGTCCGGCTCCGAAGGAAACCGGTAATTCGGTGACTCATCGCTGAAGACAGCGGAAAGAACGGCATGACTGACGGGCATAGGAAAACCTCCTGAAAATCCATTTAACCTATTAATTATATCCAAAATGGTAATCGATTACAAGAAACACTCCACCCCAACCAAAAGGAACACAGATAAAAAACCGTTGACAGTCAAAACCCGTTGTGATATTATACTAAAGCTGTCACGGACAGCATGTGGGCTCGTAGCTCAGCTGGATAGAGTGTTTGACTACGAATCAAAAGGTCGTGGGTTCGAATCCCGCCGGGCTCACCAAACGGAAAGCCACCCTAACAGGGTGGCTTTTTCGTTTGGTTTTGAGCCGGCTGGAATCCGAAGCCACGACCTTGCAAAGGGAGTGGGGCGAAGAGCCGACGACCGCCGGTGGCGGAAATATCGTCGGCTCTGAGGTCAGCCGAAACAAGCGGTCTCCCCGGTGGGGAGCCGCGTCGATTGAGGCTGCGGAGGAATCCCGCCGGGCTCACCAAATAAAATCACCACCCTTTATGGGTGGTGATTTTATTTGTATGCGCCACGAGAATTTTAACACACGACCTGTAAGGGAGTGGGGGAAGCCGTCAAAAGCCACCTCAATGGATTGCTTTTTAATTTGTAAATACAAAAACTGTTTTTGCGCAAAAAACAGTTGTCGTATGATACCGGTGACAGTATAATAATACAGATATAGCAGACAATATATAAAGGGGAATTCGAACGATGTCGAACCGTAAAGCGGTGGTTCTGGATATGACAAAGGGAAACGCGGTCAAGATGATCCTGACTTTCGCGATTCCCCTGTTTATCGGAAACATCTTCCAGCAGGTCTATGCTATGGTGGATACCATGGTGGCCGGATATTGCCTGGGTGATCAGGCAATTGCCGCGATCGGATCAACATCCGCCCTTTACGCGCTGATTATTGACCTGGCCTGGGGACTGAACAGCGGCTTTGCGCTGATCGTGACGCAGGCATTCGGTGCCCATGAGCCGGAAAAGATCCGGAAATCCATCGGGCATATGATGATGCTGGACGGCATCATTGCGACTGCCCTGACAACATTGGCGCTGATCTTCCTCCCGTTGCTGATGCAGCTGATGAATACCCCTGAAAGCATCTTCGGACAGGCATACAGCTATATGGTGGTGATCTTCGCAGGCCTGCTGGCAACCATCTGCTACAACATGTTCGCCGGAATCCTGCGGGCCTTCGGAAACAGCAGGACACCGCTGTATTTCCTGATCTTTTCCAGCCTGCTGAATATTGCCCTGGACCTGCTCTTTGTAGCGGTGTTCCATATGGGCGTGGGCGGCGCTGCGCTGGCTACAGTTGCGGCTCAAGCTGTTTCGGGAGTGCTGGCCGGTATCTATGTATATCGCCATTACAACGATATGCTGCCGTCGAAGGAAGATTTCCGGCTGGAAAAGGGACTGACAAAAGAGATGCTTTCCACCGGCGCGGCAATGGGATTTATGTACAGCCTTGTGGATCTGGGTTCCGTGATATTCCAGGGCGCGGCAAATGCTCTTGGCGAGATGTACATTGCCTCCCATACGGCAGCCCGGCGGATCATCAATATCCTGATGCAGCCCATGAGCGGCCTGGTGAACGCTTCAGGTACCTTTGTGGGCCAGAACTGGGGTGCAAAGCAGAAACAGAGAATCCGGGACACGCTGAAAAAAATCATGGGAATGCAGATTTCCTGGGGCCTGTTTACCTGCCTGATCGTTTACCTGTTCGGACGAGCAATCATCCGGTTTATGACCGGAACGCAAAGTGAAGAAATCCTGGCCAATGCGGTCCTGAGTCTGCGCATCCATTTCCCCTTCTTCCCGGTACTGGGTGTCCTGCTGGCAATGCGGGTCAGCATGCAGAGCATGGGGCAGAAGACAGCGCCGGTGATTTCCAGTGTGATTGAGCTGCTGATGAAGATCATCTCTGTCCTGTGGATTATCCCTTCCTTCGGGTTTGTGGGGGTCTGTGTGACAGAACCGGTCACCTGGGTGATTATGACCGCTTTCCTGATAACAGTATACATGGTGAAAACCAGAAAAATACTGGCAGACTGAGGGAAAGAACCAAGGCATGCAGAAACCGGAAATCTCCGGTTTCTTTCTTTACATTTGGCATTCTGAATTTGTTGGCAGAGAATGAAAATATCAGGCAATGAAAGAAAACCCATACCGCTGGTATGGGAAAACACTCTAATAATAATAGCATCTGTGCCTTTACCATCTCTTATTTCTCCAATATAATATTCTTATTACCCTGAAGGAAAGAGGATCATATGGAGACAAGCATTGCAGAAAACATCCGGATTTACCGGAAACAGCTTGGACTGACCCAGGAGCAGCTGGCGGAGACAATGGGAGTATCTACCGGCGCAGTATATAAGTGGGAAGCCAAAGCATCCATGCCTGAACTGCGGACGATCATGGATTTGGCAGATTTCTTTGATGTTTCTGTTGATACGCTGCTGGGATACCAGATGAAGGATAACCGGCTAAATGAAACGGTGAAGCGTCTGTGGAAGGCCAGCCGCTGCCAGGATTACGATGCGCTTCCAGATGCGGAAAAGGCAATCTGGAAATACCCGCATTCCTTCGATGTGGTCTTTGCAGGTGCACATCTTTACTATACCTTTGGTGCGGGAACAAAAAAAGAGCCCTGGCTCCGGCGGGCTATTGAACTGCTGGACAACGCGCGCCTGCTGGTGTCGCAGAGCACGGATCCCAGGTTGAATGAATGCTCTGTCTGCGGGATGATCGCGGAGATGCATGAGATGCTGGGGGAAACGGACAAGGCGCTGGAATTGCTGAAAGCGCACAATGAAAACGCTGTCTTTAATGATATGATCGGGATCATGCTGCTCTCCCACGGAAAAGATCCGGAGGAAGCAAATGACTTCCTGGAAGATGGGCTTTTGCGGGCGATCAGTTCACTCATCCAGACGGTGATCGGCTATGCTATGCTGTTTGACGCGAAGAACGAAAACGCGTCCGGCATAGAGATGATGCGCTGGATCATTCCCACCCTGGAGGGACTGAAGAAAACAAATGAACCGGACTTCCTGGATAAAATGATTACTGCCTTCCATGCCTGCATGGCGATCTTTCAGTACAAGTCCGGTAACCATAACGGAGCGGAAGAATCTCTCAGAAAGGCAAGGACTTTGGCCTGTGCCTTTGACGCTGCACCGAATTATGTGGCAAACAGGGTGAAATACGTACGAGAATCGGAAATGACCAACGCACATGACTGGATCGGGAAAACAGCCATGGACGCGGTGGAAAACGTACTGCATGACAAAGATCCGGGACTCCGGAAACTCTGGGCAAAAGTGACGGGACCAGAAGACCGGGATATGGGCTGCAGGCGGACAGCCTGCAAACCGAAAGGAGAGAACAGGAATGATTGAAACCGAACGCCTGCTTCTGCGGGAATATACCCTGGACGATTTTGACGCCCTCTATGAGATTATGTCCGACCCGGAAACGATGGCGCACTATCCTGCGCCTTATGACGAAGCCCGCACCCGGCGTTGGATCGAATGGAACCTGGAAAACTACGCGCAGTACGGGTTCGGCCTGTGGGCGGTGGTGCTGAAGGAGACGGGAGAATTCATCGGGGACTGCGGGCTGACCCTGCAGAACATCGACGGGGAGATGCTGCCGGAAATCGGGTACCATATCCATAAGAAATACTGGCGGCGGGGGTTCGCGAAGGAAGCTGCCCGGGCTGTCCGGGACTGGGTGTTTACGAACACGGAGTATGACGTGGTGTATTCCTACATGAAATACACCAACGAAGGCTCCTGGCGTACCGCTATGGCCAACGGCATGAAAAAGGTGAAGGAATACCCGGATCCGAAAAACACGATCTCCTATGCCTTTGCCATCACCCGGAACGAATGGAAAAAGCAGAGAATCCTGGAACGATTCCCGGGGATCAGCTGCGCCTGGATGAACGCAGCCGGAGAGGTGTCAACGGAGTATTACGGCACCGCGGATCGTGAGAGAAATCTCGCTGTGAATGACAATACCATTTTTCCGGCGTGCTCCATCTCAAAGTTTGTGACTGCCATATGCGTGATGAAGCTGCACGAGCAGAAGGCAATCGACATAGACAGACCTGTCAACGACTTCCTCCGGCAGTGGAAACTGCTTACACCGGAAGGAAAAGAAAGCGACGCGACCATCCGGGCCCTTCTGTGCCATACCGCCGGAATCATGGATGGGGAAGACGGGTTTTACGGCCTTCGCCGCGGCGACCCCGAAATCAGCCTGATGGATATCCTGGAAGGGACAACGGCGTACAACAATCGTCCGGTACGGGCGGAAAAACAGCCCGGGACAGCTTTTGAATACTCGGACGCCGGCTACTGCGTCCTGCAGCAGATGCTGCAGGAAGTGACGCGTAAATCCTTTGAAGACCTTGCGCAGGAACTGGTTTTTGATCCGTTGCACCTGGAGAATACATTTTTCGCATCCGAAGACAAGATTGCCCAGTTTGAAAACAGGATGGCGACAGGCTATGACGACAAGAAGCTGCCTGTTCCGGGAAGGTTTCCTGTGGTTCCGGACCTGGCGGCGTCCGGACTGTGGAGCACACCGAAAGAGCTCCTGCTCATCGCAAAGGCCTTTGTGAAAGCGCTGCATGGCGAAAGCACATTCCTGCAGGCAGAATCGGCACGGGAAATGGCCAAGCCGGTGGACAAATTCCCCTGGACAGGTCTTGGCGTGTTCATGGGCGGAGAGGATGTTCTGGTCTCACAGGGCTGGGGTGAAAACGGACAGTGCATCATGAAAATGAATACCCGGACAAACCGGATCGCCGTGGTGATGACTAACCGGAATCCGGGGGTCGATCAAAAGGAATCAGGCATTGAATGGCTTGCGGACAGCAGGCTGAACGAAACGTTCAACCGGGAGGGGTGAGAAGGATGGATCATTCGATTCTGACATGGCTGCTGGAGGAAGAAAACCCGGAAGTGCGGCTCAGAACGCTGAAGGAATACGAAAAGCTGCCGGAAGACGATGAGCGCGTTATCGAATGTAAAAAGGCACTACAGCAAAGCAAGGTATACGAACGCGGCCTGAAGAAGCTCCGGACGGACAAGCCCTGGGCGAAGTATGACGCCATCCTGGGCTTTGCCGAATGGGGTCTGACACGGGCGGATATCGGCAAGGACATCGACAGTGAGGTGTTCGGGCTCATCGAAAGCACCGGCTTCAAAATGCTGTGCGGAGAGCCGCTCCTGCTGAGAAACCTGGTCAAGATGGGATACGGGCAGGAAGAGATCATGAAAAACGAGATCGACACTGTTCTCGGACTGATTCAGGAAGACGGAGGCTTCAGGTGCATCAGCACCAACAAAAAGATCAACGATCCCAGGAAGCCCCATAAGAGCTGCGCACGGCTGACGGTTGAATACCTGCTGCTGGCGGCTGAACTGCATCTGCAGGGATACAGAACGGCATGTGAAGAGGCGCTTGCGCATTATTTTACCAAACGCAACATTTTCTACCGGACGGACGATATGAAGACGCCCATGGTGGACGTGATGCTGGGCACGTTCTATCCGCCTGATCCCATCAAGATCGGTGCGCACCAGATCGTCTATGCCCTGAAGGTTTTGGGCTGCGAACCGGAGTCGGAAGCCATGCAGGCCGGGTACAGGGTGCTGGATCAGCACAGGCTGGAAAACGGAAGGTATGTGCTGACGGCGTCCAAAAGTGTGCCGGCCTTCAAGGTTGGGAACGTCGGGGAAGAGAACAAGTGGGTCACGCTGTACGCGTATATGGCGCGGGGTTAAGGAATCATGCTTCCTGCGGACAGGAGAGAATACTATGAAATATGTAACAGGAAGTTTTTGCCTGGTATTCCTGCTGCTTCTGCTTTATCTTCTTTTCCGGATCTGGCTGGAAGGCCGCCGGGAACGGATTGCTCCCAGGGAAATCCCCGGGGATACGCTTCCGGAAGAACTGCGGGAAAATGCACTGCGCCCCCTCAGACGAATGAATGCTTATTATGCAAAGCGGGATCCTGGACAGGCAGATGCCTGTATTGATGAAACCATGCTGCCGGATCAGATTCTGATACTGGGCACAAACCCGGGAGAAATCTTTCGTGGACGGGAATGCGCCAAAGGCCTGCTGCAGGGAGATTGGAAATACTGGGGAAAGCTGGCGCTGGATGTGGATACAACGACACTTTCCCAGACGGGCAGCACTCTTTATTTCGCCGTGCGGGGCCAGATCCGGCTTGACCGTATCCGCTGCCGCGTTCCGGTGAGGATCACCGGGGTGCTGGAGGAGCGGGATGGCCTGTGGTATATCAGCAAGATCCAGTTTATCCATAACCTGAACTTCGGATATGCGATAGCCGCCTGGGTTCCCGGGCTGGCCCTGACAGTAAGCCTGCTGCTTTTTGGCCTTTCATGGCTCCTGTCCTGAAGCTGCAACACAGAGAAAGGATAATGGTATGACTGATTATATGAGGGAAAACCTGATCCTTCACTTCGTTACAGAGGACGATCTTACAGAGGTTGCCCGGACATGGCCCGCGGATCATCATCCGCTTTCGGATGCGGAGGCGAGGGAAGCCATCGCCTATATACGCGGGAATTACGAAAGGAATATGAAAGGCAGTCTCTGCCATCTTTGCCTCGCAGTGTGCGGGAAGGAAAATCCCGGAACGATCATGGGCTGGTGCGGACTGGACGGTACGAGGAACCATGCGGAGCCTGAAATCTTCATTCTGCTGGATGAAGCATACCGAAATCAGGGATACGGAACTCAATGCGTGAAGGAACTGCTGCGGATTGCTGCGGAGGACTATGCGCTTTCCGGTGTGCACGGCGGCTGTGACAAGGAGAACATCGCTTCCGCCCGGGCCATGGAGAAGGGCGGCATGGCGCAGTATGGCACGGAAGAAAACGGCGATCCGCTGTTCCGGTTCTGTGCAAAAACAAACTGAGTTGGAGGGAACGCCCATGGACGACGAGCATGAAAAGTATATGAAACGGTGCTATGAGCTGGCGATCAGCGCCGGGAAAAAGGGCTATGATACCTTTGGCGCAGTTCTTGTGCATAACGGGAAAATCCTGGAGGAAGCGGAAAACACGTCAGACTATGTTCACAGGATCTTCGGGCATGCGGAATTCAATCTGGTGCACAAATGTGCCAACAAGTATTCCGATGAAATTCTGGAGAATGCTGTCGTATATTCCAGCTGCGCTCCCTGTGAACGGTGCCTGGCAGCCATCGCGTCCCTTGGAGTGCATCAGATCGTATGCGGCGTCTCTTATAAAGAGTTTTGCAAGCTGCTGCCTTTTGATTATCAGGCGGTGGATCGCGAAGGCCTGCTGAAACAGCTGGGCATTCAGATGACGCTTACGGAATCCGTGCTCGAAGAGGAAGGGATGCATGTGTTTGAATGGTGGGGCGGAGAATACCGCCCGCTGGAGGAACTCATTGCGGAAATGAATGAAGTGAAAAAGAAACAGAAGTAAGATCAAACAGGAGAAAACAGCATGCGGAAGAAACTCATCCTCATCAGCGGATCTCCCTGCGTAGGCAAGACGGCTGTGGGCACGCGGCTCTTTGAAAGCTATGACAACAGCGCGTATCTGGACGGGGACTGGTGCTGGTGCGTGCATCCGTTTTCCGTCACAGACAGCCGGCTCCGCAACGGGGATAAAAGCATGTCCTTTGTCCTGTCCAATTATCTGGATTCGGGTTTCGAATATGTGTTCTTTACGTCAGTCGTGCTGACGGATCCGCAGATCCGGGAAGAAATCCTGAAGGGAATTACGGCGAAAGATTACGAAACCGTCGCCTTTACGCTCACCTGCTCGGAGGAAACGCTGAAGAAGCGGCACGACAGGCGCGGCGACAAAGGCGAAACAAACTACTACTGGCTGCACCTGCCGCCCTGCCCGGGGGATATTGTCATTGATACAGACAAAATGAGCATCCGGGATATCGTCAGAGAAATGAAAAAACAGATCGATTCTGCGAGCAAATGAATCCGTCTGAGGACAGGAGGAATCTGATTGAAGCGAATACTTGAACAGGTGAAACAGCTTTATGCCCTGGAAGGCTGTACATTCACTCCGGTAACCGGCCATGAAGGCGGACGAAACCTGATTGTGATTGTCAGCAGGAACGGGGAAAAACAGTATGTTCTCCGGATCTCCGCCCTCGGGGACCGAAGCGGAAAAGATTATCTGGCAGAAACGGAGTTTGTCCGTTTCCTGGCGGAGAACGGAGCGCCCGTGGCGGATGTGATTCCGTCTGTTCAGGGCCGGCAGGTGGAACGCCTGGAAGCAAACGGCAAAGCGATATATGTCAGCGTGTTTGCCTATGCCAAAGGAATGCTGCTTGCGGACAACGGCTACCGTTACCGGGAAGGCGCGCCGCTGAGCGAATACTTCTTTAACGCCGGCAAAGCCCTGGGGGCAATCCACAGGCTGTCCAAGGCCTATGTGCCTGTCCATCGCCGCCCGGACTATTTCGACAAGTACAACATGGAATACCTGGACCGCCTGATCCCGGACGAATACGGAGAGCTGAAAGCGGCTATCGCCGGACGCCTGGAGGCATTCCATGCGCTGCCGCAGGACAAAGACTGCTACGGCCTGGTCCACTTCGATTTCAGCGACGGAAATTACCATATCGACATGGATACGGGTGCGGTCACGGTATTTGACTTTGATAACTGCATGAACTGCTGGTATATGTTCGACCTGGCCAACCTATGGCTTCACAATGAAGGATGGACCCGGCAGGAAACTGATCCGTGCAAGCGCTTTACGCTGATGCAGCAGTGCTTCGACCTTCAGCTGCAGGGCTACAGAACCGAAACGGATCTTCCGGAGGAAATGCTGGAAAAGCTGCCGCTGTTCATCGACATGGTGCTGATCGAAAACATCGTGGATGAACTGGAATGCTGCGCCCGGGAAGGGGAAGACCTGGACCGGGAAGACATTGAGGACGCGGCGGAATGCCTGATCAACAATATTGCCTATGCGGGATTCGGAGAAACAACATGAACAGGCCCCTTTTATACCTGGCTGCCCAACAGGGCACATTCGGCAAACGGACTGAATTCAACCAAAGCAGCATCACAGACGCGTTGTTTGTTTACCTGGACGGAGAACCGGAAGACGCGTCCGTTGCCCAAGTGGACACCCATTTCCGGAACAGGCCGCTGGTGTGCCTGACAGAAGCCTGGGAAGAACACATCAAGGCACGGTATCCCGACGCGGCAATCTACCCGCGGACGGTGATGAAACCCGCCTGCCGCTTCATCCTGCCGGAAGACATTGAAATTCCGGAAGGATACCGGCTGGCCGGGATGGATGAAGCCGCTTTTGAACAGCATCCCTTTTCCCACGGGGAGAATTATCCCTGCTGGGAGGCTTTCCAGGCGGAGGGTTCCGGAGCCGTCGTGTATGACGGCGATGAGATCGTGGCAGCAGCTTCTTCTTTCCTGAGCCTGGAGGGAGAGATTGAACTGGACGTATCCACAAAGGAAGCCCACCGGGAGAAAGGACTCGCGAAAGCCTGTATTGCCCGGATGCTGCGGGACTGCATGGAACGCGGCATCACTGTCCACTGGGACGCGCAGAACGAAGTCTCCCGACACCTGGCGGGGAAATTCGGTTTTGAAACTGAAACCGCATATTCGGTTTACTGGCTGCCGCAGGCAGACAACCGGGAATGACCTTGTCGGCATTTCCGGTAAAACAGTCAAACCGGGAATTGAAATGGAGAAGAGATAAGATGATCCTGCTGGTTGTAGACACACAAAAAGGGTGTTTTGACGAGAGACTGTATGCGTTTGATACGGTAAGGAAAAACATTAAAGAACTGATTACTGTCGCAAGAGAGAACGGTGTTGAGGTCGCTTATGTCCAGCATGACGACGGCCCGGGAACTGATCTTGATAAGTCTTCGGATAACTACGAGATCTATGAGGAATTTGCCCCGAGGACAGAAGAAAAGCGTTTCGAAAAGAATGTAAACAGCGCTTTTCATCCTATGACCGGATTGACGGAATACCTGCAATCCAGGGGCGAAAAGGATGTAATGGCGATCGGTGTATCCACAGACTACTGTATGGATGCAACGATCAAAAGCGGATTCGAGAAAGGGTTTCATATTTATGTTCCGTCATACACCAATTCAACCTACGACAACCCCTACTTTGACAAGGAGACTGCCTACAGGTATTACAATGAATTCATGTGGGAAACGCGCTACGCGAAGATCATTACCGTTGAACAGGCAATTCAGCTCCTGCAGGGCAATGCAGTCAATATAACCTGAACATTATTGATGGGATCAGAACGGTATGATTCCGTTTTAACGGAGGAAAATAACATGAGTATAACAACAAAACAGTTTCAGAAGGAAACAGACCTGAACCTGGTCTGGGATTTTATGGTGGAGATTTATGACCGTGAGAAGGGCGGCGGTGTTGCCGCACCGTTCTTTGAGTATGCCCTGTTCTCGAGCTGGATGGACAAGAGCTATGTGCATCTGGACCGGCTCTGGTTTGACGGTCCCAGGGTGGTCGGGTTTGTGTTCAATGAAGCGCCTGTCACGGACATCTATTTCAAAATCCGCCCGGGATATGAATTCCTGGCGGAGGAAATGGTTGATTATGCCATGAAGGAGATGCCTGATTTTGACAACCAACAGCGGTTTATGCTGTTCAACGGCCAGGAATATCTCATGGAGATCGCTGAGAAAAGGGGATTCACCCTGCAGTATGACTATGAAGACAGGCAGTATGATTTTTCAAAGGAACTGAATTATGAGCTTCCCGCCGGCTTCCACTTTGTGAACGATGCTGACGCAGATCCCCTGAAGCTGGCAAAATGCTGCTGGTACGGTTTCGATCACCATCTGGACAAAGGCGAGTTCGAGAACTGGACTGCGGAGGACACTTCCGGGGAATGGACACCGGCAACGTCCTATAAAGGAATCCTGGAAGATTTCCGGAATCCGCCTCCGCATTCGACATACGAGTATACGGTCATTATTGCAGATGAAAATGAAGAGTATGCCTGCTATTCAGGAATGTGGTGGGTTCCGGAAGACCATCTGGCTTATATGGAGCCGCTCTGCACCGTTCCCCGGCACCGCAGGAAAGGACTGGCATCAGCTGCGCTGACAGAGCATTACCGCCGCCTGAAACCGCTTGGAGCCACCCATATGACCGGCGGCGGGGATCCGTTCTATGAGAAGATCGGATACGGAAAAGGAATCCACTGGTATTGCTATGCCCAGCATAACTGAACGGTAACTTCATCTGTCAAAGAGAGAAACAGATATGATTACGAAAAACAGGCAATCCAATGAAACCATCACAGAAATGGCGAAACAGGCATTTCCGGATAAAACGGTCATAAAGATCAAAGAACTGACGGAAGGCATGTGCAACGTGACCTATCACGTTGTATTTGACGACGGAAGTGAAAGTATCCTGAAAATCGCGGCAAAGGACAGGACCGGCAATACTTCCAATGAAATCAACTTGATGAAAGCCGAAGTTGAAGCCATGCGCCTGGTGTCTGGGAAATGCTCCTTCAAGGTAGCGGAAGTCCAGTATTATGACTGCTCCAGGACGGTGTGCAGCGGGGATTATTTCTTCATGGAAAAACTGCCCGGGGAGAACTACGCTTTCATCAAAGACAAACTGCCGGAAAGTGTGGTCCGGGAACTGAACCGGGAAACCGGCCGGATCGCCAGGGAACTGACGACGATTACCAACGCGCAGTTCGGCTTTCTGGGAGATGAAAGAAGATATGACTCCCTGTTTGAATTCGTCAGAATCATGCTGACCAATCTCCTGTCAGACGCCAAGAAGAAAGACGTGGATCTGGGCTGTGACCCGCAGCGGCTGATTGAGGAACTGGACAGCGAAAAGGAAAGTTTTGCTGAAGTCCGGTCCGCCACGCTGGTTCACTGGGATATGTGGGAAGGCAACATCTTTGTCAGCAACAACCATATTTCCGGCATCATTGACTGGGAAAGGGCCATGTGGGGAGAACCCTTTATGGACGACCGCTTCCGGAAACACAACCGGAATGTTGATTTCCTGGAAGGGTTCGGGGTAAACTCTTTTTCAGAAAACGATCTGAAGAGGCTCCGCTGGTATGATGTGATCCTGTACCTGACCATGATGATCGAAGTGTTTTATCGTGAATTTGAAGACCGGGGCCAGTATCGCTGGGCGAAAGAAATGCTGCTGAGTGTATTGTAAGGAAAGACAGTGACAAGGAAATGAAAAAAACAGGAAAGCGCAGGAAAAAGATCATGGTAATCCTGATATCCGTTATTGTGTGTATTGCCCTGGTCCTCGGCGGGCTGATGATCTACGGGAAGGTGCAGATGGGGAAGGTCCCCGGCCTGACGTTTGAGGACGCGCTGCAATACACTACGCAGGGCAAACCGGACGCAAGGATCACGGTCGGAATCATCAAAAACGGACAGGCATCCTTTACTGTCTACGGGGAGAACGGAACGATTTTCCCGGCTGAGCAGCATACCTATGAAATCGGCTCCCTGACCAAGACCTTCACGGCTGCCCTGATCAGCAAAGCGGTGTCGGAAGGAAAGATCAGGCTGGAGGATCCCATCAGCGCGTACCTGTTCCTGCCGGAAGGGAAGAACTATCCCACCGTTGCGGAACTGCTGACGCATACTTCCGGATATAAGGGCTTTTACTTTGAAACCCCGATGATCGGCAATTTCTTCGGAGGACGGAACAGCTTCTTCGGCATCAGCCGGGACAAGGTCCTCGGGAAAGTCAAAGAGCTTGATATGAACCGTGACAGCTACGGCTTCACCTATTCCAACTTCGGCTACGCTGTGTTGGGCCTGGTGCTGGAAGCGGTTTATGATACGGACTATACGGCACTGCTGAACACCTGGGTCCGGGAAGACCTGGGCATGCCCGGGACAAAGATCTCTGAACGGGACGGGGACCTGGGCCATTACTGGGACTGGCAGCCCGATGACGCCTACCTGTCCGCAGGTGCGATAACATCGAACATTGACGATATGCTGCGCTATGCGCAGATGCAGCTGGACGCGGATGCTCCTTTTGCCCTGTGCCATCAGAGCCTGAAGGTCATCAACGCCTCAACGGAAAGCTATCGGGCCATGGGCATTTACCTGGATGAGATCGGCATGGGATGGATCATTGACAAAAAGAACGGGATCATCTGGCATAACGGGGGTACAGGTCATTACAACAGCTATCTTGGGTTCAGCCCTGAAACAGGGACGGCTGTGGTTGTCCTGTCGAACCTGTCACCGAACGACCGCATCCCGGCAACCGTGCTGGGCGTAAAGCGGCTGCTGGAGCTGGGAAAGTAATCCCCACTCTGCCTTCCCTTTGAAGAAACAGAATTGCAGCAGAGGAGAAAAGCTGTATGGAAAAAATCAATGATTCTATATGCATTAAATCAGCTGAAACGGATGAGGAACTGTGCGGGAGGGGATATGTGCATTGCACTGCATGGCAGGAAGCTTACAGAGGCATTGTATGTGACAGATATCTTGATACGATGACTGTGGAGGCTACAACAGCACGTGCACGGCAGTTCCCGGAAAACACGCTTGTCGCGAAGGATAAAGAGAAAGTTGTAGGATTTGCTGTATATAGTCCCTCCAGGGATGAAGATCTGACGGATGCAGGAGAAGTTGTCGCAATTTATGTCCTTTCAGAGTATTACGGGCATAAAATAGGGTACAGACTGATGAATGAAGCAGTTTCCAGGCTGAGTGAATATAATACTATCTTTGTTTGGGTGCTTGAACAAAATGAAAGAGCGATCCGCTTTTATCACAGATACGGTTTTGAATTTGACGGATGCAAAAAGCAATTGAATCTTGACACACCGGTTTCAGCGGTCAGAATGATAATGAGAAGGAAGTAAACTATTAATTTATTGAGCAAACGACAAATCGGGATTTGTGAAAGAGAAAAACCAATGGTTGAACAAGTTGAATTTGTACGGGCAAAAGCAAGTGATGCGGCCGCCATCAGTACACTCCGGCACAGGATTTGGGATACGACATACCGCGGCATTTACCCGGATGCAGTCATTGACAGTTTCGATTACGACTGGCATCAGCAGCAAGATCTGAAAAAGATCTCAGATCCATCCTTCATAGTATATCTGATCAGATGCGGTGACGAGGATATCGGATATTTCATATTTCAGGATACTGGTACCGGTGCCTGGCTGCATTCCCTGTATGTGCTGCGGGAATATCAGCACAGGGGAATTGGAAAACAGGCTTTTTCCATCTTGATGGACTATTGCAATGAAAAGGAGATCAGCCGTTTTGCCTGCAATTGCAGTCCGCACAACAAAAATGCCATGCGCTTTTATCAGCGCATGGGCGGTGTGGTGATCAAAACCGATACAGGCCATGAAAACAGGCAGGAAGACGGCGTCATATTTGAATTCAACAGAGGTATGAAAGACGTACTGTAATTAAAGAGGGAGATTGCACGGATGGAAGTTCGTTTCGGAATGCCGGCGGATATCGATCGTTGGATGGATCTTGTGCGCCGGGTCAGCTGGAATTTCCCGGGGCTGGAAACAGAAGAGGGCCTGGAGGAGCACAAACAGACGGTTCTGAAATTTATGGGGAAGCGGCAGGCACTGTGTGTGAAAGCTGATGATCAGATTCAGGGAGTGCTGCTGTTCTCCAGGAACCGGAACATGATCTGCTGCCTGGCAGTCTCTCCCGAGGCCCGGAGAAAAGGCATTGCTTCAAAGCTTCTGGAAACGGCCCTCAGCGAAATGGACAGGGGCAGGGATATTACGGTATCCACCTTCCGTGAAGGAGATGAAAAAGGAACCGCTCCCCGTGCTTTGTACAGGAAATTCGGTTTTACCGAAGCCGAACTGACAGAAGAGTTCGGGTATCCGAATCAGGTGTTTGTTTTGCAGGGGAAACCGATGAAGATCGAATTCAGGAAAGCGGATACAGCAGACGCGGAGCAGCTCGTAGAGATTTACAACGCTTCGTTTTACAGCGATTATCTCAGATACGGTGAATGCCCCGCATACGGAAGAACAAAAGAAAAGATGGAACAGTCCATCATTGATTATCCCAAATTCCTGATTCTCTGCGGCGGCAAACCGGTTGGCTGCATATCCTGCAAGGCAGTGGAAAAAGGAATATATGAAGTCGGATGCCTGTGCGTTATTCCGGAGTTTCAGGGCAAAGGCATCGGAACGTCCGCAATGGAATTCGTCAAAACACAGTATCCGGACTGGAACAAATTCACACTGGTAACGCCCGTGGATAAAAGTGAGAACGTTCGGTTTTATACAGAAAAATGCGGATTTGATATACAGTCTATTGAAATGGACGGGAATGTCAGGGTGGCCCGGTTCGTTCTGGAAAGATAATCCGGCTTGCCGGGAACGCAATGATTCGGGGGCCCGGAATTTACGGGAGTCAAAGAGAGGAAATGAGTTCGTTGTACATCACGCACTACTATGTACGGGGAACAGATCCCTGGAAGAATATTATGCTGCTCCCGGAGGAGGAAGCTTTTCGGAAAGCTTCCGAACTGGCCTCTGCACATGAAGGCATGACCAGCTACGGGCGCTTTGCGGATTTCAAAAATTACTATCCGCTGAGGAAGGCGGCAGACAAACAGGTGCGGGAACAGTTCGTCGGTCTAGGCGGAAAACCCCGGCTGGAGCATCCTTACAGTTTTGTCCTGGGAGAAAGCGATTACCTGAAAACATGGTTTGATGAAGGTGACTGCCTGCGGATCCCCCTGGATGAGATCCCGGACGAACTGATTCTTTGTCTCTGAGCTCTTCGTGATTCCAGAAAGGAAGAAGCAGGGCATCGGAAAACAATTGCTGACAGAAGTGGAAAAAGGTCTGAAAGAAAAGAAAATCAATGTTGTGCAGTTAATTTCCATTGATTACAACGAAACCTTCTATAGCAAGTGCGGCCTGAACAGGGACAGTTGCTCTGTCCAATACAAGCGAATTGAATAATCAATATCAACAAATCGGGATGTAGGAGGATATAATGAAGACAGTTGTATTGCTATATGAGACATGTTGTATCTATGAGATTGTGATAACTAATTATTTCCTCCAGCTTTGCGGTCATGAACTGGTTTTTGCTACTATAGATGGAAAACCGGTTACAGCTCAGGAAAAGTTTTCTTTGAATGCGACTTGTGCGCTAAAAGATATTGACCCGAAAGATGTAGAATTGCTTCTGGTGCCCGGCGGTAACATTTCGTCTATCGATAACGAAGAAGTATATTCATTTATCCGTGCAGTTGTAGATAATAAGCATCTGGTAGCAGGTATTTGCAACGGTGTGGATGAACTGGACAATGCCGGTATATTGAAGGGAATAGAATCCACTCATTCAGTTAAAGAAGCTCTTGTTGTTGGTGAGTATGTAATTACGGCAAGAGCCAACATGTATGTTGATATGGCGATTGCTATCGGAAAGAAGATGAATCTTTTCGCGGACGAAGATGATCTGCAGGAAACCATTGATTTCTGGAAGTTCCATAAGATTTTTTGATAAGCATATTGAAGCTATTGTTTGAAATCTCTGACTATTACTGAATAGAGGGATAAAGAAGGGTGAAAAAGATATGTCTTTGATAATAGAACGAACCGAAGACGAAGATGGAGTTATCGGTACACTCGTAGGTGAAGAATTCAGCAAATATGCCTTGAAAAACGGCATAGATACAGCATATGTCGACTATTGCTTTGTGGCAAAAGACGGAGAAAGAATCGCAGGTGTCATCCAGGGACATGCATATTACAAAGAGGTTCATATCGGAGATTTGATTGTCATGGAGGAATATCGAAAAGCCGGTGTCGGTTCCATGCTTGTCAAGGCCGTGGAAGAGGCCTTCAAAGACGATAACAGAGAGCAGATCAATCTTACAACTTACGGATTTCAGGCCCTTGAGTTCTATCAAAAACTTGGATACGAAGTGGAATATGTGCGTAGAAACAAAGACGAGAATTTAACCAAATATTTTCTGATAAAATACATTTGAATCTCTGAGAAATGAAGAACGGGAAAAAAGCAGAAGACTTGATATATTTATAGAAGATTATATTCAATCATAGGAATACCGGAATTTATCGGGATAAGGAGCGAGAATGAGTTCGTTGTACATCACGCACTACTGTGTACGGGGAACAGATCCCTGGAAGAATATCATGCTGCTCCCGGAGGAGAAAGCGTTTCAGAAAGCTTCCGAACTGGCCTCTGCACATGAAGGCATGACCAGTTACGGGCGTTTTGCGGACTTCGAAAATTACTATCCGCTGAGGAAGGCAGCAGACAAACGGGTATGGGAGCAGTTTGTTGCCCTGGGCGGAAAACCGCAACTGGAGCATCCTTACAGTTTTGTCCTGGGAGAAAGCGATTACCTGAAAACATGGTTTGATGAAGGCGACAGCCTGCGGATCCCCCTGGATGAGATCCCGGACGAACAGATCAGTTTTACCCTTGGCGACAGCTGCGCAAAACTCTCAAGAAATGATTCACTGGAAGTGCTGACAAAACAGATGCTCATTGAAAGACTGCACGCCTTCGATGATTCTCCGGAAAAGCTGGTCCAAAGCATTGCTCCCTACGGGTATGTGGAAGCACAGCTGTGGTACAGGCCGGAATGATGTATTGACGGAAAATTACGTAATTCTTTACTGTTATGATTGATAAGGAGTCAATGACTATGGAGATCTGGGATCTGTATGATGAACAGGGACGGAAAACCGGTGAAACCTGGGAGCGCAGCCGCGCGAGGGAAATTCCCGAAGGCAGATATCATATTGTCTGTGATATCCTGATCCGCCATCAGGACGGAGAATTCCTGCTGACACTCCGGGATCCAGATAAAGATGTCTATCCCGGCTGCCTGGAAGCCAGCGCGGGCGGTTCGGCACTGGCCGGTGAAAACCCGGAGGAAGCGGCACGCAGGGAGATGCTGGAAGAAACCGGACTGACAGCGGACAGGCTGGAGCTGATCGGAACCACATTCAAGCGGGAAAGCCGCTCGGCGGTCTATGCTTTTCTTGCCACAGTGAAGTGCGATAAGGATTCTATCCGGCTGCAGCCGGGAGAAACCGTTGGATATCAGTGGGTGGATACTCCGGCGTTTTTCAGCCTGATTCAGAAAGAACCGGTGCTGAAAATCCAGTATCCCCGGTACAAACCTTATCTGGACACGCTCGGGCAGCCATGAATATTAACTGTATGAGGATATAAAGATGGAACTGAAGAGATTAACCGGGCATATATGGTATATGCCGTATGAAACAGAGAGGGACCGCCCCAATCTCGGATATGTGAAAGGGGATAACTGGAGCCTTGCAATCGATGCGGGCCACTCCGCTGCACATACCAGGGAATTTTATGCGCTTCTGGAAAAGGAAAACCTGCCTCTTCCAAGCATGACCGTTCTTACCCACTGGCATTGGGATCATACCTTCGGAATGCATGCTGTCAACGGGCTGTGCATCGCCAATGAACTGACGGACAGGCATCTGGCACAGTGGAAGGAGAAAATTGAAAAGAACGGTCCGGATGAGTTCTTTTCCCTCGATGAAAGCATCCGACGTGAATATGCGAATCATGAAGAAGTGATTGTCAAAAGGGCTGATATCACCTTTTCCGGAGAGGTGACCCTGAACCTTGGAGGGGTGACTGTCAGGCTGATTCAGGCGGAATCACCGCATACGGATGATACGACCCTCGTTTATGTCTGTGAAGACAAAACCCTGTTCCTCGGTGATTCCACCTGTGAGGAATTCCGTACAGGGAGAAAGGACCGGGCCCTGTGCGGGAAGCTTTCCGATACGATCAGGGGAATCAACCCGGAGATCTGCCTTGAAGGACACTGGGTTTCGACAGATACAGAGGATTCACTGTCTGCATTGATGGAATGACAGAAAACTGAGCTATGATCGGCCGGGTATACCCTGAAGAACAGGGGTACCGGAAAAAACCATACCCCAAACAAGACATACAGTTGTCATGTTTGCCGCTGTAGAATGAACAGGAAGGTGAGCGCATGAAGATTGACAGGCTGATCGGAATATTGTCGATCCTGCTGCAGAAAGAGGTGATAACCGCACCTGAGCTTGCGGAGCATTTTGAGGTATCCCGGAGAACGATCGGCAGGGATGTGGAAGCCCTTTCCAAAGCCGGAATACCGATCCGTACCATGCAGGGAACCGGAGGCGGTATCTCCATTATGAACGGATACCGCATGGACAGGACGCTTCTGACATCCCGGGATATGCAGATGATCCTGGCCGGACTCCGGAGCCTGGACAGTGTGAGCGGAAGCAGGTATTACGGTCAGCTGATGGAAAAAATCCAGGCCGGATCGTCGGAACTGATCAGCGGCAGGGATTCGATCCTGATCGATCTGTCTTCCTGGTACAGGACCTCCCTTGCACCCAAGATCGCAGCCATACAGGATGCCATAGAGAACAGGCATATTCTGGAATTCGACTATTACGCGCCGTCAGGAGAGAGCAACCGCTCGATAGAACCGTATTACGTTGTTTTCAAATGGAACAACTGGTATGTGTACGGATGGTGCCGGGACCGCAAAGACTATCGGTTGTTCAAGCTGAACCGCATGGACAGGGTAAGGGAAACGGAACAGGAATTTATATGCAGGAACGCGCCTGTTCCCGACCTGGCTTCCGAACTGGCATCTCCAAGAAATATCATTCTCAGGGCCTTGTTTGAGCCTGATATGAAATGGAGACTGGTTGAGGAATTCGGGCCGGATTGCTGTGAAGTCCGGGAAGACGGAAGGCTTCTGCTGGTTCGGGACTACAGCGATATGGACAATCTTGTCATGTGGATGCTCACCTTTGGGGATAAAGTGGAGGTCATTGAACCGGCAGAAGTACGGGAAAGACTGAAAAACATTGCAGAATCTATGATGAAAATCTATGGAGGAAAAGAAGATGGGTAAGATTGAAAGATATGACGTACACGAACAGTGGGCTCATTCCGGAATCATTAAGGCAGGGGACTTCTGCTTTTTGGGATACTGTGTGGGCAATGTCGGAGGAACGATAGAAGAACAGATAAACGGGGCTTTTGACAACATGGAGGAAAGGCTTGCCATGGTCGGCCTTACCCTGGAATCCGTGGTTCAGATGGACTGCCTGTTCAGGGACGTGTGGAATATTCCTGTGATGGAGAAGATCATCAAGGAAAGATTCGGCGGAAAGTATCCTGTGCGGAAATCCATCCAGACTGAGTTTGCACATGTGGGCGGCAAGGAAGGACTGCAGTTTCAGGCGGACGCCGTGGCGTATTGTGGATAAGGAGCATGAACTGCTGTGACGAATGTATATGAAAGCTGTCCGGTTTTTGAAAACGATGAGTACCTGTTGCGTTTGGTTTCCCCGGAAGATACAATAGACCTGGCAGACGTTTACGGTGATAGGAACGCGCTGCCGTTTTTCAACAGCGACAACTGTCACGGAGACAATTTCTACTATCCGGACAGGGAAAGTATGGCAAAAGCAATCGCGTTCTGGCAAAGCTCCTATGCATCAAAATGGTTTGTCCGGTGGACGATTCACAGCAAAAGAATCCGGAAGGCAATCGGATCAATCGAATTGTTTCACCGGACTGCAGACGACGAATTCAACGATGCGGGTGTGCTCAGGCTTGATGTGAAAAGCGAATTTGAAACTGCGGAATGTATTGCCGCGATTCTGCGTTTGATTATCCGGGATGCATAAAAACGAGCAGCACATCGAACTCATGCTGTGCTGCTCGTCTTTTGATTTCCACGATGGCGTCCCGGGCATTGGTGCTGACCTTGTAGCCGGAGACGCCTTTTTCCGAGATCTCCTCGATAATCTCCCAGTCAGGGTGGGTGGCCGCGTACTCCCTGCACGCCAGCCTTTGCATCGGGATGTCATCGTGATCGACCTGGCCGACTGTCGATACACGGTAAAGGCATATCACTTTTTTCATCGTCTCACCTCACGTTCATCAGGATCCTGAGCACCTCATCGACCACACCCTCGTTCGGTTCATCCGCGAAATGGTAAGTCGCCTTGTAGACCTTGGTTTCCGGCCTTTGCTCACCGCCAACATTACCTCTGTCTTCCTTATTAATCAAGTTGTTTCCGACCCCTGCGAGACCGATCTGATGGCAATATTTACATACGGCGCTTTTGGTCATCCCGAGTTCCCGGGCAACGGCGGTATACCCGTACCCAGCCTGCCGGAGAGAGACAATCCTGTTCTTCTGTTCAGTTGTCAAGGTAATCACCCCATTCAGAGATTTCTTACCTTTCTCTGTCCCAAACGAGGGTGATTTTATAATGAGCAGATGGATTTTTTCTAATCATCTGCGGCGATTTTCCTGTAGCCCAGTCCATTTTCGCTGAGACTGGTAATCATCTGTTTCTCTTGGGTCGTCATCAAGCAGTCCTCCAATCGTTTGATCGTTTGACTACTCACGCCCAAAAGTCAGGTGATTTTATAAGTGATGGCGGTTTTAGTCTCAATTTTGATTGCATATACATTGACCATTTGAAGATATATCTATGCAGAAAATTCAGAGCATTGATTTTGGAGACAAAAAATCCGCAAATGAAAATCTTTAGAAATACAATGAATTATCC
>JBGUGL010000018.1:0-7052 GCA_045111455.1 Christensenellales bacterium | reverse complement strand
CTTGGTAAGGATGAGGTCGCCAGTTCGAATCTGGCTATCAGCTCCATGAACCTGGAGCACGTTGCATCAATGGGCCCTGGGTTTTTTCTTTTGTCCGGGCACCTGGGCTATTGTATCACAGCTGCCCGGAGAATGACAGAGCGAACAGTGATCTTTCAGCTGAAATACAGACAATCTTCACAAAACCGGAAACGGAGGCGGAAAACCTGTCCCTGCTTTATGAAAATACCGGAATAATACGCTCCGGAAGCCGGTTACCGTTGACACGGGATTGTCCGTGATTTACAATTTATAACAGCAGAAAACGATTGCGTGAACAGAGAAAGGAATGGTCGGGATATGGTCAGGCTGAAAGATATCGCCCAGGCATGCGGCGTTTCCATCGCGACGGTTTCCCGCGCCCTGAACGGGCTGTCCAATGAGGGCAAGGAGAAAACAGCCTTTATCTGCCAGACGGCCCGGGAAATGGGCTATTATCCGAATACGGCGGCCCGGACGCTGAAAACGAACCGGTCCAACAATATCGGCATCGTCTACCAGGATATGATGACCCACGCCTATTTCAGCCGGTTGTTTGATGCCATCCGGCGGGCGGCGGAAGTCCGCGGCTATGACCTGACCTTTATCGGCCGGGATGACTTTACAGGCCGGTATTATTATGAGCATGCCCGCCAGCGGAACCTGGACGGCGTGATTGTGGTCCAGGCGGAATTTGACTATGCCGGGATCATGCGCCTGGCCACCAGCAGTATCCCCACGGTGATTATCGACCATACCTACGAAGGGGCTGACTGCGTTACCGGTGACAACCGCACCAGCATGGAACAGATTGTCCGCCATGTGGTGGACCGCGGCCACAGCAGGATCGCCTTCATCCAGGGCCAGAAGGGGACGGTCAGCCGGGAACGGCTTGCCGGCTTCTACAAAACCTGCACCGAGCTGGGGATCCGTGTCCCGGCGGAGTATGTGCATGAGGGCTCCTTCAACAACGCGACGGAATGCGCAGACTGCATCATGGATTTCCTCCGGCTGCCGCTGAAGCCCACCTGCGTCCTGTGCCCGGATGACTCCAGCGCCATCGGGGCGATTCTTCAGCTGCAGCAGCACGGTATCAGTGTGCCCGGAGACGTGGGACTGGTGGGATATGACGGAATTCCCATGGGACAGAGCATCAAACCGCGGCTGACCACCTACAGCCAGGATACGGTACAGATTGCCGAAGCGGTGTTTGAACTGCTGACGGACGCAATTGAAAACCCGGACAGCCATGTTCCGCGGCACATTACGGTGCCCGGTAAGCTCATCGAGGGAGAAACCGTCTGACCGGATGGTTTTTTACAGACAAGAATGACGAACTGCAAACCGCCTGCGGCGGTTTGCTTTTTTATGGCTTTGGTGTTACTATCATTATATTGTATTGAAATGTATCAATACCAATGTACAGGAAAGAACCATGGAGGCGGAATCATGAAAAGTTTGCAGGCGGAAAGCTACAGCCCGCTGTATCACCAGCTGATGCAGCGGATCCGGGGAGATATTGACCGGGGGACCTATCCCACGGGCAGCCGGATTCCGCCGGAGCATGAGCTGGAACAGCTGTACCAGGTCAGCCGGGTGACGGTGCGCCGGGCCCTGGCGGAGCTGACGGCGGAAGGACTGCTGGAGCGGAAACAGGGAAAGGGGACCTTTGTGGCCGCCCCCCGGGGCGCTATGCGCATGAAGAGCATCCACAGCTTCCACGATTCCTGCAAGGCAAACAATGTGAAGCCATCCACGGATGTGGTTCATGTGAAGGAAACCGTGGCGGAAGCGGAGGACGCGGAGGAGCTGAACCTGAAACAGGGCGGCAGGGTACTGGAAGTCATGCGGGTCCGCCGGGCGGACGGGGTGCCCGTGGTGCTTGAAAAGAACCGCTTTTCCATGGCCTATGCCTGGCTGCAGGACCAGGACCTGCACGGAAGCCTCTATAACCTGCTGCATGATTACGGCGTGGACCCGAAACTGACCCTGCACGACGTGTCCATGCGCTTCGCGGACGCGGAGGCGGCAAAACTGCTGGAAGTGGAGGAAGGCACGCCCCTGGTGTGCCTGCACGAGGTGATTTACGACCAGCGGGGCCGGCCCCTGCACAACAGCATCCAGCTGATCCGCGGTGACCGTTTTGTGTTCAGAATCTGAGGATTCCGGGAAGAATGTTGAGGTACAGTCTCCGGATGTGATACAATCCGGGGGAAGGGAGGCGTTCATCATGTCAGAAGAAAAGACCCTCACCGCTGAAAAGACAAAGAAACCCACCCTGTGGGACGGCGCCCTGAAAATGGTCAAGGGCGAAAATACAAACCAGCTGATTGAGCAGTTCACGGCGGAAATGACCCTGGTGGCGGAGGGCCTGTGCGAGGACCAGACCCGGCTGCGCAGGGAAGTGGACGGCCTGATGACCCAGGAGGACCAGCGGATCCAGAAGCTGGAAAGCCGGATCAGCCTGCTGGAGACCGCCCTGGAGGAGGAAAGGAAGGATCACGACAGGGTGGTCACTGAACTGCGGAACCGGCTGTCCCCCCTGGAGAAGCAGGCGGCGAAGGTGCCGTCAAAAGAAAAGAAAAAGGCTCCCGGAATCATCCAGGGGCTGACACTGATGGTCAGTATCGCTGCGGCGGCGTGGGTGATCGTGACAATCATCAATGCGTTCATTAAATGAACACATTGATGACTGAATGAAATATCCGGCTTCGCCGGATGTGAAATATTGGCTTTCGGCCAATATAAAATGTTGCTTCGCAACATGAAATATCCGCCTGCCGGCGGATATGAAAGTTGCTGCGAAGGAGGTGTCCTTCATGAAAACTTACGAAGAACTGGTAAAGGAATATCGCAAGCGTCAGCATGATACCATGGTGGATACCATCGCCACGGGGCTGACCTATATGGATGAGATCGCGGTGGATACCGGCCTGCTGGAGGAAACCGGACTGCTGACGGAACTGACGGAGAGCGTGACGGGCTTCCTGCCCTTTATGGTGATCTCGGTCAGCGAGGGATCCAAGGTGCTGCTGGGCAAAAAACCGGGCAAAACAGGCCTCAAAGACGGCGCCTACCGCATGGTCAAGACCGGCGCGGCCATGGGGGTCGGAGCGGCTGTAACGGGCCTTACAGGCTTCTGGGCAGCCATTCCCGTCACCATGGGAGTCCGGGCACTGTTTGACCGGTACCGCAGCAAGGCCCTCACCGGGAAACGGGTGGAAGGGCGCATCAAACGCCTGCAGGAACTGAATAAGTTTATCCGCAGGGAAAAAACAACAGAGGAAGAAGCGGAACGGCTGCCGGAGGGTACCGGCCATGTGATTGCCGCCGCCGGGGAGATCAGATGAAGGTTACCAAAATGCAGGGCCTGGGAAACGATTATATCTATGTCAACTGCTTTGAAGAAAACGTGAAGGATCCGGAGGAACTGGCCCGGCGCATCAGCGACCGGCATTTCGGCGTGGGTTCCGACGGACTGGTGCTCATTATGCCCTGCGATGAAGCGGATTTCCGGATGCGCATGTTCAATGCGGACGGCAGCGAATCGGAAATGTGCGGCAATGCTACCCGGTGCGTGGCAAAGTATGTTCATGACCGGGGCCTGACTGATAAAACGGAAATCAGCCTGATGACCGGAGCGGGAATCAAAATCCTGAAGCTGACGGTCCGGGACGGGGTGACGGAAAGGGTCCGGGTGGACATGGGTGAACCGGAACTGGAAGGGAAGAAGATCCCGGTGAACCTGCCGGGCAATCCGGTCATGGGCGCTCCGGTGGTTGCCTTGGGCAAAGTTTACAATATGACCTGCGTGAGCATGGGCAATCCACATGCGGTGATCTATGTGGATGACGCGGACAGCTTTGACGTGCATGGCGTGGGCGCCATGATCGAGGTGGATCCGCTGTTCCCCCGGAAGACCAATGTGGAGTTTGTGACTGTGAAGGACCGGGCCCGCCTGCGGATGCGGGTCTGGGAGCGGGGCAGCGGGGAAACCATGGCCTGCGGCACCGGCGCCTGCGCCACCCTGGTGGCCTCCGTGCTGAACGGGCTGAGCGAAAGAAAAGCGACCCTCGAACTGAACGGAGGATCGCTGACTGTTGAATGGGATCCGGAGACCAACCATGTGTTCCAGGAAGGCCCGGCGGAATTCGTTTTTGATACCGAATACGAATAAGCAGATTAATTCATGAGCATGCCCAGGACGCCCAGATCGGTCAGGTCGTCCAGGAGGGCCTGGCAGGCCGAAGTGGGGGCTTCCGCCACAAAGGACAGGAGGCTCCTGGCCAGCAGGGGGATCATTCTGGAAGTGAACTCGGGCAGGCTCTGCTCACTCAGGGAGAAGATGTTATAAGCTTCCTTGACGCTCTTTTTCCGGAAATCGGGCGCCTCTTTCCCCTCTACGGGAGAAACGGTGCCGAACACCCGGAAGATTTCGACGGGCGCGGTTTCAGCGTTTCCCGGTTTGCACAGGGAAACGGAAACGGCTCCGTCTTTTTTTGTGCTTCCCTGCAGGAAGAAGGCGTAGTTCGGATAGACCGCGCCCAGAACCGTGGCGGAAACGGAGAAGGAGGAGTCTGCCGGCAGGCTGAGGGGCAGGCCGGAACCTGCGGCCCGGAGGAACAGGAGCTGTTCAGGCATGGAACCGGCGGCGCCGTATTTGCCGGCTTCTTCATCGGCTTCCTCCTCATATTCCTCCTCTTCCGCAACTTCGTCTTCCACAACTTCGTCCACGACTTCTTCCTCGTATTCCTCGTCATATTCCCCTTCGTCGGTGTAGGGGAAATAAGTGTCCTCATCGGTAAAGGAGGAGGAAGCGAAGTCCGGATCCCGGATCACGGAGGCGGTGAAACCGAAACTGCCGGTCTGCCCGTCGGACTGGCTCCGGACGGTCAGGCTGGGGATGTATCCGTTTTCGGAGGCGGGCAGGGAAAGCGCCAGGGAGGAAAAATCCTCCTCTGTCCGCCGGGCAAACAGCGTGTTGCCGGCCGCGTCCTGCCAGAGCTCGGAGTTTTTATCCACGGTAACGCTCAGGGGCTCGCCGCCGGTGACCTTCTCATAATACATGGGCAGGTTGCTGAATTCGGTGTCAATCACACCGGAGGCCTCGGAAATGTTCATCAGCGCGTAGATCCAGAGCTGCAGCTGTACATTGTCCTGGATGGCGGCAGCCCATCTTTCGGACAGTTCCTCGAACTGACCCACGGTGACAACGCCGGTTTCCCGGGAAGGGGCAATGATTTCATCCCAGGGCTTGCTCAAAGCCCGGAAGGCGTATTCCGTGCAGTAGGGATAGAGGAAAGCCAGGTAAGGCAGGGGAAGGTTCAGGGTGTTCTGCGATTTGACAGAGAAGGCCATGAGGGCCATTTTGTCAAAGAACAGTTCCTCGTTGTTCAGCAGCGGGGAGGTCAGGAACAGCCGGGACTTGGTGCTGCGAATCCGGAAAGGATAGGTTTTTGAAGGATTGGAAGTGAAATAGACTTCAGCGTTCAGGTCCGTGGAGCCGGTTTTGGTGCTCCAGGTGATATTGCCCTTGAGGCCGAGCCTGTTCAGCAGTTCCGCGTATCCGGAAATCCGGGGACGGAGCAGGCGGGGAAAGGCCTCGGCGTTCAGCGCGAAGGTCAGGTCAAAATCATAGCTGTGCACGGTCGGCGCTTTCGCTGCAAAGGCGGTGGAAACGGAAAACAGCAGCAGCGCCGCGCAGAATAAGCAGAGCAGTCGTCTGAACATCAGGTCAGCTTCCTTTCGGATTAAGGTTGGTCCGCATGTCAAAATCTTACCATAGATAAAGGCGGATTTGCAATTCAGTCGTCATCCACCACAGCCCAGATATCGGGGTCGCTGTTGTACTGTTGGGAGAACTCAGCCTCCAGCTTTTGCTGGGTGTTCATGTTGGCAATGCCGGTCACCCGCAGTTTCCGGCTCTGCTGATAGGCCCGGAGGGCTTCCACGGTGCCGTCGCCGAAGCGGCCGGTGACCAGGGTGGGATCCAGGAAACCCAGGTAAGCCAGCTTTTCCTGCAGGCTCACCACCTTTTCCCCTTCGTTGCCGAAGGTCATGGTGATGTCCGCCACATCGCGGACTGTGCCGTACCCCAGGATGGAGGAACTGTTGATGCCGTAGGTGTTCCGGGCCACTGACGAGGGATTGTTTCCCTCGATGACGTGGACCGTGACTTCCCGGGTGAGGGGATTGCGGGAGCAGAATTCCACCAGGGCCACGTGCTCGGTGTCCGTGCCGCCGCCCCAGTTGAAAAATACCCAGTCCCCGGGCTGGGGAATATAGTCCCCGGATTTAATGAAGGTATCCTGTCCCTTCAGCCATTCATATCCCCAGTCCGGCACCTTGCCCTTGCGGACCACGTAGCGGCCGGCTTTGAGGAACCAGCGCAGGCCGGTGTTGGAGGAGGTATAGAAGGGATAGACATTCCGGAGCAGGTCAGTGCCGTACCGCAGGTCCACCTGGCCCACGCACCAGCACTGGAATTCCGCGCACCACTGGGCAGCGGGATCGCCGGCCCATTCACCGTACTTGGTGCGGCCGTGATCCTCCTTATATCCCACCTCCCCGGCGGCAATCTCCAGCAGGCGTTCCACATAGTCCGGCACAGGCCAGGCAGGGGGGATGACTTCATCATCTCCCAGGGCCCGGACGGGACGCAGGGCGCAGAGGCACAGCAGGCAGCAGAAGGCGGCGCAGAGGCGCAGGAAGGTTTTGCTCAACAGGGATACTCCTTTCAGGCCGGCCGGGAAAGGCCATGCCCCTCCCGGCGGAATGCCGGCCCGGAGGGAACCGGACCGTACTGAATATTTATTTTAATACGGAAACAGGCGGGTGTAAAGCATACACCCGCCTGTGTGATATCCGTTGAAATTACTTGATTTCGACGGTGGCGCCAACAGCCTTGAACTGCTCGGCGATCTTCTCGGCTTCTTCCTTGGAGACAGCTTCCTTGATGGTCTTGGGAGCGGACTCAACGATGTCCTTGGCTTCCTTCAGGCCCAGGCCGGAAACGACTTCACGGACAACCTTGA
>JBGUGL010000017.1:0-7584 GCA_045111455.1 Christensenellales bacterium | reverse complement strand
CATCAGGGTAATATCCCCGGAACCCGTCAGGGTGATGAGCGGCTCGGAATAAACGCTGCCGGGATTCGTGATTGTGCCGCCGGATGTCGTGATCGTTACATCCGATACATTGTCCTTGTACCAGAACGGAAAACACCGGAAGTTCACGGCAAAGGAACAATGAGGATTTCCGCGCAGCACTTTTTCAAACGGGATCTGATTGGCGATCCGGGCGTTGTAGTGTCCGCCGGTCCGGTTGGCAAAGGTCACTGTTCCTTTTCCTTTCAGCCATGCGGCAATCACCGGGATCTGTTCCGGATCAGCGATAAAGCAGGTAGCGGTTAGGATCATATCGTCGTAGACGTCATCACCCTCGAGCTGTGTCAGGCTTCCCGGCCTGCCCGGGACGTTGGTCTGCTTGCTCCTCTCCAGCGGAATGGTAATCGGCGGCAACTCCGATACATGGATGCCTTTAGTCCGGCAGTCCACGCCGTTCCAGATGAAATAGTCTGTCATGGGATAACCTCCAAAAAGAGGAAGAAGCCGCCCGCAGGCAGCTTCCTCACGGTCAGTCGTTTCAGTCGATCTTCTTCACAATATCGATCCCCCAAAGGGCTCCGAGTGATACACCGTTCTCGAACTCACAGTGGATCGTGCCCGTGTCGTCGACCGCCAGTACCCGGCCTTTTGTCCCTGCCGGGATGTCCCGGTACTGGTCATGGAACTCCACCACCTCAACGGTGGTGCCGGGCGGATACTTCTCCCGGATGCTTTTCAGGATTTCAGGCCGGATGCTCATAGAAAACATAGGGTTTCCTCCTTTGCGTTTGGTAGGAACATATATCCTCTGAACCCATTGAAAGTCAAGAAGTTTATGCCATCCGGAGACCCCTGCCGCGCTGTTGACGGCGGGTCAGGGTGGCAATCTCGACAGCCAGGGAACGGATATCCTGCTCGTCCCGCACATAGAAGTTGTTTCCCGTCAGGTTGACGGAAGAAGTGTTGTTATAGGTTTTCCGGTTATCCGTGGAGCCAAAGGCAATCGCGCCTTCCTGCGCTTCACCGGTCAGGTAGCGGGCGGCGTTCTTCACGATCTTCGCCTGTACCTTGCTCTCCTCCAGAATGCCTTCTCCAAAGCCTTTCATAGTCATGGAGCCGATCTCGTCCCGGAAGACCTTAGAGGGAGAAGCGATCTTCAGGGCCTGCTTCGCCGCTGTGACAGCAGCCTGTATAGCAGACCGCAATGCAGTGATAACACTGAAACGCCCGGCGTTGATACCTTCTTTCAAGCCTGCCATAGCGTTCACACCGACATTCTTCAGAGTTCCCGGAAGTGCGGCGGAGATTGCTGTCTGCAGGGCAGTTACCATGGAAGCAACATCCGTAGTGAAGTCATAGCCTGCCATGCCTTCACCGATACCGGCGGCAACGTACTCACCGGTCGGTTCCATACGCTTGGAGGGGCTTTCTATGATGAAAGCGCTGTTGATGGCTTCCTCCAGATTCTCCGCTACGGTTTCAGCCGTGGTATCCCATCCGGCTTCGGTCATGCCTTCTGCTATGCCTGCGGTCACGTTACCGCCGACGCCCACGGAATCCAGATCTTGTACGAATTGAAGGATCTTGTTCAGGTTGTCGATATCTTCCTGGCTGACTTCCTCGCCGTTTTTGATGGCGGCAACAACCTCTGCCACATAGGTGGAGAGCTGCGCCATCCTGTCAGCGTTGAAGTCACTCTGCATAGACTGATCCAGCGTTCTCAGGATTCCTTCGTTACCGCCGTAGATGAAGTTATACCACTGATCCAGATCGCCTTTGGCGTTCTTGATGCGCTGCTCTGCGGATTTGATAAAATCTAGAAGCGACGCAGGCATGATGCCGGTCATGGCAGTGCCAAAGGCCGTCATGCCCAGCTGGTCCACTTCCGCGACCTGTTCTCGCATTTCGGCAATAGCCTCAGGGGCACCGGTCACTTCGGCGGTGATTAGGACATGCATGGTACCGTCCTTGTCCAGAACAGCGACATCCTCCGGTTTCAGCATATCTTCTGTAACTGCGGATACCGGGATCTCCTGTCCGTCCTTCCAGAACTTCACACCAGGATCGTGCAGAGCGCCGGTCGGATCTTCATAGGCTTCCGACAGGCGGACAATGCCTTCGACCTCGACCTTGTTGTTTTTCAGCCACTGGCGGTATGCCAGCATATCATAGCCGGAAAGGCCGACCTGCATATTCAAGGTCGGTTTCTTCACGCCGTTGGCTTCCTTGTACTCCGTGATGTAGGCAACGAATTCCTTCATCAGTTCGGATTTATCACAGCCGGTGGCTTCAGAGAACTTCGTGACGATACCTTCGACCTGAGCGGAGTTCAGCGCGGATAGATCCACGTTTTCCGCTTCGGCGTATTTGACGATCAGACCGACAATATCCGAGGGCTTCAGGGCAGCAGTAGAAGCGCCGCCGGTGATCTCCTCATATGCCATGACTGTCGCGGTAACGGAATCAGGCGTCAGGCCGGTAGTGTCGACCTCGTTCTCCTCCAGGTATTTGAACACATAGGCCGTGATCTCACTGGGCTTCAGTTGGGAAACATCCGTACCGGAGGCCAGTTCCTTATAGGCGCTGACAATGCCTGTGACATTGGTGGGATTCAGGCCGGAAACATCCACGCCCGTGGTGGATTCGGCATACTTCGTCACATACGCCAGAATGCCTTCCGGGGTCAGCTGCGCTGTGTTCGCGCCTTCGGGAATCTCTGTGTATTTCGACACAAAGGCTTCCACGATGGGTTGCTGCTTTTCAGCGTTTTCCGCTTCGGAGTATCCGGCAATGATTGCGTCCGTTGTGATCGCTCCGGGATTGCTGGCCCATTCCTCCCAGCGTGCTTTCGCGCCGGTCATGTCCAGATCCGTAGTGATCTTCAGGACTTCATCCCCGACAGCTTCGCCAAACATCTCGTTCAGGCTGGTCAGGTTTGTGTCCCACTTATTATCTTTCAGGAATTGCTGGATCGCCGCCAGTTGATCCAGCGCCGTCGTGAAGTCGATGTCCGGGAACATGGCTTGGACTTCTTCTTCCGACATCCCGCTGTCCAACAGGGACTGGATCTGGGTAAGCAGGCTGACATATTCCGTCAAAGCACCCTCATCCATGCTGGCAGTCAGCTTGTTCAGCTCCGGCAGGAAAGCTTTCTTTTCCGCATCGGTCTTTGCGGTGCTATACTGCCGCAGCAACTGCATCAGTTCACCGATCTGGCCTTTGGCTTCCTGAACGTTATCCTGCTGCCAGACAGGATTCACCATGTCCGCCATAAGCTGGGCGTATTCAAGCGCGGCGGCACGGCGATCCTCATTGTACTTGGCGTTCAGGGCATCCAGCGCGGCCTGACGCTCCGTGGCGTCCTCAATCAGCTGGATTACAGCGTATTCTTTGTCATACTGCGTATCCAGGGCGGAGTTGACGGAGGCCATGCCTTCGGCAGCTGCTACCATGGCCTCCTGATATACCTCTCCGCTGACTTCCTGTCCACGAGCTTCCGCACGGGCGATCTCCGCTTCCACCTTTTTCCGGATGGTCGTGAAGCCTTCCGTGTCGGCGGCGGTCAGTTTATACTTGACCTCGATCGCTTCCCGGGTATCAATCAGCTCCTGCAGGCGGAGCTTATCCTTTTCTGTCAGTTTCCGGTTCTTCCGTTTTTTCAGGAGAGCAGTGATCTCCTTATCCATGGCGTCCAGCGTTTTGATATCCGCCTGCAGCTGATCTGAAACGGATGTATACCCGGCGGCATCCGCTGTATCCTTCATTTCCTGCAGGGATTCCCGGGTTGTTGCGGTCAGGCTCTTGAAGGATTCCGTCCAGGATTCAACGATCTCATTCGTTTCCTTCTGCCCGTCAGACCAGACATTGGTCAGGCCGGAAAGCCATTCCTTAGCACTGGCCGTCGTGCGGACAAAGTCATCCTTCGTCATGCCAAAGAAGGACAACCCCTTGCTCCGGCTGTAGAAAGTGTCCGCTTCGGTTTCTTTCCAGCTCTTTGCTGTTTTCGCCATGCCCTCGAGGGCTTCACGCGCCGCTTTCGCGCCGGAAGCGTAGTCCACCAGTTTGATAGCACCGTACACAACGGCTGCGGCAAGCGCCACCATGGCCAGTTTGGAGGAAACCAGTGTTTTCAGCAATCCGCCCAGTCCGCCGCCAGCCATGCTGACTTTCGCGGAGAACTTTCCGATAGCGGTAAAGGCGGTACCCAGAGCGCCGGAGACCTTTCCGACAGCGCCGACCACTTTCCCAAGGATCAGGACAGCGGGACCGATGGCTGCGGCAAAAGCGGCCCATTTCACAATGGACTGCCGCTGGCTCTCGTCAAGGGACAGGAACTTCTCAAGCAGGCCGTTCACGCTGTCAATGATCTGCTGGATTGTCGGATTCAGGTCATCACCGATCCGCTGGGCGAACATGAGTGCCGTGTTTTTCAGGTTTTTCAGCTTACTGGCAGTAGTGCCGTATATGACGCTGGATTTCTGCGCCAGAGCGGTGTTCTCTTCCCAGGCTTCCGCTGCCATGTCCTGTGCGTTGGCAAACAGCTCAGTCGCGTTAACCGCACGAAGCATCGTATCACGAAGGCGGATTTCACTGATCCCAATTTCATCGAGAACAGCAACAGAGGACATGCCCTCCTCGTTCATTTCAGCCAGGCTTTCAATGAACCGCTGAAATACTTTGATGGGATCGCTCTTCCATGCACTGACAAACTCCTGCTCCGTCATTCCGCTGACCCGGGCGAAATCCTTCAGGGCATCACCGCCGGTCGTGGCAGCGACTTCCATCTTGATCAGGGCCTTGGAGATGGAGGAACCGCCAGCCTGCGCCTGAATACCGACGGACGACAGGGCTGTCGCGAGACCCAGAACCTGCGCTTCCGTCAGTCCGATCTGTTTTCCGGCACCGGCGATCCTCATTGCCATTTCAGCAATGGGCGCTTCTGTTGTGGCGAAGTTGTTACCCAGCATGGCGATCGTACTGCCGATATTAGAAAACTGCGACTGGCTGGTGCCCATGATGTTGGCGAACTTCGCCAGCTGGGTAGCAGCGGTATCCGCATCCAGGTCTGTGGAAGCGTTGCTCAGGTCAATCATGACTCGGGCGAATTCCTCGATGTGCTCTGTCGCGATACCCAGCTGACCACCTGTCGCCATAACGGCATTGATCTCATCCGTGGAGGTGGCGATCTCGGTGGACATCCGTTTGGATGCCTCGGCGAGAGTATTGAAGTCCTCTTCTGTACCATTGACCGTTTTCCGGACATACGCAAACGAGGATTCAAAGTCCATGCTGGCCTTCACCGCTGTCGTTCCCAGCGCCACAATGGGTGTGGTGATGTGCGTTGTGAGCGTCTTTCCGGCCTTGGTCATGGCCTTGGACAGGGTTCCGCACTTCTTCGAGAAGTTGGTTAGCGTTGTCCCAGCCTGCGTCCATGCGGACTTCATCCGGTACAGTTCTTCCGTCAGCTTCTTGATCTCCGCATCCGTTTCACGGGCTGCGGCTTTGGCGTTGTTCAGATCCGTCGCGGCCTTGGAAGCGGCATCCGCACTGTTCTGCATGGTTTTCTGCAGGGCCTTGACCTGGCCCTCCAGCTTGGTAACCTCGGCGGTCGCTTCAGCGTGTTCCTCCTGGTACCGTTCCAGATTCACCTTTGCGGCGATCGTCGCGGAGTCTGTTTCCCCGAGGGTATCCCGGTAATGCTCATAGGCGGCCTTGGAGGTTTCCACCTCAAAGCGCAGGGCTTCCTGACGATCCTTCGCCTGTTCCAGCCGGGCAGAGTAATCCTTGTGCCGGTCATAGTTTTCTTTCAGCTTATCATTGGCGGCAACAAGGGCACGGCTGTACTGCTCCACGGCACGGTTCTGCTGGGTCAGCTTGTTTCCAAGCATGGAGAGCTTTGCTTCTGTTCCGGCAACGGTCTTTTCAAAGTTCTCCACGCCAGCGCCCGCTAGACGGAAGGTGGACTCGGCTTCCTTGATCTGCTGATTGATGGAGCGCATATTGCGCGAGAAATTGCTGGAGTCCAGCGATAGCGCGACCACCAGTTCGCGCAGGGTTTCAGCCATGAAAGTTCACCTTCTTTTTCTTGCGAATTATAGGATTAGGAGGATATAATGAGAGCACGCTTTATAGCGCATTCAAACGGATGCTTAGTAGGGTTAACTTTTGATTTTCTGCTCCGGCATGAATCACAAAGTCAAGGAGAATCGTTGTATTGATACAGATATTGTTGGGAGGTTTTGAAGAATGAAACGATCTTTTGTCTGCTTTCTCACTTTTTTCCTCTGCCTGATTATGATTTCCACCTGCTTTTCCGTAGCAGAAGCCGATAATGAACCAATCGAAACACTCATCTCCACTGTTATTCAAAGCAGTTATCCAGGCTGTCAGTTATTCGATTATGCTCCCATTGGGCAGGAGAAAACAGAGTATATCGTTATTGCTGTGGACTCCGAGGAAATGCCTGCAGTTATGATTGTGAATACTGAACAGCCTTCTGCGGGTGTGGAATTCTGCAATTACAGAATCCTGGAAGGAATCCCGCTCGACCGGAATAATCTTCAGATCATGGATCACCTGGCAGATGGAAATCCCTATCTGTGGTATACAAATACAGAGAGTCCAGATCTTCTGTATGTGGTTTTCCGAAAGAATGATGAAGGTCTATGGCTTGTCAATGAAGCACATTTTGGAGATGAATGGTGTGAACTGTATTGGTTCCAATACAGCGACAAAGATCAGCAGCTCCATTTTTTCCTTTCCGGGAATGATCTGATCGTTACATCTGATGATGTCATCGATCGCAATGCGGAATCCTTCTATCCGATTGATGTGCGACAGTATATGCGTGATATGCTGGAGCCATACTTGCGGTGAACGTTAGTAAGAAAACTCGGAAGATAATAGAAAAGTGAGTTACGGCTTTACCCCCGGCCAGACTTCATCAATGAAGCGCTGCCGGGGCTTTTTCTTTTCCTGCTCCCTTGTGGCATCCCATGCCCGCAGGCGTAGAAAGCCCAGCATGTCCATTTCGTCGATTTCCTTCATCCGCCAGCCGTTCTTCATCAGTTCGTTATAGGTGGCATAAATATATTCCGGCAGCGTCAGGGTTCCGGAGCGATCGGAGTGATCGTCTGCAGAATCTCCTCCGCCTCCTGCGTCACCGGAATCGTAGGGAAAGAATCCAGCACCTCTGTGGTCTGGGTCTGAACCGCCATCAGGGCCAGCGCGATATCGTGCATCAGCCGGTCAGCGGGATAATTGTCGTACACTTCATCCGGAGTGAACTGGTTGTTGAAAAGGATGCAGAACCATTTCACCATGGTATCCAGAGCGTCTGTCACCGTCATCTGTTCTTCAGAGACGTCTTTGCCTTCCACGGCATCCTGGGACAGACGGACCAGTTTGCCATAGGTTTTCGCGGCAGGCTCCATTTCCCGCAGTGCCCTGCCGGAAACAAAGTCCATGGTGTATTTCTTTTCACCGAGAGTGCATGTGATCATAATGCTTTCCTCCATCACAGAATAAAAAGCTGCCGCACAGCGTCATGTCTATGCGGCAGCGGGG
>JBGUGL010000016.1:0-29500 GCA_045111455.1 Christensenellales bacterium | reverse complement strand
GGAGCAAGCTCCCCGGTGGGGAGTTGCGACCATTGAGGTTGCGTTAGAAACGTGTCCGAAGTGGATCACCCGGCATCAGCCCTGCCAGGCAGCATCCATTAACTGCAAAAAAGAGCCATCCTTCATGGATGGCTCTTCTTATATGCTTCCGTTGCTCTCCCGACCCATTTGGGGAGGGTACTGACAGTCACTGCCAGCAGGATCATGATCAGCGCGTACGCATAGATCTCCGCGTATTCATTGAAATACGCGCTGCTGTATACCGCCTTCCCCAGGGAATCCCTGGCCTGCACCAGGTACTCCGTGGTCACCGCCAGCTTGATGCCCATGCCCACGGCATTGATATACGCCTGCCGCAGGTACCCTGCCATCAAGGGCAGGTATACCTGGAAAATCACCCGCAGGGTAAACCCGCTGTTCATCCGGTATACGTCCACCATCTCCGGCTCAATCCGCTGCAGGCCTTCGCTGGTGGCCTCGCTGATCAGGGGAATCAGCATCAGCGTGGAGGCAATCAGCGGCACCCGGTCATACTTGGTCAGCACCATGATGATCACCGTCATCACGATCATCGGCACAGACCGCAGCAGGATCATCAGCGGCTTCAGCAGCCCGCGCACAAAGGCGCTCCGGCCCTGGGCAATGCCCAGCGCCGTGCCGATCACCGCCGATGCCGCCAGGGCTTCCGCCAGGTGCAGCAGTGTCACGCCGATCTGTTTCCAGGTCCTGCCCTCGCCCAGCATCCGGACAAAGGCCCGCAGGATTTCTCCCACGTCCGGGAACACCAGCCGGTCGCCCTTCAGCCACCCGGCGGCCTGGATCAGCCCGGCCGCCAGCAGGATTCCCAGGCAGAACGCCAGGGTATCCCGGATTTTCTTATTCCGCTCCATAGTAGAAGTCGTCCGCCGGCACCTCTCCGCCGAACTGGCTCAGGTCGATCTGTGCGGTTTTTTCCACCTGCGCCTTCGCTTCGGGAGCCGCCACGAAACGGATCGCACAGCCCGGAATGGCCTTCATGGCCACCTTGGCGTTGGGCAGGATCTCCAGCGCGGCCGCGGCTTCCGCCACCGCTTCGGTATCGCTCGCGCACTTGTCGCAGGCTTCCTTCGCCAGGGCCAGGTAGGCCTTCACCGCTTCGGGCTGGTTCTCCGCCGTCTCGGCCTTCACAAACAGGCCCGCCTGGGTGTAGCCGTCCTCGCCGGTGGCCTGTTTGAACAGGTCGTTCACCGCGATGGCGCTGATTTTGTCATTCTTCATGCTGGCCGCGGTCAGGGCGGGTTCCGCCGTCACCACGATGGCGTTCTCATCCGTCAGCAGCAGGCTCTGGGTGTCCGCCGCGCCGGCCAGGTAGGCCACTTCCGCCGGTTCAATGCCGGCTGCTTTCAGGGCATACAGCACCACGGAGGCGTTGATGGTGTTCTCGCCGAACAGGGTAATGTTCGCACCGTTCAGGTCCTCCGCCTTCAGTTCCTCCCGCTGGGCTGCGATATACAGGTTGCCCCAGCTCACCACAGCCGCCAGCTTGTAGGTGGACTTGCCGGCCTTGTACAGCTTCGCGCCGGCGTTCACCGGGGCGATGATGAAATCCGCTTCCTTGTCAGCAAAGGCCGCCGCGATGGTGTCCGCCGCCACATAGGTGTAGCTGTCGGGGTTCTCCGCCGCCAGGGTGGCCAGGGACAGGGCGGGTGCGCCGCCGGGAGCCGTCACTTTCAGGCCGGAAATGTCCGCGCCCTCCGCGCAGGCCGCAATGCACAGGCTCATGGCCACAGCCAGAACCAGAATCATTTTCATCAGTTTTTTCATAAATACTCATCCTTTCCTTTGACAGTAAAGACTTCACTGTCGGTGATTATACTCAGTTCCTTTCCCCGTTGCAATACAACAGCCCGGCTGCAGTCAGTTCCGGGCTGTAAAAAATCAGCTTCAGGCATGCCCCCCGGCTTCCTTCGCCGGATTCACATGCACCATGATGTGCTTCACCTCGGGATAGGTCTGCTCGATGGCATCGTGCACCCGCTCCGCGATCCCGTGGGCCGCCGCCAGGGTCAGCTGCGGGTCCGCCGCGATCTCCAGGTCCACATACACCCGGTTGCCGAACATCCGGGTCCGCAGCAGTTCCACGCCCATGACGCCCGGCTGCTCCAGGGCAGTCTTCCGGAAGGATGCTTCCGTTTCCTCCCCGCAGGACCGGTCCACCATCTGGTCAATGGCATCCCGGAAAATCCGCACCGCTGCCCGCAGGATGAACACCGCGATAATCACGCTGGCAACAGGCTCCATCACCGGCACACCCATCCGGGCCCCGGCGATACCGATCAGGGCGCCGATGGAGGACAGAGCGTCGCTCCGCTGGTGCCAGGCTTCCGCGTGCAGGGCCGTGGAGCGGTAGCGCTTCGCGTATCCCCGGGTATACCAGAACAGGCTTTCCTTGGTCACAATGGACACCGCCGCCGCAGCCAGCGCCAGGATGCCCGGGATTTCCATCTCCTGGGCCCGGCCGCTGAGGATATCCCGGATGGCGTTCAGCCCGATGGTGCCGCCCACCAGGGCCAGGATGCCGGAAAGCAGCAGCGCCGCCACGCATTCAAAGCGCTCGTGGCCGTAGGGATGCTTTTCATCCGGCGCCCGGGAGGAAATCCGCACGCCGATCATGACAATCAGTCCGCTGAAGATGTCCGAGGCGGAATGCACCGCGTCGCTGATCATGGCTCCGGAATGCGCAAGCACACCGGCCGCCAGCTTCAGCACGGTCAGGATCACGTTCGTCACCATGCTGACCAGGGAAACCCTGGTTGCCGCCGCCTGGAATACCTCGTTGTTTTCCTGTTCCTTCAGAAGGCCGTTTTCCATACGTATCATCTTCCTGTCATTATAACAACATAACAACCGTCCTCAGGCGGTTATTATATACCTTTATCATCAAATTGTTAAATCAATATCTTTCGGTTGGAATGACTTACATAACGCAATGAAAAAACCCATACGCTCACGTTGTCATCTCGACCGGAGCGTTAGCGAAGTGGAGAGATCTCGTTCCCCCATTTAAGTAACTACAACGTTCGCCGCATGGCGAACATATCACATCGGCCGCAGGCCGATATATCACATTGAGCCGCATCGCGGCTCAATATATCACAAATTTGCGAAGCAAATTTATATCATTGTCGTTGTGTTTACACAACGACCCTGTTCCTTCCCGCGTTCTTCCCCATATACAGCTTTTCGTCCGCCGCTTCCAGCAGCGCTTCCAGCGGAGAGGAGAAATCATATTCCTCCACGCCGAAGGTCATGGTCACGGAGAATTCATGCACCCCGTACTTCAGCTTCAGCTTTTCCGCCTGGAAGCACAGGTCGTTCATCACCGAGCCCGCCTCGTCCAGGTTCATTCCCGGCAGGAAGAAGCAGAACTCTTCCCCGCCCCACCGGCATACGCTGTACCGGTTTGCCGCATGCTCCGTCAGCAGCTTCGTCAGCCGGATCAGGGCGTAGTCGCCGCAGCTGTGGCCGTATGTATCGTTCACCTGCTTGAAATAGTCGATATCGGCAATCGCCACGCTGAAGGGTTCCCCGGCGTTGTCCCGGATGAAGTCCTCGATCTGCTCAATCATCTTCCGGCGGTTCGGCAGCCCCGTCAGGGGATCCGTGCCGGCTTCCTTATACAGGGTCTGGTTCCGCAGCCGCAGCTGCCGTTCCGTATCCTGGATGCTGGAGCTGAAGATAATGCAGATGCAGGCCAGCATCAGGAAGAAGGCCACCGTGTTCAGGGTCTGGTAGATGGTGTTGGCCTTCGTACCCATTTCATAGATGGCCGGGAACTGCTGGGACAGGTAGAACAGCGCCACCCGGGCCAGCAGCATCGCCACGAACCACAGCAGCTTGTTGACGGGTTTGTCATACACGTTGAAGAAAGCGAACACCAGGATCAGCGTCATCATGTGCTGCACGCCGCTGTTCCAGCCGAAGTACCGCACATTCCAGGCTACCCAGCAGATGCTCAGGGACGCGTAAATCACCAGGTTGATCCGCACCCCGCCGCGCTTCACCATGCGCAAAGCGCCCAGGGTCACAGCCAGGAACGGAATCGGGCTCCATTCCCAGCGGCCGCTGTTGATCAGCGGGTACAGGAAAAAGCACACCACAAAGTACACCGCCAGCAGATACTCGCTGGTTGTCAGGGCTCTCCGGTAATACGCGGGAATCTCCCTGCCCGCCCGGGGTACTTTCTGGTGCAGATAATTTCGAAAAAACTCCATGTGCCCGCCTTTTGTTCAATTTCTTTCGGTTTTTGTTAATTATGCACTTTTTTTCACGTTTTGGCAACTACAAATTGAAAACCGTTGCAAATTTGCATTTCGTTTGCGATTTTTGCATTTGTCGGGTCTTTTCGGGCCCCTCCCCCGGCCTCAAAATGCGAAGAAACTGCCCCCTCCGGAGCAGTTTCTTCTTATATATAACATTCGCCTATGGCGAATATTTCATGTTACGAAGCAACATTTCACAGCTTCAGGACTCCATAATAATGAATTCTGAATTATGAATTATGAATTTCTCTTCGCCGCCGCTCCCACAAAGCCCATGAACAGCGGATGCGGCTTGTTCGGCCGGCTCTTGAATTCCGGATGGAACTGCACACCCACGAAGAATTCCTCCCCAGGGATCTCCACCGTTTCCACCAGCCGTCCGTCCGGGGACAGGCCGGAAAGGCACAGCCCGGCTTCCTGCAGCGCGTCCCGGTATTCATTGGCAAACTCGTACCGGTGGCGGTGCCGCTCCCCGATCCGGGTTTCCCCGTAGCATTTCGCGATCACGGTACCCTCCTCCAGGATGCAGGGATACCGGCCCAGCCGCAGGGTACCGCCCTTGTCGATCTCGTCGTTCTGTCCGGGCATGAAGTCAATCACCCGGTAGGGGGAATTCTCGTCAAACTCCCGGGAGTTCGCGCCGGCCAGGCCGGCCTTGTTCCGGGCAAATTCAATCACTGAGATCTGCATGCCCAGGCAGATGCCGAAGTAGGGCACATGATGCTCCCGGGCCCAGCGGGCTGCCAGGATCATGCCCTCAATGCCGCGGCCGCCGAAGCCGCCGGGCACGATGATGCCCTGCAGGGGGCTCAGGATTTCCTCCGCCGTTTCCTCTGTCAGCCGTTCGGAATCGATCCAGTCAATCTCCACCTTCACGTCCTGGGCATAGCCCGCGTGCCGCAGGGCCTCCGCCACGGACAGGTAGGCGTCATGCAGCTGCACATACTTGCCCACCAGGCCGATCTTCACCTTCCGGGTCTGGTGCTTGATCCGCTCCACCAGGTCCTCCCAGTCCTTCAGCGCCGGCGCCGGGCTCTTCAGTCCCAGTTCCCGGCAGACCACCGCCGCGAAGCCTGCCTTCTCCAGCATCAGGGGCGCCTCGTACAGCGTGGGCAGCGTGGTGTTTTCAATCACGCAGTCATCCTTCACGTTGCAGAAGTGTGCAATCTTGGTGAAGATCGTCTCGTCGGTAATCTTCTCGTCCGCCCGCAGCACGATGATGTTCGGGCTGATGCCCATGCCCTGCAGCTCCTTCACGCTGTGCTGGGTGGGCTTGGATTTATGCTCGCCGCTGGCCTTCAGGTAGGGCACCAGCGTCACATGGATATACAGGGCGTTCTCCCGGCCCACCTCCAGGCCCACCTGCCGGATGGCCTCGATAAAGGGCTGGCTCTCAATGTCGCCGATGGTGCCGCCGATCTCCGTGATTACCACGTCCGCGTCGGACTTCTCGCCCACCCGGTAGATGAAGCGCTTGATCTCGTCCGTAATGTGCGGGATGGTCTGCACCGTGGAGCCCAGGTATCCGCCCTCCCGTTCCTTCCGCAGCACATTGGCGTACACCTTGCCCGTGGTCAGGTTGGAATACTTGTTCAGGTCCTCGTCAATGAACCGCTCATAGTGTCCCAGGTCCAGGTCGGTCTCCGCGCCGTCCTCAGTCACGTAAACCTCTCCGTGCTGGTAGGGGCTCATGGTGCCCGGATCCGTGTTGATATAGGGATCCAGCTTCTGGGCCGCCACCTTGATGCCCCGCGCCTTCAGCAGCCGTCCCAGGGACGCCGCCGTAATGCCCTTGCCCAGGCCTGAAACCACACCGCCGGTTACAAAAATATACTTCGTCATACTCTTCATCCCCATCACCGTCTCACATTCTCATTCTTCATTCATCATCAGCATCCGGCTCCGCCGGATATTTCATTCCCGCCATTACACCGCTATGGTCTCACATTCTCATTTTTCATTCTTCATTTTTCATTTTTCATTGTTGAATGACATTTTCAATGTCATTCAACTGTAACGCTCTTCGCCAGGTTCCTGGGCTTGTCCACGTCCAGGCCCCGGTTCACGCTGGTGTAGTATCCCAGCAGCTGCAGCGGAACGATGGCCAGCGACGCAAGGAAGTGTTCATCCGTCTTCGGCACATACACCGTGAAGTTCACCGTGTCCTCCACGGAGAAATTCCCGTTGGTGGTCACACCCATCAGATACGCGCCGCGGCTCTTGCATTCCAGCATATTGCTTAATGTCTTCTCAAACAGGTTCCCCTGTGTCAGCACGCCGATTACCAGCGTGTTGTTTTCCACCAGGCTGATGGTTCCGTGCTTCAGTTCCCCCGCCGCGTACGCCTCGGAATGGATGTAGCTGATCTCCTTCATCTTCAGGCTGCCCTCCAGGCTGATGGCGTAGTCCAGCCCCCGGCCGATGAAGAAGATATCGTGCGTGTTCGCAATCTTGGAGGAGAACCACTGCAGCCGTTCCTTTTCCTCCAGCACCCGGCCGATCTGGTCCGGGATCGCCTCCAGCGCCTCCAGGTATCCGGTCACCTGCTCCCCGGTCACGGTGCCCTTAACCTCCGCCAGCTTCACCGCCAGCACGTCCATGGCAATCAGCTGGGCGCTGTAGGCCTTGGTGGTGGCCACGGCAATCTCCGGTCCCGCCAGGGTATACAGGGTATGTTCCGCCTCCCGGGCAATGGTGGAGCCGATCACGTTCACCACCGCCAGCGTCTTCGCGCCCCGTTCCTTCGCCACCCGCAGGGCCGCCAGGCTGTCGGCGGTCTCCCCGCTCTGGGAAATCACAATCACCAGGGTTTCCGGCGCCATGGGAATGCTGCGGTACCGGTATTCGGACGCCAGCTCCACCCGCACCGGGATCTTCACCAGGTCCTCGATCACGTACTGGGCTGCCATGCCCACATGCCAGGCGGAACCGCAGGCCACAATGTCCACCCGGCTCACGCTCCTGAGCATCTCATCCGTCAGTCCCGTGGCCTCCAGGGAGATCTTTCCCTCCTGCACCAGGCTGTTCAGCGTGTCACGCACAGCCTTGGGCTGCTCATGGATCTCCTTGAGCATGAAATGCTCATAGCCGTCCTTTTCCGCGGCCGCCGCGTCCCAGGTGATCTCCGTCAGGGGCAGCGTCACCTCGTCGCCGTTCAGGTCGTAGAACTTCGCCTCGCCGGGACTGATCCGCCCCACCTGCAGGTTGTCAATGTAGTAAACGTTCCGGGTATATTTCAGGATCGCCGGCACGTCCGATGCCAGGAAGGCTTCCCCCTCCCGGGTGCCGATCACCAGTGGGGAATCCTTCCTTGCCACAAAGATCTCCCCGGGATAGTCCCTGAACATCAGGGCCAGGGCATAGCTGCCCCGGATCCGGACCATGCACCGGGTAATGGCGTCCACCGGGCCGATCTTGTATTTCTTGTAGTAGTAATCCACCAGCTTCACCGCCACCTCCGTGTCGGTCTCGCTGTAGAACACGTAGTCATGCCGCAGCAGCTTTTCCTTCAGCTCCGTGAAGTTCTCGATGATGCCGTTGTGCACGCCCACCACATCGCTCTCCACCGTGCCGCTGCCGGATCCGGTGCAGTTGCCGCTCACATGGGGATGGGCGTTCACCATGCTGGGATCCCCGTGGGTGGCCCACCGGGTATGCCCGATGCCGCAGGTGCCCGGCAGCGCCCGGCCCTGGTCCGTCTTGTCGGCCAGGTGATACAGCTTGCCGGTGGCCTTCACCACCTCTGCCGGCTCCGTCCCGTTGCGCACCGCCAGCCCGGCCGAGTCATATCCCCGGTATTCCAGCCTGGCCAGTCCGTCCAGCAGGATCGGCGCAGCCTGCACATGGCCCGTGTACCCGACGATTCCGCACATGCCCCTCTTCCTCCTTTTGCCTCGGCTGCCGCCGCGGCAACTCTTCACTCTTCACTGAAAACTCTTCACTTTTATCTCTTCACTCATCACCGGATGAAATCAAAAAAAGCGCAGGACAGAGCATCTTGCCTGACGCCTTTGTCCTGCTGCCCGTATGCTATCACTGCGCCGTTATCCTGTCAATGCCCTTCCGATGGTTTTTCCCTGTATCTTGTGTGCAAGTCCCTTGACTTTCTCTTTCGGAGTTGTATAATTTCTCCCCGTAAAAAAACACTCAGGAGGATTCAGGCATGGTCAAGGGTGCACAGCTTTACGAAGGAAAGGCCAAGAAGGTTTTCAGCACGGATGATCCGGAACTGCTCATCGTCGATTACAAGGACGACGCCACCGCTTTCAACGGCCTGAAAAAGGGAACCATCACCGGCAAGGGAATCATTAACAACCATATGAGCAACCTGCTGATGCAGCGGCTGGAAAAGAAAGGCATTCCCACCCATTTCGTGCAGGAACTCAGCGATCGGGAAACCCTCGTGAAGAAGGTCTCCATCGTCCCGCTGGAGGTCATCATCCGGAACATCTCCGCCGGTTCCTTCTCCAAGCGCTACGGCGTGGAGGAAGGCATCGTTTTCGATGAGCCCACCATTGAATTCTCTTATAAAAATGACGACCTGGGCGATCCCCTGCTCAACAGCTTCCACGCCCTGGCCCTGAAGCTCGCCACCCGGGAGGAGATCGAGACCATCAAAAAGTTCTCCTTCGCCATCAACGAAGAGCTGAAAGCCATCTGGAACACCGTGGGCGTCACCCTGGTGGACTTCAAGCTGGAGTTCGGCCGCCTGTCTGACGGCACCATCGTCCTGGCCGATGAAATCAGCCCCGACACCTGCCGTCTCTGGGACAGCGCCACCCATGAAAAACTGGACAAGGACCGCTTCCGCCGGGATATGGGCGGTGTGGAGGAAGCCTACCAGGAGATCATGCGCAGGCTTACGGAGGCCTGAGCCGCAGTAAGTCTGGCTCTTCACTCTTAACTCTCAACTCTTCACCGGTATCTTATCACTGATAAAATGATCACCCTTTGCTGATTCAGCAAAGGGTGTTTTTCTGTGCTTTCCTGTCTCCGCATGTCATTCGTATAAGTCTCTTTCATATCTGCAAAGCAGATTTCATGTGCCGAAGGCGTCTTTCACATTGGCCGCAGGCCGATATTCCACGCTGCTGCAGGCAGCATTTCATCATCTCCGGGTATTTCCCGGAGATGTCCTGTCATATCCGCAGGAGAATATGCTCCTCCGTCAGGTCATGATATAGTTCGCATTTCCGGTCGCTGACATCGGCCAGGCAGATCACGTCCTCATATTCCTCCCCGCCGGGGATTTCCCCGATCAGGTTCGGCATGCGCCGCAGGATCTCCGGCCTGAAGCTCAGCGTCTGCTTTCCCGGGAACACAGCCATGTAAAGGATCTGTGCTTCCACCAGGTCCTGGAATATATGGCTTCCGTAGGACAGCTCCGGGTTGTATCCCGCCCTGGTTTCCGCGATCTCGCAAACCGCGTCAAACCCGCTGATGTCGGAGAACGCCGTGGGTACTCCCAGTTCCGGGGAGGACGTGCCGATCCGGCCGGGAACCATCAGCAGCATATGCTTTCCCTGCTCCCTGTATTTCCAGTTGATCTGCCCGATCAGGGAGGCGATCCGCGTTTTCTCGCTGTAGGGCAGGTGGTAATACTTCACCGGATCCACATAGGCGATCATGTCCAGCCGGACCGTCCGGGACAGTCCCATGGACGCGCCGCGGGTTTCCAGCAGGATATCCTCCGGGGGAACGTTTTCCGGAATGCTGACTTCGCCGGTGTCATGGAAAACCTGCAGCGGCCTGCACTGCAGGAGGTTGATCATATATTCCCTGTTCCCGGAAACGTTGATCGTAAACTCGATATCCACCGGCTCGCCGTATTCCTTCTGGATCACGTGCATCATCCGCTGCATCTGTTCCATCATATCGCGGTTCCGCACCAGCCCCAGGCAGGAAATAAAGCTGATATCCCGGTATATTCCCCGCTCCCGCAGGGAGGCCTCCGCTTCCGTATCATGCTCCAGCACCTGGTTCTTCACATAAACTGGCAGCACCGGTTCCAGTTCCTCCAGGGGAACACGGTTCAGTTTCCCCGCTTTCAGGTCCACCGCTTCTGCCCTGCGCTGGGAAAACCGGTGTTTGTCCGCCGCAGAGGTAAAATTGGTGGCTTCCGGTTTGTCCAGGCTCACCAGCCTGGGATAGGAGCCTTCCGTCCGGTCCACCGCGGACGTTCCCAGCCCCATCACCAGGCGCAGCATCCCCGCAGAGGAATCAATATCATTCAGGAATTTATACGGACTGAAGGAATAACCGACCCCGGCGGCGCAGGGCATGTAGTAGGTTCCGTAAGCGGAGCCGGAAACCCGCATCACCAGCAGCGCCATCTGTTCGTCCCGGCGGTCCAGGCCGCGGCGTTTCCGGTAATCCAGGGCCGACAACCCTGCCGAACTGGCATATACGGTCCGGACCGCGTTTTCAAACTCCTCCAGCCGCTCCTCCGGTGTTCCGCGGTTTGCGCAGAATACGGATTCGTATTTCCCTGCAAAAGCGTTGTCAAAGCCATCCTCCAGGATGCTGCTGGACCGGACAATATAGGGATCCTGCCCGTAGTATTCCAGGATATGCATGAATTGCTCCCGGATTTCCCGGGAAAATGACCCGCTCTTCAGCCTTTCCGCCAGTTCGCCTGCCAGGGAGAAATATCCCTCTTCGGTGCGCTGCCGGACCCGCAGGTCCCAGAAACCGTTATCCACAATATACGTGTAGAACACGTCCGAGCCTACATAGAAGGAATCATGCGGCTCCAGCACGCTGTTGATGTCCGGCGCCAGGTTCCGGATAATGTTCCGGGCCAGCAGCATACCGCAGGTTTTCCCGCCCACCATGCCTGTGCCTACCATATGGTCCCTGACCCGGAAATAATCCTCCGGTTTGAAGTGCTTCCGCACCAGTGCCCGCAGCCTTTCGTCCCGGGTCATCATGATGTTGCACATCCTGGTGCACTGCTCTGTCACCGGGATCCGGTTCTCATGGAGTATTTTCGTATGGTTGAAGAACCTGTCCCAGGAATCTGCGTACTGCTCCTCCATAGTCCGCTGGAAGCCGTCCATCACCCGGTAGAACCGGCTGGTCTGTACCCCGTCCCGGATGGGTTGTATGGTTCCCACCTCCGGCTGATAGGCATGCGGGAGGAACATGGTATCGGAACTGCGGTTCCACACCTTCTGTGGACGGATATACACCGTATCCCGGTCCGGATCGGAATAAACATCCAGGAACAGCTGTGTCGTATCCATAATTTTGGTAATCGCGCTGAAGGAGTGCCGTCCCCGGATCACCGGGAAAAAGGCCACAGTGTCCAGGATGAACAGGAACGGGCATGTGACCCGGAAAAAGTTCCCCATCATCAGGTCGGTCGCCCAGGCAGTCTGCAGCTCCGACAGGCAGTCGAACACATAAAACGCATCCCGGCCTTCCCGTTCAATGACCCTGTGGATATCCACCGTAAACGTCTCAAACCGGTGGGACAGCGGCACGCATACCCGCTTGACCTCCGGGCATTCCGGCACCAGTTCCGGATGGCTGGCAAAGCGGAAATAAATGATGTTCCGCCCGTCCTTTTTCGCCTGCTCCACAAACGGGTCCGTAAAGCGCCGGAACTCCACCAGGTCGGAAACCCGCCAGACCACGTTATCCCCCATCCGGATATAATCCACCGCCCGGTCCAGGGCCGGTATGCCCGATAACACTTTGTCAAAGGCCGCCATGCGATCACCTCCCTGAAAAGAAAAGGCAAAGCAGTCCTTCGGACTCCTTTGCCTTCAATGGAAGTATATCATGATTGTTCCCCAAAGTACAGATGCTGCCGCATTATCCCGGCCTGCCCCGGAATTCAGGACGGATTCTGCACCAGATCGCTCAGCTTTTTTGTGTACAGGAAATCGTGCACCATCTGGTCCAGTTCCTGCCACAGGGGCAGCGTCACGCAGCTGCCCACCCGCGGGCACTCATCCGCGTCCTTCTGCAGGCAGGCCACCGGCGCCAGGGAGCCTTCCATCCGCTCAATGATTTCTCCGACGGGGTAGTCCTCCGGCTTCCGCAGCAGCACATACCCGCCGCCTTTGCCGCTGGCGCCCTTCACCAGTTTACCGTCCACCAGGTCCTTCACGATGATCTCCAGGTATTTCTTGGAGATTCCCTGCCGCTCCGCAATATCCTTCAGCGGCACCGGCTGGCCCTGTTCATGCTCCGCCAGGTCAATCATCACGCGCAGCGCATAGCGCCCTTTTGTGGAAATCATACGCAATCCCTCCGGAAAAAACCTCATTACCTATTTTACCTTAGGGTATGTAGGCAAGTCAAGCCGTTATCCCGTAAAAAGAGAACAGCGGATGTTTTCCGCTGCTCCCTTTTCTCCTGAACGGAGGATTTTCAGGCCGCATTACCGGCTGATTGTTTCATAGCTGATTCCGAAAAACACGCACCACTCTTCCGCTTTGGATCCGGCTGTCACCTTGCAGACCAGCCTGTTGCTCCCGGTAAAGATCGGTCCTTCGATCTCTTCCACACTGTCCGGAATAATCAGCTCCTTCAGCTTGTCGCATCCGCTGAATGCCTGGTCTGCAATGGATTTGACGCCATCGGGGATCTCGAGGGAGCCTTTGACGGAAGCCAGCGCACACATCAGCCGTCCGTCCGTTTTCCGGATCAGCAGCGGCCCGTTCATCTCATACGCCGGATGATCCGGGGAAATGTCAATAGCCTGCAGGTTTTTGTTCCAGCCGAACACACCGTTTCCCATTTCGGTTACACTGTCCGGAATCGCAATGGCCTTCAGCTTTGCGCACTGGAGAAAAGCCTGGTTCTCAATGGTTTTTACGCTCTTCGGAATATATACGTCGGTCAGGTTCGCGCATTTCCAGAACGCCTGCGGCCCGATAGCGGTCACGGAGTCCGGAATCACAACCGATTTCACCTTGCTGCTGCAGAAGGTTCCCCTGCCGATCCGGGTGATGCCCCAGGGAATCTCATAGTCGCCGCCCCTGGCATCCGCATAGCTGATCATCGCCATATCCTTCTTGCTGATCAGCGCCTTGCTGCTGAACACATAGGCGGGGTTTTCCCTTGGGATCTCAATGGTTTTGAGCTTCGGGCAGTCCATGAACACGCCTTCCCCGATTTCTGTCACGCTCTCCGGAATGCTGACAGACTGCAGGTTGCTGCAGAAGGCAAATGCATTTTCTCCGATGGCGGTCAGGCCTTCCGGAAGCCTGATACTCTGGATCTTGTCGCAGTACATGAACGCTCCTTCACCGATGGAAGTGATTCCCTCCGGAATGGTATCGATCTTCATGTTACTGCAGGTTGAAAACGCATAGTTGCCGATGGACGTCACCTTATGTCCGTCCAGTTCTGCGGGGATGGTGCTGTCCTTGCACTCCTTGTTGACTTCGGTGATTTCCGCCGTACCGTCTTCCTTTACGGTATACTGATAATTTTCCTGTGTCTCCGCCGCAGCCTGGGGCAGGATCCCTCCGCATACCAGCACTGCCGCCAGGATGAAAACCAGCAGTTTTCTCATATTCCTTATACTCCCTTCAATGCTTTCCTGATCACTTGTCCGCAGGCTTTGCGATTACATACTTGATTCCTTTTCCCTCGCAGAAAGTCTGCGCGTAGGAACCCTCTTCCACTGTGCAGGTCACCTTTTTGCATCCGTCCAGCGCGTCGCCTGCAATGAATATTACAGTGGCCGGAATCACAAGCTTCGTCAGGTTTTTACAGTTCACGAATGCCCGGTTTCCGATTTTGCTTACGCTTTCAGGAATAACGATTTCCTTCACTTTGCTGTAGGCAAACACACCGTCCGGGATCATCTGCAATCCTTCAGGCAGGATAATGCTGTTCAGGTTGCTGCCTGAGAATGCATATTCCTCCATTGACTTGACTTCTTCCGGAATCGTATACGCGCCGTTCCTCAGGCCGTAAGTGAAAATCAGTTTTCCTTCCTTCTTCCGGATCACCGCATTGTCCTTTGCCTCAAATACCGGATTGTTCTCTGAAATCCGGAAATCCTTCAGGTTATTGCAGTAATCAGCGATCCCCTTCCCCATTCCCTTCACATTCTCCGGGATATCCAGCGATTTCAGGCCTGTGCAGCGATAGAAAGCCTGGGTCCCGATATAGGTAACGCCTTGTGGAATATAGAGTTCCTTCAGTCCGGTGCACTCCATGAAGGCATGGTCTCCGATTTCGGTCACGGTATCCGGCAGGTTGATCTTCTGCAGCCTTGCTCCGGAGAAAGCATACGGCGCAATCCTTTTGATTCCCCAGATTACGTCATACTCATTTCCTTTTGTCCCCGTGAACCTGATCAGCGTCATATCGCTCTTGCGGATCAGCGCCCCGTTGTTGTACGCAAGGTACGGATGTTCCCGGGAGATATTGATCGTTTTCAGGTTACCCCACAGTATCAGCGTATCGCCGATGGAGGAAACGCTGTCCGGAATGGTAATGGAGGTCAGGCTCTGGCAGCCCTGAAAAACACAGTCCCCGATGGTAGTAACCGTATCCGGAATCACAATGCTCTTCAGCTTTCTGCATTGGTTATATGCAAGATCATCAATTGCGGTCACCGTGTGCCCGTCCAGTTCAGCGGGAACCGTTTCTTCTGTACAGTCCTTGCTGACACCGATAATTTTTGCTGTACCGTCCGGGTTCAGGGTGTACTCATAATTACCCTGTGTCTCCGCCAGGGTCTGGGGCAGGATCCCTCCGCACACCAGCATCGCCGCCAGGATGAATACCAGCAGTTTCTTCATTGTTTATATGCTCCCTTCATGGATCAGCCGCCCGGATGCTTTCCGTCCGGCTCCTGTTTTCATCAGTCAGTATATCACGTGCGTGTATCCGTACATGCACAGCGGTGTAACAATACTGTAAATTGTACAGAAAGCATCCTTCCGGGTTGTTTTATTTACCTATTGACATAGTGGGTTAAAGGAAATATAATCTCATTGCTGTCAAGGCAAATGTATGCAAAGGAGTCACCTGAATGAACATCTACGCGGACCACGCGGCGACCACAGCCATGAGTGAGGCTGCCATCGACGCCATGACCCGGTGTATGCGGGAGGAATACGGCAATCCTTCCAGTCTTTACAGAATCGGCCAGCGGGCTAAGGAAATCCTGGAGCAGGCCCGGGAGGATGTCGCCTCCGTCATCAATGCGGAGCCCCGGGAGATTTATTTCACCTCCGGCGGTTCCGAGGCCGACAACCAGGCCATCCGTTCCGCTGCCCTGGCGGGAAAGAAAAAGGGGAAAAACCATATCATCTCCTCCGCCTTTGAGCATCATGCCGTGCTCCACACCCTGGAGCAGCTGAAAACCGAAGGCTTTGAGGTCACCCTCCTGGACGTCCATGAAAACGGCATCGTCCTGCCGGAGGAAGTGGAGGCTGCCATCCGTCCCGAGACGGCCCTGGTAACCATCATGTTCGCCAACAACGAAATCGGCACCGTCCAGCCCATCCGGGAAATCGGCGCCGTCTGCCGCGCCCATGGCGTGCTTTTCCATACGGACGCGGTGCAGGCCGTCGGCCCCCTGGCCATTGACGTGAAGGCCGACAACATCGACTATCTTTCCGCCTCCGCCCACAAGTTCCACGGTCCCAAGGGCACCGGCTTCCTCTTTGCCCGCAGGGGTGTGCCGCTCCTTCCGCTGATCAACGGCGGTGCCCAGGAAAAAGGCAAGCGGGCCGGTACGGAAAACCTGCCCGGCATCGTGGGCATGGCTGCCGCCCTGAAGGAAACCGTTGCGGAAAGGGACAGTGAGGCTGTCCGCCTCACGGCGCTCCGGGACCGGCTCATCGCCGGCCTGAAGGAGATCCCCCACTCCGCCCTCAACGGCGACGCGGAAAAGCGCCTGCCCGGCAACGTCAGCTTCTGCTTCGAGGGCATCGAGGGCGAATCCCTCCTGCTCCTGCTGGATGAAAAGGGCATCAGCGCCTCCTCCGGCAGCGCCTGCACCTCCGGTTCCCTGGATCCCAGCCACGTGCTGCTGGCCATCGGCCGGGTGCATGACGTAGCCCACGGCTCCCTGCGGCTGACCCTGGGCCGGGAAAACACCCAGGCGGATGTGGATTACATCATCACTGCCGTCAAAGACGTGGTTACATACCTGCGCGGCTTCTCGCCGGTCTGGCGTGATCTGCAGAGCGGCAAGACCCCCTTTATTCTGTAATTCGGGAGGAGAAAACATATGGCACTGTACAGTGAAAAAGTAATGGATCATTTCCTTCATCCCCGGAATGTCGGCGTCATCGAGGACGCCAACGCCATCGGTGAAGTCGGCAACGCCAAGTGCGGGGATATCATGAAGATGTACCTGAAAATCAAGGACGATGTGGTGGAGGACGTCAAGTTCGAAACCTTCGGCTGCGGCAGCGCCATCGCTTCCAGCTCCATGGCCACCGAGATGATCAAGGGCAAGCCCCTCTCCGAGGTGGCGAACCTCACCAACAAGGCGGTTACGGAAGCCCTGGACGGCCTGCCCGCCCACAAGATCCACTGCTCCGTCCTGGCGGAGGAGGCCATCAAATCCGCCCTGGAGGATTATGAGCGCCGCAAAGCGGACAAAGAGTAATATTTCCCCGTAAGTCAACAAAAGGGAACCATCCGGCAGAATGGTTCCCTTTTTTCTTTGTTCAGCCCGAAACCCTCATTCCTCCGGAAATGGCTCTTCCGCAATCATCTCCGCCAGGTCCCGGATGGCCCGGCTCACATGCTTGTCCCTGTGGATAAAGATCTGGGCGTATACCGGGAAATCCAGCCCCTGCCAGTTCAGCCTCACCAGGCGTTTTTTCCGTACCTCTTCCTGCGCCGCCATCTCCGGCATGAAGGCCACCCCCAGCCCGTTGGCGGCAAACTGCTTCAGGATCTCCTTGCTGCTGGTTTCCAGGGCAATCCGCGGCGTCACCTCCGCCCGGGCCAGGTCCTCCAGCAGCAGCTGCCGGAAGCTGCAGTGATGGGAGGTCAGCAGCAGCGGAACCCCCGCCAGGTCCTGCTCCCGAATGGCTTTCCCCGCTGCCCGGGGATCCTCCGGCGCTGCGTAGAACCCCAGCCTCTCCCGTTTTTTGTACAGGACCTTCAGCTCCGGCGGCTCCATCAGGGGATTCAGGGTATAGACCATGTCCAGGGCCCCCTTCTTCAGCAGGTCCGGGAAGGTTTCATGTTCAATGAACTGCAGCCGGATATCCACCCCGGGATATTTCTTTTTGTATTTCATCAGGCTCTGGGGCAGCCGCTCATAGCACAGGCTCTCCGATACGCCCAGCCGGATGGTCCCCGCCGGCTCCCGCACCGCGGGCACCTCCAGCAGGATCTCCCGCTCCATCTGCAGCACCTTTTCGGCGTATCCCTGCAGCCGCTCCCCCTCCGGCGTCAGCGTGATGGACTTTCCCAGCCGTTCAAACAGCAGGCAGTTCAGCTCCGCCTCCAGCTGCTTGATCTGCGTGGTCACGGTGGACTGGGCATATCCCAGCAGATTGGCGGCCGCGGTGAAGTTCCCTGTCTCCGCGATCTTCAGGAAGGTTCCCAGCTGGGTGATGGTCATGGCGCTCGCTCCATTCTCTTTTTTTGATCATTCCGTTTGATTCTTTCAATTTTTCAAATGGATGATCCGGTGCTATCATACCAGACATAAACAGGAAATGCAATCCTGTACCGATGGGAGGAATCATTCATGAACAATACCCTTTGCATGATCATCAAAGACACGGTCACCCCGAATTTTCTGAACATCCGGACCTCCATCCGGGCCTATGACCGGGATGCCCTCTGCTGCGGCGCCCCCTGCTGGAGATGGGCCTATCATGCCCTGCATTCCGCGGATAAATGGTTCATCAACCCCAATGTGTATGAGGAACCGGCTTTCCATCAGGAGGGCATGGACAACCCGGACAATCCCTGCTCCGTGGTCCTCACCGATGAGCAGCTCCTGGCCTACCTGGACAGCATTGAGGAAAAGACTTACCGTTACCTGGATTCCCTGACGGACGATATGCTGTATGAGGCGCCGGAAAACTGCCGCTTCACCCGCCTGGAGCTGGTGCTGCGCCAGTTCAGGCATCTCTCCTTCCACACCGGCATGCTCAACGGCCAGACCGCCGTTGCCACCGGTAAATTCCCCATGTGGGTATCGGAAGCGGACAAGTTTGTGGATGACGGCGTCTTCTTCGGCCGGTACAGGGCGGGCCGGGTCAATCCCTGATGAAAAACGGGATATTGTTTCTCCTGACCTGCCATCCTGTTTTCCGGAGCGTATATAAAGACGTTGAACGAATGAATGATGCAAGAGAAGGAGAAATGAACCATGACCACCCTCGCACGTGAAAATAAAACCTCCGCCCGGACCCTGCTCCGTCCCAATCCTGTCCTGCGCTGCCTGAGCAAGGCGGACGACCGGGCGCTGGACGGCGCCGCTTCCTATACGGGCATTGCGGCGAAGACCTGCATCTTCCTGGCGCTGACCCTGCTGGGAATGATCGCGCAGCTGCTGGTTTCCGCAGTGTACGCGAACGCGCCGGTATGGCAGTCCTTTACCTTCTATGAACAGTACACTGTGGCCCTGACGCTGAACGAAACCTTGATCCTGGGCGCGGTACTGGCGGTCGGCTTCTTTGCGGAAATGATCGGCATCTTCGCCCGCAAAACCATTCCCGTCACCGGCAGCATCTACGCCGCCGGCCAGGGTTATGTGATTTCCTTTCTGGTGTTCAAGGTGCTGAAGGGCTTCGAGTACCTGGGCCTGGAAGCGCTGCTGCTGACTGTGGCCGTGGTGGCGGGAATGAGCTGGCTGTACACCTCCGGCAGGATCCGGGTCTGCGGAAAGTTCCGCACCGTGCTTTATTCCCTGCTGATCGGCTCCATCGCGTTTGGAGTGATCACCCTGCTGGGCAACCTGATTCCCTTCACCCGTCCCTTCGTCCAGGGAATTTTCGCGAACCCGGCCCTGGCCATCGGCCTGGATGTAATCGGCATCCTGCTGGCCTCCCTGTTCCTGGTCAGCGACTTCTCCATGATCGATTCCTGCGTGAAGGAAGGCTATCCGAAGGAATACGAGTGGAGCGCCGCCTTCGGCCTGGTCTTCACGGTGCTCTGGCTGTACCTGCGGATCCTGGATCTGGTGATCAGCCTGTCGGACAACGGCAAAAAATAAAAAAGGCGGCCCGTCTGAAGGAGGCACAGCGGCATTCTGTGCCTCCTTTTTCTTTTGACGGAAAACCGGCCTTTTGGTAAAATCTGTATAAACATCCGGGAAACAGATCACTGACAATCCTGCTTTTCAGGCAGCACAGCATACAAAAGGAGATTAAGGAACCGTGGTCATTGTCCCCGGGGATGGGATCATCTCTCCAGGCTGCCGGGTCGAGGTCAGGGACGTGAACAAACCGGCAGACATCATCCTGACGGATCCCGAAGGGAATACCTTCCGGATTCCGGCGGAAGTGGTGGATTCCGGTTCCGGAAAATCCCTGGTCTACTGAAAAGCCGCCCGTTTCTTTCTTAGGTTTTCTCCGGCAGCCTGCAGGTCTGCTTCATGGCCACCGCGCTGGCAATATCCCCCAGCACGTTGCAGCAGGTCGCGCCCGCGTCCACCAGGATGTTCACGCTCACATACATGCCCATGATCCCCGCCGGCAGCCCGGCAATCGCCGCCAGGGCCGCAAAGGAGGCAATGGCGCTGTTGGGCACTCCCGGCGCGCCGATGCTCAGCAGCGTGTTGCTCAGCAGCACCACTGCCAGCAGTCCGTAAGGCAGGTCCGTGCCCGTAGCGTTGGCGAAGAACACGATCATGAAGGACATCACAATGGACACCGCGTCCATGTTGATCGTCGCTCCCAGGGGCAGCGCCAGGGAGGAAATCTCATTGGGCACGTCCATCTCGTCCGCGCAGCGCTTGCTGATGGGCAGCGTGGCCGAGGAGGAGGCCGTGCCGAAGGCGTTCAGGGCAGCCGGCAGCACGGTGATGAAGAACCGCCGCAGGCTGAATTTGCCGATGCCCTTCACCAGCACCAGCCCGTATACGATCACAATGTACAGCAGCATCACCAGGTACAGGGCGCCCAGCACCGCCGCCAGGGACAGGATGGTCTGCAGTCCGTTCACGTGCACCGTCCCGGCCAGGGAGCAGAACACGCCCACAGGGGTAGTGTACATCACGGCGGAAATAATCTTCACGGAGATATGGTCCACCGCTTCGCACAGCTTCACAAAGGGTTCCGCCTTGGGGCCCAGCACCAGGCAGGTGATCCCGATGATGATCGCAAAGGCCAGCACCTGGAGCATGTTCCCGTTGGCGAAGGACGCCACCGGGTTGGCCGGAATCAGGTTCTTCAGCGTGTCCAGCACGCTGGTGAATTCCGCGGCCTGCACCTCCGCCTCCGCCATCTCCACCGCCACTCCCGCGCCGATGTTCAGCGCCTTGGGCAGGAACAGGCCCAGCAGGCTTGCAAACAGCGTGGTGCCGATGAAATACAGCAATGCCTGTCCGCCCACCTTGCCCGTAGCCGACACGCTGCCGATGCCCTTGATGCCCACAATCAGGGAGCAGAACACCAGCGGGTAGATCATCATGGTCAGTCCGTGCAGGTATACCGTGCTGATAAAGCTTGTCACAGGTTCCGCCCAGTCCGGCATCACCAGGCCGAACAGGGCGCCCAGCACCAGGCCGGCCAGGATGGCGAGGCTCAGCCGGATGGCTTTTTTGTTTGTCTGGAAAGTCTTTGCCATTTCTTTCTTCCTCCTTCTTTCACAGTGCCCGGCGGAAAGCAGCCTTCAGCCGCAGGGGATACAGCAGGAAAATGGCCCCCGCCGCGCCGAAGCCCGCCTGCAGGATCTCAAAGGGCAGCTTCAGCAGGGAGTATTCCGGCGTGGAATACACATAGGCCCGGCCCAGGGTGTACCCGATCACCATGATCACCGCCCCCGCCGTCACCGCAATGGAGGAGGAAACAACCGGCTTCTTCGTCAGCAGCCTGTGGGAAATCAGGGAAACAACCACCGCCTGCAAGCCGTGGGTCACCAGGGAAACAAACATGGGCGCCGGATAGAAGAAGAAATCTCCCAGGAAGGCGCCGACGCCGCCCACCACAAATGCCGCCGCGGGATCCAGCAGCACCGCTGCCACGTTGATCACCGTGTCGCAGAAATACAGGTGCCCGCCCGGCACGGGAATGCTGAAAACGCTCAGGGAAAGAATGATATTCATGCCCGTCAGCAGGGCTGTGGTTGTCAGCCAGAGAACGGATCCCCGGCGGATTGCCGCTGTGTTGCTCATTTTTTATTACCTCATATATACGACGAAGGGATGCGGGAAATCCGCACCCTTTCGTCTGTATGCCTTTCTTTTGTTTGTATTTACTTCACGGCCTCGAAGGCGGCATCCAGGGCGGCGATCAGGTCCTTCACGTTCTCCGTGCCGATGGACAGGCGGATCGTGTTGGGCTTGATGCCCTGGTCCAGCAGTTCCTCCTCGGTCAGCTGGCTGTGGGTGGTGGTGAAGGGATGGATCACCAGGCTCTTCACGTCCGCCACGTTGGCCAGCAGGGAGAAGATGGCCAGGTTGTCGATGAACTTCTGGGCGGTTGCGCTGTCGCCCTTCACTTCGAAGGTGAAGATGCTGCCGCCGCCGTTGGGGAAGTACTTCTTGTACAGCTCATGGCTGGGTTCAGAGGCCAGGGACGGATGATGCACCGCTTCCACCTGGGGATGCTTGCTGAGGTAATCCACGATCTTCAGGGCGTTCTCCACATGGCGTTCCACCCGCAGGGACAGGGTCTCCAGGCCCTGCAGGAACAGGAAGGCGTGGAAGGGGCTCAGCGTGGAGCCGGTATCCCGCAGCAGGATGGCGCGGATGTAGGTGGCAAAGGCAGCCGGGCCCACTGCGTCATAGAAGCTGATGCCGTGGTAGCTGGGGTTGGGCTCCGCGATCCACGGATACTTGCCGCCGGCTTTCCAGTCAAACTTGCCGCCCTCAACGATCACGCCGCCGATGGCCGTGCCGTGGCCGCCGATGAACTTGGTGGCGCTGTGCACCACAATGTCGGCGCCCCATTCCAGGGGACGGACCAGGTAGGGAGTGGCGAAGGTGGAGTCAACCACCAGCGGAATGCCGTGGGCATGGGCGATCTTCGCCAGGGCTTCAATGTCCACGATGTTGCTGTTGGGGTTGCCCAGGGTTTCCACATACAGGGCCTTGGTGTTCGGCTGGATGGCCTTTTCGAAGGCGCCCTCCTCGTCCGGATCCACAAAGGTGGTGGTGACGCCCGCGGTCAGGGGCAGGGTGTGCTCCAGCAGGTTGAAGGTGCCGCCGTAGATGGTCTTGGAAGCCACAATGTGCTCCCCGGCCTTGGCCAGCGCCTGGATGGTGTAGGTGATGGCTGCGGCGCCGGAAGCCACTGCCAGGGCAGCGCTGCCGCCCTCCAGGGCTGCGATGCGCTCTTCAAACACGCTCTGGGTGGGGTTGGTCAGGCGGCCGTAGATGTTGCCGGCATCCCGCAGGCCGAAGCGGTCGGCGGCGTGCTGGGCGTTATGGAAAACGTAGGAAGCGGTGGCGTAGATCGGGACCGCCCGGGAATCGGTGGCCGGATCAGCCTGTTCCTGGCCGATGTGCAGCTGCTTTGTTTCGAAGGACCAGTTGGCGGAATTCTTGATATCAGACATTTTATTTACTCTCCTTTATTCATTACTTTTTTCAGTGTTTCCCGAAATCGGGTTTATTAAATTATGAATTCTGAATTATTATTTACATTCGCATTCGGTCCCGGCTCATCTGCAGGATCTTCAGGCAACATCGTCTCATTTCTGCTTCCTCCTCCGGACTTCCGTAATCCCGGGTGTTTTCCCCGGATTTGCGGCCCGTGTTTTGCGTTGCCACTAATCTACTATTCTGATAGGTTTTTGTCCAATACCGGAGATTGATACAAAGCTATAGATTCAGTCTATAGCTTTGCACAAAAAAACCGGCACAGCCGCTTCCGCGCGCCGTGCCGGATCCGTGTTCAGTTTCCCGGGTTTTCCTTATGCCTCCTGGACAAAGTTGATGAATTCCTGCGCTTCCTCGAATGTCTCCAGCCGGGCGGTGTACATGTACCGTCCCATCTGGGGCCAGTTCATGGGCGGCATCTCCTCCTGCATCATCATCCGGTCGCCGTATTTTGCCATGATCTCCTCATGGGTCCGGGCGTAGGTGTGCCCGTCCTTCCGGCTGGCGTACACGCAGTAGTAATGCTTCTCCGCCTCCGGCAGCTTCCGGGTGTCATATGCCACCATGTCCGCGTAGATCTGGTACACGTCCGTGGAATGGGCAAAATCCATCATGTCCGGGGTATAACCTCCCGCCGGCCGCATGTTGACCTCCAGGGCAGCAAAATCCCCGACTTTGCCCAGTCCCTTCCGGGCCTTTGTCAGCCGGAAGAACTCCAGGTGCACAAACCGCCGGTCCACCCCGAAGGCCTTCACGGTTTTCCGGCCCAGCTTCCGCAGCTTCTCCGGCACCTCCGGGCAGGTGTAGTACATCAGGTCCAGGTCTTTGTTTACAATGTCCATCACCGGGGGCCACACCGTCATGCTCTCAAACAGGGGCTCGCACCGGGAATCCAGGATCGCGTCGTAGGAGCAGATCTCTCCCTGGATGAACTCCTCCATCACATAGGGCACCCCGGGCAGGTTGTCATAGAAGTTATCCAGGTCTCCGTCGTTCTCCAGCTTCCAGGTATGGGTGGCCCCCACGCCCACGTCCGGCTTCACGATGACCGGGTATCCCACTTCTTTGATAAACGCCCTTCCGGCCTCCCGGTCGGTCACCACGTGCTGCCGGGCGGTGGGAATCCCCGCCTCCAGGTACAGCTGCTTCATCAGGCGCTTTTCCTTGATGAAGCCGATCCGGTCCTCCCGGATCCCCGTGGAGATGTTGAAGTCCGTCCGCAGCCGGGCATCCTGCTCCAGCCAGTATTCGTTCATGGACTCGATCCAGTCGATCCGGCCGTATTTGAAGGCGAAGAACGCCGTTGCCCGGTACACCTGGTCATAGTCCTCCAGGCTGTCCACCCGGTAGTATTCCGTCAGGGCCGCCTTCAGGGGCGCCTCCAGGCTGTCATACGGCGCGTCCCCGATACCCAGCACGTTGATGCCGTTCCGGCGCAGCCGGTCGCAGAACTGCCAGTAGGTATGGGGAAAATGCGGGGAAATAAAGATAAAGTTCATCTGTCCGGCCTCCCTTTCATTCGCCGATCACAAACGGCAGGAAATATCTCATCTGTTTGAACCACCAGGGCCAGTCATGGTTCACGTCATAGCCCCAGAAATCACACCAGGCGTGGATGCCCTTCTCCCGGAACACGCTCTCCAGGTATTTCAGGGAGCGCACCCCGTCTTCCTCCCAGGCGCCCTGGCCTACGCACAGGATCATCTTTCTTTCATTATACAGCCGGATATAGGGATGGTCCCCGGGCATGTTCGGCAGGAACCGGTCCGGCGCGTTTTCGTACAGGGTGCCGTTCATCCAGCCGTCAAAGAAGTAATCCGTGTCATAGACCCCGGAAAGGGCAATCACGCCCCGGAACAGCTCCGGCCGCCGCAGGAAGGTGATCACCGCGTGGTTCGCTCCCATGCTGAAGCCGGTCACCGCCGGCGTCTGCGGGTTCCGCATGCGGATCAGCGGCAGGGCTTCGTCCACAATATAATGATGGTACTGTTCCTGCCGGGCCGCCCGCCACTCGGGAATCCCGTCCTTGGCAGACCAGCTTTCCCAATCCACCGTGTCCACCACAAACAGCTGGATCCGTCCGCCGTCGATGAAGTCCGCCAGCTGGTCAGTCATCCCGAAATCCTCATAGTTGTGACACAGGGAGTCCTGGGTGGGAAAACACAGGAAGGGCACCCCGCCCCATCCGTAAATCATCACATGCATCTCCCGGTCCAGCGCCCGGCTGTACTGGGTCACCATTTCCTTCTGCACGGTTCATCATCTCCCTGTCTTCGTTCCTGTAAAACAGCCGCATGGTAACACCAAACCTCCGGGAAGTCAACACAGGCAGGGGCCGGAGCCTCCCCCGGGCAAAAAACATTCGGAAAACATTATTAGCCTATTGACATAGTAGGTTATTGGTGTTAATATGCCCTCAAGCTTCTGAACGGAAGCGAATCGTCAGAAAGGAGGGCGCGGATATGTTCACAGCAAAGAAAGGATTCTCCATGTGTCGAATGCTGATCTCCCGGGCATGCAATATGGCTGGTGCGTCGGCATGCGAATGTCTGCGCCTGGATTGATCCGGTCACCGGATCCCCTGAATGCCATATCTGCCCGGGAGCTTCAAAACGGCTGCCGGGCTTTTCATTGAAACCGGCTATGCCGGATCATCCGGAAAGGAAGAAGCGCAGTGGATTGGGCTTACATTGACAAGGTTCTGCCGCTCTACGGGAAAGCCGCCTGGCTGACCCTGCGGACCGGCGCTGCAGGTATCCTCCTCGCCGCCCTGGTCGGTCTCCTCTGCGCCGCCGCCCTTCACTGGCGGGTCCCGGTGCTCCGGCGGATCACCGCCGCCTATGTGGAGCTGAGCCGGAACACTCCCCTGCTGGTGCAGCTATTCTTCATCTACTACGGCCTGCCGAAGATCGGCATCAAAACCAATCCGGAAGCCTGCGGCATCGCCGGCCTCGCCTTCCTGGGCGGCGGCTACATGGCCGAGGCCTTCCGCAGCGGGGTGGAGGCCGTGGACCGTATCCAGGAGGAAAGCGCCCTGAGCCTCGGGCTCACCCGTCCCCAGGCCTTCCTCCACGTGATTCTTCCCCAGGCTCTGGCCATCAGCGTCCCGGCCGTCATGGCAAACGTGGTCTTCCTCATGAAGGAAACCAGCGTCTTCTCCGCCGTGAGCCTCATGGACCTGATGTTCACCGCCAAGGACCAGATCGGCCTGTACTACCGGACCACGGAAAGCCTTTTCCTGCTGGTGGGCGCCTATCTCCTGATCCTCCTGCCGCTCTCGCTGCTGGGGACCTTCTGGGAAAGGAGGCTGCGGCATGCCGGATTTGGGACTTGAGGTCCTCTGGAAGGGGAAAAACTTCGTCCGCCTCCTTGGCGGCCTGTGGGTGGCCCTCCGCATCAGCCTGATCGCCGCGGGCATCAGCGTGGCGGCCGGTATCCTGCTGGGCATCCTGGCAAGCCGGAAACGCTCCGTTGCCTCCGTGGTCCTGCGGATCTGGCTGGGCATCATCCACATCATGCCCCAGATGGTCCTGCTCTTCCTCATGTATTTCGGAACCACCCGGGCCTTCGGCTGGAACCTTTCCGGGGAAGCGGCAGCCATCATCGTCTTCTCCCTCTGGGGAACCGCGGAAATGGGAGACCTGGTCCGCGGCGCGGTCAGCAGCATCCCCGCCATCCAGCACGAAAGTGCGGAAGCCCTGGGGCTCACCCCGGCCCAGGTCAGCCGGTGGATCATCCTGCCCCAGGCAGTACGGCGCCTGATTCCCCTTTCCATCAACCTGATCACCCGGATGATCAAGACCACCAGCCTGGTGACCCTCATCGGCGTGGTGGAGATCCTGAAGGTCGCCCAGCAGATTATCGAGGCGAACCGCAAGGCCAGCCCGAACGCGGCGTTCGGCGTCTTCCTGACCATCTTTGTGATGTATTACCTGGCCTGCCGGCCCCTGAGCCTGGTGGCCAAAAAACTCGAAAAGCACTGGAGGTGAGCGCGTGGCGGAAACAGTCCTGAGCATCTCGCATCTGACGAAGCGGTTTGATGATCAGACCATCCTGGAGGATCTTTCCCTGGATGTCCGGGAGGGTGAAGTGGTCGTCATCGTCGGCTCCAGCGGGTGCGGCAAGAGCACACTCCTGCGATGTATCAACGCCCTGGAGGATATCCAGGGCGGGGAAATCCGGCTCCGGGGCGAGCTCATTCAGCATAACGGCAAAAACCTGCCGGAGATGCGCCGGAAAGTCGGTATGGTATTCCAGAACTATGAGCTGTTCCCTCACCTGACCGTGCTGGACAACATCCTCCTGGCCCCGGTGAAGGCGCAGAAACGCTCCCGGCAGGAAGTCCGGGAGGAGGCGCTGGCGCTGCTGGACCGGGTGGGCCTGAAGGAGAAGGCCGGCAGTTATCCCCGGCAGCTCTCCGGCGGGCAGAAGCAGCGGGTCGCCATCGTGCGGGCCCTGTGTATGCACCCTGAGATCCTCCTTTTCGATGAGGTCACCGCCGCCCTGGATCCGGAAATGGTCCGGGAGGTGCTGGACGTCATCGTGAACCTGGCGGACCAGGGCAAGACCATGCTCATCGTCACCCATGAAATGTCCTTTGCCCGGGCTGTGGCTGACCGGATCATCCTGCTGGAGGACCGGGGCATCCTGGAGGAAAGCAGCCCGGAAGAGTTCTTCACCAGTCCGAAAACGGAGCAGGCAAAGAAATTCCTGCAGTCCTTTGAATTCAACAGAAAAAAGAAAGAAGAGGCTTGAAAGCCCGAAAGGAGAATTCCCATGAAAACCGTCCGTAATATCGTTTCCCTCGTGATCGCCCTTGTCCTGGTTCTGACCCTGGCTGTTTCCGCTTCCGCTGACGTAGTCTACCGCACCCTGGATGAAATCAAGGCTGCCGGTTCCATCAACATCGGCGTCTTCTCCGATAAGAACCCCTTCGGTTATGTGGATGAAAACGGCGAATACCAGGGCTATGACGTCTACTTCGCCCGCCGCATCGGCGAGGACCTGGGCGTGACCGTCAACTATGTCTCCACCGAGGCCGCCAACCGCGTGGAATACCTGGAAACCGGCAAGGTGGACATCGTCCTGGCCAACTTCACCGTCACCCCCGAGCGCGCTGAGAAAGTGGATTTCGCCCTGCCCTACATGAACGTGGCCCTGGGCGTTGTCTCCCCCGACAGCCGCGTCATCTCCGACCTGTCCGAGATCACCGCGGATGACCAGGTCATCGTCATCTCCGGCACCACCGCCGAGGATTACCTGATCAAGAACAACCCCGAAATCACCCTGCAGAAGTATGACACCTATGCCAATGCCAAGAACGCCCTGGAAAACGGCAACGCCGTGGCCTGGGCCAATGACAACACCGAAGTCATCGCCTTCGCCCTGCAGAATGAAGGCTACACCGTGGGCATTCCTTCCCTGGGCAGCCAGGACACCATCGCTCCCGCCGTCAGCAAGGGCAATGAAAGCCTGCTGAACTGGATCAACGATGAAATCAAGGCCCTGGCCGGTGAAAACTTCTTCCACAAGGACTATGAAGAAACCCTGGTGGATACCTACGGTCTGGATTACGAAGACAGCCTGGTGCTGGAAGGCGGCGGGCTGGCCGAATAAGAAAAGGATGATGCAGCATGAAGCAGATACTCGCCTTCGGGGATTCCAACACCTGGGGACTGGTTCCCGGAACCCCGGAACGGTACCCGGAACATATCCGCTGGACGGGTATTCTGCGGAAGGCTGTCGCAAAACCGGGATTCAGGATCCTGGAGGACGGCGTGTGCGGAAGGACCACCGTTTTCCAGGATCCTTCCCGTTCCGGCCGTAAAGGCCTGGAATCCCTTGCCCGGTACAAGCCGGCTGATGCCATTGATGCGGCGATCCTCATGCTGGGCACCAACGACTGCAAGAAGGCCTTCCGGGCCTCTCCGGAGCAGATCGGCTGCGGCCTGGAGCAGTGCCTCCTGCAGCTGGAAACCCTGGTTCCCCCGGACCGGATCCTGGTCCTCTCCCCCATCCTGCTGGGAAAGGACGTCTGGAAACCGGAAAAGGATCCGGCCTTCGACCGGATCTCCGTTGAAACCAGCGCAGCCCTCAAACCGGTCTACCAACGCATTGCGGAAAAACACGGCATTCATTTCCTCGCCGCCTCCGACCATGCGGAGGCCAGTCCCGTGGACGACGAGCACCTCAACGCCGAAGGCCACGAGCACCTCGCCTCCGCCATCCTGGCCAAGCTGAATTCTTCCGGTATATTATCAATCTAACCCTCGTGCGCATCCTGCGCACTTTCTTTCTATCTAAAACATTCGCACAAACACATCGCAATGAATAATCCCATACGCCCTCCTTATCATCCTGACAAACATACTGCAATGAATAATCCCATACGCTCACATTGTCATCCTGGTCCTATGTCAATAAATAGGACAAAATAAAGTGAGGTGATCCTCGTAGTAACGTGTTACCTGCTACAGCGGTCCCC
>JBGUGL010000015.1:0-24209 GCA_045111455.1 Christensenellales bacterium | reverse complement strand
CGGCATCCGGGACCTGGATACGGTCCTGTCCGCGCGGGCCGTCGGAGCAAGCCGCTGCGGGGTGAGCGCCACGGAGAAGATCATGGCGGAAGCCGAGAAGCGGTACGCGGAAGGAACGCTGAAAGAGATCGAAGATCTCAAAGAGATGAGCGGAGGATACTGAGTCCGGAGGACTCAATGAATTCATAATTCATAATTCAGAATTCATAATTATTTGTAATTACTATAAGTAAGAGGATAAAGACAATGTACAATAAAGTATCGACAGACATGAATTTTGTTTCCCGGGAACAGGCCATCGCAAAGATGTGGAATGAGAAGGATATCATCCGCAAGAGCTACCATCACCGGGACGGCAGCGAGCGCTTCACCTTCTTTGACGGACCGCCCACCGCCAACGGCAAGCCCCACATCGGCCATATCGAGACCCGGGTTATCAAGGACCTGATCCCGCGTTACCAGACCATGAAGGGAAAGAGTGTGCTGCGCAAGGCCGGCTGGGACACCCACGGCCTGCCGGTGGAACTGGAAGTGGAAAAGGCCCTGGGCCTGGACGGCAAGCCCCAGATCGAGCAGTACGGCATTGAACCCTTCATTGGCGAATGCAAGAAGAGCGTGTGGAAGTACCTGCACGAGTGGGAGAAGATGTCCGAGAAGGTCGGCTACTGGGTCGACATGGAGCATCCCTACATCACCTATGAAAACAGCTATATCGAATCCGAGTGGTGGAGCCTGAAGCAGATCCACGAAAAGGGACTGCTGTACCAGGGACACAAGATCGTGCCCTACTGCCCACGCTGCGGAACGGCCCTGTCCAGCCACGAAGTGGCCCAGGGCTACAAGAACGTGAAGGAAACTTCTGCCTTCGTCCGCTTCGCGGTGAAGGGCGAGGAGAACACCTACCTGCTGGCCTGGACCACCACCCCGTGGACCCTGCCCAGCAACCTGGCGCTGTGCGTAAACCCGCGGGATACCTATGTGAAGTTCACCGCGCCGGACGGAAAGAAATACATCATGGCCAAGGCCCTGACCGAAAAGGTTTTCGAGGGACAGGAGCTGGCCTTTGAAGCGGAATGCACCGGCAGCGACCTGAAGGGAATGGCCTACGAGCCCCTGTTCCCCTACGCCGGGGAGCTGAAGGGCGCCTGGATCGTGCTGTGCGACGACTATGTCACCATGGAAGACGGTACCGGCATCGTGCATATCGCTCCCGCCTTCGGTGAGGACGACAACCGGGTCTGCCGGGAGAACAACATGCCCTTCGTCAACCTGGTGGATACCCAGGGCAAGTTTGTGGAAGGAACCCCGTGGGCCGGCATGTTCGTGAAGGACGCGGATCCTGTGATCCTGAAGGACCTGAAGGAAAAGGACCTGCTGTTCGCAGCGGTGCCCTTCGCCCATGACTATCCCTTCTGCTGGCGCTGCGACACGCCCCTGCTGTATTACGCACGGCCCACCTGGTTCATCAAGATGACCGCCCTGCGGGACAACCTGGTACGCAACAACCGGACCGTGAACTGGATGCCGGACAACATCAAGGAAGGCCGTATGGGCAACTTCCTGGAGAACGTCATCGACTGGGGCCTGAGCCGTGAACGCTACTGGGGCACGCCCCTGCCGGTGTGGAAGTGCGAGGAAGGCCACCTGCACGTGATCGGCTCCATCGCCGAACTGCGGGAGATGGCCATCCAGGATCCGGGCCCGGACATCGAGCTGCACCGTCCCTTCATCGACGCGGTGACCATCCGCTGCCCCGAATGCGGCAAGGAAATGCACCGGGTGAAGGAAGTTATCGACTGCTGGTACGATTCCGGCTCCATGCCTTTCGCCCAGTGGCACTATCCCTTTGAACACAAGGAAGAGTTTGAAGCGAACTTCCCCGCGGACTTCATCTCCGAAGCCATCGACCAGACCCGCGGCTGGTTCTACACGCTGGAAGCCATCTCCACCCTGCTGTTTGACCGGGCACCCTTCAAAAACTGTATCGTGCTGGGCCATGTGCAGGACGCGGAAGGCCGCAAGATGTCCAAGCACCTGGGCAACGTGGTGGATCCTTTCGTGATGCTGGACAAGTTCGGCGCCGACGCACTGCGGTGGTACTTCTACACCACCTCCGCGCCGTGGCTGCCCAGCCGCTTCAGCGAGGAAGCCGTGCAGGAAGGCCAGCGGAAGTTCCTGGCGACCCTGCAGAACACCTACGCCTTCTTCGCCATGTATGCCCAGATTGACGGATTCGATCCGCTGGCCCATCCGCTGGAGAAGACCGAGCTGACCCTGATGGACCGTTGGATCCTGAGCAAGTTGAACACCCTGATCGACCAGGTGGACGATGACCTGGCGAATTACCGGGTGACCGAAAGCGCCAACAAGCTGGCGGACTTCGTGGACGAGCTGAGCAACTGGTACGTGCGCCGGGGCCGTGAACGGTTCTGGGGCAAGGGCATGGGCGGAGACAAGGAAGCCGCTTTCGCCACGCTGTATCATGTGCTGGTGACCCTGAGCAAGCTGTGCGCGCCCTTCATCCCGTTCCTGGCGGAGGAGATCTACCAGAACCTGGTGGTGAACAACGTGCCCGGTGCGCCGGAAAGCGTGCACCTGTGCGACTTCCCGACGGCGGACAAGGCTGCCGTGAACACGGATATCGAAGAGCAGATGGACGCGCTGGTGGAAGCCATCCAGCTGGGCCGCGCCTGCCGCAACACCGCGAACCTGAAGGTACGCCAGCCCGTGCAGAAACTGTACGTGAAGGGTGCAAAGTTCGAGAAAGCCTACCAGGAACTGTGCGAGGACGAGCTGAACGTGAAGGAAGTGATCTTCACGGATGACGCCCGGGCCTTCACCACCTACCAGCTGAAGCCGCAGATGCGGACCCTGGGACCGAAGTACGGCAAGCTGCTGGGCAAGATCGGCCAGCACCTGGCGGGCATGGACGGCAACGACGTGGTGGATGCCTTTGGCCGGGGCGAGGAAGTCTCCTTCATGATTGACGACACGGAAGTGAAGCTGAACAAGGACGACGTGCTGACCACGCCCATGAACAAGCCCGGATTCATCGCGGCGGAAGACCGCGGCGTGACCGTGGTGCTGGACACCAACCTGAACGATGAACTGATCCGCGAAGGTTATGCCCGGGAGGTTATCTCCAAGGTGCAGACCATGCGCAAGGACGCCGGCTTTGAAGTGACGGACCGCATCAGCCTGTACTATGAAGGCGATGACGAACTGGCAGCGGCACTGGAAGCCTACGGCGAGATGATCAGCCGCACCACGCTGGCCACCTCCATGGCGCGGGGAACCGCACCGGAGGGCTTTGTAAGCCAGAAGTGGGATATCAACGGAAAGAAAGCTGAACTGGGGATCGCGAAAGCATGAAGATCGCCATGATCGGGCAGGACGTACCGACGCTCCTGCCCTCCCTTTTAACTGACCTGCTTTTTGCCGGGAACGAGGCGAATGCCGAAGTGACCGTGGAAGAGGGCAATCCTGCCATGCAGGAACTGCTGCAGGGATACGGGGAAAAGATTTTTGAAAAAGCCGGAAAGGGCGGCTCCTTTCAGGCTTATGCTGAAAGGGAGAAGGTGCTGGAAGGCGCCGACTGCGTGATTTATGCCGGGGACTTCCAGGCGGCCAGCCGTTTTTTCCAGGACCGGAACGCCCTGGGCTCCGATGAGGAGGAGGATCCGGGACTGACGGACCAGGCGCGGGTGAACGGCGGCATTGAAGGCCTGCTGCACGCGCTGCGGGCCGGGGAACTGATCCTGAACCTGTGCGATGAAATGGACAAAGCCTGCCCGAAGGCGCTGGTGATCAACCTGGGACAGCCGGTGGCACGGACCACGGGGATCTTTGAAGCCCGGGGATACCGCACCTTCAGCCTGGGCAGGACGCCCATGCGGGGCGCCAACGGTGTGGATTCCTACGCCAAGCGGCTGCAGATCAGGCCGGAAAACGTGCAGGCGGTGACTGCCGGCCTGCCGGGGTTTGCCTTCCTGACGGAAATGAAGGACGGCAGGACTGACCTGCTGGGCAAGCTGAAAAAAGCCGCTGCCAACGGGGAACTGGGAAGCCTGGCCCGGCGCTGGCTGGGCTGGTGGGACGCCATCCCGGTGGGGGATGTGACGGACCATGCGGAATTCCTGCCCGCCCAGGAGGACTATATCCCGGACGAGCATCCCGAATTCGGGGAAACCGTGGAAAAGCGCAAGGAACGCATCCTGTATATGAATACCGTGCGGGAACAGGGGGCGGACAGCCGCGAGGGCGCCATGGCCCAGCTGCTGCTGCTTTCCAAAGTGCCGCCGGTACGCCCGATGAAGCTGGCGCTGGCGCTGCTCCGGAAGGAGACTGCGGAGATTCCCGCGGTAACCCGGAGGAACAACGGCACGATGCCCCAGCTGCCGGCAGAGGCTGTGATTGAAACAGCCCTGTGCCTGCAGGACGGGGAAGAACAGAAACCGGGCATCCGGGTACCGGAAGCCCTGGCGGATATCCTGTGCGAGGTGGACCGGACGAACCGGCTGGCGGCGAAGGCGGCCTTCGGGGACCGGGAAGCCCTGCGGGAGTATGTGGAAACGGATCCCGCCCTGGACGGACTGGACAGGCTGTACTGCCTGGATGTGGTGAACGCGCTGATCCGGATGCACGAGGATGTGCTGACGAGATTTTGACGAATTGAAAGGAACCGATCATGTTCTTAGCTGACAGCTGGGTTGATTATGAAGTCCTGGATACCGGCGACGGCGAAAAGCTGGAGCGCTGGGGAGATATTATCCTGCGCCGCCCGGATCCGCAGACCATCTGGCCCAAGGCACAGGAAAAGCTGTGGAAGAGCGCCCAGGCCCATTATCACCGCAGCGAACGGGGCGGCGGCGAATGGGAATTCCTGAAAAAACTGCCGGAACGGTGGACGGTCCGGCATGAGGACCTGCAGTTTTATGTGAGGCCCACGGGATTCAAGCATACAGGCCTGTTCCCGGAACAGGCGGCCAACTGGATGTGGATGAGCGAACTGATCCGGAAATCCGGACGGAAGGATATCAAGGTCCTGAACCTGTTCGGCTATACCGGCGGGGCCACGCTGGCCTGCGCCGCCGCCGGTGCCCATGTGACCCATGTGGACGCGGCCAAGGGCATGGTACTGTGGGCCAAGGAAAACCGGGAACTGAGCAGGCTGCCGGAGGACCGGTTCCGCTGGATTGTGGAGGACGCCCTGCGTTTTGTGCAGCGGGAGCTGCGGCGGGGAAACAGCTATGACGGCATCCTGATGGATCCGCCCAGCTACGGCCGGGGACCTTCCGGTGAAGTATGGAAACTGGAGAATGAACTGTACGGGCTGATCGATACCTGCGCCCAGGCCTTGAGCGGGGAACCGCTGTTCTTCCTGATCAACAGCTACACCACGGGATTCCAGGCCAGCGTGCTGAGCAATATGCTGCAGAAATGCGTGGTCAACCGCTTCGGCGGAAGCGTCGACAGCCAGGAACTCTGCCTGCCTGTGACTACGGGCGGCGTGCTGCCCTGCGGGGCCAGCGGGAGGTGGCAGCGTGATTGACCTGGCAGGAAACATCCTGTACGAGGACAACCATGTGCTGGTGGCCGTAAAGCCGCCGAACATGCTTTCCCAGGCAGATATCACCGGGGATCCGGACATCCTGTCCGTCCTGAAGGAATATATCCGGGAGAAGTATCATAAGCCCGGAAACGTCTATCTGGGCCTGGTGCACCGGCTGGACCGCCCGGTGGGCGGACTGATGGTTTTTGCCCGGACCAGCAAGGCCGCGGCCCGGCTGGATGCCCAGCTGCGGGAGCACGATATGGGCCGGCAGTACCTGTGCGTGGTTACCGGCGAGGTGGAGGACGAGTTCACCCTGACGGATTACCTGATCCATGACGAGATCAAGAACCGGGAAGTGGTCTGCGAGGCAGACGAGAAGGGCGGAAAGCTTGCCGTTCTCCACGGCCGGTGCATTGACCGCCGGAACGGCACCGCCCTATGCGCCATCCGCCTGGAAACCGGCCGGAAGCACCAGATCCGGGCCCAGATGAGCAACATCGGGGCGCCGCTGTGGGGAGACAACCGCTACGGCAAGGGTATTCCCGGGCAGCAGATTGCCCTGTGGGGATACAAGCTGGTGTTCCGCCATCCGACCCTGGGGGAACTGATGACCTTCCACTCCCTGCCGGACGGCAATATCTGGGACACCTACGCGGATCTGCTGACGGTACCGGAGGATACGGACACGCCCCGGGAACGTCCGGCACTGGTGCTGCGGGAAGAGGTAGTGCAGAAACTGGAAGAGTTTGATAAATTCAAGCCGATCAAAACAGACGAGCTGCTGTAATGCAGCCGGAGGCTGCATTACAAATGCACAATGCATAATGCACAATGATGAATGGTTTACCCATGTATGAATTATGAATTGTGAATTGAAAGAGGTAATGATTTGAGTAAACCTTTTAGTTACGAGGTCAAGCATGTGTGCAAGCAGTCCGGCGCGCGGCTGGGCGTGCTGCATACGCCGCACGGGGATATTCCCACGCCGATCTATATGCCGGTGGGCACCAGCGCCTGCGTGAAGGCCATGACGCCCCGGGAGATGAAGGAGATCGGCACGAAGATCCTGCTGTCCAACACCTACCACCTGCACCTGCGGCCGGGAGAGGCCCTGGTGAAGGAAGCCGGCGGACTGCACAAGTTCATGGGCTGGGATGGGCCGATCCTGACGGACAGCGGCGGATTCCAGGTGTTTTCCCTGGCGGGCATCCGGAAGATCAGGGAAGAAGGCGTAACCTTCCAGAGCCACCTGGACGGCTCCCGGCAGTTCATCGGGCCGGAGGAGTCCATGGATATCCAGCAGGCGCTGGGCTCCGATATCGCCATGGCCTTCGACGTGTGCTCCCCCTATCCCTGCGACTGGGAAACGGCAAAGAAGAACATGGAGATTACCCACCGCTGGGCGGAGCGGTGCAAACAGCACCATACCCGGGAAGGCCAGGCGCTGTTCGGTATTGTGCAGGGTGCCTTCTACAAGGACCTGCGGATTGAGAGCGCGAAAGCCCTGGCGGATATGGATTTCATCGGGTACGGTATCGGCGGGCTGAGCGTCGGCGAACCGAAGCCGATCATGTACGATATGCTGGACGAGATCCGGCCGTATATGCCGGAGAACAAACCCCGCTACCTGATGGGCGTGGGTACGCCGGACTGCTTCGTCGAGGCAGTGATCCGGGGTGTGGACATGTTCGACTGCGTACTGGCCACCCGCATTGCCCGCAACGGCAGCGTCATGACCAGCAAAGGCCGGGTTGTGGTGAAGAACGGGAAATACGCCCATGACTTCAGCCCCCTGGACGACCAGTGCGACTGCTACGCCTGCCAGAACTTCACGAGGGCGTATATCCGCCACCTGTTCAACGCGAAGGAGATCACCGGCGGACGGCTGGCTTCCATCCATAACCTGCGGTTCCTGATCCACATGATGGAGGAAATCCGGGAAGCCATCGCGAATGATTCTTTGCTTGATTATCGGAAAGAATTCTATGAACGGTATGATCTCACCAAGAATTTCTGACGGATCAGAAAATCCTGGAAATGCACAATGCATAATGCATAATGCACAATGATCAGTTTGTTTTCCGGCTATGGTTTTATTCTCCGTTACTAATGCCGGTGTGGACCGGATAACAATACAGGAGGAAATGAACATGAAGATCTTACCCGTAAGCGACCCGTCATTCCAGAACTATGGCCAGGTGATGACCGGCTATGACCTGAAGGAACTGCTGGAGACCCTGGACAAGGTCACTCCCTGCCCGGACGGCGTGGAATATGTGCCGGAGCAGCCCGAACTGCAGGCACTGGCCATCGAAAAGGACCTGCGGAACAATGCCTACGGCGGAATGCCCATCCAGATCGGCTGGTGCAACGGCCATAACACCAAGATGAACTGCCTGGAGTATCACCGGGACAGCGAGCTGAACGTCGGCACGGAAGATTTCATCCTGCTGCTGGCCAAGCGCGAAGACCTGGTGGACGGCATCCTGGACAGTGATAAGGTGGTCGCTTACCTGTGCCCCGCCGGCACCATGGTTGAAGTGTATGCCACGACCCTGCACTACGCGCCTTGCAGCGCGAAGAAGGGCCAGGGATTCAAGGTTATCGTTGTCCTGCCCAAGGGAACCAACCTGGCCAAGCCCGAGTTCACCGTGAAGAACGCTGAGGATGAGCTGATGACCGCTGCCAACAAGTGGCTGCTGGCCCATGCGGATTCCGCTGAAGCGGCTTCCGGCGCGAAGGTCTGCATCAAGGGTGTGAACCCCGACATTGCTGACCTGATCTGAGCACAGGCATAATGAAGGACGCTGCATGAAAGCAGCGTCCTTTTGTTATTCCGGCATACTGAATTACAGTTTATACAGTTCCCCGTATTTCTTCTTCAGGTAACTGGTATAGACAGTTGCGTCCAGGGGGCCGCCCATGGCGCCGGGCAGCAGGTCGGCAGGCTTTTTCAGGCTGCCGTACTGATGGATATTATCGGTGAGCCAGGCGGTGACGGGAGACAGGTCGCCTTTGGCAACAGTGCCCCAGACGTCCACGCTTTTCTCCATCTGCTCCAGCATCTGTACACCGTAGGCGCTGCCCAGGGCATAGCTGGGGAAGTAGCCCACGCCGCCGAAGGACCAGTGGCTGTCCTGCAGGCAGCCGCGGCGGTCATCCGGAACATCCACGCCCAGGACTTCCTTATACAGCCGGTTCCATTCCCCGGGGACATCGGCCACCGCCAGGGCGCCGGAGACCAGGGCTTTTTCAATTTCATAGCGGATCATGACGTGCAGGGAGTAGGTCAGTTCATCCGCTTCGGTGCGGATCAGGGAGGGCTTGGACAGGTTGATGGCGGAATACAGTTCCTCTTCAGTGATCCCCTTCATCTGCTCCGGGAAAACTTCCTTCATAATCTTCAGCAGGGGCGTGCAGAAAGCCCGGCTGCGGCCGATGATGTTTTCATAGAACCGGGACTGGCTTTCATGGACGCCCATGGACACGCCGCCGGAAAGGCAGGTGAACTGCAGGTCGTCACGCACGTCCAGCTCATACAGGGCATGGCCGCCTTCGTGGATCACGCTGTACATGCTGGAGAAGGGATCCTCCTCATGATAGTGGGTGGTGATGCGCACATCCCACTTGTTGGCGCTGTTGGTGAAGGGGTGCTCTGTTTCCCCCAGGGTGCAGTTCAGGGGATCAATGCCTTCCAGGGCCATGATTTTATCGGAAAAGAGCCGCTGCTGCGCTATGGGCCAGGGGCCTTTCATAAAGGCAGGGACCGGCTTTTCCCGGGCGGCCACTTCCTTAATGACCGGGGACAGCTCCTCCCGCAGGGTGCGGAAGAACGGATCCAGGCCGGCGATGGTGGCGCCTTTTTCAAATTCATCCAGGAGGACGTCATAGGCGGGTTTTGCCGGATCCTTCAGGGAGGCATAACGGCGGCGGGCGGTGATGATCTTCTCCAGGTAGGGAGCGAACATAGCCCAGTCGCTTTTTTCCTTCGCGTCATGCCAGACGGCGGAGGATTCGTTGGTCAGTTCCTCATAGGCTACGAACTCCTCCATGGGCAGCACGTGGAGGCTGTCATATTCCTCTTTCATCAGTTCCGCCCGGCGGAAGGTGACTTCATCCGTATCATCCTTATGCTGCAGGATGGTTTCCAGGACCTCCCCGGTTTCCGGGTTTACCAGCTGCCGGTAGGTCAGCTCTCCCAGGTAGGCCAGGGCTTTGCCGCGGCCCTTCCAGGAGTTTTTCGGCGCAACGGTGTCCCCGTCCGTAGCCAGGACGAACTGGGCATGGTTCAGGGCGTAGGCGGCTTTTTCAAGTTCATTCAGTTTTTCAACGGCTTCATTCAGTGTCATGGTTTCACGCTCCTTTTCAAACCTTTTTCATTATAACAGAGGCGGAAAAAAAGTTTAAGCCCCCAAATGCGCATAACACCGGAATGAAGGATGGAACGCGTGCAGAACCTCTGTTTTAAATGATTGTCAAAGCGTGAAAAAAGTGCTTTACAAAGCGAAAATTCTATGATAATATACCATCTGTTCGGGGCATTAGCGCAGTTGGTAGCGCACAACACTGGCAGTGTTGGGGTCAGGAGTTCGAATCTCCTATGCTCCACATCAAAACCCGGAATCACCTTAACGGTGGTTCCGGGTTTTGACTTTTGGATCATTGTCGATTCTGAACTCCTGACTCGGGAATGCCTGCCAGTGGCAGTGGAGGGGGGAGCGAAGGAAGCGGTGACCCAGTGGGTCATTTGCCGAAGGCAAAAGCGACCTGAGCGAGTCAATCGAAGCAAGCAGCGGGCTGCAGCGAAAGCAAGGCACGCTGCGCTGACTGAGATTGCGGAACAGGAGTTCGCAGAAACGTGCCACCAGAACCGTCCCCATGGCACGCCTGCGCAGAAACGTGCCAGGAGAACCGTCCCCGGGGCACGAAAACGTGCCAGGAGAACCGTCCCCATGGCACGCCCGCCTGGCACGAAAACGTGCCAGGAGAACCGTCCCCATGGCACGCCGGTGCACGCCCTTACGGGGCGGAATCCTCAAAGGGGATATATCCCTTGTTGTCGGCGAACATTTTGCGGATGGTTTTGAAGTGGGGACCGGACTGCCAGTCCGGCTTGCCGGTGAAGACAATCTCCGTATCCGGCAGGGCCTCCTTCAGCATCTGAACGGTTTCTTCCGGAAGGTTGCCGCGGCCGGAAGCCCGGGTCAGCCAGAGCCGTTTCAGCCAGGTCATTTTCGCCAGGGGCGTCAGATCCTCTACGGCGTTGTTGGACAGGTTCAGATCCATCAGGTTGGTGAGCCCGGTAAGGGGCGCAACATCCCGGATGGTATTGCCGGAGAGGTCCAAGTATTCCAGCATGGGCAGATCCGCCAGGGGAGAAATATCCGTGAGTTTGTTGCCGGATACGACCAGCACCCGCAGATCTTTCATTCCGGCGGTAAAGGACAGGTCATCGCAGTTGTTGTACGCGATATCCAGGGCTTTGAGCTGTGTGCAGTACCGCAGCAGGGCGATCTGTACGGGCGTATGGTGCAGGGAATTGAAGCTGTGCTTGGTTGAAGCGGAAGTGGCATCGGAACGGATGGCATGTTCCTTGAAACGGATGGTCCATCCGAAGGTGATGCCGGGGAACCGCTCTGACAGTTTTCCCATATTGATGATGCCGACGGGCGTTCCGAACATATCCACCCTTTCCAGGTTCGGATACTTCTCTATTTCCCCGATGATGTAATCGATGTTGAGCCACCGGTTGCCGAAATCCAGGCTGGTAACCGAAGCCGGGTCTTCCGCCGTTTCCGCGGCGGCGAAGCCGCAGCACAGGCACAAAAGCAGCAGGCAGGAAATCAGTTTTCTGAAAAAACGCATAACAAACCTCCATTGCAATAACAGCATCAGCGGCCGGAAAAGGCACGCATTCCGGACACTGTGCGCGGCTGACAGGCTATTCGGTTCTCCTGAAGTCAGCCTGATTGTAGCATAAATCCTTCTCCGCCGCAACGGAGGGAGCTTCGGTTCTTGATGTTCCGGCGGCAGGCGGATATACTGTAAGCAGGAAGAAAACTGACAGGCCGCACCGGAAAAGGGGAAGGACAGATGAACGTAAAAACGCTGGTTGAACTGTTTGACGAACGTCCGCTGGAGAATGTGCTGGGCGTGGAAATATTCCATCCGGAAAAGGTGATTTATGTCTGCCCGGAAGGGCTGGCGGAAAACGCTCCCGGACAGCTGAAAACCTATTTTGCCCATCGGGGAATTGATGCGGTGCTGGAATTCCTGACGGTGAATATATACGATACCCGGAAGATCCTGGAGCTGTTCAGGAAGATCCTGCGGGAGCATCCGGACGCAGTGATGGATATCACCGGAGGAACGGATGCCGTGCTTTTCGCGGCCGGCTATGCCTGCTCCGAGGCGGAAATTCCGGTGGTGACCTACAGCCGGACACAGAACAAATTCTACAATATCCAGCACGCGCCGTCCGCCCACGGGTATCCCTGCGGGATTGCTTTTTCCGTGGAGGACTGCTTCCTGATGGCGGGAGGATCCATGCGGAAAGGCCGGGTGGACAACAGTATCCTGAACCGGTATATGAAGGACATTGATCCTTTCTTTGAGGTTTTCCTGAAGTACCGCCGGAAATGGGACCGGATTGTGACCTATATCCAGCGGATTTCCCCGGCCCGGGAGGACGGCAGCTATTCCCTGGGCGTGCAGGGGGATTATACCGTGAAGGGGGAACAGGGCGCCCGGCTGAGCGCGCCGGAGGATGCGTTGCGGGACCTGGAAAAGATCCTGATGATCTCCGACCTGAAAATAGTTCCGGAGGAGAGCGTATCCTTCTGCTTCCGGGATCCCCAGATCCGGGCCTGGCTGCGGGATGTGGGCAGCGTGCTGGAACTGTATGTTTATAAAGCCTGCCTGGATTCAGGCCTTTTCAACGATGTCCGGACCAGCGCTGTGGTGGACTGGAACGGGGACGGACGGGAGAACGCTGTGTCCAATGAACTGGATGTGATGTGCACCCGGGGGATTACACCGGTGTTTATCAGCTGCAAGACCTGCATGATCCGGACGGAAGCCCTGAACGAACTGGCGGTGCTGCGGGACCGCTTCGGCGGGGAGATCGCCCGGGCGGCTATTGTTACCGCCGAACCTGCCGGCGCTTCCGCCCGGAACCGGGCGGCTGAGCTGAATATCCGGATTATCGACCTGAACGATCTGGAGGAAAGCGCCATCGGGCAGAGCATCCAAAGCCTGATGAAGTAAATACCCGCAGATGAAGCTTACGAAAACGTAAGATACAAGTCACCTGAAAGTAAGAATCATCTGGTAGTCTATTCCCTGAGGAGGGGATAGCAAATGGAAATCCTGCGGTATAACCAACAGACAGAAACCTGCCGGAATATCCACAGCGGAAGAGTTTACGGAGAATCAAACCGGACAGCGGCATTTGAAGTTCCCGCGGCTGAAACGGTCCTCTCCCAGTGGTATGACGAATTCGGAACGGATATCCTGCGGTACTGCTTCATGTTCCTGGGCAACAAATCGGACGCGGAGGACGCCACCCAGGAAACATTCCTGAAGGCCTGGCGGAACATCGGCCGGTTCGAAGCACGGAACGGCTGTTCCCCGAAAACCTGGATGATCCGGATTGCCGGCAACACCTGCCGGGATTACCTGAAACGGGGCTGGCACAGGTATGAAAGCAGCCTGATTACCCCGGAAGACCTGAAGAAACTGGGAAACGCGCCGGACGAGGACCGGGAACTGATCATGGACGTGATGAACCTGCCGGAGAAATACCGCCAGGTGGTGCTGCTGATCTACTGGAACGGCATGACGATCCGGGAAACGGCAAAATGCATGCATACCAGCGAGTCCACGGTCTTCAGAAGACTGGAAAAAGCAAAGGAAATGATCGCCTGACAACCGGGCGGTCTTTTTTTTCTGCGCCCGAATCCGGGTTGTGAAGAAGGGATCCCCGTGCTATGATAAATCCGTTATTCAACATTTTTCCTGATTTTCTGAAAAATCCCCCTGCGTCATGTGTTGCTTGTGACGCAGCGTCATATTGTAGGATGACGCCGAAAGGAGGTGGAACGCTATGGCACAATACACCACCGGAGAACTGGCAAAGGAATGCGGCATTACGGTCCGGACCGTCCAGTTTTATGACCAGAAGGGTATCCTGGTTCCCAGCGCGCTGACCGAGGGCGGACGCAGGTTATATTCTGATGACGATTTACGGAAGATGAAGATCATCTGCTTCCTGCGGGATACAGGCCTGTCCCTGGACACCATCGGAAAGCTGCTGAAGGAAGAAAATCCCGGCAGTGTGATCTCCATATTCCTGGAGCAGCAGGAACAGGTGCTGCGGGAGGAGATTGGCGACAGGAAGGGAAAACTGGACCGGCTGGAGGAACTGAAGAAGGGACTGAAGGACTTTCCGGCGTTCTCGGTTGAATCCATCGGTGACATAGCGGCTACCGTGGAAAACAAAAAGAAACTGAGCAATGTACGTAAAAAGCTGGTCCTGGCCGGCCTGCCGTGCAGCCTGGCGCAGGACGCGGGCATCGTGCTGTGGATCCTGAAAGGCATGTGGTGGGTTTACGCAGCGGCCCTTGTCATATCGATCCCGGTTGTGGTCTGGGTTATCAGGTACTACTACCGGAACGTTGCCTACATCTGCCCGGAATGCCATGAGGTATTCCGGCCGAAGAAGAAAGACTTTATATTCTCAAGCCATACGATGAAAACCCGGAAGCTGACCTGCGTGAAATGCGGGCACAGGGGATTCTGTGTGGAGACTTACGGGGGAAATGTGAAATGAATAAGATACTGTCTGTGTTACTGGCCCTGATGCTGCTGGCTGCCTGCGGGGCAGCCGGGGCGGAACAGGAAGCAAGGAAAATGGAAACCGCGGCGGATGCGGAGGAATGGCTCCGGGTTTTTCTGGGAGAACACCCGGAGGAACTGGACGGCGCCTGGGCACTGTCTGACGATATGAAGACCGCAGTGGAACAGATGGGCGGCTTCAGCGGATTTGCGAAGCAGATCACGGCGCTGGGTACGCCCGGGGAGATCGGCCATGCCGTCGAAGGAGAAACGGCAGGGTATAAAACCTTCAGCATTCCCTGCGCCTTTTCCCTGATGCCGGTGGACCTGGTCCTGGCGGTCCGGGACGGGGCTATCGCCGGACTGACTACCGGCCCCTACAGCGGCGGCAGGGAAGAAAAGACTGAAAGTGAACTGTTTGACAGCATTGAGCTGGCCCTGCCGGTGCCGTCCCTGGGGGAACTGCCGGGGATCCTGACGGTGCCAAAGGGAGACGGACCGTTCCCGGCGGTGGTGCTGATCCAGGGCTCCGGCAGCAGTGACAAGGACGAGGCTGTCGGCGGACTGAAGCCTTTCCGGGACCTGGCGGAGGGCCTGGCGGAGAAAGGCGTCGCCGTATACCGCTTTGACAAGCGTTCCTATGTATATGGCATGGAAATGATGGGAAACCCTCAGCTCACGCTGATGGACGAATCGATTGACGACGCGGTGAATGCGGTGCAGCTGCTGGCGGCACAGGAGAAGATTGATCCGGAACGGATCTTTGTGCTGGGCCACAGCCTGGGCGGCAATGCCATTCCGGCTGTTTCCCGGGAACTGGAACAGAAGCCTGTGAAAGCCTGCGGGTTTGTCATGATGGCGGCTTCGCCCCGGCCCCTGGATGTGCTGATGCGGGAGCAGTATGATTTCCTGTATTCCCTGATGCCGGAAGAGACAGAGGGACAACAGACAGAAAAAGCCACGTTCCTGGCGGAAAAGGAGAAGATCTTCAGAGAGCTGGACAGGCTGCAGGACCTGGATGCCCTGGCAGACGACGATACGGTGCTGGGCATCTGGAAAAGCTACTGGAAGTGGCTGGCAGACTATGACATCCTGCAGGCCGCGAAGGAGATCACCCGGCCGGTCCTGCTGCTGCAGGGAGAGGAAGACTACCAGGTGACCATGGAAGACTTCGGCATCTGGAAGGAAACCGTCGGCGACAGGGAAAACTGGAGGATGATTTCCTACCCGGGGCTGGTCCATCCCTTTGTCCCGGGACAGAAAACGGAAGGATCCGATGCCTATACCCGCAGCGCCAAAGTGGACGCAGGGGTTATCCGGGACATCGCGCAATTCATTCTCGAAGCAAAATAACCGGATCCATCCTTTCCGGTGAGGGAGCCGCCTGCAGGGGCGGCTCTTTCTGTATATCCGGACAATGGAAAACCGGCGGTCCGAAGACCGCCGGGATATTGATGTGCACAGGTTTATCCGATCTTTTCGATCTTTACCTCCGGATACAGCCGGTCATAATCCGCCGGGTCAAAATCCCCGGTGAAGAGACTGAGGGCATTGGCGGCAGAAACCGCCAGCGCCATACGGAAGGATTCCTCAACCGGCAGGCGGCGGGAGAAGCCGACGGCGAAACCGGCCACCATGCTGTCCCCGCAGCCGACGGTATTCCGGGGCGTGATTTTTGGCGGTTTTCCGTGGAAGATTCCCCGGTCACAGGCCAACAGGGCTCCTTCCTCACCCATGGAGAGGACCACATAGGGAATTCCGCAGCCGTGCAGTTCGGCCAGGGCCTGGAGGGCTTCCTCCCGGCTGAGGATGCAGTGGCCGGTGAGCTGGGCAATCTCATCCTCGTTGGGTTTGATAAAGGTCGGTTTTTCCTTTGCGGCGGAAATCAGGCGGCTGCCGCTGGTGTCCACCAGGACGGGTACAGAAGCTGCCCGGCAGAGACGGATCAGTTCACAGTAGAAATCATCCGGAACACCCTTGGGCGCGCTGCCGCTGACGGTGACCACATCAGCTTCCGGCAGCCGGGATTTGAAGTCCGCCAGGAACCGGCTGACTTCCTCAGGGGAGACCGGTTCGCCGGGCTCCAGGTATTCGGTGGAACGGCCGTCAGACAGATCCCAGCAGTTAATGCAGCTGCGGGTTTCGCCCCGGACGCGGGTAAAGGCGCAGCGGACCAGGGGCTGGGAGATCAGGGATTCCAGATACTGCCCGTTGAAACCGCCGGTGAAGCCTGTGGCAGTGACAGGTTCCTGCAGCTTTGCAGCTACCCGGCTGACGTTGAGGCCTTTGCCGCCGGCGGTGTTATGCACTTCCTTCACGCGCATGACGGTTTCCGGCTGAACAGAATCAACCAGGTACAGTTTATCAATGGAGGTGTTCAGGGTTACGGTCAGGATCATATGCATCGCTCTCCGAATCGTTTCATTCCGGTAAACACTGTAAAGGAGAAAGATGATAAAGTCAAGCATATAAATAAGTTGAATACAGAAAGAAAAAAATGTTGACAAGGGAAGGAATCCGGCTTTATAATGTGAAAAAGCGAAACGATTCGCTTTTCAGAAAAGAGGGATATTATATGCCGTTCGTCACAACCGGAGAGATGATGAAGAAGGCTCAGGCAGGCGGATATGCCATCGGCGCGTTCAACGCGGAAAACCTGGAGATGGTCCAGGCCATTATCGCAGCGGCCGAGGCAGAGAACGCTCCTGTGATGATACAGACAACCCCGGGCACGCTGAAGTACGCCGGGCCGAAGTGCTTTGCCGGCCTTGTAAGCCGACTGGCCAGGGACGCCAGGGTGCCCGTGGCACTGCACCTGGACCACGGCAACAGCTATGAGCTGGCGGAGGAGTGCGCAAGGGAAGGCTATACCTCCCTGATGATTGACGGATCCAAGCTTCCTTACGAAGACAATATCGCCCTGACGCGGCGGGTGGTGGCCATGGCCTGCGGCCTGCCGGTGGAAGCGGAACTGGGCACAGTGGGCGGAAAGGAAGACGGGATGGAGGCCAAACCCCAGTATACCGATCCGGATGAAGCGCTGGATTTTGTCAGCAGGACCGGCATCAGCAGCTTTGCGGTGGCCATCGGCACGGCCCACGGCGTATACAAGGGAGAACCGAAGCTGGATCTTGAACGGCTGTCCGCCGTGCGGGAAAGAGTGGATGTTCCGCTGGTGCTGCACGGCACTTCCGGGGTTCCGGAAGACCAGGTGCGGGAATGCATCCGCCGGGGAATCTGCAAGGTGAACTACGCGACGGACCTGCGCATCGCCTTCACGGCGGGCGTGAAAAAGGCCATGGCGGAACAGCCGGAGGCCTTTGACCCGAAGAAATACCTGGCGGAAGGCCGCAAGGCAGTACAGAACCGGGTACAGGAACTGATCCGCCTGCTGGGAAGCAGCGGAAAGGCCTGAACGGGAACACCGGATAAAGGAGCGTGCGGAGATGAGAACCCTGCTGCTGGGTGTGGATATCGGAACCTCTTCCTGCAAAACGGCCCTGTTTGATCCGGAAGGAAAGATCGCGGCCCAGGGAGGATGCGAGTATCCGGTCAGCTATCCCCGGAAGGGATGGGCGGAACAGGATCCGGACCTCTGGTGGGACGGTGTCTGCCGGGCAGTGCGGGAAATGATCTCCGAAAACGGCATCAATCCGGCGGAAATCGCAGGCATCGGCACGGACGGACAGAGCTGGTCCGCCATCGCCCTGGACCGGGCGGGGAACGTGCTGTGCCCGACACCGATCTGGACAGATACCCGGAGCGGGGAGATCTGCCGGGAAACGGCAGAAGCCCTGACGGAGGAAAGGCTCTTCGGCCTGTGCGGGAATCCGGCGAAGCCGGGTTATACCTGGCCGAAGATTCTCTGGTACCGGAAGCACCGGCCGGAGGTTTATGAGAAGACAGAAAAAATCCTGCAGTCGAACAGCTATATCGTCTACAGGATGACCGGCGAGATTACCCAGGATCTTTCCCAGGGATACGGACTGGCCTGCTTCGACATGAGAAAAGGCAGCTGGGACGACGGGATGTGCGAAGAACTGGGAATTCCGCGGAAGCTGCTGCCGGAGATTGTGCCCTGCCACCGGACTGTTGGCAGACTGACGAAGGCAGCGGCGGCACAGATGGGCCTGAGGGAAGGCATTCCCGTGGCAGCCGGCGGACTGGACGCGGCCTGCGGAACACTGGGGGCCGGGGTGGTTTCCCCGGGACAGACCCAGGAGCAGGGCGGACAGGCCGGCGGCATGAGCATCTGCATTGATCAATATGCGGCAGATCCCCGGCTGATCCTGGGCTTCCATGTGGTACCGGGGCGGTGGCTGCTGCAGGGCGGCACCACCGGCGGAGGCGGAGCACTGAAGTGGCTGCGGGAGACCCTGTGCCCGGAACTGAGTTTCGCAGAAATGAGCGCCCTGGCGGAGACCGCGGAGCCGGGCAGCAGCGGCGTGACCTTCCTGCCGTATATGGCAGGGGAACGGAGCCCGATCTGGGACCCGGACGCGTGCGGGGTGTTTTTCGGACTGAATTTCGGCGTGAACCGGGCACAGATGATCCGGGCATGCATGGAGGGCGTGGCCTATGCCCTGCGGCATAACCTGGAGACAGCGGCGGAAGCCGGCGCCCGGGCGGATGTGCTCCGGGCCATGGGCGGCAGCGCCAACAGCCGGATCTGGACACAGATCAAGGCGGACGTGACGGGCTGCAGGATTGAAGTACCCGGCAGCGATACCGCAACCACCCTGGGAGCGGCCATGCTGGCAGGCGTCGGGAACGGCGTATGGCAGAGCTTTGAGGAAGCGGCCCGGCAGACGATCCAGGTAAACCGCTGCCATGAACCGGATCCGGCGATGAAGGAGGTTTACGACCGGGGATACGGAGTATACCGGCAGCTGTATGAACGGCTGAAGGACCTGATGAGGCAATGACCGGGCTGACCGGTGAAAGGAAGGAAACAGGGACATGAAAGCAGCAGTGCTGTATGGAAACGAGGATATCCGCTACACGGACTGGGAGACGCCGGTATGCAGGCCGGGAACCGTGAAGGTCCGGGTACGGGCAACGGGAATCTGTGGCAGCGACGTGCCGCGGGTGCTGCATAACGGCGCGCATTATTATCCGATCGTGCTGGGACATGAGTTCAGCGGCGACGTGGTGGAAGTAGGCGAAGGCGTTGAGGGATTCAGTGCCGGAGATACGGTCAGCGGGGCGCCGCTGGTACCCTGTATGAAATGTGCGGACTGCCAGCAGGGCAATTTTTCCCTTTGCCGGCATTACAGCTTCATCGGCAGCCGGGAACAGGGAAGCTTCGCGGAATATGTGGTGATTCCCGCGGCAAACGCCATCAAGTATGATCCGTCCATTCCCTACGAACAGGCAGCCATGTTTGAACCTTCCACGGTGGCGGTGCACGGCCTGCTGCAGGCCCGGTACCGGGGCGGGGAAACCGTGGCGATCCTGGGCTGCGGCACCATCGGCATCTTTACCCTGCAATGGGCAAAGATCCTGGGCGCCAAACAGATCGTTGCCTTTGACATTGACGACGGCCGACTGGAGCTGGCAAAGCGGATGGGCGCCAACAATACTGTGAACACCCTGAAGGAGGGTTTCATGGAGGAGGCCAAAGCCCTGACCGGCGGCCGGGGTTTTGAAAACGTGCTGGAAACCGCGGGGAACCCCGTGACCATGCGAATGGCCTTTGAACTGGCGGCCAACAAAGCCAAGGTGTGTTTCATCGGCACGCCGCATACGGACCTGACCTTCACTCCGGCCCAGTGGGAAAACATGAACCGCAAGGAATTTTACCTGACGGGCAGCTGGATGAGCTATTCCGCGCCGTTCCCGGGAAAGGAATGGACGCTGACAGCGCATTGCTTCGCGGACGGCCGGCTGAAGTTTGACCCGTCCATGATCTTCCGGAAATACCCGCTGAGCGAGGCGGCGGAAGCTTTCGCCCTGTACAGGAACCCGCGGGATGTGCACGGCAAGATCATGCTGATCAACGAAGAACCTGAAAAGTAAATCATCATAAAGATCATAAGAGGTAGGGAGGATACAAGCATGGCTTTCATCGATCCGAAACTGGTTCCCAAGAGAAAACTGTCCAACGGCCAGGAGATCCCGTGCATCGGCATGGGCACCTTCGGCAGCGACCGGTTCACCCCGGAACAGGTGTCCGGAGCAGTGGCCGGCGCCATCCGCAGCGGATACCGCCTGTTTGACTGCGCATCCGTATACGGCAATGAAGACCTGATCGGCCAGGTGTTTGCGCAGGCTATGAAGGAAGGCGTCGTAAAGCGCGAGGAGCTGTTTGTGACGTCCAAAGTGTGGAATGATATGCACGGCCAGGGCGACGTGCTGCTTTCCTGCGCCAAGACCCTGAAGGACCTGCAGCTGGATTACCTGGATTTCTACTTTGTGCACTGGCCCTTCCCGAACTATCACGCACCCTTCTGCGACGGGGACAGCCGCAATCCTGACAGCAAACCCTTCTCCGTGGAGGAGTTCATGAGCACCTGGCGGCAGATGGAACGCCTGGTGGATATGGGACTGGTGAAAAACCTGGGCATGAGCAGCATGACGATCCCGAAGCTGGAGGCGGTGCTGCACCTGTGCCGGATCAAACCCACGGTGATTGAAATGGAACTGCATCCCTGCTTCCAGCAGCCGGAACTGTATGACTATGTCGTGGCCCACGGCATCCAGCCCATCGGCTTCTGCCCCATCGGCAGCCCCACCCGGCCTGACCGTGACATGACACCGGACGATATCGCCGATATCCAGGTGCCGGAGCTGGTGGAGATTGCCAAAGCCCACGGCGTGCATCCGGCGGTGATCTGCCTGAAGTGGGCAGTGCAGCGGGGCCAGATTCCGATTCCCTTCTCCATTCATGAGAACGAATACGTATCCAACCTGATGTGCACGGTCCAGGATCCGCTGACCGAGGAAGAAATGAAGATCCTGAAGGGCGTGGACAAGAACTGCCGCCTGATCAAGGGACAGGTCTTCCTGTGGCCCGGCGCCACGGACTGGCACGACCTGTGGGATGAGGACGGAACCATCACCAAGTAAGAAACGAAGAGAACAGACTGTGAAAGAGGTGCGGATATGCTGAAAGGGATTCCTGCGATTATTCCCCCGGAACTGATGAAAATCCTGATGGAAATGGGCCACGGCGACGAGCTGCTGATCTGTGACGGGAACTATCCGAAATTCGGCTGCCCGGAACGGTGTGTGCGCATGGACGGACACGGGATTCCGGAAATCCTGGATGCCATCCTGCAGTTCTTCCCGCTGGATCCCTATGTGGAAAATCCGACGGTCCTGATGGCAGTGCTGCCCGGTGATCCCTACAAGCCCGAGATCTGGGAGACCTACCGGAGAATCGGGGAAAAGCATGAAGAAAAAGGCCTGCGGGAGATTGCGGTGCAGAAGCCGGAATTCTATCCCCGGGGCGCAAAATGCTACGCCTGTATCGCCACCGGCGAGAAGGCGCTGTATGCCAACATCATCCTGAAGAAGGGTGTTGTTTAACCAACCCGGAATCCAGGGTTACTCCTTTTTGTTTCCTTTCAGCAGACAGCCGCGCTTAGAGCCAGCGCGGCTGTTTGTTGTTTCTTTCTGCAGAAAAAAAGGCCGGCGTTCTGCACGCCGGCCCGGACTTACGGATCCGGAATCAGCCCTTGGTTCCGGTGAGGGCGATCCCCTCAATAAACTGGCGCTGGAACAGCAGATACAGGACCAGCATGGGAATCATGGCCAGGGTGGAGCCTGCCATGAGGATGGGATACTTGGTGGTGTACTGGCCCTGCATGGAGGAAATACCGGCAGACAGGGTCATCATTTTGATGTTGCTGTTGACAATCAGGGGCCACATCATATCGCTGTAGGCGAAGACCGCGGTGAAGACCGCCAGGGCCATCATGGCCGTTTTGGTCAGCGGGAGCATGATGCGGAAGAAAACCTGGAAGGTATTGCATCCGTCCAGCACGGCGGCTTCAGAGAGCACATTGGGCAGGCTCATATAGAACTGCCGAAGGAAGAACGTGCCGAACGCGCTGACCAGGCCGGGGAACAGCAGTGCAAAGATGGTGTTCAGCTGTCCCATGTTTGCCAGCATCTGATACTGCGGGATGATGAAAATCTGGTTCGGGAGCATCATCTGGGTCAGCACCAGGAAGAAAAAGAAGCGCTTGAAGGGGAACCGCAGCTTGGCGAAAGCGAAACCGGCCATGCTGGAGAACACCAGGGCGCAGATGATGCGCAGCAGCATCAGCAGCAGCGTATTGATATACAGCCAGCCGAAGGGCAGGGTCCGGGTGACCTCCGAATAGTTTTCCGTCAGCCAGACGCGGGGAAGGAACGTGGGCGGAATCAGCAGGGATTCGCCGTTGCTCTTGAAGCTTGTCAGGATCATCCAGACAAAGGGGAAGATCATCACGAAGGCACCTATGAGCAGAATGATATGGATCAGCAGCCTGCTGCGGGACCGGTAGTTCATTTTCCGCTTCGGCGCTGTCTGTACAGCTGTCGTCATTTCATCCACCCCCTTAATCATAATGGACAAGCTTCTTTTCGGCGATAAACTGGATCGCCGTAAAGACCGCGATGATGACGAAGGTATACAGCACGATGGCGGAACCGTAGCCCTTGTTGAACTTCTCGAAGGCCTCCCGGTAGAACAGGGTCATGAGCACCGTGGCGTTCTTGTAGGCTGGGTTCCGGGTGTTGATCAGCAGGTAGATGGTGTCAAACTGCTTCAGGGAGGACATGGCGCGCATGAGCACAACAAAGAACAGGGTGGGCGACACCATAGGAATGGTGATGTGGAAGAAGGTCTGGATCCCGCTGGCCCCGTCGATTTCCGCAGCTTCATAGTAGCTTTTGGAGATGCTCTGGAGACCGGCCAGGATCAGGACCAGGTCGTAGCCGACGGCGGACCAGATGCCGATGACAGCACAGGAAATCAGCGCCGTGTTCGGGTCCGCCAGCCAGCTGGGGCCCTGGATGCCGATGGCTTTCAGGGCTATATTCAGGATACCGTTTTCCGCGTTGTAAATCCAGCGCCAGACCATGGCCACCGCGGCAGGGGCTACCACCATGGGAAGGAAGTAGATGCCGCGGTAGATGTCCCGGCCCCGGATTTTGCTGTTCAGCAGGGAGGCAAAAATCAGCGACAGCAGCACGCCCACCGGCACGGTGAGGACCATGTACAGGAGCGTGTTGACGGTCGCACGGCCGATCATATCATCCTTAAAGAGTTTCTCAAAGTTTTTGAGGCCCACATAGACTTCAGGCCCCAGTCCCTGGGTTTTGTAAAGGCTGCGCCGGATGGTATCGAAAAACGGATAGATATTCAGGACGCACAGGCCGATAATGGTCGGCGCGATGAGGATAAAGGCGGCAGCCACAACCTTGGGATCGTAGCGTTCCCGGCGGCCCAGACACGGGGCGTCGGGCTTTGCTGATACGGTCACTGGATGCCAGACCTCCTTTCTGTCAATACGCCGCAAGCCGCGGCAGGATTGCCGCGGCAGGGGCGCCGGTAATCAGGTTAACAGTGCCGGTTGCGGATTATTCTCCTTCGATATCCACAATGATGGCGTGGAGCTCATCGCAGGCTTCTTCCACAGTCTTGCTGCCGGCATACACTTCATTCATCAGCTCTTCTTCCTGGGGCTCCCACAGGCTCTTGTTGGGGGAGAAGGGATACTGCACACCGTAGGCGATCATTTCCGGATAGCACGCGATGTTGATGGCGGTGAAGTTATCGGTGAAGTAATGCTCGGTTCCGGCATAAGCGGGAATCGCAGCCTTCTTCTCA
>JBGUGL010000014.1:0-7878 GCA_045111455.1 Christensenellales bacterium | reverse complement strand
GTCAGGGTGGTCTTGCCATGGTCAACGTGACCGATGGTGCCGATGTTTACATGGGGCTTTGTCCGTTCATAACGTCCTTTTGCCATTTGGGGTCTCCTCCTTAAGTTATCTCGTCGCTCAAAAGCGAGCCATTAATTGCTTCCGAGCCATTGATGCGGGTTTGGAGCGGGCGATGGGAATCGAACCCACGTGACCAGCTTGGGAAGCTGGAGCTCTGCCATTGAGCTACGCCCGCATGCTCCGCATCAAGCCCTTGAAGACTTGCGAACATTTTGTATTTTATCCGGTTTTCCCTTGCGTGTCAACCCTTTGGGGGATGAATCGGAGCCGGCGGTGCGGAATAGCGGGAAAAGGGTGCGAACCCTTGAATTTTCATGGAGGAACGGTATTGTCCGGGGGTCATTCCGGTCATGCGCCGGAAGTCCTTCACCATGTGGCTGCAGTCGGTGTATCCGGTGCGGCTGCTGATGTCGGAAAGGTCCAGTTCTGTGTAGATCAGGTACTGCTCCACGGTCTCGGTCCGGACGTGTTCGATGAACTGCTTGCAGCTCAGGCCGAAGAGCTCCCGGAAACGCTTGGCAAACCAGGGATAGCTCAGCTCGCAGCGCCGGGCCAGCTCCTCCACCCGAAGGGGTTCGGATATATGCTGCTCGATATAGGCGGGAATGTCCAGGATGGGGTCCGGATCCGGGGGAACAACCGCTTCAATGGTTTTCCGCTTGGAGATCCAGAAGCGGGTCATGGCTGTGATGATCAGATAAATCAGGGCCCGGACATGCAGTTCCCAGGCAAAGTCCTGGCGCCGGGATTCGGAAATGCATTCCTCAATGATGCTGTCCAGGTGCCAGGTCTTTGTCTCTTCCGCATTCATATAGACCGGCAGGTGGGCATGGGCAGCGTCCAGGGCAAGGGCCCGCAGGTTGGAAAGGTAGGAGGGAATCTCCCGCAGGCGGGTGGCGCTGAACTTGACCACGTCGATCACCACAGGACCGCCGTCCGCCGAGTCAACGGAATGGCGGATCAGCGGGGAGATGAAAAGCAGCTCTCCTGCCTTCAGGTCATGGCTGATCCCACCGCGGGTTACCAGGCAGGTTCCGCTGCGGACCAGCAGGACCTCGCTGAAGTAGTGGCTCCTGGGAGCCACGGGGAACAGATCTCCGCGGACGGAGGAATCAATGCGGTAGCATTCAAAGCACTGATGGAAACTGATGTCCCGGTTTTTTTCGCTCAAGGGATGACCCTCCTGTTTTATTCAATGAACATTGCGTCTCCAAAGGAGAAGAAACGGTATCTTTCCTGCACGGCTTCCCGGTATACCCGCAGGGCTTCTTCCCGGCCGGTCAGGGCGCTGACCAGCATCAGCAGCGTGCTCTGGGGCAGGTGGAAATTGGTGATCAGGGCATCCACGGCCTTGATCTTCACACCGGGGTAAATGAAGATCGCCGTGTCCCTGGCGCCCGGATGGACGATCCCGTCCTCAGTGGCCATGGTTTCCAGGGTGCGCACGGAGGTGGTGCCCACGCAGACGATGCGTCCGCCTTCCCGGCGGATGCGGTTCAGGGTTTCTGCTGCTTCCTCCGTTACCTGGCAGAACTCGCTGTGCATCACATGCTCTTCCGCGTTTTCCACCTTCACCGGGCGGAAGGTGCCCAGCCCCACATGGAGCAGCACCGGTACCACGGTGATTCCCTTGGCTTTGATCCGTTCCAGCAGCTCCGGGGTGAAATGCAGCCCGGCGGTGGGAGCAGCGGCGGAGCCTTCCTGTTTCGCGTAGACCGTCTGGTAGCGGCTGGCATCCTGCAGCTTTTCGTGGATATAGGGCGGCAGGGGCATTTCTCCCAGCCGGTCCAGGATTTCCTCGAAGACGCCGTCAAAGTGGAAGCGGACGATCCGCCCGCCGATTTCCTCCACGTTGTCCAGCACCTCGCACCGGAGCATTCCGTCCCCGAAAGAGCAGAAGGTTCCGGGCCGGAGCCTGCGGCCGGGGCGCACCAGCGCCTCCCAGTCCGTGGTATCCCTGCGGCGCAGCAGCAGCACTTCCACCGGAACGCCGGTATCCTCCTTCACGCCCAGCAGGCGCGCGGGAATCACCTTGGTTTCGTTGATGACCAGGGCGTCCCCGGGGTTGAGGTAATCAATGATGTCGTAAAAATGCTTATGTTCGGTCTGTCCGCTGCTGCGGTGGTATACCAGCAGGCGGCTGTGGTCCCGGGGCTCCGCGGGAGTCTGGGCAATCAGTTCTTCGGGCAGGTCATAGTTAAAATCAGAGGTTTTCATCCGGTCAGATCTCCATCCTGATCTGTGCTTCCGCCGTGGCGGGCATGTTTTTCTTCATATGGGCCCAGGCGGCGGGGGTGCAGATGCGGCCCCGGGGCGTCCGCATGAGGAAGCCCAGCTGCATCAGGTAGGGCTCATAGACGTCCTCAATGGTCACGGCATCCTCGCCGGTGGTGGCAGCCAGCGTATCCAGGCCCACGGGGCCGCCGGCAAATTTATCCATCATGCAGTTGAGAATGTTCCGGTCTACCTTGTCCAGTCCCAGTTCATCCACGTCCAGCATGGCCAGGGCTTCCCGGGCGATTTCCCGGCTGATATGGCCGCCGCCCTTCACCTCGGCATAGTCCCGTACGCGCTTGAGCATGCGGTTGGCAATCCGGGGAGTGCCGCGGCTGCGCCGGGCGATTTCCAGCAGGCCTTCGCCGTCCGCGTCCACGCCCAGGATCCCGGCGCTGCGCTCCACGATCTGCTTCAGCTCCTCGGGAGTGTACATTTCCAGCCGGAACAGCATGCCGAAACGGTCCCGCAGGGGAGCGGAAAGCTGTCCGGCCCGGGTGGTGGCGCCTACCAGGGTAAAACGGGGCAGGTCCACCCGGATGCTCCGGGCGGTGGGTCCTTTGCCGATCATGATGTCGATGGCAAAGTCCTCCATGGCGGGGTACAGCACCTCTTCCACCTGCCGGGAAAGGCGGTGGATTTCGTCAATGAACAGCACGTCCCCGGCGTTCAGGTTGCTCAGGATGGAGGCCAGGTCTCCGGGCCGTTCAATGGCAGGACCGCTGGTCACGCGGATATTCTGTCCCATTTCAGCCGCCACAATGCAGGCCAGGGTGGTTTTGCCCAGGCCGGGCGGGCCGTAAAGCAGCATATGGTCCAGTGCATCCCGGCGGGAAAGGGCGGCCTTGATATAGATGTCGAGGCTGCTCTTGACTGCCTGCTGGCCCACATAGTCCTTCAGCGTATGGGGACGGAGGGTCTGCTCCACGGAACTGTCTTCCGCCATATAGGAGCCGGTCATCAATCTGTCGTCAAACATAGGCTGTTACTCCTGTAAAGTACATGGGATTATCGTTTTCCATTCGCGGTGCGGATGTTTTCTCAATCAGAATCCGGCCATGCTGCGCAGCGCCAGGCGGATGAGTTCTTCGGGTTTGTCGGTCTGGTCCCGGACCTGGGAAATGGCGTTCCGGGCTTCCGTGGAGGAATAGCCCAGGGCGCTCAGGGCCTCGATGGCCTCGGTGACCGCGTCCGGGCTCAGGGCCGGAGCGGCGGCGCTCTGTGCCGGCGCCGCGGCGGAAACGTCCGCCTGGCTGATCTTGTCCTTCAGTTCCAGGGCGATCCGCTGGGCGGTCTTTTTGCCGATTCCGGGAGCCCGGGACAGGGCGTTCACGTCCCCCAGCAGGATGGCCAGGTTCAGGTCCCGCAGGGGCATGGAGCCCAGGACACCCAGGGCGGTTTTCGGCCCGATGCCGGAAACGGAGGTCAGCTGCAGGAACATTTCCTTCTCCTCCCGGGTGGCGAAGCCGAACAGCTCCATGGCGTCCTCCCGGACGGAAAGATAGGTATAGCAGCGCATCTTTTCGCCGATGGCGGGGGCGGCCTGCAGGGTGTTGTTGGAACAGTTGAGCTGCCAGCCGATGCCGGAAGCCAGAAGGACGAGACAGCCGTTCAGCTTCTCACAGACCTCGCCCTCGATAAACGCGTACATATCGCTTCCTCCGTTAAAATCAATTACAATTATTATTCTTCGTTGTGCCGAAGGTCCAGGGGTTCGCAGCGCCCGGAAGAAGAGCCGGTGGCTCTTCTTCAGCGAAGAACGGGCGGCAGCCCCGGGCATTCGGAAAGCCTTGGTCCTATCGTGCGCGGTGCGCGGGAGTTGCGACTGCAACTCCGCGGTGCGTGCGCGCTTCCTCGCACCAGAGGTGCGAAATAACTACTTCATATGGAACTGGAACCGGGAGACCCCGGCCTGGCAGTGGGTGATGGCGCAGGCAATGGCGTCCGCCGCGTCATCCGGCTTCGGAATTTCATCCAACTTCATCAGCAGCTTGACCATCTGCTGGATCTGCTTTTTATCCGCCCGGCCGCTGCCGGTGATGGCCTGCTTGATCTGCATGGGGGTGTATTCGTAAAGGTTTTCGGTATATTCCGCGGCGGCGATAATCGCGGCGCCCCGGGCGGCGCCCACCATCAGTGCGGTGGTGACGTTGTGGGAGAAGAACAGCTCCTCAAAGGCGATTTCGTCCGGGTGGTACATGTTCACCAGGTCCCGGATACCCAGCTGCAGGGTGCGGAGGCGGTGATACATGGGGACGCCGGCTTTGGTCTCGATACAGCCGTAGTTGACCAGCTTCATCCGGCTGCCTTCCGTTTCCACCACGCCCCAGCCCATCAGGGCATAGCCCGGATCGATACCAAGTACGATCAAAAAATCCCGCCTCGTTTCCTACATAATAAGTATGAAAACATGGTAAGCTTAACGTTTCGGAATGTCAAGGCGAACAAACGAACAATTGTAAAAAACGATTGGACTGCTTTTTCCCTGAGTTTCTATTGCGAAAACAGTGGTTTTGTGTACAATGTTGGTATTGCGTAAGGATTGAAGGAGGCGCGCCGTATGAAGCTTTGGGGAGGTCGGTTCGAAAAAGCCACCGACGGGCTGGTGGATGATTTCCACTCCAGCATCTCTTTTGACAAGCGGCTCTTTGAACAGGATATTACCGGGTCCATTGCCCACGCCACCATGCTGGGCGAGGAGGGAATCATTCCCGCGGAGGACGCGGAAAAGATCGTGGCCGGCCTGAAGGACATCCTGGAGGATGCCCGGGCCGGGAAGATTGAATGGATGGTGGACGCGGAGGATATCCACATGAATGTGGAAACCCTGCTGACCCAACGCATCGGCGATGCCGGGAAACGCCTGCATACCGGCCGCAGCCGGAACGATCAGGTGGCCCTGGATACCCGGATGTATGCCAAAGCGGCCTGCCGGGAAACCGAAGCCATGCTGGAGGATCTCCTGGAAGCCCTGCTGGCCATTGCCCGGGACAACCTGCACACCATCATGCCCGGTTACACCCATATGCAGAAGGCGCAGCCCATTACCCTGGCCCATCATATGATGGCCTATGTCCAGATGTTCCTGCGGGACCGGAACCGCTTCCGTGCCGCTTATAAGGCGGCTGATGTCATGGTTCTGGGTTCCGGCGCCCTGGCGGGCACCACCTACCCCCTGAACCGGGAACGGGTGGCGGAACTGCTGGATTTCAGCAGGATTTCGGAGAACAGCCTGGACGGCGTGGCGGACCGGGATTATATGCTGGATTACCTTTCTGCGGCGTCCATCTGCATGATGCACCTGAGCCGCTTCTGCGAGGAGCTGATCCTCTGGAACACCAACGAATTCCGTTTCGTGGAGATGGACGATGCCTTTGCCACCGGTTCCAGCATCATGCCCCAGAAGAAGAATCCCGATGTGGCGGAACTGATCCGCGGCAAAACCGGCCGGGTCTATGGCCACCTCATGGGCCTGCTGACGGTCATGAAGGGCCTGCCCCTGGCGTATAACAAGGATATGCAGGAGGACAAGGAAGCCTTCTTCGATACCCGGGACACCCTGGTAAAAGGCCTGACCGTATTCACCGCCATGCTGAAAACCGTAACCTTCCGGAAGGACGTCATGGAGCGCGGCGCTTCCGGCGGTTTTACCAATGCCACGGACTGTGCGGACTACCTGGTGAAGAAGGGCGTGGCCTTCCGGGATGCCCACAAGGTGGTGGGCGAGCTGGTGGCCCACTGCCTCAATGAGAACAAGGCACTGCTGGACCTGACCCTGGAAGAGCTGAAGCAGTTCCATCCGGCCTTTGAGCAGGACGTGTTTGACGACCTGAGCATGATCGCCTGTGTGGAGAAAAGAAAAATCCCCGGTGCACCCGCTCCGGAGATGGTTCAGAAGGCGATTGATTCCGCCCGCGAACAGCTGAAGAAATAAAGATTCATTCCAGAAGCATCCTGATTGCTTCGACACAGCCGCCGTGGTCCTGGTCGGAAACGATCCGGTCCGCGGCGGTTTTCACATAATCCGGCGCATTGCCCATGGCTACGCCCAGCCCGGCGGCGTACAGCATGGGGAGGTCGTTGTCCGCGTCTCCCACGGCCATGCAGCTGCGCAGCGGAATATTCAGCAGGCCGCACAGGCGTTCCAGACCGGTGCCCTTGCTGACGCCCGCCGCGGAACATTCCAGGGAGGAGATTTCGGAATATACCAGTTCCAGTCCCGTGTCCTCCAACTGCTCCCGTGTCCGGATCCGTTCCGCCACCTCTGCGTGGTACAGGTTGATCTTCAGGTACGGCTCACGGCAGTTTTCCGCGAAGGCATAGATATCCGGCACCAGGGTCATGGCCTTTTCATACATGGGACGGTAGACTCCCATATGGTAATGCTCCAGCCGATCCATGTGGGAAGCCTGGATCACATCCCGGTCCGGCAGCACCAGCTGGGGCATCACATCCTTTGCCCGGACCAGGTCCAGGATCCGTTCCGCCTGGATCTCCGGGATGGCTCGGAGGCTGAAGGCTTTCTTATTCCGGGTATCATACAGTCCTGCTCCGCTGGCGAAAACAGCGTAGCGCACCTCCGGCAGCAGGGCAATCTGCTCCGCCAGTTCCGGTACGGCCCGTCCGGTATCGAAAACCACGGTTTTTCCGGCGGCACAGGCCTTCCGGATGGCCTCCAGGGCTTCGCCGGGGATTTCCTTCCGGCTGTTGAGCAGGGTTCCGTCCAGATCCAGGGCGATCAGCTGATACTCCATAGGGCGCCTTCCTTTCCTTGAATGCCGAAGCAGTTTACCACACGGTTTCCTGCTTGTCCACTGGCTAAGAAAAATAGTGCTGGACAAACAGAAAACCCTTTGATATAATAGCCGTTGCTGATCGTGCCGATGTGGCTCAGTTGGTAGAGCAGCCGATTCGTAATCAGCAGGTCAGGGGTTCGAGTCCCCTCATCGGCTCGTTTATCGAGGTGTAGCGCAGTTTGGTAGCGCGTTTGGTTCGGGACCAAAAGGCCGCGGGTTCGAATCCCGCCACTTCGACCACAAAAAACGGACACCCTTTATGGGCGTCCGTTTTTTGTGCTCTTCGTGTCGGGATTCGATAACCCGCGGCCGCCGCGGCAAACGAGGGAAGTGTCTCCCCAGTGGGGAGTGCCGAAGGCAAGCGACCCGAGTTTGTTAGCGCGAAACGAGCGGCGAGCGCGCTCCAAGCGCGAGCAGCGACGATTGAGCGAACGGTATCGAATCCCGCCACGAGACACTGTCCAGTGGACAGTCGCGACGATTGAGGTTGCGGCGCGGAGCGGAATCCCGCCACTTCGACTCCCCGGGACATTGTAAATCAATGCTCCCGGGGTTTTGCTTTTCCTGCTGCTTTTCCACTTTTTTTCTGGTTTGCAACCGAGAGGGTTGCAGCAGGTCGCCAAGGCACTGGTTTGGCAGGCGGAAAAGATCACTTCCGGGAATTTCCGCATATTTCCAGCTTTTTCCGCTTTGAAAATGTCCACTTTGATATTTCTCGTTACAATTCCTGACAGATGGACAATTTGTT
>JBGUGL010000013.1:0-41183 GCA_045111455.1 Christensenellales bacterium | reverse complement strand
ATCAGGATGAAGGCGGCAGCCACAACCTTGGGATCGTAGCGTTCCCGGCGGCCCAGACGGGGCGCGCGGGCTTTGGCTGATACGGTCACAGGATGCCGGACCTCCTTTCTCATAATACGCCGCAAGCCGCGGCAGAGAATGCCGCGGCAGGGGCGTCTGTTTTCCGGATAAACCCGGTTTCAGATCAGATTCCTTCGATGTCGCAGATGATCTCGTGCAGCTCGTTGCAGGCTTCTTCCACGGTCTTGCTGCCGGCATACACTTCGTTCATCAGTTCTTCTTCCTGGCTCTCCCAGAGGCTCTTGTTGGGGGAGAAGGGATACTGCACACCGTAGGAGATCATTTCCGGATAGCAGGCGATGTTGATGGTGGTGAAGTTGTCAGTGAAGTACTTCTCGGTTCCGGCGTAGGCGGGAATCGCGGCTTTCTTTTCAGCCTGCAGCTTGTTGGCTTCCTCGGTGCCGCAGAACTGGATGAAGTCCTTCACGATTTCCGGATAGGCGGTTTTGGCGGAACCGGCATAGCCCAGGCCGTTGTAGATGGAGGCGCGGGTCTTGCCCTGGGGCAGGACAGCCAGATCGAACTTGTCCGCAAAGAGCTCATTGTTGGTATAGGCGCTCATCATCCAGCTGCCGGTGAAGCACATGGCCAGCTTGCCGGCCTGCATCTGGTCATCCACGCCCATATCCACGAAGGATTCCTGGCTGGGGGATACCTGGTGGACCTTCTGCAGGTCAACCCACCACTGAATGGCTTCCCGGGTGGCAGGCTGGTCATAGCCGGACTTGCCGTTTTCGAAAGCGAAGCCTTCATTCTGGTAGATCAGGTTCAGATAACCGGACTGACGGTCGTTGGGGGCACCGAAGCCGTAGATGCCCTTCTCGGGATCGGTCAGCTTCTTCGCGGTCTCCAGCAGGGTATCCCAGGTCCAGGTATCATCCGGGAAGGCGATGCCGGCATCGGTGAAGATTTCCTTGTTGTACACCAGGGCGATGGTGTCGTAATCCTTCGGAACCGCATAGTGCACATCGTTGAAGGTGTACAGGGCAGTGACGCCGGAGGGATAGGGAGTGTAGTCATACTCGAAATCCAGGGGGAGCAGGGTGTCAGCTGCCACATACTTGAAGAACTGGTTGGAATGCATCCAGAACACGTCGGGCATTGCGCCGCCGAGAGCGGAAGCTTCCAGCTTGGTCCAGTACTCGTTCCAGGGGGTAACCTGGACTTCAATGGTGACATTGGGATGGAGGGCGTGATAGGCATCGGCAATGGCCTGCATGCCGGGCTCCTGGTTGTTGTCCCAGAAGGCGAAGGTGATGGTGACATTCTCTTCAGCGCCTGCGAAGGAGACGAAGGAGAAGAGCATGCACAGGGTCAGGAGAACAGCGAACAGCTTACGCATCAAAGGGTACCTCCTTATGGATGATTATTTGTTGATTAAACCATAGCACAGCCCCGGGGAAAGAAAAAAGTACTTTTCATAGCACACATTTATACAATTCTCACATGAATTCAACAAAAAATGTTCAGAAAGGGAAAAATACCGCCAATAACCGCATAAAATGTACGTATAAATTAAACGAAACGATTCGAGTGCGAGAATAGTGCAATTATGATGATCGTTTCTGTCCTTGTTTCCTGCCAATCATGGATTATAATTGAGCATATCAGTACAATGAGATGAAGCGTGGAAAAGGCAGGCTCCGGAACCCGGAAGGGATCCGGGACTGAAGGATCCCGGGAACGGAGGGTGTACATGCAGGAAATGACCTATGGCATTCCGCAGCGGATTCCGTCCCTGGTATCCCTTTCGACGATTGCCATGGCGACGGATTTTCAATATGAATGTCCTTCGGGCATGTTCAGCCTGCTGTGCGCCGCCACGGGCAGCTGCACGCTGGCGGCCGCCAACCGGCAGATCCGGCTGGTGGGTTCCCGGATGGCTTTTCTTTCCGGAAACCTGCGCTATCAGATGAAGGACGCATCTCCGGACCTGTCTGTGACCCGGCTGGATTTTTCCACCGGCAGCGGCGGAAACTGCAGCTACGGGCTGTCCCAACTTGAACGGATTTATCCCCGGGTCAGGGAACTGATGGAAGGACACGGTATCTGCATAGAGGTTGTGGATTCCCGAACGGTGGTGCTGGCCTCCCTGCGGAATATGCTCAGCTTTTCCTCTTTTCCGCCTGAGCAGCGGGACCTGCAGACGACCCTGACCCTGTGCGCCATCCTCGGGGGTATCTCCGCCGCCATGGACACGGAAAGCTCCCGCGGGAAAAGCTTCACCCCCCGTATCCGGAAAGTGCTGGAATATATTGAAGCAAACTATATGCTGAGTATTTCCACAGAGGATATTGCCCGGGTGGCAGGCGTTCATGTGGGGCACCTGCATCGGATTTTTCCGGCTGAAACCGGCATGCGGATCGGAGAGTACCTGACACACCTGCGGATTGAGAAAGCGAAGAGCCTGCTGATGCATACGGATATTCCCAACTCCTCCATTGCCATGCGGATCGGGATCAGTTCCCAGCAGTATTTCTGCCGGATGTTCAAAAAGGAAACGGGCATGTCTCCCCAGGAATACCGGAAATCCTACGCGCTGACCTGCCATTACGATCCGGAATTCTATCCCACTCCCATCCCGGGCAGCGATCTGAAAACGGGAGGTGAGGAAGCGTGAATTCCCTCTATGATGCTGAAAACCTCCAGAACGGTTTTGTGCCTGTGGTATACGGCTATTATGACCGGGCGAACATGATGGAATCCACGCCGGAGGTGATCGACCACAGTCACTCCCTGTGCGAGATCATGTACGTCAATGAAGGCACCATGAGCATTGAAACAGAGAGCAACGGGTACAACCAGGTCAGCTGCGGCCAGTTCATCTGGATTGACGCGGGAATCCGGCACTGGGACCTGCGCTTCAACAAGGGACTTTGCAGCATGATGAACATCGAGTTCCAGTATGAGGCGGGAGAGGGACTGGCGCCTGACCTGGCCAGCCTGCTGAAGGCGGACGGAAAGCTGCGGGACATGTTTGAAAAGCAGCCCCGGGTGCTGACGCTGAGCGACCGGAACGGGGTGATCTACCAGCTGATGAAAAGCATTGTGCCGCTGGCGGACAGCGCCAATGAGCAGTCGCGGCACCTGTGTTCCCTGCTGTGCACCCAGGTTGTGCTGGAGACTGCGCGCCTCCGGAGCCTGAACCAGTCCAGGGAATCCGTGGGAAACCATTATATTTCCGAAGCCCTGGACATCCTGGGAACCAATTATGCGGAACCGCTGACCGCGTCGGTGGTGGCAGAGGAGCTGCATATCCATCCTTCCTATCTTCACCGGCTGTTCCGGGAATATACCAGCCGGACCATGAAGGACCACCTGCAGCGGATCCGGATCCAGCACGCCCAGGAACTGCTGGCGGAGACCCGGAAGAGTATGCTGGAAATTGCCTGTGAGGTGGGATTCAGCAATACCCAGCAGTTCCAGCAGCTGTTCAGGAGGATCACCGGGATGAGACCCCTGGAATACCGCCGTCTGAACCAGAAAGGAAGCGAACGGCCGCAAAACAGCGCCGGAGATAATACACAGAAAGAGGAGGATACATATGCCTAAGATCACTTTTATGGGAGCGGGCTCCACAGTGTTTGCCAAGAATGTCCTGGGGGACAGCATGATGACGCCTGCCCTGGAAGAAAGCGTTATTGCGCTGTATGACATTGACGCTGTACGGCTGGAGGAATCATTCCAGATGCTGCAGGCGATCAACCGCAACAACGGCTCCAAGGCCCGGATTGAAAAATACCTGGGAACGGAAAACCGCAAGGACGCGCTCCGGGGCGCAAACTATGTGGTGAACGCGATCCAGGTGGGCGGATATGATCCCTGTACGATTACGGATTTTGAAATCCCGAAGAAATACGGCCTGAAACAGACCATCGCGGATACGCTGGGCGTGGGCGGCGTATTCCGGGCCCTGCGCACCATTCCGGTGATGCTGGACTTTGCCAGGGACATGGAGGAGGTCTGCCCGGACGCGTGGCTGCTGAACTACACCAATCCCATGGCGATGCTGACCGGCGCCATGCTGACCATGACCCCCATCAAAACGGTGGGCCTGTGCCACAGCGTGCAGGTCTGCGCACCCACGCTGCTGAAGGAACTGGGCATGGAGTATGACGATTCCGTGAAGTGGAAGATCGCGGGAATCAACCACCAGGCCTGGCTGCTGGAGATCTCAAAGGACGGCGTGGACCTGTATCCGGAGATCAAGCGCAGGGCGCTGCTGTACAACCAGGGAAAACTGGATATCGGATCCTTTGAGGAACGGATCCGGGGACTGAGCCAGGGAGAAGAGCTGCCCGAGTGGTGGATCGAGGGCATGAAGGCTGACTACAAGCTTTATAAGGAGAAGGGCCTGCACGGGGATATGGTGCGGCTGGAGATTATGCACCGGTTCGGCTATTACATCACCGAATCCAGCGAGCATAACGCGGAATATACCCCCTGGTTCATCAAGGAACGTTATCCGGAACTGATCGAGCGGTTCAATATCCCGCTGGATGAATATCCGCGCCGCTGCATCCACCAGATTGAAGACTGGAAGAAGCGGGGCCATGAACTGACCCAGAATCCGCTGCTGAGCCATAAGCGTACCCATGAATACGCCAGCTATATCATGGAGGCGATGGAGACCGGGATTCCCACCCGGATCGGCGGCAACGTACTGAACAACGGCCTGATCACGAACCTGCCGCGCAATGCCTGCGTGGAGGTGCCCTGCCTGGTGGACCGCAACGGCGTACAGCCCACATATGTGGGAGACCTGCCGGAGCAGTGCGCGGCGCTGAACCGGACCAACATCAATGTGCAGCTGCTGACCATTGAAGCAGCCCGCACGCTGAAGAAGGATTATATTTACCAGGCGGTCATGCTGGATCCCCATGCGGGTTCCGAATTGTCCATGGATGACATCGTTGCCATGTGCGACGAGCTGATTGAAGCCCACGGCGACTGGATGCCTGTTTTCCACTGATTGCGGCAAAAGCCCCTGAAAAGCAAACGCCGCGTTCCCGGCCGGGAACGCGGCGATTTTTATACACTGGGCAGGATCAGGGATTCAGGGGACGGACGGAGGAACCTTCTGTCAGTTCCGTGGTCAGGGTGACGATGCGGGGAGAGAAGCTTTCCCGGTTGGAAAGCATATCCAGCATCAGGTTGGCGCACTCCCGGCCGATGCCCAGCTGAGGCTGGCGGATCAGGGTCAGGTCCGGGAAGATACCGCCGAAGAGCTCCAGCTTATCGAAGCCGATGACAGACAGATCTTTCGGCACCTCGATTCCGTTATGCTGCAGGGCAAGCATGCCGCCGAGGGTCATTTCAAAGTTGGTGATGAACAGGGAAGTGGGCGGGTCCTTCAGTTTCACCAGTTCCTGGACGGCCTGATAGCCGCCGTCCATGGTGTAATCCCCGTAGCGGATATACCGCTCATCCGCGGCAATGCCCGCTTCCCGCAGGGCGCTGAGGTAACCCGTGAGGCGAGCGTCTGTGGTATAGAGGTGCGGACTGCCCAGCACCAGGCCGATTTTCCGGTGGCCCAGTTCCAGGAGCTTGCGGACAGCCTGGCCGGAGGCGTAGGCATTGTCAATGATAACTGCGCTGACATGGCTGCGGAGGGAATTGATCAGCCGGTCCACCAGCAGAATGGGGATATTGGCTTCCAGGGCAGCTTTCAGATGGGCGCCGGTGGCATCGGTAGCCATGTTGATCAGGCCGTCCACCCGGCGGTGCATCAGGAATTCCACGGCTTCCTTTTCGCGCTTCGGATCGCTGCGGCAGTCACATACGATGACCGCGTAATCATGCCGGCGAAGAATATCCTCCATGGAAGAAATAATGGAGGTGATGAAGGCGTTGCTGAGCTCGGGAATGATCACGCCGATGACGCGGGTCTGCTGTGTCTTCAGGCTGCGGGCCACTTCATTGGGGACATAGTGCAGCTTTTTGACTGCGGCCTCAATCAGCAGCCGGTTCTTCTCCCGGACGGTTCCGCCGTTGAAGTACTTTGAAAGCGTGGCAAGGCCAAGCCCTGTTTCCCGCGCGAGATCTTTCATTGTTGCTGCCATGGAAGAACCCCCTGTACCTTATGCAGCCTGATGCCAGGCGCTTTACTTTACATGCATTGTAACATCAAGTAAAAAGGAATGCAACAGGAAACGTTTCCATTAAATAAGCATTCAGACAAAACCGGATTGACAAATCCATCAAGGTTTTTTATACTTATAGCATAAAGCGAAACGTTACACATAAACCGGGAAACAGAACAAAGAGAACCGGGGAAAAACGAAAAATAAGGCAGGATTGAGACGGTGAGATACTATCTGGCCATAGATATCGGAGCGTCCAGCGGCCGGCATATTGTGGGCTGGCAGGAGGACGGCGGGATCCGGACGGCAGAGGTTTACCGGTTTCCCAACGGTATGCAGGAGACGGAGGAGGGCCTGGTCTGGGACCTGGAAGCCCTGGTGATGAATATCCGGATGGGGATTGAGGAAGCGCTGAAGCGCTTTCCGGAGATTGTCAGCTTCTCTGTGGATACCTGGGGTGTGGACTATGTGCTGATGCAGGGCGACCGGGAAATCCTGCCCTGCTATGCCTACAGGGACAGCCGGACCGGACGGGCCATTCCCGAGGTACACCGGCGTATTCCGTTTGAGGAACTGTACAGGCGGACCGGAATCCAGCACCAGCCCTTCAACACCGTTTACCAGCTGTACGCGGACAGAATGGCGGGCAGGCTGGAACAGGCGGACAGTTTCCTGCCCATACCCTCCTACCTGATGTACCGGCTGTGCGGGGGAAAAGCCCATGAGTATACAGAGGCAACCACCGGGGGAATGGTTAACGCAAAGACCGGAGAGTATGACCTGAAGATCGCCGATGCCCTGGAATTTCCGAGGTCCCTGTTTCCGCGGCTGCGGCAGCCGGGAACGCTCATCGGCGCCTACCGGGGCATGAAGGCGGTGCTGTGTGCGACCCATGATACGGCAAGCGCCGCGGAAGCGATCCCCATGGAGAAGAATGAACTGTTTCTTTCCTCCGGCACCTGGAGCCTGCTGGGCATGAAGCTGACGGCGCCGATGACGGACCGGAAGAGCCTGGAGGCTGATTATTCCAATGAAGGCGGCGTTGGCTGCATCCTGTACCTGAAGAATATTACCGGAATGTGGCTGGTGAACCGCCTGCGGGAGGAACTGTGCCCGGGGAAGCCCTGGGACAGAATTACGGCGGAGGCAGAGGCGGACAGCTTTGACGGGCTGGTAAACGCGGAGGATCCGGATTTCCTGGCACCGGACAGCATGAGAGAAGCGTTTGACAGCAAGCTGACGCCCGCTCCGGAAAACACGGCGGGATATTTCCGGTGCGCGTACCGGTCCCTGGCGGACACATACGGGCGGGCGGTGCGGACGATGGAGGCAGCCACGGGTATCCGCTGCGGGAAGCTGTACATTGCGGGCGGGGGCGCCAGAAACAATTACCTGAACAGGCTGACGGCGGAAGCTACGGGAAAACAGGTGACCGTGCTTCCCATAGAGGCGACGGCGGTGGGAAATATCAAAGTCCAGATCCGGGCAGACAGACAGGAGGAAACAAAGTGAAGTACATTCTGAACGAAACGTGGATGGTGGAAATGATCCGTACGCTGACGAACATGTATAACCATGGGTGGGATGAGCGTAACGGCGGCAATGTAAGCATGCTGCTGACTGAGGAACAGGCGGCGGACTGCCTGGATATCAGCCGGGTGATCCGGACAATTCCAACCGGGTTCGCTGAGCCCTCGCTGGCGGGAAAGTATTTCCTGGTGACCGGCACGGGCAAGTATTTTAAAAATGTTCAGTATGCGCCGTCCGTGAACCTGGGCCTGGTCCGGATCAACGCGGCCGGGGACGGGGCGGAGCTGCTGTGGGGGTTCACGGACGGGGGTCAGTTTACCAGCGAATTTCCTGCCCACATGATGAGCCACGCGGCCCGGCTGCGGGTGAACCCGGAAAACCGGATCTATATGCACTGCCATCCCACCAACCTGCTGGCCATGACCTATGTGCATGAGCTGGATGAACGGTCCTTTACCCGCACCCTGTGGCAGATGTGCACGGAATGCATTGTGGTGTTCCCGGAAGGCGTGAACATCCTTCCCTGCGCTGTGTGCGGCACCAACCAGCTGGGGATGGATACGGCGGAGAAGATGAAGACAGCCCGCCTGGTGATCTGGAGCCAGCATGGCCTGTCCGCCGCGGGGAATACACTGGATGAAGCCTTCGGGCTGATCGAAACAGCGGAGAAAGCCGCGGAAGTCTATATGAAAATTGCGGGACTGCCCCGGATCAATACCATTTCCGATGAGATCCTGCAGGGCCTGGCGGACCGCTTCGGCCTGACTCCCAGGGAAGGGTACCTGCAAAACGCGTAATGCCGGAGGCATTACGCGTTTTGCAGAATGAAGAATGAAAAATGAAAAATGAAGAATGAAGAGAGAGGAGCGGAGGGGAAAGTTAAGAGTTGAGAGTGAAGAGTGAAAAGCACCGCGGCAGGGGAGCCGCGGTGCTTTTTTGAGGAAAGTTTTTTATTTTTTGTAGAAGGGACCATAGGCGGCACAGGCGCGGTAATCGGCGCCTTCCTTATCCATGCCGAAGGCGTTCCAGGCGGCCGGGCGGAAAATGTCCCCGACGGGAACATTATGCATGGCCACCGGGATGCGCAGCATGGAGCACAGGGTGATCAGGTCCGCACCGATATGGCCGTAACTGATGGCGCCGTGATTGGCTCCCCAGCAGTTCATGACGTCATAGGCGCTCCGGAAAGGACTTCCTTCCTTCCCGTCGCAGCGGGGCGTGAACCAGGTGCAGGGCCAGGTATAATCAGTCCGTTTCCAGAGGATATCGGTGACCTTATCCGGCAGGCATACGGTCCATCCTTCCGCAATCTGCAGCATGGGACCGAGACCGTCCACCAGGTTCAGGCGGATCATGGTGGCGGGCATCTCACAGTCCGTGACAAAACGGCTGGAATAACCGCCGCCGCGGAAATAACCGAGATCGGCATAGTTCCAGGTGGTATTTTCCATGATGGCTTTCTGATCCGCTTCCGTAACTTCATACCAGGGCTTCATGAGCCGGTTGCCGGCCGCGTCCCGGGCCCAGCCGTTGGCGTCCAGGCAGCAGGCGCCGGAGTTGATCAGATGGATGAAACCGCCGTTTTCCTTCGCAGCACCCTCCAGGTCATAACCGGTGCAGCGCTTTACCGCCTCAGGGCTCCAGAAGGTGCGGACATCCGCAAACATCTGGGCGCGGTTGGTGAGGAGCTTCATGAACAGCATGCCCAGGCCGTTGAGAACGTCATTTTCCGTGGCGAAGACATAGGGCTCCCGGCTGCCGTTATGGTCGAAGCTGGTATTCAGCATGGCTTCCGGGAAATCACAGTTGGGATAGAAATCCGTCCACTGGCGCTGCCCCTGGAAACCGCCGGCGATGGCGTTGTGGCCCGCGGCCTCTTCCTCGCAGCCTGCAGGAAGGTTGGGATTCCCGTTGAGCAGGTCCCTGATAATCAGGTACATCTTCAGGGTGAAATCCCAGTCCTCATCCTTCCGGTCCCGGGTTTTCTGCAGTTCGGGCGGATTTTTGTCAAAACCCTCCCGGACATTGGCCTCACTCCAGGTCTTCAGCTTTTCCAGTTCCTTTTTGTCATAGATGCCCAGGGTCATGCGGCGGATGATTTCCACCTCGTCCACGGATTCCACCCGCATCCCCAGGTATTCCTCGATAAATTTTGAATCAATGATGGAGCCGCCGATGCCCATGGTGATGGCGCCGATCTGGAGATAGCTTTTTCCGCGCATGGTGGCGGCAGCCACGGCTGCCCGGCCGAACCGGAGCAGCTTTTCCTTTACATCCTCCGGAATTGCGGTATCATCCGCCTCCTGCACTTCATGGCCGTAGATGCCGAAAGCGGGAAGCCCTTTCTGGGCATGGGTGGCCAGGACGCTGGCCAGATAAACGGCGCCGGGACGTTCCGTGCCGTTGAAGCCCCAGACAGCCTTGATGGTGTTGCGGTCCATATCCATGGTTTCGGAACCGTAGCACCAGCAAGGGGTTACGGTCAGGGTGACGGCGACGCCCTCCCGGCGGAATTTTTCCTCGCAGGCAGCCGCCTCGGCCACACGGCCGATGGTGGTATCCGCGATGACGACTTTTACCGGATCTCCGTTGGAATAACGCAGGTTATCCTCAAACAGCCGGGCAGCGGAACGGGCCATGTTCATGGTCTGGTCTTCCAGGCTTTCCCGTACCCGCAGAACTCCGCGGCGGCCGTCAATGGTGGGACGGATGCCGATGACGGGATAGCTGCCCAGGTATCTGTTGCTTGCCATTGCTTATAAACCTCCTTACGGTTTGCCGGGCGGATCACAGGATCCGCCTGACAGAGAGAAAAACGGATGGAGATCCGGGGATCTCCATCCGTTCCTTACCGGACCCGTCAGGAACGGGCTCGAAGCGTGAGATCAGTCGTACAGGTTGTCGGCGATCTCAGGAGTGTCGATGTTATCCAGCGTGTAGAAAGCGCAGCCGGTATCGGTGTCTTCCACTGCTTCGCCCTTGGCGCTGGCCAGGAGCAGGTCGATGGTCACGCGGCCGATGCCAACGGGGGACTGGGTGACAGCGCCGTACATGACACCGCTGCGGATGGCAGCCTTCAGGGTAGCGCCGGAGTCGAAGCCCACCGCGATGACGGTGTCATCACCGGTGCCGCACTTGAACAGGTTGTTGTCAGCGGCGACCACGCCTTCAGCGGCAACCTGGTTGGAACCGAACACAGCGATCAGGTCTTCTTCGTTCAGCAGCACAGAAGCTTCATTGGCGCACAGTTCCACAGTGGACTGGGCGGGAACCTTCGCTTCGATGATGATTTTGGCATCCGCTTCGGCAGCCTTCTCACCCTTGATGCCGTTGACATAGAATTCGTTGCCGGTCACAGCAACTTTCCAGCCCTTTTCAGCAGCCAGCTCGATGATCCTGTCGATGAAACCGAGGCCGCGCTGGGTCACGGATTCACCGGTGGCATCCTGGTTCACTTCACCGATACGGACAGCGCCGGGAGCGGCTTCGATCCGGGCAATGATCTTCGCCCACATGCCATCGGCGGCAACGGTGCCGGCAATGTAATTGTTGGTGGAAGCGTTGGCGTAAACAGCGCCTTCGGGAGCGCCGGGCACACCGGAGTCAAAACCGATGATCGGGATCTTTTTGGTCAGGGCATCGTTCAGCAGATCGTTGAAAGCGTTCTGGTCAACAGCGGCGAAGCCGATGGCGGCGGGGGCGGCGTTCAGCGCAGAGGTGAACTGCTGCACCTGCTGGGCCACGTCAGATTCGGAGTCGGGGCCGACGAAGTTCATGGTAATGGTGTCAGCACCTTCCGCGTTGATCTTGTCCACTTCCTCTTTGGCGCCTTTCAGAACAGCCTGCCAGTAGGTGGACTGGAAACCCTTCGAGACGATCTCGAAGTGGTACTCATCCGCGAAAGCGGCAGAGATACCGAGGACCATAACCAGGGCAAGGATCAGAGCTAACAGTTTCTTCATATGGGGATACCTCCTTCAAATATATATGTACATCCGTCCGGGATGCCACATCCGTGATTTATCTGCCGTTGCGCATTTTGTCGATGGTTACGGCGCCCATGAGGATACAGCCGGTGATGAGCAGCTGCCAGTCTGCGTTCAGCCCGACAAAGGGCAGGCCGACCTGCAGGAGGGAGATCAGCAGCACGCCCAGGAAGGTTCCAAAGACGGAACCGGAGCCGCCGGTCATGGCGGTACCGCCGATGATGGCGGCGCCGATGGCATTCAGTTCGAAACCGGCGCCCTGGCCGGGAGTGATGTTGGAGAAGGTGGCGGCATAGGTTACGGCGGCAAGGCCGGTGAACAGGCCGCAGATCATATAGGCGAAGATGTGCCATTTGAGGACATTCACACCGGAAAGCTTCAGGGCTTCCCTGTTGGAGCCGATGGCGATGGTATAGCGGCCGACACGGGTTTTGTTCAGCACCAGGGTCATGATGATCACCAGCAGGATCATCCAGATCATGCCCAGGGGAACAGGCATGCGCCCGGTTTCCGTTCTGATCACCAGGCGGAAGGCGCTCCGGAAGCCTGCGCCGGGCTCCATGCCGTCCGGCCAGGTGCCGGAGAAACCGCCAGTGAGGATGGAACCGATACCCCGGCAGAACATCATGCTGGCCAGGGTCATGATGAAGGGAGGAACGTTCAGTTTGGCCACGCCGAAACCGTTGACCGCGCCCATGGCCACCCCCATGAGGATTGTGATGATGATGGCAGCCCACAGGGGCCAGCCGCAGATGCGCATCAGATAGGAGCCGATGAGTGAATAGCAGATCAGGCCGGTGCCCATGCTCAGGTCATTGCCGCCGGTGATGAGCGGAAAGGTGACACCGATGGCCATGAGCAGGGTGTAATACATGTTGCTGCAGATCTGCACGAGGGTCGTATACTTCCGGAAGGACGGGCTGGCGATGTAGAAGAAGCCGTACAGCAGAATCAGGACCGCGATAATGATCAGCCGCTGGAAGGCGCTGGAACGGATGAATGCCGAGCGGGCCGCTTTTTTCCGGTCAATGGTGTTTTCCATTTGCTTACCCCTTTCTCCGCATTCGTCAGTTCCTGCGGCGGCGGCTCATGACATCGGCAATTACCGCGCCCAGGAGGATCAGTGCAGTCAGAGAATACTGGAAGGCAATATTGAAGCCCATGGACAGGATGCCTTCCTGCATGATGGCAATAATGAAGGAGCCGATCACCGTGCCGAGGATGGAGGCGAGGCCGCCGGCCATGGAGGTGCCGCCCATCACACAGGCCGCGATGGCTTCATTGTTGAAGGTGTCACCCTTGACGGGCTGGACGGTGGTGTAACAGCCGACATAGAAGATGGCGGCGAGGCCGGCCAGGGTGCCGCAGATGACATAGGCCAGCATTTCCCACCGGCGGGTGTCCACGCCGGAGAGACGGACAGCCTCCCGGTTGGCGCCCAGGCAGATCATGTACCGGCCGGCCCGGGTTTTGTTCAGCACGATGGAACAGATAACGGCCACAATCACCAGGATAATCAGTCCCGTGGGGATGTTCAGTTTGCTGCCGCCCAGGGTAACCTCCAGGTTGGAAAGCTTCCGGTACCAGCCGCCCGGATCGGTACTGCCGGGCCAGGAAACATTCTGGGTTTTTGTGAAGATGGATCCGACCCCCTTGGCGATCTGCATCAGCGCCAGGGAGGTAATAAAGGAAGGCAGATGCAGATAGGAAACGAAGAAACCGCCAACCGTGCCGAAGACCATGCCGATCAGCGGGCACATGATCAGGGCAGCCCACATGGGAAGGCCGTAGTTGTTGAAGCAGTAGCCGGAGATCAGCGCCGCCGCGAACATGACCGGGCCTACGGAGAAATCGATGCCGCCCGTGGCGATGACGAAGGTGACGCCCAGGGCCAGGAAACCGATAAAGTATCCGTAGTTGATGGCGCTGGTGAACCGGGCGTAGGTCAGGAAGACGTTGCCGTGGTTCAGGATGCCGCTGAGCACCTGGAAGACCAGGCACAGCAGGATGATGACCCCGATCAGGACCACACGGTTGAAGCCCATGATCCTGACGAGCCTGAGGGATTTGAACCGTTCAAGCGCTGCTTTCATACCGCTTCTCCCTCCTGACTGTTTTTCCGGTTCTGCATATCAATATCCCGGGTAGCCGCGGCCATAATCTTCTCCTGGGTGGCTTCCGAAATATCGAATTCACCGGTTTTCCGGCCTTCGCACATGACGATGATCCGATCCGACATGCGCAGGATTTCCGCCAGTTCCGAGGAGATCATGATGATGGCTTTGCCGGAGGCAGCCAGCCGGTTCATCAGTTCGTAAATCTCCTGTTTCGCGCCGACGTCAATACCGCGGGTGGGCTCATCGAAGATCATGATCTGGGAGTCGTTCACCAGCCACTTCGCGATGACGACCTTCTGCTGGTTTCCGCCGGACAGGTTCATGACCAGCTGGTCGATACCGGGGGTTTTGGTTTTCAGCGCCTCCACATATTTCCGGGTAACGGCTTCCTCGGACGCCTTATCAATGAAGATTCCTTTGGTATATTTCTTCAGCGTGGCCAGGGTGGAATTCTCGGTGATGTTCTTCTTCAGGACAACACCGAAACGTTTCCGATCTTCGGATAAATAACTAAGCCCTGCCTCCACTGCTTCCTTCGGGGAGCTGATGGAAGCTTTCTCCCCGTTGATCCAGATGTCGCCGCTCTGCTTGGGATCGGCCCCGAACAGGGCCCGGGCGGTCTCCGTACGTCCCGCGCCGACCAGCCCCGCAAAACCGAGGATTTCGCCCCGGTGCAGTTCAAAACTGACATCCTGCACCATTCTTCCGGCATTCAGATGCTCCACTTTCAGGACCACCGGCGCATCCGGGGGACAGTGACTGGCGGTTTTCGGTTCTTCATAGATGACACGGCCCACCATCATATCGATGATATCTTCCTTGGTGCATTCTTCGGTAATCAGGGTGCCGATATACTGGCCGTCCCGCATGACAGACACCCGGTCGGTGATCTTCTTGATTTCATCCATGCGGTGGGAAATGTAGACGATGCCGTAGCCCCGGGCCCGAAGGTCCCGGATGATCACGAAGAGCTGGTCGATTTCAGCATCGGTCAGCGCAGCGGTGGGTTCGTCAAAAATGATGACCTTCGCGTCATGGGAAATAGCTTTGGCAATTTCACACATCTGCTGCTTCGCGACCGTCAGGCTGCTCATGGTTTCCTTCGGATCAATTTCGATATTCAGCTGGGCGAAAAGTTTCCGGGCTTCCTCATTCATGGCCCGGTCATTGATGAACAGGCCGCGCTTCGGCTCCCGGCCGATGAAGATATTCTGGGCGACGGTCAGATGCCCCATCATGTTCAGTTCCTGGTGAACGATGACGATACCGGCCTGCTGCGCTTCCCGGGGATTGTGGAATTCCACTTCCCGGCCCTCAAAGGTGACGGTTCCGGCATCTTTGGTGTAGATGCCGGTGAGCACCTTCATCAGGGTGGATTTGCCGGCGCCGTTTTCCCCCATGAGGGCGTGGACTTCCCCGCGGCGGACTTCAAAGTCGACATGGTCCAGGGCGTGAACGCCGGGAAAGTATTTATCGATCCCCTTCATTGTCAGGATCACTTCTCCCATGAAGCATCCTCCTTTATACGTTGATCAGCGGATTCAATAATCCGGAAAAAGACTGAAAATATAATGAACAGAATCAAACCATGATATGAGGACAGTTGATTGCATAATAGCGTAACGTTTCATTTCTGCGGCGCAAGGCCGGCCTTTGAATATAGAATAATATGGCCCTGTATGCTTGTCAAGAAAAAGTTACATAAAAAGACAAAAAATATAGAATCGTTTCGCTAATAAACAAACGCGAATGCCGGAAAACGCAGGCAGAATATAAAAATACAGCCCCTTCCGGTTTCTGCCGGAAGGGGCTGTGCACTGAGAACCAAAGTTACGCGACGGCTTTCAGATAACCGAAAAGCTTCATTTCATCACTGTAGGTGGAAGCAAACAGTTCGGGTTCATTCCAGCCTTCTCCCCGGAGCAGCGCTGCAATGCCCAGATAACGCTGTGCGGGATCCTTCAGGTCATATTGATCACCCTGCGCGGTCATAACCAGCACGGAAGCGTCGCAGCGGTCAAGCGTCTCTTCAAACAGTTTCAGTTCATCATTATTTCTGATCTTCATTTGTATCACTCCTTTGCGATCAGACTTCGTGAGGGGAAAAGCTGTATGGCTTCTCCCGTACATTATGATACCCCGAATCGGGAGCAATACAATCGAAATTCAGGCGATTTACAGGACAAATTATACAGTTTTACCAATACATGTCGAATCTGGCCAAAAAGAGACAGGGGTCCGGAGACAGAAAAAACGCCCCGCGGAGAAACCGCGGGGCGCCGGGTTCAGGAATGCGTTCAGTCCAGCAGGGCTACGGCTACGTCATTGACATTGGTGCCGGTGGGACCGGTCATGATCAGGCCGCCGGTTTTTTCCAGGGCGTGATAGGCATCGTTATCCTGCAGGACGGCATCGATGGATATTCCCAGGGCGCGCAGTTCTCCGCAGGTGTCCCCGTCCACATAGCCGCCGGCGGCGTCCGTGGGGCCGTCAGTGCCGTCGCTGCCCACGGAGAACACGGCAGCCCTTTCCATGCCCGCAATGCCGGCCGCGGCGGACAGGGCGATTTCCTGGTTCCGTCCGCCCTTTCCGTGACCGGTGAGCTTCACTACGGTTTCACCGCCTGCGATGAAGGCCAGGGCTTTGCTGTCCGTCGCGTGGGTTTTCAGGATGGAAGCCAGGAAGCTGCCGGCCTCCCGGGCCTGGCAGCAAAGCTGGTCTGTGAGCATGACCGGTTCATAGCCCAGCTTCCGGCAGGTAGCTGCCGCGGCGGCGCACAGTTCCCGTACACTGCCGTTGATCTGTGTTTCCACGTTATCCAGGGTCTTGGGTGTTTCGACAGTCAGCAGGCGTTCCGCTGCCTCAGACATGTGCAGGTTATATTTTGCCCGGATCCTCTGCGCGTCCTCGGCAGTGGCGGAATCCGGACAGGCGGGGCCGGAAGCAATCATGTCCAGGGGATCCCCCAGGATGTCCGAGAGGACGACAGCCACCACTTTACCGGGCCAGCAGAGCTGGGCAAAACGGCCGCCTTTAACCTGGGAGAGACGTTTGCGGATGGTGTTGATTTCGACAATATCCGCGCCGCAGGCCAGCAGCTGGCCGGTGATATCCTGCAGTTCCTCCGCCGGGATCAGCGGTTTTTCAAACAGGGCGCTGCCGCCGCCGGAAAGGAGAAAGAGAACAGTATCCTTTTCCGACAGATCCGCCACCAGATCCAGGGCTGCCTGGGTACCCCTGAATGAATTTTCATCCGGTACGGGATGGCCGGCCTCGAAACAGGCAAAATTGGCGATGGGACCCATGACATGGCCGTATTTTGTGACAACCACGCCGTTTTCAATCCGGTCACCCAGACAGTCGGAGGCGGCTTTAGCCATCTGCCAGGCAGCTTTGCCCGCGGCTACCAGCAGTACCCGCCCCGGAAACTCCCGGCCGCTGAGGGCACGCTGCACCGCCGCATCAGGCTGTACTGCCGCAATGGCTTCGCTGACAATCCGGTCCGCATGGCTGCGTAGAATCTGATTCATAACGGTCAATCCTCCTGTAGATGGTAAGCGTCGTAAAACGCTCTGACAGCGCTGCGTCTGTCAGAGCGTGTTCCTGTAATGAAGGCGGTGTTTTCCGTTCTGACTCCGGATGCAGGCTGCATCAGAAGATCAGGCTGAGGATAAAGATTTCAATGATGGCTGCAATGCCGATAACCAGCGTCATGGCTGTCTGGGTCTTATAGCCTTCCTCCGGCTGCATATCGCCGAAGTTGGTAACCACCCAGAAGTAGCTGTCGTTGGCATGGGATACGGTCATGGCGCCGGCACCGATGGCCATAACCACCAGGGCGATATCCACAGGCGCAGTGAAGCCCAGCACAGGCAGCAGAGGCGCCACAATACCGGCGGTCGTTGTGATGGCCACGGTGGAGGAACCCTGGGCGCTCTTAAGGATCGCTGCCAGCAGGAAGGGGAAGAAGATGCCGATGGTCTGCAGGGCATTGGCATGGGCGGTGATGTAGTTCACCATATCGGAGGAGGAGATCACCTTGCCCAGGACACCGCCGGCGGCGGTAACAAACAGGATCGGTCCAACGGTCTTGAGGGTGTCATTGGTCAGGTTGTAGAAATCCTTCTGCTTTCCGGCAGTGAAGAGCTGGATGATGGCCAGCACCGCGCCGACGGCCAGAGCCATGATGGGGGTGCCCAGGAAGGTCAGCAGGTCAGCGCCAGCGCCGGTCCATTTCGCCATGGAGGAAACAGAGGACAGGGCCATGAGCAGGATCGGAACCAGCAGGGGAGCCAGGGCGTTGCAGCCTCCGGGCAGCTTGCCGTATTCCGCTTTGAGCTCTTCATAGGTCTTGACCACTTCGCCGTTGTCGGCGGTCTCATCAGCACTCTTGATTTTCTTTCCGATAAATTTCGCATAGATGAAGCCGGCAATCAGCGGGAGGACAGAGCACAGCACGCCGATGCCGATGACCAGGAGCAGGTAGTCACCCGCACCGAGGGTCTGGGCAGCCGCGATGGGGCCGGGGGTCGGCGGGATGAACACATGGGACACATACAGGCCGCAGGAGAGGCAGACCGTCATCGCCACGGAGGAGACGCCGGTGCGCTTGACCAGGGCTTTGCGGATGGGGTTCAGAATAACGAAGCCGCTGTCGCAGAACACGGGGATGGAGACGACCCAGCCCATGAGCTCGATGGCCAGCTGCGGATTCTTTTCACCCACGAGTTTAATGACCATATCGGCCAGCTTCAGGGCCGCGCCGGTTTTTTCCAGCACTGTGCCGATGAAGGCGCCGAGGATGATGACGATACCGATGGAAGTGAAGGTTCCGGAGAAACCGGCACCGATGATGCCCGGAATCTGGGTCAGCGGGATACCCGCCACAATGGCCAGCAGCAGGGAAATTGCCATGATGGCCAGGAAAGGATGAACCTTGAGCTTCGAAATAAGCAGGATCATCAGGACGATCGCGACAACAAACGCGATGATAAGCGGAAGACCGGTCATAAGAAACCCTCCTTACTAAATATGGAATTGTCAGAACAGCTGAACACCATATGAAGTGTAGCACCGGGGAATTGGAATGTCAACGGTTTTGTATTTTTTCTGTATTGATTTGCCGAGCTTGCCGGGGATTTGTCCGCGTGATATTATGAAATAAGGCTGTGCAGCGCGGGCGCACAGCGCAAACGGAAACGGAGATAAAAACGATGACGACGATACTGCTGGTGGAAGATGATTCCGTGCTGCGGGAAGGACTGAAGGAGCTGTTTATCCGGGACGGATACCAGGTGATTACCGCCGGATCCGTCCGGGAAGCGAAAGCAAACCTGACGGAAGAGGTCCGGGCCATGGTCATGGATGTGGGCCTGCCGGACGGAGACGGCGTGAGCCTCTGCCGGGAATGGCGGGAGGCGGGGGAAACCCGGCCGGTACTGTTCCTGACAGCCCGGGGCGAGGAATTTGACGTAGTCCGGGGCCTGGATTCCGGCGGAAACGATTATGTGACCAAGCCCTTCCGGATGCAGGAGCTGCTCAGCCGCGTGCGGGTGATGCTGCGGAACAACCAGGCCGCCGCCCGGCCGGTAAGCCGGGGCGGATTCACTGTGGACCGGGAACGGATGCAGGTGCTGAAGGACGGCGAGCCGCTGCCGCTGACCCTGACGGAGTACAAAATCCTCACGATGCTGATGGACCGTCCCAACGTCATTCCCCGGGATCGCCTGCTGGAGGTCCTTTGGGACGACGGCGGCAAGTTCATCGATGACAACACCCTGTCGGTGCATATGAGCCGGCTGCGGGAGAAAGTAGGCGCGGAGCATATCCGCACCATACGGGGAGTGGGTTACCAATGGTCAGATATATCCTCATCGGAGTCCTGCTGATTCTGGCAGCAGTACTCCTCCGACAGTGGATGAATATGAGACGGCTGAAGAAGCTGGCTGAACAGATGGAGAATGCCCTGACGGGACAGGGCGGGAAGCTGTCCATTTCCCTGAAGGAGGATACGATTGCCCAGGTGGAAAACGCCGCCGCGGAGATGCAGAACCGCATTGAAAAAGCGGAGGAAAATTTCCGGCTGGAAGCCAGGCGCACCAGCAACCTGACGGCGGACATTTCCCACCAGCTGAAGACGCCGCTGGCCTCCCTGCGGCTGTTCTGCGAAATGGATTCCAGCGCCCACTGCGAGCAGCAGATTGTGCAGATCGAGCGGATGGAAACGCTGATCAGCAGCCTGCTGCGGCTGGAAAAGCTGTGCGCGGACGGCTATGAGTTCAGCTTTCAGGAATGCGATATCCGCCGGCTGATTGAACAGGGATGGCAGCAGCTGCAGCCCCTGTGGCCGGACCGGAAGCTGATTCTGGAAGGGGAAGCGAAGATCCGCTGCGACGCCAAATGGCTTTCCGAGGCTTTCCGGAACCTGATGAAAAATGCCTGCGAGCATACACAGGAAAACGGAACGATCAGCGTGTTCATGGAACAGACTGACCGTTTTTTCTACTGCACGCTGGAGGATGACGGCGGCGGCGCTGCACCGAAGGACCTGCCCCACCTGTTTGACAGGTTTTACCGGGCGGAAGGCCAGCATCAGCAGGGCGCCGGCCTGGGACTGGCCATCGTGAAGGAAATCGTGGTCCGCCATCACGGGCAGATCCTGGCGCAGAATACCGGCAAAGGCCTGAAGTTCACCATCTCCATTCCGGTGCTGGACATGATCAAAACATAACGGGTGAAGCGAAGGTCTTTTCAAAGGAAAGCGTGTTTTCTTACGAAAATGTAAGCCGCGAGTCACCGGAAAGTAAGGTTCGCATGATAGCCTTGCTTTTGAGGAGGTCAGAGCCATGGAAATCATAAGATGCGAGAATCTTTCAAAAATTTACAGCAACGGCAGCACCGCTGTCCGCGCGGTGGACGATATCAGCCTCTCCTTTGCGCAGGGGAGCTTTACCGCCATTACCGGCAAGAGCGGCAGCGGTAAATCCACCCTGCTGCATCTCCTGTCCGGACTGGACAGGCCGACCTCCGGAAAGGTGATCTACCAGGACAACAATCTTTTCGAATATAATGACAACCAGCTGTCGGTGCTGCGCCGCCGGCGGTTTGGTTTTGTTTTCCAGGCTTACAACCTGGTGCGGGAACTGACCGCCCAGGAGAATATCCTGCTGCCTGTTATGCTGGACAACCGCAAGCCGGATGAAACCTACCTGAAACGGCTGGTGGAGATGCTGGGGATGGAAGACCGGCTGGGCCATCTGCCCGGCGCCCTGAGCGGCGGCCAGCAGCAGCGGGTATGTATTGCCCGGGCCCTGGCCAACAAGCCTTCAATCCTGTTCGCGGACGAACCTACCGGCAACCTGGACGGAAAAACCGGCCGGGAAGTGCTGACCCTGATGCGCACGGTGAGCAGCGAACTGGGAATAACCATGATCCTGGTTACCCATGACCTGACTGTGGCCGAGCAGGCGGACCGGATTGTGCGCCTGGAGGACGGGAAAGTAGCGGAAGACAGCGCAAAAACCGACTGCGGGGTGAGTCTGTGAAAAGACTGACCATCAAACAGGTTGCCGGGGCGAATATCCGGGTCAACCGGAAGGCATACCTGAGCCTGCTGGGCGGAATCCTGATGGCTGTATTCCTGGCCACCGCCACCAGCCTGTGCGCCTGGGGAACCCTCCGGGGCCACGAGGAGCAGATGGCGGAGCGCCTGGGCTGGATGGACATGTTCCTGATGGGAAACAGCCATGTGACAGACGAACAGCTTCGCTCCACCGGCTTTTTCCGGGAGATCGGACATGTGACGGTGAATGCCGTTGCGGAAGAAAGCAGCATATGCTCCGGCTGGTATGACGAAACCGCGGAAAAACTCATGAACCGCACCCTGGCGGCCGGACGCATGCCGATAAAAGCCGGTGAAACCGCCATTGAGCGCAGCGCACTGATGCGCCTTGGGCATGAAGGGACATCTGTGGGAGACACACTGACCCTGAATATGTATCCGATTCACGGAGCACCGGAAGAAAAAAGCTATACGGTGGTCGGCATCCTGAATGAGCAGACTGATTACCTGAGAACCTATCAGGATGAGGAAGGCATGCGTTTTCCGGCCATGCTGGTTTCCCCGCAGGACACCTGTCAGACAGGCGGCACCCTTGTTCACCGCGTGATGACCTATGTGCCCCTGATGACGCTTAACCAGGTGCACCGCCACGCTCCTGAATACATCAGCGGGGGACTGTATGACGCCATAGGCGTCAGCAGGGAAGACGGAGATGTTGTTTTCAGTGATTCCGGCTGGGAACGGGCCAGGAAAACAGCCAACCGGATTCTGATCTGGGCAATTCTGGGCGCAGCGCTGATGCTGTCAGCGTGCATCGGAATCACCTCAGCCATGGAAAGCCTGCTGAGCCGGAAAACCGAAGATATCGGCATGCTCCGCGCCATTGGAGCAACCCGGGACCAGATCCGGCGTGTTTACGGCGCCGAAGCCTGGCTGCTGGCGGCCACCGCACTGCCTGCGGGCCTGCTGCTGGGTATCCTGGCCGCGTGGCTTGTTTCCCTGGCCGCACCGGACCAGGTGGCGTTTTCGCTGAATATCTGGCTTCTGATTCCCATCCTGGGCATGTCCGCCCTGTGCGTTTTTGTCGCTTCCCGGCTGCCCCTGTATCACGCTTCCAGCCAGATGCCCATGGGCGTGCTCCGGGACAGCACCCTGCTGCGCCGCGCGGGAAAAATCCGGAACCACAGCCTGTTCAAACCTGACAGCCTGATTGCGGGACGCCGCATCAGACTGCATCCGCTGCGCCAGGCCGGAGCCGCGTGCATGGTTGCGCTGACGCTGATTTCCACCCTGATGCTTGGTGAACTGGCCATGGGACTGTATGACAGGGAGGAAAAGGAACAGCCGGATTTTGTGCTGTACGGCATGGGATCGCCTGCAACGGATGAGGCTTTTTCCCAGCTGATCCAGCCGGACGACATGACCCGGTATGACCTGCGCAGGATCGCATCCGTTCAGGGAGTCAGCCGGATCGACAGTATTACGGAACTGAACGCAAACCTGGTGATGAAGGAGGTCCCGGAGTATTTCCGTCCACGCAGTTACTCTTTTTCCTATGAGGACGGATCAGTGGGATTCTCGACCTTTAGTACTTTGCAGGGAATGACAGGCAATCCAGACTGGCTGTTCTACAGTGAAAAAGACCTGGAGGACGCAGCCGCCCGGCGGGGAGAAAGCATGGAAGCGGAAATGGCAGTGTACCAGATCGCCCAGCGTAACCTGGTCCGGGCGAAGGCAGGCACTACCGAACACATCGTGCCGGTACATATATATGTGGCTGATCCGGATCCAGCTGCCCTGCAGGAGTTTGTGACAGACGGAGCCATTGACCGGGAACGCCTGGACAGCGGGGAACAGGTGCTGGTTTACGCGCCGACAATCTGCGGGGCCAGGAGAGAACAGGGCGGCTATGTGATTGAAAACTGGCTGTATCCCCGCCAGGTCCGGGAAGGGAAATGGGACGTCGTTATCGAGAATGACTATTTCACCGCCGGTATGCCCCTGAAAATCCTTGAGCTCGCCGGTGACGCTGTGAAAGCAGGCATGTTTTCCACAGAAAAATGGCCTGACTGGAAAGCCTATTACCAGTCCCTGGAAACTGTCCGGGCAGACGTATCTGTGGGCGCTGTGCTTACAGGCCCTGTCCGGTTCAAAGGATATTATATGAGCGGCTTCACGGTCATCATGACGTCCAAAGGCGCGGAGGCGCTGGGCCTGAAGCTGCCGGGCCCCTCCAATGTCAATATATATCTTTCCGGCAATCCCTCACAGGCGAAAGAGGCTGATATTGAAAACCAGATCCGGCAGATTGCCATGCAGGACTGGATTCAGCTTGAAAACAGGCTGGAAATCAACCGGGAATACATGGCCAAGAAATACCGCCAGATGCTCCTTTTTACGGCGCTGATCCTGGTGTTCGCCGCTGTATCCGTTTCCATGCAGGTGTCTTCCGCAACAAGACAGATCCGTGCCGAAACCAGGACTATCGGTACCCTGCGCGCAGTGGGGGCGGACCTGAGGACGCTGGTGGGCTGTTACCGGCTGCCGGTGTGGATTTCCGCCGGAGCTGCGCTGATTCCGTGCCTGCTGATGTACGCGGTGCAGGATATCCCTGCCCTGCGGCTTTTCAGGGATTATCATCCGCAAGTGGTGATCCCTGCGCTGGCGGCGCTGGCGGCCTGTGTGGCGCTGATCTGTACCGCGGGAATCCGCAGGCGCCTGGCCGGCGTAACCCGGCAGTCCATTGTAGATAATATCAGGGAGCTATAATATCGCATGAAAACGGACAAACTGACCCCGGCGGCGCTGCGCCGCAGGGGATACCGGCCGGAAGAAGGGAAACTGCTATCAGGACGGTCAACGGAGAGGGAAGAAGCATCCTCTCCGTTTTTTGCTGCAATCGCTTGTGAAAACACCGGGTTGTCCGGTATAATGGTTTGTCTTGGTAAAGGAGGACAACCGTGGATATCCTGAACTATGAAAAAACAAAGAATCCGGAAGAATGGCTGAGGCAGATGGAGAACTGCGACTGGAGCGCAGGATCCTATCTGTGTTCCCTGCTGAGGGAAGGCCGCTTCCGTACACAGTACGGGGAAACATCGCGGGTTCTGCTGCTGGCAGAGGGCGGCAGGCTGGCCGCTTTCTGCACTTATGCGGAGAAGGATGATATTGCGGACACGGAACTGACGCCCTGGCTGGGGTTTGTGTATACCTATCCGGAGTACCGGGGCCGCCGGCTCATGGGCAGGCTGATCAGCCGGGTGAAGGAAGAAGCCCGGGAAAACGGCTATGAAACGCTCTGGATTTCCAGCAGGGAAAAGGGCCTGTATGAGAAATACGGAGCGGAATATGTAACTGAAATGAAGGACTGGTCCGGGGAGGACAGCGGGATTTACCGGATGAATACCTACGGGTTTTACGGCTGGAAAAACGCGCTGGTTCCGGCACGGACCGCGGAGTATCCGGGAATCACCACCCCCCGGGACCTGTACAATGCCCTGTGGCATGTATGGAAAAGGGAAACCTGCGCACCCCGGATGCAGCCGGACTGGAGCGATGAGAACCGTACGCTGGGGCAGTGTTCGATTACCGCGTTCCTGGCGCAGGATATTTTCGGAGGACAGGTTTTCGGCGTGCCGCTGGGAGACGGCAACTATCACTGCTTCAATGCCGTCGGGGACTGTGTGTTTGACCTGACCAGCGAGCAGTTCGGCGATGAGGAGCTGGACTATTCCCTGCTGCATGAACAGAAACGGGAAATCCATTTCGGGAAGCAGGAGAAGAAGGAAAGGTATGAGGCGCTGAAAGCGCTGCTTTTGCAATATACAACTCATCATTCATCATGATGGGATACGGTTATCCACCCGGAGAACCGATGAACAACGGGAAACCATCATTTTTTTGAGCGAGGAAACGGAATGAAGGCACTGATCGTTTACTGCCACCCGTCGGAGGATTCCTTTACCCGGCATGTACGGGACGCTTTTATCAGGGGAGTCACGGATTCGGGAAATGAGTATATCCTGTCCGACCTGTATGCCATGGATTTCAGGACCGATATGTCCGAGAAGGAGTACCTGAGGGACGCCAACTACCGGGATACGAACGATCTGGCGGAGGATGTGCTGGCTGAGCAGGAAAAGGTCAATGCCGCGGACGCAATTGTCCTGATTTACCCGGTGTTCTGGACGGAGGCTCCCGCCAAGCTGGTGGGCTGGTTTGACCGGGTATGGTCCTATGGGTTCGCATACGGCAGGAAGCGGATGAAAACGCCGGACAAGGGACTGATCCTGTGCACAGCCGGGAACACCAGGGAAAGGCTGGAAAAGTTCGGCCTGCTGGAAAGCATGAACAAAGTGATGTTCGGGGACCGACTCTTCGGCCGCGTAAAAAGCCGGGAGTTCATTGTCTTTGACGGGATGAGCAGGGAACTGGAGCAGCGCGGAAAAAACTGGGACATGAACCTGGAAACCGCGTATAAAAAAGGAAAGGAGCTTTTCGCATCCGCAGAAAAAGCGTTTTCGGTGGACGGAAGGTTCTTTATTGCAGCGGAGAACGCGGCATCCGGCGAAGTTTCCGATGAGACAGTATTCAGCTATCACCAGACGGGAAATGTGATCTGGGCGGAATATTCGGGCGGAAGTATCGTGAAGGGGTTTCTCATCGGCACCATGGACGGGAACCGGAACCTGCATTTCACGTACCAGCATATCAATACGGCTGGAGAACTGAAGTCCGGCACCTGCGATTCCGAACCGAGAGAGGAAAACGGCAGGCTGCGGTTCCATGAAAAATGGAAATGGTCAACAGGCGGGGAAGGTACTTCGGTCATTGAGGAAATCTGATTTTACCGCCGGCTGAAAACGGGGATTCGAGAATGAACAGAAAGAGGATTTCAGATGTTTAAGGAATACCTGCTGCAGAACTGGGCCCTGATTCTCGTTCTGCTTGCGTTTACGGTCTCGCTGAAGATGACTGTATCCCTGGAACGGAGAATTATCCGGCGAATGCTTGTCCTGATTATCGGCATTTTCCTTCTCTCCATTACCGTATTTGCGGAATTCAACCTGGTTGACCCGGCAGGACAGAAGCGGCTGCGAACCGTACTGGTCGCCATCAGATACAGTGCGACACCGTTTATTCTCGCCCAGGTTATCTATACGCTGATCCGGAAAGAACGCTGGTATGTTTTTATTCCTGCCATTATCCTTTCGGTGTTCAATTTCATATCGGTTTTTACGGGCATCGTATACAGTGTCAATGACAACGGAACAATTCACCGCGGCCTGCTTGGCTTATGGCCGTTCATCATGGTAGGCCTGTACTGCGCCGCAGCAATCAGTATCCTGTACCGGCGCAGCAACCGACAGGTTGAAGAGGTTATTCCGCTGGTTTTCCTGTCCTTTGCGTTTGGACTGGGGCTGATTTTTCCTTTTGTGCTGGGCAATGATTATTCCCAGATTTTCTGCGTAACCATAGCCATCGCACTGTTTACCTACTATGTGTTTTCGATCCTGCAGCTGACCCGGAAGGATTCGCTGACAGGACTGCTCAACCGGCAGGCTTTTTATGCGGATATACGCAACAATCCCGCCGATATCACTTCCCTGGTATCGCTTGACCTGAACGGACTCAAAAGAATCAATGACACAGAAGGACATGCCGCCGGAGACGAAGCCCTGAGCACCCTGGCACTTTGCTTTATGCGCTCTTTGAGACGCGGACAGTCCGGTTACCGGATCGGCGGCGATGAATTTGTCATCGTCTGCCGGAAGTGTACACGGGAAGAAACGGAACAGATGATTGAACGCATCCGGCGTTCTGTGGCGGAAACCGCGTACAGCTGTTCCGTGGGATACAGTTACGCAGATGAAAGCATCCGGGGAATCGACGACCTGCTCAGGACATCGGATGCCATGATGTACACGGAGAAAGCAAAGTATTACGAGGGCACCGGCAGGGACCGGCGGAAGAACTGAGCGGGCGGTTTCCCGTCCCGGGTGATTCAGCGGGCCGGAAAAGAAATGAGGGGGAATATATCCATGGCGGATTTCAGTATGAGCGAAATGCAGGAAATGCAGAAACGGCTTCAGGATCAGTATAAGGGCAAATGGGAACCGATCGGACCGGAGACCGGGAAAAACAAACTGCTCTGGATGATCGGGGAAACAGGCGAGGTCATCGACATTGTCAAGAAGAATGGCGGGGCAAAAGCAGCGGCGGATCCGGAACTGCGGAAGGACCTGGTGGAGGAAATGGCGGATGTGCTGATGTACTACAACGATGTGATGCTTTGCTACGGGATTACACCCGAAGAACTGAAAACAGCCTATGAAAGCAAGTTTGAGAAAAACCTGAAGCGCTGGGAGAAATGAAACCGGCCCGGGACAGATTGACAGGACCGGCGGAACAAGGTACGCTCAGACAGAAATCTGCGGAAAGCGGAGGTGAATCCGGATGCTGATGTTCAGGAAACTGCGGAATATCTGACGGCATGAAACTTATATAAATAGTTTCATGCTTCGATTTCATTCGAAAAACGAAAACTATTTCATATAAGGAGAATGAATATGATATTCCAGGACAATGTAATCAAAGAGTATCTGAGGAACGTTTACTTTATTACCGGCACGCCCTGCGGCGGAAAAACCACCATCACCAGGGCACTGGGGGAAAAAAACGGGATTCCCGTCTATGTAATAGACGATCAGTTCACCATTCACCAGGCGATGTCCGACAGGGAACATCAGCCCAATATGAACCGGAGCTTCCGGGACGCTGATGAGTTTTTTGGCAGGAGCGTGGAGGAATATAAGAACTGGCTTCTGGGGAACAGCAGGGAACAGCTGGATTATATCCTGCTGGACCTGATAAAGCTGTCCCGGGACAGAATTGTCCTGTGCGATCTCCATATTGTCGCGGAGGAAGCGGAGCGGATCACCGATCCGTCCAGAATTGCATTCCTGATCAAGGAACCGGTGAACCTTACGGACGCCTACTGCAACCGTCCGGACCACCAGCCTTTCCGTGATTTTATTCACAGCGCTTCGGATTATGAAAAGGCAAAGGCAGTTTGCAATGAAACACTGTATTCCCTGAATATCGACCGGTATAACTATATCAGGAACAGCGGCTACTTCTGGCTGGAACGCGACGATGCCAGAAGCGTGGATGAAACTGCGGCACTGGTGGAAAAGCATTTCGGATGGCGGCTGCTGAACGGCTTCAGCATTGAGAAGGTCGAACCGGGAACACCGCAGGCCGAAGAACTGCTCGCCTTTGTCGAAAACTGTTCATGGACAGAGGCGAGGGATCATATCGCCGGCCTGATCCGGAACCGGGTGTTCAGGGACTGGGAGACGATGTTTGCCGCCAGGGCGGAGGGAAAGATCATCGGCATGGCTTCGGTCATGAAGGAGGATTATTATCCGGCCCCTGAACTGTTTCCCTGGGTGTCCTGTGTATTCGTAAGCGAGGAATACCGGGGACTCCGGATCAGCGAAAAGCTGATCAGACACGCCAATCTGTATCTGAGGGAGGCAGGATTCGACAGGAGCTATATTCCGTCAGGAACTGCCGGGCTGTATGAACGCTACGGATATTCCTATGTGCGGGAGATCCGGAACTACGGCGGCACATGGGATCATCTGTATGTGAAGGATATCAGGTAACAGACACAATCCGGGCCACCTTTCCCTTCCGGAAGGGCGGCCTGTTTGCGGGCATTGATGATATGAGCGGGAACGGAACAACCGAACGGAGGCTGAAAACTGTGATGGAAAGAATCGGAGCAGTCCAGGCATGCGTGGACAAAATCATAGCCGGCCAGGAAAAAGCTGTTGATGTCAAATTCGGCTATGTGCACCTGTACAGCGTTTCACAGGCATGCGCAATGCTGGCAATGAAGCGGCGGCTGAATGTTGAACTGGCCGCTGTTGCCGGACTGCTGCATGATATTTACGCATATAAAACCGGCAGCAGAAACGATCATGCCCATCAGGGAGCCGTTCTGGCCGGAGAGATCATGCGGGGACTGGAGCTTTTTTCTGAAGAAGAGATTGATATGGTTTCCCGGGCAATCTATCATCACAGTGATAAGGATACGGTTGATTCGCCGTTTGATGAAATGCTGAAGGACGCGGATGTGCTGCAGCACGTCATGATTATGCCGCTGGCGGAAACGGCATCCCATGAAGCAGCCCGGTTCGGCGGCCTGAAGACAGAACTGGGACTGAACTGAACGCTGTTTTATTCACCTGCCATGATCCCGAAACGGATCATGGCTTTTCTGATGCCGTCCTCCTCCGGACGGGCGGTGACATAAGAGCAGGCGGCTTTGACATCCTCCGGGGCGTTACCCATGGCAATGCTGTTTCCCACATGCTCAAACATCGTCATATCATTCCGGCTGTCACCGAAGGCATAGCAGTCTTCAAAGGGAACATTCAGCTTTTTCCGGACCAGATCGATCCCGGTTCCCTTGGAGAAAGCAGCCGGAACAACCTCCCAGCCACCCCGGCCCCGGTCTATGGCTGTATAGGGCATGCCGATGGCGGCAGTGGCTTTTTCAAGCCGGTCGATGAGACTGCGGGTGTCGGAAAAACAGAACATTTTGACTGCCCTGAACTCCGGATCTGTTTCAGTGAGGATCCGGTCGATTCCATGGCTCCGGGAAAACTCCCGGAAGCGGGGAATGGCAGGATGCTCCGGAGACAGGGGATCAAAATACATACCGGTATCGCATTCATAAACCACAGGCACTTTCAGGTCCAGGAAAACCTGCCGGAGGCGCAGACTTCGGGACAGATCGTATTCCATACTCTGAAGGGTTTCGCCGTGCAGGATGATCCGGGTGCCGCAGCCCATGATCCAGCCGTCGATGGGAAAGCCGTCCAGCCGGCGGTCCATGTTGCACAGGGTCCGGCCGGTATTGATGAACAGCAGGTGCCCGTTATCATGCGCTTTTGCCAGGGACGGAAGCACAGAAGGCGGCAGGTTCCGGCTGTCGTCAAACAGTGTGCCGTCAATATCAAAGAACAAAAGCATAGGATCCTCCCACGGGTCAGAATGAGGTTTATATTGTATCCTCCGGCGGGCTTCTTTTCAACTGAAAAACGGAGACCGGAAGGCCTCCGTTCTGAACTGCCGGGAAGGCAGGCTTATTTCCTGAAACTCCTGACAGCCAGGGAAACGGCATAGCACAGGGCAGAAACCAGCACAATGGACGCGCCGGCACTGGTATCCAGATAATAGGAAAGGGTCAGCCCCAGAATGCCGCAGAAGAGAGCCAGCACCACGGACCATACCGCGTGCTGGCGGGCTGAACGGGCCAGGTTGCGGCCGGCGGCAGCCGGGAGGATCAGCAGGGCGTTGATCAGCATGACGCCGACCCAGCGGATGGACAGCATCACCGCCACGGCGACCATGACCACGAAGGCACATTCCACCAGCCGGGTTCTGATTCCCCGGCTGCGGGCCAGCTGGCTGTCCACGCTGGTAAGGAGCAGGGAATTATACAGCAGCGCCCAGAAGACCAGCGTGCCGACCAGCGCCAGGAGCAGCCAGAGCAGGTCTCCCGGCGTAACGGCCAGGATATCGCCGATCAGCAGGGCGGAATACTTCGCAAACTTTCCGCCCCGGGCAAGAATCAGCAGGCCCGCGGCCACGGAGGTGGAGGAGAAGACGGAAATGACCGTATCCGCGGAAGCGGAGCCGGACTGTTTGATGACGCAGATCAGGATGGCCCAGATGATGCCAAAGACCAGCATGGCCACCAGGTCGTTCCGCAGGCCAAGGATAATTCCCAGTCCGATGCCGGTCAGGGCGGAGTGCCCAAGGGCATCGGAGAAGAAAGCCATCTGGTGATTGACGGCCATGGTCCCCAGGAGTCCCAGCAGCGGGGTCAGCAGCAGGACCGCCAGGAAGGCGTTTTTCATGAAGGTGAACTGGTAGGCTTCCGAAGGAAGAACGGCGCCGAGAATGCTGTAGATCGTTTCCATCATTCCGCCTCCTCTTCTTCACCGCTGAAACCGAAGACTGCCGTGAACTCCGGTGAAGCAAACACTTCAGATGCCGTGCCCTGGGCAAGGACGGATTTATCCAGCAGGATCACGTGATCCGCATATTCCCGGACAAGGCGCAGGTCATGGCTGACCAGCAGGATGGCCATATGATGCTTTTTTTTCAGATCCATAAGGGTATCCAGGAACATCTGCAGGCCGTTGCGGTCGACCCCGCTGACCGGCTCATCCAGCACAAGCAGGTCGGGAGCAGGATTCATGGCCAGGGCCAGCAGGACGCGCTGCAGTTCGCCGCCGGAGCAGCGGCCCAGGGGCTGGTTCGCCAGGCTTTCCGCATGGACGGCAGCCAGGGCTTCATCCACCAGGGCCCGGGTCTTTTTGCCCACACCTGTCCAGACCGGCCGCTTTGAGAGGGAGGCTGCCATGAAATCCCGGACGGTGAGGGGCATCTCCCGGTCAAACTGCAGATGCTGCGGTACATAGCCGGTACGGAGGTGCGGAATGTCCAGCCCGCGCCCGTCCACATGGCGGATCAGGCCGGAGTGGGGGAGTTCCCCCAGCAGGGCGCGGACAAGGGTGGTTTTGCCGGCGCCGTTCTGGCCGATCAGGACGGTAAGCTGTCCGCAATGGATGTGCATGGACACATCCTGAAGCAGAATCAGGCCGCCGCGGCGGACGCCGATGCGGTCCAGATCGATGTGGCAGAGCTCGCAGTGATGCAGGGGCATGATCTTCCGGCCTCCTTGAAATTCGGATCATGATGATGTATTATAGCATATATTCCTATGCGAAGGAATAATGTGATTGGGGCGCTTTCCGGACGGGCCCCGAACGTCCTTCAGCATGATACGAGAAATCATTATTAATGGAAACGGGAGTGTAAATGCCATGATTGCACTGGCGTGTGACCATACCGGAGTAGCCCTGAAACAGGAACTGATGAAGATGCTGGATGAGATGGGCCTCGAATGGAAGGATTACGGCAATTACGATGCCAATAACCGGGATGACGACTATCCGGTATACGGGTACAAAGCTGCAAAGGCCGTGGCTGACGGGGAATGCGACCGGGGAATCCTGATCTGCGGCACCGGCATCGGTATCGGCATTGCGGCAGGCAAGGTCAAAGGCATCCGTGTGTGCACCTGCAGTGACGTTTACAGCGCGGAACTGAGCAAACGGCATAACAACAGCAACATCCTGACTATGGGAGCCCGGGTGGTGGGCACCGAACTGGCCAAAATGATTGCCCGTCACTGGCTGACCGCTGAATTTGAGGGCGGCCGCCATCAGCGGCGGGTTGAAATGATCGAACGGATTGAGAACGGAGAAGCTCCGGAAGCGTAACGCTGTCCGGAGCTCATCATGAAAGGCAAGGCTGTATGGCGAAAATCATCGCAATCGCAAACCAGAAAGGCGGGGTGGGAAAAACCACCACAGCCGTAAATCTTTCCGCCGCCATCGCGCAGGCGGGCAAAAAGGTCCTGATGGTGGACCTGGATCCGCAGGGAAACACAACCAGCGGCTTCGGGCGCGCGGTAAATGAGCGCAGCTCGGTTTACGACGCGCTGATGGGCCGGGCGGATCTGAAGAACTGCATCCAGAACACAGATATCAAAAAGCTGAAGCTGATCGGATCGGACATCCGCCTGGCAGGCGCCGAAGTGGAACTGGTCAGCGTGAAAGACCGGGAATTCTTCCTGAAGAAACTGCTGGGCGCCCTGCGGGATGACTATGACTACATCTTTATTGACTGCCCGCCGAGCCTGAGCCTGCTGACACTCAACGCCATGGCGGCAGCGGACAGCGTGCTTGTGCCGATCCAGTGCGAATATTATGCACTGGAAGGGGTGAAAGCCCTGATGGATACCGTGAACCGGGTGAAGCACACTTTCAACCCGCACCTGGAAATTGAAGGCATCCTGCTGACCATGCTGGACGGCCGGACGAACCTGGGCCTGCAGGTGGTGGACCAGGTGAAAAAACACTTTAAAAAAGCGGTGTTTGCCACAACGATTCCCCGGAACGTCCGCCTGGGAGAAGCTCCCAGCCACGGTGAACCTATCTGCATCTACGATCCGCGGAGCAGCGGCGCCATGGCCTATGAATTCCTGGCAAAGGAAGTCCTGGCACGGAACAAAAAGAAGAAATAACGACAGGAGACTGCATATATGCCGAAGAAGACGCACGGCCTGGGAAGGGGACTGGATTCCCTGTTTGCAGGCGCTGAAGACTGGGGTACCAGCATTCAGGAAATACCGGTAGGCGAACTGGATCCGAATCCGGATCAGCCGCGACGCACCTTCAGTCCCGAGAGCATCAGCCAGCTGGCGGACAGCATCCGGGAACAGGGCGTACTGCAGCCGCTGCTGGTGGCGCCTGCGGGCGGCGGCCGATACCTGATTATTGCCGGTGAACGGCGCTACCGGGCCGGCCGGGAAGCCGGACTGGAAACACTGCCCTGTATCGTCAAGGATATTGACGTGATCCGGCAGCGGGAAATTGCGCTGATTGAAAACCTGCAGCGGGAGGACCTGAATCCGATTGAAGCGGCGAAGGGAATCCGTGCGCTGATGGATCAGTGCGGCTATACCCAGGAAAAGGTCAGTACGCGGCTGGGCAAGAGCCGTCCGGCCGTAGCAAACATGCTGCGCCTGCTCCAGCTGCCTGACGAGGTTACCGAGATGGTAAAGGACGGGCTGCTGACCGCAGGCCACGCCAGGGTACTGGCCGGCGTGAACGGAAGCGAGACCCAGCTTCGCCTGGCCCGGAAGGCGGTCGACGAAGGACTGAACGTGCGCCAGATGGAACAGCTGGTAAAGACGCTGGGTACGAAACCAAAGCGGAAATTAGTGCCGAAACGGCTGCCGGCGGAACTGAACGAGCTGCAGGAGAAACTTCTGCGCCGGACGGGACTGAAGAGCACCCTGACGGGAAGTATCTCCAAAGGCCGGATCGTGCTGCAGTACAACAGCCGGGACGAACTGGAACGGCTGAACGATATCCTCGACAAAATCGGGGATTAATTCAGGAATCACAATTCATAATCAGATCCGGCTGTTACCTGCAGGACAGAGTACCGCGGGGTTTGTGACGGAGGACAAGATGGGGAAAAGCGATTTACCGAAAGAGCCGTACTGGGACGGGCCGCTGTCGCATCCCTTTTACAGCAAAGTGGTCAAGCGGATTATGGATTTTCTGCTGGCACTGATCCTGATGATCCCGGGGCTGATCCTGATGGTTCCCCTGGGCATCTGGGTGAAGCTTGATTCAAAAGGACCGGTATTCTACCGGGCGGTAAGGGGCGGATATCATAACCAGCCCTTCCGGATTTTCAAGTTCCGCAGCATGGTGGTGGACGCCGACAAAACCGGCGGCTGCACCGCCAAGAACGACGACCGGGTGACCCGGGCCGGCAGGGTTATGCGGCGGCTGAAGCTGGATGAGCTGCCCCAGCTGTTCAATATTATCAAGGGCGATATGAGCTTTGTAGGCCCCCGGCCGGAACTGCTGCTGTATACGGAGCAGTATACGGAGGAACAGCAGTGCATCATGTGGGTACGCCCGGGCATTACGGACCGCAGCAGCATCGTGTATATTGCGCAGGACGAGATTGTGGGCGAGGAGGATCCGGTAGGAAACTTCGAGCGCCTGATCCTGCCGGAGAAAAACCGGCTGCGGGTGGAATACGCAAGGAACCAGAGCTTCGCACTGGACACAGAATTGTTTTTTGAAACAATCAAAGGCGTGTTCAAAAAAGCGGACGACATGAGGAAGGAAAAAGCAAATTCATAATTGTGAATTATGAATTAAGAGGGAGATAGCATGGAAAGCTATGAGGCGCTGGTACACAGCGGATTCGAGGGAAAACCGGATGTCCGGGATCCGAAGACGCTGGCCTGGCTGATCCGCAGGAACGGACTGGAGATGACCCATATCAGCCACGGCAGCCATATCGGCAGCGTGCTGAGCGTGGCGGAGATTATCGCCGTACTCTATTCCTCTGTGCTGAATGTGGATCCCAGGGAACCGAAGAAACCAAACCGGGACCGCCTGATCCTGAGCAAGGGTCACGCGGGCAGCGCAGTATACGCCGCCCTGGCGGAGACCGGTTTTTTTCCTGTGGAGCAGCTGAAGACACACTATGCCAACGGATCCATTCTTTCCGGGCATGTGAGCCACAAGGGCGTACCCGGGGTGGAGGTTTCCACCGGCGCGCTGGGACACGGCCTGGGCATCGGAACGGGGATGGCACTGGGAGCCAAAATGGACGGCGCCTCCTGGAGAACCTATGTAGTACTGGGAGACGGGGAATGCGATGAAGGCTCCGTATGGGAAAGCGCCCTGCAGGCAGCCCAGTACAAGCTGGACCGGCTGATCGCGGTGGTGGATTACAACCATATGCAGAGCCTGTCCACGGTGGAGGATACCCTGCGGCTGGAACCTTTTGAGCAGAAATGGAAGGATTTCGGCTGGAATACCGAGAGCGTGAACGGACACGATACGGACGCGCTGCTGGCGGCTTTTGCCCGGGCAAAGGATAATGCCGGCAGCAGAAAACCTTCTGTGATCCTGGCGCACACGGTGAAGGGAAAAGGCATCTCCTTTATGGAGAACAATATTCTGTGGCATTACCGGACGCCCCAGGGTGAGGAATATGAAGCAGCGCTGAAGGAACTGGAGGCACAGAGGCCGTGAGAGACGCGTTTGCACGGGTCCTTGAGGAGGAGATGGAGCAGAACAGGCGGATCGTCCTGGTGACAGGCGATCTGGGCTTTGGCGTGCTCCGGAGAATCCATCAGCGGTTTCCGGACAGGCTGATCAACGCGGGAATTGCCGAGCAGGGCATGGTCAGCATGGCTGCGGGACTGGCAACCACCGGACGCACGGTGGTGGTTTATTCCATCGGCAATTTCCCGACGCTGCGCCCGCTGGAACAGATCCGGAATGACTGCGTTTATCACGGCGCCGATGTGAAGATTGTGTGCGTGGGCGGCGGTTTTGTATACGGCAGCCTGGGAATGAGCCACCACGCCACGGAAGATATGGCGATTATGAGGGCTATCCCTGAAATGATCTGCTATACTCCCGGCGATCCGGCGGAAACGGAAGCCGTAACCCGGGACATGCTCTGGAGAAAAGGTACCTGCTACCTGCGGCTGGGCCGGGGCGGGGAGCCGGAAGTGCATGAAGGCCCGGTGAAGGGCTGGACATTCCCGAAGGCGATTACCCTGCGGGGCGGAAAGGATATCGCGATCCTGAGCGCAGGCGGCATCCTGACGCAGGCGGTGGATGCGGCGGAACGGCTGGCAGCCCGGGGCATCAGCGCCCGGGTGGTCAGCTTCCCGTGCCTGAAACCGCTGGATACGGACACGGTGACTGAGCTGCTGACGGAATTCCGGAAGATCGTTACGGTGGAGGAGCATACCGTGGTGGGCGGCTTCGGCAGCGCCGTGTGCGAGATGGCCGCGGAATCCGGGACAGGGTGCCGGGTAAAACGGATCGGACTGGAGGACTGCTTTACCACGGTGGTGGGAGACCGCCAGTACCTGCGGGAGATATACGGAATGGACGGAAAGGCGATTGCTGAAAAAGCGGAAGCCTTCCTGAAAGAGTGAGGCGGCATGAAAAAGGAACTGACCCTGGCAGAAATCCATGAGGAGCTGCTCTGCCAGCTGCGGGATATTACGGCGGTCTGTGACGCACACGGGATTGAATACAACCTGATGTGCGGGACACTGCTGGGCGCAGTGCGGCATAAGGGTTTTATCCCCTGGGATGATGATGTGGACCTGCTGATGACCCGGGAAGAATTTACGAAATTCCGGAAAATATATCCGGAAGAGTGCGATTCCCGGTTTGAACTGACCTACCTGGATACATGGACGCCGCGGGTAATGAACCGGGATCCGGAGAAGGCTGCCGCCTTCACGGATTTCTTTATTCTGGATCCGCTGCCTCCGGAAGGCTGGCGCCGGAAACTCCATCTGCTGCACCTGCACCTGCTGCAGGGCATGATGAAGAAGCAGGTGGACTACAGCCGCTTCGGGCTGAAGAACCGGATCCTGCTGCGGGCCACACACCTGCTGGGACTGCCGTTCTCCTACGCGTGGAAAGCCAGGCGCTATGAAAGGGCTTCCACGAAGGTGAAGAGCGGAAACGACCTGCACATGTCCAACGGCGCCTTCGAACTGATGACCCATGTATGGCATCCGGAACAGTTCGCGGAGAAGATCCGGGCGCCCTTTGAGAATATGGAGTGCCTGATCCCGAAGAAATATGACGAGGTGTTGACCGTCCTGTTCGGTCCGGACTATATGACGCCGCCGCCGGAAAGCGAAAGGGTCGCGAAACATCTTGACCTGTGAACAGGTCAAGATGTTTCAATGAAAAATGAAGAATGAAGAATGAAAAATGATATATGGTCAGCCGGACAGATAACGGACAGTATCCGGTATGGAACGGCTGAAGGGAAAAGCATATAATCATTATGCATTATGAATTGTGAATTATGAATTCACAGAGAAACGGGGATAAGACCAGTTGGACATGTACTTCTGCCCCCTGTACTCCGGATCCAGCGGAAACGCGCTGTTCTGCCAGTACGGGGAAACAAGGCTGCTGATTGACGCAGGAAAATCCGGGAAGACCATTGAGGACGCACTGACTTCCATCGGCACGGATATCCGGAGCATCAGCGGAGTGCTGATTACCCACGAGCACAGCGATCATATTTCCGGGGCCGGTGTGCTGGCCCGGAAGTACCATCTGCCCCTCTACGCCACCCGGGAAACCTGGTGGGCCATGAAGGGCAAGATCGGCAAAATCCCGCCGGATACCGTACGGGAGATTGAAGCCGGAAAAGATTTTTGGCTGGGAGATATCGGCGTGGTGCCGTTTTCCATTCCCCATGACGCGGCGGATCCGGTAGGCTTCCGGCTGTACGGAGGCAACCTGAGCATTTCCACAGCAACGGACCTGGGCGTGTTTTCCGAGGATGTGTACGACCATATCGCCGGCAGTACGCTGGTGCTGCTGGAAAGCAACCATGACCCGGATATGCTCCGGGCCAATCCCAGGTACAACGCAGCGCTGAAAGCGCGGATCCTGGGCGACCACGGCCATCTGAGCAACGAGGCATGCTCCCGGGCTCTTCTGAAGCTGATCAATTCCGGGACCGCCAACGTGATCCTGGGGCACCTGAGCGGGGAAAACAACACCCCTCTGCTGGCACGCAGGGTTTCCACCCAGGCGATGGAGCGGGAAGGCATCCGGCCGGATGAGGATGTGCGGCTGCAGGTGGCGCTCCGGGATGAGGTCGGCAGCGTGTATATACTGAAAGAGAGAATCTGAGTTCATGATCATACTGGCCCTTCAGGATGTAAAGAAGAGCTTCGGCACCCATGAGGTGCTGAAGTCTGTTTCCTTTACCCTCCAGGAAGGGGAACGGATGGGCATGGTGGGCGTGAACGGCAGCGGCAAGAGCACGCTGATGAAGATCATCGCCGGCCTTGAAACAGCGGACAGCGGCAGTGTCAATATGCAAAAGGGCCTGCGAATCGGCTATCTGGCCCAGCAGGGAGAACTGACCGGCGAGGAAACGGTGCTGGAGACACTGGAAAGCGTCTTTGAGCCCCAGCGGCGGATGGAGGCGCAGCTTCGCGCCCTGGAACAGGAAATGGCGGTGTCCGGCACGGATCCGGAAGCGCTGCGGATCCTGGGAAGCAAGTACGATGCTCTGACACGGGAATTTGAACGCAGTAACGGCTACGGCTGGAAGTCCTCTGTACAGGGGGTACTGGCGGGACTGAAACTGCGGGATTTCCAGAATATGAAAACCGGACTCCTTTCCGGCGGCGAACGCACACGGCTGTGCCTGGGGCGGATGCTGCTGACGGAGCCGGACCTGCTGCTGCTGGACGAACCGACAAACCATCTGGACCTGAAGAGCATTGCCTGGCTGGAGGAGTACCTGGCATCCTTCCGCGGCGCTGTGCTGGTCATCAGCCATGACCGGTATTTTATGGACCGGGTCTGCGGCAGGATGGCGGAGCTCCTGATGGGAAATGTGGAAACCTATGACGGCAACTACACGGAGTACCTGGAGAAACGGACAGCGGTCTATGAAATCCGGATGAAAGCCTGGGAACTGCAGCAGAAAGAGATTGCCCGGCAGGAGGCCATCATTGAGATGTACCGACGCTTCAACCGGGAAAAGAGCATCCGGGCTGCCGAGAGCAAGCAGAAACGGCTGGATAAGATCGAACGGCTGGAGAAGCCCCAGGAGGAGAATACCGTCCGGTTCCGTTTTGAGACCCGGCGGCGGACAGGAGACGATGTACTGATCACGGAAGGCCTGAAAAAAAGCTACGGCGAGCGGGTGCTTTTCCGGGATCTGAAGATGCATGTGCGGGCCGGTGACAGGATTGCCCTGATCGGCGATAACGGAACAGGTAAGAGCACGCTGCTGAAGTGCCTGACGGGGGCGGAGAAGCCCGACGGCGGTTCCATCCGCTGGGGGACGGGCGTTGACCTGGGATATTATGACCAGCACCAGGCGGGACTGCATGAGAACAAGACCGTGCTGGACGAAGTGTGGGACAGGTTTCCCCGTATGGAGCAGTATGAAGTGCGCGGTGCGCTGGGCCTGTTCCTGTTTACCGGGGATGACGTGTTTGCGCCGGTGAGTACCCTGAGCGGCGGTGAGAAGGGCCGGGTGGCCCTGACGGAGCTGATGCTGAAAAAAGACAATGTACTGCTGCTGGACGAGCCCACAAACCACCTGGATATGGACAGCCGGGAGGTACTGGAGGACGCGCTTTCCGGTTTTCCCGGAACGATCATTGCCGTGAGCCATGACCGGTATTTCATCAACCGTTTCGCGGACAGGGTCTGGGTGCTGGACGGGCAGGAGATCAAAGAATACCTGGGGAATTATGACAGCTATTTCCTGAAGGTCAGCCGGGACCAGGAACCGGACGGCAGCGGACCGCAGCAGACCCGCACAGCCCTGGAAAAGGAAAAACGGAAGAGCCGGGAGGAAGAAAAGAAAGCCCGGGAACAGAAGGAAGCGATGAAAGCCCTGGAGCAGGCCATCGCCCGGGCGGAGACGGAAGCAGCCCGGCTGGAACAGGAACTGGCGGATCCGGAGATCTGGAAGGACCCGGAGGCAGCGACGGAAACCACCCGGCGGTATAACGCCGTGAAGGAAGAAATTGACCGGCTGTACGATCAATATGATGAGCTTGAAAACAGCCTGTAATACAAGATATAGCGCTCACGCCCCGGAACCTCAGGGTTCCGGGGTATTTGTACGGTCAGAAAGGGCTGTAAATGGACACACATGGAAGAGTGTATATAATAATAACTTCAAAGCATTGTAAACAAACAGCAGCAAATCATAAAAAAGTGAAAAATATTTTTTTCACAGCAGGAAATGCCACATCCGGCGAAAAATAGAGACACACCTGACACAGTGTTCACATATGACAAACGAAAAGCGAGCAAAACCGTCACTTTCGGGAAACAGGAAAAGCAAAAAAGTTCAAAAAAAATTTCAAAAAACTGCATTTAACCCCTTGAAAAAGAAAAAGAACTCATATATAATTCTCCTGCTGTCTGTTTAGGGATGAAGTGGTAAGTTGCCGTCCGGCCAGACGGGTAATTATCACGGACCAGCCCGACAATCGGGCGACGGACTCGAAAGCGTCAGAGAGGATCTGCACCTGCAGTGGATCCCGGGGAACGCAAACGAGAACGAATTGAGGAGGTTAACAGGAATGGCCAACCAGAAAATCCGTATCAAGCTGAAGAGCTACGAGCACAAA
>JBGUGL010000012.1:0-5535 GCA_045111455.1 Christensenellales bacterium | reverse complement strand
GGACATGCCCGGCAGGAGATGGCGCCGGTCAGGCGCCGCCCGGCCTCTCCGGTGTTGCGGCTTGGTTGGGCCCACCCGTGCCCGCGGGTCGCTCCCGGCCGTCCGCCCGCGCCGCCCTCGGCTCCTTTGTCGCCGGGGGCTGGTCTGCGTGCGCCCGGCCTGCTTGGTCGTGCTCTCCTGCGCTGCTTTGGTCCGCCGGACGTCGCGCCGGCTCCGTCCCGGGTGCCAGCGTTGCCACGCCTGGCAGCCCGTGCCGGGGCCTCTCTCGCCCGGCGTCCGCGCAGGGGCTGTGCGGGCCGAGCTTCCTTGGAGCCCCTCTCCGCCTTCCCGGTACGCCGCCCTGCCCGCGGTGGGGCCCCGCTGCCCCTTCCGCGGGCGCGTCGCATCCGGTCTGTCGGCCGGGTCCCGCTCACTTCGGTAGCTCGGCTGATCCGCCCAGCCGCCTGCGCCCCTGCGGGGAAAGGAACCAAAGACTGACGCGGATGTTTTCCCGGGCAGAGCCGGGAAAACCCCGAATTGATGGGCTTCGGGCTGTGCGTGCCACTCGGCGGCCCCACAATCGGAAGACTACGGCCGCTTGGGGAATCCCTATATCCCCAAAGCGGCCTTGCTCCGCTTGGGGGCTCGCCGCCGGCGCGCATAGCCCTTGCCGTGGACGCAACGCGTGACCGCGTTGCCTTTATTAGAGCTGTGGTTGGTTTTCCTGCCGGAAAACCTTTTTATTTTATTCCGGGGTGCTTTTGTACACTCCGGTTTTTGATGTATTGATTCAGGAGGTATATTCTGTATGTCCAGTAAACGCAACCGTACCCGTTACAGCAGGAAGAAAGCACAGGTAAGTAAGACACCTGTAGTGACCAAGGCACAGGTAACAGAAGATCTGCTTGCCGCCTGTGATGGTTATTCCAATGCGGCGGCATTTATCGGGGAGGATTCTCCCCTTATGTCTTCCGGTACCTTTATCCGTTCCGGGCTGACTTCCCAGACGGAGCTGTTGACGGCGACTTATCGGGTTTCCTGGCTGGCCAAGCGGATTATTGATATGCCCAGTGAGGATATGACCCGGGCCTGGTACAGGCTATCCACTTCTCTTCCGGATGAGGAGCTGAATGTGCTCCGCCGCCTGGAAGCAAAGCATTCCATTAAGCAGGAGATTACCAACGCGATCCGTTGGGGCAGACTGTACGGTGGCGCTATTGCTGTAATGGTTATCAAGGGGGATGAGGACCGTCTGGAAGAGCCGCTGGATTATGATACGCTCCTTCCGGATTGCTTCCAGGGTCTGCTGGTGCTGGACCGGGCACAGGGTATTTCTCCCTCCATGGAGCTGGTGTCTGATTTGGATGATCCGGACTTCGGTTATCCGGAATACTATACCGTGGATCTGGAACTGGGGGATCTGCACAGTGTAAAGGTGCATCACTCCCGGGTGCTGCGGTTTATCGGAAGGGAATTGCCCAGGACGGAGACTGTCAGGGAAAACTATTGGGGAGCCAGTGAGCTGGAACATATCTGGGACGAGCTGCAGAAACGATCCGCCGCCTCAGCGAATATCGCCCAGCTGATTTTCCAGGCGAATATCACCACCCTGAAAATGGGGGATTTCGGCGGAAACCTGGCGGGCGGTTCTGACCGGATGCGGGAGAAAATCCTGCAGACCATGCAGAATGAGAATCGGCTGCGGACATCCTATGGAATCCAGGTCATGTCCGCAGATGATTCTATGGAGACTCATTCCTATTCCTTTGCCGGTCTCTCTGATATCTATGAATCCTTTATGATGGATATGGCGGGCGCGGCGGAGATTCCTGCCACAAAGTTGTTTGGAAGAAGCCCCCAGGGATTCAATTCCACCGGTGAATCCGATCTGCGGAACTACTACGATATGATCGCCCAGGCCCAGGAGCGGAACCTGCGTCCGGCACTGGAGAAACTCCTGCCGGTCATGGCGATCTCCTGCTGGGGATATGTGCCGGAGAACTTGGAGATTGTCTTTGAGCCGGTAATGACAAGCAGCCCCGCCGAAAGGGCGGAGCTGGTCAGTAAGCTGTCTGCGGATGTGATTTCAGCGTTCCAGGCAGGGCTGCTCACAAAGGAACAGGCACTGGAAGAACTGAAGAGCAGGGGAGAGGAACTTGGGGTGTATGGAAAGATTCAGATTTCAGAAGTCAAAGAATGAGAGTGTTGTTGACATATGTATTGTATACAGTATATGATTTGATTGTTTCCGGATCAGCAGACAACAGGAGAGAATGAACATGAAGAAGAGTTTGATCAGAACGCTTTACGCGGTTTTTTGCATCGCGTTTATGTTTACCTTCATGGAAGGTGTGGCTTTGGCTGATGAAAGCGGTGAATGGGGTAATCTGACCTGGAAACTGGACAGTAAGGGGACTTTGACGATATCCGGAACGGGGGAAATGGAGGAACCATCCGGTTCGGCATATGATTATTATCCGTGGCTAAAAAATAGCAAATCAATTCGAAAAGTTGTTATCGAACATGGCGTGACAAGTGTTGGGGCGAATGCATTTGACGTATGTACTTCTTTGATATTTGTTTCAATACCGGTGAGTGTAACCAGTATAGGTTCGGAAGCGTTTCTTTTTTGCGATTCCCTTCAATCTGTTACAATGGCTGACAGTGTGACCAGTATAGGGGAAACAGCGTTTGGATTTTGTGACAAATTGAAATCGGTAAAACTGTCCAAGAATTTAACCAGTATTCCGGCGGAATTGTTTTTTGATTGTGAATCCCTTCAATTTGTTGAGATCCCAGAGAGTGTGATCAGTATAGGATCGTATGCGTTTGGAGGATGTAAAGCTCTTCAAACTGTGGAGATTCCAGCTAGTGTGACCAGTATTGAAGAAGAGGCATTTTTCTATTGCCCTTGTCTTGAAACTGTTGTGATTCAAAACGGTGTAAAATGTTTGAAAGGAGATGCATTCGCAGGGTGTGGATTTACGTCAATCTATATTCCGGAGAGTGTAACAGCTATTGAAGGAAATCCGTTTGATCAGTGTAATAAACTTGTAAGTATTGAAATTGCGCCTGATCATCTTTATCTGGAATTAATTGATAATGCCTTATTTACGAAGACTGACAAACGATTAATATGCTATACTTCCGGATTAAGAACAAAGGAATATATTGTTCCGGATGGAACAACAGGTATAGAATCCTGCGCTTTTTATGGCCAGGACGAGCTGGAATCAATTGTGATTCCGGCAAGTGTGACCAGTATAGGGGGCGCTGCATTCTCAAAGTGCGATAAGCTGATAGCAACAGTGATCAAAGGATCTTATGCCCAGCAATACTGTAAGGAGAATGGGATCAAAACAAAGGAGATCGGGGTGAGCAAGGTTAACCTGGACCCTGCTGAACTCTTCTTCTATGTGGGAACGGATGATTCGCAGACTGTAAAGGCTTCCCTGGAGCCTGCTTCTGTACCGCCTATTGGTCTGACCTGGACACCTGCCAAGAAGGATATCGTGGAGATTACCGAGACTGAAGACGGTGTGGTTTCCATTAAGCCGCTGAAGGCTGGTAAGACGGATATTACGGTGAAGGAACCCGGCGGAAAGAGCGCCAAGCTGAAGGTGAATGTGGTGGATCCGGTGGAATCCGTGGAGCTTGCCGTGAAGGGCAATGCCAAGGCCGGCGGCAAGGTGAATATCACCGCGACGCTTGCTCCGAAGACCGCCGGGAACAAGACTGTGGAATATAGCCTGGATGTGGGCGAGGATATCGCCACGATCAACAACAAGGGCCAGCTGTCCATCAGCAAGAACGCCCTGTCCGGCACGAAGATTACGGTCACCTGTACAGCACTGGGCGCGCCCGTGCCTGTTACGGCGTCCGTGGTGGTTGAAGTTCCATAAAGGCTGTTTGAATAATAAAAGGACATTATCAGAGTTTGCTGGTAACGTCCTTTTTCTGTCTATGGGTGAATATGGTTCTTGTCTTTGTGGTTATTGGACAACCTGTTCGCCGGTAATCAGATCCTTGCCGGTCTGCTTCCGGTATTCTTCCTCATAGTTTATGCCCTGGTCTTTGTCCTGTTCCTTCTTTTCCGGAATGGAAGACAGTATATCCCGGATCTGCTTTTCCAGTTCGCTCATGGTTTCCTCCTGTCTGTTTCAGCTGGGCGGAAGATCTCCGCCGGCTTTCTGCTGGGCGAATTGGATGACCCGGCGGAGGTTCGCGGTGAAGGTCTGGATCTCTTTTTCCTGAGAGTCGTTTTTCAGCAGGGCCAGGGCATTGCCGAGGATATAGGCGGCTGATTCTTCCGCGATAAACAGGTAATCGCGGAGCTGCTGCTCTGTTGTGTCTTCTTCTGCTGCGTTGTATTTTTGCGTGCAGTAGTTTGCCACCTGATCATTTGAGTGGTCACAGATCTTCTGGGCTACTTCTATCAGTTCATTGAAATGTTTTACGTCCATGGGTTCCTCCGTTATTCATGGTAGTATACCGGTCCGAAAACAGGTTCGGCGGCATCCAGCAGGAAGTCCCGCTTCTTCTCGATGTGCGGATGGGCTGCCCACCAGTCATCGTCATACCGGAATATGGCTTCTATGACCGTTGCCCGGTCTTCCATTTCATCTATGGTGCTGTATCCCCGTACAAACCAGTCATCTTTCGGTTCTGCCTGTTCCCAGATATCCTGTTCCAGGTAGTCCTCACTGTAGGTAAAGCCTTCCGGGTTCAGTTGGTTCCATCCGGAGAAAGCATCCGGGTATTCATTGGTGATCCGGTATTCCATTGCGTGCCAGATTTCATGGTGGATGTTCAGTTCCGTAAAAGCGCCTATCCCCAGGAAGATGTTATAGTATCCGTCTTCCACAGTGGTGACACCGGACATGGTCTGTCCTTCATATACTATCTGATTCGGCAGCAGGATACGTAATCCCTTTGGAGCTTCATTACATTTGAACCGGGTAAAGAATTCCGGTGGATAGATGGCAAAGGCATCGTCGATCATCTGTGTTTCTTCCGTATAGTTGAACAGTCCGGCAGCGTCCATGAATGGCGTGCGTCCTTTGGCCTTTTCCCCGATGGTAAACCCACCTGTGGTAACACCGTCGCATTCTGAGCCTATGAGAATGGTAACCTCATAGTGGGTTTCCATGAAGTTTGCGATGGAGCGTCCGGTATCGAAGCCGTGATTATCGGAAGTTGATTCGGCGTATATGATCTGCGGAATAAAGAGTAGCAGGATGATGAATAGAGTGATCCCGCAGCGTTTCGTTCTCTGTTCCATGATGAATCTATTCAGCCTCCCGGAAAGATTTGAGTTTTTGCTGGTTAGATAATACCATAGGCACGAAAATAATTAAACAAGATCAGTACTTATTTGCAGAAGGATGATGGGGCTGAGGGGAACGAAAAGACGGGAACGGCGGCCTTGGCCTTCCCGGAGAGCCCGGGGCTGGCGCCCGCGGCCTCTCTGGGCCGAGTCCCGGCGCAGGCGCCAGGACTCGCCGGCCATCACCCGCCGGGAGAATTAGAGTCCTCGGCTCCGCCAGCGCCCGGCGT
>JBGUGL010000011.1:0-27663 GCA_045111455.1 Christensenellales bacterium | reverse complement strand
GACAACAACGTGTTCGGCGTACCGGCAGTGTATGACGAAGCCACGTCCCTGAAGCTGCAGCAGATCTACACCCTGTACCGGATGCCCGCTCCCGGAACTGAGGAAGAAGTCGAGGAAGGCGAAGAAGACCTGTCCTGGGCGACCCAGTACTACGGCCGCGGCTGCGATGACCGTGCCATCGAGGAAACCTACGCCATGCTGCGCAAGGTTGAGAACGCGACCATCATGAACTTCAACAAGATCGGTGACCGCAACAGCTCCATCACCGAAGTGACCTGGGCGCTGGGCAGCGGCACTCCTGCCGAGATCGCCGAAGCTGCCTGGGGACCCTTCCAGCAGAGGTGCGACGTTTACAACGGCGACAAGACCCAGGAAGAAGTTGACGCTGAAAACGCTGCTGCTGCCGCTGCCAAGGCTGCTGAAGAGGCTGCTGCCGCTGAAGAAGCTGCCGCTGCTGAAGCTGCCGCTGAGGAAGCTCCCGCTGACTAAGCCTGTTCAACGGTTTCCCGGACCGCCCGCAAGGGCGGTCCTTTTTGTTGGAAAAGGACTTGAAGAAAGACCGGAATGAGGGTAAAATATGTACGAACAAATCGGGCGGAAAGTCCGGTGAAAAAGGAGAAACAGCATGGCAAAGCACATCCTGGTATTCCTGATGATCCTCTGCCTGGCAGGAAACGCTCTGAGTGCCCTGGCGGATGATGCCAAGAACGTATATACTTCGGATTTCAGCAGGGACTCTGACGGCTGGTACGGCCGCGGCGCACAGTCTTTCATCACTCCCGGGGGAACGCTGAAATCCACCGGCCGCACCAGCAGCTGGAATTCCCCGGGACGGGATTTCAACCTGATCGAAGGCGGGAAGTACGACCTGAGCGTGGAAGTAAAGCAGGACAGCCTGGACAGCGCCAATTTCATGATTTCCATCGCCCATTCCACAGGCGGTATGGAAACCTATGAGAACCTGGCCTTCGGTACTGCTGCCAAAGGAGAATGGACTACCCTGACCGGTACCTATACCGCCGGGAACTATGAACGGAATGTACTGTATGTGGAAACCGCGGGAGCGGATACCCTGGATTTTGAAATCCGGAATTTCACGGTGACTGCCCCTGAAGGTGAACCGGAACCCAAGCCCACCCCTGTTCCCATGGTGATTGAGGAAGCAGAAAATGTTCCGAGCCTGAAGGAAATCTACGCGGACAAATTCGATTTCGGTTCCGCCGCACCCCGGATGGTTTTCATGGATAAAAAGTGGACTGCCCTGATGCAGGAGCAGTTCAGCATCCTGACGCCGGAAAATGAAATGAAGCCGGATTCCGTGCTGGATGTGAACGGCAGCTGGCGGCTGTTGCAGGAAACCGGGGATGAGACTGCCGTGGCGGTGCGCTTTGACGCGGCCAAACCCCTGCTGAATTTCGCAAAGGATAACGGCCTGAAGGTGCATGGCCATGTACTGATCTGGCACAGCCAGACGCCGGAATCCTTCTTCCATGAGAACTATGATTCCCAGAAACCCTTTGTTACCCGTGAGGTGATGCTGGGCCGCATGGAAAACTATATCAAAGGGGTTTTCGAATACCTGGATGCCAACTATCCGGGCATTGTGGTTTCCTGGGACGTGCTGAATGAGGCCATTGACGACGGGTCCAACTGGCTGCGGAACAGCAACTGGAAGAAGGTCATCGGAGAGGACTACCCGAATTACGCCTATGCCTTTGCCCGCAAGTACGCGCCGGCGGATGTGAAGCTGTATTACAACGATTACAACACCGCCATACCCGGAAAACTGCAGGGCATCGTGAAACTGCTGAAGACCCTGATTACGGAAGGGAACATTGACGGCTACGGCTTCCAGATGCACCACAGCGTTTCATTCCCGTCCATTTCCCAGATCCGGACGGCGGTGGAGACGGTGGCCGCCCTCGGGCTCCGTCTGCGGGTGAGCGAGCTGGATGTGACAGTAGGAAACAACAGCGAGGATTCCTTCAAAAAGCAGGCGAAATATTATGCCGACGTCATGAAGATCCTGATTGACCACAGCGAACAGTTTGAGGCGGTGCAGGTCTGGGGCCTGTGCGACATGATGAGCTGGCGGGGCAGCCAGTATCCGCTGCTTTTCGACGGCCGGGGCAATCCGAAGCCGGCATTCTGGGCGGTGGCGGATCCGGAAAACTGGCAGTAAAAAAACAAAATCCGGGCGCGGGAGGAAAACCTCCCGCGCCTTTTTCTGTACTCCGGAAAGAACTTGAAAAGATGTATGAAAAGGATTATACTGAAAATGGTGTTTTATATAGACGAATCTGATTAACTCCGGTAACTGTTTCAGAGCCGGTTTATTCCGGGATACCGGATACGGAGAGGTACGGATGGAGATCTATCATCCCAGAGATGAGGAACTGCTTCGGGAGATGCGGCGGGTCAGGCGGGCCGACAGGCGGAAGCGCCTGTGCCTTGGCCTGGCGATCCTGCTGATTCTCAGCATTGCCGCCGGCCTGTTTGTGTTCTACCGCTATTACTTCCTGGCCGTGTCCCACGGCGCCGCCATGGGGGATACGCTGCCGGAGGGCAGCCTTGTGCTGGTCCGCCGGCCGGAACCCGGGAAAACTTACATCGACGGGGATATTCTCCTGTATGAAAAGCGACTGACCAGGCCTGTGGAGCTGACCATCCTCAGCCCGAAGGGCAAAACCCGGCAGTACTGCCAGTATGTGCTGTACCGGGATGTGGGCATGACCCGGCAGTATTTCGCCTCCACAGAAGAAGGGGTGTCCTGGCTGCCTTCCGCCAACGGAGCGGACCGGTTTGACAGCACCGGGGAAGGCGCTGTGACCGTCAGCACTGAAAACCTGCAGAACGGGGAATACTGGCTGCTGGAGGTCCTGGCCTCCTACGGGCAGTCCCTGCTGACAGATCCGATTCCCTTTGCGGTGAACAACCCGGTCAAAACCCAGATGAAACGTGTGCTGGCTGCCCCCCGGGAACGGGTGGTGCTGAGCCCCTATGCCGAAACCCGGGTGAACGGCTGGGAAATCCTTACAGACTATACCTCCGGACGGACAGAGGACGCGGCGCCGGAAGGCCGCCGGATCCTCCTGGCCAGGGACCGCTATTTTGTCCAGGGTGACCAGCTGAGCCTTTCCGTGGACAGCAGGGATACGGATTACAGCACCGTGACGGAGGAAGAGATTCTCGGCCGGGCGGAATTTGCCCTGTGGCCCCTGCGGTGCTTCGGGAACCTGACCGGGCAGATCACCGCCGTTACCGGAAGCGAAACGGAGGCGGCGGAAGAATGAAGAAAGCAATTACAGTCTTCCTGGTCCTTCTGCTGATCGCCGCGGCTGCCGGTTATTTCCTGTATCCGGTTTTCTCAGACCAGATTGCCCAGCGGCGGGACGCGGCAACCCTGCGGGGATACCGGGCAAAGACCGCCGCCATGGACACTGCCCGGAAGGAAGCGCTCTTCGCGGAGGCGAAGGAATGGAACGAAGCGCTGGAGGATATCCGGGGAGAGGATATCTTCACGGAGAAGAACCGGCGGACCACCCGGGATTACCAGAACCGGATGAACGTCCATGAAGGCGTACTGGCGGAACTGGTGATTCCCAATATCGGCGTATCCCTGCCGGTATACCACCTGAGCAATGAAACACCGGTAAACCGGTACCTGGTGCATGTGGATACCGGCTCCCTTCCCGCGGACGGGACAGGGGAGAATATCGTGCTGGCGGGTCCCGGTATACTGGAAGCGGATGGTTTCCCCGGAACCCTGGGCCTGACGGATGCCCGGATGCTGGAGGACCTGGATACCCTGATTCCGGGGGACCTGATGATCCTGAACGTGCTGGACCGCACCATGGTATACCGGGTGTCCGGCATCCAGATGCTGTCCTCTGCCGGCCTGAAAGACCTGGACCTGACTCCCGGGGAGGAAGAGGAGCGGCTGACGCTGATTTCACGGAAGAAGGACCGGCGGGTACTGGTCCAGACGGAACGGGTTTCCATCCGGGAGGCCAGAACGCTGCTTTCGGCGCAGGATGAGGCAACTTTCCCGGACAACTGGCAGAATGTACTGCTGCTGGGCTGTCCCGTACTGCTGGCGGGACTGTTTATCCTGTGGGGTATTGAAGCGATCCGGGGCCGGGCTTACAGACTGCCGGACGAGGGAAGGAAAGCGGACCGGGAACAGCGGGAAAGAAGAGCCCGGGAAACGCTTGAACAGATCACGAACGACTCTGAAATCAGTGAGGGTGGGAAATCATGAAGAAACGGACAATCAACCTGCTGTGCGGCATGCTGCTCCTGGTACTGCTGTTTTCCGCCTGCGCTTCGGCGGCGGATGACGCAAAGGACGGCTGGCTGAGCATCAGCATCGGTAACGAGCGGAGCGGCTTTGACCTGAAGGGGGTCCACATCGCCATCTACCAGCTTGCCACGGGAAACTACGGCGACTGGACCATGCTGGACGCCTTTAAGGATATCCAGGCCTTTACCCGGAAGGACGGTTCCGCTTCCGTGGATATTACCCTCAGCCAGATCCGCAAACGGATCACGGAGCGGAAAATCAAACCGGACGCGAAAGGCTACAGCGATGAAAAGGGAAAGGTGGAATTCAGAGACCTGTCCCACGGCATTTATTATACGGAAATGCTGGAAGGACCGGACTGGCTGACCATGAGCCCCATGCTGCTGGCCATCCCGAACAAGACCGGCAATGTGAAGGTCAAGGCGGTAGCCAAGTATGTGTACGAGACGCCGACCCCGGCGCCCACCAATACGCCGGTTCCCCCGCATGTTCCCGTACTGCCGCCTGAACCGGGGGAGAATGTGATTCCCATTGAGGATTATGAGGCAGCCCTGGGCCTGACCAATATCCAGATGCATGTTGGCGTTTGCTACGAATAAAACCGACCGGGAGAGATGAACAATATGAAACGACTGACAGCGCTTCTGATGGCGGTCATGCTGCTGCTGGGCGGCGTTTCCGCCGCGATGGCGGAGGAAACGCCTGCGGTGACGGAGACGCCCGCGGTGGAGGAACCCATCCTGTCCTTCCCGGACAGGGATTATGAGGAACTGGTGGTGGGGAATCCCACTCCCATGGACGGAAAGTTCTTCACCGGTATGTGGGGAAACGCCACCACGGATATCGACGTCCGCACCCTGGTGAATTCCTACTACCTGACCGTCTGGGGTTATGACACCGGCTTCTTCCGGGCCAACCCGGTGACCGTGGCAGCCATGGGCGTGGTGGAGGATGCCAACAAAACCCGGAAATACCGTTTCCAGATCGCGGATGACCTGTTCTATTCTGACGGTACCCAGATCACCGCCTGGGACTATGCCTTCTCCGTGCTGTTCCAGGCAGCGCCTGAAATCGCGGAGCTGGGCGGGCTGCCCATGGATCTTTCCTACCTGGAAGGATATGAGGACTACATCTCCGGGAAAACGCCCTATTTTGCCGGCGTGAAGGTCCGCGATGACATGCAGATTGAGTTTTCTGTGAAGCCGGAGGCGCTGCCGTACTTCTTTGAACTGTACCGTCTCGGCTTCCTGCCGTACCCCATCCATGAGATTGCCCCCGGCTGCAAGGTCTATGACGACGGGAACGGCGTCTATATCGGCAACGAGGAGCCGGAAGTAAAGGAAAAGATATTCACCGCGGACCTGCTGCAGGCCACGGTGATGGATCCGGAAAACGGCTACCTGTCCCATCCCACCGTGGGCAGCGGCCCCTATGTGCTGACCTCCTGGGACGGGGAAACCTGCACCTTTGAAATCAATCCCCATTTCAAGGGGAACACGGAGGGCTTCGTGCCCACCATTCCGAAGCTGCGTTTCACCCTGGCGCGGAACGAGGATATGATCGAAAAGCTGGAGGCGGATGAATTCCAGCTGCTGAACAAGGTGGTCCGGCGGGATTCCATCGACAAGGGCATGGAACTGGTCAATTCCGGCAAGGGATACACCGTGTCCAACTATCCCCGGATCGGCCTTTCCTTCATTGTCTTTACGCCGGACCGGCCGACCCTGCAGGAGAAAAACGTCCGGCAGGCCATCAATTACTGCATGGACAAGGAGCAGATGAAGGAGGACTACACCAACCTGTACGGCATCGCCATGGACGGCCTGATCGGTATCGGCCAGTGGATGTATGAAATGGTCCTGGGCTCCCTGCCTTATCCGGAAACCCTTCCGGAGAACCCGACGCCGGAGGAACAGCAGAAGTATGAAGAGCAGATCGCTGGATGGCAGTCCCTGTCCCTGGACGGCCTGAAACACTATGACCTGAATGTGGAGAAGGCGGTTCAGCTGCTGGAGGAAAACGGCTGGACGCTGAACCGGGACGGCGGTGCTTTCCGGCCGGGACAGGATGAGGTCCGCTGCAAGCAGACGAAGGACGGGCTGATTCCCCTGGACCTGACCTGCGCCTATCCGGTGACCAATGTGATGGCAGCCTCCATGGAGGAATACTTCGTTCCTTACCTGAAGGAAGCCGGTATCCGGCTGACCCTGGTGCCCATGGAGATGAAGGAACTGCTGCGCTCCTACAACGACCGGGATATCGAAGAGATTGACATGTTCTACCTGGGGGATGACTTCAATATTGAGTTTGACCCGCAGCTGTTCTTCCTGGCCGGGGATCCCAAGGCCCCGGAGGAGGATACCCTGGCCTGGGCCCACGCGGCCATGGCGGAATACGCCCGCCTCATGTGTGAAACCGTGCCCAGCGACGCCCTGGGCTTCGTCCGGAAGTGGATCACCTTCCAGGAAAACCTCAGCGAGCTGCTGCCGCTGATTCCGGTTTATTCCAACGTCTATTACGACTTCTATACCAGTGACCTGACGAACTATGATATCGTCACGTATATCACCTGGGGTGATGCCATCGTGCCCGCGAAATACTACAACGTCTATGAGGCCATGGTGGAGCAGGGAATCGACCCTGAAGCCCCGGCGGAGGAAGCAACGGAAGAACCGGAAGAACTGCCGTAAATCCATTCGGAAGCAACGGAGGAACTGTGCATGGCAAAGAACATGCTGAAGAACTACGGGCGCTTTGAACTGCTGGAACTGATCTACAATATGCGCAAGGAGAACCTGGAACTGCGGGAACGCTGCGAGGCAGCGGAAAGGCGGGTTACGGAGATCCGGATGCAGACGGAGAAACAGCTGGACTACGCCCGCAGGGACTATGAGAACCGGATTGAGGAACTGCGGATGCAGGGCGCCGCGAAGGACCTGCAGATCCGTATGAAGAAGATCGAGGAACAGCTGCGGCTGCTGCAGAAGCTCACATCGGTGGATATCGAGCTGCCGGATATGCCCACGGAGGAGGAAATCGAGCAGGTGGCGGAGCAGGAGCAACGGGAAATGGAAGCCCGGGCCGCAGGGCAGGATGACAGCGGGAAAACAGAGTAAAAGAGGGAACAGCCATGGCCAGAAAACCCAGAAGAGCCGAAACTTTACCGGACCTGAACGAGATTGAGTCCGAAATGAGCCAGGTCCGGAGCAAAGGACGGTTCAGGCAGGCGCTGAGAGGCACCTTTGGTACCTTTGTGGTGGTGGCGGCGCTGGCGGTGATTATCGCCTTTATCTTCCTGCCGGTTCTCCGGATTACCAACGGGCACAACATGGAGCCGGGCCTCCAGCCCGGGGACATCGTGGTGCTGTCCAAGACGGACGATGTGAAGCCGGGCGATGTCTGCGCATTCTATTTCAACAACAAGCTGCTCCTGCGCCGGGTCATCGCCCGGGAAGGGGACAAGGTGGAAATTGATGAAAAAGGCTATGTGAAGGTGAACGGGGAGTTCCTGGAGGAGGACAGCTACATTTCAGAACATGCCCTGGGCCAGTGCGACCTGGACTTTCCCTTCGTGGTGCCCACTGCCCAGCTCTTTGTGATGGGGGATAACCGGGACTACGCCCTGGACAGCCGGGCCACCAACTTCGGCTGTATTGCCGTGGATGAGATCTTCGGCAAACCCCTGGCCCGGATTTATCCTTTCAATACCCTGGCCTGGTACGGGTTCTGAGAAGGAAACAGGGGGAAATACAGACAGGAAGCCGGTTGCACGCAAAGAAAAATACAACAGATGTACTGGAAAGCATTGACAACTATTGAAAAGCGCCCTATAATTACATCGCGATAGAAGACATATACATGATGTGACTTATGATGAAAAACCCGGAAGGCAAACTTCAAAGATGCCTGATTCCTTGATATTGTTTACCTGACGACCATATTATAAAGAGGGGAATGGAAATGATGAAGAAACTGCTTGCTCTGGTACTGGCCCTGGCGATGATCATGATGGTCGGCGCCGCATTCGCCGCTGAGATCGATGTACAGAATGTCATCGACGGCGAAACCTACAATGCCTATAAGATTTTGAACTACAGGGACAATGGCAAAACCGGCGATGACCGTGTTGTATCTTACTATCTGACAGCTTCAGAATATGCCAGCATCGGTTCTGTTCTTGAAGCGGCAGGCTTCACGTTTACAGCCTCTGCTGATGGCTCAGAGTATTTTGTAAACAATGCTGAGAACTTTGATGCTGCTGGAGCTGCCGAGTATCTGGGAGGACATCTGTCTGACCTGGGCAATGCTCTTGGAAAGTATGAAGCAACCGGTGAAAGCGGCGAAGCCACCTTCACCAATCTTCCCACTGGTTATTTCTTCATCACTTCTTCCGCAGGTTCTCTGTGCGGCCTGCACGAAGACACTGACATTGCAACCGTTGTTGAAAAGAACACGATTCCGGAAGTTGACAAGACTGAAAAGACCACGGGCGATGATTATGTTGACGGTCCTGTGGATGCCGGCATCGGAGATACGGTCCACTATCAGATCGTTGTGACTGACGGTATTGGTACGAATAATGCCATCACCCTGACCGATACCATGACAGCCGGCCTTGATTATACGGCAGGATCCATTAAGATCAACGGAACTGCTGTCGCTGATGATGCTGATACGGACAACTGGACGGTTACCGTTTCCGGAAGGACCATCACCATCGTATTCAAGGCAGCCTATGTGGCCACGGTTGATAATGCTGGAGAAATCACTGTCACCTATGACGCTACGATCAATAAAGACGCAGTGGTTGACAGTGCGACCGCCAATGAAAACAAAGTCGAGCTTACCTATTCCGAACAGAGCATGGTAGATAAGGTATATGTCGAGACTTATGATTTCGTTGTCAAGAAAGTGGATGAGGAAGGTAATTATCTGGAAGGCGCGGAATTCAAACTGTATGATGCCGCAACTGACGGAAAGGAAATTACACTGTCCAAAGACGACACTGGCTATGTGAAAGATCCTGCCGGAACGGCCAATATCGTTGTTGATTCCGCAGACGGCGTCAACGTACGCGCTTTTGCTCCCGGAGACTATTACTTGGAAGAAGTTGTTGTGCCGAATGGCTACAATAAGCTTGCAGAAAGAGTTAAGGTGACCATTACAAGCGGAAATGATGAACCTGTGGTAATCGAAGTTGAAAACAAGGCCGGCGCAGAACTGCCCAGCACCGGCGGCATCGGTACCACGATCTTCTACGTGGTCGGCGGCCTGCTGATCATCGGCGCTGCTGTGATCCTGGTGGCCCGCCGCAAGGCTCACGAGTAATCCGTTATCATTCCCCCTAAACTCTCCCGGGCTCCTCGGAGCCCGGTTTTTATTACCCGGGCAGCCGCTTGAAGAAACAGGCTTCTTCGCATATAATGGCATCAGAAAGAAAACCTTTGCACAGGAGGATATACCGGATGCGCAACAAAACCGTATGGGCACTGCTGCTTGCCCTGATGATCATGACCGCCGCCGCTGCGGGACTGGCGGAGCCGCCGGCGGCGACAGAAGGGATTGTCATCCCGGTAATTGAGAATATGAGCACGTATACCGTTCCGGACAATGAAGCCATGGCGCTCATGCGCGACATGAAGTGCGGCTGGAACCTGGGGAACACTTTTGATGCCTATGCCGGGTATGACCGGTTCTCCCCGGGCACAAATATGGAAACCAGCTGGGTGGGCGTACGGACCACCCGGGAACTGATTGCAGCCGTTCATGAGGCCGGATTCAACACCATCCGGATGCCGGTTAGCTGGCATAACCATGTGGACGAAAACGATGTAATTGATCCGGAGTGGATGTCCCGGGTACGCCAGGTAGCGGACTGGGCGCTGGACGAAGGCATGTATGTGATCGTGAACGTCCATCATGACAACGATGTGAAATACTTCTACCCGGATCCCGTTCACATGAAGCGTTCCCGGGCATATCTGACCTCTGTCTGGAGCCAGATGGCGGAAGCCTTCAAAGACTGCGATGAGCACCTGATCCTGGAATCCATGAACGAGCCCCGCCTGGTGGGCACGCAGTATGAATGGAACTGGAACAGCGGCGTATCCGAGTGCCGGCTGGCGGCTGCCTACATCAATGAGCTGAACCAGATATTTGTGGATACGGTGCGGGCCACCGGCGGCAATAATGCCACCCGGTACCTGGCGGTGCCGGCTTACGCGGGATCTCCCTGGAACGCCGTGGACCAGCTGTTCCGGCTGCCGGAGGATGCCGCGGACAACCGGATCATTGTGGAAGCCCATGCCTATACACCCTACAATTTTGCCCTGAATATCGAAAGCCCGGATACCACCTTTGACCTGGAAAAGGACCAGGGCAAGAAGTCTGAAATTACCTCTTTCCTGAACAACCTGTACAACCGGTTCGTGCGGAACGGCATTCCGGTGATGATGGACGAATTCGGCGCCCTGGACAAGGGCGGCAACATGCAGGACCGGGTCAACTTCACGGCCTTCTATGTGGCAACGGCCACTGCCCGGAACATTCCCTGCGTCTGGTGGGACAACCATAACTTCACGGGCGGCGGGGAACGCTTCGGCATTATCCGGCGGGATACACTGGAATGGGCCTGCCCGGACATCGCCCTGGCAATCCAGGAATACTGCCTGAAGGACCGGTAAGAAAGACAGGAAGGTATGAAAAAGAAGAAGGGGACTCCGCAGGACGGAGCCGGAAAGAAGAAAAGCCACCGGGTATCCAACGCGATCCTGGTGCTGATCCTGCTTGCCGGTGTGGCAATTGCGGGATACCCTGCCTTCAGCGAATACTGGAACAGCATGCACCAGTCCCGGGCCATCATGGGTTATGCGGAGCGCGTGGCGGAACTGTCCAACGACGAATACCTGACCGTATGGGAGGACGCGCTGGACTATAACCGCCGCCTTTCCCAGGATCCGAATCCCTGGGCCATGACGGATGAGGACGTGGACGACTATGAGCGCCAGCTGAACGTGGACGGCACGGGCAACATGGGCTTCATTTTCATCCCGAAGATCGACGTAAACCTGCCGGTGTATCACGGCACCAGCGACGCGGTGCTGCAGACTTCCATCGGGCATATCGACGGCACCTCGCTGCCGGCGGGCAGTGTCCATCCGGATCCGGATGACTTTGAAAAGGTGGACTTCGCTTCCCACAGCATTCTGAGCGGGCACCGGGGACTTCCCAGCGCCAAGCTCTTCAGCGATCTGGACGCCATGGAACTGGGAGATGTGTTCTATCTCACCGTGCTGGACCAGACCCTGACCTATATGGTGGACAAGATCACGGTGATCGTGCCGGAGGACAGCTCCGAGCTGGGTCTGTTCCCCGGGAAAGACTACTGCACCCTGATGACCTGTACGCCCTACGGCATCAATACCCACCGCCTGCTGGTGCGGGGCATCCGGGTGGAAAACGACAAGGAACTGGTGGATGTCCGCGTGACGGCGGATGCCCTGAAGATTGATCCCCTGTATGTGGTGCCCTTCATTGCAGGGCCGGTCCTGTTGCTGATGATCCTGTGGGTGGTGCTCTTTGCGGGCCGGAAAAAGAAACCCAGGTATTATTGAACGGGTAATACAATACAAATACTTCAAAAAAGGCCGGAGAAATCCGGTCTTTTTAGTACAAATTATTGACAAACATAGGTATCAGATACATAATAAAGGTGGAAATTTATACAAAGTAACCAAGCCTGAACAGGTTGTGTTTGATATAATCAGGAAAGGGCAGGCGCATATGAATAAAATGACTGAACGGATACATGAATTCCGGCAGAATGATTTCCGGAGGAGACTGATTGCGTTCCTCTCGGCTTTTGTGCTGCTGATTTCAACTGCCGGCTCCGCCGCCCTGGCCGCGGTTGAATACGGGTATTATTCCGATGCTGTAACGGTGCCGCCCTTCCGGCCGGAAGAGCCCCCCGTGACTGACGAAGGAGAAACAGAAGAAACCGTTCCCCCGGCGGAGATTCCGGAGGGCACGGAAACTGTCCCGGAAACTTCGGAAACCGAACAGAACGACCCGGAAGCAACAGAAGAAAACGTTGAAGAGCCTGCTCCTGAAATCACCTATGAAGCCGGCAGCCTGACCGCGGAAACTGAAGGCTGCAGCCTCCGGCTGGATTATACGGCGGAAGCCTGCATTCCGGAAGGCGCCGTACTGGCGGTTGAACCCGCCAAAGGCGCAGATCTGTATGCCGCCCTGAAGTCTGCCTCGAAGCTGGTCCGGAACGAAGATACAGAGAATGAAACCTGGAAACGGCAGGTAGCGGAGGAAGGCAACCTGTTCTATCTGGTGACACTGACAGACGCGGAAGGCAATCCTGTCCAGCCCCAGGCAGGCATGACCCTGACCTGCCGGGGAATCGCAATCCCCGAAGAAAGCATTTGTGTGCTTACCGGGGAAAATGCACGACCCCTGGAAGCGGAAGAGGAAATCCTCACCATCGGGGACTACCGGCTGGAAGCCTTCGGTTACGCTGCCCTTGAACTGGTCCAGGCCGGAACCGTCACCCTGGAATGCTCCGGACCGGATTACCTGGTAACCGCCTCCTATGGCCCGGAAGCGGGATTCCCTGCGGATACGGAGATGAAGGTGCGGGAAATCCGTCCCGGAACGCCGGAATATGCCCTCTACAGCGGCATGACGGAAGAGGCCCTGGCGGAGGACTGGAGCGAAATCACCCTGGAGCGGTTCTTTGACATCACCTTCGTCAGCGGGGATCAGGAACTGGAACCCCAGGCAGAGGTGGATGTGCAGATTCTCTTTAAAGACGTTATCGAACTGACGGACGAACATGACGTACACGCGATCCATATTGAAAACAACGAAGCAAAAGTGATCGAATCCGAAACGGATTCCAATGAGAGCGCGGCCAAGGGAAACAGCGAAGCCATCGATACGGTTTCCTTCACTTCGGACAGCTTCTCCGTGTTCGGTGTGGTCCAGCGGAAGAAAATCAGCCAGAAGGTGCTGGCAGCGGACGGAAACACCTATGAAATCAACGTAACCTACGGTCCGGAAGCCGGCATCCCGGAAAACGCAGAACTGCTGGTGGAGGAGATTCCCCAGGGCAGCGACCTATGGGAAGCCTACCGGAAACAGACCGCTGCAGCCCTGGGAGCGGATGACGTGCGCCTGCCGGGATTGTATGACATTTCCATCCTGGTGGACGGACAGAAGATCGAGCCCCTGACGCCCGTGAACGTCAGCATCCGGCTGGCCAACGCGGAGAGCGGGGAAGAGCTCCATGTGGTTCACTTTACCGAAGAGCTTCCGGAAGAGCTTGTTACCTCTGCAGAAAAACAGACCGAAGTACAGTCCCTGGCAGCGGAAGAACGGATCTCCTCAGAGAAGATCACGGACGCAGTGGTGGAAGGGGATACCGTCACCTTTGATACAGACGGGTTCTCCGTTTATGCCTTCGCCTATACGGTTGTGGTGTATTACAGGACCGCATCCGGGGACAATTACAGGATCACTTTGGACTACGGTCCGGATTCCGGAATCCCGGCGGGCGCGGAGCTTCATGTGGAAGAACTGCTGCCGGGGGATGAGCGTTACAACGAATACCTGGCAAAAGCGCTCCGCAGGGTGGCCGGAACCGAAGACGGGGAAGAGAAGACGGAAGAGCTGGTTATCCCTGAAAACCAGTATGCACGGTTCTTCGATATTGAGATCCGCGCGGACGGACAGAAGATTGAGCCGGAAGGCAGTGTATCCGTCACCTTTGAACTGGCGGACGCGCCGGAAGACCGGCAGGATGAACTGAAGGTCCTTCACTTCACAGGAGAAAAAATCGATATCATTGACGCGGAAATCAGCGCAGACACAGGCATCCTGTTTGAAACAGACGCCTTCTCGGTGTACGGCGTGGTTACTTTCCAACCGGGTACGCCGGCAGTGACTGACCTGGATGGCCGGTCGGTCAAGATTTCCCATAACGGCAGCTACATCACATCCGGCGTTGTTTCAGGCAGATATAACAATATATTCAATGCCGGGAACAGCAATAACGCAACAGAATGGACCTTTGAAGCAACCGGGGAACCTGGTGTTTATAACATCTATACCCTGGATTCCCATGGCATCAAGCAGTACATGAACCTTACCCAGGTACCGGGCCAGACCGAGCGTGCTGAAGCATCCGTAAGCAGTTCGCCCCAATCTTTCACGGTAACCAGGGACGGAAACAATTATATTTTATCAACAATCAGCAACGGACAGAGATATTACATAAACCATTACAACGGAGAATCAGGATTTGCCGGATGGCACAACCGCAGTACCAGAGATGATCCGATGACCCTGACTTTCACTGATCTGGTTATTTCGGACAGAACCCAGTACATGACATTGGTGAAATATGATGGTAAATATTATATTGTAAATAATAACGGCACTCTGACAGAAGTTGAGTATGATCCTGTCACCAAAATGGTATCTACAGAGGATCCGCTTTTGTGGGAATACAGAGAAGCGAATAACGGAAACCTGCTTTATATCAATACTGAAGGAAAAACATTCACTGGACCCGGAGGTACAGCAAATTCATTCTACAGAAGGTTCATAGACGCACGGGCTGACAGCGGCATCTATACAGAAGACGCAAGCCATCAGAATGGCAACGAATCGAGATTCGTATTTGAAGGCAATCATATTCGGAGCCACCAAGGCAACAGTTATCTGGGTGTGGAACTGGATGAGAATGGGGTGCCTGTCCGGATCAGCGGCAATAAATCCGCTTCCGAGGCTGTCGACGTCCTGTTTGCCAGCGTAATAGATGTTACGGTTCCCTCCCATTATGCGAGAAACCAGGCTGTTACCCACCTGGATGTGTCGATCCACGGCAACGCGCAGCTCGATTATCCGCTGCCCAGGGGAACGTATTATGACGAGAACGGCAATGTGCTGTATACGATTACCCGGGATAATCCGAAGACCATTACCATGCAGGAACCGGTTCCGATTGACAAGGATGATATTAAAAACGCCGATATCATTGCCACCGATGTGGACGGAAACGAACTGGACAACGCGTTTTTCGTGACCGGTTATACAGGGAATGAGGGTGACAGCAACCCCAATATGCCGACACAGATCCGTATTGAAGGATCCTTCATCGTTGCCAGCAACGTTACCACCGCATATCCCGACTGGAATTTATCAGAGGACAGAGGCTGGAATGACTGGTGGGGATTACAAAACAATTCCACACACCAGCAAATCAGGCGGGAGCGCCTGGCCAGCGAAGTGACCTATACAGTGACCACCACCAAAATGGTGGAGTTTACCCTGACAGACGGTGACCAGGTTCTGTATGACCAGAACGGCCAGCCCATCAAGGTGGAAGTGCCCGTAACCATGACCGGCAGCTGCTCCTACTGGAGCGCGAAAAACACCTGTCCCGGCATTGAGAACAATGGCGGGAGATGGCCGAATGACCCCTGGGCTAATGGATGTATCGTCGGAGACTCGGGGTCTGCCAGCAGCGGTATCGACTTTACGCTGGGCGGCTCCACCAAGCAGGAGGCGACAGCATATCCCGCTGTGGATATCACCAAGTATATTGTGGATGAAGACGGGACGCTGCTTGCACCCGCAGAATCCTTCAAGAATTCCTTCAAAGTTTTCCTGATTGAGAACAGCAGCCTGTCCTCCGAATACAATTCTGATTACAGCGCCTATACGGAAGAATCTGCGCTGGACGTCCAGGTCCAGGGCGGAATCGGGAAAAACTACTATGACCTGAATACCACCAGCGCCATGGTCTACATTGAGGAAGACAAGGATTCCATTCCGGAAACAATCACGGTCAACGGTATCGAACAGCGCTATATGAAAACCGTGATCGAAACGGAATACGTCCGCAGGGGAACGGACAACGAGCCCAATCACAGCACGGATGACCTGACCCTGGATGGGAATGAACCCTATAACAGTATTCCGGAACTGGCCGGCGCTTACAGGTACAATAACGAAGACCGCAACAACGCCATCCTGAACTTCTATGTTTACAATGTATATTCAACGCCCACAGAGATTGAAGTGGAAAAAACCTGGTCGGATAACGCGGAGCATTATAACAGCCAGGATCTGACCCTGACGCTGGTCCGGTATAAGAAGAATACGCAGCAGACGCAGGAATACGGCACGCTGAACCTGTCCCATACGGTGACCGGCCTGGAGAACCTGCCGGCCGGGTATACCTATACGGCGACCAGCGCCACAGGCCAGACATATCCGCTGGTTATCGGAGACAATACGCTTCCCCTGGGCACTTATACGATTTCCGTCAGTGACAGCGGTGTCAGCCAGCCGCAGGATTATATCTATGACGGTACAGAGATCAGCAGTTCATCTGTTTCGCTTCTTACAGCAAACCAGTCTGTTGATGTGACTGTGACCAGCACATACCGGCCTAAGACATCTGTAGAGTTTACCAATGTTATTCTGTATATGAATAACTCGATTCAGACAGCCAGGAACAGTAACCTCGGAATTACATTAAGAGTGCCGAAGAATTCGACCATTTACCTGAGTTGCACAACCTTTGTATTTAATCAGTGGAATACCTGGGATGCCCCCTGTTCGCTGCTGTACTGGGATGAAGAATCCAATATCCACTGGCATCACTGGACAAAGGTTCAGGATATCGGATATACTCCTATGACCAACAGAGCCATTACACTCGGGAATGAGGATAATTACTGCGTGCTGATCGAAACTAATGCTATCGACAGGTTTTTTGCCACATATTCCCTTACTGCAGGCGCTTCAGGCAGAACCAGGACAATCCGTGTACGCGGATACCGGGCAGCCGGCGGCGCAGTATCGGGCCGGAGCAGGTCCACCGGCATGCCGGATGATTATATCCTGGACGCAGACTACACCAGAACGGTTACTGTGACATCAGCAGGCGGCTGGCGGGAGCTGGTTGACGGTCTGCCGGTTTATGACGGAAACGGGGAACCCTACTATTACGCGGTGGTGGAAACTAATGTGCCTGACGGTTATGAAGTCAGCTACAGCCCAAGCACACCCGTAAACGCCACAGAAATGGAAGGGGTCACACTCACTGTCCATAATGAATTTGTTACGACCGGCAAGCTGGTGGTTTCCAAGACGGTAGGCGGGAACGCGGGAGATTTCACGAAGAAATTCCGGATGACCGTCACCGCGAAGGATTCCGAGGGCAACGCTATCCCGGACGGGACATACGGCGACATGGCCTTTGTAGGCGGCGTGGCGGAATTCACCCTTTCACACGGTGAAAGCGTCATGGCCCGGGGTCTTCCGGACGGAACCGTCTATACCGTCAGCGAAGATCCGGACGGATACGAGTCCCAGCGGGAAGGCAATGACGGAACGGTGTATGCGGGCGAGACCAAGAACGTATCCTTTACCAATATACTGAATACATCCCAGTTCTATGTCATGAAAAAATGGGTCAGTTTTGTGAACCCGGACGATATGCCGACGGTTTACTTCACGCTGATGTATTATCTGGAAGGACAGCAGCCCCATGAGGCTCAGCCGTATCATGACTATGTGGATATACCGCTGAGCGCCCCGAACTGGACTTGGGCCTGTCCGGAAGAATTACCGACAGAGATCAACGGGAAAAGGGTTACCTACTTTGCCAAAGAGAAAACAGCGGCAGGCAGTAATATCTATGCCTATTATGATATGTCTGCCTATGATATTCCGCAGAATCTGATCCAGCAGTATATGTTCTACATCGACGGATATCAGAACAGTCTCGGTGATTTTACGGCCGGAAACGATCAACCGTATAACGCCGGCATTAAGGGTAATGCGGGTATTATCACTATCAGAAACAGGATACCGAAGTATCTCCAGATGGACGTCAAGAAAAAATTCCTGGAATACAGGACTGCTCCCGACGGTTCGACCAGCCTTTATACGACGACCCAGGAAGCTGACAACCAGCGGAATATGGTCATTGAAATCCAGATGATGAGAAGGGTTATCGATGAACGGGAAGGCCACAGCAACGAGCCCCTGACAGGATGGGAGGAATACGGCAATCCTTTCAAGATCGGTTATCTGACAGACAGCAATGATGTCTATATCTCCAATGACAATGTATTCCAGGTAGAGTACGCCGGAAGTTCATGGGCTTTCCGGATCCCTGACACGAATATCCACCGCGGCCTGCCCGGGTACGGATTCTATAAGCTCAGCGACGGGACGGAAGTTCCGGTCAGATACCAGTATGTATTCAAGGAAATCCAGGTATATGACGGCAATCTGAATCCGATAGGCGGCCAGTGGACATCCTGGCTTCCGGAAGCCTGGGACGCGAACGGTGACCGTATTCATGTTTCCACCGCAGAAATTGCCCAGGATAATGACCGGCTGCTGAACGTCAAGGGAACGCTGCTGAACATTGAGAAGGCCTGGAATCCGGAAAACGCCATCACGGATGTTGAGGAGGTCTATGTCAAAATCTGGCGCAGGATTGCCGGAAGCGGGGCTGGTTATGAGGATTACCTGGCTTTGATCAGCCAGGAAATGAACACCATGGGCTCCCTGGCCATGGACCATTTCGAAACGAGCGGCGGGGCAGTCTTTGACGCCGCCAACAACTGGCTGATCCTGAAGGAATCAAAGGACTGGAAGGCCATCATTGACAGGGTGGAACTGTTCCCCCACGGGAACCAGACTTCCCAGTATGAATACAGGATCGAAGAAGTCGGTTACAAAGACAGTACCGGAGTACATACGGACATCGAGGTATTCGATCCCGTCTATTCCAAGAAGAACGGGAATGATACAGCTTATGTGGATAACCAGGATTCGATACTGCCGACAACAGAAGGATCCAATCACCTGAGAGTGACAAACACCCTGGAATACGGGGAACTGGATATCATCAAACAGGTAACGGAAGAGAGCGAAGCTGCCGCAGCAGAGGAATCCTTTGTATTCAATGTCACCCTGACCCTGCCTGATACGTTTACCGCGGAGCAGGCCGCAGCCCTGGAAGGAATCCTGAATGTGGAAAACGGCACGATTGACGGTTATGAAGTAAATGACGGGGTTATCACCTTTACGGTCACCCGGCAGGGAACCGGCACCACCAAAATCAAAGGCATTCCGTTCAGCACCGCTTATGAGGTGACGGAAGGAACCGTACCCGACGGATGGGAAAAGGTCGGGACAGAGGTCTACAGTGATCCGGAACAGAAAAAGGTAGAGCGGACAGACGAGACGCCGGATACGGTCACGGTCACAAACCGGATCAGCGCCACGGAGATTTCGGTGGTGAAGGAATGGAAGATCAACGGTGAGGATGCCGCCTGGCCGGATACGATTGCTTCCATTACGGTGGGCCTGTTCCAGCACGTGAATGAAGAGGATGAACCCCAGCCGGTGATGGACGGGGAGACGCAGAGGACCCTGACGTTTGACAAGGATACGGATGCGGAAGGACGCACATTCTCCGGCCTGCCGGTCTATGACGGGGAAAACAACGAGATCATTTACAGCATAAAGGAAATCAGCGTGACACCGGCAGGCGAAGGCGCTGAACCGGTTGCGGTATCTGACGGAAAGGTGATCCTCGATCAGGAAACCTGGAAGGTGACAGAAGGAGAACCGGACGAAGACGGACTCGTGACCATTACCAATGAACAGTTCACAACGGACATCCATATCCTGAAGGTGGAAACGCCGGAAGGTGAAACCGATCCGGAGGAATCCCCGAAATCGCTGGCCGGCGCTAAATTCCGGCTTTACAGGAAGAACGCGGAAAACACCTATGTGGCTGTGGGAGAAGACATTGCCGTAGGTGAAGACGGGGAAGAAAAAGGAAAGGCCACCATCAGCGGCCTGATTGACGGTGAATACCGGCTGAAGGAAATCAAGGCTCCGTCAGGATATATCCCGCTGAGCAGTCCCATTGACTTCACTGTAACGGATGGGGTTGTGACATTTACTGACACGGATGCGGTGACATACAGCACAGAGGATGCCACCTTCACCATCGGCAACAAGGCAGGCCTGGCCCTGCCGACCACCGGCGGCAGCGGAACGCTGGCATATACGCTGAGCGGCCTGGGACTGATCCTGCCGGCGATTGTACTGATGATGTGCAGAAAGAAAAAAAAGAGTAATACAGCTTGTATGTAACCGTCCGTGCAACTATTTTGGGATATAATAATACTGCAGAAAGGGTAATGAAGGTATTCCGACCGGCCTGACGGGGAGGTGAAGAAAATGACCAGGACAAGCAGAATGATCCTTACGATGATTCTGGCTGTGGTACTGTCTGTTGTTTTCACCGTGCCTTCCTTTGCCAATGAAGCTTCCGAAGCTTCAGACAAGGAGACAGTGATTATCCGGGATGCGGATGCCGGCACAGTGACTCCTGAAGTGATTGCCGAGCATACACCGGAAATGACCTGGGAATTTACCCATCCGGAGGAACCCAAAGCTCCGGCCGCAACCCAGAAAAAGGCCGAAGAAACCCCGAAGCCGAAGGTCAGCGAGCCTGCTCCCAAAGAAACCAAGGCTCCCGTGACGGAAGCCCCGGCAACAGAAGCTCCGGTAACAGCAGCCCCGGCAACAGAAGTTCCGGTAACAGAAGCTCCTGCGACAGAAGCCCCTGTAACGGAAGCCCCGGCAGCAGAAGCACCCGTGACCCAGGCTCCTGCGGCTGAAGCGCCTGAAACCGGTGCAACGGAGACAGAAGCGCCTGCCGCGACAGAACCGGAGACGGAAACACCTGCAGCAGCGGAACCTGTAGAAGAAGCTGCCGAAGAACCGGCAGGGGAAACGACGGAAGAAGCAGCTGAGGAAGCACAGGATCCCGCGGAAGATGCGGAAGAGGTGCCTGAAACCGCGGAAGAAGAACCGGCAGCAGAAGAAGCCGAAGAACTGCCCGGGGAAGAGGAAACCTCCGAAGAGGTTACCGTCAGGATCATCACCACCATGGTGGATGAGTACACCATGAAGCTGCATGCCGTGGTGAACGACCCGGAGGGCAGGCAGTATATCTACCAGTGGCAGGTGTCCGAGGACGGCGGAGAGAACTTCCTGGACATCCTGGGGGCCACAGCGGATGAGCTGCAGGTGGAGCTGACCGAGAACAACAGAAACGATATGTGGCGGATCTGGGTACAGGCCGTCTGAGACAGGAAAAGACCAGGAGGGCGGATCGCGGATCCGTCCTTTTTGGTTGCGTGCCGCAGCCCGGCATGGTAAAATAAACAGGTTAGGAAAACAGAACGGAAGGCCGCGAGGCAAACATACAAACAGTCACTCAGGAGGGACTTTCCATGAATTACGGCTACTTTGACGAAAAAGCCAGGGAGTATGTAATCACCAATCCCAATACTCCCGCACCCTGGGCCAACTATCTCGGATCTCCGGAATACGGCGCCATTGTGACGGTCAACGCGGGCGGCTACAGCTTCGTGAAGAGCGGGGCGGCCGGCCGGATTCTGCGCTATACCTTCAACCAGTTTGATGAGCCCGGCCGGTATATCTACCTGCGGGACGAAGAGACCGGGGATTTCTGGTCTGCCAGCTGGAAGCCGGTGGCAAAGCCCCTGGAGGAGTATAAAACCGAGTGCCGTCACGGTACCAGCTATACGGAGATTATCAGCGAATATGCCGGAATCCGCAGCCGGGTGCTGTATTATGTGCCCATGGGCGCCACCCATGAAGTGTGGCGGCTGAGCCTGGAGAACCTGACGGACCGGGAACGGAAAATCAGCGTTTTCTCCTATGCGGAATTCACCACCGAAAGCCTCTATACCCAGGACCTGGTGAACCTGCAGTACACCCAGTTCATTACGAAGACTGAGTTCCACGATGATTTCATCCTGGAACAGATCAATGAATTCAATTATCCCCGGCCGGACGGCACCACAGGCAGGGAACGGTTCCTGGGGCTGGCCGGCGCGCCGGTGGCCAGCTATACCGGACGGCGGGAACAGTTCCTGGGCCGGAACCGGTTTGACAGGCCCCAGGCGGTGCTGGACGGAAAGTGCGACAACAGCCTGAACTACAACGGCAATCCCTGCGGCGCCCTGCATTACAGCCTGGCGCTGCAGCCCGGGGAAAAGCATACCGCTGCCTTCCTGCTGGGCCAGAAAACCGTTTTTGAGGCCCGGGAGATCATGAAGCGGTATGAAGATACAGAAGAAACGGTGAACCGGGAACTGGCGGAGCTGATCAGCTACTGGCACGGGGAACTGGAGAACCTGAAGATCAAAACGCCCGATGCCAATTTCGACGCCATGGTGAATACCTGGAACGCTTTCCAGTGCTTTACCACCTTTGTGTGGAGCCGGGCAGCCAGCCTGATCTACTGCGGCGAACGGAACGGATACGGATACCGGGATACGGTGCAGGATATCCAGGGCATCATGCACCTGGATCCGGAACTGGCCCGGAAACAGCTGACCTTCATGCTCAGCGCCCAGGTCCATCACGGGGCGGGCCTGCCCCTGGTGAAGTTCACCCACAACGCGGGCCATGAGGATACACCGGAGCAGGACAGCTATGTGAAAGCCACCGGCCATCCCAGCTACCGGGCGGACGATGCCCTGTGGCTGTTCCCCACGGTATACAAGTATATCGCGGAGACCGGCAACAAGGCCTACCTGGATGAGGAGATTCCCTTTGCGGACAAGGATACGGGCACGGTGCGGGAACACCTGAAGCGGGCTATCAACTTCAGCATGACCCACCTGGGCCCCCACGGCATGCCGGCCGGCCTGCACGCGGACTGGAATGACTGCCTGCAGCTGGGTGCCAACGGCGAGAGCACCTTTGTGGCCTTCCAGCTGTACTACGCGCTGACCATTATGAAGGAATTCTGCGAGAACGAGCCGGAATACGTGAAATACCTGGACGAGACCGCGGAAAAGCTGCTGGGAATCCTGAACGGCCTGTGCTTCGAGGGCGACCGCTTCATCCGCGGCTTCCGGGAGGACGGCGTGGTGATCGGCAGCAAAAAGGACAATGAAGCCAATATGTGGCTGAATCCCCAGAGCTGGGCGGTTATCAGCCGGGCAGCAACACCGGAGCAGGCGGAAGCGATCCTGAACACGGCCTGCGAGAAGCTGAACACGCCCTACGGCCTGGAGGTTATGCAGCCCAGCTACCGGTATGAATATTTCGAGGGCGCCCGGATGCGGCTGTTCAACCCGGGTACCAAGGAAAACGGCGGTATCTTCTGCCAGCCCCAGGGCTGGGCGATCCTGGCGGAAGCCCTGTGCGGACACGGAAACCGTGCTTTCCGGTACTTTGAGGAGAGCAGCCCTGCTTCCTTCAATGACGACGCAGACCGCCGGGTGATTGAGCCCTATGTCCACGGCCAGTTCATTGAAGGCCATGAGAGTCCTTTTGCCGGACGGTCCCATGTGCACTGGCTGACGGGTACCGCCAGCACGGTCATGGTCGGCTGCGTGGAGGGTATCCTGGGCCTGCGGCCCACCACGAAGGGCATTGAGATTTCCCCCGCGATTCCCGCGGCCTGGGACGGTTTCACCATGGAGAAGGTTTTCCGGGGACGGAAGCTGCATATTACCGTGGATAACAGCGCCCATAAGGAAGGAAACCCTGTGAAGGTGATCCTGAACGGGGAAGAGCGGCCCGCAGGGCTGATTCCGGAAGAGGACCTGAAGGCAGAAAACAAAATCACGGTGATCATGTAAACTGAACAGAAACCCTTTCCCCCTGCCCCCTTCCCCATGCAGAGACGCTGTACGGGTATCTGACGGTCTGCATGGGGACGGGGTTTATTTAGTAACGGGGCTGCGCCCCGCAGCCTGCCCGGGAAAACGGGAGGGCGGATGCCTGCGCGGGTGAGTTATACAGACAGGATATTGATATGAAAGTGATTGCAAGAATCCGGAATCCCTATGACAGCAAGTTCGGGGTGCCCCGGCAGAGCGGCCTGGCGGACCAGGTGGTTTCCACTGTGGTGTTTGAGCCGGAATACAGGGTGCAGGAGGCACTGCGGGGGATTGAGGAGTTTTCCCATCTGTGGCTGATCTGGGCTTTTGACCGGGCGGAAAGGGAAGACTGGTCTCCCACCGTCCGGCCGCCCCGGCTGGGCGGCAACCGGAGGGTAGGGGTTTTTGCCACAAGGTCGCCTTACCGGCCCAATGCCATCGGCCTGAGCTGCGTAAAGCTGCTGGGAGTGGAAAAAACCGGAGACGGCATGGTGCTGAAGGTGGCGGGGGCCGACCTGATGAACGGTACCCCCATCTATGATATCAAGCCGTACCTGCCCTACGCGGACTGCAGGCCAGAAGCCACCGGAGGATTTACGGATCGGACTGAAAAACGGACGGTGGATGTGGTGATTCCGGAGGAATGGGCAGCCCGGATGGATCCGGAAGCGCTGGAGGCACTGAAGGCTGTGCTGGGGCAGGATCCCCGGCCCGCGTACCAGGATGACCCGGAACGGGTGTATGCCTTTGAGTTTGGCGGGAAAAATGTGAAATTCAGGGTGGACGGGCAGACGCTGTATGTCATTGCAATTCATAATTCATAATTCACAATTCATAATTATGGTGAGTTTGCTCTTTCATGATGCATTCATCAATGCAGAATATACAGAAAGCTGTACTTACGGGTACAGCCTTCTTTGTATTTGAGCTGCATTTTGCTTGCAATTTACCATAAAGTATGGCATACTAGGTGCTGTGGTTGAAAAATAACCCTGTGGGACAAAAGCGTCCCGCTTAATAAAGAGGAGGACTGACAATGGAACGCGTATACAATTTCTCTCCGGGACCTTCCCAGCTGGCTCTTCCCGTGCTTGAAAAGGCACAGAAGGATCTGGTCTGCTACGGCGATACTGGCATGTCCGTGATGGAAATGAGCCATCGCAGCAAGATGTACACCGATATCTATGACAAGACCGTGGCGGATCTCCGCGACCTGATGAACATCCCCGAGGATTATGACGTTGTATTCCTGCAGGGCGGCGCGACCCAGCAGTTCTCTGCTGTTCCGCTGAACCTGATGGTCAACAAAAAGGCTGACTATATTGACAGCGGTAACTTTGCCCACCTGGCCGCCGAAGAAGGCAAGCGCTACGGTGAAGTAAACGTGGTTGCTTCCAGCCGTGACGATGTGTATACCTACGTGCCGGATGTGAACGCCATCAAGTTCAACGATGATGCCGACTATGTACACATCACCCAGAACAACACCATCTACGGCACCCGCTTTGTGGAGCTGCCCAAGTGCAAGGCGCCCATCGTCTGCGACGCCAGCAGCATGATCCTGAGCGAGGAAATGGATGTGACCAAGTACGGTGCCATCTATGCCGGCGCCCAGAAGAATATCGGACCCAGCGGCCTGTGCGTGCTGATCGTGAAGCACGACCTGGTGGGCCATGCCATGGACATCTGCCCGAAGCTGCTGAACTGGCAGATCCAGGTTGAAAAGGGAAGCATGTACAACACCCCCAACACCTGGGGTATTTACCTGGCCGGCCTGACCTTCGAGTGGCTGAAGAGCATCGGCGGTGTGAAGGCTGTGGAAGCGGTGAACATCGAAAAGGCGAAGCTGCTGTACGGCTTCCTGGATAACAGCAAGCTGTTCAAGGCGACTGCCCAGGAGAAATACCGCAGCCGGATGAACGTGACCTTCGTGACCGGCGATGCCGATAAGGATGCCGCCTTCGTGAAGGCTGCCGCGGCTGAAGGCCTGGTGAACCTGAAGGGCCACCGTTCTGTGGGCGGTATGCGCGCCAGCATTTACAACGCCATGCCCATGGAAGGGGTACAGAAGCTGGTTGCCTTCATGAAGAAGTTCGAAGCCGAGAATGCTTGATTGAGGTGGAATATGTACAAGATTCAGACGCTGAACGCGATCTCGGATGTGATTTATACGCAGCTGAGCGCGGACAAATATACTGTGAGCAAGGATGAACCGATCCCGGATGCAATCCTGGTGCGCAGCGCCGCCATGCATGACATGGAATTCGGTAAGGAACTGCTGGCCATCGGCCGTGCCGGCGCCGGCGTCAACAATATCCCGATTGACCGCTGCTCCAAGGAGGGCATTGTGGTTTTCAACACCCCCGGCGCCAATGCCAATGCGGTGGCCGAGCTGGTGATCTCCGGTATGATGATGTGCGGCCGGAAGATCGCGGAAGGTATTGACTGGGTGAAGACACTGAAGGGCAAGGGAGACGAAGTCGCCAAGCTGGTGGAAAAAGGAAAGAGCCAGTTTGTAGGCGCGGAACTCCGGGGCAAGACCCTGGGCGTAATCGGCCTGGGCGCCATCGGTTCCATCGTGGCCAATGCCGCAAGCCGCGGCCTGGGCATGAACGTCATCGGCTATGACCCCGGCATCTCTGTGGAACGGGCCTGGAGCCTGAGCACCACGGTTCACCGTGCTGCTTCCGAGGATGAAGTGCTGGCACAGGCAGACTTCATTACCTTCCATATTCCGCTGAATGACAGCACCCGCGGTTCCATCAACGCGGAGAAGTTCGCCAAGATGAAGGACGGTGCCTGCATCCTGAACTTTGCCCGCGGCGAGCTGGTGAATACCGCCGATATGCTGGCGGCGCTGGAAAACGGCAAGATCGGCCGGTATGTGACCGACTTCCCGAACGATGACATCATCGGCGCCAACAATGTGGTCTGCATCCCGCACCTGGGCGCCAGCACCCCGGAAAGCGAAGACAACTGCGCCAGCATGGCTGCGGCGGAGATTCGGGATTACCTGGAGACCGGCAGCATCCACAACAGCGTGAACTATCCGGAACTGCAGCTGGGCGAGCCCGAAGCGGTCCGCGTCCTGGTCCTGCATGAGAATATCCCGAACATGATTTCCAACATCACCGCCGCGGCGGCGAAAGAGGGAATCAACATCGAAAACATGGTCAACAAGAGCCGCAAGGACATGTCCGTGACCGTGATGGAAATGGAAGAACTGCCCTCCAGGCACGCGCTGCAGACGCTGCAGGAACTGCAGGGAATAATTCGGATCAGAACTTTTACCAAATAAAGTCCTGATTCAGAATGATCAGTAAAAACCTCACCGGAACAACTTTCCGGTGAGGTTTTTTTATCCTTAAGCAGATGGTTTTGTTCGGAGCGGAATATCGGATCAGATCATATACAATTCTTCATTCTTCAATTTTCATTCTTCATTCCAATCGAAAAAGGAACCGGATTTCTCCGGTTCCTCTTTTCAATTAAAAGCTGTAGGAATCCTTGATTTCGATATCCTTGTAGCGCTTCATGCCGGTACCGGCGGGGATCAGCTTGCCCAGGATGACATTCTCCTTCAGGCCGATCAGCGGATCG
>JBGUGL010000010.1:0-29186 GCA_045111455.1 Christensenellales bacterium | reverse complement strand
ACGCAGAAGCTGCAAACCTTCCGGCGGGGACGGCGTCCTCCGCGGGGGCGCGGCCTTCTTTCGCCACGATCTTCAGACATAGGGCTTTAACCTCCTTTTCGAGCGTTAGAACGGCAGTTCATCGGTTTCCACAGCGGTGAAACCGGCTGCCTGGGAATCAGCAGAGGGAGCTTCGGAAACTGCAGGGGCAGTATATCCGCCGGCAGTGTCTCCGTCGTTCCGGGAAGAAAGGAATTCCACTTCGTCAGCAGTCACTTCCAGGCTGGCACGGGTTGTCCCGTCGTTGCCGGTATAAGTCCGGACGCTGACCGGTCCGATGACGCAAACCTTGCGGCCCTTTGCCAGATACTTTGCGCAGAGTTCTCCGCGTTCACGCCAGGCGGATACACGGAAGAAGTCTGCTTCAGGCTGGCCGTTCTGAGCGTCACGGCGCTGTCTGCGGTTTACCGCAACGGTAAAGTCACATACGTTCACCCCGGCAGAGGTGGTGCGCAGCTCAGGATCACGGGTCAGATTTCCGATGATCGTCAGTTTGTTCATAATTCTTTCCTCTCAGTTACTCTGCGTCAGCAGCGGGGGCTTCTTCTGCAGCGGCTTCCACAGCGGCAGGAGCGGCCTCAGCGGCGGGAGCGGCTTCCTCAGCAACGGGAGCTTCTTCCACGGGAGCGGCAACGGGAGCCGGCTTTTCAGCACGGGGCTTCACCGAAGAACGCTTCTCGACCAGCTTGATCACGAGATAACGGAGAACGTTCTCGTTGATCTGCAGGTTACGCTCGAGTTCGCGGGGCAGTTCGACCGGTGCCTTGAAGTTCACCAGCACGTACCAGCCTTCGGTCTTGTAGTCGATCGCATAGGCCAGGCGGCGCTTGCCCCATGTTTCATCGACCTTTTCGATCTCACCACCGTTGTTGGTGATCAGAGCGGAAACCTTCTCAATCAGTTCCTTGCGGGCGGCCTCCTCCAGATCTGCGTCGATGATGTAGATCATTTCATACCTGTTCATCATTCTTTCACCTCCTCACGGACTTTTGGCGCTGCTTTCTGCAGCGCAAGGATGTGCCAGATACGGATTATAGCAAAGAAATCAACGGTTTGCAAGGGGAACAGAAGGCTTTTTTTCAAAAAAGGAAAACATCCCCGGAAGCCGCTTCCTGATGAGTTCCGGCAGTCTGTCTTCAAACCACAAAACTGTGATATAATGTCCTCATATTATCCCAGATCTTGTGGCCGGACCCATATTTCGCACAGGAGGAACCGCTCCATGCAAACTACTGCTTTATCCGGAAAACGCAGGCCTGCCGGCAACACCGCCACCGGCTGGCTGAAAATCATAGCTCTGATTTTTATGTTTATTGACCATGCAGGCAAAATGCTGTTCCCCGGAATTGCGGAAATGCGTTACCTGGGCCGCATCGCCTTTCCGGTATATGTCTGGTGCATGATCGTTGGTTTTCACTATACCCGCAGTGTGCCGAAATACCTGCTGAGGATCCTGGCTGTCGGTCTCCTCTCCCAGCCTCTGTACATGATTGCCCTGAACCATACCTGGACACAGCCCAATGTTTTCCTCACCCTCTTCCTGGGACTCTGCGCGCTTTGGGGAATCCGCATGAAAAAAGCCGGCAGCCACATCTGGGCGCCGGCTGCGGCACTGATCCTTGCCATTCTGCTGAGGACAGACTACGGGTGGAAGGGGGTCCTTTTATTTGTCCTGCTTTATGCCGTACAGGACAGCCGCCCGGGGATCGCTGCGGTGATGGTGTCTTATTTCATGTTCTGGGGTTCTTCCTACAGCCTGACCCAGCGCCTGTTCGGCACGCCGATCAACCTGGGTGCACTGCCGGAATTCCTGTCCCAGCTGCTTTCTCCTTTCCTGCGGATGGAGTCATATGCCCTGCTGTCCCTTCCGCTGATCCTGATTCCCTTCAGCAAAGACCTGAAACTGCCCAGGTGGATCGGCTACGCACTCTATCCCGCACACCTGGTTTTGCTTTACATCCTGGAGCAGCTGTTCTGACCTTTCAGCCGAACATGTGCCTGAACTGATCATTGCAGGCTTTTTCCAGGGCGTCCACAATAATCCTCAGGGCTTTGATCCGGGCGTAGTGCTTGTCGTTTGACTCAATGATAAACCAGGGAGCGTTTTCCGTACTGGTCTTCTGAAGCATCTCATCCACCGCTTCCTCATACTGGGGCCATTTCTCCCGGTTGCGCCAGTCCTCCTCGGTGATCTTCCATTGTTTTTCCGGCGTGTTCTGTCTTTCGTTAAAACGCGCAAGCTGCGTCTCCGGATCAATGTGGATCCAGAACTTCAGCAGAACTGCTCCCCAGTCCGTCAGCTGGCGTTCAAATTCATTGATTTCGTTATACGCCCGTTTCCAGTCCTTCTCTGAGCAGAATCCTTCCAGGCGTTCCACCATCACCCGTCCGTACCATGTACGGTCAAAGATGGCAATATGCCCTGTACGGGGAAGCCGCGTCCAGAATCGCCAGAGATACTGGCGGTTCAGTTCATGCGGCAGCGGACTGGCAATCGGATGCACGTCAAACCCCCGGGGATCCAGCGGATAAGCCACCCGGCGGATGTTTCCTCCTTTTCCGGCTGCATCCCATCCCTCGTAGCAAAGAATCACGGGGATCTTTTTCCGGTAAATAATGTTGTGCAGTTCACTGAGCCGCTTCTGAAGCCGCTTCAGTTCCGTTTTGTACTCCTCGTCGGAAATAGCCGGGGACAAATCCACCTCCGACAGTTTCGGCATCTTCAGCACAGGGAATTTCTCCTCAAACGGTTCCCCCACATACCGGTCTTTTTCCAGCGCCTTATCAATTTTCCGGACCAGCAGCTTCATTGCGTCCCTGATCGCAACCTTCCTCCGGTGCCCGTCCAGCACATGCCAGCTGACCGGATCCTCCGTTTCCTCCATAAAATCGTCATACGCCTTCAGGAACTGCTTGTATTCCCGGTGCTGCCACAGATCATCCGGTGTGACCCGCCACTCGGTGTCCGCGTCTCCGCTGAGCGCCTCCAGCCGTTCAAACTGTTCCTCCTCGTCGATATGGAGGAAAATCTTGAGCAGAAGGTATCCGCCGTCCCGCAGCTGACGTTCAAACTCTTTCACAGCGCGGACCCGGCGGCTGTATTCCTCTCCGGAGATTTCAAGCCGCAGCTTTTTCCGGACAACGGACTCCATCCATCCGGAATCCAGGAAAATCAGTTTGCCGTTCTCCGGAATGGCCGCAGCATATGGATACAGAAAGGGATACCGCATTTCACTTTCCGGAACCACCGCAGGAGAAACCACATTGTAGAATCTCGGGTCTATTTCACTGATCATTTCCTTGATCAGGCTTCCCTTGCCGGCCGCTGCCCATCCCTCAATCAGGACCAGAACCGGCAGCTTTTTCTCCCGTATCAGCTGCTGCTGTCCGATCAGGCGGGCACGCAATTCCTTGATTTCCCTGTTCAGGACATCTTTTTCTTCCGGTTTGCTCTTTTCAAAATCCTTCAGCATCGCAAAGTCTCCTTCCGGGCAATCGACGTATTTATTTGTTTCGTTTGACTGTATTATACCGGATTCCCTTCCCGGGATCAACAAGGGATAAAGGAAAAAGGCGTCTGATCAGACGCCTTTGACTGTTTCACAGACTGTGATACCGAAGGACTTCATACAGACTGCTGCCTGTTCCGTGATCCGTTCTCCGGCAATCACCACAGGAACCGCAGGCGGGCAGCTGATGCACGCATCCGCAAAAATCCGGCCCACAGCCTGATCCACAGGCAGGGTTTCCCGGGGAGAATACATGGCCTGCCGGATGGAGCAAACCTGTTCCGGCGCCGGAAGCGCCGACAGGGTTTCTGTGAGCGGAACCCGTACCGGAATTCTTTCCAGGGCTGTCTGCAGCCGGTTCCACTCCGCTTCCGTTGTTTCCGCCGAGGGCATCATCACCAGATACTCCCGGTCGGCAAACTCACACTCAATCCCTTCTCTCCGCAGGATTTCATACAGTTCCTCTCCCGTATATCCCCGGGCTGAGGCTTTCAGTGTCAGTTTCAGGGGTTCCTCTCCGATCAGTGTCCAGCCGTCCTGCCGGAGCTTCATCCGGAGCGTATCCAGACGTTCCGCCGTCCGGCGCAGGCGGACCGGATACTCTCCGGCCAGTTCCCGGTTCATCCGGTCCAATGACTGCAGGATCAGGTATGACGGGCTGGTGGAAGCGAACAGGGACATGGCCTGTTCCGCCCGGTCCTTCCATTCTGCGGGAGCTTCTTCTGACAAATGCAGGTATGCCGCTCCGGTAAGGCAGGACAGGGTTTTGTGGGCTGAATCACAGCAGGCGTCCGCGCCGAGGGTGATCGGATGTCTGTCCTGCGGAAGGAACTTCAGATAAGCTCCGTGGGCGTTGTCCACCAGCAGCGGAACGCCATGCCGGCGGCACACCGCTGCTGCCTTGCTCAGATCCGCCTGCCGTCCCAGATAATCCGGAGACGTCAGGTAAACCGCCATATACTGCTGCCCGCGCATCTTTTCTTCCAGCATATCCGCTGTCACCGTACAGGAAAGCAGGTCCTCCCCCGGAGCCGGAAGAAGCCATTCCACTTCCAGATCCAGCAGGGCTGCGGCAGTCATCAGGGTGCGGTGGGCGTTTCGTCCCGCCAGCAGTCTCAGGGGAATATGCCTTTCCTTTGCGGTAAGCATGGCCAGATACAGCATGGCTCGGATGCACAGGGAAGATCCTTCTGCGGAATAGACAGTCCTGGCCGTACCGAAAAGGGAAGCTGCATTGTCCTCGCTCTCACGGATGATCCCCCGGGACCGGTACAGCACATCTGCCCCGTCGATCTCTGTCAGATCCGCCGCTTCCGGGCCTGTCAGCAGCCTGCCCTTATGTCCGGGCATATGCATCCGCACCGGATTCGATGCCGTATAATCCCGCACAAAATCACAGATCGGTGTTTCCATCCTGTTGTTCCTCGTCAGCCTGCAGGGCTGCCTGCAGCATGATTGCGCATTCCATCCGCTTGCGGAACAGCTCACAGCCGTATTTATACACACCCCGGACAGATCCCGTAGCATGGTATGCATTGGCCGCGCATCCGCCGGAACAGTAAAGCTTGGCCCAGCAGTCCCGGCATTCTTCCCGGGCATAAACGTTGCAGGACGCAAACTCCTGCTGTACTGCTGTGTTGGTTACGCCCTGCCACACATCTCCCAGGCGGAACGCTTCCTCGCCCACAAACTGATGGCAGGGATACAGGTCTCCCCAGGGAGTCACCGCCATATATTCCGTCCCTGATCCGCAGCCGGAAATCCGCTTGTAGATGCACGGTCCGCCGGACAGGTCCAGCATATAGTGATAGAAGGTAAAGGGCCTGCCTTCCCGCTTCCGCTGCAGCATCAGGCGGGCCAGGTCTTCATACTGCCGCAGCACAACAGGAAGGTCTTCCTGCGTCAGGGCGGCAGGATCGTTTTCCGCACAGACCACGGGCTCCATGCTCAGCTCCGTGAAGCCCAGATCCAGCATCGTCTCGATATCCTTCAGGAAATCCGGATTCGCGTGGGTAAAGGTTCCCCGCATGTAGTAGTTTTTTCCTTCCCGGGCTTTCACCAGCTTCTGGAACTTCGGTACAATCCGGTCCCAGCTGCCGTTTCCGGCATAGTCCACCCGGCAGCGGTCATGGATTTCTTTCCTGCCGTCCAGGCTCAGCACCACATTGCTCATTTCCCGGTTGGCAAAATCGATCACATCGTCATCGATCAGCATACCGTTGGTGGTCAGGGTAAACCGGAAATTCTTGTTCTTTTCCTTTTCAATGCTCCGGGCATAGGCTACCAGCTGTTTCACCACATCAAAGTTCATCAGGGGCTCACCGCCGAAGAAATCGACCTCCAGGTTGTGCCGGCTGCCCGAATGGGCCACCAGGAAGTCCAGTGCCTGTTTCCCGACCTCATAGGACATCACAGCCCGGTCTCCGTGGTATTTGCCCTGGCTGGCAAAACAGTAGGCGCAGTTCAGGTTGCAGGTATGCGCCACATGCAGGCACAGGGCTTTGACCACCCCGGCTGTTTTTTGCTTCAGTTCCCCGGCCATAGGTTCAAACACATCCGGCGTAAAAAGCGTTCCCTGTTCTTTCAGGGCTGTGATCTGGTCATAGCACTCTGCAATTTCCGCGGCATCCTCCCCGAAACGGGCAGCCATTTCCGGGATTATTTCCTCCCGGGTTTTCTCCTCATAGCAGCCGATGATCTCATAGGCGATCTCATCCACCACATGCACGCTGCCGGAACAGGTGTCAATGACGATATACCAGTCATCCAGGTGATAGCGATGAATCATCTGATTTCCTCCAACACGGTTCAACATGAAAAATGCCGCCATGCGGCGGCATAATTGATAACCCGGTTAATTACTTCGCGCTCTTTTTGTTCTCGCACTGCTGGTTGGCAATGCCGCAGCTGGTCTTGCAGGCGGACTGGCAGGACGTCTGGCATTCGCCGCAGCCGCCCTTTTTGGCGCTCTCGCACAGATTGCGGGTATTCAGAGTCTTAATATGTTTCATGATTAATTCCTCCATTCACAGACTTCAGCAGTTATTTTATCATAGGTTCCCGTATCGCGTCAATCCGGCCGGGTCAGATTCCTTTCATTGAAAACTCAAAGCACAAAGGCTTTGACACATCCAGCAGGTATTCCGGATGGGTCCGGGCTCCCCAGCTGTCATCCCCGGCAATGCCCATCTGCCGGGCACTCATCTTCAGCACGGTATAGCAGACAGGAGGCAGCTCATACCCGTGAGCTGCGTTCTCAATCTCATGAGGCGTCCAGGGCAGGGCGGAGAATTCTCCCCCGTTCAGCCACAGTTTCAGTCCCTGTCCCCGGGCATTGGTAATCTCTGCCCAGCGGATGCCGGTCCTGTTTCCGCACTCCTGGGGCAGCAGGTAAGGCGTCAGGTTTTCCGCGGCACGATATTCCCAGATCCCGAGGCGCGCCCCTTCCCGCCGGTCAATATAGTTTTCCTGCGGGCCAAGGCCGTAAAAACGCACCCGGTCGAAATCCCCGCTGAGTTTTGTGATCATACCGAACTCCGGCATGTCTCCCAGTTCCTTAACAGGATCATAGTCCATGCGCACGTCCACCCGGCCGCAGGGGTGAATCCGGTACGTGACCGAACAGGATGCCGCGGGAGTTGTGGGCAGGTCATAGGTCATGGTAAAAGCCACACTGCCGTCCTTGTCTCCGGCGGGCCGTACAGCCGCGTTCTTTTTCGCCGTTTCCGGATTAAAACCGGCCGCACAGTACTGGGAAGCAATCTTCCACTGCGCGTAACGCTGCGGCATGCGGTTGCCGTAATCGTTGTTGGTGGGAGCACGCCAGAAATTCGGCATCAGCGGTGTTTTCAGGTACTCCGTATCACCGGAACGGTAGGATATCAGCGCGCCGGTCAGCCTTGAAAACTGAACGCTGAAATGATCCCCGCGCACGGTAATGTTCCAGGGGCTGTTCATCCAGAAAAGCTCTCCGCCGTCCTTCCGGCAGGTTTTCTGCCGTGCATCCACACGCCATATTCCCTGGCCGGAAGCGATCTCGTATCCGGCCTTTGCCCAGGCTTCATCCTTCCGCAGCAGGAAAGATACGGTAATCGCATATTCCCCCGGTTCCTTCTGTTCGCTGAAGGGAAGCGGGTACACCCCGGAGGAAAGGGGGGCCACATCGGTTTCGATCTCCCGGCGGGCAATTTTCTTTCCGTCCTTTTCCAGCACCGCCACACAGCGGAAACAGGCTGTGGAAGTAAACATGTGCCGGTTGATGACTTCCATTTTTTCCGCATCCGGCCGGACCACGATATTCTGGTAATTGTATTTGACTTCCTGCAGCTTCGGAGTTTCCCTGCCGTCCGCAAACACGATGCCGTTTCCGCAGAAAATGCCGTCGGTGGGCCGGTCGTCCCAGTCTCCGCCGTATTGCAGGGTTTCTTTGCCGTCAGGATCCTTGCCGGTCAGGGCCTGATCGATAAAATCCCAAATAAAACCGCCCTGGTACAGTTCCTCCTCGTATGCCAGTTCCGTATACTTGTGCATACCGCCGTTGGAATTGCCCATGGAATGGGTATACTCACAGAGAATGAACGGTTTCTCCCGGTGTTCTTTGAGATAGGCGCGGACTTTTTCGGCAGGCGTATACATTTCCGATTCAATGTCCGTGATTTCCCGCAGGCGCAGCGCCGGATCAAAGAAATCCACCTGGTGGTCCCCCTCATAATGTACGGGCCGGGTGGGATCCAGGTGTCTGAATTCCCGGCTCATGGCCAGGATTACTGGTCCGGTCAGGCTCTCATTGCCGCAGGACCAGATCAGAACACTGGGATGGTTCCGGTCCCGTTCCACCATGGAACGGACCCGGTCAAGGAGCAGCGGCTCCCATGCTTTCTGCGCTCCGGGGAACATCTGGTCTTTCCCGATATATCCCTGCCACAGCATGTCCCACATGCCATGGCTTTCCATATTGTTTTCATCTATCACATACAGGCCCAGTTCGTCGCACAGGCGGTACAGGGCGCTTGAATTCGGATAATGGCTGGTACGCACCGCATTGATATTGTTCCGCTTCATGATGATCAGATCCCGGCGGATCTTCTCCTCTGTCACGGCACGCCCGGTCTCCCCGCAGAAATCGTGGCGGTTGACTCCCTTGAAAACCACCCGTACACCGTTCACCCGGATCACACTGTCCCGGATTTCGATCTTCCGGAATCCGATCTTCTGGAACGCGGTTTCCTGTGTTCCGTCCGGTGCGGTCAGTGTCACCTGCAGGTCATACAGGTACGGGTCTTCCGCTGACCAGAGGCGGGGATTGTCCGCTGTCAGGCATCCGGAAGTATCCATCCGACCGGAGACAGTGTATTTTTCTTCCGCCAGCAGCCGCTCCCCGTCTTTCAGGCAGACGGTCACCCGGGTATCCGCCGGCGTTTCTGTCTTTACCTGCCACTGCAGCAGCCCTTTCCGGAAAGTGTCATCCGGTTCGGCGGTGATCTTCATATCCCACACATGAACGGGAGAAACGGCATAGAGATACACATCCCGGAATATTCCTGAGAAGCGTAAGAAATCCTGATCCTCCAGCCAGCTGCCGGCACACCAGCGGTATACCCGGCAGGCCAGTTTGTTCTCCCCGTCCTGCAAAGCCTCTGTCAGTTCAAACTCATGAGGAGTGAAACTGTCAGAGGAAAAACCGATCCAGGTTCCGTTCAGCCATAAGGCAACACAGCTTTCAACCCCCTGGAAGGATATGAACACCCGCTTGCCGCGCATATCGTCCGGTACACGGAAATACTTCACATAACAGGCTACAGGGTTGTAATCTTTCGGCAGTTCCCCCGGCCGCAGTTCTTCCAGTCCGTCCCAGGGGTACTCGGAATTGCAGTATTGGGGCGTCCCGTATCCCTCCAGCTGGATATGAGCAGGCACACGGATATCGTTCCAGCCCCGGCAGTCATATTCCGGCTGCTCAAAACCGGGAATCACCTGGGCAGGATTCACCGCATGGGCAAATTTCCACTGTCCGTTCAGGGACAGCTGGTATGCGGGTTCAGTCCTATGGTCAGAATGGGCAGCCATCCTGTTTTCACAAAAATAATCCGGATCCTTCAGCCTGTTTTCATCAAACATCAATCCGCCGCACCTTTCAGTCTGATCTTTGTTTAAAACAAATATACCACAGGACCCGGGGTTTTCCAAGCGGGAAAGGCCTTCAGGCCTCCCCGGTCTGCCGGATCGGTTTCCCGATCCCCATCTGTTTTCTCCAGGCCGGGGCCTCTCCGTCATCCGCCCAGTATTCGTCCACAGCAGCGATCCGGTCCTCTTCCAGCCTGATAAAACTGATTGCATGGAAGGAAGCGGAACGGTCCCGGGGATATACATTCACTACCGTCACCAGCTGATCCCCGTACTTTTCTACCCGTTCCACGGTTCCATCCCACTCCCCCGGGTATTCACAGTTGGCCCGGATGAATTCCGGAACCGTAAACTGTTCATTGGTACAGTGCCAGCGGATCACGGCATCCGGCCGGAACCAGTCCGCCAGGGTATCCCTGTTCTGCTGCAGGACGTCCTTCCAGAATTTCTCAACATTCATCCGATGCGTCTCCTTTTACTGTCCTGCTTTTTGCAAATCCCGCAGGAACGGTGCTTTGCTGTCTTTTTCGGAAAGAATCGGATCATCGCAGGGCAGTACCAGCTGAAGATCCGGATCCCGGTAATTGATTTGTCCGGCATTTTCGTTCACAAAGCGCTGGTCCGCCGCAAAAAACTGCACCGTATCCTTCTCCAGGGACAGGAAAGCATGTCCGAAACCTGCGGGAATATATACGGCGAAGGGCTCCTCTGCTTTGAGCTCCACAGTTCTCCATTGTTTATATGAATCGGAATTCTTCCGAAGATCCACAATATAATCCAGGCCGCTGCCCCGGAGAACCGTGATGATTTTTGCCTGCGGGTACGGCTGGCCCTGGAAATGAATCCCGAAAAATGTATGCGGCTCCGGCATCGTATAGATGCGCTGCTCCCGGACCGTAAACCCCGGAACCGCCGCCTGCAGCTCCTCCGGGGAAAGGTCTTTCATATCCCCGCGGCAGTCATGCCTGCAGTTCAGTTCCAGAACGCACGCCCCGTCCAGAATATGCCGTACAACCTTCATACCGCCGGTTTCTTCCCTTCATATCAGTTATTTTTTCTTTCCCCGGCGAACCGCCAGCGCAATTGCAGCCGGTACCGCCAGTACTGCCAGATAGGGCAGCGCAGCCAGCAGAAATCTTCCCATATCTTTCAGGAACTCCCCGGCACGGCTCAGCAGCCCTTCTTCCTGTTGGCTCTCTTCCGCGGTTTTTTCCTCCGCCGCTTCTCCCGGCGCTGCCGCTTCCGGGCCGGCAGGCGCTTCCGTCGGCATTCCGGTTGCCACCGGTACAGGCGCAGGTTCTGCCTGCCGGATTTCCGCTTCAGCCGCCGTGTATTCCCCGGCAGCCGTCACGGATTCCTCCGCCGCAGCTTCTTCATAAGCTTCGGCCTCATACAGGAATGTATCCGCAAACCCGTTTGCGGCAGCGCTTCCGGCAGCCTCGGTGTTTTCTGCCTTCTTCGCGGCTGCGCCAAAGAGCGCCTGTTCCGCGATGACATCAGCCGATCCGGCCATCGGTGCAGACGCTTCTCCCGGCATCTCCTCCGCCTCATCCGCTTCAAAGAGCGCAGTTTCAGCTTCCGTCTCTGCCGGCCCATCCTGTGCAGGGGCTTCTGCAGGCAGGACCGCGGATGCCTTCTGATCTTTCCGGAATGAACCGTTCAGGGTTTCACCGAAATTCCGGTACAGGATTGTCCCGCCAATCAGGAAAACAAAAACTGCAGCGATACTCAGTACCCTTGTCCAGCGCATGATGGAGCCCGTTTTTCCTGCAGATTCCTCCTCCGGTGCGGGAACAGCCTGCCTGGCCTCCGCCCGGATGGCATTCATCCATTTTTCATGGAAGTCTGCGGGCATGGGCGGAACATCCTCAGCCATCCGGTCCAGTTCGGTGTCCAGTTCCGGATCCGCCTGCAGGATTTTTCCCGGTTCAGTCTTTTTCATGGCCGCAGCCTCCTTTCATTATTTTTGACGCTTCCCGGCGGAGAAAGTTCCCTTTCTTCCGACAGGATTTCTTTCAGCCGGGCTTTCGCCCGGTTCACCCGGCTTTTGATCGTACCTTCCGATACGTTAAGCAGCAGGGCAGCCTCCTCGTACGGAACCTTCTGCAGCTGCGTCAGGATCAGCGCTTCCCGCTGTTCCTCCGGCAGCTGTGTGATTGCTTCCCTCAGCCGCCGGTGCTCATCTTCAGCCACAACCTGTTCTTCCGTACCCGGTGACGGATCTGCCGGATCAAATCCCTGTTCCCGCAGCGGTTCCACGGATTCGCTTTTGTCCCGTTTTTTCTTTCGCAGAAAATCCATGCAGCAGTTGGCTGCGATCCGGTATACCCAGCTTTCCAGCGCACAGTCCCCGCGGTAGCTGTCCAGGTTCCGCCAGATGCGGATCATGGTTTCCTGGCCGCAGTCCTCCGCCGCTTCCCGGTTTCCCGTGTAATGCCAGCATATCCGCCAGATCAGTTGTTCCAGCGGTCCGATCAGCTGTTCAAACGCTTCCGGCTCGCCGCGCTGCGCCCGGCGAAGCAGCAGTTCGTCCATGCCGCCTTCCTCCCTTTCCCTCTTCTTCCGGTTCCGTGCGAATATATTGCAATCAACTGTTCCATATGATAGCATAGCTTTAAGAATCCGCCAACCTGCCAAGGGATCCCGAACGCCGAGGATACTATGATTCAGACAGAGAATACCGCCATTGTGCTGCGGCACGTCAATTACCGGGATAATGACCGGATGGTCACGCTGCTGTCCCCCTCCCGGGGAAGGATTGACGCCATTATCCGGAACTGCCGGAAGCCCAAATCCCATAATCTGAACTCCGGCGAACTTTTTGCGCTGGGAGATTATATGCTGCACGAAAACAGCGGCCATATTACCGTAACTTCTGTCCGGCTGATCGAAACTTTTTATCCCCTGCGAAGCGATTATGACCGGCTGACCTGCGGAATATACCTGCTGAATCTGGCGGAAGCCGTAGCCGAACCGGAACAGGAGCAGCAGGAACTGTTTATGCTGCTTCTGCACACACTCTCAAGACTGACCTTTTCCGATCAGGAATGGAAACCCCTGCTGGCAGGGTTCCTGCTTCATTTTTCCGCCTGCCAGGGCTTTAAACCCAGGCTGAACCACTGTGTCTTCTGCGGCAGGCAGCCGGAGGAAAACGCACCGCTTTTCTTCGATGCGGAAGAAGGCGGAATCTGCTGCGGCAGCTGCCGGAGCCGGCGCGACCAGGTTCCCCTGTCTCCGGGCCAGATCCGCTGGATGCGGAAAGCGCTGACCACCGGTTCCGCAGGCTGGATCAACACGCCGGAGGAAACAGCGCCCTTCACCCTGCTGCGGGATTATACCGAGCGCCGCCTGGGCCGGCGGATCAAAAGCGCCACCATGCTTCCAAAGGAATAAAGAATGACTCCGGCCGGCAGCCGGAGTCATTCTGCGTTTACTGTCTTTCAGCCATGCCGGTATCCTGCCGGATCCCAGATGACAGACGGATCCATCTGCCGGAGATTCTTTGTTCCGGTACGGATCATCATAGCCTGCAGCTGGCCGTTGGCCTTCTGCAGGGTTTCCCTTACCCCCTCCGCTCCATTCTCCTTCAGCGGCCCCATAAGCGCCTTTCCCATCGTTACGGCATCCGCTCCCCGGGCCAGTGCTTTGAAGGCGTCATATCCGGACTCAATGCCGCCGTCTGCGATCAGAAGTAGATCCCGGCCGACAGCCTTCCGGATTTCCGGCAGGATCATCACCGGCGGCACCGCATATCTCATCAGTCCGTTATGATGGCTCAGGATAAGCCCGGCAGCGCCCAGGTCCCGGCACCGGATTGCGTCTGCCGCACTCAGCGCGCTTTTGATGAAAAACGGCAGCTTTGTAGCCCTGATATACTTTTCCAGTTCTGCCAGGGTCGGCTGCTTCATCTGCAGTCCCATCACCACGGAATCCTCCGCGTCCTCCACATTTACGGCATGTTCCACATCCATGCCCACGGCCAGGGCGCCGTTTGCTTCTGCGTATTCGATCCGGCTGAGGATTTCCCGTTCATCCGCATAGGGCTTAATGACCTTCATCACCTTTGCGCCGGTGGCCAGGACATTCCCCAGCTCTTCATTCCCGCCCATGCCGATGCTCACACAGGCGCCTGCGTGCCTGGCGCCCTCTGCCATGGAAACCAGATCCAGATGGCTGAGCGCTGCGGTCATAATGGGCATATCAAACTGTTCTCCCAGAAAGCGGAAAGTTGTGTCAGGGGTTACCGCCCCTACCACCCGGCTTTCCACCAGCAGAGAATCCATATACATCCGCGCTATCTGAACAGAATCACCTTTGGCTTCATGGAACATAACCGGACCTCCTTTGAGCTTTCTGATCCGCGGACACCGCTTCTCCGGGAAGGAAGCACGGTCCGGAAAGCCTTTTATTTACCGATATCGTCATGATACCATCCACGATTCCTGTATTCAACAAAAAAAGCATGCGCCCGTATATCAGGCGCATGACTTTCTCTTTTCTGTTTACTTCACCAGCATAGCCAGAAGCTTCCGGCTGCGGTCCAGGAAAGCGGTAATCTCCTCTGCTTCCAATGGCTGGGCCGCCATGCGGGCCAGGTCATACACCTGGCAGCAGAGCATCTTCGTGGTTTCATCCTCCGGATCCCGCTGGGCCAGCGCCTGTACCGTTGCGTTGCGGCGGTTCAGCACCAGGGTAAAGCTGTCAGGCATCGGGAAATTCTGGCCGTAAAGGCGGCTCATTTCCTTATAGCGGCGCATCTGCTCATCTTCCGTCACCATGGCGGTCATGTCCGTATCACCCAGGGATTCCAGTTTGACTTCCAGGTTTTCCTTGCCCAGGGCGCTCCGGAACAGGGCCTGCAGCTTGTCCGCATCCAGTTCCTTTCCTTCTTCGGATTCCTCCTTCAGGCCGTCAATATCCGCGTCCACCCGTGCGAAGGTCACCCGGTCCTCTTCCTTGCCCTGGTATTCCATAAAGGACATAAAATTACCGTCGATCAGGGTATTCATCACCGCGACCTCAATGCCCCGGTCCGTATACAGCTTGACGGAGGCTGCCTGCCGTTTTTCGTCGTTGGTGTAGTACACCTTCTTCTCGGTCTTGTCAAAGTTGGCTGCCTTGTATTCCGCAATGGTGCTGTATTTGCCGTCCGTTTTCTTCATCAGGACGGAATTTTTCACCATGTCGAAGAACTTGCTGTCCTTGATGCAGCCGTATTTCACGAAGGGAGCGATATCGTCCCAGTAGCCTTCGTAGGTCTCCCGCTCCGTATTCATAAGGCTGTTCAGCTTATCCGCCACTTTTTTGGTAATGTGGGCGCTGATCTTTTTCACATAGCCGTCATTCTGCAGGAAGGAACGGCTGACGTTCAGGGGCAGGTCCGGGCAATCAATCACGCCCTTCAGCAGCATCAGAAATTCCGGAATAACTTCCTTGATATTGTCTGCCACAAAAACCTGGCCGGCGAAGAGTTTGATCTGTCCTTCATGGGTACCGAAATCGTTTTTCAGCTTCGGGAAATACAGAATGCCCTTGAGATTAAAGGGATAATCCACATTCAGATGGATCCAGAACAGCGGATCGTCAAAATCCATGAAAACCTTGTGGTAAAACTCTTTATATTCCTCATCTGTACAATCGGAGGGCTTCTTCAGCCACAGCGGCGCTGTTTCGTTGATCTGCTGCGGCTTCGGCACTTCCAGGACCTTTTCGGTCTTCGGCGTCCCGTCCTCGTTTTTCTCATCCCCCACAGGGACATCCTTCTCCACAGGTTTCGCGTTGGCATCCTCCAGCATCACCGGATAAGCCATATATCCGCAGTAACGGTTCAGAACTTCCCGGACCTTCCACAGGTCCAGGAATTCTTTCTCCTCCTCCGTGATATGCAGGATGATATCCGTGCCGTGAGCCTCACGTTTGCCGCCGGAAAGTTCAAAACTCATACCGTCTTCAGAAACCCAGTGAACCGGATCCGCTTCTCCCTCACTGCTGAGGGTCTGGATCTCCACCTTGTCGCTGACCATGAAAACGGAATAAAAGCCCAGGCCGAAATGACCGATGATATCTCCCTTTTCCTCCGGCTTTTCTCCCTCAAACTGCTTCATGAACTCCGCAGCGCCTGAAAAAGCCACCTGGTTAATATATTTCCGGACTTCATCGGCCGTCATACCGATACCGGTATCGGAAATCCGGATCTGTTTCTTTTCCTTGTCCACAGTCACCGTGACGCTCATGGCTTCCTCGCTGTCCGGATGAAGCATCCGGAACTTCGTAATGGCGTCGCAGGCATTGGAAACAGCTTCCCGCAGGAAAATATCCTTGTCTGAATACAGCCAGCGCTTAATCACCGGCATAATGTTCTGCGCATCAATGGATACGGAACCTTTTTCTTTCTTCATTGCCATGGAAATCAGCCTCCCGATAAATGCTGCCCGGCAGTCCTTTGCCGGGCCTCAGATCCTTTGTTCACGGGTATTGTAGCACCCCGGTACACGAATTGCAAGAAAAAATTAGCACTCTCGTGTCGAGAGTGCTAATCCGGTATGCTGTATAATCAGATATCTTCCTCCAGCAGGGCGAGATCGTCCTCTTCCTCCTGCTTCTGGACTTCCACCGCTTTTTCCTCGTCCGGCGTTATATCCTTGGGAGCGAAGAGGATGGCGCGGACCTTCTGATCGATCTCCGCGGTCAGTTCCGGATGCTCCCGCAGATAAATACGGGCATTGTCCCTGCCCTGGGCCAGCCGCTGATCTCCGTAGGAGAAGAAAGCGCCGCTCTTGGTAATGATGCCGTATTCCACAGCCATATCCAGCAGGGTTCCTTCCTTGCTGATTCCCTCGCCGTAGATGATGTCAAATTCCGCCACACGGAAAGGCGGAGCCACTTTATTCTTGACCACCTTGACCTTGGTATGGTTGCCGATGATCTCAGATCCGTTCTTCAGGGCTTCTCCCTTGCGCACATCCAGGCGCACAGAGGAATAGAACTTCAGTGCACGGCCGCCGGGAGTGGTTTCCGGGTTTCCGTACATGACGCCGACTTTTTCACGCAGCTGGTTGATAAATACAGCTACGCACCCCGTCTTGTTAATGACGCCGGTAAGCTTGCGCAGGGCTTGGCTCATCAGACGGGCCTGGAGACCCACAAAGGAATCTCCCATTTCACCGTCGATCTCAGCCTTCGGAACAAGGGCTGCCACCGAGTCAATCACAACCACATCCAGCGCGCCGCTGCGGACCAGTGCCTCGGCAATCTCCAGTGCCTGTTCTCCCGTGTCCGGCTGGGAAACATACAGTTCGTCAATATTGACACCCAGTTTCTTGGCGTAGAGCGGGTCAAGCGCATGTTCTGCATCCACAAAAGCGGCAATACCGCCGGCCCGCTGGGCTTCTGCCACCACATGCAGGGCGACCGTCGTCTTACCGGAAGATTCCGGTCCGTAAATCTCGACAATTCGGCCCCGGGGAATACCGCCCACACCCAGCGCATAATCCAGTGTGAGGCAGCCGGTGGGGATCACGGGAATATCCCGGCTGACAGCATCGGAGCCCATTTTCATCACGGCACCCTTGCCAAACTGTTTATCCAGATCAGCCAGCGCATGTTCCAGCGCCTTGAGCTTTTCCTCCTGAATGCTGTTTCCCTCGGAAACGGGAGCCTTATCGGCCTTTGCGGTCTTTTTCGGTGCCATGTTTCTGTCATCCTCTCTTCAAAATCAAGTTGATGTGTATATCGCCCGCGGGGCGACCCTTCTTTGATACGGGTATCGTACCACCCGTCCCCTCAAAAGACAAGGGGAACAAACTTATTTTATTTCAAAGGCCCGGCGGATACCCGCGGCATCCGTGGTCATGACGGCGGAGACCGGTTTTTCCGTTTTCAGGGTCTGCTGAAGCTCCGGGTACCGATAGCTGCGCCGGAAACTCTGTTCTGTCCGGAAGACGCCATCCTCAATGCTCCCGGTCTCCCAGCATTCCAGGTTGTCCAGGGGCGTGGTCCGGGCAGGAAATGCCGGATGGTCAACAGCCAGTCCGTCCATGCGGAAACGGTCTCCTTCGTTTTCCGCCAGAAGTTCGGCCTTTCCGCCGCAGGGACAGATCACCGTCAGGTTTTCCGCTTTCAGCCGGGAAAGGGCTACAGCTACCGCTTCCGGATTCAGATCCAGTCCGGCAAACCGGCACTCCAGCTGCTGCGCTGCCGCCAGGGCTGTACCGCTGCCGCAGCACAGGTCGGCTACCAGGTCTCCGGGATTGGTCACCGGCAGCAGCAGCCGCTCCAGCAGTTTCAGGGGTTTCTGGGTCGCGTAGCCGGTCCGTTCCGGATCCCGCTGCTGCAGGATGCTTATATCAGTCCAGACATCGCTGGGATAAACCGGTTCATCGTCATAATACCGATATTCCTTCCCGTTGGACGTGATATAGGAAAACAGCCGCCCCTGTTCATCCCGTCCCCTGGCCATATGGTTCCGCTTTCCGTCTCCCCGGGGAAGCGGAACCCGGGTCAGGTCAAAGAAATAATCTTTGCTCTTCGCATAGAGCAGGATAGTGTCATGCTTGCGGGAAAAAGTCTTTTTGCTTCTGCCGCCGCTCTCATATGCCCAGATGATTTCGTTCAGGAACCGGGTCTTCCCGAACTCCCGGTCGCACATGATCCGGGCCTGGGCCGCCATACGCCAGTCCAGGTGGAGAAAAAAAACACCGGTTTCATTCAGGAGTGTTTTCGCCACGGAGATTACCCGGCGCAGCAGCCGCAGATACTGTTTCTCACTGGTAAAGCGGTCCTCATATGCCGGATAGCGCGGTGCGGGTACGCCGGTTCTCCAGCCTTTTTCCCCGTATGGCCTGCGGCGCATGAACTTTTCCCCTGTCATAAAGGGAGGGTCAACATAAACACACTGAACCTTCCCCGCCAGGGCACGGATCTCTTCCGGCAGTTTCATCACACTGCCGCAGACCAGCAGGTTTTCCCCGTTGCCGTAAATCTCACGTTCTGCCTTAACCTGTTCAAACACGCCTGTTCACCTCCGGTTCTCAGTCCAACGCTCACCTCAACGAAACTTTTATATATTATATATGTCCCGATTATGAATATATTCGTTCCTGAACCAGGAAACAGGATATTGATCCGCATTATGGATGTATGGTGAATTTCTTCCTCAGTTTCCTCAGTTCCTCCTGTTCCTCTTCCAGCATTTCCAGAAACATGGCCTGTTCCTCCTGCTGCGCCAGTATCTCCCCCGCTTCCCGGACCGCTTCAATGAAAGCCGGATCCAGGGCTTCCTTTCCCTGGCGCGCCAGCGGACACACCGGCGCTGCCCGCAGGTCCAGGACCGTACGGATTTCTCCGTCATCCCCGATCAGGGGCAGCAACGGAAACAACCGGCAAGAAAGGGGCCTTTCCTCCCGGCTGCATGTACCGGGACAAAGAACCATCTCTCCTTTGGCTGTCTTTCGGATTTCCCATCCTGCCCTGTTCGCATATGCGTCCGTTTCTCCCGGAAACAGCAGCATACCCGTCTCCTCGCCGTCCAGGGACCGGCAGCAGCGGGCACCGCAGATGCGGCCGCAGTCTTTTTTCAGCGGAGTGACATTGTTCAGTTTTTCCCGGGCAGCAGATACCGCAGCATCCATCTGTTCCGCCCTCCTTTGGATAGATCATCCGGAAACCGTTCCTGCCTGCAGATGATCAAGCCGTTTCCGCGCAATGAACATATAGCAGAGAAAGTGAATCGCGAAAGTCACGAACCACGATACCGGATAGGACATATACAGCACGGTCAGGGTATGGTTCCGGGCAAAAACCGTCAGGATCCAGACAATGCGCAGCAGGCAGGCGCCCGTCAGGGATACAATCATCGGCATGATGGAATATCCGATGCCCCGCAGCTGGCCGACCATAACGTCCATCAGGCCGCAGAGAAAATAAGTCGGCATGATGATGCCCATGCGAACCATACCGCAGGCAATAACCTGCTCTTCAGGATTGTACAGGCTCATCAGCGGCACACCCAGCACCAGGATCAGGAGGCCCATGCCCAGCCCGATCGCCGTAACAATCCCCAGGCAGCACCAGAGGGTCTTTTTCACCCGTTCCGTTTTCCCTGCTCCGTAATTCTGGCTGGCAAATGTCATATCTGCCTGATGCTGAGCATTCATGGCAACGTAGACGAAACCTTCAATATTGCTGGCTACGCCGTTTCCTGCCACCACCAGCGATCCGAAGGAATTGACCGAAGACTGGATCAGTACATTGGATACGGAAAACAGGCTCCCCTGCAGTCCCGCGGGAAGGCCGATACGGATCATTTCTTTCAGGCTCTTTCCGTCAATCCTGCATTCCCCCAGGTTCAGCTGGGTTACGCCCCGGGTACGGAAGAGGCACAGCAGAACCAGAACCATACTGACCACCTGGCTGGCCACCGTGGCAACCGCCACTCCGGCCACATCCATATGAAAGACAATCACCAGGACCAGGTTCAGCAGGACATTGACCAGTCCCGAGAGCATCAGGTAAATCATGGGACGTTTTGTATCCCCTACGGCGCGCATGATTGCCGCGCCGAAGTTGTACAGCATGTTGGCCGGCATGCCCAGGAAATAGATGCGCACATACAGTGCCGCGCCGTCAATCACATCCGGCGGGGAATCCATCATATGAAGAAGGGACCGGGCTGTCAGGAATCCGAACAGGCCTACGCCGATGCCCATAAACAGGGCCAGCGTCATGGCTGTATGTTCCGCTTTGCGCAGGGCTGTGATATCCCTGGCGCCGTAATTCCGGGCAATCACCACGCTCGCGCCAACGCTCAGGCCCATAAAAATATTCACCAGCAGGTTGATCAGTGAACCTGTGGATGAAACCGCCGCCAGCGCTTCGTGCCCCGCATAATTGCCCACCACAATAACATCCGCCGCGTTATACAGCAGCTGAAGGATGCCCGTCATGATCAGCGGGCCCGAAAAGGACAGAATCCGGGGAAGCAGGGGGCCTTCCGTCATGTTGATCTCATGACGGCCGCCCTTTCTCCGATGAAAACGAAACATAAATCGATCTCCGTACCAGTCTGAATCAACGAACCGCCTTCCGGGTCAGGATAATCTTTGTAATTACCGGCCTGTTAAAGAGGCGTCCGGGCTGCTTTTCATAGTGAGGATCCGACCCAAGTCCGGGACTGATGTACTGCGGTATCCCCGCCGGATAACTGAGTCCCTGGATCAGGGAATCATCCGGGAACCAGCCGAATTCCGGCACATAGACAGCACCGCCAAAGGGAATACGCCATTGGCCGCCGTTATAATGTCCCGCCAGGATCAGCTTGGCATAGCGCATGGAGAACAGGTCTTCATTTTTGACCGCCCAGGAAATCATGTCTGTTACATAATCGCTGTTCAGCGGCATATGGGTCAGAACCACCTGTACATCCGTGGGGAGAAATTCCTTTTTGATTTCCGCCAGCGCATCTATGCGTTCGAGGTCATATTCCAGCGCGCGCATCATTGCTGCGTCATCCGCTGTCAGCGAAGTAATACGTCCTTTCAGTTCATCCAGCTGCTTCCGGAATACATTTTTCATTCCCGCCAGGTCCAGTGCGTATAATTCTTCCGGCACAAACCAGATCCGGCCTTTTTCCCGGGTAATCAGGACCGGCCTGTCCAGAATCTGGACTCCCGCCGCCTGGAGTTTCTCAGCCCATTCGGTATAAACTGAAAGACTGCTGTGGGCTTTCCTTTCAATCGCCGAACCGTCCGTATCCCCCGGAATCAGGAATTTGGGCGTATCCCCGGGCATCAGGGCGACCAGTTCCAGCAGGGGTTCCACATCTCCGTCTTCACCCAGCATATCCCCCGTCATCACCACACAGGAATAACGGGTACTCCCCAGCGCTGTGCCGATTGCCTTCTGATTCTCCCCGAATCGGGCCCCATGCAGATCGCTCAGGTGGAGAATCGAATAGTTTTCCAGGTCTTCCGGCAGGTCCAGCATGGTCAGCCGAAGCTCCTCCACCCGGACCATGCGGGAAGACGTGGTGTTCAGGACCCACAGCGAAACAATCAGGATCGGCAGCAGTATAAGGACAGCGTTGCGGAAACGGTGGCCCCGCTGCCGTTTTGTCAGTTCCGAAGAAAAAATATACTGGTTCTTTTCCCGCCGCACAGTCCTTACACCTCTTTTCCTGAACCCATTATAGGGGGTAGCGATGGATTAGGCAAGCAGCGCCCGTATCAAAAAAACCGCCGGTTTCCCGGCAGGTTATGTGCTTATCCCTGCATATCGCAGCCGGTTTTTTCCGGTCCTTCCTTTCCGGAAACATATCCGGCGCGAAAAGCAGCGTTGACCTCTTTCAGTTCCATCCGGCCTTCGATATATTCATCATACATCCGGACAATCCCCGGCGCGCATCCGTCGCAGGCTCCTTCCGTGTTTCCGATCGCTTCGGCCACAATCGCCGCCCGTTCCTCCCGGGTTGTATCTTTTACCAGAATACTCTTCATACTTTTTCCTCTTTAAATTCTTCTTTATTTCACCGGAACTTCTGTGTATCCGGCTGAACCGGGTATCCCTGCGGATACACCGGTGGACGCCTCCATTTTCTGCAGCACACGCTCTGCGTCAGCTCCGGACAGCAGCACCGGTGAATAGTCATTATATCCCGAATCTCCGGAAACAGAGATCGGGAAGAACCGCAGGAGAATCTCTGTCAGTTCCCCTTCCCGGAAGGAAAGATCCGCCTGGACCGCCAGCGCGTCGTGATCCTTCGGATTCGTATTTCCGCCGAAGACGCAGTTTCCGAGGCTGTAAACCACCGGAATACCGCTGTTGATTTCCCAGCCCTGCACCACATGCGGATGATGGCCGATCACAAGATCGGAGCCGCATTCTGCCGCCCGTTTTACAATCTGTTTCTGGTAGCTGTCCGGTTCAGATGCATATTCCGTCCCGGCATGCATCACGGTAATGACGGCAGCGCATCCCGCGGAACGCAGGAACGCTGCCTTCTTTTCATACGCCCTGGCCCGGTTGCCTGACAGCGAACCGGATACGCCCAGGAAACCGATCATCAATCCCTCCTCATTCCGCCAGACTGCTGTGCAGTCCGTACCGAAATAAGCCACGCCGGCAGCATCCAGCGCTGCCTTCGTATCAAGGTATCCGGCTGTATCATAATCATGGGAATGATTGTTGGCCAGGGTCACGCACTCCACCGACCCGGCCTTCAGGATCTCCGTATAAGCAGTTGCTCCTTTGAAATTGTAGGTTTTCTCCACCTTGGGAAGGTCCCGGTCTGAAAGCACCCCTTCCAGATTGGCCACGGTCAGATCGTCTGAAGCCGTCAGTTCGGCCAGTCCCCTGAAAGGATATTCAAAACCGTTCCGTTCCACGGTCCTGTTAAACCCGCGGCCAGCATTCCGAGTTTTCTCTTCTCCCCCCAGCGTACAGTCTCCCAGGAAGGTAATCCGGACTGTGCCTGTGTATTCCTGCACCGGAGAGATGATTTCCTCCGGAGCAGGCTCCCCGGAAAAAGCCAGCCATTCTCCGGAGGCTGCCGATGTTCCGGCCGGAAGCAGAAACACAGCCAACAGGATGATCGCAGTCAGCCTTTTGATTCTTTTTCTCATTTTTCCTCCGGTTTCTACATATCCGCCAGCCGGTGATAGTGTGTGCCGTGGATATGCATGCTGTCATTGGCCAGTTCCAGGCATGGCATACGCTGCGAGCCCGGATTCCGGTCCAGCCGGATAATTGTGATTCCGGTAAACTCCAGATGAAACAGACCGCAGGCATACGGGAACGGAAGATTCAGGATATGCCCCATCGCCGCGGCCGAAGACCCGCCGTGGCTGAACAGCGCAATTGTTTTCTGCCGGTCATCCGGCCTGCTGCAGCAGTAGTAAGCGCCGTTCCGCTCATAGCCGAGGGTACGGAGCCATTCATCTGTCATCTGTGCCACATAATCCGCTTCCGCTGTGACTTTGTTGTTCCTGAAACAGGGCAGTTCCCGCCAGCCGGGATCATTCAGGTTATATCCGCCGCCTGCCAGCAAATCTGCCAGATCCCAGGGATGGCCGTCACAGGGAACCGGTGTTCCGTCAATGCTTCCCCAGTGCAGTTCCCGCATATAATCCAGCGTGGTCACAGGAAGCTTCAATACCTCCGCTGCCGCTGCCGCCGTTTCAGCTGCCCTGCCCAGGGGAGAAGCATAAATGGCTTCAATTCCTTCCGCCCGGAGACGCTCTGCCGCAGCCTGCGCCTGGAGTCTGCCCTGTTCTGTCAGGCAGTCACGGGCATAATCCGGTTCCCCATGGCGTACAAAGATAATCCTCATGTGTCCTTCCGCTCCTTCGTCCGTAGTTTCCGCTCCTATACGATACAATGAAAACCGGCGCTTGTCGAGCCGGATCTGTCCCGGTCTTGCACAGGCCCCTGCAGCTTTGATACAATCAGCATAAGGAGTGTGATCATCATGCCTTTTGAACTGATCCGGAATGATATCACAAAAGTGAATGCGGATGCCATAGTAAACGCTGCCAACCGTTCCCTGCTGGGCGGAGGCGGCGTGGACGGTGCCATCCACCTTGCGGCCGGACCGGAATTGCTGGAGGAATGCCGGACCCTGGGCGGCTGCGAAACAGGCGAAGCCAAAATCACAAAAGGATACCGTCTTCCTGCTAGGTATGTGATCCATACCGTCGGTCCCGTCTGGCATGGAGGACAGTATGGGGAAAAGGAACTGCTTGCCTCCTGCTACCGCCGTTCCCTGGAGCTGGCTGTGGCAAACGGCTGTGAAAGCATCGCTTTCCCCCTGATCTCCGCCGGTGCCTACGGATACCCAAAAGACCGGGCTATGGCTGTTGCCGTTGAAACCATCACCGGTTTCCTGCTGGATCACGACCTGATGGTCTGGCTTGTCCTTTTCGGCCACGATGAGTTCCTGACAGGCAGCAGGCTTTTCCGCAATATCCGGGAATATATTGATGATGTCTATGCTGAAAAGCATCCCGTCAACCGGTATCAGAACACCCGGAGAAAACTTTGGCAGCAGGATGAAAAAGCCGCCATGGAACTGGACATGGAACTGAGCGGCAATCTCTGCGATCAGATCCGGGAAGATATGGCAGCGCCCAAAGCTGCTGTGCCTTCTCCTGTCCCCGACTGGAGCAGCATCCTGAAAAAAACGGATAAGGGGTTTTCCGAGACATTGCTGGAACTGATTGATGAACGGGGCATGACCGATGCGGAATGCTACAAGAAAGCGAACGTGGACCGGAAACTGTTCAGTAAAATCCGTTCCAATCCGGCTTATAAACCCAGCAAGCCCACCGTACTTGCCTTTGCCGTTGCCCTGGAGCTTTCCCTTCCCCAGACAAAAAAGCTGCTGAACAAAGCCGGTTTTTCCCTGACCCGCAGCAGTAAAATGGACCTTGTACTGGAATACTGCATTCTTCATCATATATACAATATCTACGAAATCAACGAAGTCCTCTTTGAATACGACATGCCGCTGCTGGGCTCCGGTATGGGCTGATTTTGTCGCCTGCCGGGCGACCGCATCCCCTCCCCTTTCCGGTATCATCTGCGTGCAGGGTTGAGAAAAACCCGGCAGGATACGAAGGGGAGGGGATTTATTATGAAAAAGAATCTGACAGAATTGGTGTTCATCCTGGATAAGAGCGGCTCCATGTCCGGGCTGGAGGCAGACACCATCGGCGGCTTCAACGGCATGATCGAAAAGCAGAAGAAAGAAGCAGGGGAAGCTCTGGTCTCCACCGTACTGTTCTCCAATGAGAGCAGCGTCCTCCATGACCGGGTGGATCTCCGGAAGATTGAACCCATGACAGATCAGCAGTATTTCGTCGGAGGTTGTACGGCGCTGATTGACGCCATCGGCGGAGCCATCCACCACATCGGCAATGTCCACAAATATGCCCGGGAGGAGGACCGTCCGGAGCATACCGTCTTCATTATCACAACAGACGGCATAGAAAATGCCAGCCGGCGTTATACCAGCGACCAGGTCAAAGCCATGGTGAAACGGCAGAAGGAAAAATACGGCTGGGAGTTCCTGTTCCTTGGGGCAAATATCGATGCTGTGGAAACAGCCGCGCATTTCGGCATTGATGAAGACCGGGCCGTCACCTTTTACAATGATGCACAAGGACAGGCCCTGAATTATTCTGAAGTCAGCGAAGCAGTCCGCACTGTACGTGCCTGTATGCCACTGACCCGGGGCTGGAAGCAAAAGATCGAGGAAGACTATAAGTCCAGGAAAAACTGACAGCCTGATACCCGGCCCGGCATGATCGGAATCAGATGATCATGCCGGCTTTTTATTGTATAATGTTCACTGTTCCTGCATTTTACAGGACTTTTTTCGGACCAAAAGTCAAATTTCAGCGTTCAGCCGCGTCTATATAATCAGGAGGTGAAGTCAGTGACAGGAATCCAGGGCCCGGATTCTTCAGCACAGGAAAGACTTACCGTCTTAATCCGCAGATACGAGAAAGACATCCTGAGAATCTGTTACCTTTATCTGCATGACACGGAACAGGCGAAAGACGCGGTACAGGACACTTTTCTGAAAGCTTACATGCATCTGGACAGTCTGCGTGAGGAGCAGAAAGAAAAAAGCTGGCTGACCCGGATTGCAGTCAATACCTGCCGGGATTTCCTTCGAAGTCCCTGGGTCAACCGCATGAACCGGTATGTCCGGCCGGAAGATCTGCAGATCGCTGCCGATCCGCCTGATGAGACCTCAGCCGTCCTGACGGCTGCTGTCATGAATCTGCCCCGGAAATATATGGAAGCGGTTACCCTCCGTTATATTCAGGGATATGGAATACAGGAAACAGCTGATATTCTCGGGATTACACCTTCTGCCGTTTCAAGAAGATGCGGGCGTGCCTGCGTCAGGCTGAAAAAAGAACTGGAAGGGAGCGATGAACAACATGAATGAACAACAGGCTCAGAAACATATTCATCAGGCTGTTCAGGACAGTCTGTCATGGCTGGACGGGCTTCCTTCCCAGGAAAACGATATCCTGGAACGTGTTAAAAAGGAGGATAGTCCTTTGATTACTGTATATAATGCAAAAAACAACGCTTATTCGAATCCCTATGCCTCTGCACCGTCTCAAAACCGTATTTCCCGGTTCAGGCCGATCCTGGCATTTTCCGCCGTGATTGTCCTCATTGCCGCTCTGTGGGCGATCCGCGGTTCAGTACATACCGATACACCCATCGACCGCGTAACACAGCCGCTCAGCAGTCAAATCACGCCCGGCACATCAGGCTCTGCTGCCCTGCCGGCCGCTGTCACCACCCCGGATAGCAATGATTCCCAGGTGGCTCCGCTGGACCGGATTGACCTGTATGTGGAACCGGATCTGCTGTGGAACAAGGAAACCGGAATCCTGGCAGACGGTGATAAAGTGGTTAAAGAACCCGGCAGGCTGCCGTTTCAAAATACTACCTACCGGAAAATGAAGGATGCAGGAACCAAAGTGGACGGTGAACTGGTTTACCGGAGCAGCGAGGATGCCGTATTGTTCAGGGACAAGATCAGGCTGGGCCTCTCCGGTGATTTCTCCCTGGATATGCCCCAGAAAAGCTTCCGGATCGATGCTGCAGACGGTTCCTTTGATTTCCCGCTGTTTGATGACAGGGCAGCTGCCGCTTATCCTTCCATTCTGCTGCGGAATTCAGGAAACGACAGCATGTGGACACGGGTGCAGGACGGTGTCCAGCACCGCCTCATTGACAGATATACAGATACCGGTCTGCTGACCCAGGCCTGGCGTCCTGTGAATGTCTATCTGAATGATGAATACTGGGGCATCTACAACATGCGGGAAACCATAGACGGTCATACCATCTGCCGTCATGAACAGGTTCCAGATGATCTGGCGGATGAAGTTACGATCCTGCAAGCTATGGGCAGCCGAGCCGATCAGGGAAGCCGGACGGAATTCCTCCTCACGCGGAATAAAATCAAAGCCGGCAGCCCTGCGGAAAACCCGGAGGACCTGGCATTCCTCGAGCAGGAAATCGATATCGATAATTTCCTGGACTGGTTTACAGTCGAAATGTATTTCGGAAACTCCGATATCGGAAACGCAGTTGTTTATAAAGTGCCCGGCGGAAAATGGAAATGCCTGATCAAGGATCTGGATTACGCCCTCTATAATTCCAAATTCGATTCTGTTAAGAGCTACCTGAAAGAAGCCGGAATGGGAGAGCAAGGCATTGACAACAGTATTTTCCTGAAGATCCTTTCCGTGGACAAATACAAAGACCTGTTCTTTACCAAGCTGGGGAATCTGTTCAGGACCCTGTCAACAGAAAACATGTGGAAGGAACTGGATGTCTGCATCGCCTGGATTGAACCGTCCATGAAAGCGCATGTGGAACGATGGGCGCCTTATTATGACAAAAACGTCATTATGGAAGTTCCCACTGATCCGGAAGCTGCCTGGGAATACTGGCAGAAGCGTGTGGACCGTCTCCGGGATGTCATGTATAAACGTCCCTCAAGACTTTATGAATTCATCCAGAGTTATTTCCAAATGAGCAACAAAGAGATGGATGCCTATTTCCCGTCAGATCTCCCCACCATAGTGGATGATCTGTTATGAAAAAAGACCGCCTTCGGGCGGTCTTTCAAAATATCTGCATTTATGTAGTTGTTATTTGTGTTCGGTATGGAACAGGGGAACGAAGGAAGCGGTAGCCCAGTGGGCTATCCTGCGAAGCAGGAAGCGACCTGAGCGAGTCCTGCCGTGCGCGGTGCGCGAGGCGGGAATTCCGCCCGCGGTGCGCGCGCGATTCCTTGCCGAAACGAGCAGAAGCCCGAAGCGCCCCCGCGAGGGCGTCTGCAACGATTGAGGTTGCGGAGTGACCCCTTCGTCTTTTCTTCTCATCCACCTGTTCCTGCTTATTCCAAACTCCATATAATGCTCGCTGGATTCCATTCTTGGAATCCTCTGAGTGAACTTCGCAGAAGTGAACGAAGTGCTGTTATAAGTTCATTCTATCTGCTTGCAATGCAGGTTCAGAATGGACTAATAACAGCAAATAAGCGAGCATATACATTTCTCTAGTCCGCCGGCTAATGACAAAAAAACTACCGCATATTTATGCGGTAGTTTTATTTGGAATCCGGCGGCGACCTACTCTCCCGGACCGTTACCAGTCAAGTACCATCGGCACTGAAGGGCTTAACTTCTGTGTTCGGTATGGGAACAGGTGTGACCCCTTCGTCATTGCCACCGGAAATGGTGAGCTGTGTCTTTCTCGCACCTTGACAACTGCACAGCGATTGATTCAGGATTTGTAGACCTAAGTTTTTCAGTTTGTGTTTCCAATTGGACTCAAGATCATTTCTGAAATCAAGCCCTCGACCTATTAGTATCATCAAGCTGCATGCGTTACCGCACTTCCACCGATGACCTATCTACCCGGTAGTCTTCCGGGGGTCTTACTTGCTTGCGCAATGGGAGTCTTATTCTTGAGGTGGGCTTC
>JBGUGL010000009.1:0-26194 GCA_045111455.1 Christensenellales bacterium | reverse complement strand
CTGCCGAAGTACGCTGCGGGTGAAGAAATTGAATACACCTGGACAGAAGGCGAGCTGCCGGAAGGCTACACGCTGACTGACACCAGCGTGAACGGCACGGTAACGAGCCTGACCAACAGCCATACGCCCGAAGAAACCTACGTGAAGGTTACCAAGGTCTGGAACGACGAGAAGAATACAGAAGGCTTCCGTCCCAAGGCTATTACAGTTCAGCTTAAGAAGGGCGATACAGTCCTCCAGACGGTGGAACTGGATGAAAGCAACAACTGGACAAAGACCTGGACCGGTCTGGCCAAGTTCGAGAATGGCGAAGAGATCGTGTATACGGTTTCTGAAGTCAAGACTGAAAAGTATGAGGAACCGAAGGTTGAAAAGACAGCCAAGGGCGAATACGAATTTACAGTCACGAACAGCCGTAGGGTTGAACTGACAAAGGTCAGTGTCGAAAAGATCTGGGCAGACAATGAAAACAGGGAAGGCTTCCGGCCGAAGAGCGTAACAGTCAAACTGCTGAAGAACGGTCAGGATTTCATGAAGGCAGAACTGGATGCTGAACATGAATGGAAGTACACCTGGACTGATCTCCAGAAGTATGCGGACGGCAAGGAAATCGAATACACGGTTGAAGAAGACCAGGTGGACAAATATGAGAAGCCTGTAATCGAAAAGGTGTCCAAAACTGAATGGGCATATACCGTGACGAACAGCCGTGTAGTTGAAGAAACCGAAGCTTCTGTGAAGAAGGTCTGGAACGACGCGGAAGACCAGGACGGCAAGCGTCCGGAAAACCTGACTGTATATCTGCTGGCTAACGGAGAGACAACTGAGTATTCTGTCACCCTGAATGAAAAGAATGAATGGGAAGACAGGCTCGAAGGGCTGCAGAAGTATGCGGACGGTAAGGAAATCGAATACACCTGGTCTGAAGAAAAACTGCCGGAAGGTTATGAGCTGACGGATACCAGCGTGAACGGAACAATCACAACGCTGACGAACAGCTATACGCCTGAAGAAACCGAAGCAACGATTGTGAAAGTATGGGATATCGGAGCGAAGGAAGACGGCAAGACACCGGCAAGCCTGACAGTGAAGCTGTCTGACGGACAGGAAGTTGTCCTGAACGCAGATAATAAATGGACAGCTACCATTGAGCATCTGCCGAAGTACGAGGACCACGGAACAGAGATCGAGTATACCTGGACTGAAGTGGATCTGCCGGAAGGCTATGAGCTGACGGATACCAGCGTGAACGGAACGATTACAACGCTGACGAACACGTATACAGTGAAGCCGACACGGCTGTCGCTTGAAGCGACTAAGGTCCTGACGGGACGTGACTGGATTGAAACCGACTGGTTCGAATTCACCCTGGCTGCTGACGGGAATAATCCCAAGGGCGCCCAGCTGCCGGATGAACTGGTCAAGACAGCGACAATCGACAACAAGGTTGCTAAATTCGGTGATATTGAATTTACCAGTTACGGTACATTCACATTTACGATTACAGAAAGTGAAGGCGAGATCGCAGGCGTAACCTACGATACTGAACCGAAGACATTCAAGATCGTTGTGAAGGATGACGGAGCCGGAACCCTGTATATTGATGATGCTTCCGACAGTCCGAGTATCGAGGTTACGAATCCCTATGAATCCTGCGGCGAAATCCAGTTCCTGGCGAAGAAGGTGCTGAACGGACGCGATATGACGACCGATGGCGAATTCACCTTCGAACTGAAGAATGAAGCCGGCGAAGTGCTGCAGACAGCAGCATGCAAGGCTGACGGTACTGTAACGTTCGATCCGATCACCTATACCGAAGCGGATATGGTGGTGGACGGCAAGATCGAGAAGGAAAGAACGTACACCTACACCATCAGCGAAGTGAAGCCTGAGGGAGACGCGCTGGATCATGCGGTGATCTATGACGGCGCTGTAAAGACCATCACAGTAAAGCTGACTGACAATCAGGAGGGCAAGATCCTCACGGATCCGGAAACCGGAGACCTGGGAATCACCTTCTACAACACTGTGGTGAAGATCCAGAAGGCAGAGATTACCACCGGTGTTGAACTGTCCGGAGCAAATCTCCAGGTTCTGGATGCGGCCGGAGCAGTAATCGACGAGTGGGTATCTGAAGCGGGTAAAGTACATGAAGTCCTCGATCTGGAACCCGATATGCAGTACACCCTGCATGAGACCCTGGCTCCCGAGAACTATCTCATTGCCGCGGATGCTACCTTCACGGTAGACAAGGAAGGGAAGATTACTTCCACCGGACTGATCAAACGCAATGACGGCGTACTGCTGCTGGAAGATACAGCTGAGCCGACTTCCGCCGCGATCAAGAAGGTCTGGGACGACGGTGACAACCGTGACGGAAAACGTCCTTCTACTCTGAAAGTGGATCTGCTGGCCAACGGTGAAAAGATCCAGGATGTGACGTTGAGTGATGCAAACGGCTGGGCGGCTGTGGTGAATGATCTGCCGAAGATGAAGAACGGCGAGCCCGTAACCTACAGCTGGAAAGAACCGACTGTTGCGGGTTACAGCTTAAAGACTCCGTCTGTGAACGGCATCCTGACCACGCTGACGAACACATACGGACCGGCAGAGACAGAAGTCAATGTCCGGAAGGAATGGATTGACGGCGAGGGAGCCAAGCGGCCCGGCAGCATCACCGTGCAGCTGTATGCTGACGGAAAGGCCATGGAAACACCGGTCACGCTGAACAGCGGCAACGGCTGGAGTTATAAGTGGGAAAAACTGCCCGTGAATGTCCGTGAGGGCGACCTGTTCAGAGAGATCAGCTATACTGTTGCCGAAACTGTCATTCCGGAAGGCTATGTAGCTACGATTGAAGGAGACGCTTCTACGGGATTCGTGATTAAGAATACCTACGAAGCGGGCAAACTGGAAATCGAGAAGGAATTCGAATTCGATCCTCAGGAACCCTACGAACCGGATGACAGTCCGGTGGATATCCCGGTTATCAAGACCTGGAACGACAACGGAAACAAGGATGGGAACAGACCTGAATCCGTGACAGTCAGACTGCTGGCGGACGGCGTTGAAGTTGCTAAGGCTGAGCTGAACGAAGCAAACGGCTGGAAGAAAGTGTTCACAGGACTTCCGAGACTGAGGGAAGATAAGGAAAGAATCGAATACACGGTCACTGAGGATCCGGTGGAATGGTACGTGGCTGAAATTAACGGATACAACATCCGGAACAATTACAAGCCTGAACTGACCAGCATCTCGGTTCGGAAGGTATGGCAGGACAACAATAACAAACTGAAACTGCGGCCGGCCAGCATTGTAATGACGCTGAGCAACGGAATGACAGTTGTGCTGAATGAGCAGAATAACTGGAGCGCTACTATCAGCGACCTGCCGACCGTGGTGAACGGAAAGCCTGCGGTATACACCTGGAGTGAACAGAGTGTGATCGGATACGAACTGGAGAGCATGGTGACAGAAGGCAAACTGACCACCTTCACCAACTCCCTGTGGAAACGTCCGGAACACAACGGAGGTAAGAAGCCGAAGACACCCGGCACACCGGTTGAGTACATTGATGAGTACGATACGCCGTTGGGTGTGGAGATCATGATTAACCATGTGGGTGACTGCTTCGACTAAGGAAAATCAAGGATCAGGGCCGGCGTAAGCCGGCCCTTTTCATACGCGGTTTAATATGTACGAACAGCTTGACAGGGGAAAACCACAAGACTATAATTACTTTTAGTTAACAACCACTATATTTTGTGGATAGAGAGGAAAGTGCATATGAAATACCTGCTTGGGATCGACCTGGGAACATCCGGTACAAAGACAGTATTGTTTGATCAGAACGGCAAGGGTATCTGCTCCGCAACTGTGGAGTATCCTATGTACCAGCCGCAGAACGGCTGGGCGGAACAGGATCCCAAGGACTGGTATAATGCCGCGATCAGCACGATCCGTACAGTGCTGGGCAAGAGCGGTGTGAAGAAGGAAGACGTAGTCTCCCTGGGCATCAGCGGACAGATGCACGGACTGGTAATGCTGGACGAGAAAGACGAAGTGATCCGTCCTTCCATTATCTGGTGCGATCAGCGGACTGCCAAGGAATGCGAAGAGATTACTGAAAAAGTCGGCTACGACAATCTGATCCGGATTACAGCCAATCCTGCACTGCCCGGATTTACCCTGTCCAAGCTGATCTGGGTACGGAATCACGAGCCTGAAAACTACGCAAAATGCAAGCATGTGCTGCTGCCCAAGGATTACGTCCGGTTTATGCTGACGGGTGACTTTGCCACAGAGGTGTCTGATGCCAGCGGTATGCAGATGCTGGACGTGCCGAACCGCTGCTGGAGCGATGAACTGCTTGGAATTCTGGACATCGACAAGAGCATGCTGGCGAAAGTATATGAGAGCTGCGAAGTGACCGGCCATATTTCCGCAAAAGCTGCGGAACTGACCGGACTGAGCGAGGATACACTTGTGGTCGGTGGCGCCGGAGATAACGCGGCCGCGGCTGTGGGTACCGGCGTTGTGGAAGACGGAAAAGCCTTTACCACCATCGGCACGAGCGGCGTGGTGTTTGCCCATACGGACAAACTGGCTATTGACCCCAAGGGCCGTGTGCATACCTTCTGCTGTGCTGTGCCCGGAGCATGGCATGTGATGGGCGTGACCCAGGCAGCCGGCCTGAGCCTGAAATGGTTCCGTGACAACTTTTGCGGCGCGGAAAAGATTACAGCGGAAGCCATGGGCGTGGACACCTATGAACTGACCAACCAGGAAGCCGCCCAGAGCCCGATCGGTGCGAACAAGCTGATTTACGCACCTTATCTGATGGGCGAGCGGACTCCGCATCTGGACAGCGACTGCCGGGGCATCTTCTTTGGCCTGAGCGCTATGCATCAGCGGCGCGACCTGCTGCGAGCCGTTATGGAAGGCGTGACCTACAGTCTGAATGACTGCCTGGGTGTGCTGGCCGGTATGGGCGTTGCACCGGAAACAATGCTGGCCTGCGGCGGCGGCGGAAAGAGCCCGCTGTGGCGGCAGATGCTGGCTGATGTGATGAACTGCCCCGTGGCGACCACGGTCAACACAGAGGGACCGGCCCTGGGTGTGGCGATCCTGGCCGGAGTCGGTGCCGGACTGTACAGCAGCGTGCAGGAAGCCTGCAGAGCGATGATTCATGTCAATCCCGCGCAGGAACCCATTGCGGAGAATGTGCCGAAGTACGCTAAAGTATACAAGGTGTTCACCGAACTCTATAAAGCAAACAAGGATCTTTACAAGCAGCTTGGCTCACTGGAATAATCCGGGACTGAAAGATATAACAGAAACGAAAAACAGTAATTGGAGGAATGACGGATGAAGTGCCAGTATTGCAGCTGTCTGGACAGTAAAGTGATTGACTCCCGTCCCACTGATGACGGAAACAGCATCCGGCGCAGAAGGGAATGCACCAACTGCGGCAGAAGGTTCACGACATACGAGAAGGTGGAACTCAGTCCGCTGTTCGTTGTAAAACGGGACGGCCGCCGGGAGAGCTTTGACAGCCAGAAGATTAAAGCGGGTATCCTGCATGCCTGCGATAAGCTGCCTGTCAGTATGCAGCAGATTGATGAGATTGTTACCCGGGTGGAGCAGAAAGCGTATGCCACGATGGACGGCGAAATCAGTTCGGAGAAGATCGGTGATATGGTCATGTCTGAACTGAAGGAACTGAATGACGTTGCATATGTGCGTTTTGCCGCAGTGTACCGGAAGTTTACGGATGTGGGAACCTTTATGAACGAACTGAAAAAGCTCGTTGATGAGAAAATGTGATCTCAATTCATAATTCAGAATGATTACTGCGCGGCGTGAACAATCTATCCTGCACAGTGTGACTGAAGGAGGTACAGAGAATGTCAATTAAGACTGAGGTATGGGGAAAATCCCCCAAGGGCAAGGATGTTCATAAGTTTACAATGACAAACAGCATGGGCGCTTCCGTATCTGTGACGGAATGGGGCGCAATCCTGACGTCCATCATTGTTCCGGATGCCGGCGGAAATATGGACGATGTGGCACTGGGCTTTGATACACTGGAACCGTACCTGGGACCGCACGGATGCTTTGGCGATACCGTAGGCCGTTACGGCAACCGGATCGGCGCCGGTAAATTCTCCATTGACGGCAAGGAATACCAGGTAGCACTGAACGATCACGGCGTGAACCATCTCCATGGCGGGAATGTCGGATTTGCCGCTCATTTCTGGACCGGGACAGCCAAGGAAGGCGAGCATGAGGATTCTGTTTCCTTCCACAGGGTATCTCCGGACGGTGAGGAAAACTATCCCGGCAATCTGGACGTGACGGTTACGTATACCTGGAATGATATGTGTGACCTGATCATCCGGTATGAAGCCACCACAGACAAGCCTACACTGTGCAACCTGACCAACCATACCTATTTCAACCTGGGCGGCCACAAGCACGGTACTGTAAAGGATCATGAAATCTCCATCGATGCGGATGTAATCACCAAGGTGGACAGCGGACTGATTCCCACCGGCGACTATATGCCTGTGGCCGGAACGCCTCTGGACCTTCGTGATGGACTGCTGATCGGTGAAGGACTGGAAGTATATGAAACCTGTCCCCAAATGATTCCTGCCGGCGGATACGACCACAACTTCGTTCTCCGGAAGGGAGAAACCATGGGAGCCGCTGCCAGCGTCTGGCATGAAGAAACCGGCCGCTATATGGAAGTGCTGACTGACCAGCCCGCTATCCAGCTCTACACTGCCTGCACGCTGGACATCAAGGGCGGCAAGGACGGCGCTGAATACGGCCATTTCTCCGGCTTCTGCCTGGAAACCCAGCATTGCCCGGATGATCCCAACCATTCCAATTTCCCCGGAACGACGATCCTGCGTCCCGGCGAGAAGTACGATACAACAACGATCTACGCATTCAGAGCGGACGACTGAGACCTGTACAAACAAAGAACCCCACTGCGGTAATCCGCAGTGGGGCTTTTACATATATACTGTTTTATTTCGCAAACTTTTTCACAACGAACAGCACTGCGCAGGCGCCCACAACAGAAACCAGGATGTTGCCGATACCGTTGATGGAACCAAGCCCGATCAGGCTCAGCAGCAGGCTGCCGACGACACCGCCGACCAGACCCAGCAGGATATTGCTGAGCAGCCCGTCCGGCCTGCCCTTCATGATTTTACTGGCAGCGAAACCGGCCAGGGCCCAAAGCGCGACTTTTACGATCCAACTCCAAATCATTTTATCTGCCTCCTTATATTTCGGGGATCCCTGATTTACAGCGGTTAATCAATCATTACTAATTTTATGCGTTTCATCCGGTGTGTCAAGAGCCGGCCCGGTTTCCAGGGAAGAGAGCTTGCGCTGGATTGTACGTGACCGGGATACGGCGGAATCAATGGATTCACCGGCCTGGTCCAGGCGGCGCCTGGTATTTTCAAGCGTTTCTGCAAAACGGGTGAAATCCTTTTTGATTTCTCCCAGCAGCAGCCAGACTTCACCGGAACGCTTTTCAATGGCCAGGGTACGGAAACCCATCTGCAGCGCGTTCAGCATTGCGGAGAAAGTGCCCGGACCGGCAATTACGATCCGGTAGTCCCGCTGGAGGGATTCGACAAGTTCCGGTGTCTGGAGAGCTTCGGAATAAAGCCCCTCCACGGGCAGGAACATAATGGCGAAATCCGTGGTATGAGGCGGGGAAATGTATTTTTCCGCGATTTTCTTTGCTTCGCTTTTCAGGCGCTGGACCAATGCCTTACGGGCGGCTTCGGCAGCTGCGGCATCGCTGTCCCGGGAAGCATCAGACAGGCGGATATAGTCTTCCTGCGGGAATTTGCTGTCCACAGGGAGATAGACCATACCGCCGCTCCGGTCCGGCAGGCAGACAGCAAATTCCACCCGTTCCGCAGAACCGGGAACCACTGCCACATTTTCCTCATACTGACCCGGGGCCAGCGTCTGGCGAATCAGGTTGCCAAGCTGCATTTCTCCCCAGATGCCCCGGGTTTTAACATTGGTAAGGACCTTTTTCAGGTCTCCAACGCCGGAAGCCAGCGTATGCATTTCACCCAGTCCCTTATAAACGGATTCAAGCCGCTCGCTGACCTGGGCGAAGGACTGATCCAGCTTCTTGTCCAGGCTTTCTGACAGCCTGTCATCCACGGTTTTCCGCATCTCAGAAAGCTGGCGCTCATTTTCCAGCCTCAGGTCATTGATCTTTTCCTCCTGGTTCCGGGTGGATAAAAGAACCTGGCGCTGCATGCTTTCCAGCAATGTGGACTGCCCCTGGCCCATCTGGGTGAGGGTGGTCATCAGGGACTGATTGGCCTCATAAAGGGATTTCGCCGCTTCATCGTGCTGGCTATCCAGTTCATCCAGAAGACGGTTTCCCAGGTTGACCAGGCCATGCTCCTGGGTCAGTTTATCCTGTTCCTGTTTATGGCTCAGGGCGGTCTGCCTGACCAGAAGGATAATCAGGAGAAACAGGCAAAGAACCAGGAGCAGAGAGGATAACAATTCATAATTCATAGTTCATAATCCGGAATTACATATCCCGACGGCCCTCAAGGGCCTTGAAAAGGGTAACTTCATCAGTGTACTCCAGGTCACCGCCGACGGGAACGCCGTGGGCAATCCGGGTACACTTGATATTCATCGGTTTGAGAAGGCGGGCAATATAGGTCGCGGTGGCTTCGCCCTCAACATCGGGATTGGTCGCAAGGATCACTTCAGACACTTCTTCCGTGCCCAGGCGGGCAAGCAGCTCCCGGATATGGATATCATCCGGTCCGACACCCTCCATGGGGGAAAGTGTGCCATGCAGCACATGATACAGGCCATGGTACTCATGAGTCCGTTCCAGGGCTGCCACATCCCGGGGATCGCGAACAACGCAGATCTGCCCGTTATGGCGGGCGGGATCCGCACAGACCGGACAGGCATCACCGGTGGCATAGTTGCCGCAGGTTTCGCAGAAGCGGATCGCTTTGCGGCCTTCCCAAAGCGCGACAGAGAGGGCACGGACGTTTTCCAGGGGCTGGGAGGCCAGATGATAGGCCAGCCTTTGGGCAGTTTTAGGCCCGACACCCGGAAGCTTTGCCAGCTCCATGGCCATTGCCGCAATGGGTTCATACTGACTGCTCATCTCAGAACAGACCGCCCATTCCGGGAGCCATACGGCTCATGGCGGTTTCGCGGGCTTCCTCGCCCTTGCGAAGCGCTTCATTGACTGCAGCCATAATCAGATCCTGAAGCATTTCGATATCATCCGGATCCACAACCTGGGGATCAATGGTGATGGACGTGAGCTCGCGCTTGCCGCTGACCTTCACCGAGACCATTCCGCCGCCGGAAGCTGCTTCGTATTCAGCTTCTTCCAGACGTTCCTGTGCTTCCTGCATCTGCTGCTGCATTTTCTGAGCCTGACGCATAAGCTGCTGCATGTTGGCGCCTCCGCCGAAGCCGCCGAAATTCTGTCTTGCCATAGATAAATCCCTCCTATAAATATAAATCTGCGTTCACCGTTACCAGCGCTGAAGCGCTGACGGCTGTTGCAGGAGAGTTGTTACCCAAATCAAGGATTTGGACAACTCCGCAACAATACATAATTCATAATAATGTATTGTTTGAATTCTCTGTTTCCCCAGGGGTGCCGTCCGGTACCGCCGCATCCGGAACTACAGATATGCCGGTGACGATATCGTCCAGGATTGCCATTACATAGGGCATTCCCTTGCCGGCACGGTTCTGGAGCAGGATATCATCCCTGGAAAGCTTGCTCATGGGGCTGCGGGCCTGCCTGACCAGCAGACTGCAGGGAATGTCCCGGCTGATCCGGCAAACACCGGCGATTCCTTTTCCGTTGGAACCGTTTTTGTTGAAATAGAAGCAGCGGACACCCTTGCCGGCTCTGTTCTGGGGCTCAAAGTCCACCTGGGTAATGCGCTTGGCCCAACCGCGATCGGAGAAGAGGATGACTTCATCGGTTTCCTCCAGCTGGCTGACCCAGAAAACCTCATCGCCGCTTTCAACTCCCATGGCTTTTACACCGGCGGCGATTCTGCCCTGAACCGGAACCGTGGACAGCGGGAAACGAATGCTCATGCCGCCGCGGGTAACAAGCAGGAGATCGCCTTCTCCCGCAGCCGGAAGGATGGTGAGCAGGTGATCGCCCTTCTTCAGGGAAAGGGTGGGGTATTTCCGGCTGCGGACATCATAATCCACAGCGACAGTGCGTTTGATCATACCGTTTTTCGTGATGAAGAGGAAATCCGGCTGATCTTTCATTTTCACGGGATCACAGGTGAGCATGAGGAGGGGATGCTCCTCCTCTTCAATGCCCATAAGCACGCCGGAGAGCAGCTGACCGCGGTCTTTCGGTTTGCATTCAGCGATATTTCCGACACGGATCGGGTAACAGTTGCCAAGATCGGTAAAGATGTACAGGTTTTCCGCTGTAGTGGTCGGAAGCAGCCAGCGGGCGCATTCCAGCGGATTCTCTTCCACGGTGGGCAGCGGAGTCCGTTTCAGGAAGGCCGGAGAGACGCGCTTGAGGTAGCCGCCTTCGGTGAAAATGATCACTGCGTCTTCAGGAACCGGCGCGTTATCCGGAAGTTCCACGGGCGCGTTTTCGGGCATTTCCAGGGTCGTACGGCGCTCATTGGCAAACTCTTCGGCAATGGCCTCCATTTCCTTCCGGATGACTTCATTCAGCTTTTTACCGCTCTTCAGAATGCCTTCAAGACGGGAAATCAGCTTCAGGACATCGGCGTATTCCTTCCGGAGGGCTTCCACTTCCAGATTGGTCAGGCGCTGCAGACGCATATCCAGAATCGCCTGCGCCTGGATTTCCGTGAGGGCAAAGCGTTCCATCAGGCCGATGCGGGCTTCCTTAGGGCTTTTGCTGGCCCGGATCAGGGCAATGACCTCATCCAGGTTATCCAGGGCGATCATCAAGCCCTCCAGGATATGGGCGCGGGCTTTGGCCTGCTTGAGTTCATACTCCGTGCGGCGGGTGACGACCTGTTTCTGATAGTCAATATAGCTGGCGATCAGTTCCTTAAGCCCCAGCAGCTTCGGCTTGCCGCCGACAATGGCAACCATATTGACACCGAAGGTAACCTGGAGATCGGAATACTTGTACAGATAGGCCAGCACCCGGAGCGGATCCACATCGCGCTTGAGTTCGATTACGGCGCGCATACCGGTACGGTCGCTCTCATCACGGATGTCATAAATACCGCCGAGAGCTGCTTTTTTATCCTCGCTGAGCTTATGGATTTTTTCCAGCATGGCAGCCTTGTTGATCTGGTACGGAACCTCGGTGATCACAAGCAGCTTCCTGCCGGAAGCGCCGTCCTCAATACTGACCCGCGCTCGCAGGGTCAGTTTCCCTTTACCGGTTTCATAACCGCGGCGGATTTCTTCATTGTTCACCAGAACGCCGCCGGTGGGAAAGTCCGGGCCGGGAAGAATCTGCATCAGTTCATCCAGGGTAATGTCCGGGTTTTCCATCTGGGCAATAACCGCATGGACGGCTTCGCCCAGGTTGTGGGTCGGTATGTTGGTGGCCAGGCCTACCGCGATACCGTTGGCACCGTTGACGAGCAGATTCGGGAAGCGGGCAGGGAGCATATCCGGCTCTTTCAGGGTATCATCGAAATTCAGCCGGAAAGGCACCGTATCCTTATCAATATCCCGCAGCATTTCCATGGCCAGGGGCGTCATCCGGGCTTCGGTATAACGCATGGCAGCGGCACCGTCTCCGTCGATGGAGCCGAAGTTGCCGTGCCCGTCCACCATGGGACAGCGCATAGCGAAATCCTGGGCCATGTGGACCAGGGCGCCGTAAACAGAAGAGTCTCCGTGAGGATGGTATTTACCGAGACAGTCACCGACAATACGGGCACATTTGCGGTGGGGTTTGTCCGGCGTGGTGCCCAGCTCCATCATGGTGTAAAGGATCCGGCGCTGAACAGGCTTCAGGCCGTCTTCCACCCGGGGCAGGGCCCGTTCCAGAATAACATGTTCCGCGTAGGGCATCATGCTGTTGTGCATGACGTCTTCCATGTTGATATCAAGAATACGGGAAGGATCGTCTTTTGCAATGGGCTTTTCAGGTTCTTTACGTTTTGCCATGGCTTACTGACCTCCTTCCTGCACGCTGTGGCCGTCCAGCTCAGCGTCAAAGTGATCTTCACGGTTGAAGTCAGCATGCTCGCTGATATAATCGCGGCGTGGTTCAACCTTGTCCCCCATGAGGACGGTGGTCAGGCGGTCCGCCAGAGCGGCATCCTCGATGCCGACCCGCATCAATTTGCGCTGGGACGGATCCATGGTGGTTTCCCAGAGCTGCTCCGGATTCATTTCGCCCAGTCCCTTGTACCGCTGCAGGGTATAACCCTTGCCGACGGAACGGGTGGCTTTGGCCAGTTCCTTGTCATCATAGGCGTAGATGACTTTCTGTCCCTTCTGGACCTTGTAGAGCGGGGGCATGCCGATATATACATGACCGCCGGTGATCAGGTCCTTCATATAGCGGAAGAAGAAAGTCAGGAGAATTGCGCGGATGTGGGCACCGTCCTGGTCCGCATCGGAAAGGATGATAACTTTGCCGTATTTGAGATTGTCCAGGGTAAAGCCTTCATCAATACCGGTGCCCAGGGCCGTGATCAGGGAGCGGAACTCCTCGTTGGCCAGCACCTGGTCCAGATGCTTCTTCTCCACATTCAGCGGTTTGCCGCGCAGGGGGAGAATGGCCTGGAAACGGCGGTCCCGGCCCTGCTTGGCGCTGCCGCCGGCGGAGTCACCTTCCACAATGAAAAGTTCATTGTCTTCCCAATGACGGCCGGTGCAGCTGGAAAGCTTACCGACCAGGGGTGCAGCTTCCAGCTGGCTGGCCTTGCGGATGTTGTCCCGGGTTTTGCGGGCGGCTTCACGCGCCTGGTTGGCCCGGATTGCCTTGGCAACGATGGCGGAAGCAACTTCCTGATTTTTCAGATTGTCCAGCCAGTCCAGAAGCTGCTGGGTAACGATGGCTTCCACCGCGGGGCGGACTTCACTGTTGCCCAGACGGCCTTTGGTCTGTCCCTCAAACTGGGGATTCTTGACCATGGTGGTCAGGACACAGGTAAGCCCCTCCCGGAAGTCTTCACCGGCCAGGTTGTTATCCTTTTCCTTCAGAAGACCTACCCGGCGGGCATAATCATTGAAGCATTTGGTAAAAGCCGTCTTGAAGCCCGTTTCATGGGTGCCGCCTTCCGGAGTGTTGATATTGTTGACATAAGAGAAGACGCTTTCCGTGAAGCCGTCTGTATACTGAATGGCCGCACGGCAGATGACCGCATCCCGTTTGCCTTCGATATAAATGATATCATCCTGGAGGGCGGTCTTGCCGGCGTTCAGATACCGGACATAATCCTGAATGCCGCCGTCATAGCGGAAGACACGGGTACGGCTGTCCGCATCGGGCAGGCGCTCATCCGTAAAGGTGATGCAGACGCCGCAGTTCAGGTAAGCCAGTTCCTGCAGGCGGCGGGCAACAGTTTCCGTATGGAAACGGACATCCTCAAAGATGGTGTCATCCGGAAGGAAACGGACCAGGGTGCCTTTTTTGCGGGTGTTGCCCAGGATTTCCAGGGGACCGGAGGGATGACCGGCAAGAATTTTGCCGGTGGCAGGATCCGTTTCGCTGGTAAAAGCCATCCGGTAATGTGTCCAGTTGAGGAAGACATCGACGGTGAGCCACTTGCTCAGGGCGTTGACGACAGATGCGCCGACGCCATGGAGACCGCCGGAGTAATCATAATTCTCGTTGTTGAATTTTCCGCCGGCATGGAGAACGGTAAAAATCACCTCAACGCCGGGTTTGTGCATGGTCGGGTGTTCGTCCACGGGCATACCGCGGCCGTTGTCCCAGACACTGGCGGAACCGTCCCTGTGCAGGGTGACGGAGACCTCTGAAGCGAAACCGTTGGAAGCTTCATCGATTGCGTTGTCAACAATTTCCCACAGCAGATGGTGAAGGCCGCGGGAGGAAGTTGTGCCGATATACATGCCGGGACGCATACGGACGGCTTCAAGGCCCTCCAGCACCTGAATATTCCCGGCATTATAGGTTTGGGATGCCATGGGTTCACTCCTTTGTGGCAATAAGAACGCCAGATTCTCGACAGTCTATTATACCACAAAATGTATTTATAAGGAAAGGGGAACACAAGATTTTGTAACTGCCAATGCAGTTACAAAAATTAATGATATATTGGCCCGCCGACGGGCCAATGTGAAATATCCCGCTGCGTGGGATGTGAAATATTGAACGGCTGAGCCGTTCAATGTGAAATATTCGGCTGCGCCAAATGTGATAATTATTATTAGGACATATTTGATGATTGTTTTGGGAACTTTTGTCATCAAAGCTGCGTCTGAACAGATGAAGTTCAGGAAACGGGAGGGAAAAGAAAATGAAGAGGTTTTTCTCTGAGAAGGGAAAGATAAGACGGGTAATTTTATCAGACGCATCGTTTATTCGGGCGAAAACGGGGAATATAATACAGCCACGATGAAGGAAAACAAACCCTGAATCCTGATCTGCAGACCATACGGGAAGGAAGGAGGAGTGATAATCGTTGAAGGTGTAGAGTTCAATTGCTCCCGGAAGCGGCGCGGTTGACATGTGTACGAAAAAAGCGGATAATATTTTCGTATACGATGAAGGAGGATGTGCTAATGAAGCGCATTTTATGTATTCTGCTGGGACTGTGCCTGCTGCTGGGAACGGTTTCCTTTTCCATGGCCGAGGAAGATGACGATGTTCAGTTCACTGATGAGGAACTGAGGGAGATGGAAGAAGAGGAAAAGGAAGCTGAAGATGATACCGAAGCTGTGGTGACAGGCGAAGTTTATCACGAGAAAACGAAGGAAGATTTCAACCAGAATTCTCCCGCCCTGTATACTGGAATTATCCGCAAGGATTACGGCAAAGTAATCTGGTCGGAAAAGGATACGAAGAAGAAAGGCGTGAAGAGCTGGCCTGCCGCGGGACGGAAGGTGGACATTCTCTCTGTGGGCCTGCGCTGGCTGGTGGTCCGCATGGACAACATCATCGGCTACGTGAAGCGGGAATATATCCAGAAGAGCGATATCGTGACGCTGGATCCGGTGAATACGCCGCCTTTCAATGTGCAGAAACATGCCTATATTGCCAGGACGGCAACCACCTGCCATGTACGCAAGAGCATGACACCCACCCGGGGCGAGGAAGATGACGGCAATAACTGGGTAATCCTGAAACCCGGTACAGAGCTGAGCATCTGGAGAATGTACAAGGGCTGGGCTATGGTCAACTATATGCGGGAATACGGTTATATTGATCCCAATGAGCTGACAGACCTGATTCCGGTGTCTCCGACGGATGAGGAGCTTTATCCGGACAGCCCGATCGGCGCCTATACAAGCTACTACAAGATGAATCAGAGCGAAACCAACCTGAACCGGATTCACAACATCAAAACCGGCGCCCAGTATATTTCCCGGGTTCTTCAGCCCGGCGAGCAGTTTAATGCCAACAAAATCATGGGACCCTACAACCGCGGCAAAGGATACAAGAAGGCCGGCGTTCTGACAGCCGGTACATCCGCCCTGGGTTACGGCGGAGGCACCTGCCAGGTGTCCAGTACGCTGTATAACGTGCTGATCCAGCTGCCGGGCATCGAGATCAATCACCGCCGTCCCCACGGCGGAAGCGGGGCTTCCTACCTGCCGATTCACTGCGATGCGGCTGTAGGCAATCCCGAACTGAACCTGATTTTCACCAACCGGTATGATTTCCCGATTCGCATCTTAGGCACATCCAACGATGACGGCGCTCTGCTGATGCGGATCTATCGCTATCACGGCGAGACGATCGCCAGCGCGGGAAAATGAACAGTTAATTATTAAAACAAATATACAAAGAAAAAGGGGAGGACACTACCATGAAGAAAATGCTCAGTCTGATTCTGATCGTCGTGATGCTGCTTTCATGCATCGGCGGAATGGCTGAAGGCCTTGAGGAACCTGTTTCCTTTGAAGCAAAGGTCAGCCTGAATACGGATGTACTGAATAAAGCGATTGTCGGGGACCGTGAAGTTCCGGCTGAAACCGAGAAAGCCCTGACTGCAATCCGGGATATCCTGGACGTGCTTACCCTGAAGGGCGTAGCGGACAAGGATTCTCTGGAACTCGGCCTGTTTGCCGGTGACGATTCGGTGCTCACCCTTGGCGTAAAGGGCGCTGAAGAAGGTATTACGGTTGTCAGCTCCTTCATTAACGGACTGGCTCTGAAGATTTCCAAGGAGCAGATCACCGCTGTTTCCGCGCAGAACACCTCCGGCCCTGATATGCAGGCCCTGATGGAGGCTGTCCAGAATCTGGACGAGGAGCAGATCAGGAAAGATGCCGAAGAAATCATCGAAAAGCTGGAAAAGGCTTTTGAAGAGAAGAAGGGCGAGACCGAAACCGGCGAATTCACAGTGGATGAAATGACCTTCACCAGCAAGACCCCTGTGAATATGACCTATACGGAAATGATGGAACTGGTTGTGGCAAATGTGAAGGACCTGCTGGCCAAGGAATCCCTGCAGCCCATCATCAAGGCCCTGGGCCAGAATGTTGACATCAATGCCGAACTCGATAAGGCTCTTGAGAAAATTAAGGCCCAGGCAGAGGAAGAAAAGCCTGAGATGCAGATTACGCTCTACACCGATGCGGATCAGTGCGAGTACGCGACAATCGATCTGGTCAGTACCACTCCTGCCACAGATGAAAAGCCCGCGAATGAGCAGAAAGTTTATGTCGGATTCGGCAAAGTGGACGGCCTGAACCGCTCCCGCGTTACGATGAACGATAACAAGATGAACATGGAAATCCTTGTCACCGGCAAGGATGACGGTTCCATTGATGAAAAGGTCACTGTGAACTCTGAAGAAGCGACCGCTGTGGCCACTGTGAGCCGCGACGCAGCCGGAAACTTCACCATGGAGGAAACAGTCACTTCCAAGGATGTGAAGGTGAAGATCGTGGCGAAGGGCGAAACCGCGGAAGGCGACCGGAAGAATTTTGCCGTGGATGTGTTCTACGGAGATGAGGCGGACGCCCTGGTTACCATCAGCGGTACTGCCGGCAAGGGCGGAGAAAAGTTCTGCACCTTTGAAGGCGATGGAATCACAGTGATTCCCGTTGAAAAGCTGACGGATTCCTCGGACACAAGCGCTTACACCCAGCTGATGACCAGCGCGCAGACCGGACTCATGAGCGCACTCGGTACGCTGATGAAGAACCTGCCGAAGGAGAGCTCCGCCTGGCTGATGCAGCAGCTTATGACTACGGGTAAATAATCACTGTTCCGGTCAGAAATAAAAAACGTGAACCGGAAAGAGGAGAGACGTGCGCTCTCCTCTTTCTTTTCCCGGGAACAAACCGGCGGAGGAAATAAATGAAAAAACAGTATACGATCATGAGGACGGAACATGGAAACGGAGCAACTGCCATACAGGAAGCGAAAATGGACCGGATCCTGTGGGAACCGGACTGCGGCATCCGGGCTGAAGGAAGTATCCGCCATGACGGCCGGTGCCTGTATGTGTATCTGCGGGCAAAGGAAAAGGATATCCGGGCAGAATATCACTTTCCTCCGGCGCCTGTCCATGAGGACAGCTGCCTGGAATTCTTTTTCATGCCGGACGGCGAGGACAGGTATATGAATTTTGAAATCAATCCGAACGGCTGCCTGCATCTGGGTTTCGGCCCGGACAGGCAGCACCGGGAGAATATTATGCCGCCGGATCCGCGGGAAACCTTCGGGATCAGGACCGGACGGACGGAAGACGGATGGGAAGCAGTATACCGGATTCCGGTGAGCTTTCTCCGGAAGTACTATCCGGCGTTTGAATGCTCCGGTGTGCTGCACGCCAACCTGTACAAGTGCGGGGACAGGACAGTCCATCCGCATTATCTTGCATGGAATCATGTGGACACCCCGACACCCGATTTCCACCGTCCTGAATATTTCGGAGAAATGGTGTTTGACTGACCGAAACGGCTGCATCGCTGGAAAGCAGGGAATCCGGCAGGATACAGAGAAATATACCGTCGCCGCATCAGTAAAAAGGATCCTGATGCAAATGAAAGCAAAACGGAGTGTGTGAATAAATGCAGAAAATTGCGAGTTTCCAGGTAAACCATCTGAATCTGCTGCCGGGACTGTATGTATCCCGCCTGGACCGGAAGGAGCAGTGCGCGGTAACCACTTTTGACCTGCGGGTTACCGCTCCCAACCGGGAACCGGTAATGGATACGCCGGCAATCCATACGATTGAGCATCTGGGAGCCACCTTCCTGCGCAACAGCGGACGGAAGGATGAAATCGTCTATTTCGGGCCGATGGGGTGCAGGACCGGTTTTTATCTGATTGTGTTCGGAGAGCAGAGTGCGGAGGATATTTATCCGCTGGTTTCAGAAATGTGCGACTTTATTCTTGGCTTCGAAGGAGAAATCCCCGGGGCAAAGCCGGAAGAATGCGGAAACTGGTCGGAGCAGAACCTGAATATGGCGAAGTATTATATCCGCCAATACCGGAAGGAACTGACAGAGAACAGGCGCTTCAGCTATCCTGAATAATAAAAGAAGCAGGAGAATGTGCAGTGAAGAGGAAACTGGCGGTCGTCATAAAGGAACTGACAGAAACGCAGCGCGGACAGATCCGGGCTGCGGCAGAAAAAAACGGCTTTGAGATCCGCTTTATGAACTCGCCCGCGGAGGATTCCGGTTTCCTGCGGGAGGCGGAGGTTGTTTTCGGACATCTGCCGGAAACGGCGGCATCCTCACAGGAACTGAAATGGATATGCACTCCCTATGCGGGCGTGGACCAGTTTCTGAGACCGGGGGCATTTGCCAATCCGGAAGCTTTACTGAGCAATTCATCCGGCGCCTATGGCGTGACCATTGCGGAACATACCGTGATGGTGCTGCTGGATATCCTGCGCCGCCAGCCGGAATACAGACGGATTGTGGCGGACAGGGAATGGAAACGGGACCTGACAGTCAGATCTGTCCGGGACAGCCGGATTACCCTGCTTGGCACCGGGGATATCGGCCGGGAAACCGCTGTCAGGCTCAGGGCATTCTCACCGGCGGTTATTACCGGCGTGAACCGGAGCGGGAAGAATCCCGGAAACCTTTTTGACAGCATCCTGACAGGGAACAACTGGGAACAGGTCCTGCCGGAAACAGACGTGCTGATTATTTCATTGCCCGGTACCAGGGAAGCTTTCCATATGGTCGGAGAACAGCAGCTGAATCTGCTGCCGGACGGTGCGGTGATTATCAATGTGGGCAGAGGCTCCGTCATTGACCAGGCGGCATTGATCCGGGAAATGAAAAACGGCCGGCTGTATGCCGGGCTGGATGTGTTTGAACAGGAACCGCCGGCCAGGGATGATCCGTTGTGGGAACTTCCCAACCTGCTTATCACACCGCATACGGCAGGCAATATGACCCTGGCTTATACGGTGAACCGGATTGTGGAACTGTTCCTGGAAGATCTGGACAGATACTGTGCGGGAGAGAAACCGCTGCGCCTGGTTGACAGAGACAGGGGATATTGAATACAATAATTTTATACAGACAGGTGATACGCACATCATAATCAAAACGGGACGGAGCGGAGTGCCCGGCGTGCGTGCCGGTTTTGAAAGAGAGGCAGTAAAAAGTGAAGCGGAAGGAACAAACCTCCCAGGGCAGGATGACGGCATTTATTGCCATGATCCTGGTACTGAGCTGCCTGTGCTCTTCAGCTTCAGCAGGCGTTCTGTTCGTACCGGGAAAAACCGCCCGCATCCAGGAAGAAACCTTCGCGGGAAACGAAGCCCTAGACGAGGTGGTGCTGCCGGAGATAACGGAATATATCGGACACAGGGCATTTGCCGGAAGTTCTGCCCACTATGTCTATATTCCGGCCGGGGTACAGACAATTGAGGAGGACGCGTTTGATGACTGTCCGAACCTGGTCTGCCTGGTTGCAGAAAACAGTTATGCCCATGAATGGTGTATCGCTCACAATATCACATGGCGTGACCACAGCTATGCTGTCTCCATTGTGCCGGATGTTACAGCGGTGACCATGCAGAACGGAACAACCCGGAAGATCGGGGCAAGCACAAAGCCGACCAAAGCTGCCGGACACCTGCTGTGGATCAGCAGCGATGAAAAAATCTTTACGGTCAGCGAGAACGGAGAAATCACCGGCAAATATCCCGGACAGGCTAAACTGATTGTCTCATCAAAAGATGGAAAAGTGACCGCACGGGTTACAGTAACAGTCAAACCGAATTACAGGGCAGTGCTGTTTTCGGAATCCACATTTGACGGCCAGGTCATCCAGCGCAACCGCGGAGATGTGCAGCTGATGAAAAAAATGCTGGCGTCTGTTACCGGACCTGACGGGGGAAAGTATACTGTCACCTCTTTTGATGACCTGGTGGCAGACAAAGTGTATGAAAAGATTATGCAGCTGCTTGTGACGCCTTCCCGGGACGGAGATGTTTCCATTTTCTTCATTGCCTCCCACGGAGACTACAGATCCACCACGCAGAAGTACGCGGGCCGGCTGTGGTGCAAGAACAGGGAAACGTGGCTGGAACTGCCCACGCTTGCGAAGGAACTCTCCAAGATTAAGGGAAAGGTAATTGTACTGCTTGAATCCTGCGGCCCCGGCGCGGCTGTGCATCAGTTCAAGGGCAACGGTGATGCGGATGAGGATGACCCGGACGGTTCCAAAGCAATTATCAACGCTTTCTCCGCTGCGGATCCCGGACTGACAGTGTATCAGACAGAGGGAGAGGTTGCCGCCAATGACGCGGACGACCGAGCACTGGTGGAGCAGTACCTGAATGGCCGGATCGGCGTCAATGCCACGGAACAGACAGCCTCCGAAAACCTGTTCCTGACGGAGAAATTCATCGTGATGACTGCAGCGGCTTACCGCCAGATGTCCTATATGTACGGCGGCGATGTCCAGAACCTTTTCCCGGCCTTCCTGACGAGGGGCGTGGGTACAAGCGGCATCATGCCGGCCGATAAGGAATGCGGAAACAATGACGGCAAGCTGACCGTCAATGAACTGTATCAGTATGTATACAAAAAGACCAAATATAAGCAGACTCCGCAGGTTTATCCGAAGAACAGCAGCTATGTCCTGTTCCTGAGGGCGAAGTAAACCGGCGCGGGACAGATTACGGTCCGGTACTGTAGCTTTCCAGGGCTTTGGCAAGATCCGAACGGATCTCCTCCGCCAGGTCCGCCGGCCCGGTGACCCGGATAAAGGCAGTATGCTGCATGGCGAAAAGTTTCATATCAAAAGCCGGAACACGGACGGTGCAATCGTACTGTCCGTCTTTTCTTTGACGGAATGTGACGCCCTTTCCAAAGGCATCGATGACGATGGGAATGCCCTTCTCAGCGGCGATAAAGGTGATCAGGATGGGATCGCCGAAGGCCATGTTGGCGTTGTGCTCCATGAACTCCTGCAGATTCCAGCCCTCATGGTATCCCTGCAGTTCACGGATGGGCCGGGCCGGCTGGTCCTGCAGTATTTCCACGTCCGTCATCCGGTCAATCCGGTAGACAGTCAGGGTATCATGGTTATCATTGTTGCAGATCAGATAGTAAAACCCGTTGCGGATTACCATGGCATAGGGATTCAGCAGGTGTGCGGAGTTGGCCCGGGCATGAAGCGTAAAATCCGGGCCCATGTATTTATACATCAGGGAGATTTTCCGATTGGCATCTATGGCGCGGCCGATTCTGTCGATATTTTCAAACAGTTCAGGATTGACGGGTTCGTCCGCGGCAAGCCTGCGGATTTTATTGAGGTTGAGATTCTTCCGGAAATGGGCATTTCCGAGATTGCAGAGCTTTTCCAGCAATTCCTTCCGGGCTTCATGGGGAACATTCCGGCTGTACAGGATACCGTCAATCAGCCAGCGAAGCTCCGCATCTGAGAATTCCTGATCATAGTACAAACCGGAATAGTAAGTTTCATAGTCAGAATCTTTTTCATCATGGACGGTATTGACATGGGAACAGATCCGGCTGCTGCTGTCCAGCACAAGGTCGGTCATTGTCCGGCGGACCGTGGAACGGTCTGTTTCATAGCCCAGGTCGTGCAGGCGATCCACCAGTTCCTTCTGCTTCATGGGATGCTGGCGGTCCGTATATTCCTTCAGGATCCTGACGATCTCAAAGACCACGTATTTCTTTTTGTTCATATTGCTCTGGGCCATAAACTCATCTTCTTTCGGATTATCATATGTCACAATGCGGACCGGCAAGCCGTTTGTCAGCCTGGGCCTGAAGGGATTCGGGAGGCATTTCCATGATCTCAATCTGAGTCCCGTCCGGATCATGTGTCCAGAACATCAGGCACCGGGACAGCCCCTGCCGGATTTTGGAATCCAGCGGACCGCTTTTTGCCTGTACCAGTTCATAGGACCGATGTATGTCCTGTGTCATCAGGCAGATATGGCAAAACCCGATCTTATCCTGCCCGGCTGCTTCTTCCCGCACGCCGCCGGAGAACAGCTCCAGATACTGTCCGGGAGCCAGAAACAGGTAGACAGTGGCCAGGGTGCCGTCATCACGGTACATCCGGAAGGCTTCCCGGAGACCGAGAATCTCTGTGTAAAACCTGATGCTTTCCAGAATATCGCGTGTCCTGATCGCTACATGGCTTAACCCTTCCGCAGCGGAAAAAAACTGATTATCAGAATGCATGCGCTTACCCTCCCGGGATTACAGATTGATTGAAGCAGAATTATACCAGCTCTTCCTTCAGCGGAATTGAGTCCGCGGCACCGGGACGGGTTACCGCAATTGCCGCAGCTCGGGCAGCAAGGTCCATACAGGACTTCAGGGGCTTGCCTTCAGTCAGGGCGGTGACAAAGAATCCCGTGTATGTATCTCCCGCGGCGGTTGTATCCACAGCTTTCACGCTGACGGCGCCGGCGCGGGCGGATTCAACTATCCCGTGATCCACTTGCCAGGCGATGCTCCCGCGGCTTCCGAGGGTAATCAGCAATGAGAGGCGGGGATACTTTTCGTGCAGGATATTCCATGCTGCAGCAGGGTCTTTCTGTCCGGTAAGCTGCTCGGCTTCGATTTCATTGACCAACAGCCAGTCCAGTTTACCGAAATCCACTTCTTTCAGATTCCCGTCATAAGGCGACGGATTCAGGGCAATCTTCATACCGCGGGCGGAGGCCAGATCCACAATCAGCGGCAGTCCATTAATTTCATTCTGCAGGATCAGCCAGTCTTCCGGATTGAAGCTGCTGATGACTTTCCGGATGTGTTCATCGGGAACGCAGCGGTTTGAACCGCCGAAAAGCAAAATACAGTTTTCACCTTCGGGATTGACCTGGATGACAGTATGCCCCTGCATTTCCGGTACAGGAAGAAGGCAGTCCGTGTTAACACCGTTTTCCTCCAGGAGGGCTTTCAGAAGCTCTCCTCCGGCGCCCAGGCATCCGGCATGGCTGACACAGGCGCCGGCCCGGGCCAGGGCGACAGACTGGTTCAATCCTTTTCCGCCGGCTTTCACGGAACGGGAGAGGGCGGCCAGCGTTTCACCGGGCCGGACAAAATGGTCCACAGGGTAGACATAATCCAGATTCAGGGAGCCAAAGTTCAGGATTCGCATTTTTCCTCTATGCCTCCGGGAGATGATTTCAGTATGGATTTCAGGATCAGGAGCGCCAGCAGCGCACTGAGCAGGTCTGCATAGCACTGGGAAGCCAGGATCCCGGTGTAGCCCCAAAGAGCGGCAGCAGCCGGAAGTACGGCCAGGAAAACGATCCCCTGACGGCTCAGGGACAGGATGAGGGCAGGCAAAGCTTTTCCGGAAGCCTGGCACAGGCAGGTAACCAGCATGACAATTCCGGCAAATACGCTGCCGGCAGCCTGCCAGCGCAGCATCGGCACACCGAGGGCAACAAGGCCGGCATCCGGTGTAATCAGCTGAAGCAGCGGTCCGGCGGCCAGGATAACAAGCACTGTCATTGAAAGGGAAAGAACACACAGAAACAACAGGCAGAACCTGAGGAGCCTGCGAAATTTCTTCTGTTCCCCGGCTCCGGACAGGAAGCCGAAAAGCGGGACACCGCCAAAGGAGAATCCGACCAGGATCATCTGGACAATCATTGTCACCTTCAGCACGATTCCCATTGCAGCGATTTTGTCATCCCCGAAGGACAACAGTTTCTGGTTAATCAGAATCATGCAGATACTGGAAGCAATGTTTGTAATGGCAGCGGTAAAACCGATAAAAAGGATATCCCTGAGGAAGAATTTCTCTGTTTTCAGTGTGGGCCGGACCGAGAGAGCTGTGCTTCTGCGCATTACAATCATCAGGAGAAAGGCATCGCTGCACAGGTATCCGATGACTGTGGCAATCGCGGCTCCGGCAGCGCCCATTCCCGGGATCAGCAGAGGATCGAGAATGATGTTGACCACTGCGCCGATCACTGTTCCGCACATGGATAAGCCGGCCATTCCCTCACAGCGCAGCAGGTTCATATGGATAAAATTCACAACGATGAGCGGCGCTCCGATCAGCAGGACGGTTCCGTATTCACGGGCATAAGGCAGGGTATCCGGACTGGAGCCCAGGAGATAAAGAAAGGGATCCCGGATCAGGAACAGAAGCGCTCCCAGCACTGAGCCGACTGCCAGGGCGATCCAGAAACAGAAGGCACTGACACGCTTTACATCCTCCGGACGATTCCGGCCCAACAGCCGTGAAACAAGGGAACTTCCTCCCTGGCCGAAGATGTTGCCGAAGGCCATCAGGATCATAAAAATCGGGGCACAGACAGACACACCGGCAATCAGCAGGGCATTACCGGTTTGCGCTATGAAATAAGTATCCGCCAGATTGTACACGATGGTGACGATTGAACCGAGCACAACCGGCAGGGACAGGCGGAACCAGGTCGGGATCAGCGGACCGCTGCCCAGACTCCTTCTTCCGGGACTCATTGTTTCATCCATGGTATTTCTCCGGCTGAATATGTTTATTATATATCATAGCATAAACAAGCGGGAGGAAAAAGAAAAAACCCACAGGAATATCCTGTGAGTTATATGGCGGAGAAGCCGGGATTTGAACTATATTACTCAATGCTAATTTATTGGGGAACGTAGTAAAATCAATCAATTCAGGGGACAATAGTTTCATTTTCACGCCAAATGTTATAGTTTTATAAGGGTACAGATAAGGGTACAATTCTCTGCTTACAAAAGAGGCTGTCAAAGAGACAGTCTGAAACGCCGTATCGGATACGGCGTTTTTGCATGGCAGGGAAGCCGGGGCTGCGCAGGCGGGAAGGAAACGACGCGATGGCGCGGGATCACAGGCTCCCGCGGCGGATCAGAGCGTCGGCCAGTTCGGCCATCTGAACGGCGGGCTCCGCACAGTTCCGGTTTACCCAGGCGCGGATCAGCCCGGCGGCACCATAGATCACAAAACTGAAGCGGTAATCAAAATCCGCTTCATTTTTTTTGTCCACCGCGGCGGCGTATGGAAATCCGGTGAGACATTTTTCCCGGATCACATCGTACAGGCGGTGCAGGAATTTCATGTCGCCGTAGGGGCTGAGCAATACCCGGACAATCTCCTGGTTTTCTTCGATAAAACGGAATACATCCAGCAGGATCGGTTTGGTTTCCTGTCGGGCCGCGTCAGTTTCATGCAGGGCGGCAATGCTGTCCAGGGCCTCAAACATGCTGTCCTCCAGCTTTTCCAGCATGTCGTACACATCCCTGTAATACAGGTAGAAAGTACCCCGGTTCATATCCGCAAGGTCTGTCAGCTCCTTGACTGTGATCTCCTTGATCTGTTTTTCCTGCATGAGCTGAGTCAGGGCCTGGGTCAGCATCTTTTTGGTGCGCCTCACACGCCGGTCTTCTTTTTTTTGCTCTTCCATGGGTCTCCTTCTTTCCTGAACAATATTGGCTTTTTTGTTGATTATCCGGATGGCGGTTGAACCGGTGTTGATTAACAAACGATCGATAATCAATCTGATTATTGATTTCGATCACGGGGGTCATTATAATTCAC
>JBGUGL010000008.1:0-21290 GCA_045111455.1 Christensenellales bacterium | reverse complement strand
CTTGGTAAGGATGAGGTCGCCAGTTCGAATCTGGCTATCAGCTCCATGAACCTGGAGCACGTTGCATCAATGGGCCCTGGGTTTTTTTGTACCCTTCTTTCAGGTCGATTTTCGAGGACCTCTTTTGGAACGTGTCAATGAACTTGCTTCGAAAAAGTGCTTTCGAGCCTTATTTATCAATGGCTCTGGGATTTCAAACCGTGTTACACTTCTTCGGGAATGGAGCTGATTTGAGGTAGAAACAGGATGTTTTTACGTATTTTTAGATTAATCAGTTATTGTTGTGGTTTGGAGGGGTAAGACCTCTTTTCGGATATTTCCGGATGTCCTCTTTTCTGTTGGACTGCATTTGTCAAACAAAACGGCCTGAAAAGCATTTTCAGGCCTGCAATATCAATGTATTCAGTTGTCGTTATTATCAGACTACCGCTGCGAGAAGTCCTTCTCTGTAGTCGATATATTTACGTTCTGTTGTTTCCGTTTTCGCATGGCCCAGCAGGCGGGCAATGATGTCCAGCGGGATTCCTTTTTCCCGCCATTCTGTGGCGCATGTATCACGGAAATCATGGGCTGAATACTCTTTGATATCGAAACGTGCTCTGAGCTTTTCAAACACTCTGCGTGCTTCTGTATAACTCAGGGGTGTTTCTCCGTTCGGGTCTTTATCCGATGCCAGGATAAAGCCATTTGTCCGGCAGTCCTCAATAAGGTTCTTCAAATCCGGGAAATAGGGGATAATCCGGGTGCTCGTCTTTGTCTTGGTACTTTTGATCAGGGGCTGATTCCTGGTGGGATGAACTACGGCGCGCTGGATCTTGATCCAATCGTCGTTGATATCATCCCAGCGGATTCCCAGGACTTCTTCGAATCGCATTCCGGTGTAGGAGAGCAAGCCGATCATCAGCTTCTCTTTCCGATCCAGTGTGGGGGCTTCCAGGCGGATCGTTGTCATCTTTTCTGCCGGAAGGGCTTCGTGACCAACAGTGTCTTTTCCTCCGATTTCAATAAACCGGCTGTTCAACGGGTTACGGTCTATGATCCTTTCTTCTACTGCGGCTTCAAATACAGGATTGAGCGTATTCTTGATCTTCAGGATGGTTTCCCGGGCGTATTTCTTGTTCAGCTCATTGAACCATTCCTGCAGATCTGTGGTTGTGATCTTATCGATCTTTTTGTTGCCGAAGCGGGGCATAATATGGTTTTTGATGATCCGCTCCCGGTTGATGATCGTGGTCTCAACCTGTTTCTTCTTGTAGGTGCTGTAGAATTTCCGGATAAAGTCTTTCATCAGCGGAGTGTCAGTATAGTTACCGACCCATTCGAGCAAGCCTTCGTTCACAAGTGCCTGTACATAGTTGTCAAACAGCTGCTGCATGGTGCCGCCGGTGACCCAGATGGGTTTTCCGTTGATAGCAATCTTTTCACGTAATCTCTTTGGCATATCATTGTCTCCTTCTGAAGGTGATATACCAAATGGTTCTCCTGTTCTGTTATCAAGGTTCAGTCTGCGGATTATTTCTTCTGCTGTCTGGGCGGCTACCTGCTGCGCCAGTGCCTGCATTTGCAGTTCAGAAGGATCCGCTTTTGTTGTACGTGGACTCATCCCGTACACCTCCCCATTATACGACCCGAAGGCAGGTATGACAAGGCGAACAAACCTTATTCGGTCGTGAATTGGGAACCGGACAAATACTGTTTTCAGTAAGAAAGGGCCCGTTTTCTCGGCTGGAACAATATCATTGGCTCCGAGCGTATATGGTCAGTTGGTAAAGGTTTTTACAGTGATTCTGCACTTTTTCCGCGTAGATTTTGGTGGAAAAGAAAAGCCAGCGTCATTGAGACGTTGGCATAAAAGAATGAAGTGTTTTGAATAAACCGGCATGCAGCCGGAAGTCTTTATTCGTCCTTGGCTTCGGTCATTCCCAGCTTTTTTGTCAGTTCTCCGAGGGATTTGTCGTATTGTTCCTGTGAGATCGCTTTGCGCTCCAGGAACAGGTCCAAGGTCTGTTTCTGATCGAAATAGAGCTGGACGAGCTGTTCTGCGTGAGTGGGATGGGTTTTGAGGTCATTGAATCGGTCCAGTAAATCACTGATGCCATCCTGTGACAGAACGCCGCGCTTCAGCCCTTCCGGCAGGAGACCGGCTTCATCCGCTTCATAGTCTTCCTTCCATTCAGGACTGGTGTAATAGGCTTCCAGCTCTTTCAGTTCGGGAAGGACGCTTTCATATACGCCAGGAGTGATTCCGTCCAGTTTGACCACCCTGATGATCCGGTCCATGATTTCTTCGTAGTGGACGATTCGGTCCACACGGATGGCGTTTTCCCTGTCAAAATGCTGATTCATTGTCTTCTCCTCTGTAGATCGGATCGTGGCTGGGGTTTCTCTTTCCTGTCTGTAGATGGATTTTATACAGGCCTTCCTGTTCCTTGTCCCAGGCTTTAGAGGCAGCCTCATAGTCCACAAAGCCGTCAGTCATGGGTGGGGCGGGGCATTTGCCGGTGCTGCGGATGGTGTTTTGCGGGGCATGTTCTTCTTTATGGAAGGCGTCCAGGGCTTCCTGGTAATCTATTGGAGGTTCTCTTGTCATGGGCGCCTCCTGTCAATAGCTGTCATCCAGGTCATCTACGGCAGATCCCTGGATGGAAAGGATCTTGTCAAAGGAGATGGTTTCCGGGATATCTGGATTGCCTTTGGGAAGCAGGATGAGTTCTTCCGCGGTGGAATCCACCCGCCGGATCTGGGCGGTGATGGTAGCATATTTTCCTCCGGATTTGCGGGGATCCGGAACGAAATAGGTAATGGTCAGGATCGGCCGGGTGCCGCCGACAAGGATCTCTTTGATGCGGTTCAGCTTTTGGTTCAGCAGGTCTAACTGTCCTTCGGCAATTTCAATCTGATTGTCCGTCAAGCGCATTTCTTCGTCTACCATTTCATCGTATCCGGAAAGGGCGGCAAAGGGAGCGAACTGGGTGGCACGGTCATGCAGGCTCATACGGGGATGCTTGCTGTTCGGCTCCCAGTGGGGAATATTGATAATATCTGCGTATTCGTTTTGGGCATTCGGCTTTTCGCCTGGTATGATTCCCTGGGCCATACTATACCTCTGTGCGTAATTATCCTGGCAAGAATGATTATAGGGAGCCAGAGGAAAAAGGCAAGGGGAACAAAATGATTTTAGGCGTGCGTCCAGTAGGACAGGTTTTTCGCAATATTGTCCAGCTGTGCTGCGATCTCGTTGAAGTTGCAGTTCAGGTTCAGCGTACGCACCGTAATCCGGTTTCCGCTCATGCTGTACAGATAATCCGGTTGAATGCTGTTGTCCGTTCCGGCATAAAGCAACATTCCGGAGACTTCTTTTTCTGTTTCTTTTTTTTGCCTGTTTTTCACATAGGTGAAGATCTGGTACAGGTTTGCTGAACGGATTGACAGTACGTCATAGCGCTCCTGTAGGATGCTCCCGTAATATTTGGCGTCTATGATCAGGATCCGGTCTTTCTTCTCCAGGGTGATATCTGTCTGCAGGATGGGCAGCATTTCCTTATATCCGTCGTCTGTAATCCAGTCAACCTGGGAGGCGGATGCACTTAGTTCCTTGTGCTCTGTCCGGTAGTATTCCAGGATGAATTTCTCATATAGTTTATGCATATGTTGTTCGTCCAGGAATTCCATCAGGCGGACGCTGCCGTCCTTCTGCTGTTGCAAGAGGCCTTTTACCACTAGCTGGCAGATGCCGATCATCATCTGATAGGCCTGGTTGTTCCGGTTGAATTGCAGATGCCAGTCTATGCTGTATAGATCGATTTCCTGGATATCAGAGTAGTAAACCAGCAGTTTCCGGATCTTTGTTTTGCGACTCTTGTCTATGTTACCGCGCAGCAGGAGGAGCATGGAGCTTTTGATGATCCGGTTCAGTGTATAGTCTTCTGAAAATATTTCATAGGTGCAGACCATCTGGCGCCGCTGCGGGGCAAGGGTTTTCATGGATTCGGACATCTCGATCCTACCGCGCAGCGCCGTGAGGGATTCAGTTTGTTCCACATAAGCTCTGCAAAGGCCCTGCTTCAGTTGCAGTTCTACGCCCCGACACAAAATGGCCGCAAACAGATCCGCCGCGGAAGAGAAGTCTTCCGTGCTCAGATTCCTGTATCCCTGCCCGTGCAGTGCCTGGAAGGCATAGCTGAGCATATACCAGATGTTTTTGATCGGGATCATCTGATCGCGTCCTTCAGGCTCACAATGGCGTTTTCGGCCTTGTTTTTCTCGTCATACCAGTATTCCCGCAGTAGGGGAGCGATTTCGTATTCCACGATGTCGCGAAGATCGTTGTCCGTGATTTCCTTCAAGTCACAGAAATAACTGTGCCCGATGCAGAAGCCTTCGCCCAAGCTGTCGTCCTTTGCGATGATTTCGTTCAGAGTTTTGATCTGTGAAATCAGTTTAGTGAATTTCGTATTGTCCAGTAGATTCTGGTATTCCTGGAAACCCTTGGACTCAAAGCCGGGTTTCATGTCATAGAAGGCGAAGCGCCGGCGGAGGGCATAGTCGAGCAGTGCCAGGCTCCGGTCTGCGGTGTTCATGGTGCCGATGATGTATACATTTCCCGGCACGGTAAATTTTTCGTCGGAATACAGCAGTTGCAGGGCATTGCCGCGCTTGTCTGCTTCTATAAGCATGAACAGTTCACCGAAGATCCGGCTCATGTTGCCGCGATTGATCTCGTCGATGATGAAGTAATAGTCGTTTTCTAGGTCGTCTCCGGCCTTTTTGCAGAAACGGTAGAAGGAGCCTTTTTTCACCACGAACTGGTTGTTGTTTTCACCGCCTGGTCGAAAACCTTCAATGAAATCTTCATAGCTGTAGCTCTGGTGGAATTGAACCATCATCACGCGATCCTGGTTCTTTTCGCCCATCAGGGCATAGGCGATGCGCTTTGCGGCGTAGGTTTTACCGACACCGGGAGCACCCTGCAGGATGATGTTCTTTTTCTTTTTCAGGAGTCCGGTCAGAGTGGTCAGATCAATAACACTGTGAAAGAATCGACCAAATGCTTCTTTTTCTAAATCGTGGACTCGAACGAGCGCATCATACATACACGCATAGAATTTGATCATATCTCTTTGCATGTCCTGTAGTTCATGGCGTTTTGTGATCAGGAGCGTCAATAGCATAGGATTTGTTGCAATGAAACTATTTGGCTTGATATAGCCGGTATGGGGATTCATAAATGCATATATTGTTTCTTTTGCATCCATATCAGATAGAGCAGTAAGATGTTTGTCAATGAGAGTGGATACCTGCTCATCTGTAAGCGGGTGTATATATAGCTTTGAAAATAACCGAATACCTCTAAGCGCAGCGCATTGACGCGATGTGATAATTATTTGATTCTGCGAATATAGTGCTTGGAATTCAGATAGTTTTTGTTGAAAGAATCGTGTTTCCTGTGGATCCATTTCATCGAGTCCATCAAGAAGAATTTGAACAGATCCGCACGTAAGGAGTTCGTCGAAGAGATCGTTTGAAAAATCAGGATCGTATATTTTTATAGAGTTCAAGAGAAAGGTTTTTAAATCATTGTCCCGCGGCATGAAATCTTTGATTTCAGCAAAAACAGGTAGTTTTTTTGTTTCAGAGGCATGTGTAGCAGCATCAAGGAATAGATGTTGAAGCATTAGTGTTTTTCCGTAACCGCAAGCCCCAATGATAAGTATGTGATTCGTTTCAGTATATTTATCATAGTGTTGTAGAGCTGGTAAAGTTGCATTTTCAATGTAGTTGCCGCGAACTCTATAAGGAAATGCAGCTGCTGTTTTTCCGAGATTGTTACATACGTAGAGATCCTTTATAAGACCAGCATCTTCTTCAAGAGGCTTTAACCAACGAAGCTTCTGACATGCTCTACCTAAATAGGGCTCAAATGTGTTGTTGCTGATAGTGGCAGTGCTCGTTTTATTGTATTCAGCAGGGATGATGTTGTCGGCTTGTCCTCGTCCTGTAGCTAATGCTGCGAATTGTTTTGCTATAGCATGGGCAAGTTGGGCTTTGTTTATGTTGTCTGGTGAAACAGGAAGGCCAAATGATCTGGAAATACTGATAAATGCGGCGGGATTAAGGGAGTGTAGTAAGCTCTGCTCAAGATTGCTTGGGTAAAGCTTGTTTGCTGCTTCAGCCCAGAAAGTAGATGAGGGTTTTCTGGCTCCCGTAAGCCATTTAGTATATGTGCTTGCTGATTGTTCAATAAATTCTTTTTTATAATCGTTTCTTAACCCGTTCTGAATGAAAAAGAACGGGATTGTGTTTTTGGAGTTAAAGCCTATGAGGCCGCCACCCACCTCCGGCACATAAAAGGCAGATAAGAATTCACTGTAATTCAAGTGTCTTTTCTCTCCTAACAAAGACTTGTCCGGGTATGTCCGGGCTTGTCTAAAGAATGTCCTGTCTTGTCTGGATAATGTCCGTTTTCATGTCCGGGGAATAGATCTTTCAGGGATGTATTATCCAATAGGCACACGAAAAGGCGCCGGGCAAATGGCTTGTATGTGAAGACCAGTAAGACACTTCATTATAAAGCCAAGCAAGGGTATTTGACAAGGAAAAGCACTAAGAAGGAACAGGAGATGATGATCACTTTTACCGACGGTTTACTGGAATATGACACGATCTGTCCTGGTGGCTGAGAACAAAGCAGAGTAAGGCCTTGCAGGGCATGGAGAGTTGTGCTTGGGAGGATCCTGATTTCATACCGATCGCGGGACGTCTTGAATGACAACGATTTTGAAAGAGGGTGGAAGAAGTGAAATAGAAAAAAAGGACAGCAAATGTCATGGTACTACCGCGGATGTGAAGGCATGATGGAGCAGGCGGACAGTGAATGTCCCATGATGTTCTGTTGAGATCGGGTATGGGAGAAATGGTTACATGCAGTAAGGAGGTTTTGCTGAGAAAGACAGTTTTCAGGAATTTATAGGTTGATTACATGTAAAGGGTATTTCAAGGCTGTTAGTCAGGTCGCCGGGACGCCGGCATCTGACCAAAGATCTGGCTGACAGCTGAAGCGCAGCAGGCTTTGGTCAGCTGCTGCAACTTTCGAACGGAGGGCGTTTGATGGTTGCAGCATTATTTCCTGTGCCTTTACCGACCTTCGTTCGGAAACGAAACGGAGGAAAGTGTAATGGCAAAGGAATTATATTTTGATACTTATGATTTTGAACATAACGAGCGTGGGTTTTCGGCAGAGGAATTGGAGACGGTACGCAGATTGCTTTCGGAAGGGAAGCGTGTGTGGATGGCGCCGATCGTGATTGAAGATGAAGGACAGTTGGAGACACTGTATGTCACCCGCAGCAAATGCCGTACATGGCATAGCGGACCGGAAAAAGTCCTAGTGTATCTGACGCCGGCCGATGAGAAAACCTTTGATTATCTGAAACTGAGTATGGACACAATACGGAAAAAGGCGGAACGGAATCGCCGCTGTATGATTCCGGGGAAACGTAACGATTTTATCCGCTGCCCGGAATGCTATCATTGTGATGCATGCCCATTCGGTATGGGAGATAAAGTAAGAATAGGCCGAACTGTAAGTAGAGATCTTCTGATGGAAACTGAGCTGGAAACGGCGGTAAGCCCAGATACGGTGGAAGACATTGTTTTGAGGCATGAGTTCCTGGCTGAAATAAGGGAACAAATGCGGCGGAAGAACGAACGAATCCTACAGGTTTTTGAGTTGAAAGTTGAGAAAGGATATGACGTAAAGGAAGTGGCAGATGCACTGGGAGAAACCAGTAGGAATGTGTATTATTTCCTGTCTGAAGCCAAACGGATCTGCCGGGAGTATATTCGTCAAGAGTAACAGGCAGTAGCTTATGAATAAAGTGATGGGGCTGAGTATAGTACTCAGCCCCGGATTTTGCTTTATATTTCAGTTTTTAAAGTCGGTTGCAGCTTGATTGAAAGTCGGTCTGCTGTCTGAAGTCGGAACCAAGACGGGCTTGCCCTGAGGCTTTTCGATATAGCTGCCAAGAAGCTCGTTGAATGTTTTTCGCCCCATTTGTTTTGTAAGGCTGGTAATGGTCTGTAGCTTTCTTTCCCAGGCATCGTAGCCGGCATCGGTGACAATCTTTGCAACAATGTTCTCATCTGTGAAACGGCGGTTGCTGCGGCCTTCGACCAGTTTGAAGCCGGGGAAGGAAGTGCCTTTGATAGCTTCCTGCAGGGTCCAAGACTTCAGGTCGTCTGCCCAGCTGGTTAACTGGTCAAGTTGCGGAAGGATCTCCGCTATCTCTTCCGGGCTCAGTGTCGGAGGCGGAGCAAAATCATATCTTGCCAGGCTTTGGTTGTATTCTGCCCGCTTACGGCAGGTGGCTCTGATCTTGCAGAATACGCAGTGATCGCCGGCAGCGAAGTCGCCCTCTCCATCGAAGGCCAGTCTTGCGATGGGCGCCAGGGTGTTGTCTGCCCATCGAAGAAGGTTTTCCACCGTCATGTCATAGCTGTCGATATTCTGCCGCCTGGGCTGATAGATACTCAGGCGGACTCGTTTGATGTCATACAGGTCACCGAAGGTATCAATGGCACCAAGAGCGTACAGTTTCAGCTGGCTGTTGCCGGTACCGTCTGTACCGGAGGCAGAAACGAGCACTCCCAGGCCGTATTTGTAGTCGATGATCTGTAGAAGGTCATCTGCGATGATCACACAGTCACCGGTACCGAAGCCATGGTTAACCCAGCGGCTGAAGTCCACTGTCTGCTCGACCAGTACAGCCGGGTCAGGGCAGGTTTCTTTGATGGCTGCAAGTTGTTCCATGACGAAGGCGACATAGCCGTCGGCACCTTCCTGCATCTCTTCATTGTAATAGGTCAGGTCCGGGCGAGGATCTTTCGGGTCTCTGCCCAGATGCTTTTCCAGTTCGTACTGGCACAGTGCATGGGCGTCGCTGCCTTCCAGAGCATAGGGACTGCCGATGTCCTCTTCCAGAGCACAGAGTTTTGCGCTGGGCGGACAGTGGAGCCAGCGGTCGCTGGCGGACGCAGAGAGGAAAGCGTGTTTAGGCATTGCTGATCGCCTCCGCTTCCGATGCTAGCTGGTTCAGCAGCAGTTGATCTTCTTTTGCATCGCTGAGTTTTTTCAATCCGTGTGCGGCAAGGATCTTTCTCATTTCTTCTTTTTGGCCGTGGCTGCTCTTTTCGGTGAAGATCCCGCGGACCTGCTCATAGGTGTATTCCTTTTCAGGTTCGGCGGGTGCCATCCTGCAGGGCGGGGCGATGTCCGCCGGTTCTGCGTCCGGGTCCAAGATCTTCGGGATTTTCTGAAGGAGTTCCAGGGTTTCGCGGATCAGGGTTTCTTCCTTCTGAAAGTGATTAATGAGAACGGTAATGGCGATCAGGGTATTTGTATCCATGTGACGGCCTCCTTTCTGAATTTGTTCTCAGCCGTATATGGTCAGTTGGGAGATGGAATTACAGTGAATTATCAGGCAATATAATATGCTGATATATAATTGACCAGAAATTTGCCAAAAACAGAATTGACAAATTGCCCTGAAACTGATACCGTTAAGAAGGAAAGGAGCGATGGAAATGGCCGCATCAAGAATTCCTGAGGAAAACAGATCCAAGGTTAGCGCTGACCCTGAGATCAGGAAGTTCCAGCGGAATATGGAAACATTGCGCAAGGTCGCAGATTTGTCGGCGAAGGAACTGGGTGAAGTGATCGGCGTCTCAAAACAGACGATCCGTAATATGGAAGCTTCAGAACCGGCCGCGGCGATCAATTCTGACAATTATATAAAACTGCGCAGTGCGATTGAGGATGTGGCCGATCAGCAGGAAAGGAGGGGCGATCATCTGCTGCGCGAAGCCATCGAGGTCCTTTTGAATGATCAGAACGAAAAGGGGGCTGAGGAAGAGAAGGAAGCACGTGACCGGATACAGTTTATCAACAAAGCAAAGAAAGGAGGGGCGGACGGAAAGGAAACCTCATCCATGATGAAATATTTCTTTCCGGTCCTTGGCAGCGCTGCTCTGCTTGTTGGGGCAGGGTGGCTGAGAAAGTATATCTCTAAGAAATGGGGTATTTAATCCATGGATAATTTCAGTAATGATATGATCACTGTGAATGATCGGAGTCAGCTGGGCTTCGAGGAAAAGCATCCGTTCCTATCCCGCGTCTTATTGGATCTTGTCGGCTCGATCGGCGAAGGAATCCGAAATCCGGATCGCTGGATCGGTACAGTCGCTCAGGATAATGCGGACAGAAGGATGCACAGGAATATTGCCCGTGCTATAGAGCATGGGAATAACGTTGAATATACCAAAGGCGATATGGTTTTTAAGGCGACGAAAAATGTTTGACATGGACTTAAATATGTTTAAAACAGTTTTATGCTGATGGATATACCTATTTTATTTCAGGAGGACACAATATGGGTCTTGAACATGTACTTGAAAAACTGAAAGCCGGCGAATATGACGGCAATTGGTCTGAACGCGAATCAAACGGTACGGCTACGATCTGGCAGATCCTGAATGGCGTAGCGGAACGTGTATATCATGGAAGGTCAACTAAGTTTTTTGACGGGAAGGAAAATACGCGTACTGCAAGGCCGCCGGAAATCACCAGGTTTGAAACTGATGAGGAACTGAAAGAATTCATCCAGCGGTATGGTTACAAGGATGATCTGTTCGGTTACGACGAGGAGGCGAAGGAAGTCAGCAGAAAATATTATGATGAGCGTGACAAAAGATAAGCATATATAAAGGAAACTTTGGCCCGGCTTCGGCTGGGCTTTTCTGTTGCGTCATGTATGGCGCAATTTTTTTTTTTTCGCCGTCACTGTAAAAACGAAAGCCAACTGACCATATACGGGCAGATCGAACGAAAGGGGGTCTGCCGGATGGTCGGGTTCTTAGGTCCACCTGTGATGTGGAAGGGTAATTGATTCTGTATGCAGCCTGTGTGACAGGCGGAAAGGAACTGAATGAAAATAATCGGATTGAAAACGGATCGTCTGAAACTCGGGAAGGACCATATATGGAACTTTACGCGAAACATTCAGGTGAACGAAGCAAACGTGATGGTCACGGCAAAATCCACCGGATCCCCGGTGGAAGGTTCGGCCAATAAGAGGAGAGCAGGATTCAGTCTGTATCTTGGCGGACCGAACATGGATATTGACCCGGCGGAGAACGGCGATGGCTTCATTGTACTGTGCCACGGCAAAGATGCTGTAGATGCGCTGAAGGAAGCAGTCAGCCACCTGTACCGAGTCATCGTCAAGGAAAAAATCGATATACGCGAAGTCGAAGCAATCGAAGAATTAAGGAGGACAAACAAATGAATCAGGTTATGGAAGATACCAAGGTTATTACAGGCACAGGGACACAGTTCTCTTACTGCTTCCCGTGGGAACCCAAGAGCGTAAACGGTGGGACCCCGAAGTATTCCTGCCAGCTGAAAATTCCGAAATCAGACAAGGAAACCGTCGCAAAAATCCGCGCTGCGATCCAGGCGGCGTATGTCGCGGGTGAAAGCAAGCTGAAGGGCACCGGCAAGTCCGTACCTCCGCTCAATGCGCTGAAGAACCCGATGCGGGACGGCGACCTGGAGCGGCCGGACGATCCGGAATACGCCGGATACTGGTTCCTGAATGCGAACAGCACTTCGCAGCCCGGCATCGTGGACGCGCAGTGCCAGCCCATCATCGATCCGTCGGAAGTGTATTCAGGGTGCTTCGGCCGGGCATCCATCACGTTCTTCGCCTTCAACAGCAACGGAAACCGGGGCATCGCGTGCGGTCTCAACAACCTGCAGAAGCTCAAGGACGGTCCCCGTCTGGGCGGCAAGGCCAGCGCGGAGCAGGATTTTGCGGGGCTGTCCGGCGATGACGACGAGGACTTCCTGGCATGAACATCCGTGAGCTCTCGATCGACATCGAGACGTATTCATCGGAAGATCTGACGAAATCCGGGGTGTACCGCTATGCGGACGCCCCGGACTTCGCCGTCCTGCTTTTCGGCTATAGTGTGGACGGCGGCCCGGCACAGGTTGTTGATATCGCCTCCGGGGAGAAGATCCCTTCCGATATTCTTGCAGCATTGCAGGATGATAAGGTGATCAAGTGGGCGTTCAACGCCAATTTTGAACGGATCTGTCTTTCCCGGTACCTCTGGAAGGAAGGCCTGCATTCCTCAGAATATCTGTTTCCCTCTGACTGGCGCTGCTCCATGGTCTGGTGCGGGTATCTCGGGCTGCCGATGAGCCTGGCCGGCGCAGGCGCCGCGCTGGGACTGGAAAAGCAGAAACTGTCGGAAGGCAAGGACCTGATCCGTTTCTTCTGCCGTCCCGCAAGGATGACGCTGCTGTCTGCTTCGGGCCGGAACATGCCCTGGTCGGACCCGGCAAAGTGGAAACTGTTTGTGGAATACAACCGCCGGGACGTGGAGACCGAAGTGGCCATCAAGGAAAGGCTACGGAAATACCCGGTGCCGGAACCTGTGTGGCAGCAGTACTTTGAGGATCAGCTGATCAACGATACCGGGATCTGTGTGGATATGGACCTGGTGGACAGCGCAATCCGGATGGACGAACGGTCCCGGGTGAAACTCGAAGATCGGATGAAGCAGCTGACCAGCCTGGAAAACCCTGCTTCCGTGATACAGGTCCGGTCATGGCTGGAGACTCATGGTAAACAGGTGGAAAGCCTGGGGAAGAAACAGGTGGCGGAAATGCTGCGGGACGCGGATCCGGAGATCCGGGAAGTACTGTTGCTGCGGCAACAGCTGGCGAAGAGCAGTGTGAAAAAGTATACCGCCATGCGGAACATGGTCTGTCGTGACGGACGGCTCAGGGGCGCCTTTCAGTTTTACGGCGCGTCCAGGTCAGGACGCTGGGCCGGAAGGGGCGTGCAACTGCAGAACCTGCCGCAGAACCACATCGAAAATCTTTCTTCTGCGCGGGATCTGGTGCTTGCCGGGGATGACGCAGCGGTGGAAGAGCGGTACGGCTCCGTGCCGGACGTGCTGTCGGAACTGATCCGAACTGCCTTTGTGCCGGACAGGGGAGAACGGTTTATCGTCGCGGACTTCAGCGCCATCGAGGCGCGGGTCATCGCCTGGCTGGCCGGGGAAACCTGGCGCAGCGATGTGTTTGCCTCCGGCGGGGATATCTATTGTGCTTCAGCGTCCAGGATGTTCGGTGTCCCGGTGGAAAAGCACGGTGTAAACGGTCATCTTCGGCAGAAGGGCAAAATTGCTGAGCTCGCCCTGGGTTACGGCGGCGGCGTCGGAGCCCTGAAAGCCATGGGCGCCGTGGAGATGGGCGTTCCGGAAAGTGAACTGCAGGAATTGGTTTCCGCCTGGCGGTATGCCAGTCCGAATATTGTCCGGCTGTGGTGGAACGTGGATCGTATGGTCAAGATGGCGATCCGGAACAAAACCAACGTGAAGCTGGGGAAGCTGGAGTTTATCTGTAAATCCGGCATGCTGTTCATCCGGCTGCCGTCCGGCCGGTGCCTGTCCTATGTTAAGCCCCGGCTGGAGGTCAATGCTTACGGCGGTGAGTCAGTAACCTATATGGGCCTGAACGCCGGAAAGAAGTGGGTGCGTATTGAATCCTACGGGCCGAAGTTCGTGGAGAACATCGTCCAGGGGATCGCACGGGATCTGTTGTGCAGCGCCATGGAGAATGTGCTGGGTATGGGACTGGGTACAGTCGGCCACGTGCACGATGAGCTGATCCTGGAAACGAGCCGGCATATCCCGGGCCAGGATACGCTCACTGTTGATGAAGTCTGCCGGGTGATGGCTAAGGTCCCGGCCTGGGCCGAAAGCCTGCTGCTGCGGGCGGACGGCTATGAATGTAAAGAATATTACCGGAAGGAGTAAAGCAATATGAATGATCCTGTTCTGAAGATTTCCGTCTGTGACAGGCGGACCAATGCCCGCTACAAGAATCAGGAACGGAACTGGTCCTGGATCAAGGAGAGGAACCGCCGGCCAGTTAGGACGTCGGAGACGGTGGCGGAATATCCGAAGCTTCCGAAAGAGAAGCGGGATGAGCTCAAAGACCACGGCGGTTTTGTCGGCGGGTGGCTGAAGGGCGGTATCCGGAAACGGGGGCATGTGATCGCCCGCTGCATCGGCTGCCTGGATGCGGACAATATTCCCGCCGAGGTAAATTTCCCGGCCTTGTGCCGGGACAGGTTGGCTGGCATCAGCTGGTTTCTGTATTCCACGCATAAACACCGGCCGGAGGCGCCGCGGTACAGGCTGGTCCTGCTCTTCGACCGGGAAGTATCCGAAGAAGAGTATCCGGCCCTGATGCGGATGGTGGCAAAACAGCTGGGCATGGACCTGTTTGACGACTGCACGTATGAACCGCACCGCATGATGTACTGGGCGTCCTGCTCAGCAGACAGTGTTTTTGTCTTCGATGAATCCCTGGGTGCGCCTCTTCCGGTAGACCGGTATATCGGCATGTACGCAGATTGGCGGGACGTATCTCAATGGCCTATGTCCTCCCGTCAGAGCGAAGTGGAGAGGAAAGACACGGCGGCGCAGCAGGATCCGCTCAATAAGGAAGGCCTGGTCGGTACCTTCTGCCGGACATATTTCCCGATCCAGGCCGCGATGGAAGCCTTCCTGCCGGATATATACGCGCCGACCGCCGTGGAAAACCGCTGGGATTATATTCCCGCGGACTCGACTGCCGGTGTGGTGGTGTATGACGACCGGTTCGTGTTTTCCCATCATGCGACGGATCCGGCGGGCGGGAAGCTGCTGAACGCCTTTGACCTGGTGAGGATTCACAAGTTTGGCAACGACGATACGAAAAAGTCCTTCAATCAGATGTGCGATTTCGCCCTGGCGCAGGACGAGGTGAAGGAACGCCTGGATCAGGAGAGGCGGGAACAGGCGTCTCAGGATTTTCAGGGGTATATCTCCAATGAGTGGACGCGGCAATTGCGGTATAAGCCCAAGACCAAGGTGCTGGAGAGCACGGCCTGGAATCTGATGCTGATCCTGAACAACGATCCGGACTTTGCAGGTTTCGCTTTCAATGAAATGGCCGGCCGGGTACAGGTGACCGGGGAGCTGCCTTGGGACCGCCCCGCAGGCAATCCGTTCTGGCGGGACGGGGATACGGCTCAGCTCAAGGTACTGCTGGATAACCGTTATGTTGTTTTTCCGGAACGGGTGTTGGATGCCTGTTTTACGAAGGTCGCGGAGGACCGGAAGTTCCATCCTGTGCGGGACTATCTGAATGCGTTGCCGCCCTGGGATGGGGTGTGCCGGATTGAAACTTTGCTGCATCGCTGCCTGCAGGCGGAGGATACGCCGTATGTGCGCGCCGTCGCCCGCAAGTTCTTCGCTGCCGCGGTAGCGCGCATTTTTGTTCCGGGTACGAAGTTCGATTGTGTGCCTGTGCTGGATGGTGCGCAGGGAATCGGGAAAAGCAGTCTGTTCAGGGAGCTCGCGGGACCGGAATATTACTCCGAGACGCTGTCTCTGACGGATATGAATGATAAATCCGGCGCGGAAAAGCTGCAGGGGATCTGGATTGCTGAGATCGGTGAGCTGGCCGGCATGAAGAAGGCGGATATCGAGAAAGTGAAGGCCTTTCTTTCCACGGCGGACGATAAGTACCGTCCTTCATATGGCAAAACGGTGGAGTCGCATCCGCGGCAGTCAGTGATCGTAGCAACGGTGAACGGTGAACGCGGCTATCTGCGGGACGTGACCGGCAACCGGCGCTTCTGGGTGATCAAGTGCCGACAGCAGGAGGCCGTACGCCGCTTCTCTTTCACGGAAGAGGAACGTGGGCAGATCTGGGCGGAAGCGCTGCATATCTGGCGCAGCGGGGAGAAGCTGTATCTGGAAGGCGAACTGCTGAAGGCGTCCGAGGTGGCCCAGCGGGAAGCCCTGGAAGCGGACGACCGTGTCGGGCTTGTAGAGGAATACCTCAATACGAAGCTGCCTGAAACCTGGAACCGGATGGACCTGTATGAACGGCGGAACTATCTTTCAGACCGGAATGATCCGACACGGCCGAAGGGCGTGACGCTGCGGACGGAAGTTTCCAATCCTGAGATCTGGGCGGAATGTTTCGGGCGGGCTCCGGCCGATATGAAGGCGGCGGACAGCTATGCCATCGCGGCGCTCATGGAACAGATCCAGGGATGGGAACGGACACAGGATCGTAGTACCATCCCGATCTACGGTCGGCAGCGTTTGTATCGGCGTTGTGCGTAAGGACTGATGAATGGTGATCGGACGGACGGACAAGCGGACTCCCATTATATTGGGATTCGCTTCAGTAAAACGGTAAACGGAATCGAACGCAGGTGTATATTCGCGCGTAAGAGTTTTCATGAATGTTGTCCGTCCGATCCGTTGTCCGTGTGACAGGAATAAGGAGTGTGAAAGCATTGAAAGAAAAGGAACTGGAGCAGAAGCTTGTGCAGGCGGTTCAGGAAAGAGAGGGACAAGCATTCAAATTTGTGTCTCCCGGTGCAGCGGGTGTTCCTGACAGGCTGCTGCTGTTTCCCAGAAGGAAAATTGCATTCTGCGAGGTAAAGGCACCTGGAAAGAAGATTCGTCCGCTGCAGTCGTACAGGATTACGCAGCTGCGAAAGTTGGGCTTCCCGGTATATGTGGTGGATAACGAAGAATTGATAGGAGTGATGCTGAATGAAATATATCCCTCATGATTACCAGTCCTATGCGACTGAATTTATCCTGTCCCATCCCGTAGCGGCGATTCTGCTGCAGATGGGACTTGGCAAATCGGTGATCACATTGACGGCTATCAAGATGCTGCTCGAAAAAGGAGAGGCCGGTAGGGTTCTGGTGATTGCCCCGTTGAGGGTTGCGCGGGATACCTGGCCGGAAGAGCTTCGAAAGTGGGATCATCTGCATAGCCTGACCTATGCCGTTGCTGTCGGTAATGCTGATGAACGCCGCAGGGCTTTGATGGCCGGCTGTGCGATTACAATCATCAACAGGGAGAACGTGCCCTGGTTGATCGAGCAGTCCGGCATCCGGTTTCAGTGGGATATGGTCGTGATCGATGAACTGTCTTCCTTCAAGAATTGGAATGCCAAGCGTTTTCGTTCCCTGATGAAGGTCCGGCCACTGGTGAAACGGATCGTCGGTCTGACCGGTACGCCGGCGCCGAACGGCTACATGGATTTGTTTGCGGAATACAGGGTGCTGGATATGGGCGAGCGGTTGGGGCGGTTTATTACAAAGTATAGGGAAACGTTCTTTGAACCGGACCGATGGGGAAACGGACAGGTCTATTCCTGGAAGCTGCGGAAAGGAGCGAAGGAAGTGATTGACCGGAAAATCCGGGATATCACGGTGTCCATGAAGTCCGTGGATTATCTGAAAATGCCGGAGGTAGTCTATAACAGGGTCCTTGTGCATATGGATGATGGGGAAGCAGCCCTGTATGGAGAGCTGAAGGAAGAGATGTTCCTGGAACTGATCCGTGGCAGAAAAGAGGGCTGTTCCATCCAGCTGATCGACGCGAAGAACGCAGCAGTTCTCTGCGGCAAGCTGGCTCAGATGGCTGGCGGGGCTGTTTATACGGACGATCATGACGTCGCCCTGATCCATGACAGGAAGCTGGATGCCCTGGAGGATCTGATTGAAGGAGCCAACGGCAATCCGTTGCTGATCGCTTATTGGTATCAGCATGATATTGATCGGATCCGGAAACGGATACCGCAGGTGCGGTTGCTGAAAACAGCGCAGGATATGGCGGACTGGAATGCTGGTAGGATCCCGGTGGCGGCAATGCATCCGGCTTCTGCAGGGCATGGCCTGAATCTGCAGGCCGGCGGCAGTACGATCGTCTGGTTCGGTCTGACGTGGAGCCTGGAAATGTATCAGCAAACGAATGCCCGTCTTTGGCGTCAGGGTCAGCGGGCGGATACCGTGGTGATCCATCATCTGGTGACGGCAGATACCATTGATGAAGACATACTGGATGCTCTGATTAACAAGGAAAAATCACAGAATAGCCTGATCGATGCGGTTCGGGCACAGATTGGAGATAGGAGGGGTGTGGCATGAGAGCAGAGGAGTTTTTATCCCAGGCATACCGGATTGATCTGCTGATCCAGTCCAAGGTGGACCAGCTGGCGCGGATTCGGGCCTGTGCCGGTGGCTCTGGGCTGCGCTATGGGGATGTGAAGGTGCAGTCTTCTGCACGGGACAGCATGGTGGAGAATGCCGTGCTGAAGATCATGGAAGAAGAGCGGGCGATTAATGAGGAGATTGACCGGCTTGTGGAAACAAAGCGGCAGATCCGGGAAGTGATTAACCAGGTGTCGGATGTGACGTACCGGCTGATCCTGGAGAAAAGGAGTTTGCTATTCGAGACCTGGCGGAAGATTGGGATTGATATGAATCTGAGTGAACGGTGGGCGCAGATTATCCACCGGGAAGCGGTGAAGGTGGTGCAGGGGATACTGGATCAGATGTATCCGGAGGAAGAGTAAGGACCGGGGAGTACGCTCCCCGTTTTTTTTTCTGGGGAGAGTGCAGGGAACTTCGCGGTTCTTCGCTTGTGCTGTTAAGTTGAATATGATAAAATTTAGTGTGTGAATTGATAACAAAATAGGCCATGGTACGTATAAGTGTATTTTATTCATAGAGGAGGATTGTCTATGAAAATAATATCGATTGTTTTGATTGTTGTTATGCTTTTTTCTCCTTCATGTTTAGCCGAAACGGTATCCCCTGATTTATTCGAATTCCGTAGTGGTGTTCGATGGGGAATGCGTAAAAATGAGGTAATTGCATTAGAGGGAAATGATTATACTGATTATGATTCGGAACTGTATTATATGGATGTTCGTGTAAGCAATTGTACTGGATTTTTGTCATATTCTTTTGTAAATGATTCACTGACTTTGATTTCATATAATATTTCAGAGTATTCAAAACGTGATTATCAGAATTTGTTATCGGCATATAGGGCAAAATATGGCGATGAGACTGAAACAAATATATATGAGTTTGCTGAATTGCTAAAGATACAATTACCAGGTGAACCGGAAGTGGATGAATTCTATCCGAATCCGAAATATCTAAAATGGAATTTATCTGATGGGACCGCAATACTGATGTATTGGATTGGTGAACGACAGAATATAGAAGGATATGGACATATTGAGGGTTCTTCTAATTTCCTGATTATGTATATATCTCCTGAGTATCAAGGAATTGATTTGAATGACGGTAGTGTAGACTTAACTGGCGTATAATAATTCCGCTTTTGTAATGGGATCTTTTACAACTTTTGTATCATATAAACCAGGATTACACGTGAGAACACGTTAATATCTATAGTTTTTTATCAATGATCATTACTCATATTAGCCGGGACGCTTGATAAATCGGGCGTTCCGGTCTTTTTATGGAAAGGAGAGCTCAGGTTGGATAACAGGTTGGAAACAGGTGAAGTTCAGGCGGCTTCTGAAAAGGGTCAGGTGGAGATCCTACGAGGAGAGAACGGTAAGTTCTTGCCGGGCAAATCGCCTAATCCGGGCGGAAGGCCCAAGCAGACGGAAGAGGAAAAGGATGCGCTGCAGGAGATTAGGAAGCTTGCGCCAGGAGTTGCTGAAAAGATGACAGAGATGCTGAACAGTGCTAAGGTGCCGGCGATTGCCAAGGTGCGTATCCTGGAGATCATCCTGGAGCGGACGTATGGTAAGCCGGAGACTGCCATCAAGCTGAACAGTGATGCTCAGTCCAATGAAGCGGCCCGTGCCCGTCTGGAAGCGATTGCTGCCCGTATCCGGATTGAGGTGGATTGATATGCCGGATTGCCTTGAGGTTCTTTTTGATCATCCGGAACAGCTGGGACAGGCAGTCGGCTTTGTCGATATGACAGAACTGCATGGTCTGTGGATCAGGAAGATGGTCTTCTCCGCAAGAGACTATACGCTTCAGGCGCATCGTGGTTCATATAAGAGCTCCTGCCTGGCTGTAGCTATATCTATTCTCCTGGTCTATTACCCAGAACGGAATATCATCTTCCTCCGGAAGACAGACAATGATGTATCTGAAATGCTGGGAATGGTATCGAAGATCCTTCACAGCGAAGTCTTCTGCTCCTTAGTCAGAGAAATGTATGGGAAGGAACTGGTGGTGGAAGGGGAGTCCATGAACCATCTGTCCACCAATCTGTGGAATTCACCAATGGGTGCTCCGCAGTTGCTGGGATTGGGTATCAAGAGCAGTATCACCGGTAAACATGCCTGGTATGTTATCACCGATGATATCTGCAATAAGGATGATCGTGAATCAAGGGCAGAGCGGGAGCGGACAAAGCGCCAGTATGATGAACTACAGAATATCCGCAACAAAGGCGGGCGCATCATTAACCTGGGAACGCCGTGGCACAAGGAAGATGTGTTCTCCAAGATGCCTAATATTGAGCGGTATGATTGCTACCAGACCGGGCTCATCAGCAAGGAGCAGCTGGAGCAGCTCAGGCAGAGCATGGCTCCGTCCCTGTTTGCGGCGAACTATGAGCTGAAGCATATCGCTTCTACAGAGTTGATATTCGAAACATCCCCGAGATTCACAGATGATCCGTCCGTGATGCGTGACGGTGTCGCTCATGTTGATGCGGCTTATGGCGGTGGTGACTATACCGCGTTTACCTGCGGAAGGCTGGACTGGGATACGAATACGATGTACCTGTATGGAAAGATCTGGCACAAGGCGGTGGATAAGGTCATGGATGCCATAATCCAGGAATCTAAGCGCCTTATGTGTGAACCGATAAAATGCGAGAAGAATGGGGATAAGGGGTTCCTGATCAAACAGTTCCAGGAAAGGGATGTATATGCTTCCGGATATAATGAAAGCATGAACAAGTTTGTGAAGATCTGCACCTATCTCAAGAAATGGTGGCCGAAGATCGTATTCCTGGAAGGAACTGATCCGGAGTATATAGATCAGATTTTGGATTATACAGAGAATGCGGAGCATGATGACGCACCGGATAGCGCGGCATGTGTATGCAGGATTCTCGAAAAAGGTTATTTGTAACAAAAGTAAAAGCATCAGCCCCCGGCCGTGCCCGTTCCGTCCCTCGCCGCTGCGGCGGCGGGTCCGGCCTGCGGGCCCGCCCTGCTCGGTTTCGTTGTTTGGCAAAAGGGAAGTGAGGCGGTGGTGTTCCGGTTGCGGAGTGGAAGTTGTAGTATCCCACCCGTCCGCTCCAGCCCGGCGGGCGCCCCCCCGGCGCCCCCTCCCGCGCCAGCCCCGCC
>JBGUGL010000007.1:0-15630 GCA_045111455.1 Christensenellales bacterium | reverse complement strand
TGTTCGTTACAACCACCGTGTAGGTGATGGTGTCGCCAACCTTGACATCGCTCTCAGGAACCGCGGTCTTATCCACCGTCAGCTCCGGATCCGGCTCTTCGGTTGTCACTGTCGCGTCTCCGGAATCTGTTACATCGTTTCCTCTCGGATCCTTACCGGACGCGGTAGCTGTATTGTCGATCTTCCCGGCGTCCATATCCGCCTGGGTCACGGTGTAGGTGTAGGTGATGGTCTTATTCTCACCGGGTTCCAGGTCAAACGCTGCTGCATTCGTGCCTGTCAGCGTTACCAGTGAGTCGGACAGCGTGATGCCTGTCACCTTTACGTCGCCGGTGTTTTCAACATCAACCCTGTAAGTAACTGTTTCGCCAAGCTTTACGTTGCTTTCAGGCGCTGCTGTCTTCGTTACGGTCAGTTCCGCTTTCGCCCATACTGCATACATGCCATGGTATGGCTTCGTTTCGTCAGCGAAAACTCCGCTCGCCCGTTTACCGTTGAAGGTATAGCTTCCGCCGTTCTCTCCGGGAACATATTTCAGGAAGAGATCGGCTTCTGTCAAGCCTTCATATGTATAGATTGGATTGCCGCCGGTGGTTGTTTCTGCTTTCTTTGCCCAGCCAAGGAAAATGTACCCGTCACGTGACAGCGGACCGTGAATGGCCACTGTCTCGTTAACCTCCAGAGGTTCATCCTTTCTGACAATGCCCGACTCACTGTTGGTATAGTTGTTATACCAGTAAATATGCGTTTCGGACGAATCCTCTGCGGAATTGTAATGCGCACGCAGCTGAACAGTATATTTGGCAGATTTGATCTTTGTAGGATCTTCTTCCTCATATACAACGTCACTGATCTGTGCATCTTCGTATTTTACGGTAAACCGGTCGCCCGGGAACACCTTCTGATCAGTATCAACATACTTGCTTCCGTTCCAGGACTGTACAACCCAATACTGGAATACATACTGGGTTTCATTTTCTCCTGCTTCCGGAGCTTTGGCGGCAGGCCGGGCTATGGCCTGTGCCTGGTCCGAATACTTGTTCGGATCAGTCGGTGCATGGTTGCCCTCAATAACAGTTCCGTCATCGTCTATTCCTTTTGCTGTATAGACAACGTCAATGCCATCTGCCCCGTCAAGGATCTTTCTCCAGGAGGCATACAGGTCTATCTCGCCGACAGTTCCGGGATACTGTTCATAATCATATCTGTCGTCACTGCCGTCCAGCGCATAGAGTTTACCGTACTTTCTGACAATCGTGTCATTCACATTGAAGGCGTCGAAATCCCAGACCTTTGACAAGCGCTCATTGGCGAACCAGCCAATCAAGTCATATGTATCACGGGATCCGCCGACATTACCGATTTTATCGCCGTTATTGACATAGAAAGTATCGCCGTATGCACCGTATTCTCCGGCAGGATTGCCATTGAGGTACCGGAAGGATTCGTCTCCCTCATCCCGGGGATGAAGAGTAACCTTATATTCCTTCAGAACCCATTTGGCATATACAGTGATGCCGCCTTCTTCCATGGTATCAAATGTATACTTCTGGGTGCAGGCATCATCACTGTACCATCCCAGGAATACGTATTTCGAACCATCCGCAACCAGGGCAGTCGGATCGAAATCATTATACTGGGAAACATCCTCGCCATATTCAATTTTATTGTTGCCGTCCAATGCTCTCAGTGTATAGGCGCTTCTGTTTTTTATGATTCCGTGCGCGCCGTTCTCGTAAAGTCCGTCATTGAACAGCATCGGATAACTGATCGGATTATAGTAGTAATAAACTTCGCGTCCGTCATTGGTAGTTGCGCCGTTATTAGCTTCCCCGACATTCACATAGCCCTTATAGGAAGGAGCATGCTGATTGCTGAATTCTGATCCGGAACGGACGTCGACCGTTTCCTTTAACTTGTATTTTACTCCGTTAAAGGTTACATCACCGTTTGGATCCTTGAAATAGATATAATATGTGTAGAAATGCGGCAAATTATTATACTGCGCAACAACATAACCGGATCCGGTTGCAAGATTGCCGATAAGCTGTTCATCCATCAAAGTGATTTTACCTTTGATGGTAATGTCTCCGCCAGCAGTACCCTTCCGGGCTTTGGCGCCGGGCATCAGGATCCAGCTGTTCAGATAATTCTGCTGCCAGGACGAACCGTTGTATTGGGCGAAATCGCTGTACTTCGGCCACCGGCTGCTTATATCTTCGCCGTATTCAGCAGTAATGGACGCATAATAATACGTACCGCCGTCGACTTTTCCGTCACCTGTGTCATCTGTTCCTGTCGGAAGAGAACCGGAATAGCTGGGCGTAAAGTTGTCTGTCGGTGCGCTCCAGGACCAGGGGCCGTTACTGTTGTTATGCGCGATGCGCCAGGCATTTTCGACCTTAGCCGCATAGTAGAATTTCAGTGTATAGGTTCTGCGCTCAAAATACAGATTCAGAACAGAGGACCCGTTTGCTGCAACTTTTCCGTCATTGTTGCAGTCATACTTCTCATAGATAAAGCCTTCACATTTCTGTCCCGAATAATCGACCTTATTATATATGGTTCCTTGCGGGAACGGAATAAAGACCTCTTCTCCGTTCACCTGGATTGATGATGCGCCGACGGTCGCATTAAGCGCATCTGTCATATTGGAATTCGTTGTGGCATGGTCAACAGTAATAGACCGGACAAAGTCATAACCGCCTCCCAGCTTTTCCTGCCAGATCAGCACAGTAAACTGGGTTTCAGTTTCTTCCTCCCATTTGGCATATACATTAGCGCTTGCTGTCAGCGGTTGGGCGGTGTTAAACGGTTCACCCGTGCCTTCAGCATTCATATACCATCCTGTAAAGGTATAACCTGTACAGGTGGGATTTTCGGGCATGCCGGCCTCAGCGGGTGTCTCATCTGTTCCGACGAACAGCGGCGCTGTATATGTGGCTCCGGAAAGATTCTCATTGAAAACCACCCAGTGGCCGTAAGCAACCTGCGCCATCAGCAAAAGGGTCTGATCCGTTGCAGACAGGTCTAAATCAGCCATATTGACCGATTCACCATTCTGATACACTTCCGCGGTATTCAGGAAATTCCCTACTGTGGTCAATCTGGCCCAGCCGTCAAAATTGGCGGCTTTGGTTTCATCCTCCTCATCGCTGCCTGTCACATAATACGGGGTGTAAGTGAACTGAATCGTATACGGAATTTCTGTATCGCCGTCTTTGTAAAGCACTTCATCCGTAAAGATGGTGACTCCATTTTCATCCACATAGGAAACGTGATAGGACATATAGACCATAGCATGGAAATAAATGTCATCACCGTCCGTTACGCCGGCAACCAGGAGCTGTCTGATAATTGCTCTTACCCCGTTAATATCCAGTTTTTTGTTCGGATCATCCGCATCATCAACAGTATATGCCACAGGGTTCTGAGTCGGTCCCTGAATCCAACCCTTGAATACTTCTCCAGGATCAAGTTCAAAATAGGGATCATAAATGTTTACGTTCATCTGCCCCGCGTCATTCTGGGCTTTCGTAATGCTCAGAACTGCTATTTCACTTGATCCATCCATGAAATGAACATTCAGCCGGGCATTGGGATCTTCATCTATATTTTCTACAACTGCATAGATGGAAAACCCGTCCGCTGCAAAAGCAAAACCGGTCAACTGGCCGTCTGTGTTTTTATAAAAAGTAGCTGTTACAGGTTCAGCTTTTCCGCTTTTGTTGTAATGAACAAGAGACAGTGATGCGCCAGGGGTAACCTCCACCGGAGTAGCCAGTCTCACCCGTACATCCACCGTTTCACCGGCCTGAGGCTGCCATTCTTTATTGTTTGCATCATAAACGGTAATATCATACCGGCCGATTTCACGTGAGGTGGCAGCCGGCTCCGCATTTTTGGCAGCACCGGCGGTGCGTTTTGCCGCATTCTTCGCTGCAAAGTTCCGGATTTCAGGTTCCTGTCCTTCTGCTTTTTCTGCTTCAGGCTCCTTTGTTTCAGATCCTTCAGCTGTCGTTCCCTGAGCTTCAGGCTGAGGGACTTCGTCCTTAAAACCAACCCAGCCATCTGCAGGCAGGATTTCGTCCGGACTGCTGACCACAACAGTAAAGCCGTCATCCGTTGTCACCCTGGATGTGACAACAGCCTCTCCGATCTGAATTGCATCGGAGGTGTCAATGATGACGTTCGCTTCGTACGTGGTAAAGACCGAAGCGATGGCATCCAGCGGTGTCATGCTGAGCACCATGATCAGGGCCATCAGTAGTGCGGTGAATCTTCTCGGTGAATACTTCATGTTCAAATCCCCTTGTGTTTTGAAGTCCAGGCCGCTTTTCAGCGCCTGCGCATAAGAACGGGAGAAGCCGCGCCAGAAAATATGTTCCTGATGCGGCTTGAGTCTTAGTCAGTCAGTTCATGCTTCGGTATCGGTGATCTTTACCTGAACACGCCAGAGGTCTTTGTAGTTGTCGCGAGTAATGATTTCGGAATGACGCAGTTCATTCGAGTCTGGTACGTCTTTCCATTCTATGTTGTTTTTGCTGTTCTGCCACTGGATATTATACTGCAGATTGTCATATCCGTAAAGCACTGCAATGAAAGTCACTTCAACGCCCAGGGCAGGGTTCTTGTCATTCCAGGAGTAATAAATCCGGATTGTCCGGTCGGGGTTCAGGGCATCCTCCAGGGTGGAGACCAGTTCGGCGTCAGCAGGAACAGTCTGGGTGGGAATGGGATCGCCGTTCTCATCCAGCACCAGGTTGCCTTCCTCATCCCGCAGGTAGGTCACGGGAATCTCAGCGCCGTCCGGTACGGTAACGATCGGGTTGCCGTTCTCATCCAGGATCAGGTTGCCGTCTTCATCCCGTTCGTACACATAGGCAGGAGCTCCCAGGGGAGTCTCATACTCTTCAATCTCTTCAACGGTTTCTTCCGTGTCGGCAGGAGTTTCTTCTTCAGTGCTTTCCTCTGTGGGCTCCGTGTCCTCGGCAGGTTCTGCTTCTTCAGCAGGCTCTGCTTCTTCAGCGGGCTCGGTTTCTTCAGCGGGCTCGGTTTCCTCAGCGGGCTCGGTCTCTTCAGCCGGTTCGGTTTCGCCGGCAGGCTCTGTTTCCTCAGCGGGAACAGGCTCCTCGCTGTCAGCAGGCTCAGCTGCGGGTTCTTCCGCGGGAGCAGTCTCTTCTTCGGGGGCGGGCTCTTCAGAAGGTTCCTCAGCAGGAACGTTTTCTTCCGCAGGAACGGTTTCCGCAGCGGGCTCTTCCGCGGGTTCATTTTCTGCAATCATCCTCAGGGCATCTTCAGCCTCGCCTTCCTCAGCAGGCGTTTCTTCGGCGGGGGCAGGCGCTTCGGCAGCAGCTTCCGCAGTTTCTTCGGCGGGAGCTTCAGCGGGTTCTTCGGCCGGAGCTTCAGCGGGCTCTTCAGCCGGAGCAGCTTCCTGGGCGGGAGCGGCTTCCTGGACAGCAGCAGGAGTCTCTGCAGCCGCAGTTGCTTCTGCAGGTGTTTCCGCTGCGGGAGCGGTAGCTTCCGCAGGAGCTTCAGCGGCAGGCGCAGGCTCCGCGGCCGCGGCAGGCGCTTCAGCGGGAGCTGCTTCCGCGGCAGCTTCAGGCGCCGCGGCAGGAGTTTTCTCTTCCGCAGGGGTTTCCTTCACGGCAGGAGCGGGCTCCTTCTCCGCAGGCTTGTTCTCCGCTGCAGGAGCTTCCTTAGCAGGAGCCTCTTCCTTTGCGGGAGTTTCTTCCTTCGCAGGAGCCGTTTCCTCGGCCGGCGCAGCATTCTCCGTCGCCGGCTCTTCTGCCGGGACGGTATCCTCTGCCGGTTCAGGTTCAGCCACAACAACCTTGTACTTCTGCTTCAGGACCGTTCCGTCCTTGGCCTTGAGGTACGCACGGTAAGTGTATGTGCCGGCAGCGGCAGGCGCAGAGAACTTGTATTCCGTGCCCTTGCCCACCTTAATCCATTGCTTTTTCGCAGTGTCATACCGCTGCCAGGCGATGGCGTACTTCAGGTTTGCCTTCTTCACCGTGGCCTTCAGCTTGGTATTGGTACCCGGCTTCAGGGGAACCGAGGGACCGCTGATGCTCAGCTTGCCGGTGAACGTGGCTTTGGTCTTCTGCTCTTTGGCAGCCAGGGCCACGGTCGTCATGCTGGTCAGGATCATGACTGCTAACAGAATGGAGATAATCTTTTTCATGTGCATTTCCCTTCCGATCAGTTCCTTGTGTTATGTGCAACAGTTGTCATGTCGTCCGGTTTTTCATTCCTCAGTGTTCATCCCGCAAAAGCCTTGTATTTCCGATGTTTCCCCGGGCTTTGCGGTCCTCCGGCGGCTGTTGCCATGCACCGCTGGCATAGCTTTTTCCACCTTTGTACTTATTTTGTACCACATCTTCAGTTACATTTTGATTACTTTTTGACGTTTTTTCAATGTTTTTTTACCACTATATGCAACTTTGAAAACGTTATTTTCAATCGTTTATTTTGCTAAAGTGTTTATTTAAACCATTTTGATCTTTTTTAATGGTTACATTTCGTCCAATCGTGTTTTTTTCATGTATGTAACTTTTAGTGAATGTTGCAATGTTGTACGAACACATAAATGTACCATTTATAATGAAAACGTTTTCCGGTTTTCCGCTCCGGCCCTTGTATTCCTTGCAGTCTGCTTGTTGAAATGCGGGTGTCTTCATGCGATAATGAGAGCAGCAGAATGGCAGCGCAATATCTGATCAACCGGGAGGTGGGTTTCACGGATACAGTGGACGGAGCATGGATCATGAAAGGATGTGCGCCTTCCGCAGGGGATCGCCTGCGCACGCCGGAGGATCTGCTGGACCTGGTGATGAAAATCGGTTTTCTTCCCCTGTTTTCCAATGAGATTCCCGGTTTCTCCGTGGAAGAGCATACCCTGGCGGATGACTGGTGGATGGATGACCCGGCAACGGACCCCTGGGCCTGGCGCCAGCTGCTGGCTTCCAATTCCCATGTGTGCTACGGCAAGTTCTTTGACAGAAAAGCCGGTTTCGTCTCCCGGGAGTGGTTCCCGGATTTCGCCAACTACCGCCGGGACGGTTATGATTATGAAGGCCTGTATGAAGACGGGAAGATGAAGCGCCGCTGCAAACAGATCATGGATGTTTTTTCACCGGATGAGGAAGGCCGTGCGCCGGAGATCCTTTCCTGTGACGTGAAGAAAAGACTCCCGGAAACCAAGGGCTTTGAAGGCGCCTTGACGGAGCTGCAGATGCAGTCCTTCCTGATTATGGCTGATTTCCGCCAGCGCACAAACAAGTTCGGTCTCCCCTACGGCTGGCATGTGGCCGCCCTGGCCACCCCGGAAAGCAAGTGGGGATATGACTGGGTCAACGGGGCGGACCGGAAACCGGAAGCCTCCTGGGAGCGTCTCCGGGCGCAGCTCCTCCGCTTTTTCCCGGACGCGGAGGAAGACGCCGTCCGGAAGCTGTTGGGTATCAGAAGATAAAGATAAGCCGGACGGAAATCCGTCCGGCTTTGCTGTTCCTTTTGTTTATGCCAGGTGCACCGCAATGGCTTCGAAGGGAGCTTTCACTTCCACAGTCAGTCTGCCGTTTCTCATGGAGACCCGGTTTTCCTCCGAGCACATGACCCGGAGGATTTTCTTTCCCTCCACCGGCAGGCTGATGCGTTCCGGCAGCTTCCCGCCGAAGGTGTGGATCACGGCCAGCGTCTCCTCCCCGGCCTTCCGCACCACCGCCTGCCAGCCCTCCGGCTGGCGCCAGCTTTCCGATACCGTTCCGTGGAAGGCGCTCACACCGTCCCGGATGATATGCCGCACCCGGCGGTAGAAGTGTGTCCCTTCCTCCACCTTGCGCCACTGTTCCTCTGACAGGTGCGCCACGTCTCCGGAAATGCACATCACGCCCAGGAACGTGTTGATCAGGGAATAGTTGATCCGCCGGAGGCTGTCGTTCGCCTGTAGCACCGCCCAGATCTGGCTCTGGGCCGGCAGGATCACCCGGTGCAGCATGGCCGCGATTATCGCGATCTCCGCGCATTCATGGGCATCCGAGAAGGACGCCATATCCGATACCGCCATCAGGGACGGTTCCAGCCGGTGGCCCCCGGAGGAACAGTTTTCAATGGTGATTCCCGGGATAGCCTCCCGCAGGCGGCGGAAGAACCGCAGTGTTCCCTGCATGTTCTGCCGCAGTCCCTCTCCCGGGCTGTCCGGGTCGTCGCAGCCCACGCCGATGCAGTCGTTGTAGTCCACCTTGATGTATTCGAATCCGCAGTTTTTCAGCAGGTCGATAACCCGCTCCTCCAGGTATTTGTGCACTGCTTCCTTCCGCATGTCCAGGAAGCGCCGGTTGTCCGTGTCGATTACCTTGCCGTACCGGGTCAGCAGCATATCCTCCCGGCGGAATATCTCCGAATCCTTCGCGCAGGTTTCCGGCTCAAACCACAGGCCCGGCTTCATCCCGCAGTCCCAGATCATGTCCGCCGCGGCCTTCAGTCCCTCCGGGAACATCTCCGTTTCCTCGGGAATCCAGTCCCCGCCGCATTCGTGCCAGGCGGCTCCCGGCTTCCTGTACCAGCCGGCGTCGATCACCATAAACTCCATGCCCCGGCCTCGCAGGCACTTTGCGGCTGCCTTCAGGTTGGCATAGGTGGGGTTCCCCCAGGTGGTGCAGTATTCGTTGAACATCACCGGCAGTTCTGCGTCCGGCCGGGGCATGTTCCGCCGGTGGACCGTCAGCAGCCGCTGGGATACCGGGTCCAGGCCGCCCTCGCCCACCGTCAGGTAGGCTTCCGGCGTTCCGAAGCGTTCCCCCGGCCTCACCGTTTTCGCCCAGTGGCCGTAATCCTCGTCCGGCAGGGAGGCCATCATGTTCAGGCAGTCGTCCTTCCGCCGCAGTTCCATCATCCAGGAGGAGGGGCAGGCCAGCTGCATGGCCCAGGTCACCCCTGCCTTCCGGTCCTCCACCGCGGCAAAGGGGAAATATCCCCGTACCGGCATGGAGCCCAGCTGGCCGAACTTGCATAACCGCAGGGCATGTCCCGTCCAGGACCGTTCCAGCATGACCTTTTCGATGCTGTCCGTAATCACCCGGCCTTCGGCGCTCCAGGCGCTGCCGATCCGGTGCAGCAGCAGCGCTCCCGGAGCCGCCCCCTCCGTGAAGGGCGTGATGCCGCTCAGGTTGGCGCTGGAAAGCAGGTCCAGGGTCACCGGCTTGTCTCCGGTATTCTCAAACTCGCAGGATACGATGATCGCCTGCAGGCCATCCTCCCAGGCTGCCCGGTGCCGCACGGTCCTGCCCGTCCCGTCTGAAACAGTGGTCAGGATCATGTTCCCTTCCCGGACCTGGGAAACAAATTTCAGCGCGTCCGTGGCCGAGGAGGTGGCCAGCGTATGTCCGTTTCCGTAGCCGTTGGGCAGGTGGTCGCCCCGGGCATGGATCTGCACCAGCGGCTCGGGCGTATAGTCCTTTTCCGCCGCCCGGTCCTTCAGGGCGGAAGGAATCAGCGTCATTCCCATCCGGTTCTGCTCATCCAGGGTGTAAACCAGCAGCATATCCCCCAGGCTGTATTCACTGTAGCGTTTCATCGGTTTCCCTCTCCCCCTGTGGTCAGATGTATTTCCGCAGGCTGACCCACAGCCTGTTCTTCCGGGTTTCATGCTCGATGCCGTCATACACCGCCTTGCCGAACCCCCGCACGGAAAGGATGTCCCCTTCCTTCAGCCGGGCGCTCCGGTCCGTCACGGGACGGCTGTTCACAAACACCTTTTCCGTGCTGAAGAGCTTTTCCGCCTGTCCCCGGGAAAGCCCGGTGAAGGCTGCCGCCACGGCGTCCAGGCGTTCAGAGGCCACATTGAGCCGCAGGGGCGCGTACCGGGGCTGCAGTTCCGGCACATCCGGCCCGGTAATCCGCGCCTCCACGGTGGTTTTGCGCACCTGGGTCAGTGCCCCGGCCAGCATATCCGCCGCGGATGAAAGGCAGATAAACCAGGCCTGCCGGTCCCGCACCAGGATATCCCCGATCAGGCTCCGCTCAATCCCTAAGCCCAGGATGGCCCCCAGGTAATCCCGGTGGGTCAGCTCCTCCGCGTATTTCATGGATTTCGGCGTCACGGCAATCACGCTCAGGGGCGGCTCTGCGGGGCCGTCTTCCGCCTCCAGGCCCGCCGCCAGGATCCTCCGCTCCGCGCCTTCATATCCGCCCGTCAGGAAAAACGGATAGTCCGCCGCTTCCGGGTCCCGCAGCAGCTCGTCCTGTTCCGCCGGGGACAGGAAAGCGGAATACTGCCACAGGCCGGTCTTCCGGTTCCTGCGGCACAGGTCCAGCAGATGCCGGAGCGTCACGTCGCTCATGCTCATTGTCCCCCGTCCGGTTTTCTCTCGTCAGGGTCAGTATATCATATCCGCCAGTCATCCTGAAAGATGGGAAAAATGACTCTTTTCCGGATGATTCCTCGCTTGACTTAGAGTGTGCTTTAGGGTTTATGATCGTTACAGAGCAAAGGCAAAAACAGACAATCCGCCATTCAATGACAGAGGAGGATCCATAGATGAAATACCGTACCATGGGAAAACTGGGCATTCAGTCTTCCGCCTTCGGCCTGGGCTGCATGCGCTTCAACGGCGCCGCCTCCGGGGACAGCGTCATTGACGAGCAGAAGGCCGTCTCCCTGATCCGCCGGGCCATTGACGGCGGCGTGAATTATATCGATACCGCCTGGGTGTATCTGGACAAAACCTCGGAAATCGTCCTGGGCAAAGCCCTGCGGGACGGCTACCGGGAAAAGGTGACCATTGCCACCAAGGTGCCCCCGGACGCAGTAAACTCCCGGCAGGATATGGAAAAAATCCTGGCGGAAGAGCTGGAAAAGCTCCAGACAGACCATATTGACTTCTATCTCATGCACGCCATGAACAAACAGAAGTGGGAACACATGAAGGCCATCGGCGCACCGGAATTCTTCAATGATATGCAGCGGGAAGGCAAAATCCGCTACAGATGCTTCTCCTTCCACGGTCCCTATGACGAGTTCGAGTATATCCTCAACGACTGGGACTGGGACATGGTCCAGATCCAGTACAACTTCATGGACATCAACAACCAGGCCGGCACAAAGGGCCTGGAGCTGGCCGGCAGCAAGGGCATCCCGGTGGTTATCATGGAAGGTCTCCTGGGCGGCCGCCTGGCCACTGCGCCGGACAATGTCCAGGCGCTGTACGATGCCTTCCCGGTAAAGCGTTCCCCCGTGGAATGGGCTTTCCGCTGGCTCTGCAACCATCCGGAGGTGGGCGTGGTCCTCTCCGGCTGCAATGAGGCGGAGCAGATCGATGAGAACCTGAAAATCTTTGACACCGTGGAATCCGGCATCATGGGCGAAGATGAGCTGAAGCTCATGGACAATGTGCGGGAAGCTTACATCAGCCGCACGAAAATCGGCTGCACCGGCTGCCGCTACTGCATGCCCTGCCCCAACGGCGTGAACATTCCCGGCATCTTCTCCGTCTGGAACAATTTCTCCCTCTATAATATCGATCCGAAGTCGGACTGGCAGTTCCGCTCCATTCAGAAAAATGCTGCCGGCGCCAACAACTGCATCGGCTGCGGTGCCTGCGAGGCCGCCTGCCCCCAGCACCTGGATATCATCACCAGCCTCCGGTCCGCCTGGAAGGAACTGAACCCCTGATTTGACCAAAAACCAAAGGTACCTCGCCTTGTTGCCAAAGGCGAGGTACTTTTTATAAGTAACTGTAACATTCGCCGCATGGCGAATATATCATGTTGCGCAGCAACATATCACAAATTCGCGAAGCGAATTTATATCACTGTGAATGATGCCATTGGCATCATTCACAAACTCAGATCCTGTTCCTCAAACCGCTTTGTACTCATCTGGATGCTCTTTGCCGTTCCGGCCAGGAACAGGGCCAGCCCGCCCAGGGTGAACAGCGCCTTGTCCCGCATAAACCGGGGATCCGGCTGGTCCAGTACATCCCGGAAGAACGGGACGGTATAGGTGGCAATGATCTCCAGGATAATCCACGCGAACACAGCAACAGCAGCAAACGCGAAGGCTTTTCCCGGCTTGTTGATATCCCGGTAGTAAAGCGGGAAAAAGATCATATTATAGATGGCGAAGATAATCAGCGCCTCGCCCACCAAAGCCAGGCCTGCGTCCAGGCCTGCCGGGTTGGGCATATTCCCGATGGCGCCCTTCAGCAGGCTGAACAGGGCGATCAGCAGCACGTCGATCGCTTCCAGCAGCCCGCAGAACAGGATCCGCGCCTTCACCGCGTCTTCCCGGGAAACCGGCAGCATCAGGGTATAGCCCGCATCGTGGTTTTCCCGGGCTGTCAGGCAGATAAAGTAGATGGCCAGTCCCATATAGAAGCAGCTCACCCCGTAGGGATAGCCGGGTACCAGGGTCAGGGCGGCGCAGAGCAGCATGATATATCCCGTGGGATGCATGCACAGCTTCCATTCCTTCATCAGCAGCTTCATGCTTCCTCCGCCTCCTTTTCCAGGTGAATCATGATTTCCTCCAGGCTGGCCTCCCGGGTTTCAACCCCCGCGGCATCCTCCGCCCGCACCAGCACCGTATACCCCTCCCGGATCCGGCAGCAGCCCCGGGCCGCCTGCTTCAGCTCCTCCGGGATTTCCTTTCCGCATTCCGCAATCCGCCAGGCTTCCCGGAAATTGTCCAGCGTGTCGTCCGCCTTCAGCTGTCCCTGCTGCAGGAACAGAATCCGGTCCGCGCACTTCTCCAGGTCCGAGGTGATGTGGGTGGAGAAGAACACCGTCTTTCCCTCATCCTTCAGCTTCAGGAACACCTCCACCAGTTCCTCCCGGCTCACCGGGTCCAGGCCGCTGGTGGGCTCGTCCAGGATCAGCAGCTCCGCCCCGTGGCTCAGGGCCAGGGCCAGGGCGTATTTGATCTTCATGCCGTTGGACAGTTCCGCCGGGGTCTTTCCTTCGTCCAGGCCGAAAGCATCCAGCCATTTCCGGTAAGCTCCGTCATCCCAGGCGGGATAGAAGGACCGGGTCACCTTCGTGATGTCCTTCAGTTTCTTCCGGGTGTAGTAGGTCATGCCCGCAGACACAAAGCCGATCTTTTCCTTGGCTTCCCGGTCCTTCTCCGGGAAAGGCAGGCCGAAGAAGGTAATCTCCCCGGCATCCGGCCGTACAAAGGACAGCAGGGAGTTGATGGTGGTCGTTTTCCCGGCGCCGTTCCGGCCGATAAAGCCGGTAATGGTCCCCGGCACCAGGCTGAAGGATACGTCCTCCAGCGTAAAGGCCGGATAGGTTTTGCGCAGTCCCTTCACGGTCAGGGGCGCGGTTGTCTCATAAGCCATTTTTTATTTCCTCCGCAACATTCATAAAGAATTCAGCGCTCACCAGTGCGATGCCGCTGTTCTCATCCCCCAGCACCATCAGCTGGTCCCCGGGCTGGATGTTGAACACCCGCCGGGCCCGCACCGGAATCACAATCTGTCCCTTGTCACCCACGGTCACCACACCGAACATATGCTTTCCCCGCATTCCCGGCCGGCTATCCAGCTCGTCCTCCGGGGCGTTCACCAGGTCGTCCAGGGAAACCTCCAGCACAGCGGCCAGCTTTCCGGACATTTCCAGATCCGGCGTGCTCTCCTCTGTCTCCCACTTGGCAACGGTCTGGCGTGCCACGCCGACCTTTTCCGCCAGCGCTTCCTGGGTCAGGTTTATCCTTTTCCGTAATTTCTGAAGGTTCTTCCCGATCATACATTTCCCACCTTTCGCACCCTATGATAATACGGCAGCCTTTCCCTATCAACCATCCGAAACTGACATTTCTGTCCGTCCATGTTAACAACCGGTGACATTTTATCCTTTTTCCGTCCTCCGGGAGCGGTTTCTCCTGTTTCCTTTGTTAAGCCAGCAGAAAAACAACCGGCTTATTGAAAACGGCGGATGTTTGTGATAACGTAAGCTTTGATCTTTTTTGAAGGAAGGTTGCTCCCCATGAAGCCTTATCTTGAGATGACCGATGAAGAGCTGAAAAGCGAACTGGATGAGCTGAAAAAGGAATACAAAAAAGTCCAGTCCATGGATATGCAGCTGAACATGAGCCGGGGAATTCCCTGCATTGATCAGCTGGATCTTTCCATGCATATGATGGACGTGCTGGATTCCTCTTCCGATCTGACCTGTGAGGACGGCACCGACTGCCGGAATTACGGCCAGCTGACCGGCATCCAGGAAGCCCGGGAGCTTCTGGGCGACATGATGGAGAACAACCCCAAGGATATCATCATCTACGGGAACTCCTCCCTGAACGTCATGTTCGATACCATTTCCCGTGTCTGGACCCACGGTGTCATGGGCAGCACCCCCTGGTGCAAGCTGCCGGAGGTGAAGTTCCTGTGCCCCGTGCCCGGTTATGACCGGCATTTTGCCATCACCCAGTACTTCGGCATCAAAATGGTTCCCGTCCCCATGACCCCCACCGGCCCGGATATGGACATCGTGGAAAAGTTGGTCAGCGAGGACGCCACCATCAAGGGCATCTGGTGCGTGCCGAAGTATTCCAATCCTTCCGGCATTTCCTATTCGGACGAGACGGTCCGCCGCTTCGCCCGCCTCAAGCCTGCCGCGCCGGACTTCCGGATCTTCTGGGACAATGCCTACGGCATGCATCATCTCTATGACGATCATCAGGACTACCTGATTGAGATCCTGGCGGAGTGCAAGCGCGCCGGCAATCCGGACCTGGTCTACAAGTTTGCCTCCACCTCCAAGATCACCTTCCCCGGCAGCGGTATTGCCGCCGTGGCCACCAGTCCCAACAACATGGAGGACTTCGTCGCCACGCTGAAATTCCAGACCATCGGCCATGACAAGGTGAACCAGCTGCGCCACGTGCGTTTCTTCGGGGACATCCACGGCATGGTGGAGCATATGCGCAAGCACGCCGCCATCATCCGGCCGAAGTTCGAGATGGTGGAGGATACCCTGGCTGCCAAGCTGGACGGCCTGGACATCGGCACCTGGACCAAGCCCCGGGGCGGATATTTCATCCTCTTCGATTCCATGCCCGGCTGCGCCAAGGAAATTGTGGCCCTCATGAAAAAAGCCGGCGTCATCATGACGCCCGCCGGAGCCACCTGGCCCTACGGAAAGGACCCCAACGACTCCAACATCCGTATCGCGCCCACCTATCCCACCCTGGCCGAGCTGAAGACCGCCATGGAAACCTTCACCCTCTGCGTCCGCATTGCCAGCGCCAAAAAGATCCTGGCCGACCGCGCCGCAAAGTAATCCCTGAATCCCAAGGCAGCTTACGGTTCTCCGTAAGCTGTTTTTTATGCTGGAAATCCTATTATATTAAAAACTGTATACCACCGGACCTCATTTCGGCAGGGCGGACGGGTGTTTCCACTGAGGACTATTGGGTTCGCGCCGGTACTTAGCGATTGGCGAGCGTCAGCGAAGACAGAGCTTAGTACCGCTGCGCGGTTCCGTTAGGCGAAGCTCTGACGACCGCCAGTGGCGGAAATTTCGTCAGAGCTGAGGTCAACTGAAAGGGAGCAAGCTCCCCGGTGGGGAGTTGCGACCATTGAGGTTGCGTTAGAAACGTGTCCGAAGTGGATCACCCGGCATCAGCCC
>JBGUGL010000006.1:0-27754 GCA_045111455.1 Christensenellales bacterium | reverse complement strand
CCCTTCGGGCAAGTGATATATTTGCCTTCGGCAAATGTGATATATTGAGCTTCGCTCAATGTGATATATCCGGCTTACGCCGGATGTTTTATATACTGAACAGCCGATGCAATTTATTGTTTGTGTATTATCAATAAAGACTTTATAATAGATATGTTGAGTATTTATTGTGGGGTGTTTTTGTGAAGAAGATCGTACTGACCGGCGGGGGAACCCTGGGGCACGTTACGCCGCACCTGGCGCTGATTCCCCGGCTGAAGGAAGCCGGATATGAAATCCACTACATCGGCACGGAGAACGGCATGGAAGCGCCGAAAATGCGCTCCGTGGAAGGCATTACCTACCACGCGGTGAAAAGCGGAAAGCTCCGCCGTTATCATGACTGGAAGAACTTTACCGATCCCTTCCGGGTGATCGCCGGGGCTTTCCAGTCCGCCCGGCTCATGGGCAAAATCAAGCCGGACGTGGTCTTTTCCAAGGGCGGATTTGTGGCAGTTCCGGTGGTGTTCGGCGCCTGGCTGCACCGGATTCCGGTGCTGTGCCATGAGAGCGACCTGACCCCAGGCCTGGCCAACAAGCTGTGCAAACCCTTTGCCACCCGTTTTGCCACCACCTTCCCGGAATGCGCGGATGCCCTGGGAAAGAAGGCCGAGATGACCGGAACCCCCCTGCGTCCGGAGCTGTTCCGCGGCAGCCGGGAAAAGGGACTGGAGCTGCTGGGCTTTGACGGAAAGAAGCCCGTGCTGCTGATGATGGGCGGCTCCTCCGGCGCCCAGAGCGTGAATGCCTGCCTGCGGGAAACCCTGCCCCGGCTGGGCGCCTTTGACATCGCCCATATCTGCGGCAAGGGCAACCTGGATCCCGCCCTGGACGGAACCCCCGGATACAGGCAGATTGAATTCCTGGATGCGGAGCTGCCGGACGTGCTTGCCTGCACGGATCTGGTGCTTTCCCGGGCCGGGGCCAACGCCCTGTGCGAATTTCAGGCCCTGGGACGGCCCATGCTGCTGATTCCCTATCCCAAGGGCGCCAGCCGCGGCGACCAGATCCTGAACGCCAAGAGCCTGGAGAAGCGCGGCCTGTGCCGGGTGCTGCTGCAGGAAAACATGAATCCGGACACCCTGGCGGAAGCCATCGGAAAAACCTGGGAAGACCGGGAGCAGCTGGAAGCGGCATTGAGGAATGCTCCTCCTGCGGATGGAACGAAGCGCGTACTTGAGATGATTGAAGAAATCCGCAAGTAATCAATCAGACACTGCACACCGCAGTCGTCGCTTGCTCCGCAATCTCAATGGTCGTTGCTCCACACTGTGGAGCCAACTTCCTTTCGATTGACCTCACCTCCTGCGAGATTTCCGCCACTGGCGGTCGCAGGAGGTTCGCCCTCCTGCGGATGGAACGAAGCGCGTACTTGAGATGATTGAAGAAATCGCGAAGCATTGATGCTTCGCGGTTTTTCATAACAGCCCCGAAAGGATAACCATCTGTAACGTTCGTCGCAGACGAACATATCACATTGGCCGCAGGCCAATATATCACGCAGGGCGGCAGTAAATATACTGCCGCCCTGCATATCACGTTTTCCGAAGGAAAACATATCACTGACATAGCAGCCGCCGCAAAGCGGCGGCTGCTATGTCATTATCTATTGGCCGTTATTCTCAATCGGTCAGGTATTCATTGGCCATGTATCCTACCTGGCCTTTGACCTCCACGCGGCTCCAGTAGTTCCCCTTCTTCAGGATTGTAACCTTGGTGCCGCCCCGGAACGAGCCCAGGACCTCACTGCTGCTGTTGGCTGCTTCACGCAGGTTCAGCCGGATGCCCTTCTCGATATACATGGTGTCACCGGTGGAGATCGAAGTCTTCTTCCGGGTATTCTTCGTTTCAGTGTTTTCAGTGGTGGTTTCGCCGGAATCCTTGTTTTTGCTGTAGGCCAGCATGCTGGTCTTCATGTAGCCTTCCTTGCCGTGGACTTTCACCTTGGTCCATTCGTCATCCTTCTTCAGGATTTCGACCTTGGTTCCCCGGGGATACGCATCCAGCACCTTGCCGTCAGAGGAGGGCTTTGCCCTCAGGCGGAGCAGGTAAGCGGAGACCTTGGTGGTCTCTCCTAGGGCGGAAACACAGGGCAATAAAACCGACAGGCAAAGGACCAGGCAAAGGATCCTGATCAGCTTTTTTGAGTTCACTGCAGTATCACTCCTTTATAATCACGGCGCCACTGACGCCGGTCTGCGAGCGTATTCCTGAGTCTTGCAATTGTATTGGCCGGGGGATACACTTTGTACTCTAAATATATAGTCGGCTTTTCGTTCTGTCAACGGATTGTGTGTCCCTTATGTTTCAGTTGTCTTAAAATTGCGTTACATGTAACTTTTCTTCGCGTTCCCGGCCATTTTCAGGTTACTCTTTCCCGGTAACCCGCTCAGGAGGTCGCTCATATATATAGACGGACAAGAAAGGGATTTTGTTTCAATTTTCTGAATTTTTTAACAAAAGTTTTACGGCGTTCTCCCCTCCCTGCTTCCGGAGGTCCTGTTTTTACCGACGAAAAGGCTGCCGCGTGACTGCGGCAGCCTTTTGTTTCCGGGGCTTTTTAAGGTTGGATGGCGCGGATCCGGTCCATGATCCGGCCGGAGATAAAACGCTTGAAGGGAGAAAGCGGCTCCGCTGAGGGCGCAGCCCCGTCCTTCAGGAACATCATGGTGCAGGGGGCTTCCTCCGACCAGGGCTCCCAGCGGGGCAGGTCCTCCCCGTTCAGGTCTTTGCCGTTGGGATCCCCGGTGCGGATGAAATTGCAGAAATAATCGCACATCTGCCGGGCCAGGTCATAGTGCCGGCCCACAAAGGGACGCCAGCATTTGGCCAGGGTCTCAAACCAGAACCACAGGTCCGAGGAATGGAAGGTGCCGGGGTTGTCCCAGCCGGGCATATCCGGACTGAAGCAGTAGCAGTATCCCCTGCGGCCCGTTTTTGCCGTACCCGAAAGGACACCCTTCACAGTGCACTCGATGCCGCTGACCGGGGCATAGCCCAGGTCCGTCTTTTCACGGGCTTCCGGCAGCGCCAGGAATTCCTCCGCCCTGTCCCCGAAGAGGCGGGCGGCCTCCGCCTCCAGCCCGGCTTCATCCGCTGCGTCAATGGCATTCAGGAACTCATCCGCCGTATTGCCGGCCATCATCACCGCGTCCACACATTCTCCCCTGCGGTACAGGGCGATGGGATCGCCGGTGCAGAAAAGATCATCCTGCACGGTGAAGAACGGCACATGGCCTTCCATGTATTTCTCATAGCTGCGCTGCAGGGTCACCGCGTCCAGGCTGCGGGCTTCCTCCAGGTTTTTCACGCCCAGGAAATCAAAGAACTCCTCGCCCTTCTTTTCCGCCTGGGCCAGAGTTTCCGGACGGCCCACCTCCCGGCGGAGATAGGGATCAAAAATCATGGCGCTCATGACCACCGCGCCCGAGAACAGTCCCCTGTTTTCCCTGCAGGCCAGCTGGCTCATGACGCTGCCGCCGCCGGCGGACTGGCCGGCAATGGTGACCTTCCGCGGATCTCCGCCGAAGGCCGCGATATTCCGCTGCACCCAGCGCAGGCCCGCCTGCTGGTCCAGGTTGCCGAAGTTGGCCGGCGCGTCCGGCTGCTCCCGGGTCAGCTGGGGATGGGTCAGGAAGCCCAGGGCGCCCACCCGGTAGTTCACCGTGACCACCACGATGCCCCGGCGGGCAATCCGCTCCCCGTCAAATTCCATTTCCGCCGGATAGCCGCACTGGAGCCCGCCGCCGAAGAACCAGACCAGCACGGGCATCTTTTCATCCGGCTTCTTCGCTTTCGTCCAGACATTCAGGTACAGGCAGTCCTCCCCCATGGGGATTTCCGGATCCACATGCCACTCCCGGCAGTAGATATCGTCTCCCAGTCCGGGAATCCACTGCATGGAAATGGGTGCGAAGCGGGAACAGTCCCGCACGCCCGCCCAGTTCCGGCAGGGCTGGGGCGCCCGCCAGCGGTTCCTGCCCGTGGGCGGCGCCGCAAAGGGAATCCCCTTAAAAGCCGTAATCCGCGGATCCGCCGCCTCAATGCCCCGCACAACTCCGTTTTCTGTCCTGACCTGTCTAAGCATAGGTTTTTCCTCCGGAAAGATTTATTCAATGCATAATGCATAATGCATAATGCACAATGATACAGTGTCGTGCCGAACGCTGCACAGATGAATCATGAAAGCTTTCCCATATGTCCGGTTCTGTAATGATGCGTTTTGAATGTTTTCCTGATGTGTTCAGTTTATATAATTATGCATTATGCATTGTGCATTCCCACCAGGGTCCCGGCAGGACCGTTTCCTCCTGCTCCCAGGGCAGGTCTTTGTCCGCCTTTACCTTCCGGACCTTTTCCGGATCCAGGATCATCTGCAGCCGTTCCAGTTCCCCGCGGAAGCCGAAGGGCCTGTCCGCCGCGGGACGGAATTCCGCCTTCCCGGTTTCCTCGTCCAGTTCAATATCAAACCAGGCGTTCTGGCCTTCCCGGTCAAAGCCGCAGAATTCCTGCCAGGCCGGCAGGTTCAGGCAGACTTCCGGTTCCGGATACATGACCCGCAGGTAGCCTCCCTGCATGCGCACATACAGGTTGCCTTCCGCCCGGTTGTCCCGGGTGGGGAAGACAATGGCGGCCTCCCCGCAGTCATAGAAGATATTGTTGATGATCCGGGCATCCCGGGAAGTGCCTCCCCGCTCCAGGCCGTGCATGCGGAAGGGCACGGGCTTCAGGTAATACCCGCTGTGGCGGCATTTCCCGATCAGGTTATGCACCACCCACAGCCGATCGGTTCCCTCCCCGTAGACCCCGTAGCCGTTCACGGCCTCGTTCTCCCGGAGCTTGTACCAGCCGGAGGAGCCGGGTTCAACCGGCACCTTTGCCGGGTCGAAGCGTCCCTCCACGTTCCAGATCACATTGTTGTCTATCAGGTTGATGCCTTCCCGGGTGCACTCGATGAAGATGGCTTCCCGCTGCTCAATGCCGTCCAGGAACAGGTTGCCGGTGATCCGGTTGTTGATGTTGCCGCAGTCCAGCCACAGATGGTCCGCCCGGAAGGTGTTCCGGAAAACGTTGTTCCGGATCAGGCCGTTGACGCTGTTATGCAGTTTGATGGCCCCGGCTTCCCAGGAAAGCTCCATCTTCTGCCAGCCGGTGCCCTCAATGGTGTTGCCCTCAATGAGCATATGCTCCGCGAACATGCCCGCGATGCCGCAGACACCGGCATCCTGGACGGTGCAGTTGCGGATCACGCTGTAGCCGATGATTTCATCCGGCCGGTGGGTATGGTGCCAGCACTCGTTGCCCACGTCGATGGCCACGCCGTTGGTCCAGTACACCGTACAGTCCTCAATGACCCAGTGGTGTCCCCGGTAGGCGGAGACAGCGCCCCGCTGGGGCACCGGTGCGCCGGTGGCCGCGTGCTCAAAGACCAGGCCCTTCACCCGGATATAGTTCAGGAAGGAAACGTCCGGGGCAAAGCACTGCTCCCGCACGGTCACCTCAATCCGGTGATCCTTCGGATCTTCGTCATTTTCCAGGCGGAAGTGCACCTTCTGGCCGTTGGCCTCCACCCAGTAGGTGTTGTCCTCCCGGCCCATGCCGTTATACAGGGGCACCTGCTTCAGCGGTTTTCCGTCACAGAAGACGCAGCCCCGCCGGTTCAGGTAGGTGGTCATATCCGTTTTGTCATACTCGATGAACAGCCGGTCATGGAGGATGTTCACCGCGCAGAAGGGATTGTATCCCCTGAACAGATCCGGATCCAGGTCGTATTCCCAGACACGGACCCCCTCCGCCGGTACCGCGCCGAAGCCCCGGAAAAGCATCCAGCCCTCGCTGGGAATGAAATCCCGGACCTCCTCCGACGCGCTGACCACCACGTCCCCGTCCCCGAAGGCTTCATAGGAGATCATATGCTCCGGATCCGTGCCGCCCCGGGCAGGCTTCACACACTCCCGGTACAGGCCCGCGTGGATCCGCACCCGGTCTCCGGGCTCCGCCAGTGCCGCCGCCCGGCCGATGGTCCGGAAAGGCTTTGCCGCGCTGCCGTCATTGTCATCCGATGCCGCGGGATCATTCACATTCACATGCAGTTCCCGCTTCCACAGGGTTTCCTTTTCCCAGAACTCAAAGGTGCGGCCGTCCGGCAAAAGAGCAGAATTGTCTTTCATAAAACCTCCGGAACGAAGTCAGAGTTGAATGCATAATGCATAATTATTGGTTTCCGTTGTGCAGAATGCATGCAGTGCCAAAGTAACTTTCATTCTGCATTATGCATTCTGAATCATGAATTAAACTCGGGGGCGCCCCTTGAGGAGCGCCCCCGATGGGGTTCAAACCATGGATTACTGGGCAGCAGCGGCGGCCGCGATCTTGGCGTCGATTTCAGGCTGCCACAGAGCGCAGTCATGTTCGTACAGGGTCTCGTAGCCGAAGCCGTTCAGCTGTTCGATCATCTCGTCCCACAGAGCTTCGAAAGCATCGTCGGAATCGCACATGATCAGGTTCCAGGTGTATTCGCACAGGCACTTGTTGACATCGGTGCGGATGGCAGCGGTCTCGTTGTCATCGGCAGCAGGAGTGAAGTCAACGCTCGGGCTGGCCAGCAGCTTGTCGTTCTTCTTCATCCAGTCAACATCGTCCTCGGCGCCGAACATCTCGGACCATTCCTTCTTCATCTGGGTCATGGTCATGTCCTTGTAGGACTGCCAGTACTTCTGGGCGAAACGCTCACCGGTGATGGGGTTCACGCAGATGGAGGAAACGATCCACTGGTTGATGGCGTTGTTACCGTCGCTGTATCCGCCGCCGCCGAATTCGTCCGGCACGGGCAGGTTGTCCATCAGGGCGTTGTCCTTGTAGGGCTTGAACTTGCCGTTCTCCACGGTGTAGTTCAGGCCTTCGATACCGTCATGCTGGAAGGTGACGCCTTCGGGGCTGGCATACCAGTCGAGGAAGGCCATGATGCGGTCATACTTCTCGCCTTCGACGCCGGCGCCGATACCGAACATACGGTCGGAACCATAGTAACGGTCAGCATCAGCATAGAACTTCATGTCGTTCACGGGGATGAAGCGGAAAGCGGTGCCGGCGTTCAGACGGTCCACGCTGTTCCAGAAACCAACCTGCCAGCTGTACCACATCACGTCCACACGGCCGGAGGACATCTTGGCGCAGGCAGTGTCCCAGTTCTGGGTGCCGGAGTCCGGATCCACCAGGCCCATCTGATAGGCCTTGTTCAGGAACTTGGTGATGGTGTAGTAGGCGCTGTCGCGTTCATACAGCTTGGAGAAGGTGTTGTCGGGCTTCAGCATGGCGCTGCCCTTCAGCTTCTCGCCGTACCAGGTGGTCAGCTGCACAACGTTGGCCGGGCCGACCATGTTGTCGTTGCCGTCCCAGTCAGGCCACAGGGAGAAGGGATAGGCGGGCTCGCCCTGTTCATTTTCGGGATGGATTTCATGGATCTTCTGCAGGGCAGCCAGCAGGTCATCCAGGTTCTCCAGCTTCGGAGCGCCGATCTGGTTGTACAGGTCCCAGCGCAGCATGGGGCTGGAATAGATCACGTCATCGGTCAGGGTGCTGGGGGAAGTATCGGTCATTTCAGTGGGGATGCCGTAGTACTTTCCTTCTTCACCGGTCAGGCCCTTGTTGTAAACGTCGATCTGGGTCTTGAATTTCATGATGTTCTCGCACTCGGGCAGCTTGTCGCTGATGTCCTTGGCGAGGCCGGCTTCCACGATTTCCGGGAACTTGGATTTGTCCACCACCAGGATGTCACCCAGGTTGCCCTCTTCGGAGCGGGTGGCATAAACCGTGTTGCCGACGACCTGGGACGCGATGATGTTCAGTTCGATGTTGAACCGATCCTTGATCACCTTGGCGAACCAGCCGGTCTGGGTGCCGTTGTAGTTGGCGGCATCATCGTACACATCGATGACGAGGAGTTCAGGAGCTTCCTCAGCCACCGCGCTGATGGTTACCAGGCTCAGGAGCATGGCAATGGTCAGCAGAACAGACAGAAACCGTTTCATAAGTAGTACCCTCCTTCTAATATATGAATTTGTGGCAATACTGCCATAATTCCGTTTTCCGCAACCTCAGTCGGCGCGACTCCGCACTGCGGAGCTCGCTTGCTTCGGTTGACCTCACCTCCTGCGAGATTTCCGCCACTGGCGGTCGCAGGAGGTTCGCCCTCCTTGTTAAATATGATAAAGACCCACTGGTCTTTATTCCGAATTCATAATTCAGAATGAGTTACTTTACCCAGGTTTATGCTGTCTCTCCGTAACGTTTCTGATATGGTTTTCACCATTTATCATTCTTCATTCTGCATTCTTCATTCTTCATTTGACAGGTGCGTCAAAGGTTTATCCTTTGACCGCACCTATCATAATTCCCTTGGTGAAGTACCGCTGGAAGAAAGGATAGATCAGCATAACGGGAAGCACAACCACCACCGTGACCGACATGCGGATGGAAGTGGCCGTGGCCGCGGTGGCCAGGCCGGCCATAATCGCGCTGGAGCTGGAGGTATTGCTCACCAGGGCCTTCAGGCTGTTGGCCTGGGTGATATACTGCCAGAGCTTATACTGCAGGGTATCCAGGTCCCGGCGGTTGGGCATCAGCAGCAGGTTGTCCTGGAAGGCGTTCCACTGGTTCACCGCCGCGAAGATGGCAATGGTGGCCATAATCGGCTTGATGACCGGCAGCATGATCCTGAAGAAGACCTTCAGGGTGCCGGCGCCGTCTATTTCCGCGGCCTCCTGCAGTTCCCGGGGAACGGACTCGCAGTAGGTCTTGCACAGGATGATGTAGAAGGGCTGGACGGCCATAGGGAAAATATAGCCCCAGAAGTTATTGTTCAGTCCCAGGTTCCGCATGCACAGCACCCAGGGAATCACCCCGGCGTTGAAGTACATGGTGACCGCCACAAAGCGGAACCACACTTTCCGTTTCCACATGGTATCCCGGGTAAACATGTATCCCAGGAAGGCGGCGATCATCACCGTGAGGAACATACCGATGACCGTACGGAGCACGGAAATCTTCGCCGCGTCCAGCAGGCCGGGAATATTGGCCAGGCGGGTGTAGTTCCTGAAGTGGACCTCCATGGGCCAGAACAGCACCCTGCCGCGTTCGGAAAGGTTGTTGTTGCTGATGGAGTTAATGATAATGTAGTAAAAGGGGTAGGCGCACACGAAGGCGAAAAACGCGTACACAATATAGGTGACTACACTGATGATCCGGTCTCCCACGGACTGCCGGTCCATGGGATTGCGGTGGTTCCGGTGCAGGTTGGCTGCTTTCGTCGTCATATTCTCGTCCTCCTTTCCATCACACGAAGCCTTCCCCGCGGACCAGGCGGGAAACGGTGTTCGTGATGAACAGAAGGGCCACGCTCACGATGCTCTTCAGCATGCTGATGGCGGTGGACAGGGGATAGTTGCCCCGGCCGGAGGTGGCGATGTTATATACGTAGAGGTCCAGCACTTCAATGGTCTTCTTGTTGAAGTTGTTCATGAAGACGTAGTACTGTTCCATGCCGTTGGACAGGAAGTTCGCCAGGTTCAGCATGACGATGACGAAGTAGGTGGGCAGCAGGCAGGGAATGGTGATGCGCCAGATGATCTGCATGCGGGTGGCGCCGTCCACCTTGGCCGCCTCAATCATCTGCTCGTCAATGGCGGAGATGGCCGCCAGGTACATGATGGCTGCCCAGCCGGCATTCTTCCAGGTGAGCCACAGCCACATCCGGAACCAGACATTCTCCTTGGAGCTCAGGAAGGCAATGGGTTTATCGATCAGCCCCAGCCCCGTCAGCACCGTATTGACCGCGCCGGTGGAGCTGAGCACGTTGAAGGCCACCGAGAACACAAGCACCCAGGAAATGAAGTTCGGCAGCGTGGTGACCGTCTGGACGAATTTCCGGTAGGGCTTGCAGCGGATTTCATTGAGAAACACCGCGAAGATCATGGGGAACCAGCTGAAGGCCAGGGAGATACCGCTCATGGCGAAGGTGTTCACCAGCACGCGGCCCACATCCGCCAGGCGGACGGGATTGGTCAGGATGAAGTTGAACCATTTGAAGCCCACAAAGGTTTCCGCCGAGATCGGCTTCGGGGGCATATAGTCATGGAACGCGTAAATCCAGCCGTACAGGGGATAGTAGGACATGAGCGCCACAAGAACCAGGAACGGAAGGACATAGAGAAACTCTATATAGGACCGGGTTTTCTTGCTCATCATTTCACTTCCTTTACCCAGGAATGGTGCTTTTTCGTGAACGAAAAGATAAACGTTTCGTTTTTTGTTTCGCGCTGACTGATCACTCCATATTTATAACAGGATGGTTTTTAGCTAACAATGCTTTTTTCTGTTAAGTAAGGGACATTTTTTGCAACCCTTAAGTTAAAATTTATTTTGCTTATGTTTAATTTGGTTTATTCGGTGCCATATCGTTACCATTTTTATACAGTTCCGGAACTGCAAACAGGACAAAACTTGTACATACATTCTGCCCGTTCCTGCAGCCGGGACACCGCTGCGCTGTTGACAGGCGCCGGCTGTGCCTGTAAACTCTGCATCAAGAGGACAAATAAACATTCCGCAGGGAGGACCGGCATGAAAAGATCGGGATGCAGCGGTATGACCGGGAGGGAAAAACCCGGATCCACCTGCTGAACTACCGGTATGACGAAGCCGCCGGCCGGGTCCTGCCCCTGGATACCCTGGGCCTGACCCTCCGGGACGTTCCCGGGACAAAACCCGTCCTCCTTGTTCCGGAAGGCGATCCCGTGCCGGAATATGAAGCGGTACAGGACGGGAACCTGACCCGCGTCACCCTGCGGAACCTCGGCCTCTATACAATCCTCGCCTTCGGATCATAAAAAGAACGGACAGGACCGCAGTCCTGTCCGTTCTGTAAAACATCCTGTCATTCTTCATTCTTCATTCTTCATTTTTCATTCTTCATTGGGCTGAGAATCATTCTCAGCCCTTTACCGCACCTGCCACCAGGCTCTTCTGCACCTGGCTGGACATGCACATGTACAGGATCAGGGTGGGCAGCGTGGCAATCACCAGGCCGGCGCCCATGGAGCCGTAATCCGTCTGGTACTGGCCGCTCATCTGCTTGATGCCGACGGTCAGCGTACGGACATTGTCCGTGGTGAACAGGGAGGCCAGCAGCAGCTCGTTCCAGACCTGCAGGAAAACGAAGATGGCTGCGGTGATCAGCGCCGGAACCATCATGGGCAGGATGATGGTAAAGGCGGTGCGGTAGATTCCGCTGCCGTCGATGCAGGCCGCTTCCTCCATCTCATAGGGAATGTTGGAAATAAAGCCGCTGAGGATCAGGATGGTGATGGGAATATTGAAGGCCACGTACGGGATGATCAGGGCCCAGTGGGTCTTGGTCAGGGTCAGGAGGATCTCCGTGAGGGGATACAGGGCCGCGTGCATGGGAATCATCATGCCCATCAGGATATAGGTGAAAACCGCTTTCTGGCCTTTCCACTTCATCCGCAGCAGGCCGTAAGCGGACATATAGCCCAGGAAACTGGTGCCGAGCAGCGTGACGAAGGTGTCAATCACGCTGTTCACCATGTAGTTGCTGACCCGGCCGCCGCTGCCCCAGGCATTGGCGTAATTGCCCCAGAGCCACTGGGTCGGCAGGCCCACCGGGTTGGCCCCGAAGATTTCATTGGTGTCCTTCAGGGACATGGTGAACATCCAGTATAACGGAAAGAGGCACATGAACAGCCAGAAGACCAGGAACAGCTGTTTCAGGACGGATTTCACATTCCAGCGCTTCTTCATATCAGGTCAGCTCCTTTCCGGGTTTATCCTTTGCTTCCCTGAAAATGAAATTCAGCAGGACCGTAAACACCAGGCACTCCGCCACGATGAAGATGGCCTGGGCGCTGGCGTAGCTGTACTTGTGGTTGGTGAACATCTCCACATACATGGACAGGGCGGGCAGGTCCATGTTGGACCGTTCCAGCAAAACCCACGGCGTATCGAACAGTTTGAAGGAGCCGATCAGCGAGAAGGACAGGCAGACCTTCAGCATGGGCTTGATCATCGGGATCTGGATCCGGAAAGCCATCTTCGCGCCGGAAGCGCCGTCCACCGTAGCCGCTTCGATCACATCCTCCGGGATCGACTTCAGCGCCCCGTACATCAGCAGCATATGGTAACCCACATACTGCCAGAGGCTCGGGATGAAGGAGAACCAGATTTTCGTCTGGGGGTTCCCCAGGAAGCCGTTTTTGGGCACTGCCCAGCCCAGGGACTCAAAGATCTGCGGCAGCAGACCCTTATAGAGGCGTCCCCACAGCAGGCTGACCACGATGGAGGAAATGACTACCGGAATAAAGAAGATGTTGCGGTACAGGCTCTCCCCCTTGGCGCCGTTGGCCAGGATCAGGGCGATGAGCATGGAAAAAGGCAGCTGGACAAAGATGGAAAGCGCGGCATACAGCAGGGAATTGCCCACCGCGCCGGGAAAACTGTTCCGCCGGCCCGGCGTGAACATTTTGATGAAATTATCCAGCCAGACCACGTGGGACTGGTCTCCCACCTTGGCCGGGATCTCATTCAGCAGGCTGTACCACAGCGTCTTGAAGATCGGAAAGATCACAATATAGGTAAAGAACAGCACGGTCGGCAGCACAAAGACCATGATGCTCCATTTGTTCGACAGAACTCGCTTCATGGGCGGACCTCCCATCGGTCACAGAATTGGAAAAAAGGGGGACGGGATTACCGTCCCCCTGAGATTCACTTACGCCGGATTATTTGGCGAAAATGGTCTCCATGTCGTCGCACCACTCTTCGGGAGTGATCTTGCCGGCGAGCACGTCATACACGGTATCACCGATCAGGGTGGAATCATCGCCGCTCAGCGCGGTGTTGCCCCACAGCAGCAGGGAGTCGCCCACAGCGACCTGCTCCGCGATCTGGTTCATGACGGGGTTGCCGCACTTCACTTCGGTCTTCCAGGCGGGCAGTCCGGCGCCGCATTCGAAGCCGTTGTCAGACTGATGCTGGGCCAGGAACTGGCAGGCGATGAACGCCTCGGCGGGATGCTGGGTGTAAGCAGCAACGCTGAAGCCTTCAGCGGGGCCGCCCATCCACTGGTTGTCATAGCCCTTGCCGACGGCGGGGAACTTCACGGCCTTGACCTTCTGCTGCATCTCGTCAGACAGGGAGCCGGAGAACCACTGGCCATGGACATACATCGGGATTTCGCCGTTGAAGTAAGGCACTTCGGATTCGTCACGGGTCAGTTCGATGGCGTTGTCCGGGAAAGCGCCCAGGTCAATCAGCTTCTTGAAAGCGGCCATGCCGTCAACCCAGTCCTGGGTCTTGAAGGTAGCGCCTTCGGTCTTGTAGTAGCAGGCACGGGCAGCCTCATCACCCACAAAGCGCAGGGTGATCAGGTCGGTGTACATGTTGGTGGGCCACTTGTCGCCGCCGCCCAGAGCCATGGGGGTGACGCCCTGGGCCTTGAAGGCTTCAACAGCCGCATACAGCTCGTCCAGGGTCTCGGGGATCTTCACGCCGTACTTGTCGAACAGCTCGGTGTTGCAGTACAGGCAGGAGCAGGCGTTGGTGTAGGGCAGCTGGTAAACCTTTCCGTCAAAGGTCATGTTCGCCAGTGCGCCGCCGATCAGCTGATCCTTGATATCGTCAGTCAGGTATTCATCCAGAGCCAGGATGTCACCGGTGCTGACCAGGTTCCAGAGCACGCCGCCGGCGTTCCAGTAGAACACGTCCGGCAGGCTGTCGGACAGGGCCAGGGTTTCGCCCTGATCCTTCCAGGCGTTTGCTTCGTACCATTCAACTTCCAGCTTGATTTCCGGATGAGCTTCCTCGAACTCAGCCAGGGTCTTCAGCATGGGAGCGCGGTTTGCTTCAGACTCAGCAGACCAGATGGACGCAACCTTCAGAACAACGGGTTCCTCGGCGCTCGCGATGGACACCATGCCAAGCAGCATCGCCACAGCCAGTGCAACAGCCAACAGTTTCTTCATGTTTCCAGGTCTCCTTTCAGTGGTGCAATATTTTTTTGTCTGCGTCATTGGACACCGCAGAAGTTACTTGTATTATAGCTTTTGGTACGTACTATTTGCAAGTTAAATTTGTTCCGATCGGATGATTTTATACCGTTTTTCACAAATTTTTGAACTTTTCCGGGCAGGAAACCGGCGATATTCATTTGTTGCTTTCCGGAGGGGACAAAATTTGCATCTGCCCGAATCAAATTGTATTTACATTTTTCTCTTTCCATTTATAATATATATTACAATTCCCGGACGGATATTCTGCACGCAGTTTATACAAGGGACAAATGTTTTTGCCCGGCAGTACGGAGGAAGCAATCTGTGAACACTTTTTATGAACGCAGGCCGGAAAAACTGTATATCGGAGAGATGACGCACTCTCCTTTTCCCACCCATGTGCACTCCGTGGCGGAGCTGCTGATCCTCACCCGGGGATCCGCGGTCATGACCATCGACGCGGTACAGTACCGGATCCGTCCCGGTGACGCGGTGATCGTCTTCCCGCTGGTGCCCCACAGCTATGACGAGCTGAGCGAGGATATCGGCGGCATCGTCGCCATCTTCCCGCCGGAGATCATTCCGGAATACACCGGCACCTTTCACGGCCTGCAGCCGGAATCTCCCCTGCTGCCTGCCGAACAGACCTGCGTGGACCTGCGGCTTTCCGTGGACCGGCTGAACCACCTGAACATGGACGACAGCCTGCCCCTGTGCGTTGCCCATCTGCACGTGCTCCTGGCCGGGGTGCTCCACAACCTTGCCTACCGGCCCGTGTATGACTACAGCGAGCGGGACCTGGGGCACCGGATCATTACCTATATTTCCGAGCATGCCTGCGAGGAACTTTCCCTGGAAAGCGCTTCCCGGGCCCTGGGCATCAGCCCGTCCCATCTGTCCCATTTCTTCTCGGACCGGCTGCACGTCAATTTCCGCCACTTTATCAACGCCATCCGCATTGACAAGGCCCGCCTGATGATGCGGGACCCGAACCTGACCCTGACGGAGATCTGCGGCGCCTGCGGTTTCACCAATATGCGCACCTTCCGCCGGGCATTCCAGGCCGAACTCGGCTGCCTGCCCTCCGAGCACATGAGCACGCTGCGGACAAGGGTGACGGAAAAAAGCCTTCAGCCTTAAAAGGATGAAGGCTTTTTTTCGAATGAAGAATGAAGAATGAAAAATGAAGAATTGGATATAGTTTTGGTACAGTATTATTGGGCAGTTATAGTTTTTGGCTATAACTGGCAATAGATTATTGATGCGCCCCGGAAACACAAAAAAGGCATACATATCCCGGAAAAAACTGCTATAGTATTCAAGGTGCGGATTTTCATGTATTCAGTCCGCCGCCATTCATCATTATGAATTGTGAATTATGAATTATGAATTCTGAATTCAAAAGGAGGCCTTTATGTCCCGCATTGAGACCCGCTGCGTACAGGGCGGCTATACCCCCAAAAACGGCGAACCCCGCCAGATTCCGATTATCCAGTCCACCACCTTCAAATATGACACCAGCGAGGATATGGGCAAGCTGTTTGACCTGGAAGCCTCCGGTTATTTCTATACCCGCCTGCAGAACCCCACCAACGACACGGTGGCCGCCCGCATCTGCTCCCTGGAGGGCGGCAGTGCGGCCATGCTGACCTCCTCCGGCCAGGCGGCCAATTTCTACGCCGTGTTCAACATTGCCAACGCGGGGGACCACGTGGTGGCCTGCTCCGCCATTTACGGCGGCACCTACAACCTGTTTGCCGTCACCATGAAAAAGATGGGGATTGACTTCACCTTCGTCAGCCCGGACTGCACGGATGAAGAACTGAACGCCGCCTTCCGGCCCAACACCAAGGCCCTCTTCGGCGAGACCATCGCCAACCCGGCCCTGTGCGTGCTGGACATTGAGCAGTTTGCCAAAGCGGCCCATGCCCACGGCGTACCGCTGATCATCGACAACACCTTTGCCACGCCGGTCAACTGCCGGCCCATCGAATGGGGCGCCGACATCGTGACCCATTCCACCACCAAGTATATGGACGGCCACGGCAGCGCCGTGGGCGGCGCCATCGTGGACAGCGGCAAATTCGACTGGGAGGCCTATGCGGACAAGTTCCCGGGCCTCACCACCCCGGACGACAGCTACCACGGCGTGACCTACACAAAGAAATTCGGCCTGGGAGGCGCCTTCATCACCAAGGCAACCGCCCAGCTGATGCGGGACTTCGGTTCCATCCAGAGCCCCCAGAACGCGTTCCTGCTGGGCCTGGGCCTGGAAAGCCTGCACGTGCGCATGCAGCGCCACTGCGAAAACGCCCAGGCCGTGGCGGAATTCCTGGCCGGGCATGAAAAGATCGCCTGGATCAGCTACTGCGGCCTGCCGGGAGACAAGTATTATGAACGGGCAAAGAAATACCTGCCCAACGGTTCCTGCGGCGTGGTTTCCTTCGGCGTGAAGGGCGGCCGGAAGGCCGCGGAAGCCTTCATGAAGCACCTGAAGGTGGCCGCCATTGAAACCCATGTGGCGGACGCCCGCAGCTGCTGCCTGCATCCCGCCAGCGCCACCCACCGCCAGATGAGCGACGAGGAGCTGCTGGCCGCCGGCGTCTCCCCGGACCTGGTGCGGCTCAGCGTAGGCCTGGAAAGCAAGGACGACCTGATTGAGGACCTGGCCCAGGCGCTGGAAAGCATCTGAACGCCGATAAGCGCAACGAAAAGGAATCATCCCGGAAAGCGGATGATTCCTTTTTTTATCCCGTTTTTTACCATAAGGCAAGATTGTAAAAACATCTTTTTTTGTGTCCCGGGCCAATTTGTTTTCATTTTTGGCGCTGAATTAAGTGAAACGTTTTCATACCGGATGTATACAGAAAGTGCGCGTCCTGCAAACGTTTTAATCTTTTGACAGAGGATTTTTTATACAATTAAGTATTTATATGTCCGTACAAGAGCATTGCTTTTCAGGGCCGGATGGTGTATGATACAGTTGGTGTACGGTTCACTATAAAATTATACCGTGAGGCTGCGCATGAATCAGGATGTCTTGTTTTCACGTTACCTGGAAGACCTGACGGATGCCATCACAGATCTTGACAACTTTGATATAGAAAAAACCCTCGGCATTCTCCGGGAGATGTGCGTTTCTTTCCGGGTGTGCAAAGGTGTGACGGAATACTACACCAGCGAGGAAGCCGAGCGTAACGGGGACGGGATTGTCCTGACCTGTTATGACACCGGGGAGGAGCCGGCTGAGGTCCTCACCTGCCGCACGGTGCTCAGCGACGTTATGGTGGCGGACTGCAAAGTATTCCGGGCCAAGAACAGTGATCCCTGGAATGAAAAGGAAAAGAAACGGATTGATATGATCCAGCGGCTGGTGCTGAACGTGCTGGGACGCCTGCGGGCCACCGGCATGGTGGAACAGGCCACGCTGTTTGACGATTCAGGATACAGCAACTACCGCTTCCTCACTGCCACGGTGCAGCAGATCGGCGAGTCGGGAAAGCTGGGCGAGTACACGCTTGCCCGCTTCAACCTGCGGCACTTCTCCCTGATCAACCGCCAGCTGGGCAGGGAGATATGCGACCTTGTGATGAGAAGGTATATCGACCGGATTGAGGAAACCGTCAGCCCGGACGGCGTCGTCAGCCGCCTGGGCGGGGACAACTTTGTGGCGGTATTCAAAAAGGACAAACTGAAAGAGGTCCTGGCGCAGCTGGAAGGCGTTCCGGTGTCCTACAACGATGAGGAGGACGGCCGGGTGCTGATTTCCTCGCGTGCCGGGATCTTTGTGGTTCCCGATGACTATTATTTCTTCCACGTGGGGGATGTGATGGACCGCATCACCAGCGCCTACAACGCCGCCTGGCGGGGGGACGCCGGGGATATTGTCTATGCCAGCGACCAGATGATGGAGGAAAAGGAAAAGTTCATGCGCACCCGGGCGCGGTTCCCCATCGGCCTGAAGAACCGGGAGTTCCTGGTTTTCTACCAGCCGAAAATCGACCTGCGCAGCAACTGCCTGACCGGCGCCGAAGCCCTGAGCCGGTGGTACCGGGACGGCCGCCTGCACCTGCCCGCGGACTATATCCCGGACCTGGAACAGACCATGGACATCTGCCGGCTGGACTTCTACGTGCTGGACCAGGTCTGCCAGGACCTGCGGCGGTGGCTGGACCAGGGCCGGCAGGTTGTGCGCGTATCCGTGAACTTCTCCCGCCGGCACCTGATCGATCCGGACCTGCTGAGCCGGATCCTGGCGGTGATCGACAGGTACCGGGTGCCCCATGAATACATTGAAATCGAACTGACGGAAACCATCACGGACGTGGAATTCCGCGACCTGAAGCGCGTCACCCGGGGCCTGCAGGAGGCCGGGATCTACACCTCCGTGGACGACTTCGGAATCGGCTACAGCTCCCTGAACCTGATCCGGGAAATCCCCTGGAACATCCTGAAGGTGGACAAGAATTTCCTGCCCCTTTCCGAGGAGACCGGGCCCGACCGGCAGAACATCATGTTCCGCCACGTGGTGAGCATGGCCAAGGAAATCGGCCTGATCTGCGTGGCCGAAGGCGTGGAAACCATGGAGCAGGTGAATATCCTGCGCAAATGCGGCTGCGATATCGCCCAGGGCTTCTTCTACGACAAGCCCCTGCCCGTGAAGGAATTTGAGGAGCGGCTGGACCGGCACTGGTATCCCCGGGACAACCGGCAGTTTATGAATCACGAATCGTAATCCCACCCCGGGTTATACAGCACAGCGCGCCGGAACATTCCGGCGCGCTGCTTTATCAGACCAGTATGATGTTTTACTTTTCAACCACATCCCGGATGAAGTTCCGGAACACATCCGGATCGGTGGCATCGGTGACACACTTTTTGAAGACATCATTGGGGATGTTCCATTCATTTTCCGGCTGTTTCGCGGCGGCGTCCCAGATATTCCGCATGATATCCGCAGAAACATTCTCCCCGTAGGTATCGCAAAGGTATTTGAAGAAGTAATAGCCCACGGAATAATAGGTTTCATTATTCGCGTGCTCCGTATAATAACTGAAGAAGTCTTCCCTGTATTCCTCCGCCAGGAACGACCAGTCATACTGATCTTCATATTTCCAGTAAGAAATTCCCAGGGAATCGCAGATTTTCCGGCTGATATATTCCGCGCGGCCTTCCATCCAGCAGCTGCACATCCCGATCCCGACGCTCTGGTCCACCGCATGGGTCATTTCATGGGCATAGGTCAGGATGTTGTCATTGGTGATGACGGCCAGATCGTCATCCAGCGTAATCAGCGAATCTAAGGACGTGGGATATTCTCCCGTAACCCGCACAGTGACAGGGTTGATTTTCCTGTCCGCGGGATAATAAGTGCCGGACATGGCGGTTTTCACCGTATTCAGGATATCGTGAAGCCGGATCCCGAAGGTTTCGTCCAGGTTAAAGCGGGAGGCCGCTATGCAGGTGAAATCCTCTGCCTCGTACAGGACGTCCAGATGGTCAAATTTGAGCGCGATCTTACCGGCATGATCCAGCATATACGGATCCCCGAACATCATCTTTACGATCCCGTAACGGGGGGAATTCTCCGCCTCATTCCCGCCCGGATCCTTAACAGAGCAGGTGAACGTATTTACATAATACGGATAGTCATAACTGACCGAAGCACGGGAATAAGGAATGACATAATACTGGACACGGCTGTTTTCCGCCAGGTAGTGAAACCGGTCAATATCCAGCGGAAGCATTCCCGTGGAAGCCGTCAGAATCGGCTGGTACGGCACCAGCCTGAGCACGGTGTCCTTTCCCCCGGTCACCCCGACGGAATACGCCTCCGGCAGGGAAAAGACAAAGTCCCCGCTGACAACCCGGGTTCCGGTCAGTTTTCCGTTCCGGTCATAACCCCGCAGGACGGTTTCCCCGTCGGTATAACCGATACCGTACAGGCCTGTGCGGGGATCCATGCCCCCATCGGTCTGTCCTTTCGCGTCCGGGGTGAGTTCCTTCCACACCCCGCACAGGTCCAGGACCAGTTCAGTATCCGGGTCGCCCTGCTTCTCCGAAAGGTCACAGGAAACAGCGGGATCATAATCATAACCCCACCAGGAGAAATCCGTCACCGCTTGCTTTCTCTTCGGCGCCGGAAGGCCTTCCGCATCCGTCAGGTCCGGCTCAGCCAGTTCAACCGTCTGCTTTTTGATCTGCCAGTCAAAAATCGCGCAGCAGGGGATATTGTTATCCCATGCATACCGGCAAACAAGACTGTTTTCAGGCGCGTAAAAGGCCACGCTTCTCTTCTGGTGCAGCAGGAGATCGTTCCCGATGGTCTTCACGGAAGCGGGAAAATAAATATCCGCAAAGCAATCTACGGAGTCCAGCATATGATCCCCGAGGGATTCCAGGCCTTCCTGGAAATGGAAATAGTTCATCTTCCACATTCCCGCGAGAGCCCAGGGACCGACCGCCTTCACGTCCGCCGGCGCCTGGTAGTAGTCCCGCGGATAGGCGTTGGGAAAGCGGACCAGGGTTTTCACCGGCACGTCTGTAAAGAGTACGCCGTCCTCCGCGTAGAAAGTTGCCTGGTCCTTCTCCGTGCGGAACTCCTCCAGGTGATCACAGGAAAGGAAGGCCTCCCCGGCAATGGAGACCACCGGCAGGCCCCTGTATTTTGCGGGAATGGTTACCACCTCGGCTGAAGCGCTGCAGCCGGTAATTTCATAACCGCTGCCGTCCTCCAGCAGGGCATAGGACAGGCTCTCCGCCGAGGCGCAGGCAAAGGCGCACAGCAGGCAGACCAGCACCGCCAGGAAAATCAGAACACGTTTCATACTGTATCCTCCGATCCTGATTCAGGTTTCTTCCCCCATACAATACCCGACCTGATGTTTCAGAGTATTCAACGGCAGGTAACAGTACTGTAAATTTTGCAAAAAGCGCCCGCCGGCGGTCTGCCGGCAGGCGCTTTGCCTGTATATACTGCTGTGTTATGATTCAACCACGATGTCGCTTCCGTATTTCTTAATGAGCCGTTCCGCGTCCTCCCGGGCGATCATGAGGGTGACCTCGGTTCCGGTATCCGTATGGTTTTCCGTGATTACCCGGCCCAGGGGACGGATCTCCGCCAGGATGCCGTAGCGGCTGAAGGGAATCCGGAAGGTTACCGGAAGGTGGGAGGCCTGCAGGGTTTCGGCAATCTTCGCCTTCAGTTCATCCAGGCCCTCACCGGTTTTCGCGGAGATCAGGACGGCCCCGGGGAACACCGGATCCGGATCCGCCTCATCGCATTTGTTGATGACCTCAATGCGCTTCTGTTCCGTGGCGCCCAGCTCCGCCAGGACCTCCTCCACGGTATCATGCTGGCTGAGCATTTCCCGGCTGGAACCGTCGGAAACGATCACCAGCACATCCGCCAGGGCCGCCTCCTCCAGGGTGGAGCGGAAGGCGCTGACCAGGGTGTGGGGCAGCTTGCGGATAAAGCCTACGGTGTCCGTGAGCAGGTATTCCGTGTTCTCCGGAGTTACCATGCGGCGGGACACCGCGTCCAGGGTGGCAAAGAGCTGATCCTGCACATAGACGTCCGACCCGGTCAGGGCATTGAGCAGGGTGGATTTTCCGGCATTGGTGTAGCCCACCAGCGCCACCACCGGGATCTCGTTGCGCTCCCGGCTTTTCCGCCGCAGGCTGCGCTGCCGTTCCAGCTCGTCCAGGCGTTTTTTCAGGTCCGTCATCCGCTCCCGGATACGGCGGCGGTTCATTTCCAGCTTGCTTTCACCGGGACCCCGGGTGCCGATACCGCCGGCCAGCCGGCTGAGGGCCAGGCCCTGGCCGATGAGCCGTGCGGAGCGATACTGCAGCTGGGCCAGTTCCACCTGGAGCTTGCCCTCCGCGCTGGAAGCGCGCCCGGCAAAGATATCCAGGATCAGGGTGGTCCGGTCGATCACCTTGACCCGGAGGGTTTCCTCCAGGTTCCGGACCTGGATGCCGGTCAGCTCCTCATCAAAGATGCACACATCCGCTTCCAGCGCCTGGCAGTCCCTGGCCAGTTCCTCCGCCCGGCCCTTGCCGATGAACATGGCGCCGTCCGGCCGGTCCCGCTTCTGCAGGAAGCTGCCGACGATTTCCGCCCCGGCGGTTTCCGCCAGCCGGGCCAGTTCCTCCAGGGATTCCCGGCTTTCGATGCCCATGAGCACGGCTTTTTCCCGGCCGTCCTCCAGTTTTTCCGTTTCCTCCCGGCCCACCAGGCGGTCGCTTTCCTCAATCTGGGCCAGCCATTCCGTTTCCGGCAGGCGGTACCAGCGGGCGGAGGGGGCCAGGAGCACCTCCGCGTTTCCCCCCAGGAAGGCGGTCTGGACGTTGACGGGTTCCCCGTCCTTCACGCCCACCGCCGTCATGGCGTCATAGCGGAAGATTTTCAGGGCGCTCAGGTCCACATCGCTGAGGCGGCCGTCCCCGTCCGGATGGGTATGCACGCAGCGGACGCGGCTGAGGCGGCTTTCATTGCGCCGCAGGCGGAAATCCGTCAGCTCCACATCGCAGTCCGTGCCGATGGCCACGTTGACAATCTCCCCGTCCCGGGTGATGTAGACCGCAATTTCCCGGTTCAGGGCGCAGGAACATTCCGCCAGCAGCTTCATGAGCTCCCGGGGCAGAAATTCATCCTCTTCCAGCTGATAGCTGTAAAGGCTGTCCAGCTTCGCGAGCATGGCGTCCCGCACGCCGGCGGTGTTTCCCTGTACGTTATGCTTTAACATAATATCCTCTAATATAATTCATAATTCACAATTCATAATTCATAATTACAGTAACTATCACATCCGGCGCAGCCGGATATATCACATCTGCCGGAGGCAGATATTTCACATTGGCCGCAGGCCAATATTTCACATCCGGCGCAGCCGGATATTTCATGCCTGATTCCTGATCAGGGATCAGGAATCAGGCCTTTATTGGGGTCTTCCCCTTCCGGATTCCGGTGGCTTTCCCGGTATTCATTCTTCAGCCGCTTTTCCTTTACCTCCGGCAGGTCCAGGTGAAACTGCTTCCGGAGCACCGCAATCCAGGTGTTCAGGGAGTTCCGGTCTTCAATACCCTCGATTTTCTCTCCCCGGAAATAGACCGCGTTCATCACGTTGGTCATATCCAGCCAGGTGATGTTGTCCACATACCGGTGGCCGTGGTCCGACTGCAGCACCACGATGGCATCCGGATCCGCCGCCAGGATGGCGCTGCAGATTTTTTCCAGGTGCCCGGTGATAAAGACCAGCTGGTCCAGGTAATAATGCTTGTCCGTGGTGATGCCCCATTTATCCTGGGGCACGTCATTGCCGTCCCGGTCAAAAACGAAGGGTTCGTGGGGACTCTTCATATAAATCACGGTGAAGTTCGGGCCGGGGTCCCGCATATTGTCCGGATCCTCCGCCCAGCGGAGAACGCTGAGGACGGTTTCCTTCGCCGTGGCCGGGGCCAGGGAAGGCGCCACCCGCCGGAGGATCTCCTCCTCGTAGCGGTACAGGAGGCTGTACTGCAGCAGCAGGTTCGCCACGCCCTTCCCGTCCGACGTTTTCGGGGAGTCATCCTTCACTTCCGTCTGCAGGCGGTTGACCAGGCGGAACTTGTTGGTGGATTCCGCCTCATACAGCCCGTAGCCCAGGTTACGCAGCAGGTTCCAGAGGGGCAGGTCCTTTTCCGCCACCGCCTGCTTCTTCGCCCGGGTTTTGCCCGGGGACGGGGTATAGTTCAGGTGCAGGATATCCCGCAGGATGGTATAGGTATCCGAGGACCAGTTGAAGCTGTGGTCCGACACCGTGAAGCCCATCTCCCGCAGGCGGTTGTAGAAGGGCGTGTTGTCATAATGATAGTATTTTTCCAGCTCATCCAGGCCGGCGTATTCATCGGCGATAATCCAGTAGATATTCGGCCGGTCCGTGCCCTCCGCCGGGGACAGGTCAAACTCCGAAACCGGAACGGGCACTTCCTCCTCCACCTCCGGGCTGCGGAAGAACTGCGGCACCGCCGAGGTCAGGATGAAGGCCGCCAGGGCCAGGGCCGTTACCTTCACCGCGTCCTTCAGGAACTCCTCCTTCAGGCGGGACAGCCCGAAGGTGACCGCGGCCAGGATCACCAGCAGCACCGGCGCGATGACCTTGACCCCCAGCAGGGGCCAGTTGTCCTGCAGGACGGGCACCAGGCGGCCCACATTCAGCAGCGCCAGCAGGCAGACTGCCGCAGACAGCGCCGCCAGGTTTTTCCGCCGGGTGATCAGCAGCATACCCGCCCAGGCCAGCACGCCCAGGGCGATCATAATGCCGAAATAGGGCAGCATGCCGGTGAAGGGGATTTCCTCCATATTCGGGAAGTAGAGCAGCAGCGCCGGAAGCAGTGCCGCCATGCAGCACAGCGCAATTCCCGTTGCCATCCGCTTCCCCCCAAACCATATTTTTAATGCAGAATTCAGAATGCAGAATGCAGAATTGTGATTGGTATATCAACCCTGGTTCGGCTTGGCCAGAGCCGCGGTGCCCGCGCCGATGATGACCATTTCCGGGCACTGCTTCGGCAGGAAGCAGGTATCCCCCGCCTTCATGCGGATGCAGCCGCCGGCAAAGCGCAGCTCCATGGCTCCCTCGGTTACCGTCAGGATTCCGAATTCCTCCGGGGCCGGCAGGTTTTCCATGGAATCCGTCCGGATCAGGTCCAGGGTGAAATGGCGCTCCGTCAGCACCCGCCGGATCCCGAAGGCCTTGCCCACCCGCAGGGGGGAGGGCGCGCAGGCCAGGTCCGCGGCGTCCAGGGCCTTGTCCAGGTGCAGCTCGCGCCTGTTGCCGTTGGCATCCGTCCGGTCCCAGTCATAGAAACGGTAGGTCAGGTCCGAGGATTCCTGGATTTCATAGAGCATGATTCCGCCGGTCACCGCGTGAATGCAGCCGGCGGGAATATAGCACACGTCCCCCGGATAGACCTTCACGTGGTTCAGCAGCTTTTCCACGGCGCTGCCGGCCTCGCTGGCCTCCCGCAGGGCCTGCAGGGTGGTGCCCGGGCGGACGCCGTAGATCAGCTTTCCGCCGCCGGCAGGGGTATCCAGGATCAGCCAGGCTTCCGTTTTGCCGAGTTTTCCGTCCTCCCGGGCGGCGGCATAGGCGTCATTGGGATGGACCTGGACGCTGAGCCGGTCCCGGACGTCCAGGAGCTTCAGCAGCAGCGGGAAAGGCCGGTCCGCGTAGCTGCCCACCAGTTTTTCCCCGAATTCCCGGATCAGGTCCGGCAGCTTCCGGCCGTTTTCATCCGTGCTTTCCAGCCCGGGGATGCAGCTGACTTCCATGCTTTCCCCGGTGCGGTCGTTCTTCGTTTCCTTGCCGAACTTATCCCGCAGGCCGGTACCGCCCCAGGGGGTTTTCTCCCCGTCCCGGAAGGCAGGCTTCATGGGAATGGGCCAGAGGGGCGTTTCCCGCTTCAGGGGCTTGTCAAAGGTGATATTGCGGTTCACGGCGCCTGCCCACTTTATCACTCCGCAGCGGCGGAAACCGTGCTTTTCATACAGCCGGAGGGCATGCTCATTCTTTTCCGAGGTATCGCAGCGGACACAGTCGCAGCCCATACGCCGCAGGATCTGCATTACGTCGTCCAGCACCATGCCGCCCAAGCCGGCGCCCTGCAGGGAGGGATGCACCCCGAGCCTGTGGAAGATGCCCGGGCGGACCCCCCAGGTCCAGCGAAGGGAATCATATTCCGGCTCCTGGCCGGCCATGAGCACCACCGCGGCGGCCACGCTGCCGTCCATGCGCATATAGTAAAGGTCGCCCTTTTCGATGTCCTCCCGGATCATCTGCTCATTGGGGTACCGTCCCCAGTGCCACTGCTGCAGACCCTGTTTTTCCATATAGTCTGCCACCAGTTCATAAAAGGCGAGCAGTTCATTCAGTTCCTGCCCTGTTGCCTGTATCAGGTCCATGGTGTCCGTCCTCCTGCTGTGATCATGGTCAACCGTTTGTGGAGCCGAATCCGCCGGTCCGCCCGGTGAGGACCTCGTCCTCCTCCGCTGTGCCGTAGGGCAGGAACACGCCCTGGCAGAACCGTTCTCCCCGGCCGATGGTCACCGGCTCGGAAAGCGGATTGCGGAGTTTGACCATGATATGTCCCTCATTTTTCGCGAATGCGTAATCGCTGTCGATCACCCCGACGGTGTTGCTCAGCCGCATACCGTACTTAAACCCCAGGGAGCTGCGGGGAAAAAGCAGCAGCACCCAGCCCGGCTCCATTTCCGCCCGGATTCCCGTGGGGATCAGCGCAGTCCCGCCGGCGGGAATGGTCACGTCCAGGGTTGATACAAAATCATAGCCGGCGCTTCCGGCGGTAGCACGCTTGGGCAAGGAAACCTCTGAAAGCGGCAGGCAATCCTGCCCCTGCATAGCCTCAGCGTACTGGGCTTCAGATACGTGGGTGAATTTTGCTATACTCATGGATTTCTCCCTTAATTCATAATTCAATGGTATCTGACAACCTTGCCAGTTCTTCCAGTGTGAGCTTTTCGCCGCGGACTTTTTCATCCAGGCCGGCAGCCGTGATCCATTCCACTGCCTGCGCACGCTCCACCCGGAAGGTTGCGCACAGGTTATTGACCATGGTTTTCCGCCGCAGGGCGAAGGCCGCATTGGCCACCCGGAAGAACATATCCCGGTCTTTGACCTCCACGGCGGGCGTTTTCCGCAGGGGAAGCACCACGAAGGCGCTGTCCACCTTCGGCGGCGGGGTGAACATTTCCGCCGGCACCTTTACGGCCAGGGTGGGCTCGCACAGGAACTGGCAGAGAATCGACAGGGGGCCCCAGGCTTCCTGCCCCGGCTTTGCCAGGATCTTGTCCGCCACCTCCTGCTGGACCATGAGGGCCAGGCGGCTCACCGGCAGGCCGCCGGAAAGCAGGAGTTTAATCAGCGGGGTGGTGATGTAATACGGGATGTTGGCCACCACGGCGAAGGGCTTTTTCAGGTCCTTTGTCAGTTCCTGCAGGTTCAGGGACATGACATCCCCCTGCACCACGGTGAGGTTTTTATAATCCGCCAGGAACGCCTGCAGCAGCGGGATCAGCCGTTCGTCCAGCTCCACCGCCAGCACCCGGTCCGCCGCGCCGCACAGGTGCTTCGTGAGGCTGCCGCAGCCCGGGCCGATTTCCAGCACGTCCTCTTCCTTCGTAACCCCGGCGGCAGCCGTCAGCTCCGCCAGCAGGCCTTCATCATAAAGGAAGTTCTGCCCCAGGGACTGCTTATACCGGAGATTGCTTTCCCGGATCCGGTCCTTGCCCTTGCTCATGCGGCATTCCTCCCTTCATACATATCACCCTATATTGTACCATTTTCAGCCAGTCAAAACAAGCCGGGCAGCGCCGGTCCTCCCGGCCCCCGGCGGGCAATCCGGCCGCGGGAACAAAAAAAGAGGGCTGCCGCCTGGGCGGCAACCCTCTTCATGTTGATTTTTACTGCTGTCCGGCCATCTTCTTGTAGGATTCGAGGCGCACTCTGGCGTCCTCTTCCTGCTGTACGAAGAGCTTGGCAGCGGCATCCGGGAACTGCTGGGCCAGGGAGGTGTAACGAACCTCGCCCTTCAGGAATTCCTGGTAATCGCCGGTGGGATCCTTGCTGTCGATGGTCATGGGATTCTCA
>JBGUGL010000005.1:0-18595 GCA_045111455.1 Christensenellales bacterium | reverse complement strand
CCAGCCAGTTTACAATTCATCTATTCCTAAAGGAAGCAGGTCATAGTATAATAGAACCAACGACAAATATACTTTTAGGGGAGATATCAAGATACGATTCCACATCTGTTTTACTATAATGCTTTCCTGATGCTTTCAAATGGCCTACAGGCCAAGGTGGGAACACTAGGCAGCAAATATGAATTCTTCCATGAATGGAAACGTCTGGCAGAGGAAGACGAAGGAAGCGTTGCGCTGGAAACCATGCTACGTGGTATCTGCAAGAAGGAAAATTTCCTCGACCTGTTCGAAAACTTCATTCTCTATGACCACTCTGATGGAAAAACAGTAAAGATTCTTGCTCGCAACCACCAGTACCTTGGTGTTAACGCCGCAGTTCAGGCATATGCCAATCGAAAACTAAGGGATGGTAAGCTAGGTGTTTTCTGGCATACACAAGGTTCCGGCAAAAGCTACTCCATGCTGTTCCTGGCACAGAAGATCCGCCGGAAATTCGAAGGGTCTCCAACCATTGTGATTCTGACAGACCGGGAAGAACTGAACAAACAGATCTGCGGGACATTTGAGGCCTGTGGCCTACTGGGCAAAACAGAGGGTAAGCAGTTCATGGCTACCAGTGGAACAGATCTGATCCAAAAACTGAAAGGCAACCCCAGCTTTATATTCACACTGATCCAGAAGTTTAATCAGCCGGATGTAGAACCGATTTATCCAGACCATGATATCGTGATTATGTCAGATGAAGCACACCGCAGTCAGTATGGTGTGTTTGCAGATAACCTTGAGAAACTGCTCCCTACTGCTTCACGTATCGGTTTCACAGGTACGCCGCTGTTATCGGCAAATGAAATCACAGCACGTACCTTTGGTGGGTATATTTCCGTATATGATTTCAAACGGGCTGTAGAGGACAAAGCGACAGTACCGCTATACTATGAGAATCGTGGTGAAAAGATAAAAGAGATCAAGAACCCGGAAATTACGGATAAGATTCTTGACGCTATCGAAGCTGCGGATCTTGATCCTGACCAGGCTGAAAAGGTAATGCACGAATTTGAAAAGGAAGTGCATCTGCTGACTGCAGAACCGCGCTTACGAGCAATTGCACATGACTTTGTTCAGCATTACAGTGACCTGTGGACAAGCGGGAAAGCCATGTTTGTCTGCCTGAATAAGGTCACCTGCGTCCGGATGTACAACTACGTTCAGGAATACTGGAAAAAAGAGACGGAATTGCTGGAGCAGAAAGTTTTGCATGCTGTTTCTGATCAGGAACAGATGGAACTGTCCCGAAAGCTGACTTGGATGAAGGAAACCGAAATGTGCGTGGTTATCAGCCAGGAACAGAATGAAATCAAGACCTTCCAGGAATGGAATCTGGACATCAAGCCTCACCGGGAAAAGATGGAAAAGCGGGAACTGGATAAGGAATACAAGGATCCTGACAGTAACTTCCGCGTGGTGTTCGTGTGCGCCATGTGGCTGACCGGCTTTGATGTAAAAACACTATCCTGTCTGTATCTGGACAAGCCGCTGAAAGCGCATACCCTGATGCAGACTATCGCACGTGCAAATCGTGTTGCTGCCGGGAAGAGCAATGGCCTGATTATCGACTATGTTGGTATTGTTCGTGCGCTGAAAAAAGCCCTTAATGATTACACACAAAACAAGGGTGGTACCGCCGGTGTTGATCCCACAGTTGAAAAAGACGTCTTGCTGCAGCATATCAATCTTGCAATCGCTGAAGCAGATCAGTTGCTGAGAGATCATGAATTTAGCCTGCAGAAACAGATAGATGCCACCGGCTTTGAGAAGCTGTCCCTCGTAAAGGATGGTGCCGACGCCATGCTCTGTGACGCGGAAACAAAGAAGAAATTCGATACATACGCATCCGAGATCAGCCGACTGATCAAATACCTGGACCGTAATGATATGTCTGCTCAGATCCGGGATAAAGCCGATGCTATCCTTGCGATATACCGTCAGATGCAGAGCAAGCGGAAGCACATAAGCATCAACAGCCTGATGGTCTCTATTAACCAGATTATTAATGAAAACGTTGAGATTCAGCACACCGAAGCAAAAGACCACGTTCTGGCAGAGCCGAGACGGTTTGATATTAGTCAGATTGACTTCGGCCTTCTGGCAAAAGAGTTCAGCAGAACAAAGCGGAAGAATCTCTTGCTCAAGGATCTGCAGGAACTCATTCAGGAACGGATCAGCACTATGATGGCGGTCAATCCCAGCCGTGTGGATTATTATCAACGGTATATGGAAATCATCGATGCGTATAACTCTGAACAGGATCGGACTACCATCGAAAAGACATTTATGGAGCTGATGGCTCTTGCCCAGGACATGTCTGCCGAAGAGCAGCGTTATGTGCGGGAGGGATTCTCTAGTGATGAAGAACTTTCCATCTATGATCTTCTGTTCTCGGACAATCTGTCGAAGAGCGATATTGATAAGATCAAAAAACTGGCCGTTGATCTGCTACAGAAAATAAAAGAACGTATCGCTCAAATGGATCACTGGACGGACAAAGACGAGACAAGGGCTACTGTACGAAATCTTATCCGCGACACACTATACATGAGTATTCCTGACAGCATGTTCGATCAACTGGATCACTACCGTGAAGTGATTTATGAACATGTGTACACTCACTACAAAGAAGCAGCTGCATAAAAATAAAGGGGGTATCACCAGTCAGCGATACCCTCTTTTTTATTGCTTCTGGTAAAATCCACACTGGTATCCATCAGCACGAAGTTCCAGGCCCGGTACCCACGGCGGGGTCCTTCCCATCAGTTCACAGACGGAATCCAGGGATATCTCCATAGGAACCTCGAGGATCACCTCGTCGTGGACATGCGCAACGATTCTGTATTTCCGCAGGCTCTTCATGGCGTAAGCCAGAATGTCCCTGCAGATCGCCTGGGTTATGTTCTCGACCAGCTTCGGGCCGTAAGTCTCGATCCGGGACCAGCGCTTCTGCTGATCCGTGCCCATATAGGTGATACTTTCGCTGCCGTACTGGTTTTCTTCCAGCCGGGGTTTTACGTATGCCAGCTTCCGTCCGGATGGCAACGTGACGAACATCATGCCGCTCCGTGTTTCAAAGCGGACATTGCCGACAGACTGCGGGATCTGTTTCCGGATCGCTGTTTTGGCGGCTGTGTCCACGTCCCACCAGTACTGGACAATGTTCGGATTAGCCTTACGCCACATGTCCACCAGCGGTTTCAGTTCTTCCTCCGGGATACCCATGGCCACCGCACCCATCGCTGTCAGAGCTCCAACGCTCCCGCCGTATCCGAGGGCGAGCTCAGCAATTTTGCCGCGCTGGCGAAGGTGGCTGTTCTCGCCGTGCTTCTCCACGACGCAGTGGAACATTCGCGCCGCAGATTCACAGTAAATATCACGCCCGTTATGGAACACGTCCATACGCCATTGTTCCCCAGCAAGGTAAGAAAGCGCCCGAGCTTCCACTGCGGAGAAGTCACTGACGATGAATTTGTATCCGGGTTTCGGTACGAAGGCTGTCCGGATCAGTTCCGACAGCACACCCGGCACAGAGGGATACAGCAGGTTCAGCATTTCATAGTCACCCTGCCGCACCAGTTCCCGGGCCTGCTCCAGATCCTCCAGATGGTTCTGCGGCAGGTTTTGCAGCTGGATCAGTCGGCCCGCCCAGCGGCCTGTCCGGGAAGCGCCGTAAAACTGAAACAGTCCCCGGCACCGATCGTCATTCCCGACGGTCGTTTCCATGGCCTGGTATTTTTTCACGCTGCTCTTGGCGATCTGCAGGCGGAGGGACAGTACTTCCTTTATGTCATCCGGCACGGCTTTGATCAGTTCCACGGCTTCTTTCTTCCCGAGGGAATCCACCTCAACGCCATGATCTGCAAGGTATTGCTTCAGCTGAACTACGGAGTTCGGATTGTCCAGCCCGGTCAGCCGTTTCAGTTTCTCTGTCAGATCAGCCTTGGTGATGGCATCAATCCGGATCGCTTCCTTCACCAGTTTCCGGTCGATCCGGATGCCGCGATCGTTGATCATCTGATCCTGATGGTATTCCTCCCAGACGAAATCCGGAACCGGATATTTGCTGAGCCGTTCCTGTATCTGTAGCTCCACCTGCACGTCCCGCTCATTGTAACGCTTAAACAGATCCCATTTCTCCGGCGCATGCTCCGGCAGGTTCCACGCCCTTCCGCTGGTACGGCTGGGAGTGCAGAAAAACCGGATCAGTTCTTTGCCTTCCTTCAGTTTCTGCTCCTCGAAACCGAGAATAGCGCCGACCTTTTCCAGTCCGAGGGGCAGGCCGTTGTATATGTCCAGTACCAGGGAACACTTCCATGCGGAAGGATCAAGGTACAGGCCATCGCCGTAGGAAGAAAAGTATTCCGGATGTTTCCGGCGGAGCCAGACGGACAAGCAGACCCGCTCGAAACTGCTGTTGTAGGCCCATTTCTCCACAGTGTTATCCGTCAGCGCTTTCAGAATCTCCACCGGGACTGTGTCTCCCTGCGCCAGATCGTATACCCTGATCGGGCCGTGATTGACGGAAATGCCGAAGAGCAAAATGTCAAAATCGTCAGATTCAGCGTAACGGTATACGCTGCTTTTCACGATATCAACGCTGGATCTCGTCTCCAGGTCGATACTCAGGTTCTGTATCATATGCAGTCCTCCGAAGATAAAGCGGCAGCAGGAGGATAGCTCCTGCCGCCGGTAGTGGGATCAGGCTTCCTGTGCTTCGGCCTGCTCCTTTTCTTTGGCCTTACGTTCTTTTCTGGCTTTCCGCTTGTCCCGGATGAAATCCATCACTGCGGAGATTGCTTCTCCGAGAAGGTACAGAACCGAAACGTAACCAGCAATGAAGAAACAGGCGACAATGATCAGATCAGCCAGCTGACTGATGGTAATGGTACTGGATTCCATGGTTTTTCACCTCATTCATATTTGTCGTTGTCGGGGTAGCGGTGTTGTCCGCCACCCCCTTTGTCGTTTTCAGCCCAGAAAGTCCTCGTCATCATCGTCGTCGGCGAAGTCATCCTCGGCACGGCTGTGTCCGCCCAGCGGAGTACCGTCGGCCAGCTTCTGCAGGTTGTTCAGCCCGCAGGCGATGCCCCGGTTACCGTTGCTGTTGAAAGCGTAGAAGGAAATCGACGCCCGCCCGATGATGCCGGAGTACAGTTCGCTGCTGTCCAGAATCGGATTCCGGTCAGCGTCCACAACGCCCGGCTTGGTGGTGCTGTTGGCGTTGATGAACCAGGCATTGGCGTAGGCTTCGTCGCCCTTACGCTCCTTGTCGCCGTCACGCAGCGGGGTCTTCAGATCCTCCAGCGCCGGGACGGTCTTGGAGTTGCCCTTCAGCTTGCCCTGCCCCTCATCGTAGGCGGCCTGAATCGCGGCTTTGATCTTCTCCACGGTCACGGTATCGGACTTCGGGATGATCAGGGAGACGCTGTACTTCGGGGTGCCGCCGCCCAGCGGGACCTTCGGCTCATTGACGGTCAGGTAAGAGAAAACAGTGTGCTTGCCGGTGATGACCTTTGTCGGATTAGAAACCTTACTCATGATGTTATTCCTCCATAAAATCTTGTTGTGCTGTGTTGAATTCCACGCGATCGTCGCTCTTCGGAACCAACACCGGTTTTCCCTGAGGCTTGATAACCAAGCCGCCCAGGAGTTCTTCAAACCTGGATTTACCCAGCTGCTTCGACATCGCCGTGATGCCCAGCAGCGTTTTTTCGTAGGGATCGTATCCCGCTTCGGTCACGATCCTCGCTACCGCCGCTTCGTCTGTGTACTTGCGATTGCTCCTGCCTTCCACCAGTTTATACCCGGGGAACTTTACTCCGGCGAGGGCCTGGTTCAGCGCGTACTTCTTGATGTCGTCCGCCCATCTGACCAGCGTGTCGATCTGCGGCAGAATCTCCGCGATCTCATCCGGTTCCAGCGTAGGCCCTTCGGCAAATTCGTATCGCGCTAGCTCCATGGCGTACTCGGCCCGTTTCCGACAGGTGGCCTTCACCTTGCAGAACTGGCAGTGATCCCCGGCCTCAAACTCGCCCTGACCCTCGTAGGCCAACTTGGCGATCGGTGCCAGAACCTCATCCGCCCATTTCAGCAGGTCAGCCTTCGTCAGCTCGAACGTATCGATGTTTTCCCGCCGGGGCTGGTAGATCGAAAGCCTGATCCGCTTGATATCAAACAGGTTTCCGAACGTGTCCAGCGCTCCAAGCGCGTAGCATTTCAGCTGACTGTTTCCGGTTCCATCCTCGCCCGACGCGCTGACCAGGCATCCGACCCCGTACTTAAAATCCGTGATGTACAGCAGGTCGTCCGCCACAATCAGGGCATCTGCCGTGCCGAACCCGTGCTCTACCCATTTGGAGAAATCCACGGTCTGTTCAACGCAGACCATCGGATCGGGGCACAGGGCTTTGGCTTCTTCCACCTGACCCAGTACGAAGGAAGCGTAGCCTTCAGCGGCTTCCCGCATCTCTGCGTCATACCATGTCAGGTCTTCGGTCGGATCCTTCACATCTCTGCCCAGCCCTTTCTCAAGCAGGTACTGGCAGAGCTCGTGCGCGTCCGTTCCCTGCTGCGCGTATGGACTTCCCTGGTCTTCTTCCTGTGCGCACAGCTTCGCGGATGGAGGGCAGTGGAGCCATCGGTCACTTGCGGAAGCGGCTAAGAATGCGTGCTTAGCCAACTCCAATTCCCTCCGCTTCTGCCACGATGGCCGCAAATACCTCAGGCTCCTTCACATCGGAAAGCTGTGTCACACCGTGCTTGGTGAGCAGCGCTTTCACTTCCGCTCGGAACCCAGTCCTGGACTTCTCCGCCAGAATCGCCCTGACTTCCTCGTAGGCGTACACCTTTGCGGGAGCCTTGGGCTCTTCCTCGGCGGGCGTGTCCTGCTTGCCCGGGGCCTCACCGTCTTCGAACAGACTGACCAGTACGGCCACATCCGCGCAGATCCGTTTCAGCCCCTCAACGAGAGTCGCCTTGTCCTTTTTTGTCATGGGACTTTACCTCCTTCCCTGAGTGATGCCGCTCTGACCGGCTCACTCCCTTACGTTCAGATGGAGGGGCGATTTTACAGTAAAAATGAAAATTTCCTCATAAAAAAATGATCCTGCCGCATCCGGCGGAGTTTCTTCATTTATATATGCTTCTCGATTCCGACCCGGGGTGATCTGTCGCTTCCTTTTATATACCGCTGACGACCCACACATTTTCCGAAAGAAAAATCCGAATTCACTGTAAAAACCGGCTCCGATCTGAACGTAAGAGAGTGAACACGCGAGGAAAGGAGCCGGGAACCATGAGCAGAGATTCACCCGATTGAGCCGACGGCAGTTCACTACTACGACAGATATGGAGGAAGCAAAAATGTACGCGATTCGTGAATCGGCACAGAAAATCAACGGTGTCGTGGTTGACACCTTCGAACGGCAGGTACATACGGAGGACGCTGTTCTCCGGGTGGAGGCCGGAACCACAGGCCCCACCGGCGGGGACCGCGCCAGCGGCAGCCGGACGTTCCTTGACCTGACCGTCCTGTACGGGGACTACCTGCTCGAGCCGGAGTGCGACGAGGACGGCAAGGTGATCGGAATCCGGATCGCCAGCTGCGGCGATGACGCGCTGGAAGCCCTGATGAAGGCGCTGGACTTTTCCCTTCACGCTTACGTCGACCAGTGCAACGGCGAAGACGACTGAAAACACAGGGCGGGCCTGCTGGCAGCGGGTCCGCCCGGAAAGGATTATTTATGAAGCCTATTGAGACTGAATATAAGGGGTACCGGTTCCGTTCAAGGCTGGAAGCGCGGTGGGCACGCTTCTTCGACGCCTGCCATGTGGACTGGGAATACGAGCCGGAAGGCTATGACCTGGGTGACGGACTGTACTACCTTCCTGATTTCCTTCTGCACGGGGTCGACGGTCGCGACGGCGGTGACCTGTATGTGGAAGTGAAAGGCCAGATGACAGACCTGGATGCCCTGAAGATCAACCGTTTCGCGGAACAGGGCGGCAAGGTGCTCGTCGTTGGCAAGATCCCGGAGGGCGATGACGCCTGGGATATTTCGGACGATATTTCCAACCGTGCGTACAGCTGCGGCAAGGAAGGCTGGCCCTACGAGTTCAACTTCGAAACCATCGACGGTGATCACTTTGCCGCCCACCCCGGCATCAACAAGGACGGCAGGTTTGAACTGTTCGGCGATGACAGCTCTTATCTGTGCGATCAGGATGATGCCGCGACGGAAAGGGCCTACAGGCTGGCCCGGCAAGCGCGGTTTGAACACAGGTATGTATCCGATGTAAGGAGGGAACCGCATGCGTGATCTCGGGATTGCATACGGAGCCAGCCGACAGGCGCTGAAGTGGTCGAACAAGACCATCTCTTTCGAGAACCTGAAGGAGCGCCTGAAGCACACTCTTCGTACCCCGGAATCAGCGGAGGAATACGCCAAGATGAGCAAGGCCGACCGTGATCAGGCAAAGGATCACGGCGGCTTTGTCGCGGGCGTGCTGATCGGCGGTCGCCGGAAGGTGGATACCGTGGAGTCCCGCTCCATGGTTTCGCTGGACGGCGACCGCATCGACACCGCTTTCCTCGATGGGTTTGAAGAGAACATGCCGTATACGGCAGCTCTGTACACTACCCACAGCAGTACGGCGGAAAAGCCTCGGGTTCGGATCATCATCCCGATGACCCGCGACACTTCCCCGGAGGAGTTTGCCGCTGTATCCCGGTATCTCGCGCAGATGCTGGGCATTGACTATTTTGACGAGTGTTCGTACCTGCCTAACCAGCTGATGTACTGGCCCTCCACCCCGATGAACGGCGTGTTTGTCTATAAGGAAACGGAAGGCCCATGGCTGAACCCGGACGATATTCTGAACGCTCACCCTGAATGGACTGATCCTACCCGGCTGCCAACCTCCTCCAGGGAGAGCCAGGCCGCCGTGACCACCGGAAAGAAACAGCAGGATCCCCTGACAAAGGACGGCATTGTCGGCCTGTTCAACCGGGTGTACTACCCGATTCAGAAAGCGCTCGAAACCTTTCTGGGCGATGTTTATGAGCCAACGGCGTCTGACCAGCGCTGGCACCTGATCGAGTCCAGCTCCATGGCGGGTGTGGAGATCAAGGAAGACAAGTTCGTCTATTCCCATCACGCAAAGGACCCGGCGTACCTGAAACTCTGCAACGCTTTTGATATCGTCCGGATTCACAGGTTCGGTGACCTTGACGACAAAGCTTCCTTTAAGGAAATGCGGAAGTTCGCCATGTCGCTGGACGAGGTGAAAATGCAGGCGGCGGAGGAACGGCTCCAGGAAGCCGGAGCGGATTTCGAAGACCCGGCGGACGATGACAGCTGGAAGGCGCGGCTGGTATATGAGCCCCGTACCCTGAAGCTGGAAAACTCCCTGCACAATATTCAGCTGATCCTGGAAAACGATCCGCTTCTGCGGGATATTGTCTTCAACCAGCTGGCGGACGGCATGGAGATCACAGGCCAGGTGCCATGGAAGCACCCGGCAAAGTTCTGGCGCGATCAGGATGACGCGCAGCTGATCAGCTACGTGGACAACCATTACGGGTCCTTCAGCGCCCGGAACTATGAGATCGCTGTCACCAAGGTGACAGACGATCGCTCCTACCATCCGATCCGGGAGATGTTTGAAGCCCTGCCACCGTGGGACGGTGTGCACCGGGTGGATACCCTCCTGATTGACTACCTTGGCGCACAGGATAACCCGTATGTCCGGGCGGTGACACGCAAGGCGCTGTGCGCGGCCTATGACCGGGTTTTCAATCCTGGCATCAAATACGACTACATGATTGTTCTGAACGGAGATCAGGGAATCGGCAAAAGCACCCTGATCGCCAAGCTAGGACAGGAATGGTTTTCTGACAGCCTGTCCCTTTCCGACATGAACGACAAGACCGCCGCTGAAAAGCTGCAGGGCTACTGGATTCTGGAGATCGGCGAACTGGCGGGCATGAAGAAAGCTGACATCGACAAGGTGAAAGCCTTTGTATCCCGGCAGGACGATAAGTACCGAGCTTCTTTCGGGCGGCGGGTGACGCCTCATCTCCGGCAGTGTATTTTCTTCGGAACCACAAACACGGAAAACGGTTATCTGCGTGACATCACAGGCAACCGCCGATTCTGGAATGTGAAGGTGACCGGCAACGGAAAATACCAGCCATGGGATCTGGACGCTGAAACCATCCAGATGATCTGGGCTGAAGCCATGGTGCTTGCCAGGGCCGGGGAACCCCTGTACCTGCCGCCGGAACTGGAAGCGATGGCGAAGGAAGAACAGGTGCTTGCCATGGAACACGATGAGCGCGAAGGCGTTGTATCCGAATACCTTGACATGCTGCTGCCGGAGAACTGGGATGAGATGACCATGTATCAGCGCCGAGAATTCTTCCGCGATACAGAAGATCCAACCAGGCCCAAAGGCACATACCGTCGGGTTACGGTCAGCAACATGGAGATCTGGTGTGAATGCTTCGGGCATAACAAGGAAGATCTCCGCCCAGCGGATTCCTACGCAATCTCCGCCATTATGGTCAGGATGCCAGGCTGGCAGAAAAGCAATGAACGTGAGCGGCTTCCCATTTACGGGCGGCAGAGAACTTACAGGCGAAAGCTGTAACTGTCCCGTCTGGACGCTGTCCATTGAGTTGTCCATACGCCTGAAGCCTTTGCTGTCAAGGGCTTCAGGCGATACTTGGACAGTGGGACAGTAAATACCATATAGATTGAATTTTCAATATGTAGAGCAGTAGGTACACCCGTAAACGCACGTATTTTGCGCGTAAGAGAAATTTTTGGTCACCTGTCCTGACGCACGCAGCCAGATTCCTTTGATTTCAAGGAGTTCAGAAGTGGACAGCCCTACGGGACAGGCTATGGACAAGACAACCTATGGGAGGAACACATGAGAGAGAAACAGATTGAACAGCGGCTGGTGAAAGCCGTGAAAACACTGAACGGAATGTGCCCCAAGCTCGTATCCCCGGGAACAGATGGTATGCCTGATCGGATGGTGCTACTGCCCGATGGGAAGCTGAGCTTCGTGGAGGTGAAGGCTCCCGGACAGAAACCCCGGCCCCTGCAGGTACGGCGGCATGAGCAGCTGCGACAGCTGGGGTTCAAGGTCGCGGTGCTGGATGACCCGGAACAGATACCTGGCATATTGGAAGAAACACGGAGGTGATCACAATGCCCAGCGTGATTCAGATGAAGAATGGAAAGACAGAAACAGTCTTTGATCTGGACGGCCTGCTGTACCTGGTGGAGGAACACATGGGCAGCGATGCCCGCCGACTGCTGGAAGATTTCACAGCGCCGGACGATGACGACGCCGAGTATATCGATAGCCTCGAAAATGAAAACCAGCGGCTCCGGGGCCACCACCGTGAGGTGATGGAAGATCTCCGGGCACAGTCCGAAACCATTGCCCGCCTGATTCAGGAGCGGGAGATCGACAGGTCAGCACTGTCCACAGTGGCGGGGATCATCGGAAAAACCACATGGAGAGAGTGCAATGTCGGATGAAGGATACTACGCGCTGGCAAAGGCGATCATCCTGCAAGCAGTCAAGGATTTCAAACCGGCGTACCTGCGGCTGAAGCGCCGACCGGATGATAAAGCCGCTGCGGAACGGGTAAAGGAAATCACAGAGTTTTTCTGCGGTGAGTATTTCTGCCTGCTGTCTGACATGGACGGCCCCCGGCTGCTGAAAAAGATTATGGAACAGATTGATGAGGAGGTGATGCCCAATGAAGTTCATACCGCATAAGTATCAGAAATTTGCCACCGAGTTCATTTGTGAACACCCGGAAAGCATGCTGGTACTGGATATGGGCTTGGGTCCCGCAAGACGGTAATTTCTCTGACAGCTATCCTGAAGCTGATGTTTGACCGCTTTGATGTGAGCAAGGTGCTGGTGACCGGGCCTCTCAGGGTATGTTCTTCGGTATGGCCGGAAGAACAGAAAAAATGGGACGGCCTGGATTTCCTGCGGATGTCCGTCATGGTCGGTGACGCAAAGCAGCGTGCCGCCGCCCTGCGGGCACAGGCGGATGTGTACGTGATCAACCGGGATAACGTAAAATGGCTGACGGATTACCTGGAGAAACACAATATGCCGTGGCCTTTCGACATGGTAGTGATCGACGAGCTGTCCAGTTTCAAAAACCACCAGAGTCAGCGATGGCGGGCATTGCGGAAGGTGCGCCCGTATATCAAACGGATCGTTGGCCTGACCGGCACACCCGCCAGCAACGGCCTGCTGGATCTGTGGGCGGAGGTGTACCTGATCGACAAAGGTATGCGGCTGGGACAGTTCATTACCCGGTACCGGGACGCCTATTTCAAACCTGCTGGGATGAACCCTTACACCGGTGTGGTGTACAGCTACGTGCCGAAGCCCGGCGCTGAAGCACAGATCTACCAGCGCATCGCGGACATTTCCGTTTCCATGAAAGCGAAGGATTACCTGCACATGCCAGAGTGCCTGATGGTCAATCACAAAGTGGAAATGGACCCGGCTGACCGGGAACTGTACGATGCCATGAAGCAGGATCTCCTGGTTGACCTGGACGGAGACACACTGACGGCGGATAATGCTGCCGCACTGTCCAACAAACTCCTGCAGATGGCGAACGGCGCTGTGTATAATGCCGACGGCGATGTGAAGAAAATCCATGACAAAAAGCTGGAAGCCCTACTGGATCTGATAGAGCAGGCCAACGGTCAGAGCGTGCTGGTGTGCTACTGGTACAAGCATGACCACCAGCGGATTCAGGAGTTTCTGGCAGGCAAAGGAATGCCGACCCGGGACCTGAAGAGCGATCAGGATATTGCCGACTGGAACGCTGGCAGGATCCCCATCGCCCTGATCTCCCCGGCGAGTGCGGGGCACGGCCTGAATATTCAGAAAGGCGGGCACATCATGATCTGGTTTTCGCTGGTGTGGTCGCTGGAACTGTACTCCCAGTGCAATGCCCGCCTCTGGCGGCAGGGACAAACAGAAGTGGTCACCATCCACCACATTGTTACAAAGGATACTGTTGACGAGAATGTCCTTTCCGCTTTGAAGCATAAGGACACGACGCAGCAGAACCTGATCAACGCGGTGAAGGCCCACCTGACAATCTAATGGCAATCCGAGAAACATTCTATTTTTCGGAGGTTGGTGCCATGAGCATTATGTGGCGGTATCTGGACAAGCGGTCGGCAACGATCGCGGCCATCAAGGACTTCAACAATATGAAGTTCATTATCAGGGACACCGGTGAGGAGATCCGGGGCGTGTATGAGAGCGCGGCTGGCGCAGGCAGTCCGAAGCTGGACGGCATGCCGAAGGCACACAATCCCACCGCCGGTGAGGATCGCGCTATCAAGGCAATTGAGGAGATTGACCTTCTGCGGGAGCGCTACCGGCAGGCATGTGAATACATGGCCTGGTTCCAGCCCGCTTGGGACGCGCTGTCGGAAGATGACAGGTTCGTACTGGACACATTCTTCTGCAGCTGTAATGAGTACGGTTCCGGCGCGGCTGATGTGGTTGCGGATCACTTCAGCATCGAACGTTCCTCCGCATACCGGAAGAAAAGCCGGGCGCTGGAGAACCTGACCACCCTGCTGTACGGCAAAGGGTAAATTGTCCAACTGGCGGGACGATTTATGAACAAAACCCGTGTATAATGGTAGCGTGGAAAATCTGGAAGGCTCCGCAGGCATATGCCTGTGGGGTTTTCTTTTACCCTGAGGAGGAAATGTGTATGTTGTTTTCCAGTGAACAGGTATCCGCAGGTCATCCTGACAAAATCTGTGACCAGATTTCGGACGCGATTCTGAGCGACTGCCTGAGCCATGACCACCAAAGCCGTGTGGCTGTCGAGACCCTGATCAAGGATAACCACGTGACGGTCGCCGGGGAAATCACATCCGACCATGAGCCGGATGTGCGTGAACTGGTCCGCCGGGTGCTGGCTGTCCGGGAACCGGAAATCCGGAACGATTTTGATCTGACGGTTCATATTTCGAAGCAGTCCGCTGATATCGCGCAGGGCGTTGACAAAAAAGGCGCTGGCGATCAGGGAATGATGTTCGGCTACGCTACGGATGAAACACACAAAATGCTGCCGATTCCCTTTGTTCTGGCAACCGAAGCAATCCAGTCCCTCCAGCAGGGTGAATACCCGCTGTTGCTTCCGGACGCGAAATCGCAGGTGACCTATGACTATCGGAAACACCGGATCGATACGTTCCTGATCAGCACTCAGCACACCGAACAGGCAAAACTGACAGATGTGCGGGAGATTTGTTCCCATATCATGTGGAAGATCGCTGACGCCTTCGGACTGAATAATGATTTCCGAATCCTGGTCAATCCCACAGGGCGGTTCGTGACCGGCGGGAGCTTTGCTGATTCAGGAGTCACGGGCCGGAAGATCATCGCGGATACCTACGGCGGCGCGGCACACCACGGCGGCGGCGCTTTCAGCGGAAAAGACCCGACAAAGGTTGACAGGTCAGCGGCTTATATGGCAAGGCGAATCGCGAAGGATGTGATCAGGGCCGGGCTGGCACACAAGTGTGAGATCCAGCTGTCCTACGCCATTGGCGTTGAGGAGCCGGTCGGTGTGTATGTGAACACGTTCCATACCGGGAAAGCGCCTGCCGGATACATCGTGAAGTGGATTCGAAAGCGCTACGACCTGACCCCGGAGGGCATGATTGATTTCCTTGGCCTGCGGAATGTCGATTACAATTACACATCCACCCTTGGGCACTTCTGGCGGCAGTGGCTCCCCTGGGAAGACAAGAGCAGGCCATTCGGAAAATAAAAATGGCTGGAAGCATTGAAATCGCTTGACTTTATGACCTTTCAGAGTGAGTAATGTCCTACCAAAATCGAAGGAGGTATGGACCATGACCGTTACTACCAACACGACCGACCGCAAGGCGCTGGCGAAAGCCCTCGCCGATAAGCTGGGAACCACAGCCAAGTACATGGGGCCGCCTACATTCGGGTACCAGGTTGGCGACTACATCGTTGACCGGGATGGAAACATCGAGGGTGAAGATTTCGAAGCCCTGCGGGATTTCCTGCAAAGCATCGGCTGCTTCCCGGAGGAAGAAACAGAACCTGCCGGAGAGCAGACGGAGCCGGAAGCCGAAACAACCGGAACACAGGATCAGGTGAGCATTTCGGTGCCCGCTGATGGCCTGACTCCAGTACAGATGAAGAACCTGATCTTCACGCTGTTCACCAAGCAGTACCTGATCGGAAAGATGACCGGCGGTGACCTGCTGAACATCCCGGATAACCTGATCGCCCGGCTGATGGAGAACACTCCCGAAACCATGGAGGATTTCAAAGCCCTGCTGGATGCCGCCACGGAGGATGGCCTGACCGGATTCGAGTTCTCTGACGGAAAGATCACCCTGACCTATGCGGCACACCAGGACGAGCCGGAGCGGAACATGGTGTACGCCATGCTGACCGCCCGGATCCTGAAGGCGGCGAAGGAAGCGACCCGGGTGTTCCCGGAGCGTCAGGAGCCCGAGAACGAGAAGTACTTCGCCCGGGCATGGCTCCTGCGGATCGGATACAACGGTGCTGATTCCAAAGCGGAGCGGAACCTTCTGCTGAAGCACCTGAAGGGCCACAGCGCTTTCCCGAACGACGAAGCGGCTGAAAAGCACAAGACCAAGTACGCAGAGATCCGGAAGGAAAAGCGGCAGGCGGCACAGGAGGTGACCTCCAATGACTGATATCCAGAAAGCCCTCGCGGATTTGAGAGCCCGGCAGGAAGCCGGAGAGCACATGCCCTGTCCCCGGTGCGGGAGGGACACGATGAAACCCGCCCTGTACACCAACGCCCTGAGCCGGGTTGCGGATGGGATCATGGTGTGCGACGACTGCGGAACACAGGAAGCGCTGCTGGCATTCATGCAGAACCCGATGCCCGTGGACGAGTGGGCATTCCTGAACCCTGACCTGCCGAGCGTGGATTTTAAAGATCTCCCCGGCAAGGCGGTCTGGGAACAGATCCGGATGGATCAGGGGCCAACGCTGATCAACCTTTTCAAGCGCTGGACACAGGAACAGCCGGGAGCGGATTTCAAACCGTACCGCCGGGAGGCGATGAAACGCTGTCCCGGGCTGACACAGATTTGGGAGCAGCCCTTTCAAGCTATGTATGAGGTATCAGATGGTCAGCTGATCCTGCGGTTCAGGCACACCGACGACGGCGTAGAGGTGAGCGCTGACCTGATAGAGAACGACAAATAAGGCCCAGCGGATTTCGGAGCGGAGCGGCAACATGCCGTCCCGCTTTTTCTTTGCCTGTTTTGCCGCACGTGGCGGCTCCGCCGCCGGGCTTGGGAAAACGGTCGACCGGAAACGAAAGCGGCGACGTTGGCCCTAAAAAGGGCAAAGAAAAGGCCGCTTCCGGATTTGGAAGCGGCTGTGCCTGGTCGGGGGTGTTCAGGGGATAACTTACCAAGCGTATCCCCGGGCGATGCTTCTTTCCAGCGCTGGCTTCAGGACCGTTTTGATTTGGGAGCCAAGGCCGAGCCTGCGGTATGCGTTGGCGATGCCATCGTAGTACTGGGTGTGCGGCGGTGACTTCCGGATCATCTTCATCAGGTAAATCATCCCGCTGATTTCAGAGCCGTCGATCATGTGCACGGGCCATTCTTCCTTGATGTAGTAGCTGGGGTAACCTTCGTACCGATCAAGGCTGCGTTCGTCTTTGTCGTTGATTTCCCACACAGCAACCGGAACCCGATTCCGTTTGTCTCCGGTCTTTTCGACCGTGGCGTGGAGGTAAAACTCCAGCCGGGCTCCGCTGATGTACCCGGTGCCGATCAGTCTGGCTTCCGGGCAGCGAACTGCCATCTGTTCTTCGACCATGTTTGATCCGTAAGCGATGTATTTCATGTAGCCTCCTTGATTCAAGAGCCTGCGGCTCGTTTCTATCTTCACCCTTTTCAGGGGAAAACGCAAGTGTTAATCGTTGACCGTGTATTCGTACAGGTCAGCTATGTCGAGGACCGTGACCCTGTAATCCGGACGGTAGCCGAAGGGGTCGCGTTCGTACAGTTCGTAGCTATCGATTTCGGAGCTGACACAGTCTTCGATGAACTCAGCCCGGACGGCGCTGTCCGGGAAGCGGATCTGGTTGTCTTCTTCCAGTTCAGTTGCCGCCTGATCGATGTGCCAGCGGATGTCAGCGTCGGTGATAACTGCGGTGATCTTCATGGAAAAGCCTCCTTCTTAATTTCCAAGCCGTGCGGCTTGTGGGATTCATCACTCTGCCGCCGCCGGAAGTCAAGTCAATGTGTACCTCCGGCGGCAGATTCCAAAGCTCAGTCGGCGTACTCGATCTCGAGAACACCGTCGTCGCCGGGGTTGATTGCCGTGATGCTTTTCATCATCAGGTCGAAGTGGATGTCGCCGGAAACTGTGCTGTCGAAAACCGTGACGGTTTCATCGCCGCCGAGGTACTTCAGGATTCTGACCGGAGCGTTGAAGTTGAATTCCGGGTTGTTGAGCAGTTCGTGGATGTACATTCTGGTGCCCTCCTTGATTTCAAAGCTGTGCCCGCAGGCGAAGGATGAGGTTGCTGGTTTCCCGTGGGGTCAGGCCGGTGATCTCGAGGTCGTTCCGACCGTTGATGGTCGCCATCAGGATTTCGAAGAACTCGATTCTGAAGCTGGCGGCGTGGTTGACCGGGTCTTCTTCCCGGAACTGTGCCCAATCCCGCTTCAGGTCTGCCGGGGTGTAAACCCAGTCGTCGTTCAGGTCGATGAGCTTCATGGGTGTGTACCTCCTTCTTGATTCAGGAGCTTCAGCGGCGGATCTTCAGGCCGTAGAGCTCTGCGGTGGTGAGCAGTGCCTCCACCAAGTCGATGGCGATTTGCAAGCCAGCAACGGCCCGCTGTGCCTGAGCGATGCTGTGGTCACCATATCCGGTGGTGGCGATTTCGAAGCCCAGCGCCTTGTCGCCGAACCAGTTGTCCTTGCAGAAGATTTCCGGGTAAGCCACCTTATCGGTGTCCCTCGGCTGGCGAAGGCTGATGTAGAAGTAGCCGTCGTACTCGTTGACGTAGATTTGGTAGCCGGTGTCCTTGATGCGGACTGTGTCGATGATGGCGTCGACCGCCTTGCGGTTTTCGGGTGTGCTTTTCATGGCATGTGCCTCCTTTCGATTTCGAAGCCTGTGGCTCCGGGTGAAGGCTCCCTGATTCAGGAGCCCTCAGCCGGGGCCGCTGTGCTTCAGCGGCTCTGGACGATGGTCAGCTGGAACTCTGTGCCGTCGGGCAGGCTGATCACCAGCCCCTTGTTGTAGGTCAGGACACCCTCCTCCGCAAATGTGCGTACCCGCAGGTTTTCCCAGCAGATTTCGGAGCTGTCGTAGCCCTCGGTGATGAGCTCCCGCAGGCCGTCCTGCAGGGTCTCCTCGGTGAACTGTGCCTCGTCCTCGTAATCGCTCTCGTACATGGTGTGTTCCTTTCCCGGGCTGTGCCCG
>JBGUGL010000004.1:0-24115 GCA_045111455.1 Christensenellales bacterium | reverse complement strand
GCAAAGCCGCCGCTGATGCCGATGATGGCCAGCTTCTTGTCGGGGTTGTTGTTCATCACGAAGTTCTGCAGCTCAGCAGCCTGGTTGCCCCAGTCGCTCAGGGTCGCTTCATGAAGTTTTACATTGTAGGTGGCTTCCAGCCAGTCACGGTAGTCATAGGTCAGCTGTTCTTCCTCAGTGGGGTTCTCACTGCGGGTATCAGTGGAGTACCAGTCGTAAATGTATACGTCCTGTCCCTCAAAATCCAGACCCTCAATGATTGCCGGATAACCTTCGGGAGCTTCTTCCGCGGCAGCAAAACTGCAGCAGCACAGCAGCAGCATCGCAGCCAGAACCAGAGCCATGATTTTCTTCATAACAAGAAAACCTCCTTTTTTATTTCCCAACAGATTTCCCGTGGAAATCTGTTCAGGTACAGTTGTAAGTGCGGGACCCCCGCTGTTCAGGTTAATTATAGACCTGATCACACAAATATGCAAGTAGTTGTATGTACATTTTCCGCATTTCGTGTTTATTCCTTGGATCCGGTCATGGCCAGGCTTTCTACGAAGGTCCGCTGGGTGAAGCAGTACAGGATAATCAGCGGAATGCAGCAGATCAGCACACCGATGGAGATCAGCTGCAGGGAGCGGCCGTTGTCCACGGTCGGGGGATTGTTGGGGTCCGACGCGAAATACCGGGCCATCCGGCTGCCGATGGTGCTCAGCTGCACGGAATACAGGGAGAAACCGGAAAGGAAATTCCGGGAGTAGAACAGGTCTGTCCACTGCCATACAAAGCTGAACAGGAAGCAGCTGGCAATGGTCGGAACCGCATCCGGGAGCATAATCCGGAAGAAGGTATGGAAGGTGCCGCAGCCGTCCACATAGGCTGCCTCCTCCAGGCTGTCCGGCACATTCTTGAAATACTGCCGCAGCATGAAGATGTACAGGCCGTTCTTCAGTCCCATGCAGGTCAGGCTCATCATGATATACGGCCAGATGGAGGAACGCAGGTTGACGGTGCTCCCCGTCAGCAGCGTGATCAGGCCGAACAGGTCAAACCGTGCGAAGGTCGTGTACAGGGAGGAGGAAATGATCTGCGGCGGAATGATGATCACCGCGATCACGCAGGCGAACCAGAACTTCTTCAGCGGGAATTCAAACCGCCCGAAGCCGTATCCGACAATGGTGCAGGCGACCACCTGGCAGATGGACACCACAATGGATACCCACAGCGTGTTGATCATCGAATTCGGGAAATCTGTCAGTTCCGCCACAATCCGGTAGTTGTCCAGCGTCACATGGCGCGGCAGCAGGATGATGGTGGAATCGTACAGGTCCTTTTCCTTCATCAGGCTGGTGGCGAAGCGGGTGAGCATAGGCTGGATGATCATAAAGCACAGGCCGAACATCAGCAGGGCCCTGCATACGGAAACTGCGATCTCCCCCGCCCGCCGTTTCAGCAGGTATCCGTTGCTCCGGCGGTTGCGGTCCCAGAAGCTTTTCGTCTTCCCGATATAAATGGTATTGTCTTTACTCATAGGATTTCACCGCCCTCGTGATGATAAATGTGCTGATGCCGATAAAGGCCAGCGCAACGGCGAAATACAGCCAGCTCATGGCGGAGGCAAGGCCCAGGTCCATCTGCACGCCGTACATGATTTCATTGATTCTCTCAATGACTGCGTTATCGTTCTTCATGAAGAAGTCAATGATCGTGTAGATACAGTTCACCAGCAACAGCGGACTGACCATGGGGAAAGTGATCTTCCAGAAGGATTCCCAGGCGGAGCAGCCTTCCACATCCGCCGCCTCATACAGGGAGGGGGAAATGGCCTGCAGTCCGGAAAGGAAAACAATGATCTGGATTCCGCTGGCCATTACGATGTCATAGATCTGGTTGATCATCTGGAATACCACGTCGAAGATGCCGCCGCCGATATTCGAAGCGGCAAGCAGGTGCTCCAGCGTGGCGGAAACATTGAATCCGCCCGATTCCTGCACCGCCTGGTTGATGCTGTTGATCAGGTTATAGTTCTCATTGGAGTTTTCAATACCGGGCAGCACGCCGGAGGAAAGGATAACCGGCAGGAAGAAAATGACCCGGCACAGCAGCCTGCCCTTGAACTTCTGGTTCAGGATCACGGCGATTACAAAGCTCAGCACCAGAGTGGCGATGGTATTGACCGCCATCCGGCCCATTTCGGTGACCAGCAGCTGGTTGAATTTGGGATCTGTCTGCAGCGCGTAATAGTATTTTCCCAGCGGGATTTCAAAGAGCTTTGCCCCGAAAAGCTGCAGCGTGAATACCTGTTCTGTGGCAGGCGTCATGGCGCCGTTCAGCACGTTGACAGTATTGAAGCTCATCTGCAGGGACATCAGGAGCGGACGGACCATGAAAACGATGAAGCCGATAATGAAAGGAAGGATGAACATCGTTCCCCGGCGGGCACGGCGGGCCTGGATGGTCCGGTAAGTCCTGTTGCCCGGAATATAGGTCATGAACCCTTCCGTGATTCCGCTGTACCAGTGTTCCCGGTACTTCTTCTGCTTTTTGCTCACTGCTGTCCCCTCCTTTCCACCAGGTATTCACCGGCCGGAACTTTCACCGTGCCGTCCCGGAATTCACTGCCGGTATAGTTCACATAAACCCGGGTTCCGTCCTCATAGACAGTCACGGAGACGCCGTCCGCCAGTTTCTCATGATCGGTAATCCGCTGCCTGTTCAGGCCTTTCATGTCCTGCTGGTACTGCAGGATGGTGGCGATCACTTCATCCTTCCAGGGCTGGTATCCGGCTGCCGTATAGACGCTGTGAGCGGAATCGAGCAGGATATCCCGGTCAGCGGTCATGAAGGTGTAATTCAGGCCTGCCCCGTATTCCGCGCATTCCAGCAGGATCTTCCGGTAATCTCCCGCCAGGTTGATGGCTTCGGAGGTGTAGTTTTTCATGCCGTGGATGGCAATCTGGTAGAACGGAACTTTTTCATCCAGGATGCCGTAATCGGAACCCGTCAGGTCCATATCGGTGATCAGGTCCGCATAGGGCAGGGCGTATTCGTTACCCTCCTTGATGGAGACCTTCAGGCCTGCCTGATCCGCTTCCTTCAGGGTTTCCACGTTCATGGCCTTGACCTGTTCACGGGTGACGGTATCCCGGTCATAGTAGTCGCCGCTCAGGATATTGCCGATATCCCGGAAGGCAACGCCTGCCGCGTTCCTGTCGCGCACCGCTTTGATCAGGTTTCCGGCGTACTGCTTTGCGTACCCCGGCCGGATCACGTAGAACGGTTTCTTCGTCCAGGTGCTTTCCTGGTAGGTGACGATATCGTAGGCATAGAGCTTGTTGATTTCCCGGGTGGTCAGCCGGGACGCGTGCTCATAGGGAATGAACCCCTCCAGCAGGCCGCTGTCGTAGGCAAAACAGCTGATGCCGTCCAGGAACAGGTCCACGTCCTTTTCCCGGGCTGCCGCAATCAGTTTTTTCAGGCCGGCATCCCCGCCCAGTTCGCTGACGGTATGGACGCCGGTCAGCACCCGCTGGGTCACGCCGTGGTTGCTCCAGCCGGTATAGCGCAGGTTCAGGTCCCGGATTCCGGCGTCAGTCAGGTCATTCAGGATCCCGACAGCGTCTTCAAAGGGAGTGGCCGGAACAGCGGAATTCACCGGAACGCCGAACTTGGTGACTTTCTTGTCGATGGCGCCCACCAGTTCCACGTTCACCGGCAGATCCTCCGAAGCACACTCTGCCTTCAGGTCCGGCTTGGCCCGCAGATACTCCCCGTAGGCCTTGCCCATTCCCACGTAGCCGCTTCCGTCCAGGATCCGGTACCGCTGGACCACGGTATTGTCCGGGATCCGCTGCTCATACATCAGCAGCAGTTTGGCTGTCCGGCCGGTTACCTCGTAATTGTCATAATGCAGCACGCTGTACTTGGGGTAGACCAGGTTGTAGCTGTGAATCCGTCCCCCGATATCCGCGCTGACGGCAGCGTAGGAGTTTCCCTCTTCCATGATGCAGATGAAGGATCCGTCCTCATTGCTGACACCGAACACACCGAAAGGCGCTTCGGTCTCATTGATGACTTCCGTCCGTTTCGTGCCGTAGTCCCAGCCGAACACATTGGCGTAATAGGCGTTCTGGGACCGCTTCCCGTTGTTGAAATTAATCAGCGCGCCGCTGCCTTCCGGCACCAGCATGTAGCCCGTATCGTTGGGACCGCCGGCTCCGAAAAGCGGAAGCAGGGAAATATTGACGATGGGATAGTCTTCGGAACAGGTGATTCTGGAGTACGGCATCTCCACCACCAGGTCGTTCCCTTCCAGGCGGTAAATGACGCTGATGTTGAACACCGGTCCGCTGGACTCGCGTACGCCGGCCATCAGCTGCATGTCGGTCTCGTAATCCTCCTGCGTATAACCGGCTTCCTGGAAGAAGCCTTCCACAGCTTCTTTTTTGGAGGTGTCGATATCCTGCAGGATATACAGGGGCTGTTCCGTTATGGAAGGATACAGGGCCGCCAATTCCTCCCAGTTGGATTTTGTCTTCAGTTTCTGTGGTTCATACAGGGAATAGTAGTTGCCCAGTTTCTTCTTGCTCTTCTTGGACATTTTGCCCGCGAAGTCCGCATAGCGCTCCTTGGTGATGGCGTTGGGGATCATGAAAATCCGTTCAATCTTGCCCACCGCGTAATCCACCTGGATGGCTCCGTCCTCCCGGGGGATGATCCGGTAGGACTGGTTCATGATGGAGCTGGTATAGTTGTTGATCTCGTTCAGGCTGACGGAATCGAAATAGGAGACCGTCATGGTGGAGGACAGGAATTCCGCGTTCACGCCCCGTGCCACCGGATCCTGGGCCCGGTCGGCCGGGTTGGAATACCAGACCTTGCCTGTATTCTTGTTGGTCAGGGTGAACTGGGTGGTGGCCCCGTCCATTTCAAAAAGCAGCTGATCGTTTTCCATGGTCAGGGGTTTGCCGTCCCCGTCATAGTAGAACACTTCGGAATCCCGCCCGAATGTGGTTTCGTCTCCGGAATACAGCGGAACGAAAACGAAGAACACCAGCGCTGCGATGGCAGCCAGCGCAATAATCCAGGGAATCAGGCGGCGGATGACGCTCTTTTTTCTCATATCCATCACCCTTCCTTAATTCATTCTGTAAACAATCTCGCGGTAGATACTCACGAAATAGCTTACAGCGTCGCTGAGCAGGCTGAAGAATACCAGGATCAGGAAAACGATCACCGTTGCCCCGAAGATGGTCACAATGATAAAGATGAAAGTTTTCGCGGGACCGTAATCATGCACCTGCATCAGGCCCACAAAGACCAGCAGGACGCACCAGACCAGGGAAACGCTGTAGAGCACGCCGTACAGGCTCCCCTCCTCCAGTGTCAGCATATTGCTGATGAGCACCAGGGGCAGCTGGATCAGGATATAGGGAACCAGCGCGTAGCACATGGCCATATAGATATCCTTGAACCTGCCCTTTCCCTCGAAAAGGGTGGTCATGGCCCAGTTGGCCAGGCACAGGATCAGGAACGGAATCAGCAGGGACCCCATCTGCTCCAGGATATCCAGGTACTGGAGTTCCACCTTCATGAACTGGAAATTGGTATAGAGTATCCGGAGCACGTAGGTCAGCAGAAACAGCGCCATGAAGGTGTTCGCCGCAGCAATGGATCCCCGTTTTTCATGAATCAGGTCCCAGAATCCGTCAAAGGGATGGGTGATCACATACAGGGCATAGCGCAGGGAATCCTTGTAGCGTTGCCGCCAGGCCTTCCGGCTTTCGGCTTTCGCCGCTTTATCCGTTGTGTTTGCGGACTTTGCTCTGCTCATGCATGATCACCTCCCACTTCGTTCTCCTGATTCTGCCGATCACCAGCGGAATGATGATCACCACTGCCAGGGTCAGCAGAATCCACCAGATATTCTTTTCAACCCATTCCTTCCGGTACAGCTTGAAGGCCCGTCCGTAGTTCTCGTCGTCATAGGCCATTTTGAAATACTTCATGGCTTCTTCAAACCGGTTCTCCCGCATCAGGGACCGGCCGAGGCCGCGGAACGCCAGCGGATAATTGGCGTTCAGCTTCATGACGTTTTTCCATTCATCCGAGCTTTGGGTGTATTCACCCTCCTGGTACAGTTCCGTCGCGTGATAGATCATCCGGCCGTATTCGGTCGGTGTAAAGACCGTCACGCTGTTCTTGGATTCATCCAGCACCATGAGATCATATCCCATATGTTCCAGGCTCACAGCCCGGACAAATGCGCCGTTGATGCCGCCCCGGGTGCCGAAGGCCCAAAGCATCACGCCCTGGTCGTCATAGGCGAAGAGGCGCCCGCGGATCCGGTCCAGCGCTACGTAGATATCATTGTCAAAAACCGTGATATCCGTCAGCCGGGCAGGTCCGTAATACTGGGATTCCGCGTCCGTCCACCACAGGTCCCCGATGGGGTTCACGGTGTCATTCCGCACCAGGATATCGGATCCGAGACCGTTCAGCCGGCGGATCGGCGTGACCTGGTTGTTCTCCAGGGCAACCGGATCAAAGGAAGTGATGGTTGTATAGATGAAATTGTCCTTGTCGATGTACAGGTTCTCGTACTCCGTCGGAACGAATGCCGCGGAAGCTTCCCGCTGCGCCTTGGTCTGGAAATACCGTTTCCAGATGTACTGGGCCATGGTGACGTTGACGCGGGAGGCGCCGATATAACCGGTAAACGTTCCGTCCGGTTCATACTTGACCAGGCCTTTGTTCACGTTGGTGACGATGGCGTACAGGCGTCCCGCCACATCCACGGTGATTTTCCTGGGCAGGAAGTCCAGCTTCTGGTCAAATGTGGAATCATCCGGCTTCACAAATTCCTTGATCCGGTTCAGGTCCTTGTCCATCATGACCACACGGTAGTTCCCGTAATCGGCCACATAGATGTTGTCTTCCGGATCCACAAACACGTCATAGGGGCTCTTGAAGGTTTCCGGACTGGCGCCGTTTACCCGGTCGATCACCCTTTTCAGCTGATAGGTGTTGTTTTTGTATTCCACCTGCACAATCCGGTTGTTGTAGGTATCCACGATATACAGGTCGTTGCCCCGGACATACAGGCTCTGGGGTTTGTTCAGCCGGGTCTCCAGGCCCAGGGTAATACTGTCGATCACCGTCTTCACCCGGTAGGGATCCGGGGATTCCTGGGCGCCGCCCCAGTAGTCATACCCGTAGGTATAGGAGGTGCTGTATCCGTCCTTGTTCATGTTGTTGCTGTCGTCCGCAAAAGCCGCGGAGGCAGACAGTGCCAGGATAAGCACCAGGAGAAGAGAGAGCGTCTTTTTCATCATCATTCCCTCCCCTTAATCCTTGATGCCGGAGGAGGCCATGGTCTCCAGGATCCGGCTCTGGCTGAAGATGAAGATGAGGACAGGAACCGCCACGATAATCACGTTGGCCGCGGCCATCTGGCCGGTACGGGCAATGTTGACCACCGCGCCGCCCTGGATCTGCTGCAGTGCGTAAACGATGGGTTTCTTCGCCTCGGAGTAGATCAGCGTGGAACCGTTGTTGTTCCACAGGGACTGAACGCTGAAGATGATCATCGTCAGCCAGGCAGGCTTTACGTTGGGCATCACGATGCTCCAGAAAACCCGGAACCGGCTGGCTCCGTCAATCGTGGCTGCCTCAATCAGGGCTGTGGGCAGGCCGTCCATGAACTGTTTCATCAGGAACAGTCCGATGGGTGCCGCGAAGGCCGGCAGGATCAGTGCCCAGTAGGTATCCACCATGCCCAGGCGGCTCAGGATCAGGTAGTTCGGAATGTCGGTCACGACGCCGGAGGCAAACATCAGGAACGTGGTGGCCAGCATGAAGAACAGCCGGGATCCCGGGAATTCATACTTGGACAGCACGAAGGCGGCCATGCCGGCCACCACCAGGTGACCGAAGGTACCGACCACCGTAATGATGACCGTGTTCACCAGATACCGGCTGAAGGGCACCCAGCTCTGGCCCATGGTCACAAACAGGTCGGAGAAGTTGTCCATGGTCGGGTTGGCGGGCCATACGGGCGGCGGGAACCTGAACAGTTCATCCAGGGGCTTCAGGGAGGAGCCGATCAGGAAGATCAGCGGGAAGGCCATGGCGACGGCCACCAGTGCCAGCATGAGGTAGATGATAATATCACCGGCAATGGACCGGTTCGGATGCCGGCGGGTAATCAGGTGCTTCTTCGGCACCTCGATCTTCTGGCCCAGGCGGTCCGCCTCTTCATGCAGGATATCGCCCCGGGTTTTGACCCGCACCGGCTTATCCGCCCAGTTTTTATCCATCTGGCTGTAGAGCTTCAGGCCCTGGGCCAGCTCAAACACATAACGGGTATCATCCTTCAGGATAACCGTAATCTGGCTGGAAGTGCCGCCCCGGCGGATATTGTCCATCCGGTTCATCCGGGCGTAATGCCATTCCGCCACAGGCTCCTTCTGTCCCTTGGCGTAGAAAGCCGCGCCGGTTTCCCCGGCCACCAGCTCACCGCGGTACTTTTTCCCGTTGATCAGCTGCAGGGTACCGTTGGATCTGACAGTGTTCATCTCGCTCATCTCAGGCACCCACCCTTCCCAGCAATGCGGTGATTGCCTTTTTACTCAGGATCATGGCCACGAACAGGATGACCGCGATGGCGCTGGCGTAGCCCATCTCAAAGCGGGCATAGCCGTAGTCGAACAGGTGGGTAACCACCGTGCGGACCGCGTAGTCCGTGGAGGGGAAACCGCACAGGGTCCGCGGCACCACGCCCACGTTGAAGGAGGACGTAATGCTCATTACCGCGCCGAACAGCAGCATGGGCTTCATACTGGGCAGCGTGATATGGTACAGCTCCTGCCAGCGGTTGCGGACACCGTCCACATAGCCGGCTTCATACATGCTGCGGTCAATGCCCTGGAAACCGGCCACAAAGCTCAGGAAGCCCGTGCCCATGCTCATCCACAGGCTGACGATGATAACGATGGTCAGCATGTACTTCGGGTCGATCAGCCACAGCTGCGGCGCCTCGATGAAGCCAAGCTCCATCAGGATGGAGTTGAACCAGCCGTAGGCATCCGCGCGGAAAATGATGGAGAACACATTGAATGCCGCGCCGCCGATGGAAGGAACATAGAAGATGATAACCGCCACGGCTCTCAGCCATTTGGGCAGCTCGTTAATAAACCAGGCAAACAGGAAGGACAGGATATATCCCACCGGCCCGATGATCACCGCACAGACAAAGGTGTTCTTGACAGCCGTCAGGAAAACTTCATCCTGCAGGATCAGGTTGATGTAGTTCTGCACACCGATGAACCGCGGGGGTTCCAGGATGTTGTAATAGGTAAAGCTGTACCAGATGGAAGTGCAGATCGGCAGGATAAAGAAGGTGAAAAACAGGATCGCGTACGGCGCCAGGAACAGGTAGCAGCTCTTGTTCCGTTTCGCCATCGTCCATCCGTGGGAGATTTTCTCCCGCCTCATGGTCAGATATCTCTGCGCAAAGGACTGTGACTGCATGTTTCTTCCCTCCTTTCCCTTAATCAAGGGGCAGGCCGAATTCCTGCCGCTTGATCCGGATCTCTTCGTTAATCGTTCTCGCGTAGTTCAGCAGCGTCTCACGCTGGTCTTCCTTGGTGTTGATCACCCGGCGGATGGCGTTTGTCAGGTGGCGCTGGGTGGAATAGCCGCCGGCGATTTCCGGGAAGCCCCGGGTCTGGGACATCTGTTCCAGCAGCACCTTCAGCTGTTTGCCGGACCAGGCCAGCTGTTTCATGGCATCCTGGTTGGCTGTCAGGTACCGGGCGGAAGCGCCCAGGATGCTTTCCATCTCCCGGCCGAAGCGGACCTGCGCATCTGCGCTGACCCACCACTTCATGAATTCCCAGGCATTCTTTTTGATCTTTTCGTTGTCCGTGGAGATCATCATGCAGCAAAGGCCGTTTGTCTGCACCGTATGGTCGATGGTGCCGTCCTCCTTCCTCGTTCCGGGGAACAGGGTGAAATCCCACAGGCCGCGGATTTCCGGGGCGGAAACCATCAGGGTGTTATATACATTGTAGTTCTGGATACCCAGCGGCATCTGGCCGCTGCGGAAACGGCTGGGGAAGTCGAAAATCACAGGCAGGCCGTAGTCGTTGTACAGGCTGGTATACTGCTTGAATCCGGCCACGCCGGCTTCGTTGGCCACCAGGGTCCGTTTCGCTTCCTTATCGTAAATGGTGCCGCCGTTCTGGTAGATCATGGAGTTCATGGAGGACAGGTCCAGCGTCGTAATATCCGGGAAGTTGATGCCCACCTCCAGGCTGTTGCCCTGGATGGTGGGAAGCTCCGCGATCAGCTCATCCCAGGTCTGGGGAACCGGCAGCCCCAGTTCCTCCATGATGTCCTTACGGTAGAACAGCACCTGGAATTCCTGGGTTTCAGGCAGGCCGTAGATACCGGTTTTCTTTCCGTCGTTGTAGGTCAGCGGTTCCAGGATGCTGGGCTGGAAGGGTTTGACGACTTCCGCAAAGTCCTCAAACTGCGTCAGGTCCTCCACCGCGTTGCGCATGGCGTAGTTCACGGCAAACCATCCGCCCAGGCTCATGACCACATCCGGACCGTTGCCGGCCACCACCGCCGGTAGGATCGCGTCCTGCAGCACCAGTTTCACGTTGACCTTGATCCCGGTGTTGGCGGTGAATGTGTTGTCGATCATGTTCTTCAGCACGGTGCTCTGGTCGCGGCCCGTGGTGATCCAGATCTCGATTACGTCATCCGTATCTTCGTACTTGTCGCCCAGGGTATTGTAGTCCACCGTATAGGAGGATACGCAGCTGCTGATTTCATGTCCCACGCTCTGGAACACATTCTCATGTACCTCGGGAACCTTCACGTTTTCCCCGGTAATCATGATCAGGTCCACGTCCAGTTTGCTCTCGGACATGTTCTGCATGGCCGTGCCCAGGGACGTGATGTTGTCCCGGAAATTCACGAAGGATTCCGTGATCCGGAAATTGTCCCGCACGAAGTTTTCCAGCTGGTTGGCCAGCGTCAGCGCCGCCGCAGCCCGGTCGCTCTTTTCACCGGTAATATCCTGCATCTCATCCACAATCCGGTAGAGCCGCTTGCTCTCCAGGTCCATGGCCTGCAGGGCTTCCGGATAGACCTGGTCCAGTTTGTAGTCCCGGAACCGGTCCGGCTGCACGCCGGTCAGCACCAGCAGTTTGCGGTAAATCTGGTTCAGGCGGAAAATGCTGTCCTCCACTTGGTTCAGGATCGGGCCCATCCGGCCCATGGTCACTTCCATCCGGATGGTATGGCTGCCCTTGGTCAGCCAGAAACGGAAGGGACTGCCCGTGCTTTCGCCCAGTGTCCGCATTTCCCAGCTGTTGTTGTAGGAGAAAGTAACGGCCTGCAGGTCCTCAAAGGGCACCGCGCCGTCAATATAGACTGTCCGGGCGGACAGGGCGCCGCGCTGGTAAACCTGCCTTGCCTTGATGGAAATGTTGTAGTATCCGTCCTCCGGCACCTCGAAATCCCACTGGATCCATTCACCGGGATGGGTCCAGGGTTCACCGCCGATATAGTTCAGGATGGTATTGGTCAGGGAATACGGAACCGTCTGGGAAGAGCTCCGGTCATACCGGGCATACAGGCTCGGTGCGCTGCGGAGCTGCGCGGATTCACCCTGGATGGTCAGGCTGTAATTCTTCGCTTCCTCGGAACCGGGATCCTCTGGCTGGGCCGCAATATAATCCGCGTACGGCCGGAAATGCACAATGGGCGTCAGCGTTATGCCGCACAGGACCACAGGTTCATTTACAGCCCGGATGGTCAGTTCGTTTTCCCCTTCATTAAAATAGAAGGCATAGGGCTCCGTCTGGTATCCCATGTCATCCATGCAGTAGGCGCTCTGCTTTTCCAGCCGTTCCACCTGCGTGGGGCGGATATCGTTTCCCTGGTTGTCCTTGCGGACTTCGCCCGCGTCCGTCCACAGGCGGGAGAAACAGAGCGTGGACGCACCGGCGAAAGGTACTTCCCCGTTGATCGCGATTTCACGCTCGATATTGATTCCGCGGCTTTCCACTGTCAGGTAATCCAGGCGGATATTGTACAGTCCGGCCTGGGGAACGTCCACCTTCCAGGTCAGTTCGGATTCGTCCTTCGTCAGTATACCGTCATCGCGCACTTCACCGCCTTCTCCCTCAAAGGCAGCAAGATCCACCTCAACCGTCCCGCTGACGGCAGGCAGATCCGCGTACTTTGCCAGATAGGCAGTATATGTGTTGCCCCGGCCGATACCGGTCACGTCTGAAGACAGGTCCGCATCCTTATACTTGTCCCGGTAGTTGTCGGGGGTGCGGCTCAGAAGCCATACCCCGCCGATCACAAGGACAGCAGCAAGAACGCCGATGAGAAAGTTCCGCCATTTTCTTGACATGAGTTCATCTCCCAGTGGCGACGCTGAAACATCGCCTAAAAAATCAGGTGCCCGAAGATGTGAAATTGGTAAGCAAACGTTTGTAAAATCACCTTGTTAATTATACTGATAATCACATTTTGTGTCAAATGTACGTACAAAAAATCGACGCCTGTCCGGCGTCGATTTCGGAAATGTTTTCAATGTTGAATTTACTGAAATCAGCGGATTTCCGCCCCGAGTTTGAATTTCAGGTTGCCCAGAATTTTTTTGATGTATTTATCCAGTTCTTCAGGCTGCAGGGGCTTGTCCTCCGCCCGGAAAGTGATCTTGAAGGCCATGCTCTTGCGGCCTTCCCCGATCTGCTCGCCCCGGTAGATGTCAAACAGCTCCACATCGGTAACCTTCGGGCAGGCCCTGGCGATTTCCTTCATCAGGTCCCCGCAGGGCGTTTCCTCCGCCACGGTCAGCGCCAGGTCCCGCACGGCGTCCGGGAACACGGACAGCGGACGGTAACGGAAGCTGGCTGCCATATGGCTCATCATGGTGCCGTAGTCAATTTCGCCCAGGAAGATTTTGTGGTTGGACTTGGCGTCCTTATGCAGCTTCAGGTCACCGGTCACTTCATTGGCCAGCTTGCCGAAGCAGCCGATGCGCTCCCCTTCGCACAGAATGTAGGCGGCGATGCCGGGGTGCAGCCAGCTGACGTCGGTTGCCCGTTCCACGTCGAAGGTCAGGCCCAGGGCTTTGCCCAGGGCTTCCACGGTTCCCTTCACGGTGAAGAAGTCCTCCCGGTCGCCGAAAGCGGCGAAGCCCAGGTGGGGCCGTTCATCCGGCAGGTCGCTGCCCCGCGGGATATAGATATTGCTGATCTCGAAAATCCGTCCTTCGTTGTTGCCCTTCTTCAGGTTTTCCACCACAACGTTCATCAGGCTGGGAACCAGCAGCGGCCGCATGATCGCGAGATTGGCGGAAATCGGGTTTTTGATCCGCAGCACGTTCCGTTCCGGGGCATCCGCGGGAATCCGCATGAAGTCCAGATCGCTGTCCGCATAGAAGGACAGGGTGTAGGCTTCATGGTAGCCCTGGCCGCACAGGATGCGGCATACCCGCTCTTTGCGCTGCTGGGCAGGGGTCTTTCCGCCGGTGGTCACCTGGGCTGCCTTCAGGAAGGTGGGCACCACGTGGTCGTAGCCGTATTCCCGGATTACTTCCTCCGCCAGGTCCGGTTCACCGACTTCGATATCCTCCCGGTACCGGGGCGCGGTCACATCCAGCTTATCCCCGTCCCGGATGATTTCAAAGTTCAGGTTCTTCAGGATCCGCAGGACTTCCTCCGCGGGCACCTCAATACCCAGGATCGCGTTGATCCGCTTCAGGCTGGCAGTGAAGCGCTTGCCCTCCCGGGGAGCGCCGGCGCTGCAATCAAAGGCGCTGGACGTGATTTCGCCGCAGCCCAGCTCCTGGATCAGGTGCAGGGCCCGGGCCATGCCCAGTTCCGTAATGTATTCGCTGATGCCCTTTTCAAACCGGGCGGAAGAATCGCTGCTCTGGCCCAGGGCCCGGGAAGTCCGCCGCACGTTGTCCCGGGCGAACTTGGCCGCTTCAAACAGCAGCTGGGTGGTGTTTTCCGTAATTTCGCTGTTCAGGCCGCCCATAATGCCGGCCAGGGCCACCGGCCGGTTGCCGTCGCAGATGACCAGGTTCTCAGGGGTCAGGGTGAATTCCTTCTCGTCCAGGGTCTGGATCTTTTCCCCGTCCTTCGCCCGGCGGACAATGATCCGCCGTTCCTGCAGCTGGTCCATGTCAAAGGCGTGCATGGGCTGTCCGATCTCCAGCAGCACATAGTTGGTAATATCCACCACGTTGGAAATGCTGCGCAGCCCGCACAGTGCCAGGTTCCGCTTCATCCACCGGGGGCTTTCCCCCACCGTGATGTTCCGCACGCCGTGTCCCAGGTACCGGGGGCACAGGTCCGGCGCTTCCACGGTGATATCCAGGCCGGGGAACACATAATCGCTGACGGTATAGTCGGTAGCGGGCATTTTCAGTTCCTTGCCCAGGGTTGCCGCCACTTCCCGGGCAATGCCCAGGATGCTCTGGCAGTCAGGCCGGTTGGCCGTGACGGAAATGTCAAAGATATAGTCGTTCATTCCGACGACTTCCCGGATATCCGTGCCGGGCACCGTATCCTTCGGCAGGTCCATGAGGCCGTATACCTCCGCGCCGGGATACAGGTCGTCGTTCAGGCCCAGCTCTTCGCCGGAGCAGAGCATGCCGTCGGAGGGGATTCCCTTCAGGGGCTTGGCCTTGATGGTGATCCCGCCGGGCAGCGTGGAGTTGTCCAGGGCCGCGGGGGTATGCATACCGGCATAGACGTTCGGGGCGCCGGTCACAATCTGGATCGGATTGCCGTACTCGCCGCAGTTCACCTGGCAGATGAACAGATGCGTGCCTTCCACCGGTTCGCAGGTGAGTACCTCACCCACAACCACGCGGCTGACCTCCTTTCCCAGGTCGATCAGCTCCTCCACTTCAAAGCCGCAGCCGAAGAGCTTGTCCTGCAGTTCCTCTGCGGTAATATCAATATCCACATATTCCTTTAACCAGCTGTATGGTACCTTCATTGTTTATCTCCCCTGCCCTGATCTTATTTCGGGATGACATTCCCGGCAATAATACCGAATTCATAATTATGAATTATGAATTTTGAATTATGAATTATTTAATTACTCCTTGAACTGCTCCAGGAATTTCATGTCATTCTCAAAGAACAGCCCGATGTTGTTAATGCCGTATTTCAGCATGGTGATCCGTTCAATACCGATACCGAATGCAATGCCGGAATAGACGTTCGGGTCAATGCCGCAGTTCTCCAGAACCCTGGGATGCACCACGCCGCCGCCCAGCACTTCAATCCATCCCGTATGCTTGCACAGGCTGCAGCCCTTGCCGCCGCATTCAAAGCAGCTCACGTCCACTTCCACGCTGGGTTCCGTGAACGGGAAATAGCTGGGCCGCAGGCGGGTCCGCACATTTTCGTCAAAAATCTGCTTCACGAACTTGTCCAGCATGCCCTGCAGGTCGCACAGGGTGATTCCCTTGTCCACCACCAGGCCTTCCATCTGGTGGAACATGGGGGAATGGGTGGCATCGCTGTCGGAGCGGAACACCCGTCCGGGCACCAGCACCTTGATGGGGGGCTTTTCCATATCCATCACGCGGATCTGGCCGCCGCTGGTCTGGGTGCGGAGCAGCAGTTCATTGTCCAGGTAGAAGGTGTCCTGCATATCCCGGGAGGGATGGTCCTTCGGCACGTTCAGGCGGGTGAAGTTGTGATCGTCATCCTCGATTTCCGGACCTTCAAAGATTTCAAATCCCATGCCGGCAAACACATTGATCATTTCGTTCTTCACCAGCGTCAGGGGATGCAGGCCGCCCAGGGGCTGTTCCTTCCCCGGCAGGGTAATGTCCACCTGCTCCCGCCTGTTGCGCGCCGCAAGCTCCAGCTCGTCCATCTTCGCGCTCAGGGCCTGGTACTTTTCCTCCGCCAGGACCTTGAAGTCGTTGATGACCTTGCCCATGGCCGGCCGGTCTTCCTTGGCCACAGCGCCCAGGCCTTTCATCAGGTCGGCAATGGCGCCTTTCTTTCCGAGGAATTCCTGCCAGAACGCGGCCAGTTTTTCCTTGGTATCGATCCGGCCGATGGCCTCTTCCATCTGTTCCCGAAGCGCTTTGATCCTCTGCTCCATGTGGTTCACTCCCGTATTTCCAATAATTATCAGCGTTATCACAGCGGTGAACGGGGCATTGCTGCCTCCGATCACCATATCCAATAAATTATGGATTATGAAAGAAAAAATGTCAATTATTTCTTGATTTTTATCGGTATTCGCGCCTGCTGTATAAACAGAGAGCAGGACATTTCTGTCCTGCTCTGAACATCCTGATTGATGAATCTCACTGCGCGTTTTTGACCAGGGTTTTGATATCCTCCACCACAGCCCGGATGTCCGTGTTGGCGGTCATGTTCGCTTCCACGGTCTTGCAGCTGTGCAGCACCGTGGTATGGTCCCGCCCGCCGAATACATTTCCGATCTGAGGCAGGCTCATGCCCGTCATTTCCCGGGTCAGGTACATGGCGATCTGCCGGGGCACGGTTATTTCCCGTTTCCGGGTGGGCCCGGTCATATCGTCCAGGGTCAGGCCGTAATAGTCGCAGACGGTCTGCATGATCAGCTCCGCCGTAATCTGCTTGTGGCGCCTGGAATCGAAAACTTCCTTCAGGGCCCGTTCGCACAGGTCCAGGGTAATGGGTTCCTTCACCAGGGTGGAATATGCCACCAGCCGGGTCAGGCATCCCTCCAGTTCCCGGATATTGCTGTCGATCTTGCCGGCAATCAGCTGCAGCACATCATCCGGAACCGTGATATTCTCCTGTACGGTTTTTTCCCGCAGGATGGCCACGCGGGTATCCACGTCAGGCCGCTGGATGTCAGCCACCAGGCCCCACTCGAACCGGCTGCACAGCCGTTCCTCCAGCCGCTGGATATCCTTCGGCGGCTTGTCGCTGGTCAGGATAATCTGCTTGTTGGCGTTATGCAGTTCATTGAAGGTGTTGAAGAATTCCTGCTGGGTGCTTTCCCGGCCGGCGATGAACTGGATATCATCCACCATCAGCACGTCCACTTTCCGGATTTTTTCCCGGAACTCATAGGTTTTCTTCAGCTGGATCGCGCTGATCAGTTCATTGGTAAAGCTTTCGCTGGTCATGTACAGGATCTTTTTTGCGGGATCCGTCTGGTGAATGAAATGCCCGATGGCCTGCATCAGGTGGGTCTTTCCCAGGCCCACGCCGCCGTAGATGAACAGCGGGTTATAGGCGTCCGCCGGGCTTTCCGCCACGGCCAGTGCCGCCGCGTGGGCAAAGCGGTTGGCGTTGCCCACCACGAAACTTTCAAAGGTGTACTTGGGATTCAGATGCGGATCGTTGTCGTCCTCCGTATCCGCTGCGCGGTTCGGAGTCCGGGCTTCCATTTCATCTTTGGTCAGCAGCATGATCCGCATGGATTTTCCGGCGACCTCGCTGAGCTTCTTCTCGATCAGCTCGGAGTATTTGTTCCGGATCATGGAGATCATCTTCTCCATTTTCACAGAGATGAACAGGGTGTCGTCCTCCAGGATCCCGGGAACCATATTGCCGTCTACCCACGTGGAATAAGACACGTAGGGCATCTCCCTTGAAAGCAGGGCGCAGGTCTGGTCCCAGAGTGACTCCATGTTCATTCAGTGATTCTCCATTCGGTTGTATTGTAAAGCGCTTTTCCATTCTTCCCTCTCCCCTTTGGAAAAAGGGGACAAAAAAGGGCGCGCAAACAGTGCGTGTTCTGTGGATAACCGGGCTGTGGAAAACTGTCCTTTTCAAACCGGCCCGTCTATAATATCAGAACCACCGTGTAATTTCAAGGGCTTTCGACCTGTGGATAATTTGATGAAATTTAAGGATTTCTTCACTTGTTCAGTCAAGGTTTTGTGGCACAGGATCCTTGCCCTACAAGATTTATGGTTTCCTTGCGGAATATTCTTCGTTTTTTTCCTGTATTTCATCCACTTTGACATTTTCCTCCTGAAAAGTTAACAATTACGTCATTTTATGGTATGATACCGGCATAAAGGTTCATGAAAACCTATCCGGGGGTGGGGCGGTGTGATCGAGGCATGGCATATCAGGGAAGCCCTGCGCTTCCGTTTTGGCTCTGCCCTGGCGGACGTTCCCGGGATCTGGGACCGCACAGCCGCCGTCCTGCATAATTATGCCCCCTACAGGGACACCTTTGAGGACCTGGCGGTCCGCCTGGAGGACGCCCTTTTCAATACTCTGTATGAGCAGCTTGGTCCTTCCATGGCCGTCCGTATGGATGACGGCACCGTCCGCCGGATCCGCACCGCGGAACTGAAGGACGCAGCCGATGATGTGCTGGGCGTGCTTTTTAATGAGCTGAAAGTTTATTCTGTGACCTATAACCTGCTTCATGATTACTGGCTGTCCGCCGGTTCCTTTGCCGCCTTGCGGGTGCTCTACCGGCGCTTTGGCGAATTTATGCCTGAAGGCGACCGCCGGATCCTGGCCCGGATCATCCGGGAAAGCCGTCCCCGGGCCGAATGGGAAACCTGGCTGGACCCGGAAGATCTTCCGCCGGATGCCCGCTGATCCGGAACATTCCGTCCGCATAAAACGTTTCTATAATATGTTATCCGATACATCCCGGTAATTCATAATTATGAATTGTGAATTGTGAATTATGAATTATGAATTGAAAATGAGGTTCCTGCCGTGAAAAAAATCCTTGCCCTTATTCTCGCCGTAATGCTGTTCCTCCCTGCCCTGGCCGGGGCGGAAACGGTTGTCACGAGCTTTTATCCGGTATGGCTCCTGGCGCGGAGCCTGACGGAAGGCATCGAAGGTGTCGAAGTGGTCAACCTGGCTGAAAACACAGTCGGCTGCCTGCATGATTATTCCCTGCAGCATTCCGATATGATCGTTCTTTCCCATGCGGACGCCCTGCTGGTCAACGGTGCCGGCATGGAGCCTTTCCTGCCCGTCATTACCGGCGCCTATCCGGATCTGCCGGTGGTGGACGCCACTGCAGGCCTTCCCTTCCTCACGGAATCCGGCATCGTGGAAATCGGTGAAGCGGAAGAAGGCGAAGCCGTCAATGCCCATCTCTGGATGGATCCCCAGCGTGCCGTCGGTATGGCTGCCAACCTGTCCGAGGGCCTCATCCGGCTGCTGCCGGACAGGGCGCAGCAGATTCAGGACAATCTGGCAGGACTCCGGGAACGGCTGCTTGCCCTGGATGAAACCCTCCGGGACGGACTGAAGGATGCCGGCCGGAAAGTCATCATTTTCCATGAAACCCTGCCTTATTTTGCCGAAGCCTGCGGCCTGCAGGTGGCTGCCATTGTCAACAAGGAGCATGATGACGATCTTCCCGCCGCCAGTCTCTCCCGGATTCTTGCCCTGATTGCCGGGGAGAAAAACCCGCCTGTGATCATCAAATCCACGGAAACCGACAGGTCTGTGGAAGTGCTGGTGAATGAAACCGGCGTTCCTGTCTGCGTCCTTGATCCCCTGACCTCCGGTCCCAATGATCCGCCCGCGGATTACTATGAGACAGTTATGCTCCATAATATGAAGCTTCTTCAGGAAGCGCTTCACTGAAAGGGATCTGTATACATGTTCAGCGTGAGTCCGGAAATCTATTCTGTCCTTTCCGTCGCTTCACGCTGGCTTTTTGCTTTTTTTGCCCTGATGCTCCTGGTTTTTGCTTACGGCTGGCACCGCGCTGACCGCAGGGAAAACCGGGAGCGTTTTAAAAATCTGCCCGGTGCGGGCACCGTGGGCGAACTGGTGGTCCTTTCGGGCAGCGATGAGCTTCCCCGGGAAACCTGGTTCCCCGTTCCCCGGGAAGGGGTCCTTGGATCCCTGCGTTCCTGTGACCTGGTGATTCCCTGTCCGGGCGTCAGCTCCCATCATCTGGATTTTTACTGGCAGGACGGCACCGGACTCATGATCCGTCCGCGGGTCGGCTGCCATGTGCTGGTGGACGGGGTCCCGGTTTCACGCCGCGGCGCCTTCGCGGATACACCCCTGCTGCACGGTTCCGTGCTGCAGGTCGGCAGTGCCATGCTTCGGCTTCAGCTCTTCAGCGCACTGGCGGATACCAACAGGACTTTTGTTCCTGCCAGTCCTGTGCCGGGGCAGGTAAACGGAGGGTTTGTCCCGCCCGTCCCGGTTCCGGGATCCTGGCCGGCACCTCCGCAGCCCGGTTCTTATCCGGTCGTTCCTGAACCCGGTTCTTATCCGTCTGCCCCGGAATCCGGCTCCTGGCCGGTCGCTCCGGAACCTGACGCTTATTCGCCTGCTCCGGAACCCGGCATCAATCCGTCTGTTCCGGAACAGACGCAGCCGGCTGCCCGGCCGGCGCCCCGTCCCGCGCATACTGACCGCTGGAAGGAGGACTGGAGCGAATGACGAAGCATAAATCCTCCCCCCGGCTCCGCTTTGCCGGTGCAGCCCTGATCCTGATGGCGCTGATCCTGCTCCTGCCCGCAGTTCGCACCGGAGATCAGACCCTGTTCCTGCTGGCCGTTGTGCTGCCCTGTGCGGCGCTGCTGTGTGAAACCCTGCTGGCCCGGATGTTTTCCCTGGACCGGATGATTCTTTCGGTTTCCCTGTGGCTCTGTGCGGCCGGAATTGCCGCCCTGGCGCCTTCTGACTCTGCCGCTGCCATGGCCCAGTCCCTGCGCTGCGGTGCCGGTCTGGCTGCTCTGCTCATCGGCGGGGTAATGATCCGTTCCATGTCGTCTTCCCTGCTGCCATCCGTATGTTCCGCTTTCCTGGGACTGCTGCTCCTGGCCGGACGGCTGCCGGCTTCCTCCTTTACTGTTCCGCTGACAGAAGCTGCCCTGGCGCTGCTCCTGATCGCCTTTGCCGCCCTGCTGACCCGGCAGGGACCGATTTCCGCTGGTCTGGCTGCCGCGGCCGCCCTGGCGCTGCTCCTGGTATGCGGTGAAACCGCTGAAGCCCTTTTCTGGTCTGTCACGGTTTGCCTTCTGTTCTTCGCGGCGGACGGCAGGCTGGTTGTGGTTCTGCCTGCCCTCGCCGTGGCGGCGCTGTCCCTTTTTGCCGCTTTCCGGTTTTCCCCGTTACCGGGTGTACCGGAAGGAAATGCCGGCCTGTCCGCCCTGGTTTCCGCCGGAGCCATCGGTGTGGATCCCCTGCCGGAAGCAATCCCTGCCCTGGGCGGAGATTCCCTGTTTCCCCGGCTTTCGGGGCATTACGGCCTGGTTTTCGCCGGACTCACGGTTCTGCTCATGCTGCCCCTGATCCTGCGCGGCGCTTATGTGGCGGTGTCCGCCCGGACCCGTTTTCACGCGGTGCTGGCCATGGGTATCTCCCTGATGCTGGCACTGCGGACCCTGGCCTCCATGCTGTCTGCTTTCGGTTTCCTGCCGGTTACTGTGCCTCCTCCGCTGCTGACGTTATCCCTGCCCTCACTTTGTGCCCAGCTGTTTCTCATCGGCATGCTCTGCGGAATATCCGGCCGCAATGACGCCGATCTTGCGGAGGATGCCCATCTGGCCATGCTTGCAAAATAATCTGCCTGTATTCCGGAAAGGATCTGTTTCATGAAGCAAATGCGCTCCCGTTTCCGCCTGCTGACGCTCCTGCTGGCCTGTGCTTTTCTGCTGGTCCTGGCAGTATGCTCCGGCAGGATTCTCAGGGAATCCGGTATATCCCTGTCCTCCCTGATTCCGTCCTCTGTTCCGGGGGCTGAATCGCCGGATCCATCCGTATCCCCGGATTCCCCGGCGGAAACTCCGGCCGCGCCCGATCCGGGCAGCGATACCGCACCGGGTTCTATCCGGGAATTACTCCAGGGGACTGACAACACGCCGGATCCGGAGTATAATACAGAAGGGCTGTAAAACAGGCCCGCTGAAAGGACTGATCATTGATGAATACTTCCAGGCGCGTCTGCGCGCTGATTCTTGCGATACTCCTGCTTTGTTCCTCTTCCGCCCTGGCGGCAAAGAAAAAGGACGCCCCTGTAGCCCGGCAGATTACCACGGAAGTGGTGCAGGAAATTCCCGAAACAATTCAGCAGGTGCTGGACCTGGCTTATGAGCAGCTGGTGGAGACTGACGGCGCCGAACTGAAGAAAAAGAACAAGTTTACTGAATGGCGCAACAAGTATGAATACGGCTGGTGCGGCGGTTTCATCACCTGGCTGATGCTCCAGGAGGAAGTTCCCCAGGATGTGGGCAGCAAAGTTCCCAAAGGAGAAGTGGAAGGCCTGTACCATGTCAAGGAAGCCGGTGTCGGAAAGCTCTATACCGGTTACGAAAAGATCAACCGGATCACCCGGATTCCCCAGAAAGGGTTCCTGGCTGTCTTCGGTACCAGCAAGGCCGTGAAAGGATCCGGCGTGACTCCCTATTACCATGTGGGCCTGGTATATGACGTGGAGAAACTGGAAGAGGGAGTATACCGGATTACCACCATTGAGGGAAATGTCACCTCCCCGGGGGATGATACCCGCAAAAAAGCCAGCCATACCGTCCGGATGTATACCCGGGATTACCATCTGAACGCAGAAAAGAAAGCGGATAACCTGACGCTGGTTCCGGAAGCAGAACGCACCCGGGAGGAAAACGCCCTCTTTTCCTACGGCTACACCTATGACAACAAATACCTGTATCACACGATTTTCCTGATGCCCTGGATTCCGGAGGAATCCAACGCGTCTGAGGACCCCGAAGGCTGATATTCCGGCATTTTCTGCCTGCAGGACATGAGAGAAAAGGAGTGATCCCCGTGATGTGGATGTACGCTGTATGCTCTCTTGTCCTTTTTGTTTGCCTTCCCTGCTTCCTGTATTATAAACAGCATCTGCGCTACCGGCTTGCCGCAGCCTACAAGGTGCTGGGAACGCTTGGCGCCGCCAGCCTGGCGCTGATTGCCGCCCTTCGCCTGGAACCCCATTGCTGGATCTGTTTTGCCGCTTTGCTGATTCATGCTGTTGCCGACTACCTGCTGGAGTTCAATTTCTATTTCGGGGCTGGTTTCTTCCTGGCAGGCCATATCTGCTATATCGGTTTCTTCTCTTCCCTGTTCCCGGTCACCCTGGTCCATCTGGTTGCAGTCCTGTGCCTGCTGGGAATTACGGCCTTCCTGTTCTGGCGCTGGCATGCTCCCATGGGCAAAAGAATGCCCCTGTTTATCGTCTACGGGGTGGTGCTTGCCGTATCCTGCGGCTTCGCCGTTGCGGGCCTGACCGCCCATACCCTCCAGGGACAGCTGATCGCTGCCGGCGGTGCGCTCTTCTTTATCAGCGATGCCATGCTCCTTGCCCGCCTGCTGTTTACCGCCTCCTCTTCCGTTGACTGGGTTATCATGATCACCTACTATGCCGCCCAGCTCCTTTTCGGCATCTCCTGTCTGGTGTGAAGGGGAATTCATAATTCACAATTCATAATTCATAATTGAATAATCTTTTTCTTTTATCAGTGCTCGCATTAAGCGAGTTATTTTATATCATCGGCACTGAAGGGTTTAACTTCTGTGTTCGGTATTGAACAGGGGGGAACGATCCGAGTGGTGCCCCGGTGGGGCATTCGCCTTAGGCGAAAACGAGGTGAGTGAGTCCTGCCGTGCGCGGTGCGCGAGGCGGGAATTCCGCCCGCGGTGCGCGCGCGATTCCTTACCGAAGCAAGCAGCGGGTTGAAGCGCCAGCAAGACCCGCTGCGCCGACTGAGAATGCGGAAACGAGCCGAATATCAGCCCAGTGGGCTATCCTGCGAAGCAGGAAGCGACCTGATTTGAGTCCTGCGGTGCGCGAGGCGGGAATTCCGCCCGCGGTGCGCGCGCGATTCCTTGCCGAAGCAAGCAGCGGGTTGAAGCGTCAGCAAGACCCGCTGCGCCGACTGAGAATGCGGGAACGATCCGAGTGGTGCCCCGGTGGGGCATTTGCCGAAGGCAAAAGAGAGGTGAGCGAGTCCTGCCGTGCGCGGTGCGCGAGGCGGGAATTCCGCCCGCGGTGCGCGCGCGATTCCTTGCCGAAACGAGCAGTGCGACCGCTCTAAGGGAGCAATGCGAAGATTGAGGTTGCGGTCCGCCGGCTAATGACAAAAAAACTACCGCAT
>JBGUGL010000003.1:0-31263 GCA_045111455.1 Christensenellales bacterium | reverse complement strand
GAGCTACGCCAGCACGAAGCTCGTTACTGCGGATCCGACCGAGAAAAGTGGCGACCCGGAAGGGGCTCGAACCCTCGACCTCCAGCGTGACAGGCTGGCGCTCTAACCAACTGAGCTACCGGGCCAAATGGCTGTGGGCCTTCAGGGACTTGAACCCCGGACCAACCGGTTATGAGCCGGCCGCTCTGACCAACTGAGCTAAAGGCCCATATCGGAAAGGAAGAAAAAGTGACTCCGCCGGGATTCGAACCCGGGTAGCCGCCGTGAAAGGGCGGTGTCTTAGGCCTCTTGACCACGGAGCCACGTACAGGGTTTTGAGAAGTCGGGGTGAAGGGATTCGAACCCCCGGCCCCATGCTCCCAAAGCACGTGCGCTAGCCAGACTGCGCTACACCCCGGTGCATCCTTCCCACGGTCTGTCCCGCAGGCGACTTTGTAAATATACACGATTATTGGACGGATGTCAATCACTTTTTTTCCATTGTGGAAGAAAATTTCAAATCTGATTCCGTCTTCATCGCGTTTGGAGGTATCCCCGCCGGATCAGCCTTCTTCCGGTCTGTTCTGCGGCTGCTTTCCATCCAGTCTCGACATAAACCACGCAATCGCGAAACCGATGATCAGGCAGACTATGCTTGCAATCCAGTTCCCGGCGTTTGCCAGCTGGAAGCATTCGCGGTTCTGCATCAGCAGTGCCACAGGCGATCCGATCACCAGCCCGAAAATGGCGCAGAAGGTCAGCGCGGCATACTTTTTGAGCAGGAAATTCATGAGTTTCGCAATAAATACGATGCCCACGAGAAGGCCGATCACATAAGGCAGCAGAATGACCAGGCTGGACCAGTCCCCGCCCCGCAGGTCATTCATGGCGTTGATAACCGTGTTGTAATATCCCAGGAGCATCATGATCATGGAGCCTGAAATCCCCGGAATAACCATGGTGGAAGAAGCAATCGCGCCAAGCAGGACCATCAGAAGGATGTTGCCGACAGAATGGTTCACCGTCCGCGCTTCCGGAGGATTCAGCAGGGGCAGCACCACCACCAGTGCCAGGAAAATCAGGAACAGGATAATGCCGGGCACTTTTGCGCTCTTCATGTCCACCCGCTTATAAATCGCGGGAAGTCCGCCGAGAATCAGGCCGATAAACGCGAAATTGGTGGGAAGGCGGGTCATCGGGATCTCCGCGGCTTTCGTTCCCAGCAGCGTGCCGATAAGCGCGGCAAAAGCAAACAGGCCGATCAGCACGCCGATGAGAATCGGCAGAAGTTCCCGGAAGCTCTTCCTGAACTGCTTGAAAAGGTTGTTTACCGCAAAGATCACGCGGTCATAAATCCCCATGGATACCGCCATGGTTCCGCCTGATACGCCGGGAATAATATTGGAAACCCCCATCACCGCTCCGCGCAGAATGTCAAGAATCCACTGCAGCATATAAACCTTCCCTTCAGGCGAACAGTTGTACGCCGTTAATTACAATCAGGCTTCCCACGCCCATAATGATGGCGGCCAGCAGGACACCCAGCAGGACCGCCACTACGCTGGATTTGAAATCCATATCCAGAATGCTTGCGGCCAGGGTTCCGGTCCAGGCGCCGGTACCGGGAAGCGGGATGCCGACAAACAGCAGAAGCGCGATGAAAAGGCCCTTGGTGCCGGCCTTCTCCTGCAGCTTTCTGCCCGCTTTGTGGCCTTTTTCCAGGCAAAAGGTAAAGAAGGGACCGATGCCCTTTTTATCCTTGCCCCATTCCAGCACCTTGCGGGCGAAAAAAAAGATAACCGGCACCGGCAGCATGTTCGCCACCATGCACACGATATAGGCGGGCAGGGTGGGAATACCGTTGGCCAGTGCGTAAGGCAAAGCCCCTCTCAGTTCGATCAGGGGAACCATGGAAATCAAAAATGAAATCAGATAATGCTTCAGCATATTTCCCTCCGGCAGTCAGTGCCGGACATCCGGCAAAAATGAACGTGGGCATTATAGCATAGCGGCAGAACCGTGTAAACCGTTCAGCTCCTGTCGTCAAACCATTCTTCGTCTTCCGTCTTCTCAAAGGAGGCTGCCAGGTTTTCCGGGCTGAACCGCGGATCGAAGGCCAGATCCTTCAGCCGGTCACGGCTGACCACCGTATTGGTGCCCAGGCAGTCATTGCAGCGGTATCCGCAGTCCGGGCACACACATCCCAGATGGTCGCTTTCCGCCTGGATCATATAGGTTCCGCACTCCTTGCAGCTGCAGCGCATCCGCACTCCTCCTTTCCGGATATAACAGGAAGATTATACCAAACCGCATCCGCATATTCAAGAAAGCATATAAAAATGGGGCCGCACCGTGCGGCCCCGGGGCATATTGTTCGTCCGGATCTCAGGGTTCATTCTGTCCCGGCCTGTCGCTGTATTCGCTAATCGCGTCTGATGTGCATGGCCCGCTTTGGGGATTCGCATGCTGTTTCAGCTTTTTGCCGTTTCCTGATTATCCTCTCCGGACTCAGAAGTCTGTTTAAGCTTCCGGCTCCAGCAGACCCAGGTCTCCGTCCTTTCTCAGATACAGGACGTTGGTCTGGTCTGTATCAATATTTACAAAGGCGAAGAAGTTGTGGCCCAGCAGCTCCATTTCGATCGCGGCATCCTCCACGCTCATGGGCCGCACGGGGAAGGTCTTCTGTTTGACGACCTTTCTTTCCTTTTCTTCTCCTTCTGCATCCTCCTCGATGTATTCCGGCACATCCGGGATTTCTTCCCTCAGGTTCTTGCCCAGCTTGGTCCTGTGCTTACGGATCTGGCGTTCCATCTTTGCCAGGGCTTTGTCGATGGCGAGGAACAGGTTGTCGTCCGCGGAGGACTCACTGCGCAGGATCACGTTCTTCCCCATGGGAACCGTGATTTCCACTACCCGGCGATCGTTCTTCTCCTTTCTCATCCTGACCTGCATTTCTGTCTCTGGCCAGAGATATTTGCCCATGGTTTCTGTTTTCTTCTCGATTCTCTCGGTAATTGCCGGGCTGACCGACATGTTGCGTGCCTGAATCGTAAGTTTCATATGTCCGATGGACTCCTTTCAAATTAGTGATCCTTGATTCTCACAGGACGGTTGTCATTCCCGGCAGCTGTCCTGTGAAAGATCGTGTGCCATCGGCATCACACCCCTTCATCTGTTGTTCTGATATAACATTTCGACGTGTGTGATCAGATTCCTTCTTCTTTTTTGTATTTTTTTCTCGAATTGGGTACCATTTTTCACAAAAACATTTTCAAGCCTGGCGGTTCCTGTATTCTCCGGGAGTGCAGCCGGCGATTTTTTTGAAGCTGCGGGAGAAATGCGCCACATCCGAAAAACCCGTTTCCTCCGCAATCTCATGGATCCGCAGGGCAGGATCCGCCAGCAGTTCCTTCGCCCTGGCCACCCGCATGCTTCCCAGCAGGTCAAAGAAGCTCTGATCCGTTTCCCGGTTCAGGAGCTTCGACAGGTGCCACTGGCTCACATAGACGTGATCCGCCACGTCGCTCAGGGAAAGATGCTGTTCCGTGCAGTGCTCCTTCATATAGGCCAGGGCCGCCTTGACCAGGTGGTTCCCCGCTTCTTTCACAGTCTCGTCTTCCGGACTGTCTTCACTGATCCGGGGCATGGCATCCAGCCTGGAAACCATCTGCCTGACGGCTTCCTTCAGTTCCTCCAGGTCACTGGGTTTGAGCAGGTAGCGGCATACGCCCAGGGTAATGGCCTGCCGGGCATAATCAAAGTCCCGGTATGCCGTCAGGACGCTCATCTGGATTTCCGGAAATTCGCTGCGGATAGCGGCCAGCATGGTCAGCCCGTCCATATTCGGCATCCGGATGTCCGTCAGCACAATATCCGGCCGCAGGGTGCGTATCAGTTCCAGGCCGCTGACCCCGTCATGGGCTGTTCCGGCAATCTCACAGCCAAGTTCTGCCCACGGGATCACCGTCGACAGGCCCCGGATAATCAGCCGTTCATCGTCCACAAGGACTACTCGGTACATGGTTTCACCTCATTCTCCGAAGGGATTCAGTGCCATCACCCGCCGCCAGCATTCCTCCGGCGTCATCGTACCCTCTGCCACAGCCGGAATGCATTCCAGCAGCCAGACTTCTCTTGCCTTGCTGTTCATTGCATCCTGCAGCGGGCTGACCATCTGCCGGTCTGTCTGCATATCATTTGCGGAATCCAGCAGCCGTCCGGACAGGGAGGAGCTGCCCAGTTCCCTGATGCTTTCCTCGCTGGTCAGTTCCTTCAGAAGGGCCACTGATGCGTCCCTCCGCCCGGATTCCCAGGCCCGGCGCGTCAGGTAGAAGCCCATGGATACGCCGCCGACATAGCAGCCGGCAGTCCCTTCGCCGTTATGCAGCGGCATGGGAAGCACCCGCAGGGTATCCATCATCCCGTGCGGGAAAGACGATTCAATCCAGCTGCCGTCCATCTGCATGGCCGCTTTTTTGGTCAGGAACAGGTTTGTGGAGGCTGTCTCGTACGTACTCCATGCGTTATCCGCGAAAGCCCCGGCTTCCGCCAGCTCACGGATCAGGCTCATGGCTTCCAGCCAGGAAGCGGGCACTTCTTCAAAAGTCTTCGGTCTGGCTGCCAGTTCTTCTTTGGATGCGCAGGCCAGCAGGGACATTTCCGCCAGGTAATGGGGAATGTCTGACAGCGAGATGGCAATCGGGACAATATCATTCTCACGGAATATACGGATGGCTTCCAGCAGGGAGTCCCAGTCATTCGGCAAAGGCGCGTTGTAAAGCTCAAACAGGTCTGTATGCACAAACAGCCCTTCCCAGTAGCCTCTCACCGGCACCGCATAAACCTTCCCGTCCGGTTCCCGCAGAATATCGTTTTCCGGCAGGTTCATATCCGGATAAGCCGTGTTGATTTCCTCCAGGGATACAACCCTGGACAGGATAGGCGCTGAATCCGCCCCTGCCGCGAAAAAGAAAAGGATATCCGGTTCGTTTCCCGCCGCAAAGTCCTTCAGTATCGCCGTCTTCCAGGCTTCATCCGTGGTGGAGGAACTGTCGATCACCGTATTGCCGGTCATGGACTCATAATGCTTCAGGATCGCCACATATTCGTCCGCAGAGCCGTCCAGGCCCGCAAAGCAGCTGATGGTCCGCAGCGTAATACCGCCCTCCGCCGTTCCGGTGCAGGCCGTCACCGCCATCAGCAGGGCAGCCGCTGCCGCGATCCATTTCTTCATCCGCACGTTTTTCTGCCTCCTTCAGGGAATCTGCCGGGGAATCACGATGCTGACCGTGGTTTGCCCGGGAGTGTCCATATCCACGCGGATCGTTACCGTATCCCCATAGATCAGGCGCAGCCTGTTCACGATATTTGCCAGGCCCAGATGTTTTCCGGTCGGCTGCCCGTGCAGGGCCGCCTCGATCCGCTCCCTGTCCTCTTTGCCCGTTTCACGTCCTGTGTTGACGATTTCAATATGCATGCAGGCATCGTTCAGGGAACAGCGGATCGTGATTGTACCTCCGCCCGCCGGGGCAATGCCGTGCTCCACAGCGTTTTCCAGCAGCGGCTGGATCGTCAGCAGCGGCAGGATGCCGTCCAGCGCTTTTTCCTCGATTTCCCGGTTCATGGTCAGGTCTGTTCCGAAGCGCTGCTGAATGAAATAGATATATGCCTCCGCCACTTCCATCTCTTCCCGCAGGGTCACCAGGCGGCGGTCCTGCCGCGCCATGGTGGCGTTCAGCAGCACCGACAGGGAGGTTACCATGGAGGAAATGCTTTCCGAGCCTTCCATCCGGGCCTGCCAGTTGATATCCTCCAGGGCGTTGTTGATGAAATGCGGATTGATCCGGCTCTGAAGCGCCAGGATCTGCGCGTTCTTCAGTTCGATTTCTTCCTTGTAGGTTTTGTCAATCAGTTCCTTCAGCCGCAGGGACATCTGGGAGAAGGACCTGCCCAGGCGTCCCAGTTCGTCCCCGCCGTTCAGAGGAACGGTCACGCCCGGTTCTCCCTCTTCAATCCGGCGGCTGGCCTCAGACAGAAGTGTCAGCGGCTTCACGATGCGCCGGCTCAGATAGACGCCGATCAGCACCATGATGGGAACCAGCAGCAGGGCCATCACCAGCAGGAGCAGCCGGAAGGTATAGATTTCACTGTACTGTTTCCTTCTGTCCATGGTCAGCTGCAGATTAAGGCTGTTTTCACTGTCTCCGGACAGCCGGGTATAATACAGTTTTTCCTTTCCGTCGTCTGTCAGTCCCGGTGCCAGTTCAACCCATTCGTTTTCCGGATTTCCGCAGTCGTCCAGCTGGAATGCCACTTTTACGTCCCAGTCTGTCTCCAGCTCATTCAACGGCTGGAGCAGCTGCTCCTCGTTGATCCCCAGGATCAGCATACCGAAGCGCTCCATCCGTAGGTTCAGCAGATTCCGCACCAGGTATATGCGCCCTCCGAACCGGAAGAAGCGGCAGCGGGTATCCAGTTTTTCTCCCATGATCCGTACGGTATCGCGCAGTTCCTGCAGTTCTCCCGGGCTTTCAAAAGCGCCGCTCCGGAGATAGGTCAGGATTTCCGGGTTTTTTACCGGGAAACAGAGCGCAAAGGACAGCAGGGGTTCCCGGCTGTACTTTCTCTCCAGGTAGCTCTGGCACAGCCGCCTGTATTCCGAATCCCCGATGGTTCCGTCATTCCATCCCTGCCAGGTGTCCGTCAGTTCCCCGTCATAGGTGGCATCCCTGGCCAGGTCCAGCGTCCGTTCAACCCTCTGCTCCGTCAGCGTCCAGGCCTGTTCAGCGCCTGAGGTGACTGCCGCCCGTGTCTGGTTCTCCAGCCTTTTCAGCAGGAAGTTCCCGGTAAAAACGCCCAACAGAACCACAGGGATCAGGTAGCTGAGCAGCACGATCAGGCCGATCTGCGCGCGCAGCGAATGCCGGATGCTGCCGAACAGGCTCTTTTTCGTTCCGCTGCCTGTACCCTTTCCCATTTCTTTCTGTCCTTTCCGTGGTTCTGCCCGGCTTTATTCCTTCCAGTCCAGGCCTGTGAAGTCCGCCATCTGTTTCACCAGGCGCTTTGCTTCTTTTTCCGTCTCCGCCTCGGCAAAGATCCGCACCCGGGGTTCTGTGCCCGAGAACCGGACGATAACCCATCCGCCCTCAAGGTATACTTTGCAGCCGTCCATGTAGCTGACTTTTTCCACTTTCCGTTCAAAGTCCGGAAGCAGTTTGTCCTTCATGATCTTCCGGGCAATTTCTTCCCTGCTCTCCGCAGTCAGCGCCCAGTCATACTCGGCGGAATGCAGTTCCCCGTAGGTATTATACAGGTTCTGCACCAGTTCGCTGAGTTTCTTCCCGCTGACGGAAATCATCTCCACCAGCAGACTGGCGGCATACAGGCCGTCCTTGCCGGATATATGTCCCCGCACTGTCAGGCCGCCTGAGGATTCTCCGCCGATCAGGGCGTCATATTCCTCCATGCCGGCGGAGATATGCTTGAAGCCCACCGGCACCTCAATGCATTTTTCCCCGTGGGCTGCAGCGATCCGGTCCAGCAGGTGGGTCGTGGCGATATTCCTCACCGCAGCCCCGTGCCAGCCTTTGTATTCCAGCAGGTAGTAATACAGCAGCGCCAGGATTTCGTTGGCGGTTACATACCGGCCGTTCTCGTCAATAATACCCAGGCGGTCCGCGTCGCCGTCGGTGGCGATCCCCACATCCGCCCGGTGTTCCTTCACCGCGTACTGCAGGTCCACCAGCGTATCCGGATTCGGCGCCGGCAGGTGCCGGCCGAAGAATGCGTCATGCCGGTCGTTGATCACGTCGATATCGCACCGGCAGGTATACAGGATCGTCAGTAACCCGGTCAGGCTCACGCCGAACATGGGGTCCAGCACAATCCGGAGACGGCGCTGCCGGATTGCGTCTGTGTTCACCTGCTTCAGGATGGAATCCAGGTATGCGTCCCGCGGGTCGATAATCCGGATAATGCCGGCAGCCTTGGCCGCCTCAAACTCCATATCCCGGATTTCTTCCTCCCGGATGGCGTTTGCCTCCTCCTGGATTGCTTCCGTCACATCCTGCGCGGCATCCCTTCCGCCGAAGGTGAACAGTTTGATGCCGTTCCAGGTGGCAGGGTTGTGGCTGGCCGTTACCATGGCGCCGTAAGGCAGCTGCTTTTCCTTGACAGTAAACATAATCTGGGGCGTCGGGCAGCTCATGTTCACAAAGAACACTTTGATTCCCTCTCCCGCCAGCACTTCGCAGAACCAGATTAGGGCTTCCTTGCTCAGGAACCGTCGGTCATATCCCACGCAGATACCTTCCTCCGCCACGCCTTCCCGCTTCATTCTGCGGGCCAGGGCAGCAGCCACAAGCCGGATATTCGCCCGGGTAAATCCGTCGCCGATGACAGCGCGCCATCCGCCTGTACCGAATTTAATCATATCACATTTCTCCTTGTTTTCCCTGTTTTATCCCAAAACAACTTCAATCTGGTGAACTCCGCCGGTATAAGGCGGGATCCGGTCTGTCTCCATGCCGTCCGCCAGGATTTTCTTTACGCCTTTTTCCACATGATCCGGATTGGCAACCCTGATCCGGTATTCCGCGCCGCGCCATTTCCGGACAGCCTCAAAGCCGTCCCAGTCTGCGGGAATGCAGGGATCCACCGTCAGGCAGTCAAAGCCGGGACGGATGCCCAGCATGTACCTTGTCGCGGCATAGTATGCCCAGCCGGAGGAACCGGTCATGAAGGGATGCCGTGCGCGGCCGTGGGCGGTATGGTCTTTCCCCATCACAAACTGGCAGTAGCTGTAGGGTTCCGCCTGCCGGATTTCCATCCGGTCGTTCTGGTTTTCCGGCAGCAGGGCGTCATAGAACTTCATGGCCCGGCTGCCGCGGCCCAGCATGCACTCCGCCACCCAGGCCCAGGGGTTCGGATGGCTGAAGATGGCGCCGTTTTCCTTCACGCCGGGATATACCCGGGTCACAAAGCCGATGCTGTCATCCAGCGTCACAAAGGACGGGGCGTTCAGCATCAGTCCCCAGGGGGTATACAGCCACTCGTCCACGGCGTCCATGCAGCTGAGTCCCTGTTCCCGGTCCGCCGCGCCGCTGATCACTGCCCAGGTATTGCTCTCCATATGGACCTTGCCTTCTGCAGCGGACTGGGAACCGATAGGTGCGCCGGCCGCCGTGAAACCCCGCAGGAACCATTTTCCGTCCCACAGCTGTTTCCGGCAGGTTTCCTCCATGCGCTCCTTCAGCGCCGTATATTTCACTTCATCTTCTTTCCGTCCCAGGGCCCTGGCCGCATCCAGGAAGTGGTTTGTCGCCCACACCAGCAGGAAAGCGACCATGGCGCTCTCACCGCCGCCCAGGTTCAGGCAGTCGTTCCAGTCCGCCCGCAGTCCTTTGGTCACCCCGTGGGCACCCACCTGCTCATAGGAGAAATCCAGGGAAGCCTTCATGTGCTGCCACACGGTGCCGCTGCCTTCATCCGCAAAGGGGATCACCCGATCAAAGAAGGAAAGGTCGCCGCTCTCCCTTACATTTTCCACAATGGCCGGAATCAGCCACAGGGCATCGTCGGCGCAGGCATCCTTCAGTCCGTGGAGCATGCCCTTCTTATCAGCTTCCGGAATCACTGTCGGGGATTTGAATCCGTCTCCCTCCGTCTTTTCCAGTACCGCCGGGTCAAACAGGTGCAAACCGTAACCCTGCCGCATCTGTCCGTGCAGCAGCTGGCAGATCCGCCTCATGCACATATCCGGTTCCGCATGGGGGATGCACATGGCGTCCTGCGCCGTATCCCGGTATCCCAGGCCGGTCCGTCCCCCGACCTCTATAAAGGAGGAAAAACGGGAAAACAGCACGTTCACCTCGCTCTGGTAGAAATTCCAGATGTTCAGGGAACGGTTCATATTCTCATGGGGCGTCTTCACCTGCAGCTGTCCCAGTTTCTCATCCCAGAACCGGCGCAGGTCTTCGAAGGCTTTGTCCGTTCCGGCTTCATCGTAGCGCTGCCGCGCCTGTTCCGCGGCGTCTCCCCTGCCCGTGCCCAGGTAGAACAGCACCCGCTTTTCTTCTCCCGGCTTCAGGGTCAGCTTTTTCTGCAGTGCGCCGCAGGGATTGCCGCCCAGTTCCGTGGATCCGTTCAGGCGTCCTGCAGTCACCCCCTGCGGGTCCCGTTCGGTATGGTAGGCGCCGGTAAACGCTTCCCGTACGCCCTCAAATCCGTCCGGTTTGAAATTGCCGGCAAAGAACTGCCAGGCGTTGGGCTCATAATGCAGTTCGCAAAGCACCGCGTCCTTTTCATAATGCGATCCGGCCGCGTACAGGCTCATCTGGAAGTTCTGGTTATCCATGTCTATTTCATGGAAGGAAAACTCCACATATCCGAACACGCTCAGCGTCCGTTCCCGGCCGGAATTGTTCCGGATCCGCACGTCAAAGATTTCCACCGGATCCTCACTGCCGTACTCCCGCGGAATAAAGAGGATCTGTTCAGCGCTGATATCCCGGTAATCGCACTTGAAGCGTGAATAGCTCATGCCGTGCCGGGCTTCATATTTGGCCTCCTCCAGGGGAAGTCCGGTGGGCTGCCAGCTCAGGGACCAGTACTTTCCGTCTTCCTCGTCCCGGAGATAGACATAGTGACCCGGCCAGTCCATGGGAACACCGTTGGGCCGGAAGCGGGTGATCCGGTGATGCTGCGGGCTGTCCAGCCAGCTGTAACCCCCCGCATTATGGGAAATAACGGTACCCATCCGCTGGGTACCCAGGTAATTGGTCATGGAAACCGGTACGTCCACCCGGTCGATGACATATTCGCGCGCGGCGTCGTCAAAGTACCCGTAACGCATATAGAACCTCCTGTTGCCTGTGATTTCATTATAAGCATACCAAATGAAAACCTCAAGAAGAAGGAACAGGTATGTGATTTTTTGTCTTGGATTGGCATCTTCGTCCGGACCCGGGAAAAAGCCCTTCACAGCCTGTTTTCCGGTTGTTTCCTATTTAATTGTCCGCTTTGTTTAACACAACAAGCGCAGTCAAGAATTAACAAATGGAGATAATGACAGATCAAATGTCTTTTTTATAGAATTCAATTACCAGATCGGACAATGAGAGAAAGGGGCAGAGGATAAGACATGACGGCAATTCAAGCAACAGGGCCGAAGCGCCGGCGCGACTATGGCAGTGTGACATCCAGGAAGAAGACCTTCTGGCTGACCACCATGATGATTCCCGGCGCCATCTGGCTTCTGCTGATCCGTTACCTGCCCATGTTTGGCATCGTAATCGCTTTTAAGAACTACCGGGCATTCCGTCCCAACACCTTCTGGAACAACATCGTCAAAAGCGAGTGGGTGGGACTGAAGAACTTTGAGTTCCTGAAATCGCCCGACACAGGCATCATGATCCGCAACACCCTGGGGTACAACATTCTGTGGATTCTCCTGGGCCTGGTCATTTCCGTGGCTTTCGCCATCATGATGAGCGAGCTGACCACCCGGTTCCTGGCCAAATCCTATCAGACCATGATGTTCTTCCCCTACTTCCTTTCCTGGGTGGTGGCCAGCTACTTTGTCCTGGCATTCCTGGATCCCACCAGCGGCATGATTCCCTTCATGCAGAAAGCCGCAGGCCAGAAAGTCACCAACTTCTACCATGACACTACCTGGTGGCCCCTGATCCTGACCATCTGTAATCTATGGAAAAACCTGGGTTACTCTTCGGTTCTGTACCTGGCCGCCATCACCGGTATTGATACCACGCAGTATGAGGCCGCCGCTGTGGACGGCGCCACCAAGTGGCAGCAGATCTGGCATGTGACCCTGCCGGGCATCCGTCCCATGATTGTCATTCTGCTGATCATGAATGTGGGAAAAATCTTCAACGCGGATTTCGGCCTGTTCTACAACGTCCCCCAGAATTCCGGTTCCCTGTATCCGGTCACCCAGGTTGTGGACACTTACGTATACCGGGCCTATGCCAACACGCATAACCTGGGAATGAGCTCCGCGGCCGGCTTCCTGCAGAGCGCCATCGGCCTGATCTGCATCGTCGGTGCCAACACGCTGGTCCGCAAAATAGACGCGGAAAGCTCGCTGTTTTGAGGCGGATCCGTCCGAATCTTTGATTCGGGTAACGGATCCCCTGTTACAGGAGTCCATTTTCGTGAACGCCAGTGATGCGGAAATGGTTAACGACGATCACATGGAGGATAAACATGACTGTAATTTCAGCAAAGAAAAAGATAAAGGCCGGCTCATTCTCCCTGAACCGCTTCGGCCCGGGAACCCAGGCGGCATTCCACGCGGTGCTTGCGCTGTTCTCCCTCATGTGCATCATCCCCTTTATCTTTGTCATCATCATCGCCTTCTCCTCCGAAGAAAGCATCCGTCAGGTGGGATACACCTTCACACCGCTTTCCTGGAGCACTGAAGCCTTCAACTACACCTTCAAGCTGGGGAACGCCCTGTGGAGAAGCTACTTCAATTCCTTCCTGATCACCGTTGTCGGTACGGTACTCAGCGTTTCCCTGACCGTGCTCTATGCCTATCCCCTCTTCCGCAGGGATTACCGCTTCCGGAATTTCTTCAACTTCCTCAGCTTTTTTACAATGATTTTCGGCGGCGGCCTGGTACCCACCTTCGTTATCTGCAAAAGCGTCCTGGGAATGAGCGATAACTACGCGGCGCTGATTGTGCCCATGCTCTTCAGTCCCTTCAACGTCATCATCATGCGGACCTTCCTGCAGACCACGGTGCCCAATGAGCTCATTGAAGCCGCTACCATTGACGGCAGCGGTGAGTATTCCACCCTGGTGCGGATCGTCCTGCCGGTCGTCAAACCCGGTATCGCCACCATCGCCCTGCTGGTTTCCCTGGCATACTGGAATGAATGGTTCCTGTCCCTGCTGTACCTGAACAAGAATATGGAAATCATGCCCCTGCAGTACCTGCTGATGCGGATGCAGCGCAACGCGGACTTCCTGGCCAAGAACTCTTCCATGCTGGGGGCGGACGCCTCCAAAGCCGCGGCCCAGCTGCCCTCCCAGTCCCTGAAGATGGCCCTGGTCGTCTTCATCGTGGTCCCGATCGCCTGCGCCTATCCCTTCTTCCAGCGGTATGTCATCGCAGGTTTAACGATCGGTTCCGTTAAAGGATGAACATCTGCTGTCAGCTGCCGAACAAAATCTGACTTCCCCGAAATCAAAGGCACCTGCCTTTGAAAATACAGAATATCAGCACCCGGGAAGGTGCTGAAAATAAGGAGGATAACCATGAAAAAGTTCCTGTCTCTCATTCTGACCCTGGCGCTGATCCTCTCCGTGTGCAGCTTTGCCGCGGCGGATGACCTGCCCACCATCACCATCATGTTCCACGGCAGCAACGTATCCGATGACACGGCTGTTCTGGAAAAAGTCAACGAGTACATTGCTGACAAAGTCGGCGCGAAACTGGAAGTCATCTGGGGCACCTGGGGCGACTTCGACGAGAAGGCCGTCAATGCCCTGACCTCCGGCGACAAGGATGTGGACATCGTCTTCACCTGCTCCTGGAGTTCCGACGAATACAACAGCTATGCCAAGAAGGGCTACTTCCTCAAGCTGGATGACCTGATTGAGCAGTACGGTGCCGACCTGAAGGCTGCCATCCCGGAAAGCCTGATGCAGGCCGCCACCATTGAAGGCGCTGAAGGCAAAGGCATCTACGCCGTCAACGGTTTCAAGGACACCGCCACCCAGAATACCTGGGACGTGAACGTCACCCTGCTGAACGAACTGGGCTACTCCGTGGATGACCTGATGGCCAAGGGATTCTTCGGCTGGGACGAAATCTTCGCCAAGGCCAAGGAAGTCAAGGGCGACAGCTTCTATCCCTTCCTCGTGGAGCCCATGGTTGCCGAGCGTATGGTTACCAACTCCATCATCGTGGCCGGTGACGCCGGTTCCACCAACCTGCTGTCCCTGTACCTGAATCCCGACGATGTATCCGCTGAGGGCGTATACGGCAACAAGCTGGTGAACAAGTTCGCCACTCCCGAGTACAAGGCTTTCGCGGAAAAGATGCATGCCTACTATGAAGCCGGCTACATCGATCCTGCCCTGTCTGTTGCTGAAACCTCCAACGATGCCCGGACCAACCACCAGAAAGACGCCTCCTACCTGATCGGCACCCAGTCCTACGCCTTCGGTTATGAGTATTCCGCCGAAGTGCTGGCCCGCGGCGCTGAAATCAAGTTCGTGCCCTGCACCGATGCTTATGTGGACACCACCGCTTCCCAGGGTGCCATGATGGCCATCAACTCCGCTTCCGAGCATCCGGAAGAAGCCTTCAAATTCCTGGCCCTGCTCAACAGCGATCCGGTGCTCATGACCCTCATGAACTACGGCGTTGAAGGCATCCACTACACCCTGAACGATGAAGGCCTGGTCGTCTTCAACGATGACGCCCGTGCCACCTACAGCCCCTGGACCAACGGCGTCGGCAACGTCACCATCCTGCCGGATACCGCTGCTGAAGGCAAGGGCTTCCGCAAGTCCTTCCAGGAATACTACGCCGGAGCGAAGGGCATTCCTTCCCTGGGCTTCGTGTTCGACAATACTCCCGTGGAAAATGAGATGGCTGCCCTGGGCAATGTAGCCGCCCAGTACGCCCTGGCTCTGGACTGCGGCGCTGTGGATCCCGAAACCGAACTGCCCGCCTTCCTGGACGCCCTGGATGCCGCCGGCATGGAAGCCTACCTGAATGAAGCCAACGCCCAGCTGGACGCCTACATGGCGAAGTAACCTCCCCCAAACTCCTTTTTCGGAACCGCCGGATTCATCCGGCGGTTCTCGCTTTATGCAACAGAATCCCCTGCTCATTGCTGAGCAGGGGATTCTGTCTTTTCCGATGGTTATTTATCCGAGGATAATCTCCGCCTTGTGGGTCTTTCCGTCACCGAAGGCCGGCAGCACGTTCCCGCTGATTTCCTGTCCGTCCACAGTCACTTTCTTTACCCCGCGGCATACATGGCCGGGATTTTTGATCTCAATGTCGTATACTGCTCCGCGGAAGCGGCGGCTCACCGTGTAGCCGTCCCAGGTGTGCGGAATGCAGGGATCGATCTTCAGGCCGTCCCAGTCGGGCTTGATACCCAGGATGTAATTGCTGATGACGTAGAAGTTCCAGGCTGCGGTACCGGTCAGCCAGCTGTTCTTGGCCTGGCCGAAATTCTTCGCGTCCTTGCCGGCGATCATCTGGCTGTAGACATAGGGCTCCATCTTGTGCAGATCGGAGATTTCCTCCCGCCAGGCCGGTGCAATGCGGCTGTACAGGTCGAAGGCCCGGTCGCCGTGTCCCACCACGGTTTCCGCCGCGATGATCCAGGGATTGTTGTGGCAGAAAATACCCGCGTTTTCCTTATATCCCGGCGGGTAGGAGCTGACTTCTCCCAGCTCCAGGTGATATTCCTTGTAAGCAGGCTGCAGCAGCACAATGCCGTGCTCTGTCTCCAGAATGTTGTGAACGCTCTCCAGGGCCTTTTCAGCCATGCCGTTCTCCACGCCCACGCCGGCCATGACGCAGTAACCCTGGGACTCGATGAAGATTTTGCCGTCCTCGCATTCCTTGCTGCCGACCTTATTGCCCATGGCGTCATAGGCGCGCACGAACCATTCGCCGTCCCAGCCGTCCTTTTCGATGGCGGCGGTCATGGCGTCAATGTCCTTCTGGTAGGCTTCAGCCTTGTCGTTATTTCCCTTGCGGCGCTCGATGGCCACCAGTTCCGGCCCGATGGATACGAACATACCGGCAATCAGCACGGATTCGGCCACCCGTTCATCCGGCGCGTTGGGATTGGAGAACGTCTGGAAGCTCTCATCCGGCGTATCGGAGTAGCAGTTCAGGTTCAGGCAGTCGTTCCAGTCAGCCCGGCCGATCAGCGGCAGGCCGTGCGGTCCGCGGTTGTTCACCACGTGCATAAAGCTGGCTTCCAGATGCTCCAGCAGCGTGCCGCAGTCATCCGGATTGCAGTCATAGGGCGTGGCGGCATCCAGGATCGCGAAATCGCCTGTTTCCTTGATGTAGGCCGCAGTGCCTGCAATCAGCCACAGCGGGTCGTCATTGAAGCCGCCGCCGATATCGTTGTTGCCCTTCTTGGTCAGGGGCTGGTACTGATGATAGCAGCCGCCGTCCCTGAACTGGGTCGCGGCGATATCCAGGATCCTCTCCCGCGCCCGTTCCGGAATCTGGTGCACAAAGCCCAGCAGGTCCTGGCTGGAATCACGGAAACCCATGCCGCGTCCGATGCCGCTCTCAAACATGGAGGTGGACCGGCTCATATTGAAGGTCACCATGCACTGATAGGGATTCCAGATGTTGACCATCCGGTTCAGCTTCTCCTCGGAGGAGTTCAGCGTATAGGCGCTCAGCAGGTTGTCCCAGTGGGCTTTCAGCTGGGCAAAGGCTTTGTCCACCTGTTCATCGGAGGACAGGGCGGCCAGCATGGCCTTCGCGGGCTTCTTGTTGATGACGCCCTTCTTTTCCCATTTTTCTTCAACGGGCAGTTCCACATAACCCAGGATGAAGTTGAATTTCTTTTCCTCACCCTTCTCCAGATGCACCTTGATCTGGTGGGCCGCCATGGGCTGCCAGCCGGAGGCGACGGAGTTGCCCATCCTGCCGGTCATCACCGCCTGGGGATTTTCAAAACCGTTGTACATGCCCAGGAAGGTTTCCATGTCGGTGTCAAATCCGTCCACGGGCGTATTCACCGCGTAGAAGGAATAGTGGTTCCGGCGCTCCCGGTATTCCGTCTTGTGATAAACAACGCCGTCCTCCACTTCCACTTCACCGGTGGAGAAGTTACGCTGGAAGTTCAGCATATCGTCCTGGGCATTCCACAGGCAGAACTCCACAAAGCTGGTCAGGATCACGTCCTTCGCGGCTTCAGACTCGTTGGTTAGGGTGATCTGGTGTACCTCAGCGTCATAGCCCATGGGCACGAAGCTCTTCTGGGAGGCCTTCAGGCCATCCTTTTTGCCGGTGATAATCGTGTAGCCCATACCGTGACGGCAGGAATACTCATCCAGCTCTGTCTTCACAGGCTTCCAGCCGGGATTCCAGACAGTGCCGTTATCATTGATGTAGAAATAGCGGCCGCCGTTATCCACCGGCATATTGTTATAGCGGTAACGGGTAATCCGGCGCAGCCGGGCATCCCGATAGAAGCAGTAACCGCCGGCTGTGTTGCTGATGATGCCGAAAAATTTCTCGCAGCCGAGATAATTGATCCAGGGATACGGAGTCCGCGGTGTGTCAATGACATACTCCCGCGCTTTGTCGTCAAAGTGGCCGTATTTCATGGAGCATTCTCCTCCTGTGTATTTGTCCGTCCGGAAACGGTCATTTTTTAGTATACCACAATTACTTGCCCTGTGTAAACGATTCCTTCAGTTTCTCCAGGTACTCTTCATAGTTGCACAGGTAGTCCGCAATGGTGCCGTCCGGCCTGATTTCGATAATCCGGTCGGCAATCGTGGAGATGAACTGATGGTCCTGGCTGGTGAAAATCACATTGCCGGGGAAATTGATCAGTCCGTTGTTCACGGCGGTGATGGACTCCAGGTCCAGGTGGTTGGTTGGCTGGTCCAGCATCAGGAAGTTCGCCCCGGAAAGCATCATCCGGCTGAGCATGCAGCGAACCTTCTCACCGCCGGAGAGAACGCTCACAGGCTTGTACACATCGTCTCCGCTGAACAGCATCCGTCCCAGGAAGCCCCGCATGTAAGTCTCCAGCTGCTCCGGGGAGTACTGGGCAAACCACTGCATCATGTTCAGGTCACAGCCGTCAAAGTACTTGCTGTTGTCCTTGGGGAAATAGCTGGTGGAAATCGTCACGCCCCATTTCACGGTGCCGCTGTCCGGCTGGATTTCCTCCGCCAGGATGCGGAACAGCGCGGTCTGGGCCTGCTCGTTGCCCACCAGGGCGATTTTCTGGCCCTTGGTAACCAGGAAGGAAACATCCTTCAGAAGCTGTACCCCGTCCTGGGTGTAGTTCAGGCCGGTCACCTGCAGGATATCCTTGCCGGCTTCCCGGTCAGGCGTAAAGGCCACCCAGGGATAGCGGCGGCTGGAGGCCGGCATCTGCTCAATGGTCAGCTGGTCCAGCAGCTTCCGCCGGCTGGTTGCCTGCTTGGCCTTGGACTTGTTGGAGGAGAAGCGCTGGATGAAGGCCTGCAGTTCCCGGATCTTGTCCTCCCGGCGTTTCTTCTGGTCGTTCATCAGGGCCTGCATGATTTTGCTGGATTCATACCAGAAATCATAGTTGCCCACGTACATCTTCACCTGGTTGTAGTCAATATCCACAATATGGGTACATACATTGTTCAGGAACCACCGGTCATGGCTGACCACGATCAGGGTCCCGGGGAAATCCATCAGGAAATCCTCCAGCCAGGCCACGGAACGGTTGTCCAGGTTGTTGGTAGGCTCGTCCAGCAGCAGGATGTCCGGGTTGCCGAAAAGCGCCTGGGCAAGCAGGACCTTGAATTTGTCGCCCGCCTGGAGTTCGGACATGAGCATCGTATGCTCCTCCGCCGGAATCCCCAGGCCCGTCAGCAGCGTTGCGGCGTCGCTTTCCGCATTCCAGCCGTCCATTTCAGCAAACTCGCCTTCCAGTTCCGCGGCTTTCTCCCCGTCCGCCTCGCTGAAGTCCGGTTTGGCATAGAGCGCATCCTTTTCCTGCATGATGTCATAGAGGCGCTGGTTGCCCATGATCACCGTATCCATCACGGGATAGGCGTCATACATGAACTGGTCCTGTTTCAGGGTGCTCATGCGCTCCGTGGCGGGAATGGTCACAGAGCCGGTGGTGGGCTCCAGCTCCCCGCTCAGGATTTTCAGGAAGGTGGATTTTCCGGCGCCGTTGGCGCCGATGATGCCGTAGCAGTTTCCCGGCATGAATTTCAGGTCCGCGCCGGAGAAAAGCTTCTGCCCGCCGAACGTCAGTGATACGTTGCTTACTGTAATCATATTCCTACTCCTGTCTGTACTGTCGGTTGAAGAATCAAAAGCATTAATTCTTCATTTTTCATTCTTCATTCTTCATTATGCATTGGTTTGGCTGCCAGCCGGATCAATGCATTGGCGTAGATCTTCATTGCCAGCATCAGCCGGTCGATATCTGCGTATTCATCCGCCTGGTGCGCCAGATCCTCCTCATCCGGGAACAGTGCCCCGAAGGCCACCCCCTGCTTCAGCACCTTCGCATAAGTGCCGCCGCCGGTGGACATAGGCTTTCCTTCCAGCCCCGTTTCTTCCTCATAGGCGGCCAGCAGGCTGCTCACCAGTTCGCTTTCCGCCGGCACGTGATGCGGCGGTTTCATGACGGAAGTCTCCGCATCAAAGCCCGGCAGATGGCTGACCGCGGCTTGCCGCAGGGCTTCCAGGTCCGCGGTTACCGGACAGCGCATATCCAGCGTCCCGTACCATTGTCCGTTCTCCAGCCGGAGGATACCCATATTGCAGGTCAGGTCCCCGGATACATCATCCCGGCAGGCGCATCCCAGGCTTCTTCCGTCGCTTTCCATTCCCACCGCGTCCGCCAGGGTTGCCACCGGTCCTTCCGCTCCCAGTTCTTTCAGCAGGGTGAGCATCATGCCGATGGCATTCCTTCTGCCTTCCGGATAGGCGCTGTGTCCCGGGATACCCGTAGCTGTAATCAGGACGCCCTTCCCGTTCACTTCCGCCGTGTAGGGCAGCCCTGTTTTTGCCGCATAGGCTTTCACCCGCTCCGCGGTCTCTTCGCCGCCTTCCACCAGCGCCCTGCATTCTCCGGGAATTACGTTCACCCGGTCACCGGTAGCCGTCTCCAGCACCTTCAGTCCGGTTTCCGCTGCCGGCGCGCGAAGTTCCAGTCCGAGCATTCCTTTTTCCGTATTGATCAGCGGGAACATGGCGTCCGGACTGAATCCCGTCTCCGGTATCTGCTCATGGGCGCCGTAGTACGCCATGTCCTCCCAGCCTTCCTCCTCATCACAGCCGAGGATCAGCCGGATGCCCTTTTTCAGTGGAATGCCGGCCTCTTTGATTGCTTTCATGGCAAAAAGTGAAGCCAGCGCTGGGCCCTTGTCATCGTTTGTGCCCCGGCCGTACATCCGGCCGTTTTCAATAACCGCTTCAAAAGGAGGCCTGGTCCAGCCGTCTCCCACCGGCACCACATCCAGATGGCCCAGAACAGCGATCTTTTCCTCCGCGCTGCCCAGGGTCACATCGCAGGCGTAGCCGTCAAAATCCCGGACTTCAAAGCCCATTTCCCGGGCATCCGCCATGGCGGTATCCAGCATGTTCCGGATATCCCGCCCGAAGGGAGCCCCTGCCTCGGCGCTGCCCTTCACGGAAGGCGTGCGGACCCAGCGCCGCAGTGTCTCAGTAAATGTGTCCCGGTATCCGTCGATAATCCGGGCAATCTTCTGGTCCATTTCCCAGTTCCTCCTTAAAACGCGTTCCGCGGATCCCTGCTTTTCTTCTTCGGGGCATCCGGATCAATATATTCAATCTCCAGGCGTTCAAAGGGAACCGTCTCAAAAAAAGCGTCCGGGAGGAAGCGTGTCATTCCGAACTCGTTCCATTCCCTTTCATTCTTTTCCAGCCAGATCGGTTCCGGCAGGTCCATTTCATGGCAGGCTTCCCGCAGTGCGTCGTGTGCGTCGGCCCGGGTGCAGGGAACCGTTGCCTGCCTGTCTGTCCGGTGATGCCGGATCGTTTTCACCCAGAGTGCGGTAGCCATGCGGAGTTCCTCCTCAATTCATAATTCATATTGATACTGTGTTAATTTGATACCCGTCATTGTTTTTCTGTGATTTATTCTTTGATAAAGAACTCGGGTATTGGTTGGCCATTCATAATTATGAATTATGAATTCTGAATTATGAATTCAACAAATTATTATCTCATGAATGTAACCGGTAAAGCAACCACTATTTTCTCTCCGCCCATGCACGGACCGCCTGTGCTGCAGCGCGGTTCATCCCCGGAACAGCCGTCAGGGCATCCTCTTCCGCGGCACGGATGGCCTTCAGGCTGCCAAAGGCTTTCAGCAGCGCCTTCCGGCGGGCAGGTCCCACACCGGGGATATCCTCCAGCTGGGAATGGATGGAAGCCTTGCCCCGCAGGGTCCGGTGATGGATAATGCCAAACCGGTGAGCCTCGTTCCTGACCCGCTGTACCAGCTGAAGCTCCGGTGTACGGTGGTCCAGGAGAATCGGCTCCGCAGCATCCGGCAGCCAGATCTCTTCCAGTCTTTCCGCCAGGCCGAACATGGCCGGCGGTTCCATGCCCAGGTCCAGGATTGCCTGTCTGGCGAAGCGCAGCTGCTGCGGACCGCCGTCAATCAGAATCAGGTCCGGCAGGTCTGTGAATTTCCCAGCCGCCGTTCCTTCCGCCGCTTCCCGGGCTGCGTGGGCATAACGTCTTCCCAGGGTTTCATACAGGGAAGCAAAATCGTTGGCGCCTTCCACTGTCCGGATCCGGAAATGCCTGTATTCCTTTCGGGCCGGTTCTCCGTCAATAAACACCACCATAGCGGCCACGCTCTGGACGCCCTGGGTGTTTGAAATATCATAGCCCTCAATCCGGCGGGGATACCGGTCCATCCCGAGGATCCTGCCCAGGTTTTTCGCCGCCTCCACCGTGCGCTCCTCGTGCACCGTACGCCGGGCATTGCGCTTCAGCAGGGCATCCCGGGCGTTTTTCTCCGCCAGCAGAACCAGTTCATGTTTCTCCCCGCGCCGGGGTGTGGCCACTGTCACAGCCGAGCCTTTCTTTTCCCTCAGCCAGCTCTCCAGCTGTTCCGCCGCGCCTTCCGGCAGGGTCTGGCACAATACGTTCCGGGGAATCAGTCCCGCCTGCTCATAATACTGGGTCAGGAAGGAAGCAATCACTTCTCCGGGATCCTCCCCGCCTTCCCGTGGCAGGGTGAAATGGTCTCCTCCCACCATTCTTCCGCCCCGGACGTACAGGATCTGGATCATGGCATCCAGGCCGTCCTGTGCCAGGGCAATCAGGTCCTGTTCGCTCCGGTCTGTGCGCAGGGCAATCTGGCGTTCCATCAGGCCTTCCACATCCCGGATCTTGTCCCGGATTTTTGCCGCTTTTTCATAACGCATGGCTGCGGCGGCTTCTTCCATATCCTTTTTCAGTTTCCGGATCACGCTCTCATAATCTCCGCCCAGGAAACTCAGCACACCGTCTATCATTTCCCGGTAGGCATCCTCCGTGCACAATCCCGCACAGGGTGCCAGGCACCGTCCGATGTCATGGTTCATGCAGGGACGCTTCGGCGTCTTCGGCGGGAGAACCTGGCGGCAAGACCGGATCGGAAACACATCCCGCACTGCTTCCAGCACCTGGCGCACCGCGTTGGCGCCGATATACGGGCCGAAATACTTTGCCCCGTCCTTTTCCATTTTCCGGCACAGTTCCAGTCTCGGAAAGGGCTGCCGCATGTCCACTTTCAGATAGGGATAATGCTTGTCGTCCTTCAGCAGGATGTTGTAATACGGTTTATGGAGCTTGATCAGGTTGCATTCCAGGATCAGCGCCTCCAGGTTTGTCTCGCACAGCAGCACATCGAAATCATCGATATGCGCGATCATGGCTGCCACCTTGGGCGTATGGGCTGTATCCCGGAAATAGCTGCGGACCCGGTTCTTCAGGTTCACAGCTTTCCCCACATAGATGATCCCGCCGCCGGCGTCCTTCATCAGGTAGCACCCGGGAGAATCCGGCAGCATCCGGATCTTCTCCTCCAGTTTTTCACCCCAGCTGATCACTGCCTGATTCCCCCTTTCATGAATGAAAGGAAGCGGAAAATCCGCTTCCGTTCTCTGTCAGTTCAGATTGCTGACAACCTCCAGCAGCTCTCCCAGCGTATTCTGCAGGTTGGTTGTGTATTGTCCCGTATCCATGCCCGATGTCAGGTATTGCAGGTACTGGTCCACCTGTGTCTGTACCGCGTACAGCCGGTCATTGTCTATCAGGCCGGTGTTCCCCTGTGCGTTGTTCACGCTGTTGATCACCCGCATGGAGTGGATATTGCTGCGTATGCGGGACAGGATCGCTCCGGAGTCCGCTCCCGCGGTCCGGCTCAGTGACAGTGCATCGTTGTGGGCATCCTGGCATTCCTTCTGCATTTGCTGGATATACAGGGTGCGGGCGTTGTCCCGAAGGTTCAGCAGCGGGAGGCTGATCACCAGCAGCGCGGCCAGCGCGGCCAGCAGTACCAGGATAATGATGTTTTTAATCCGGTTCCGGTTAATCTGTGAAAGAGGCATATTGCCGTCTCCCGTCTGGGAATAACGTCTGTACAATCCTCTCCCTCCTTTTCCGGAATAATATTATCACATGCGCAACAAGTAGTAAAGCAAACAAAAAATGAGCATGAAAAACCCGTACGCCATATCGCTGCGTACGGGGATTTTTGATCAGCCCTGCTTTTGCTTATGCTTGGGATTTTCGCAGATGACCATTACGCGGCCTTTCCGCTTGATGATCTTGCACTTTTCGCAGATCGGCTTCACAGACGGACGAACTTTCATCGTTGTTCCCTCCTCATTCAGGATCAGTTCTTGCTGCGCCAGGTGATCCGGCCTCTGGTCAGATCATAGGGCGATAGTTCAATCGTTACCTTGTCACCGGGGTAGATCCGGATGAAGTTCATCCTCATCTTTCCGGAGATATGTGCCAGGATCTGGTGGCCGTTCTGGAGCTCCACCTGGAACATGGCGTTCGGCAAAGCTTCAACAACCTTGCCTTCCATTTCGATCACGTCGCTCTTGGACAAACTCAGTCCCCCTCTCGCAGCGAGCGTTCTTCGGCATAACCGTTTGCTTCCAGCGCCTTTCTCAGGTCACTGTCCTGCAGCGCTCCGCCTTCCGGCCGTAAAGCCTTCAGATTCAGCAAAAGCGGTTTTGCGCGCAGATGTTTCGTCTTTTTCTTCTTTGGGTTTTCCAGCCTGTGGCGGGATCCGTCGGCAATCATCACAATGTCTCCGGCAGTCTCCAGTACCAGGAAAAAGTATCCTTTATCCCTGCCCTGGATGCTCTCCACCACCCTGCCCGGTTCAAAGCTGAAAGGTTCTTTCATCCTTCCGCCTCCCAGGCAAATCCGGGAAGGGTCAGGATTTCCGGCAGCCCTTCTTCGTTGATGGCAATCGTATGCTCATAATGGGCAGTCAGGCTGTGATCCACGGTCCGTGCGCACCAGCCGTCGTCATCGATGGACAGGTGCCAGTCTCCCGCGGCAATCATGGGCTCCACTGCCAGGACCATTCCCTTGCGGAGCCTCATGCCTCTTCCGGGTTCACCGTAGTTGTATACGGCAGGATCTTCATGCATCTCCCGGCCGATACCGTGTCCGGTAAACTCACGGATCGGGGTAAACCCGTTTGCTTCGGCGTGATTCTGGACTGCGTAGCCCACATCACCCAGCCGGTTACCCACCACACACTGCCGTGCGGCTTTCCAGAAGCTTTCCTCGGTCACCCGGATCAGCTTCGCAGCTTCCTCGCTGATGGTGCCGACTCCGGCTGTAAAAGCGGAGTCGGCCTGCCATCCGTCGAGCACCAGCGTACAGTCCACAGAAATGATGTCGCCATCTTTCAGGACTCTTCTGTCACTGGGGATGCCGTGCACAACTTCATCGTTGATGCTGGCACAGATACTGCAGGGATAACCTTCATAATGCAGGGAGGACGGAATCGCCCGGTTTTTCCGGATCAGCCTTTCAGCCAGTACATCCAGTTCGGCGGTGGTCACGCCCGGCCTGATGGACTCGCGGACCTCGTCCTCCACTTCGCGCAGGATCTTTCCCGCATCGCGCATTTTCGCGATCTGGTGCGGATTCTTCAGGCTGATCATGCCTTTGCCCCCAGCGCGTTCATAATGGCGGTGAAAGTTCCGTCAATCCCCTGGTCGCCGGGAATCGCATGCAGCAGGCCCTTCTTCTCGTAATAACCGATCAGGGGGGCAGTCTGCGCATGGTACACTTCCAGGCGGCTCAGTACGGTTTCGGCCTTGTCATCGTTCCGCTGGACCAGCTCCTCACCGCATTTGTCGCAGGTGGTCTTGCCGTTCAGCATGCTCACATGATAGGTTGCGCCGCACTTCAGGCATACACGCCGTCCGCTCAGCCGGTCCACCAGCACCTGGTCGTCCACCGCCAGTTCAATGACGCTGTCGATCGTGGCGAAGGTGTCCAGGGCTTCCGCCTGCGGTACTGTCCGGGGGAACCCGTCCAGGATATAACCGCCTTTGCAGTCATCCATAGCCAGGCGTTCCTTCACGATGTCAATAATGACTTCATCCGGCACCAGCTTACCGGCATCGATAAAGCTCTTTGCCTTCAGTCCGGTTTCCGTACCGTCCTTGATCGCGCGCCGGAGAATGTCTCCGGTGGAGATCTGCGGAATGTTCAGCGCGTCGCAGATGCGCTGCGCCTGTGTGCCCTTACCGGCCCCGGGAGGCCCTAAGAAGATAATGTTCATGCTACTACCTCTGATAATTCAGAATACATAATATGAATTATGAATTGTGAATTATGAATTGGATTTATGTAAGCCGCCGGCTTACATAAATCCGTCCATATCCATGTCAATACCGCGTACGCTCATCTCGCCCTGGATGGTGCGGACGGTCTCAAGGGACACGCTCACAGCAATCAGGATGGAGCTGGCGGCAAAGGGGATATTCTGTACGCCGGCCAGCTTCACCAGAAGTGTAGGCACAGCGGCCAGGATCGCCAGGAAGAATGCCGCAAACAGGTTCAGGCGGTTCATGATGTTCTGCAGGTACTGCCGGATGTTCTTGCCCCGCTGTCCGGGGATCACAGCGCCCTGCTGCTGCAGCTGTTCCGCCTGCTGCTTGGGATCAAAACTGATGGAGGAGTAGAAGAAAGTGAAAGCGATGATCAGCAGTGCGGAAATAATCATATACCAGACACTGCCGTTGGTCAGGTTCCGCTCACACCACTGGGTGAACCAGCCCTGCTTCTGCGGATCGATCAGCTGAGCGATCGTTCCGGGGAAAGCCAGGAAGGAGTAGGCAAAGATCAGGGGAAGAACGCCGACAGAAACCACTTTCAGGCTCATGTGGGTATTCTGTCCGCCGTAAACGCGGCGGCCCTTCACCTGCTTGGCGATCTGCAGGGGAATCCTGCGCTCGCCCAGCTCCACGAAGGTCACGACAACGGTCATCAGGATACAGGTCACCACGATCACGACCAGGTTGATCCAGCCGGAAGTCGTGCCTGATGTTGTGGCCATGCTGAAGCCGGACACAATACCGTTGAAGATGTTGGAAATGATACCGACAAAGATCAGCAGGCTGATGCCGTTGCCGATGCCCTTTTCAGTGATCTTCTCACCAATCCACATAGCCAGGGCGGTACCGCCTGCCATGCTGACACCAACCAGCACATAGTTCATCCAGCCGGACTTGATGAAGCCCAGGCCGCGAACCAGGCCGATGGCCTGCAGCGCTGCCAGGCCGATGGTCACATACCGGGTAATCCGGTTGATCTTCTGACGGCCGTCTTCTTCCTTGCTCAGCCGCTCAAGGGCGGGAATCGCAATGGTCAGCAGCTGCATAATAATGCTTGCGTTGATGTAGGGTGTGATACCCATAGCCATCAGCGTCATCTGGCTGAAGGCATTACCGGTCATCATGTTGACCAGTTCCAGCAGCGGCAGGTTCAGGTTATTGCTCTGGCTCATCACCTTCGCCATATCCACACCCGGCGCCGGGATAACTCCGACCAGACGGAAAAGCACCAGCATCATGAAGGTATAGAGGATCTTCTTGCGAAGTTCCCCGATTTTCCACATTTTACGAATGCTTTCAATCATGTCAGATCACCTCGGCCTTTCCGCCGACGGCTTCAATCTTTTCCTTGGCGGTCGCGGAGAACTTGGCCGCTTTCACGGTCAGCTTCTTCGTCAGTTCGCCAACGCCGAGAATCTTCACACCCGCGAGTTCCTTGCGGATAATCTTCTTCTCCAGCAGGGCTGCGGCATCCACCACAGCGCCGTCTTCGAAGACTTCGAGGCGTTCCACATTCACGGTTGCGTAGTCAGTGCCAAACACATTGGTGAATCCGCGCTTGGGCACCCGGCGGTACAGAGGCATCTGGCCGCCTTCAAATCCGGGCCGCTTGCCGCCGCCGCTGCGGGCTTTGGCACCCTTGTGACCTTTACCGGAGGTCTTGCCCAGGCCGGATCCGGCGCCGCGGCCCAGCCGCTTCTGAGCGGAAGTGGACCCTTCGGCGGGATGCAGTTCATGCAGTTTCATAGGGGTTCAACCTCCTTTATTCGTCAACTTCCTCAACCTTCACCATGTGCTTCACGGCGAAGATCTGTCCCCGGATAGCGGGGTTGTCAGGCTGGGTAACCGTCTGGCCGACTTTACGCAGGCCCAGGGCGGCAACAGTCGCCTTATGCTTGGGCAGGCTGGCGATCGGAGACTTCACCAGGGTAATCTTCAGTTTCATCTCTTTTGCCTCCTTATCCCAGGATCTCTTCCACGGTCTTGCCGCGCATCTTGGCAACCTGCTCGGCGCTGCGCACCTGCTTCAGGGCTTCGATGGTGGCCTTCACCATGTTGATCGGATTGTTGGTTCCGAAGCTCTTGGTCCGGATATCCTTGATACCGGCCATTTCGAGCACGGCACGGGCGGCACCGCCCGCGATCACGCCGGTTCCTTCCGGAGCGGGGATCAGCACGGATTTTGCGGTGGAGTAATACCCGGTCATTTCATGGGGAATGGTGGTGCCGTCCAGCGGCACGTTCACCAGGTGCTTTTTCGCGTCTTCGTTGGCCTTGCGGATGGCTTCCGGAATTTCGGCAGCCTTGCCCATGCCGGCGCCTACGCGGCCGTTCTCATCGCCGACGACGACCAGAGCGCTGAACCGCATGTTGCGGCCGCCCTTGACGGTCTTGCTGACGCGATTGACGGATACCAGGCGCTCTTTGAATTCGCTGACCTGTTCTGTGCGTTGCATTTGCGTCGTCCTCCTTCTCAGAATTCAAGTCCGGCTTCCCGGGCGCCTTCAGCCACAGAGGCCACACGTCCGGTGTACTTGTACCCTCCGCGGTCAAAGACCACGGTCTTGATGCCGGCTTCGACGGCGCGCTCCGCGATGAGCTTGCCTACCAGCTTGGCGGCACCCTTCTTGTCCACTTCGTCCAGCTGTCCCTTCAGGGCCGGATCCATCGTGCTGGCGCTTACCAGGGTCACACCCTTGATATCGTCAATAACCTGGACCTGAATGTGCTTGTTGGAGCGATATACGGAAAGACGAGGGGCTTCGGGTGTGCCGCTGATCTTTTTCCGTACCCGAGCGTGACGGATCACGCGGATCTCGTTCCGGTCACGTTTTTTAAACATCTGCAGTCACTCCCTCTCTTACTTACCGGTCTTGCCTTCCTTACGGCGGATGTGCTCATTCTGGTACTTGATGCCCTTGCCCAGGTAGGGTTCAGGCTTCCGGATAGCACGGATATCTGCCGCGAGGTTGCCGACCTGCTGTTTATTGCTGCCTTTGACCACGATGGTGGTCTGGTTCGGGGTCTCGTAGGTGATGCCTTCAGGCGCCTCGAGAACCACCGGATGGCTGAAACCGATGTTGATGGTCAGGGTCTTGCCTTCCGCGCTGGCGCGGTAGCCGGTGCCGACCATTTCCAGAGTCTTGGTGAAACCGTCGGTCACACCGACGACCATGTTGTTCACCAGTGCCCGGTACAGGCCGTGCATGGCCTTGTGGGGTTTGGAATCGCTGGGGCGTTCCAGGGTCAGGATGTTGCCTTCCTGCTTGAGTGTGATGTCCGGGTTAACCTGCTGGCTCAGGGTGCCCTTGGGGCCCTTCACCGTCACAAAGTTGTTCTCGTCCACCGTCACCGTCACGCCCGCGGGTACTGTGATCGGAAGTTTTCCGATTCGAGACATTTTGTCATTCCTCCTTACTTCACGAGCGTGTTATTACCAGATATACGCCAGCACTTCGCCGCCGATGGCAGCCTTCCGTGCTTCCTTGTCGGTCATCAGACCCTTGCTGGTGCTGATGATGGCGATGCCCAGGCCGCCGAGAACCTTCGGCAGCTCTTCGCTGCGGGCATACACCCGCAGGCCGGGCTTGGAGATGCGCTTCAGACCCGCAATCACGGGGGTCTGCTTGCCGTTCAGATATTTCAGGGTGATTTTGATCTCGCCCTGGAGTCCGTCATCAATAAAGTCAACCGCCTTGATGTATCCTTCGTTCAGAAGAATCTTCGCGATCGCCTTCTTGGTATTGCTGGCGGGCATGGTCACGGCGTCGTGCCGGGCCACCTGTCCGTTGCGGATGCGGGTGAGCATATCGGCGATGGGATCATTAACTACCATTTCCTGTCTCCTCCTTTCGCTTACCAGCTGGCCTTGCGGACACCGGGGATCTGTCCCTTATAGGCCAGTTCCCGGAAGCAGATGCGGCATACGCCGTACTTGCGAAGCACGCTGTGGGGTCTTCCGCAGATGCGGCAACGGGTATAGGCGCGGGTTGAGAATTTGGCCGGCCTCTGCTGCTTGAGTTTCATGCTCAGTTTTGCCATTTCTTCTGTCCTCCTCTTACGCCTCGAAGGGCATGCCCAGAAGCTTCAGCAGCTCCTTGCACTCTTCGTCCGTCTTCGCAGTTGTGACGAATACGATTTCCATACCGCGGATTTTCTCCACCTTATCGTACTCGATTTCGGGGAACAGCAGCTGTTCACGGATGCCCAGGCTGTAGTTGCCGCGGCCGTCAAAGGCCTTGGCACTCACGCCGCGGAAGTCGCGGACGCGGGGCAGGGCCACGCTGACGAGCTTATCCATGAACTCTTCCATCCGGGCACCCCGCAGGGTAACCTTGGCGCCAACGTTCATGCCCTCACGGACTTTGAAGTTAGCGATGGATTTCTTGGCCTTGGTGACCAGGGGCTTCTGACCGGCAATGGCTGTCAGTTCATTCACAGCCATTTCCATGGCCTTCGCGTTGTCCTTGCAGTCGCCCAGACCCATGTTGATCACGATCTTGGCGAGCTTCGGAACCTGCATGGCGTTCTTGTAGCCGAACTTTTCCTCCAGAGCAGGAATCGCCTCGGCCAGATATTTTTCCTTAATCCGGGTTGCCATTTGGCTTTTCCTCCTTATCAGTCAATTTCGGCGCCGCACTTCTTGCAGACGCGGATCAGCTTGCGGTGCATCTTGCCGTTGTCATCCGCAACCTTTTCGGCCTTGTTGTTGACACGGGTCGCTTTGCCGCACTTGGGGCACACCAGCATAACGTTGCTGGCGTCGATGGGCATTTCCTTGTGGATGATGCCGCCGGGAGTCGCAGCATTGCGGGCTTTCTGATGCTTGGTAACAACGTTCACGCCCTCAACCGTCACACGGTTCAGCTTCGGGAAAGCGGCGGAAATTTTGCCCTTCTTGCCCTTGTCCTTGCCGCTGATGACGATCACGGTATCTTTACTCTTTACATGCATTACCGTTCTGCCTCCTTACAGTACTTCGGGAGCCAGAGAGACGATCTTCATGAAATCCTTCTCACGCAGCTCGCGAGCCACGGGCCCGAAGATACGGGTGCCGCGGGGCATTTTCTGGTCGTTGATGATGACGGCGGCGTTGTCGTCAAACTTGATGTAGCTGCCGTCAGGACGGCGCTTGTTCTTGCGCATACGGACGATAACGGCCTTCACGACCTCGCCCTTCTTCACAGTGCCGCCGGGGGTTGCAGTCTTGACGCTGGCCACGATGACATCACCGATGCTGCCGTCACGCCGGAAAGAACCGCCCAGAACACGGATGCACATGATTTCCTTGGCGCCGGAATTATCGGCTACCTTAAGCCGGGTTTGCGGCTGAATCATAGCGGTTTCCTCCTTAAATTACTTAGCTTTCTCGATGATCTCAACGAGACGCCAACGCTTGTCCTTGCTCAGCGGGCGGGTCTCCATCACCTTGATGGTATCTCCGATTCCGCATTCATTATTCTCATCATGAACCTTCAGCTTGCTGGTCTTGTTCATGATTTTTCCGTACAGGGGATGACGTACGCGGGTCTTGATCTGGATGACACAGGTCTTGTCCATCTTGTCGCTGACCACAACGCCGATCCTGGTTTTACGAAGTCCTCTTTCTTCCATTGCTCCAGCTGCCTCCTTTCTCAGGCTTCATCCTTCTGCCGAAGGATCGTCTTGCACCGTGCGATATCGCGCTTCAGTTGGCTGATCTGC
>JBGUGL010000002.1:0-2932 GCA_045111455.1 Christensenellales bacterium | reverse complement strand
AAAAAAGAAAGCTGGGGAACTAGGATTCGAACCTAGACAATACGAGTCAGAGTCGTAGGTGCTGCCGTTACACCATTCCCCATCGGCTTTAGCCGCAAGCGGTATTATAACAGAGGGAAAGGGGCATGTCAAGCGCAATTTCAGAATTGATTTCAGAAATTGTTCCGGAATGAAATGCTGACTTCGTCAGCGTGAAATATTGGCCTGCGGCCAATATGAAATATCTGCTGCGCAGATGTGAAATATCCGGTTTCGCCGGATATGAAGGCGAGCGGTAAATGAAAGAAAACCCGGCTGCCTTGTCAGACAGCCGGGCGGGTTTTCAGTGAAGAGTTAAAAGTTAAGAGTTCAGGCGAGCCTGGCCAGGGATGCCTGCATGCGGCGGATGGTCTCATCCTTTCCGAGCAGGTAGGCGATTTCGAAGGCGCCGCCGGGAGTGGACTCCTGGCCGGAGATGGCGATGCGCATGGGCCAGAGGACGGAACCGGTTTTACGTTCCCAGGCCTGGATTTTCTCCATGACAACATCGTGGATGTTCTGCTCGGTCCAGTCGGAGATGCCCTCCAGCACCGGGATCAGCAGGGGCAGGACCTCCTTCGCCACGGACTCATCGCTCTTCTGCTTCTTGTTGAAGAAGATGGCGGTGTCATATTCCGGCATTTCCGCCAGGAAGGCGATTTTTTCCGGAATGCGGGAGAAGATGTCCGTGCGGCTCTGCATGAGCTCCGCCAGGCGGCGGTAATCCACGTTTTTGCCGGCAAGAACCTTGTCAAACCACGGGGTGGCCATGGCCAGGTACTGATCAAAGTCCATCTTTGCCACGTACTGGGTGTTCATCCACTCCAGCTTGCTGACATCGAAGATGCCGGGGGACTTGTTGATGCGGTGGATATCAAAAGCCTCCACCAGCTCCGGCAGGGTGAAGAACTCCTGGTCCGTGCCGGGGTTCCAGCCCACCAGCGCCAGGTAATTGATCAGCGCTTCGGTGAGGAAGCCCTTGTCAATATAGTCGGAATAATAGGCATCGCCGTCCCGCTTGGAAAGTTTGTGGGTGGCGTCCCGCATGACGGTGGGCAGGTGAATATAGGTGGGAATGTCCCAGCCCAGGGCCGTGTACAGGTAATTGTAACGCGGGGTGGAGGAAAGGTATTCCATGCCGCGCATGACATGGGTGATACCCATAAGATGGTCGTCGATGACGTTGGCGAAATTGTAGGTGGGCATGCCGTCCTGCTTGATGAGGACCATGTCATCCATAGCCTCGGAATTCTGGAAGGTCATGTCGCCGAAAACCGCGTCGGTATAGCCGGTTTCTCCCTCGGTGGGCGCGTTCATGCGGATGGTCCACGGGATTCCGGCATCCAGCTTCTGCTGCACTTCCTCTTTGCTCAGGTGCAGGCAGTGCTTGTCATACTTCCAGGTGCCGCCGGCGGCTTCCACCGCAGCGCGGCGCTCCTCGATCTCCTCCTTGGAGCAGAAGCAGTAATAGGCATGGCCGGATTCGACCAGCTGCTTTGCATAGGGAAGATAGGTATCCTTGCGCTGGGACTGGATATAGGGTCCGCAGGGACCGCCCACGTCGGGACCTTCGTCCCAGTTCAGGCCGCAGGCGCGGAGGGTATCGTAGATCACCTCGGTGGCGCCTTCCACAAAGCGCTCCTGGTCGGTATCCTCAATACGCAGGATAAACTGACCGTTGTTCTGTTTGGCAAAAAGATAAGCATAAAGCGCGGTGCGCACGCCGCCCAGGTGCATGAAGCCCGTGGGAGACGGGGCAAAACGAGTGCGTACAGTCATATTAAACCTCCGGGGTGAATTATCAATTCATAATTCACAATTCATAATTCAGAATTATTACTTGGTCTGTTTGGCGAAGGAATCGCGGAGACCGACGGTGCGGTTGTAAACCGGCAGGGCATCAGTGGAATCCGGATCCTTGCAGAAATAGCCGGTGCGAAGGAACTGGAAGGAGGTGCCGGTTTCCGCTTCGGCAATCACCTTTTCAGCAACGCCTTTGCAGACCTTCAGGCTTTCCGGGTTCAGGCGGGAGATGAAGTCCTTCTTATCCGCTTCGGCTTCCTCATCGTCCAGGTCGTCATTCAGGAGGGGCTCATAGAGCCGGGCTTCAAAGGGAATGCAGTCATCGGCGGGGACCCAGTGGAGGGTTTTGCCCTTGATCTTCCGGTCGGCACCGGCGCTGCCGGAGAAGGAATCCAGGTCCACGGTGCAGTGAACTTCCGTCACATTGCCGTCCGCATCCTTCACACATTCATCGCAGCGGACAATGTAGGCGCCCTTGAGGCGGACCTCATTGCCGGGGAACATGCGCTGGTACTTTTTGACGGGGACTTCCATGAAGTCCTCCTGTTCAATATACAGCTCCCGGCCGAAGGAAAGGGTGCGTTCGCCCATTTCCGGATGGTCCGGATGGTTTTCCAGGGTGACAGCTTTGGTTTCTCCTTCGGGCCAGTTGGTCAGGACCACCTTGAGGGGATTGAGCACTGCCATGGCGCGGGGAGCGGTGTCGCCCAGCACATCCCGGACGCAGTGCTCCAGCACGGCATAATCCACGATGGAATCCGCCTTGCTCATACCGATGGTATCCACGAAGTTGCGGATGGCCATGGCGGGGTAGCCGCGGCGGCGCATGGCGGAAAGGGTGGGCATGCGGGGATCATCCCAGCCGGCCACGTAATGGCCTTCCACCAGCTGGCGGAGATAGCGCTTGGACATGACCGTGCCGTTCATGTTCAGGCGGGAGAACTCAATCTGGCGGGGACGGGCGGGCAGCATATCCGCACTCTTTTCCACCACCCAGTCATAGAGGGGACGGTGGATCTCATACTCCAGGGAGCACATGGAATGGCTGATCCCCTCCAGCGCGTCGCCGATGGGATGGGAGAAGTCATACATGGGATAGATGCACCACTTG
>JBGUGL010000001.1:0-11807 GCA_045111455.1 Christensenellales bacterium | reverse complement strand
TCTGCCACCGTGAACGTCTTTGTCTTTTCTTCGCCGTCTACGGTATATGTCGCTGTAATCTTGAACCCTTCAGGCAGTGCGTCAATTCCGTCGAACGCCTTCGTTACCTGCACGTCCGACAGCTTCTGAGTATTCGTTATTTCCTTTTCAGTTGTCTGCTTGCTATCAGATGCAGCAGCTGCTGCCAATTCATCCGGTCCGATCATGACAGGATCAGATGGTGTATATCCTGTAGGCACTACTGATTCATACAAATAGTAGTAATAGGGAGTTCCTTCTTCATCTGTCAGTTCCAGGTTTTCAAAGACGCCTTCAAGATCATCAGGAGCGGTCAGAGTGACGGTCATCACAAAGGCATTGTCCTGATCATACCCATCCTGCGGGTTGTTGTCCCCCGCTGCTTTGCTTCCGTTAATCGGTTTGTTGGCTGCAATAAATCTCGGTGCCCGGGGCAGAATTCCGGAAGCGGATGCAAGGAACAGTATCTCCTTATGGAATGTGTGTACTGATGCATTGTTATCCAGGCGCACACTGAAAGTATCTGTATAATTTCCTGTCTGATTCCAACTTTCCTGAATCACGAGTCGTACAATACCGTCATCCGGAATCGTGCAGGATATTGATTCCATATACGGTTTGCTGTAATCTTCATTGTTTCCGAATGCTATTTGTTCGGACAATGGACTATCATCGCTTCCGAGAAGCTGATAGGTACCAGTAGTATTATTACAGGCATGCCCAAAGGAAATAATGATCTTCTGGCCCGAAGTATAGTTTGTCTCGTCAATTGTCTGGCTTACTATACTTCCGTTAACTACATATTCAGCAGTTATCTTCGCTGTAACAATAACTTCTTCTGTGTATACAGTTTCAACAGCTACATCTGTTGTTTCATTTTTGTTTATAACAATCGTTCTCGGGTTTACGGTTGTCTCAGCTGCATACCCTTCCACGCTTCCGCCGCTGACTGTCAATGTATAGGTCCCTGTCGGAATGTCATCATTTTCATTCAGCATCAGCGTTGTTCCATTGCTGAGCGTATAAGTGAAATCGTCAGACAGCTCTTTGCCTGCAGGAACTGTATAGTTGTGGGTCAGGTTCAGTTTGCCCTTGTCACGCGTATAGGTGCTGGTAAATGTGGCTGTGCCTGTTCCGTTGGATTCGACCACAACCTGAATCTCACGGACGGTTCCGGTCGGTTCTGTTGTACTGAAATGATCCGGCGTAGCCGCGTCTGTGATCGTCTCTGTAACCGTGTATGTACCCGGCTTCACCGGATAACTTCCGATATCCGGATTTTGAACTTCTGTGGGGCCTCCTGTGACCGTATAGGTTGCCTCAAAGCCGGCAGGCAGGCCTTCCAGTTCACTGTCCTCTGACAGGATATGCTCTATCCTCAGGACTCCCGGCTGCTGTTCATATGTGGTAACAATCTCTATGGTTGACGTTTCGCCTTCCGTGATCGTTACGAGGCTGGGCGTAATGGTTGTTGTTTCTGTATATCCGTCAACAGATACGCCCTGAACCGTAATATTGTAATCGCCAACCTTCAGTGTGTCGCCGGATTGGATAACCTTCCCATTTGCCTTGTAAACAACGCCTGACGGAAGTTCGTTCAGGTCGCCTGCCGCTGTGTGATTGATCACAATGGTGCCGGTAGGCATTGTCTTTGTATACCGCAGCAGCGTAAACACAGCTTCTGTGCCTGCTTTGGCAGGAGCAGAGTATTCCTTTTTAACCGGAATGCTCACCAGCGCCTTGTTGGCAAATACAGGTGTATCAAAGCTGGTTTCTCCCTCATATCTGATTTCCAGGGCATTTGCACCTGTATCTGCAACGGTCACCTGAACTGTATGGATATGACCGTCATAGGCAATATTATTCAGTTTGAAATAGTCTTCCTTGTTTTCGGCATTCTGATACTGTTCCCCGTTGCTGTTCACAGCTGTTGCGGGAACTTCTTCACGGATCGTGAAAGTATAGGGGCTGTTCTCTGTATCATCCTGTGTGGAGTTCTTGATGAAAGTAATCGGATCGAAAACAGCAAGTCCGTTTGCTCCGGATACAGCTGTATACTCATTCTCTCCGTCTGACAGGATGAACGTGAAACCGTCCTTTGCTTTCCCGTCAAGGGTCTTCATTGCATTGAATTCAGCTGTACCGGTTACTTCCCATTTGTTGGCGAACGCAATCGCAGGATCCTCGCTCACTCTTGTCGCTGTCAGTTCCCCGGTTTCTTCATTCAGCGCAACCACCACGTGCACAGTACGTTCGGAACCGTCATAAACAATACCGTCCAGTTTATAAGTAGTCGGATCTCCCGGGTTTTCCGGAGGAATTTCTTCCGCGCCTTCAGGGATGACTTCCCTGATAATATATTCATATGTTTTGGAAGTTTCATCGCCCAGATCTTCCGACTTATACCCGATCATCCGGAATGTTATGGTGCCGTCCGGATTGCTTGTTCCGCTGGAGACTTCTTTCTCCTCTGTGATCTGCTGGTTCTCATCCCTGGTGATCTCAAACACCTTGAAACGGAACGTATGCTTTGACAGATCGCCGCCTTCAAAGGTCTTTGTTCCGTCAAAAGTAATCGAGGCGTCCACATCCAGCGTTTCATTGATGAATGTGACTCCGGAATTCATTGAACTGTCCGTGCTGTCCCAGCTCAGGCTTTGGGCCGGCTGTTCCAGTGCATCCGGATTGATCTCCGGATGCTTCGCAAGAATTTCTCCCTGTGTATTGGAAATATTTTCCACCGTCAGGAGTTCTGCGTTCGGCTTGATTTTATAGAGTTTTATGCTGCCGTCTTTGATCCGGAGTGTATTCGTGTCACCGGAAACGAAACTCTCCACTTCGCATTCGATCAGGTATTGTGTTTCGTCGCCGATAACATTTGGTTTCAGTTCGCCCAAATCTTCCGTCACGCGGAAGTAGTACTTGCCGCTGCGATAGAAGCTGATATCCGAGAAGACAATATCTGCGCCTTCATTATTGGCTGTCTGGATTCTTTCCCAGAAAACCTTGTCGTTATCACTTGTACCCAGTTCACTGACGATTTCATTGTATTCAGCTGCGGAAACATATCCCAGGGTATCGCCGCGAAGCTGTTCCACATTGAACTTGTATTTCTGCTTTTCAGTCGGAGTTTTACCGTCCGTCTGTTTGCCTGCCTTGAGGTTTCCGTAGAAGCCAACCAGTGTTCCGCCGTTGTACGGATAGAGGTGGCCTTCCGCATTCCCTCCAATATAGGCATTATTGCCGACCATGGTACCGCTGTAGTTACCGGTTGTGATTTTGACCAGTGCCTTAGGCGCCACAACATGTCCGAATTCGCTTTCTCCCGGGTCTACTACCGTTCCGGTCAGGTTCGGGTAGTTGTACACGATGGAAATACCCGCGCCTGTTTCAACTGTGGTAAGTTCCTGTCCGTTCACCCGTAGTTTCGGTATCCTCATGGTACCGCTGGCATTCAGGAAGTTAATCACCGTGCCCGGCAGGTCCGATTTGATCTGTTGTTTTCCGTCTACGGTCTCAAAAGCCTGTCCCTCAACAATCAGGTTAATGGTAATATCATCGCCTGCACTGCAGTTGATTGTAATATTGGATCCCACATTCACGTTTATCACGGAATTGTTGGATGCAGATTCTATGCTTGTGGACGCGCCGGACAGAATCCGTGAGGCGTTCCGGATGTTCCGCTGCAGCAGGTCCCAGTCAACATAATCGTCATTGACAATCGTTTCACCGCAGTAATTGATTCCGCATTCTTTTCCGTTTACTGCCTGGTAGTATTCTGCTCCGTTGACCGCATTCCCAACCACCGTATTGCTGCTGCCGAGATAGAACGGAACATGGTCTTCGTTGTTTGTCCGGTTATTGATAAAGGCCTGGTGTGCAGAGGTTGCGCCCATATATCCGCCGATTACAGACGGATTGTCTGCATTCGGGCTGTCTGCAAGACCAGTTACTTTCCCCGCAAATGTGACATCGCCCCGGATCAGGACGCCGCCCATCTGATGGCAGCCGATAAAGGCATCGCCCTGTCCTACGTCCAACCCGGCTCCGTCCGAAAGTCCTTTCGGCATGCTCTCATAAGGACCGTCACACAGAGTGACAACGTTATATCCGCCGTTCAGGATCTTTTCCAGGGAATAGAGTCCGAAAGAATCGTCATTCTTTTCGAGGATGGCTGAATCAATAATCTGCTTTTTAGTGCCGTCAGGTGAATCCTGGCGGATGGTGTCTTTGATTTCCGTAAGCTGATAGCGGTTGATATAATCACCGATTTTGACAGTACCGCCGTTGGTCACCTTCCGGAGAGTAAATTCCCTGCCCTGCACGGTAACATTTGATCCGGCTCCGATCGCCGGCGTTGTTCCGGCAGGCACAGAACAAATGGAGAAGAATGCCCCCAGTTCATTACCTGTAAACTGCTCATTGACAGCAACGGTGCCATCCTGGTTGTACCATGTGATCGGTGTGAACGGAACGTCAATAACATAATTTCCGTTTCCGTCCTTGTCACCCATTGCCGCAGGATCAATCTTCTTGTATGCATATGTAACAACGTTCTGATAATTAACCTGCTTCTTATGGGCTACATTCACCAGAACATACAGATCCCCCGTATCACCGAGTTCTGTCGCTGCGTCCGTGTCCTCCAGGACCAGCCGGACAAAGTATTCAACCGGTTTGGACCGGTTCAGCGCAAACTGCCAGCCGCCGGTCTGCGGATCCGCACTGCCTGCATTCTGGGGGAATTCATAGCCTTCCGGCGCAGTGTCGTCCAGTTTGTTCGGATCAAAAGCATCCTGCATATTATTGATCCAGCCAAGTTGAGTATCGCCTTTCAGTTTGACCAGGCGAGCAGAATCTGTATCGATCCGTAAGTTCGGATCTGATACGTTCAGATCATGTGCATCTGTATTGTATCCTTCATTGGTGTAATGGAAATTGCTGACCGTTACCGTTGCGGCAGCAGAGCCGGCGGCAAAGGATACCGGCAGCAGGTTCCAGCCCTCATCTTTCCAGCCGTTCCCATCCTTGCTCTGGATTTTTACACGGACATAATACCCTTCAATGGGCGCTGCCGGGTCTTCGCTCGGCGCCATGGGGTTTTCGCCGGTACTGTCAAAGGTTCTGACAGTAATGACATTGAAATTGGTGTTTGCTTTGAATTTGGCTTTTTCCAGATGAACCTGCACGCCTTCCGGATTCGGCGTTCCGGCACTGAAGGCCGCCTGCATCTCGCTGTAGGTGGGCGCCTGATCAAAGGATGCAATGGTCAGGTCATATTCCGCGTTTCTGGCCTGAATATCAGTGCGACCGTTTGAATCGGTAAAGTGATTGTAAATCGCATATTCCCCGCTGTGACCCTGAATGCTGGAGAAGGGCTTGCAGCTGAAATACTCCGTATTTCCTTCCTTCATCCGGACAATCAGGTAATAGTTGTCCTGCGCAAGCCGCTCCAGGGCGGGCTCCGTTGCATCTATTTTGACGCCGTATTGAAAAGTGTTGGCGTTGAATCCTTCATCTCCCGCTGCTGCCACCGCGACACCCGCAGGTGAAATAAGGCTCACAATCTGGAATATTGTCAGCAGAATCGCTATCACTTTCCGCTTAATGTCACTCATGCCCGACTCCTCCTTGATGCCTGTGATCTGCGCACGGGAAGTTTTTATTATTCGTCTTCATTGACTGTGTTTTCTTCATTCGGTTGTTCTTCACCGGGTTGCTCTTCATTGGAAATGGTAACCACAAGCTTCCAGTAATAGTTGATATTTTCTTCTGTAATGTGATAGGAATACGAAGCCTCGTTGGCTCCCTCTATATCCACAAAGTCATTTTCCGCGCTGCTGAAATACTTCCACTGGAACGTGCAGACATCTTCCTCCCGGAAGTTGAACAGCCTGGCCGTCATGGTGATTTCCGTTCCGAGGGAAACGAAATCGTAATCAGCCAGCGTGGAGCAAATCTCCACGTACCTGGCAGGAAGCACTTCTTCCTCCGTCTCTTCCTGTTCGTTTTCAGTCTTCCGGATGATCACCAGGTCATTCCACCGGATATACTGTGCGGGCTTCTCCTCATCCGCACTGAATACAACAGCCCAGGCTTCCTCTTCCGTGGTTTTTACCCACAGTTCAGCGCCCATTTCCAGGTGTTCAACCGGTTCGGCGCCTTCCTCCGTTGTCTCAAACACATCCGCGCCTTCCGCCTGAACCACCTGAACCTTGAAGTAACCCTGGGACAGAAGCTGTTCCTCGTCCACGGCTTCTTCTGCTTCAGCTTCCTCTTCTGTTGTTTCTTCTTCGGTATTTTCTTCTTCTGTAGATTCTTCTTCTGCAGATTCTTCTTCGGTTGTTTCCTCTTCAGAAGCTCCTTCTTCGGCTTCTTCTCCCTGTTCCTCTGCCTGTTCGCCCTCTTCAGCGGTTTCTTCCGCTTCTTCGGCTTCAGGATTGGTCAGGGGTTCTTCCGGTTCGCCTTCGGTTTCATCGTCAGAAGGTTCTTCCCCGCCTTCTGCGGCAGGTTCCTCTTCCGGTTTTTCTCCGGAATTGTCTGGATCATTGTTCAGAGATTCATCGGGAACATTGTTGGTTTCTTCGTTCTCCCCGGTTTCTTCTGTTTCCGGTGCCGGATCTGCCGGGTTTTCTTCGGGTTCTTTTTCTTCTTCCCCGTTTCCAGACTCCGGTTTGTTTTCTTCTTCCGTATTGTCTTCCGGATCCGTTTCTTCCGGTTCCTGTTCAGCCTGCCAGGCTTCAAAGGCGGCTTCATTCATGAAGGTCACACTGGCATTGGCCATCAGGTTATATTCTGCAGGTCCGACATTAATCAGGTAGGCGCCCGCGTCCGCTCTCCAGCTGATGACAACCCTGTCGGTTTCAGGATCCGTCTGGGTCCTGGCCGGATTCTCGTTCAGGCGATCGGCTTTCACCACGGAAGCCCAGACACCCTTGCCTTCCACCAGCATATGGACCTTCTGGGCCTGGCCTACTTCCAGCTTCAGCACGGCGGGCTTTTTCTTGCTCACCCTGCCGCTCCAGGATTCACCGATCCGGAGGGCTTTGGTAATAAGCACTTCCTCGGCCTCAACGATCTCTTCCGGTTCCTCTGCCGGTTCCTCCTCGGGTTTGCTGTCCTCAGCAGGTTCCTGAGGCTTGTCCCCGGGAGTCACTTCCGGCTTGTCCTTCGGCGTTTCATCCGGCTTCACAGACGGTTTATCCTCAGGAGTCACTTCCGGAGCATCCCCGGACTGATCTTCCGGGTTCCCCTCAGGCTGCTCCTTGGGCTGCTCTTCCGGGTTCTCATCCGTTTTTCCTGCAGGATCATCCGTCGGCTGGTCTCCCGGGTTTTCCCCCGGCTGGTCGTTGCCGGGTTCCGTTCCGGATTCCTCCCCGGTTCCTTCCGGCGGATTTTCACCAATTTCCTCCGTGATGTCCTTCGTTTCCGCAGGACCAAGATCCGTTGGCGTGGCCAGGCTGCCGGCTTCCGCCCACGTGGCAATCGTAGCGGTCAGCAGCAGGATGGCGCAGATTACGGATAGTGCCCGGATGAAGCTCTTTTTCATGGTTCCGACTCCTTTGTTTCCTGTCCATTTGGTAAACGTTTTCATTCTGTAAAACATTAGCGATGCTCCTATTCGGGGAGCATTCACTCGGTCTATTGCGATAAATGTATATTCTGATGTAGTAACATTGTAGCACGCTGTTCTTTTGTTTTCAAGCCTTTCATCCGTTTTCCGGCGGTTTTTGGTATCCATATTTTACCACTGATTTGACAAAATCCTTGTGGCATAATCAATAGAGGGTTTTCATTTTTCTTTCAATTAATTACTTATTTCTGTTGTTTTTTTCTTGTTTAGTTACTTCCTGGGGTATTTTTGTATGAAAATGGCTGTTCATATGAGGTTTATATGCCTCACTTTTGCAAACGTTTCCGGTATCGTTTCACAAAAAAACCGGCATCCTGATTGCTCAGAACGCCGGTCGGGATTTCCTGGTATGAAATTACTCTCTCGGTTCCAGTTCCGGAAGATCCTGGCTCGAATGCTGGGAGCTCAGGGGGCCTACACGGTAGTTGAACACGATGTTGCTGTTGGGATAGTTCCTGTAGAACACTCGCTTGATACGTTCCAGGACCATGCCGCCGGTGTTGTAGTTGACAGTAGGCAGCAGCAGGGCGTAGATGGTGGGGGCAAACCGGGTAATGGTATCACCTTTACGCAGGTTCTGCTTCAGGATTTCCAGCAGGCCGTCCATGATCTGGTCCTGGCGGATATTGTCAATATCCTTGTCGTTGTAGGGGGAGACCATGATAATGGCCAGGAACATGGAGGCGCCGAGACGCTCCAGGTTGCGCATCTGCAGATTGAAGATTTCCTTGAATACGGTGTATTCACAGACGAAGGCGCCGCGGCGGTCTCCGCTCTCCCGCAGTTCGTTGCGGATGGATTCAAGGTTGAAATCCAGGGTCTTGCCGGCAGAAACAATCTGCTTGTAGAACTCCTGCAGGTCCTCGCTGGGCTGCACACCCAGGTACCGGTAGTTCAGCTGCACCACATGCTTGTACTGCACCAGCGCTTCACCGGTCCGGTTGATCTTGATCAGGGCGGACATCAGTTCCATGTGGAGACGGTCGTCAAAGGAATCCACATCCAGGGCCCGGCGGCAGACACTGACGATATCCGCATGCTGGGCTTTGGATTTCAGGATTTCAATATAGGCGTATACCGCCGCCATATACTTGTTGTGCAGCGTGGTGGCTTTCGCCAGGGCCCATTCATTCTTCTCGCTGTGCTGCAGCAGGTCGCCCTGGTACATTTCCAGCAGCTGGTTGTACAGCCGGCGCTGTTCCTGCACGGGCACGTTGTTCTCTGCCAGCCGGTTGAAGATCGCATCGATCTCGTACAGGTCGATGGTCATGTTTTCCGGGCACTGCCAGTGATACGCGCCGCGGTCGGACACCACGCAGGGTCCCAGGATCGGATCGATCTGGTTCAGCAGCACCCGCAGGCGGCTCACCAGGGTCTTCAGCGCGTTTTCCGGATTGGTGCTCTTTTCCTCGTCCCACAGGGCCGCCAGCAGTTTCTGGTTCGGCACCGGTTCTCCCTCATTCAGGATCAGGTACTGTACCAGGGCCGCGCCCTTCTTGGATTTGGTTGCCAGATGATCGGTTTTCTTTTCATCTATATAGATGAGGAAATGGTCCATCATCTGGATGCGAATCGTATCAGCCATGGGTATCAACCCCCTCATTGTCTGTCGCTCTCGATATGGATAATTACCTGCGATTTATCATGACTGCTTCCGCAGTTACATTCTGGTTACATTGTCCATAACGGTTACATTCTATCATCGTTTATTGCGTTTTGCAAGTATTTTATAGGCATTTGTACAAACAAATCACATCCTTTCATCCTTGTCCGCCGGATAAAGTCCCTGCCTGATCCGGAAAGGATATGCCGGAAAGCGCCCGAAAACGAAACGCGTCTTCTTTTGCAGGTATAATAAGCAATATTGCGAAGAGCCTGTTGTTACATGCGTTCCGTCCGGACATGTAATTATGTTATCGTTTGCATTTTCGTTCTTCTGTGTTTTTCCGTTTCCCGGGAAGGTTGACATTTCCTGATTCGTCCATAATAATGTAGACAAATGCAGGCGGATGCCGGAAGGAGGAGACCGTTATGGATACCCTGGACAATGCCTGCATGCTGGTGGCGCTGGATGAAGCGAAGAAGGCGCTGGATGAAGGCGAAGTGCCCGTGGGCGCCGCGCTGTACAGGGGGGATACCCTCCTGTGGGCGGACCATAACCGGCGTGAAAACCTGAAGGATCCCACCGCCCATGCGGAGATACTCTGCCTGCGCCACGGTGCTGAAAAGCTGGGCGACTGGCGCCTGAAGGACTGTACCCTGTATGTCACCCTGGAGCCCTGCCCCATGTGCGCCGGTGCGCTGCTCATGAGCCGCCTGGGACGGTGCGTCTTTGCCGCGGCAGATCCGGATGCCGGCTGCTGCGGCAGCATATACGACCTGCCGGCAGACCCCCTGTTCCACGGAAACACCCGCTGGGAACAGGGCGGGCCGGCGGATGAATGCCGGGCTCTCCTGGACCGTTTTTTCCGTTCCAGGCGTCCGGAAGGAGGTGCTGAATGAAAAGAATCCTGCCTGTATGGCTTCTGGTTCTGGCCCTGCTGGGAGCCGGATGCCAGGGAGAACCTGCCGGAAGCACAGAACTGTCTTTGCTGGCGATTAACGTCCGGAAAGCGGACGCCCTGCTGCTGCGCAGCGGGAACAGAGCATACCTGATCGATACAGGAACGAAGAAAAGCGCAGATACCATGCTGGATGTCCTCCGCAGGGAAGGTGTTACCCGGCTGACCGGCGTAATCCTCACCCATACCCATGCGGACCACACCGGCGGCCTGAAGGCGCTGCTGGACTCTGATATTGAGATTGAGAATCTCTATGCAGCAAAGCACTATGTACTGAAGAAGGAAGACGGAAAGCATCCTGTTGACAAAGCCCTCAAAAAGCAGGACCGCGAAGTCGTCTGGCTCTCGGCCGGGGACACGCTCCCCCTGGACGGCGGAAAGCTTACCGTCATCGGCCCGCTGAGCAAAGATGAGGAACTGGAAAACAACAATTCCCTGGTCCTGCTGGCAGAGGGCGGCGGAGGCAGCATGCTGCTCACCGGGGACATGGAATTTCCGGAAGAAAGCTCTCTGCTGAACGCCGGGGCGATTCCCCATGCGGATGTACTGAAGATCGGCAACCACGGAGAAGGCGACGCCACCAGTGCTGCGCTGGTTGCAGCCGTATCCCCCAGGCTGGCAGTGATCTCCACCAATTCGGAGGATGAGCCGGATACGCCGGATCCCCGGGTGCTGATGACTCTGAATACCCAAAGCGTCCCGGTGCTGGTCACCCAGGACACGAAGGACGGCATTCTGGTCACCCTGCGCAACGGCGAACTGCTGACTGAAATGAAATAATCCCGGATATACATGAAAAGCTCTCCCGCAGGGGAGAGCTTTTAAAATGCGAGCGTGACCATAAGCCGGGTTCTGTACTGGACGGTCATCTATCCAGGCCGTGCGTTACCGCACGGCTCAAGCGATCGCGAAGGACGCGGCGGGCCGCCGGCTTGCCTTCATTGCATCTTGCACCGGGTGGGGTTTACAGCGCAGACCTGTTACCAGGTTCGCGGGTGAGCTCTTACCTCGCCTTTCCATCCTTACCGTCCCGAAGGGCGGCGGTTTATTTCTGTTGCACTCTCCCTGGAGTCGCCTCCGCCGGCCGTTAGCCGGCACCCTTGCCCTGTGGTGCCCGGACTTTCCTCATGCCCGAAGGCCTGCGACCGTCTGTTCACCTCGCACCCGGATAGCATATCCGCTGAAAGATGTTTTGTCAATGTGCAAACAGGTGAAAAATCGGTTGACACCGGCTTTTCGCAGTGATATAATACGTATCTGTCAGCGGAAACGGAAAACGTTCCCCTGAAAGCGCCGAAGCACATTGGGAAACCGTCCTGTGGCATGCGCCTGTAGCTCAGTTGGATAGAGCAACGGCCTTCTAAGCCGTGGGCCGGGGGTTCGAGTCCCTCCAGGCGCGCCAGTTATATGGTGGGTATAGCGTAGTTGGTTAACGCGTCAGATTGTGGCTCTGAAGACCGTGGGTTCGAGTCCCACTACTCACCCCATTTTCCTTCTATCGGCGTCAAGCTGGCAGATTACCTACGTTGGGGTGTAGCCAAGTGGTAAGGCACGGGACTTTGACTCCCGCATTCGTAGGTTCGAGCCCTGCCACC